>NZ_JANQBA010000009.1 GCF_025490915.1 Lacticaseibacillus parakribbianus | reverse complement strand
CCGTTCCGGAGGCCCGGAAGGTGTGCTGGCTCAGGCGGCGTAACCCGTTTTAGAGCCAAAGCACGACCGCCTGCTCAGGCGTGTGGATGTCACCGCACGGCGCAGTCCTGAGCCAGGAGGGTAAGACCCCAGTCCCGCGGCGCGTCCGCAGGAGCTGGGACGGCGGCACCGCGCGGCAGTTGCAAGCTGTGGCCGGTGCCGGACAGGTGCGGGACCTGGTTTTGGCCCCAGCGCGGCGCTGCAGCGTCGCGGTGGGACAAAAGCCTGGCCACCCAACGCCTTGTAGACACCCACGTGACCACAATGCCCAGCTCCGCCGCCGGGGTACTTCCCGCCGGCGGATTTGGTGCGTTCTTTTTTGGCCGGCCGCAGGCGATCGGTGGCCAGACGCGCCGTCAGCGCCGCCCTTCACGCTGGGCACCAAAAAGCCGGCGTCAAGACGCCGGCAGGAGTTGCCAAATTTTGTCGGGACCTTTAGTTTAATCACACGCATTGCAGGCTGGGTCCGGTATAATTGAGGCGGGTGTTGCGTCCGGTTACAAGGCGACGCCGAAGCGCTTTTCAAGCAGGCTGAGGGTTTGGGTGTAGATGATGATGAACACCAGCCCGAGCAAGAACGAATGCAGCCCGAACTGCCAGGCCCCGATGCTGAGAATCAAGAGGTTAATCACCCGCAGCGAGGCGGCGACCGGGAAGCGGTCCCACTTGGCGTGAATCACCAAGGCGAACACATCCAGGCCGGCGGTCGAGGCGTGGTGGGCGATGCACAGGAAATAGCCGATGCCCACGCAGACGCCGGCCAGCGGCAGGCTGACCCACACCGGCAGCGGCAGGTGAACCGGTACCGCCTGGGCCAGCGAGAACCAGCCCATGTAGCTGAGGCTTGAGACAATCGAATTCAGGAAGTTGCGCCGCCCCAAAAACATGAGCGAGGCCCCGAGGCAGACCAGCGTGATCGCGTTGGTCCAAAAGGTCACCGAAAGCGGGGTCAGCCGCCCGGCAATCATGCTGGTGGCGGTGACGCCGCCGCTGATGATGTTCAGGCGAACCAGCACCCAAGAGTAGGCGAAGGCCGAGATGCCGTTGCCGAGAATCACGAACAGCAGGTCGCCTGCCGCCTCGCGGGTAGAGACTTGAGACTTCATTTTTTTCCTCCAAACCGAGCGCGGCTGAAACCGCACCCAAGACATGCCTTAGTGTGGCAGAGAACAGTCGGTCGCGCAATGGTAAAAACAAAGGACCCCGATATGTTCGAACTCAAAACGTTTGCTCCCGATATTCTATACGCCTTCACCTACCACAACGCGCGGCCCGGCACCTATCCCTATCACGCCCACGCGTTCTTGGAGATGTCGATCATGCTCAGCGGGACGTCGGATTACACCATCGAAGGTGCGACCACCCGCATCACGCCCGGCCAGGTGCTGCTGTTCAACCCCGGTGTTCACCACCAAGAGACCCAGCGGCCCGGGACCGAAAGCACCCAGTTGCACATCGGCTTTCGCCAGATTGCGCTGCCCGGCGTCAAGCCGGACACCCTGCCCTTCGCCGACTCGGTGGTGGCGCTGGGCGATCAGGCCCAGGCCTTTTTCGCCTGCGCCAGGCGGATCGCGGCCGAAAGCATCAACAACGGCGCGTTCGGCCACCAGCTGCTGGTCCAAGCCGAGGTGGTCGAGCTGTTGTGCCTGCTGATGCGGGCCTTGCCGGACAACCGGGTGGCGGCAGACCGTGCGGTCACCACCACCCAGGCCGAACCAAGCGTCGATCAGCAGGCGCTGGTGGCCAGCGCGACCTATTACCTAGAGGCACATTACCAAGAGGCGGTGACCTTGGCCGACCTCGCCTCGGACCTGCACGTCTCGGCCGCCCACCTGTCGCGAACCTTCAAGGCGGTGCGGGGCGAGAGCCCGATGAGCTACCTGACGGCCTTGCGCATGAAAAAGGCGACGCAGATTCTCAAGGAAACCGACCTGCCGATCAATCAGGTCGCGACCTCGGTCGGCTACCAGGATCCGTTCTACTTCAGCCGCCTGTTCAAGCAGCACTACGGCGAGCCGCCGTCGACGGTGCAGGGGCGTTCATGATATACGGCCGGATACCAACTTTAGGGCCGGATTGATTGCGCTTTCCTGTCGTGCCTGCATACTGAAAGTAGAAGGCCGGGGCAGCCCGGCCACCACCAAAGGAGAGATCGGAATTGAAACCTAATGTGCTTTTGATGATTGCCGATGATCAGCGCTTCAACACCATCCACGCGCTGGGTAACGACCAGATCATTACCCCGAACTTCGACAAGCTGGTCCACCGCGGTACCAGCTTCACCGAGGCGTTCATCCCCGGCGGCTCAAGCGGCGCGGTCTGCATGCCCAGCCGCGCGATGCTTGCGACCGGCCGCTACGTGACGTCTTGGGAAGACGACGGCGAGACGATTCCGGACGACCAGGCGCTGTTGGGCGAGGAGCTGCAAAAGGGCGGCTACACCGCCTTTGGCACCGGCAAGTGGCACAACGGCACCCGGAGTTTCGCCCGCAGCTTCAACGAAGGTGGCAACATTTTCTTCGGCGGCATGTGGGACCACTGGAACGTGCCGGTCAACGACTTTGACCCGACCGGCCAGTACAACCACCTGAAGACCTTCACCCAAGATCCGTTCTCGACGCACCGCACCATCCAGCTGCCGGCCGACCGCATCAACATCGGCAAGCACTCGACGGACCTGTTCGCCGACACCATGATCCAGGCGATCAAGGACCATCAGGACTCGACCCAGCCGTTCTTCATGTACGGCGCGTTCATGGCGCCGCACGACCCGCGGACCATGCCGGACAAGTACTCGGCCATGTACGATCCGGCCACCATCGAGCTGCCGGACAACTACCTGCCCCAGCACCCGTTCGAGTTTGACATGCGGGCCCAGCGCGACGAGTCGCTTGAAGCCTACCCGAGAAAAATCAGCGCCGTCAAGCAGCACATCGCCGATTACTACGGCATGATCACGCACATCGACGACCGCGTCGGTGACATCGTCGCGGCGCTTGAGGAAACCGGGCAGCTCGCAAACACCCTGATCGTCTACGTCGCCGACCACGGGATTTCCCTGGGCCAGCACGGCTTGATCGGCAAGCAAAACCTCTACGACAACTCGATTCGCATCCCGATGATTCTCGCCGGTCCAAACATCCCTAAGGACAAGCGCGTCGCCGGCAAGGCACTGCTGCTCGACATGATGCCGACGATTCTGGATTACGTCGGTCTGCCGATTCCAGACGGCGTGTTCGGCCACAGCCTGCTGCCGCAAATTCAAGGTCAGGCAGGCGGCCGCGACGAGGTTTACCTGCAGTTCACCGACAAGATTCGCGGCCTGGTGACCAAGGACTACAAGCTGATCGAGTACCGCACCGTGCAGGGGTCGCACACCCAGCTGTTCGACCGGCACCGGGACCCAAACGAGGAGTACGACCTGTCGCACACCGCGGCGGCTCAGCCGGTGATTGCCCGGCTGCGCAAGCGCATGTTCGAGCTGGCGGCGGCCCAAGGCGACCTGGACTTCTCGCAGGGTGAGGAATTCTGGTCCCGCGACGAGCGGTAGGAGGTCTCATGAAACCCAATATTTTGCTGATGATTGCCGACGACCAGCGCTTCAACACGATTCACGCGCTGGGCAATCCGGAGATCATCACCCCGCACTTCGACCAGTTGGTTCACCGCGGCACCAGCTTCACCGAGGCGTTCATCCCCGGCGGCTCAAGCGGGGCGGTTTGCATGCCCAGCCGCGCGATGCTTCACACCGGCCGCTACGTGACCAGCTGGGAGGACGCCGGCGATGACCTGCCGGCCGACCAGCCCCTGTTGGGTGAGCAGCTGCAAAAAGGCGGCTACGCGACGTTTGGCACCGGCAAGTGGCACAACGGCACCAACAGTTTTGCCCGCAGCTTCGGTGACGCGGCCAACGTGTATTTCGGCGGCATGTGGGACCACTGGAACGTGCCGGTCAGCGATTTTGACCCCACGGGCCGCTACGACCACGTCAAAAACTTCACCTACGATCCGTTCTCGACCAACACCGTCTGGCACCTGCCGGCCAATCGCATCAACGTCGGCAAGCACTCGACGGACCTGTTCGCCGACACCCTGATTCAGGCGATCAAGGACCGCAAGGATTCAACGCAGCCGTTCTTCATGTACGGCGCGTTCATGGCACCGCACGACCCGCGAACGATGCCGGACAAGTACTCGGCCATGTACGATCCGGAGCGCTTGACGCTGCCGGACAACTACCTGCCGCAGCACCCCTTCGAGTTCGACATTCGCGGCGAGCGCGACGAGCAGTTGGTCGACTACCCGCGGCCGATCAGCGAAGTGCGGCGCCACCTGGCCGACTACTACGCGATGATCACGCACATCGACGATCGCGTCGGTGACATCGTGGCGGCGCTTGAGGAAACCGGGCAACTCGCAAATACCCTGATCGTCTACGTCGCCGACCACGGCATCTCCTTGGGCCAGCACGGCCTGATGGGTAAGCAAAACCTCTACGACAACTCGATTCGCATCCCGATGATTCTCGCCGGCCCCAATATCCCTAAGGATAAGCGCGTCGCCGGCAAGGTACTGCTGCTCGACATGATGCCGACGATCTTGGATTACGCCGGCCTGCCGATTCCAGACGGCGTGTTCGGCCACAGCCTGCTGCCGCAGATTCAGGGCCAGGCAGGCGGCCGCGACGAGGTTTACCTGCAGTTCACCGATAAGATTCGCGGCCTGGTGACCAAGGACTACAAGCTGATCGAGTACCGCACCAAGGACGGCGCCCACACCCAGCTCTTCGATCGTCACTTGGATCCGGATGAAGAAGTTGATCTATCGCACACAGCCAAGGCGCAGCCGGTGATCGCCGCGATGCGCAAGCGCATGTTCGAGCTGGCGGCCGCCCAAGGCGACCTGAGCTTCAGCCAGGGCCAGCGCTTTTGGGCGCGGGAGGAAAAATGATGCGGTTAACCACGTACAACATTCGCTACGACACGCCGGTTGACGGCGACTGGGCCTGGGCGGCGCGGCGGCCCTATGTGATTGAGAACCTGCGGCGGCTGGCGCCGGACCTGTTTTGCGTCGAAGAGGCGCTGCCGCACCTGTACGCCGACCTGAACGCGCTGGCCGGCTTCGCCCATGTCGGCATTCCCCGAGACGGCGACGGCCAGGGGGAGGCGGCCGCGATTTACTACGACCCGGCCAAGTTCACCCTAGAAGATGCCGGGCACCAGTGGCTGTCGGCCACCCCGGCGGTGCCGTCGTTTTACCCCGGCACGGGCAACCGCCGCGTGTTTCAGTGGGCAAAGCTCCAAGAAGCGGCGTCCGGCCGCGAGTTTGTGGCGGTGACCGCGCATCTGGACGACGGTTCGGCCGCCGCACGAGTCGCCGGCGTTCGCCAGATTGGGGCCTTCTTGACCGCCCAGCAACCAGGGCTACCGGTGTTTGTCTGCGGGGACTTCAACATGGAGCCGGATGATCCGGCCTACGCGGCGATGCCGGCGAGCTTTCAAGACAGCCTGAAGGTGGCCGCGCAAGTCATTGACCCGCTGGGCGGCACCTGGATGGACGACCTGTCGTACGTCCCACATGCCAACCCGGTGATGCAGCGGCTGGATTACGTCTTCGTCCGGGACTTGGCCGTGTCAAGCTACGCCGTGGACACCACGGTCTCGGCGCCGGGCAAGTACGCGTCGGATCATTTTCCCGTGACCGTCGAACTGAATTTCAGGGAGGAAAACCATGACTGACAAGCCGAACATCTTGTTCATTCTGACCGACCAGCAGCGCAAGGACACGCTGAAGGCCTACGCCTCAGACGCGCTGTGCCAAACGCCGAACCTCGACGAGCTGGCCAAGCACGCGACCATTTTTGACAACTGCTACACCACCTGTCCGATCTGCACCCCGGCCCGGGCGACGCTGCAAACGGGGCTGTACCCGATGCACCACGGGATGCTGACCAACTCGTACAACGTCGGCAACATGGTCCAGGAGCTGCCGGATTCGCCGAAGCTCTTGTCGCGTCAGCTCAACGTCGCCGGCTACCAAACCGGCTACACCGGCAAGTGGCACCTGGGGTCTGGCATCTACAACGTCCAGCACGACGAATACCTGCAGCACTACATGGGTGACGTGCAGTTCGCCGAGTACGACAAGGGCTTTGACTCCGTGCCGACGCACATCGGCTACACCGGCGACGACTTTCCGGGCCACGGCTTCGGCGGCTTCGGCTACCCGGAATACCGCCAGTGGCTGAAAGATCAGGGCAAGGAAGTGACCATCGAACACCGCATCAACGGTTTTTACGAGGGGCACCAGGCCGGGCAAATCACCAGCGGCGTCGACACCTCGGTGGACCAGTACCTGATCGACCGCGCCGAGCATTACCTCGGTGAGTTCGCCAAGGCCGAAAAGCCTTGGTACTTCCAGCTCAACTTCTGGGGGCCGCACGAGCCGTACTTTGTGCCAAGCGAGTTTTTGCACAAGTACGACGACGTGAAGCTGCCGCCTTGGCCGAATTGGAAGGACCCGGCGGATTCGCCAAAGCCCAAGATTCACGACCTCAAGCGTGGCAACGTCGCCACTTGGGAAGAGCTTGAGCCGATCGTCAAGCACTACTACGCCGAGATCACGCACATCGACTACCAGATTGGCCGGCTGATCGCGTGGCTGAAGCAAAACGACCTGTACGACAACACGCTGATTATTTTCTCCGCCGACCACGGCGAGTCTTTGGGCATCCACGGTGGCCTGTTCGACAAGGCGATTTTCATGTACGAGGAAACCGTGACGGTGCCTTTGATGGTCAAGCTGCCACAGCAGACCGAATCCGCGCATGAACCGGCGCTTTTGAGCAACGCCGACATGTACTCCACCATCCTGGACTACGCCGGGGTGGGGAAGGCGGCGCGTGAGCGCGACGGCCAATCCTTCCGGCCGCTGCTTGAACACACGCCGGTCGCTTGGCCGCAAAACGTGGTGACCGAGTGCTCCGGCATTGGCTCCGTGCTGTTCTCCCAGCGCATGCTGCGCCAAGGGCAGTACAAGTACATCTTCAACTGCGGCGACATCGACGAGCTGTACGATCTGAGTACCGATCCGCACGAGGAGGTCAACCAGATTGACAACGTCGGCTACCAGAACTTGCTGCACACGCTGCGCATCGCGCTGCGCGATTGGATGATCGCGCATCACGACAATCTGATTTATGAATTCAACCACCTGCGCCTCCCCCTGAACGAACGGTACAGTGGTCGCGAGTTCTAACGACGCCGTAAGCAGGCGGCTGCGTGTGGCAGTTTGCGCATGCTGCCGCCTGCTTTGGCGTTGGCCTTCGTGGTGAGGGCAAAGAAAGGAATCGACTCATGAAAAAAACGGTCAACATACTGATTAAACCCGCCTCGGCGCTGTGCAACCTGCGCTGCAAGTACTGCTTTTACGCCAACATCTCAAGCATTCGTGAGGTGCGGTCCTACGGCAAGATGAAGCAGGCGGTGGTCGATGAGATGATTCCCAACATCTACCGGGACCTGAACGACGGCGACGAGCTGTCGATCGCCTTTCAAGGCGGCGAGCCGACCTTGGCCGGACTCAGCTACTTCGAGCACTTCATCGCCGTCATCAATCAGCAGCCCAAGAAGGTGACGGTGCATTACGCGATTCAGACCAACGGCACCATTATCACCAAGCTGTGGATGCCGCTGTTGCGCGACAACCACTTCCTGGTCGGGCTGTCGATCGACGGCGGTCCGATTTACCACGACCTCAACCGGGTCGACACCCACGGCCGCGGCACGTTTTGGCGCGTGTTGAAGACCAAGGAGTTGTTCGACGAATACGGGATTCAGTACAACATCCTCTGCGTGTTGACCAACGAGCTGGCCAAGCACCCGCAGAAGGTCTACAAGTTCTTCCAGGACCAAAACATCGAGTTCGTCCAGTTCATTCCGTGCCTGGACGACCTGGACGCAACCGAAAAAAGCGACTTCGCCTTGACCCCCGAGCGGTTCGGCAGCTTCTACCAGCAGCTGTTTCCCCTGTGGTTGCAGGAGCTTCGGGCCGGCAAGTACCGCAGCATCAAGCTGTTCGACGACGTGTTGAACCTGTTCGTCAAGGGGCAGGTCACCGCGTGTGGGCTGGCCGGCCAGTGCCAGATCCAGTACGTGATCGAGGCCGACGGGTCGGTTTACCCCTGCGACTTTTACGCCTTGGACAAGTACCGGTTGGGTTACATCCAAAAGCAGACGCTGCGCGAGCTGTTCGAGCAGCCCCTAGCCTTTGACTGGCTGCAAAACAAGCGTGAGCTGCCGAGCTACTGCGACAGCTGCCCGTTCAAGAAAATGTGCTGCGGCGGCTGCAAGCGCATGAAAGACGCGATGTACGTCGCCAAGTCCAACCGCTACTGCGGCTACCGCACGGTGCTTGAAACCGTGCTGCCCGACGCCCAGGCCATCATGGGCCTGGCCGCTACGGCCCAGCCGGCGGTGCCGGCGCAGGTCTGAGTGGGGTAGTGCTGAGGCGCAATCCATGAGACAATGAAAGCATCATGCGCGGTTCTGCGCAGAATTAATGAACGGGCACAGACCGTGGATAGGAAGGCATTGCATTGGAAAAACGACGTGAAAATATTGTGTTGGCAGCCTCGACGCTGGTTTTGGGGGTGGTGGCCGGCCTGGGGGCGGTGGTCCTCAGCGTTTTTCTCGATGTGATCGAGCAGCTGTTCCTGCACTTCCAGGAGTCGGCGGCCCACCCCTTCGCCACCGGGCTGACCCCGCTGCAGCAGGTGGGGGCGGTGCTTGGCGGCGGGATCGCCGCGGCCATCATCTGGTACGGGCTACACCGCTTCATGCGGCCGACCGTCGCGATTTCGGCTGGCATCGCCGGGCAGCGGATGCCGGTGTGGACCACCTTGGTGCATGACTTCACCCAAATTCTGTACGTCGGGGCCGGCGGCTCGGTCGGCCGCGAGCTGGCGCCGCGCGAGCTGGCCGCGATGCTGGCCCAGGCCTGGCAGCGCTTCTTGGCGCGACACGGCCTGCGCTTGGCCGAAGCCGATCGCAAGCTCCTAGTCGCCGCGGCGGCTGGGGCCGGCTTTGCCGGCGTCTACATCGCGCCGTTGACCGGTACGATGTTTGCCGTCGAGATCCTGCTGCACAAGGTCAGCAAGCGAACCGTGGTGGTCAGCTTCACCATGTCCGTGATTGCGATGCTGGTGGGGTCGCTTTTGAAGGGGTTTCGCCCGTACTACCTGGTCGGCGCGGCGTCGTTCGCACCCAAAACGGTGCTGGCGGTGCTAATCATCGCGCCAATCTGCGGCGCCATCGGCGGGTGGTTCCGCCGCGCGTTCAAGTGGGCCGGGGCCCATGCGACCCGCGGCCACCACATCCTGTGGCAGCTGCCGCTGGTGGCGGCCTTGACCGGCGCCATCGCCATCGGCTTTCCGCAGATCATGGGTAACGGCCGCGCCTTGGCCCAAACCGTGATGCAGGCCGACGCCGCCCGGCTGATTCCGCTGCTGCTGCTCGGGGCCGTGCTGAAGGGCCTAGTCACCGTGGCCACGCTGCGAGCCGGGGCGGCCGGAGGCACCCTGACGCCGTCGATTGCCATCGGGGCGACCCTTGGGGCGGTGATCGCGCTGAGCTTCGGCGGGTCGCTGGGACTGGTGTGGCAGCTGGCGGTGATCGGGGCCGCGGCGCTTCTGGCGGCCTCCCAGCAGGCCCCGTTCATGGCCATGTTCATGCTGATTGAGGTCAGCCACTTGGATTACTCGGCGATTTTGCCGCTGGGCCTGGCGGTGAGCCTCGCCATGGTCTTCGCTCGGCTGACCCTGGGCCCGGCCAAGCCGAACCGGGCCTGACCGGCCGCTTCTGGCGGCGCCACGCCGCAGACGCGTTGCCCCTTCCCAATTTCGAAAGGAGCCGCCAATGACCGTCATCTACCTGCTTTACGCCGTCATCATCCTCGCCGCCAACGTCTTGGGCGCCGTGGTGGGGATGGGCGGCGGCGTGTTGATCAAGCCGCTGCTCGATGCCATCGGGGCCCATCCGCTGGTCCAGATCAATTTCTTCTCGAGCGTGGCGGTTTTGACCATGGCCGCCGCGGCGACCTGGCGCAGGCGGGCCGGCACTGGCGCCGGTGTCGCCGTGCCGCTGGGGCTCGGTGCCGTGGTCGGCGGCCTGTTTGGGGACTGGGTCCTCAATGCGCTGTTGGCCGCATGGCCCAGCCACTCGGTGCTTCAGCTGCAGGCCGGGCTGACGATTTTGTCGCTGGTGCTGGCCTTGGCCTACTCGCTTTCGCCTAAGCCCTTGGGGACTGCGGCCGGGCCCTGGACCGTGGCCGGGGTTGCGGCGCTGGCGGGGGGCCTTGCGACTTTGATGGGCATCGGCGGCGGCCCAATTAACGTTGCCTTGTTCATGGCGGTGGCCGGGGTCGGCATCAAGCAGGCCGCCGGCTGGTCGCTTCAGACCATTTTGTTTTCGCAGCTGGCCAAGCTGCTGCAGGTGATCGCCTGGGGGCAGCTTTGGCGATTCGACCTAGCGGCGCTGTGGGTGATTGTCCCCACCGCCGCCTTGGGCGGCCTTTTGGGCGCTCAATTAAGTAAGCGCTTCAACGCGTCGCGGGTGACTTTGCTGTACCGCGGCGCCATCGGGTTAGTGATTGTGCTCAATGCCTACAACGCGCTGTGCGTGTTGCGGCTTGGGTGAGGACGGGAGGAAAAACATGAGTATCACATGGCAGGGAGTTCCTGAAAAATACCGGGCCGGCCTCGCCCGGGTCGCGGCGCTGCAACCAGACGTTGACCTGGCGGCCACGGTCAAGGTGGCCAAGCAGGCGACGCCGGGGCTGACCGTCGAACGCGACGGGGCGGATGGCATGATCACCTACGACAGCCCAAGCGACCTGATGCGGGCGGTGACGCTGTGGCTGGGCCACGCGCGAGGGCAAGGCGCCTTCACGCTAACCGAGCAGGCCCATTACCAGACGGTCGGGGTGATGATCGACGTTGCCCGCAACGCGGTGCCGAAGGTCCAAACGCTCAAGGACACCTTCGTGCGGCTGGCCAGCCTAGGCTACACCGAGGTCTGGCTGTACATGGAGGATTGCTTTGAGATTCCGGAGGAGCCGTACTTTGGCCACCAGCGCGGCCGCTACAGTCAGGCCGACCTGCACGAGCTGGCGCTAGCCGCGGATGCGGTGGGGCTGACCTTGGTGCCTGCGATTCAGACGCTGGCCCATCTGCGCAACCTGTTCAAGTGGCGGGCCTTTGATGACGTGATGGACGCGCCGGACTGCCTGTACGTGCAAAAGCCGGAGACCACTGTTTTTTTGCGCAACCTGCTCCGGGCGGCCAGCGCCCCGTTCTTGACCAAGAAGATTCACATCGGCATGGACGAGGCCTATAACCTCGGCCGCGGGCAGCTGCTGCGCGACCGCGGTCTGATTCCGCAAGAGGACCTGATGGTGGCCCACCTCAAAACCGTGGTGGGGCTGTGTGACGAGCTCGGACTGCACCCGGCGATGTGGAGCGACATGTGGTTCAAGATGGCCAGCCAACAGCACCGGCTGTACGACCCGGACACCGAGTTCTCCAAGGAACTGGTGGCCTCGATTCCGCCGGTGGCGCAGGTTTACTGGGATTACTACCACGACCAAGAGGCGCCTTACGACCGGATGTTTGAGCTGCATGCCAAGCTTCACCAGCGGGTGATTTTTGCCAGCGGCATCTGGACTTGGAACGGCCTGGCCCCGACCATGAAAACCATGCAGGTGACGCTTCGCGCCGGCATGGCCGCCGCGGCCAAGGCCGGAATTCAAGACGTCGTGACCACGATGTGGGGCGACGACGGCTCCGAGGTGCCGCTGAGGGCCGCGTGGCTGGGCCTTCAGACCTTCGCGGAGTACCAGTACCACGACGTCGTCTCGGACGCCTGGGCGGCCAGCCAGTTCGCGCTGATGCAAAGCCGAGACGAGGCGGCCTACATGCTGCTGGACAAGTTCGAAAACCAGCTGGCGGAAGGGGCGAACATGACCATCGATGATCCGGGCAAGATTTTGCTTTACGAGGATCTGCTGCTGCAGCGCTACCGCCAAAACCTCGCCGGCTTCGACTACGCGAGCTATTACGCCCAGCTGGCCACGGCGCTTGCGGCGGCGACCGTGACCCCGGCCGATGCGCCGATGTTCACCTACTACGCGCATTTGGCCCACCTGCTGAGCGTCAAGGCCACCGCCTTGGGCGAGCTGCAGACGCTGCTTGAGCGGGGCACGGCCGCACTGCCGCGTGTCACCGCCGCCTTGAATGACCTGAAGGCGGCACTGGTCGTCACCGTGGCCGAGTTTCGCCAGCTGTGGCATGCCGAGCGGCGCGGCCAGGGCTTTGAAATCATGGACCTGCGCCTCAACGGGCTGATCGGGCGCGTCGACACCACGCTTTGGCGGCTGGCGGCCTGGGGTCGCGGCGAGGACGCCTTGGAGGAGCTGCAGGCCCCGGTACTTGAGATGGACAAGTACACCAGCGGCCCGACCGGTCGCGGTCGCTACATCCAGATCATCTCCGCCTGCGGCATCTCGCAGAACATGTGACCACAGCCAAAAACGACCACCGGAATTGTCCGGTGGCCGTTTTTGACGTGGTCAGGTTACTGGCGGTCGTGTGGCAAAAGCTGCAGCTCGCTGGCAAGGGTCCCGCCTTGAGCTAGCGTTGCGTGGTCGATCTGATTGCCCAGCGGCTTGCCGTTGAAGGTGCGGTCGCCGACGAAGTTGAAGCCCGGGCGGTTGTTGGCCGCCGTCACGTGCAGGTCGCCTTTTGGCAGGTGCAACACGACGTCGTCCAACAGCGGCGCCCCCAGCACGTACCGACCGGAGCCCGGGGTGACTGGGTAAAAGCCCAGCGCTGAGAACAGCACCCAGCTGCTCATCGAGCCGTTGTCCTCGTCGCCGGGGTAACCGTCGGCCTTGGCCGAAAAGGCGGTGGTCAGCATGGTGCGAACCAGCACCTCGGTCGAGGCGGAGTCGCCGGCCAGCGTGAACAGGTACGGCAGGTGGAAGCTCGGCTGGTTGGAAATGGCAATCTGACCGAATGGTTGCGCGGCCAGCTCCCGCATTTCGTGGATGGTCTGGCCGTAGCTGCCGGTCAGGAAGTTGGCCGGCTGGTTGACCATGTGGTGCAGGTGTGCGACAAAGGCGTCCTTGCCGCCGGTCGCTTCGATCAGCCCCGGAATGTCTTGGTAGACGGCGAAGCTGTTTTGCCAGGCGGAGCCTTCCGTGTAGCCGTTGCCCCAGGCAATCGGCGTGAAGGCCTTGACGAACTGGCCGCTGCGGTCCTTGGCCCGCATCAGCTTGACGCTGGGGTCAAACACGTTGCGCCAGTTTTGGCTCTTTTTTTGGTAGTCGGTTTGCAGCGTGGTTTCACCCAAGGTGCCGGCGACCGCCGAGATCAGCCAGTCGGAGTAGGCGTAATCCAGCGTCTTGTTGACGGATTCGCCGATGTCGGCCGGCACGTAGCCCAGCTTCAGGTACTCGGCCAGCCCCTCACGGCCGTACTTGACGTCCTTGGAGATGGTGGTGGCACCTTGCTGCATCGCCGCCAGCAGCTTGGGCATCAAAGGCTTGGCGATGCCCTTGACCGCGGCGTCTGCGATCACCGCATCGACCATCGTGCCGGGCATCATGCCGCGTTCGTCAGGAGACAGCCAGCGCGGCAGGAAGCCGGTTTCCAGATACGAGTTGTAAAAGCCCTCGAGCATGTCGGCGTAAAGCGTTGGGTCCAGCAAGGACAACAACGGAAACAAGGTCTTGTAGGTATCCCAAAAGCCGTTGTTGGTGTAAAGCTTGCCCGGCCGCACTGTTTTGGCGGTGGTGTCGTAGTGAACCTCGTTGCCACTAGCGCTCAGCTCGTAAAACGTCATTGGAAACAGCGAGGCCCGGTACAAGTTGTGGTAGAACAAGGCGACGTGAGCCGAGTCGTGATCCGTCACCTCAACTTGCGCCAGCTTCTTGACCCAGGCGGCCTTGACCTGCGCGACCAGCGCGTGGTAGTCGGTCGCAGCCAGCGGCGCCAGGTTGACGGCGGCTTGGGCGGCATCAATGAACGAGGTGGCGAAGGTGACGGCCCCCGCCTCGGGCAGCGCAAGCACCAGGCGCCCCTTGCCGTTGGCCACGGTCAGCGGCGTCACCGTGGTCTCGGCCGGCAGCTGCAGGCTCACGAACATGGTGAAGTCAGGATCCTCGCTGGCGGCGAAGTTGGTCACGGCAAGGTCCAGCCGGTCACCATCATGTGCCAGCACCCGCAGACCCTTGGCGCTGATTTGAAGCAGGGGCGTTTGGCCGCTCAGCTGCAAGGCACCGCCGTACCGAGTGGCCGTCGCGCGAAGCGCAACTTGGGCCTCCTGGGCGAACACGGCCAGCTCGTGCGGCGCAAAGGTCGCAGTTGTGGGGTCGTAGGTCCCCAGGTAATCGGCGTCTGGGCTGGCCAGCGGGGTGAACAGCAGGCTGCTGTAATCGCCGACCCAGGGGCTTGGCTGGTGGGTCAGGCGAATGCCGGCGAAGCTTTTGGCGGTCGGGTCGAACCACCAGCTGGTGTCGTCTAAGGTGGTCTGAACCGCCAGGTAGTTCATGCCAAACGGCACACCGGTCAGGGGGAGGGTGTTGCCGTGCGAGAAGGTGTAGGTGCTTTGGGTGCCGATGCGGGTGTCAATGGATTCGGGATTCATTTCGGAAACCTCCAAAATAGTGAGTGACGAGACAAGTTGCAACAGCGCGGGTCAGCGCGGCGTCGCCGGGGCGGCCGTCGAGTCGCGGGCAACCAGCTTGACCGGCACGGTGACGCGCTTGGCCAAGCCTTTTTGCGGGTCGTTGATCTGGGACAGCATCAGGTCGACCGCCTGGCGACCCATTTCCGTGAAGTCCTGGGTCAGGGTGGTCAAAGACGGCGAGTTGGTCGCCGCCAGCTCGATGTCATCGAAGCCGACGATCGACAGGTCCAGTGGCAGCTGCCAACCGCGGCCCTGAAGCTCCCGCGCGACCTTGATCGCTTCGACGTCGTTGCCCATGATCAAGGCCGTGATGTGTTCGTGCTTGAGGTAGGCCGCGGTTTCGGCGACGGAAGCGAAGGTGCTCAGCGCCTCGGCCCACAGGAGCTGCTGGGTCGGCATCAGGTCGGTGGGCTGGTAGGCGTTCACGTAGCCGAAGAAGCGATCGGCGACGGTGCCAGTCCAATCCTGCCAAAAAGGGACCCGGCTGCAAAAGGCGATGCGCTTGTGGCCCAGCGCCTGCAGGTGCCGGGCGGCCAAGGCGCCGCCGGCCGTGTTGTCCGAGCAGACGCTGGGCAAGGCCAGGGTGCTCGGCGGTTCGTCGAACACGACGGTGGGGATGTGAAGCTGAGACAAGGTGATCAGGGTTGGCATGTCGGCCGACAGCTCCTGCGGGTAAAAGAACATGCCGGCGTAATGCTCGGTGAACGTGTCCAGCGCCAGGCGCTTGAACTGGCGCGTGGTGATTGTTTCCAGCCGCCAAGTGGTGCCGGCCAGCATCTGGGTGATGCCGCTTGCGTAGTCGCCCATTTTGGGGTTGGCGAACGGCAGCACCAAAAGCAAGGTCCGGGAGCGGTTGGCCGCATGAGGTTTGACAAAGCTGCCCTTGCCCTGCACGCGGTAGATCAGGTCTGCCTTGACCAGTTCGTTCAAGGCACGCTTGGTGGTGATGCGGCTGACGTGGTAGCGAATGGCCAGCGCGTTCTCGCTTGGTAGCAGGGCATCGGGCGCGTATTCGCCGCGCAGAATCGCGGTGCGAAGCTGATCGAATAGCTCTTGATATTTGGTCAT
The DNA here is from genome assembly GCF_025490915.1 of Lacticaseibacillus parakribbianus. Classification (GTDB taxonomy): domain Bacteria; phylum Bacillota; class Bacilli; order Lactobacillales; family Lactobacillaceae; genus Lacticaseibacillus; species Lacticaseibacillus parakribbianus. The sequence continues at coordinate 101,206 of NZ_JANQBA010000009.1, read as the reverse complement.
GACGCCCTCCAGTTGGTATAACGTGATAGTCCGACTTTTTCAATTTTTGTGAACGCTTGCACCCATAATCTCATCTAACATGATATATTGCAAGTGTAAAAACATACCAAGGAGCACAAAAATGACAGACTACTTGACCAAAGGCGCCAGCGCCTACATTGATAAGATTGTCGCCTTGTGTGGCAACGAACACCAGGAATGGGCCGAGACCTTCGCCCTGACCTTCGCCGACACGCTGAAACACGCGCTTGTTGAAGACGGCACGTCGCGCATTTTTGTTCTGACCGGTGACATCCCGGCCATGTGGCAGCGCGACTCCACGGCGCAGATGCGGCCATACTTGGTTCCGGCCCGCACCGACCCCGAGCTGGCCGACACCATCGAAAAGGTGATCAACCGCCAGTTCTTCAACATGGCGATGGACCCTTACGCCAACGCCTTCAACCAAACCGCCAACAACGCCGGTCACCAAACCGATAAGACCACGATGAACCCGTGGATTTGGGAGCGCAAGTACGAGCTGGACTCTCTGTGCTACCCGGTGCAGTTGGCCTACCTGTTCTGGAAGAACACCGGCCGCACCAGCCACTTCAACGCCGGCTTCGAAGTCGCCATTGAAAAGCTCGTGCAGGTGATCGCGGCCGAGCAGGATCACGCCCACTCGCCTTACGCCTTTGAACGCACCGAGGACCGCCCGGAAGACACCCTGATCGACGGTGTCGGCCGGCCGGTGGCCAAAACCGGCATGAGCTGGAACGGCTTCCGCCCAAGCGACGACGCCTGCGTTTACGGCTACCTGATTCCAAGCAACCTCTTTGCCGTCGAGATTCTACGCCACTTGGCCGAGATCTACACCGAGGTGCTGCACCAGCCGGCGGAACGCTTCACCTACCTGGCCAACGCCATCGAGGCCGGCGTGGCGCGTTACGGCACCACGACCAACAAGGCCGGTGAGTCGATTTACGCCTTTGAAGTCGACGGTCTGGGCAACCAGCTGGTGATGGACGACGCCAACGTGCCGAACCTCCTGGCGCTACCGTACCTGGGCGCCGTGGCCGCGGATGATCCGACCTACGTCGCCACCCGCAAGACCATTTTGTCGCCGGAGAACCCGTACTACTACGCCGGCACCTACGGCCAGGGCCTGGGCTCTCCGCACACGCCGGCCGAGTACATCTGGCCGATTGCCAAGGCCGTCGAGGGGCTGACTTCCGGCGACCGCGCCGAAAAGGCCGCCATCCTGGACTCGCTGGTGGCCACCACCGCCGGCACCAAGATGATGCACGAAGGCTACAACGTCGAGGACCCGACGCAGTACACTCGCGAGTGGTTCTCCTGGGCCAACATGATGTTTTGTGAGCTGGTCATGGACTACTTCGGCGAGAACGTTAACGACACAAAAGACTGACGAGAGTCGGAAAGGAATCGTATGGCTAAGAAAAAAGTATTCATCGTTTCACACAGTCACTGGGATCGCGAGTGGTACATGGGGTACGAGAAGCACCACATGCGCCTGATCAGCCTAATCGACGACTTGTTCCACCTTTTTGAGACCGATCCGAACTTCGACTCCTTCCACCTGGACGGGCAAACCATCATCTTGGATGACTACCTGAAGGTGCGGCCGGAAAAACGCGCCGAGCTTGAAAAGTGGATTCAAAAGGGCAAGCTGCGCATCGGGCCGTTTTACATCCTGCAAGACGACTTTCTGATCAGCCCCGAGGCCAACGTTCGCAACACCCAATACGGGCTGGCCGCCTCCCAGAAGTGGGGCCACGCCCCGGTGCCGTTGGGCTACTTCCCGGACACCTTCGGCAACATGGGCCAGACCGCGCAGATGATGAAGCTCGCCGGGCTCGATACCGTGGCGTTCGGCCGCGGCGTGACGCCGACCGGGCTGAACAACCAAGTCGGCGGCAAGGGTGATTTTGACTCCACCTACTCCGAAATGTGGTGGGAAGGCCCGGACGCCAGCAAGGTCTTGGGCATCCTCTTTGCCAACTGGTACTCCAACGGCAACGAGATTCCAACCGACCGGGCAGAGGCCAAGGCATACTGGGACAAGCACTTGGCCGACGCCGAGCGCTTCGCCTCGACGCCAGACCTCCTGTTCATGAACGGGGTCGACCACCAGCCGGTGCAGCTGGATCTCAGCGAGGCCATCCGCGTGGCCAACGAGCTGTACCCGGACTACGAGTTCGTCCACAGCAACTTCCCAGCCTACATCGAGGCGCTGCGTCACGACCTGCCTAAGGACCTCTCGACGATTCACGGCGAGCTGACCTCTCAGGCCACCGACGGCTGGTACACGCTGGCCAACACCGCCAGCTCGCGCGTTTACCTGAAGCAAAACAACACCAAGACCGAACGCCTCTTGGAGGACCAGGTAGAGCCGCTTTTGGCCCTGAGCGACAGCGCCACCGCCGAGAACCAGGACCGCCTGGATTACGCCTGGCACTTCCTGCTTCAAAACCACCCGCACGACAGCATCTGCGGCTGCTCCGTCGATCCGGTTCACGAGCGCATGATGACCCGCTTCCACGCCGCGCAGCAGGTCGGCGAAAGCCTCAGTGAACAGGCACTGACGCGCTTTGCCCAGCAGCTGGACACCGCAAGCTTCGCTCCGGATGCCCACCCGTTCGTTTTGCTGAACACCGCCGGCGCCGCCAAGCGCCAGCCGGTGACGGTGGAAGTCGAGCTGGAACGCGCCTTGTTCAAGGACGGGGCCCCCAAGGCGCAGTACGATAAGTTGAACGCCTTGGCCCAGAACCTGCCGGCGTTGACCGTGGTCGACCAAAACGGCGATGCGGTGCCGGCCCTCATCCAAAACCCGCACGTTCGCTTCAACTACGAGCTGCCGGACCGTACGTTCCGGGTGCCGTTCATGGCCCTGTACGTCGACGTCCAAGTCGCAGCCGACCTGCCGGCCTTTGGCTGGCAGACGCTGGCCGTGGTACCAGGGGAGGCGGCTGCAATCGCCAAGCCAAAGGCGGCCAACGCGATTGAAAACGGCAAGCTGCGCGTGACCTTGGAGGCCGACAACAGCATCACCGTCGACGACCTGACCACCGGTCACCGCTACCAAGATGCCCTGTTGATCGAAGACACCGGTGACATGGGCAACGAGTACATCTACCGGCAGTCGGCCGACAAGCTGACCTTCACGTCCAAGGACGGCAAGGTGGCCGATGTGGTCACCAAGGCGACGGCCGTGGGTCAGGAGCTCGACTTCACGCTGACCTTGACCGTGCCGGATCAGGCGGCGGCAAGCCTCGATTATGAGCGCCAGGCGGTGATCGACATCACCAACCGCACCAGCAAGCGCGGCGACCACTACGTCGACCTGCCGCTGGCCGTCACGCTGCGGCTGGACCAAGACAACCGCGTCAGCGTGACGGTCCGGGGCAACAACACCGTCAAGGACCACCGGCTTCGTGCCGTTGTGGCCACCGGGCTGACCACCACGACCCACCAGGCGGAGTCGATTTTTGAAGTTGTCACCCGCAACAACCAGGTGGGGCCGAACTGGCAAAACCCAACCAACCCGCAGCACCAGCAGGCCTTCGCCACGGTGCATGACGGCAAGCGTGGTGTCGTGGTCGGCAACTTCGGTCTCAACGAGTACGAGGTCAGCCCGACCGGCGACCAAATCGCCGTGACGCTGCTGCGCTGCATCGGCGAAATGGGCGACTGGGGCTACTTCGCCACCCCGGCGGCCCAGTGCCAAGGCGACTTCACCGCCCAGTTCTCACTGGCCTTCACCGACGGCAGCGAGTCCGCGCAACTGGCGGCCTACCAGGCGGCACGGGCCGACCAGATTCCGGTGATCACCAAGCAGACCACCGCTCACGCCGGCAGCAAGCCGGCGGCGGCCACCTACCTGAGTGTCAGCGACCCGGCCTTTGCCGTCACTGCCACCAAGCAAGGCGCGGCCGGCCTGATTGTCCGCGGCTTCAACATGACCCAGGCGGCCAAGCCGTTGACGGTCACCCACGACGGGCAGACCGCAGCGGGGCTGCTGGATCTGGTCGACAAGCCGCTGACCGGTGCCGTTGACGCGGCGCTGCGCCCGGCCGAAATTCGGACCTACCTGTTCAAGTAACCGATTGCCACGAGAACCGCAGGCGTTGTCGCCTGGGGTTTTCGTAGTGTCTACGAGGAGGAAATCATGACTGAATGGCAAGGAGTTCCAAGCAAGTACCAAGACGCGGTCGCGCTGATCGCCGGCCAGCACCACGACAACGCCATTGACGCCAAGGTCGTCGTCAAGGCGGGTGAGCCGGGGCTGACCCTGACCCGCGATGGTGCGGCCGGCACCATCACGTACGGCACGGTTCACGAGCTGATGCGTGGCGTGACGCTGTGGCTGGGCCACGCGCAAAGCGAACGCAGCTTTGAGCTACACGAAACGCCGGCCTTCGACGAGGTCGGGGCGATGATCGACCTAGCTCGCAACGGCGTCTTGTCGGTACCGGGACTCAAGCAAGTGATCGTCCGGATGGCCAGCCTGGGCTACACCGAAATCTGGATGTACATGGAAGACGTGTTCGAAGTGCCGGAGGAGCCGTACTTCGGCCACCTGCGCGGCCGCTACAGTCAGTCCGACCTGCACGAGCTGGCGGTGTTTGCCGACCGCTTCGGGGTGCGATTGGTGCCGGCGATTCAGACGCTGGCACACCTGCAAAACGCGTTGAAGTGGCAGGCCTTTGAGGCGATCAAGGACACCCCAGACGTGCTGTGGGTCGAAAAGCCCGAAACCACCAAGTTCCTGCGTGAGCTGCTTCACGCGGCCACCGCGCCGTTTTTGACCAACAAGATTCACATCGGCATGGATGAGGCTTACGGCCTGGGCATGGGCAACCGGCCGATTAAGGAGGGCTTCGTCGATCAGCAGACGCTGATTCAGGCTCACCTGAAGACCGTCGTGAAGCTGTGCGATGAGCTGCACTTGGATCCTTACATGTGGAGCGACATGTGGTTCACCATCGCCAGTCCGACCCACACGATGTACGACGAAAGCGTCCACTTCTCGCCGGAATTCGTTAAGCAGATGCCGCACGTCGGGCAAGTTTACTGGGATTACTACCACGAAGACGTTGAGACCTACGCCGCCCGGCTGGCCCAGCACTTCGAGCTCAAACAGCCGGTGGTCTACGCCGGTGGGCTTTGGACCTGGCCGAGCCTGGCGCCGCACCAGGAGAAAATGCTGCAGTCCGTCCGTGCGGGCATGACTGGTGCCAAGCAGGCCGGCGTTCGGCAGGCCGTGGCGACGATGTGGTTCGACGACGGCGCCGAGACGCCGTTTGCCGCCGCGTGGCTGGGGCTTCAGACCTTCATCGAGTACCAGTACCACGACACCGTGACGCCGGAATTTTTGGCCAAGCAGTTCAAGCTGATGCAAGGCGAGGACGCTTCGGCCTTTATGCTGCTGGATGAATTCGATCACATCGAGGGCAACCCGGTCAACCTGTCCGGGGAGAACACCAGCAAGCTGGTGCTGTACGAGGACCTGCTTTTGCAAAAGTACCGGGTCAACCTGGGCAAGTTCAACCTGGCCGCGCATTACGACAAGCTGGCCGACCGGCTGGCAACGGTCCAGACCACAGAGACCAGCCGGCAGCTGTTCGCCTACTACCACGCCCTGGCCAAGGCACTGGCCCAAAAGGCGCGGGTCCTGAAGGCGCTCCAGCAGCTGATTCATCAGCCTAAGCGAGACGCCGGTACGGTCAAGGGTCAGCTCAAGGTTTACCAGGCCCTGCTCGGCGACGCGCTGGACGCGTACCGCCCGGTCTGGCACGACGAGCGGCGTGGCAACGGCTTTGAGGTGATGGACATCCGCTACGGCGGTCAGTTCGCCCGGATTCGCACCGTGCTGTGGCGGCTGGATCAGTGGGAGGAAGGCAACGACGACCTCGCCGAGCTCCACGCCCCGGCACTGGAGGCCGACAAGTGGACCAGCGGCCCAATCGGCCACGGCCTGTACATGCAAATCGCCAGCGCCTGCGACATTTCGCATTAACCAACCGCTTGCTGATTAGTCGCGATAATCGGTCAGGACCACGTGACGGCCCCGGTCGTCTCACAACAGAAGGTACCGCGCGTAGCGCGGTGCCTTTTTTGTGCCGCAAACGGTCGCGGGTGTTCGCAGTGCGAAGGCTTCGCCTAACGAATTGCGCCGTTTTGCGGCGACCTTCAGGCGACAGGTGGCGGGGAACTTTTGTAAGCCTTTTAGATTTTTGATACAATGCAAGGGGCGAATCGTGCGGCGGCCCCGCAATTGGTGCAGACCGATTGTGGGGTTGCGCCAGCGCCTGCGGGTGATAGAATGAACCCTTATGGGACCGGTCGCGCCGGTCCGTTCGAGAAAGGACGATGTACGATGTTAGGACGCGGGATTAATAGTGTGTTTACCAAGGTGTTTATCATGCTGATTTTGAACCTCCAATTCTGGCTGTTCACGATCATGGGGTTGGTGGTGCTGGGCGTCGGCCCGGCACTTCGAACCATCACGGAGCTGTTTGCGGCCAACGAGTGGCAGCTCGGCGAGTACCACTTCAAGGATAGCTGGCACCTATTCAAGGCGCATTTTTGGCAGGCCAACGGGCACTTTTGGCTGTTCGGGGCCGTGTTTGGCATTCTCGGCTACAGCCTGTACCTGTCGACGCAGCTGAAGTTCGGCTGGATGCTGTTCATCCAGTTCATCATCATGTTTGCGATGCTGCTGTGTGCGACCTCCGGGTTGTTCACGCTGTCGATTGAGAGCCACTACGAGATCAGCCTCAAAAACGCCTTTCGCCTGGCCATCGCCCAGTTCTTCCAGAACTTCCTGCAGCTGTTGGTGTACTTCGGCGGCCTCGGCGTGATCGCCATTTTGACCGCCAAGGCGATGGGGCTGATTGTGTTTTTGAGCATCGCGGCAGTCGTGGTGTGGACGCACATGCAATCCAGCCGCTGGTACGCGCAGATTGACGCGCAGCTGGCCTAAGCGGATGCGGCGGTCGAACTTTCAGCGCTTGATGCAGTGGTACACGCTGATTTTGAGCCTGATGGTGATCGGCGTCACCGTTGTCGCCGGCATCATCAGCGTCGACAGCTACAACCAGCAGATTCGCCAGGCCAAAACCTACGCCCGGCAGCGCGTGGCCAGCGCCTTGCTGCGCTACCAGGAGGTCACCACCGATTTTGCCCGGCAGCTGGGGGCCGATCAGTCCAACCTCAGCAGCCTCGAGGCGTATTTTGCTATGTCCGTGCCGGCCTATGCCAACTACGCCTTGGACGCGGCGGACAAGGGCGGCAACTACTTCAACTGGCCGCAGCAGGCCTCCAACTTCTTCACCAACCACGACGAGGTGGACAAGCTCGAGCTGGTTTTGACCTCCGGCAAGAACCACTACATGGCCACGCGTGAGCACCGCACCGGCAAGATTTTGCCCAAGGCGCAGGTGTCTTCGGGGGCCTTCGTCGCGCCGCTGATCAACAGCTCCTCGCAGTTGGATTCCGCCGGCACCCTGGGGCTGACCTTCAACGACTCCCGGCTGATTGCCCAGCTGCGCCAGAGCCAAAGCCCGGCTCACATGCAGATCCTCGTGGTCAACGACCGCGGGGCGCTTTTGACCCATTACGCCGATTCCTCGGTGACCGCCGGGGAAAAGGCCGACCTGATGGCCGCGTTCAAGAAAAACAAGCTGAACAGCAACAGCCAGTACACGCTCACCACTTACGAGGTGGGGGCGGCGACCGTCAACCAACAGGCCACGATGATTGTGGCCATCAACCGCTCGGGACTGGCCAACATGATGATCTGGCACATTCTGCCGATCGCCGGCCTCGGGCTGATGGTGCTGCTCTTGCTTGGCACCACGCTGTGGATCACCTTCCTGCGCTACCAGCGGCAGTTGAGCACCATTGTGACCACGGTGTCGGCCGTCAGCTCGGGCAACCTCAACGCGCAGGTGCCGATTGTCAGCTCGCACACCGACCTGGCGGAGCTGGCCTCGGGTATCAACACGATGCTGGACGACATCAACCAGTACATCAACACGATTTACAAGTTGCAGATGGCCCAGCAGCAGGCCAGCATGAAGGCCCTGCAGGCTCAGATCAACCCGCACTTCATGTCCAACACCCTGGAGTATATCCGCATGGCGGCGCTTGACGCCGATCAGCCGGACCTCGCACGGGTGGTGTACAGCTTCGCGGCGCTGTTGCGCAACAACACGGACCTCTCCGCGGTGGCGACGCTTGATTCCGAGCTGACCTTCATTGAAAAGTACATCTACTTGTATCAGGTTCGCTTCCCGGATCGCCTGGCCTACCAAGTCGAAATCGACCCGACGCTGCGCGACCTGGAGATGCCAAAATTCAGCCTGCAGCCGCTGGTCGAGAACTACTTCGTTCATGGCGTTGACTTTTCGCGCCACGACAACGCGATTTCGATCAAGGCCACGCGTACGGCCACCGGGGTTCGCATCGTGATTAAGGACAACGGCAAGGGTGTGATTCCCGCCGACTTGGCCCGGCTGAACGTCCGGATGACTGAGCCCTTGGGCAGCGCCCAGCACGAGTCGATCGGGTTGCAAAACGTGTATGCGCGAATGAGCAATTACTTTGGCCCAAGCTTCCGCATGCGCCTGCAGGGGAATGACCAAGGCGGCACCAGCGTGGTGGTCAGCTTCGAGTTCGATCCCCGCACCATGCGCCACAAAGAGGCGCTGCTGCCGACAGGGGATGCCCAGTAGGCGGCGTGGCGTGTGCCGCACCGGCCCAACGGGGGATACGACGACCGCAATCCTGCGCTGGTCCGACCAAGGGGCCGCGCTGTACCCCCTTTGAAAGGAGTCTCTTCATGAAACGTGTGATGGCTGTCGATGATGAATACATGATCCTTCGCGGGATTCCCAAGCTGATCGACTGGCAGGCGCTTGGTCTGACCATCGTCCAGACGGAGCAAAACCCGGTGGCCGCGCTGAATTACCTGCAGCACGAGCCGATTGACATCCTGCTGTCGGACATGAACATGCCCGAGATGGCCGGTCCCGAGTTCCTGGCCGCGGCCCGGCGGCTGCAGCCGAACATGCAGATCATCGTGCTGTCAGGCTACGGCGATTTTGATTACGTCAAGGCCGGCCTCGAGCAAGGAGCCATCAACTACTTGCGCAAGCCGATCGACCCAGACGAGCTGGTCCGGACCCTGCAAAAGGCCTTGCGCCAGCTGGCTCAGCACGACACCGCGGATCAAAACGCGCAGCTGGCCCATCAGGCCCTGACGCGCGAGCTCGTGACCGGCCGCCAAGAGGCCCGCTTCGACCACGCGGCAGAGGGCCTGCAGCTGAACCTGCCGGCCGCGGCCGAGTGGCGACTGCTTGCCATTTTGAACCCGCTGCAACGCACCGCCTTGCAAGCGGACCTAGCGACGCAGCGCGAGGTGGCCGGCTACTTTTCGGAGGGCCAAGACGTGATCGTGCTGTTCACCGGCACGACGATGCAGGTCCGCCAGTTTCTCGATCAGCTGCCGGACAGCGTCGGCCCGACCCGGCGGCCGGTGATCGTGTCGCCGGTGATCAAGGATCACCAGGCGATTGCCGATGTGTACCAAAGGGTGCGGTGGGCGATCAACCGCCGGTACTTTTTCGCGGTCGCCAACGGCCTGGTGATGCTGCCGGACAAGGAGGCGGGCCAAACCGTCAAGCTGCCGTCGGTGGACACGCTCAAAGGCGAGCTGCGCGACATCACCCCAAGCGGGTTGACCGACTGGCTGAAGCGGCGCTTCGATCAGATGGAGCAAGAAGACGCCTCAGTGGAGTTGACGCGCCAGGTGGCCGTAATCATTTTGCTGGCCATGCGGGCGCTGCACCCGAGCTACGAGCTGACCTCGGCCAGTTTTGGCCGCATCAACAACGCGGCGACGGTGGCCGACCTGACGACGGTTTTGTTGGAGACGGCCGCGGCGATGTCGCAGGCGGCCCAAAAGCGCTACTCTCGCAACGTCACCGAGGTGCTTGCCATCATTCAGTCGCGCTTCAAGGAGCCGCTGACGCTGGGCGAGATTGCCGGTGAGCTGCACCTGAGCCCGGTGTATCTGGGTCAGCAGTTCAAAAAAGAGGTGGGCCAAACCGTCGCCCAGTACCTCAACGACTACCGCATCAACCAGGCGATTCAGCTGCTGGAACGCACCGAAATGGACGTCAACGAAATCGCCCACGAGGTGGGGTACCAAACCGCCAGCTACTTCTTCAAGACCTTCAAAAAACAGCTCAACATGAGTCCGGGCGAGTACCGCGAGGTCGCCTTGACCGCGCCGAGCGAAAGCGGGAGCGACCAATGAAATTACGGGTGGCAACATTAAACATTGCAGGCGGCAACGAACCGGACCTGACGGCCATCACGCGGCTGTGCGAGCGCGAACGGCTGGACTTGGTCGGGTTGCAGGAGGTGGATCGCTTCACCAAGCGAGCCGATTACGACATGGCAGCCCTTTTGGCCGGCACGACCTTTGACTACCGCTTCGCCGCGGCGATGCCGCTTGATGGCGGTGAGTACGGCATCGCGACGTTGGCCAACGGCAAACTGGCGGATTCAAGCGTGGTCAGCTACCCGACGCACGGCCTGGAACCGCGGGTCTACCAGCGCAGCGTATTTGCGGCCGGTGACCGGCAGCTTGCGGTCTACAACACCCACCTGTCCTTCGAAACGCCGCAGCTGCGGCGCCAGCAAGCCGCGGTGCTGATGGCGGCGGTGCAGGCCGACCCGCTGCCGGTCGTTGTGTTCGGGGACTTCAACACCGACCAAAGCCGCAGTGAGTGGGCCATGTTCGACCCGCTGCGGCGGGTGAACGGCGATTGCGCTTGGTACGACAGCTTCATCGGCCAGGATCAGGCGATGAAGGTGATGAGCATCGACAACATCATGATGTCGTCGAGCCTCAACTACCAAGGGGCCCGACTGGTGCCGACCATCCTGTCCGATCACCGCATGCTTGAAGCGGAGCTGTTACTCGACTAAAATTTGACCACAATCTAGGGCAGGCGCCGTCACGGTGCCTGCCTTTTTGGACCGGAAAAGTCCGGTTTCTAGGCATTGCCCGCCGACTGCTCAAAAGTCGCCGCTGGGACCTTAAATTTGGCAACTAATCTCCATAATTTGGCCAGTCCACGCGACTTGAAAGCGCTTTATAATGTAAGCGTTAACAAATCTGCACGCGTGCTTTGCCTGCGACGGCAGGCGGGTTTACCATCGCACCATCATAGCTGAATAGCCCGAAATTTTCGGGTCACCGCATAATTCGTTTTGGTTGTTTGGGGTTCATTCAAATTATGTTCAGGAGGTATTTGTGATGAGAAAGTGGCAAAAGGGTTTGGCACTGGCAGGAACCGCGGCAGCGGCGCTCGCACTGGTGGCATGTGGCAAGAAGAGCAGCGACGGCTCCGGTTCTAGCAGCGGCAGCAAGGTGACCGTGACCATGTATCGCCCAGGGGACGTCCTGGACAACGACAAGGCCATGATGAAGATCGTCAACAAGGAGATTCAAAAGCAGTACCCGAACGTAACGCTCTCAATCAAGCCGCTGTCTTGGGGCGATTACGGCCAGAAGTTCAACGTGATGCTGACTTCCGGCGACTCGTTTGACCTGGCGTTTTCTTCCGGTAGTTACGTCGACAACGCACAAAAAGGCGCGTTCACCGATTTGACGCCGCTGTTGAAGAAGTACGCCAAGAAGGCCTACGACGCGATCAACCCGGCCTACTGGAAGGGCGTCACGGTCAACGGCAAGATTTACGGCTTCCCGACCAACGCCAATGTTTACTCCCAAGAGACGCTGACCTTCAACGACACGTTCCTGAAGAAGTACAACATCGACGTGTCCAAGGTTAACACCCTGCAGGATGCGACCCCGGCCCTGGCAGCGTTCCACAAGGCCAACCCTGGCGTCGCGGCGTTTGCCATCGGCAAGGGCTACCACGCCCCGGCCTTTGACGCGACGCACAGCTACGAGTACCCGCTGAGCAACGCCTACCCGTTCGTGATCGACCAGACCGGTGAATCGACCAAGGTGGTCAACCCGTACAGCACGGCGACGCTTCAAAAGAACCTGAAGACGCTGCACCAGTGGTACCAAGCCGGTTACATCCCAAAGGACGCGGCAACCTCCAGCACGGCCTACAACCTGCCTGAGGACACCTGGTTCGCACGTGTCGAGACCAACGGCCCATTCGACTACGGGGCAACCGCGTTGAACAACGCCCGGACCAACGGCAAGACCGTGACGGTGCGCCAGATTTCCAAGCCTTACAAGTCCACCTCCGATGCCCAAATGGCGATGTACGTGGTTTCCAAGTCCTCCAAGCACAAGAAGGAAGCCGTTGAGGTCCTCAACGCCATCAACACCAACAAGAAGATTTTGAACACGATGGTCTGGGGGATTGAAGGCAAGCAGTGGGAATTCACCGACAAGGCCAACGAGAAGATCAAGACGCTCGCGGGCTACAAGCAAAAGACCTACTACGGGGCTTGGATGACCGGTAACAACAAGCTGCTTTACACCAAGGATGAAGTGACCGACGCGATGATCAAGGATCGCGACGCCAAGATTGCCGCTGCCAAGCAGTCGGCGGGACTGGGCTTCGTGCCGGACACCACTTCCGTCAAGACCGAAATGACCAACATCTCGAACGTCATGAGCAAGTACTCCGACATCATCAACACCGGGACGGTTGAGCCGATTGCCGCCATCAAGAAGATGAACGCCGAGCTCAAGGGCGCCGGTTGGGACAAGGTGCAGGCGGAGATCCAAAAGCAGTACGACGAATTCCGCTCGAACAACTAAGCTTTCCGAAAAGGGACTGGAATCTTCCAGTCTCTTTTTACGGATTGCAGCGTGCAAACGCTCTTCTATATATTTGTTAAGTTAATTTACTAACTGAAAAGCGTTTGCTTTTATCGAAAACATTGAATTTGTGAAGTAACACCCATAATTTGGCAAGTCGTTAAACGTGTAAACGCTTTATACTAAATAGTGTAGTCGTGAGCCACAAAGGAGGGATGGCAATGCAGACGAAACAGTCCGCCGTCGTCGGGGGTAGCAAGAAGGGCTTCATCGCGAAGATGAAGAAGAACAGCACGTTTTTCCTACTGGTCGCACCGGGAACCATTTTCCTGATCATTTTCTTTTACATTCCCGTGTTGGCCAACGTCGTCGCGTTTCAGAATTTCCAGTACTCGGATGGAGGCTTCCTGTACAGCCTATTCCACAGCCCGTGGGTCGGGTTCCAGAACTTCATCTTCTTCTTCAAGTCCGCGGACTTCGGGCTTGTCCTGCGCAACACCGTGGGTTACAACTTGACCTTCCTGTTGCTCAACTTCTTCTTTGCCATCTTCTTCGGCATTGTGATGAGTCAGATGCGCAACATGAAGCTGCTACGGGTCTACCAGACCTCCATGCTGTTCCCGTACTTCCTGTCCTGGGCGATTCTGGCGTACTTCCTTTACGCCTTCTTGAGCGCGGATAAGGGGATTATCAACCACATGATCACCGGGGCAGGCGGCACCGCCATCGACTTTTACAACACCCCTTACGTCTGGCCGTTCATCATCGTCTTCATGGGCGTCTGGAAGGGGATCGGCTACAACAGTATCCTTTACTTCGCCACCGCCAGTGGGATTGACCCGTCGTACTACGATGCGGCCATGATGGATGGGGCCAACAAGTGGCAGCAGATCAAAAACGTCACGCTGCCGCACATTCTGCCGATTGCCACGTTGATGCTGATCATCAACATCGGCGGCATTTTCCGGTCAGACTTCGGGCTGTTCTACCTGCTGCCTCGCGCCTCGGGTACGTTGATCAACGTGACGCAGACGTTCGATACCTACGTCTACCGCGCCTTGACCACGACCAACGACATCGGCATGAGTACCGCGACTGGCTTGATCCAGTCGGTGGTCGGCTCGATTATGATCCTCGGTTCTAACGCGATTGTGCGGAAGCTGCAGCCGGATTCGGCGCTGTTTTAGGAGGCGATCACATGGCTAAGAAGAAAAAAGTGGTCAGCGCGGTCGACATCCGTAAGTTCAGCGCCGGCACGAACCTGTTTTTCAACATTTTCCTGGGACTCTTCGCCATCAGCTGTGTGGTCCCGTTCATCTTCATCATCATCTTGTCTTTGACCAAGGAATCGGACATCACGCTTTACGGGTACCAGTTCTGGCCGAAGCACTGGACGTTCGCTTCGTACGAGTACCTGACCGGGATGGGGGGCCAGGTGGCCAAGTCCTTCCTGGTGACGGTGATTGTCACGGTGGTCGGGACCATCATGAGCTCGACGTTCACGTCGACTTACGCCTACGCGATTTCGCGGCGTGACTTCGACTACAAGAAGTTCTTCACCATCTTCGCCTTGATTTCCATGCTGTTCACGCCAGGGATGGTGCCGAACTACTTGGTTGTCACCCAAATGCTGCACTTAAAGGACAGCATCTGGGCCCTGATTCTGCCGGCATCCTTCGGGGTGTTCAACGTGTTGATCATGCGGACCTTCTTCCTGACCAACATTCCGGAATCGATCATCGAATCCGCCCGGATTGACGGGGCGTCCGAGCTGAAGATTTTCCGCAGCATCGTGGTGCCGCTGGCGGTACCCGGGATTGCGACCATCTCCCTGTTCTCCGCCTTGGGCTACTGGAACGACTGGTTCAACGCGATGCTGTACACCGACAGCCCGAACGTGACGCCGCTGCAGTACCTGCTGGTTAAGATTCAAAACAACATTCAGATGCTGACCCAGCAGGCCGCGCAAGGCGGGTCGACCATGGCCGCCGGTACGGAAATTCCGTCCGAAGGCATGCGCTTCGCCGTCGTGGTGGTTGCGACCTTGCCAATCGCCTTGACGTACCCATTCTTCCAGAAGTACTTCGTCAAAGGCATGACCGTCGGCGGGGTCAAGGGCTAGCCCGACCGCGTCAACGCCTCAATCGCAACATGTTCTGTTCACACCGGACCTGGAGGCAGGGCCGGCCGGGGGCAGTAGGCACCACACCCCCCATGCCGTGTCCTGCCTTTAATGTTGCCTCGAGGCCTCGTGAAAGTTTTATCGAACTATTTTAACCTGGTGTACCAACTGGCTTAAACGCCAAAAATAAGTTTTCTGTAGGAGGAACTTAGCTTATGAGTAAGTGGCAAAAAGGATTAGCAATCGCAGGTACCGCGGCTGCGGCGCTCGCGCTGGCGGCGTGTGGCAAGAGCAACAGCAACGGTGACAGTGGCAGCAAGGGCAAGGTGACGGTCACCATGTACCGGCCCGGCGACGTCTTGACCAACGACAAGGCCATGATGAAGATCGTCAACAAGGAAATCCAGAAGCAGTACCCGAACGTCGAACTTTCGATCAAGCCGCTGTCTTGGGGTGATTACGGCCAAAAGTTCAACGTCATGCTGACTTCCGGTGATTCGTTCGACCTGGCGTTCTCATCAGGCAGCTACGTGGATAACGCCCACAAAGGCGCGTTCACGGACCTGACGCCACTTTTGAAGAAGTACGCCAAGAAGGCTTACGACGCGATCAACCCGGCCTACTGGAAGGGCGTCACGGTCAACGGCAAGATTTACGGCTTCCCGACCAACGCCAACGTCTTCTCCCAGGAAACCTTGACCTTCAACGACACCTTCCTGAAGAAGTACAACATCAGCGTCGACGACGTGAAGACCCTGCAAGACGCCACCCCGGCCTTGGCCGCTTTCCACAAGGCCAACCCTGGTGTTGCCGCCTTTGCCATCGGCAAGGGCTACCACGCCCCGGCCTTTGACGCGACGCACAGCTACGAGTACCCGCTGAGCAACGCCTACCCGTTCGTGATCGACCAGACCGGCAAGACCACGAAGGTTGAAAACCCGTACAACACCAAGACGATGCAAAAGAACCTGAAGACGCTGCACAGCTGGTACCAGGCCGGCTACATTCCAAAGGATGCGGCCACGTCCAGCACCCAGTACAACCTGCCTGAGGACACTTGGTTCACCCGCGTTGAGACGAACGGTCCCTTCGACTACGGCGCAACCGCTTTGAACAACGCCCGTGGTAACGGCAAGACCGTCACCGTCAAGCAGATTTCCAAGCCTTACAAGGCGACCTCCGATGCCCAAATGGCGATGTACGTGGTTTCCAAGTCCTCCAAGCACAAGAAGGAAGCCGTTGAAGTCCTCAACGCCATCAACACCAACAAGAAGATCCTGAACACCATGGTTTGGGGCATTCAGGGCAAGCAGTGGCAGTTCACCGACAAGGCCAACGAGAAGATCAAGACGCTCGCCGGCTACAAGGAAAAGACCTACTACGGCGCTTGGATGACCGGTAACAACAAGCTGCTTTACACCAAGGACGAAGTGACCGACGCGATGATCAAGGACCGCGACGACAAGATCGCCAATGCCAAGCAGTCGGCCGGCCTGGGCTTTGTTCCGGACACCACGTCTGTGAAGACCGAAATGACCAACATTGCCAACGTCATGAGCAAGTACTCCGACATTCTCAACACCGGGACCGCAGACCCGACGCCAACCATCGCCAAGATGGACGGTGAACTCAAGGCTGCCGGCTGGGAAAAGGTGCAAAAGCTCATTCAAAAGCAGTACAACGCCTTCTTGAAGAAGTAGGCACCACAACAAAGCGCGGCGGCAAGCCGCGCTTTTTGCGTGGCCGGTCATGGCTGCCCGGTCAAGGCTGCTCGGGCACAGCGCCGGGTCACGGGGGACCGGGGGCAATGCCTGGCCGGCACGGGACCCGTTGTTGTCGCCGGCAAAGTCTGCTACACTCAGGGGTACGAACGAATCGAGGAGGATGAACGTGGCAAAGACACCGGTAGCAAAAAACGAGGAACTGACGGTCACCGTTGAGGATCTGACCTACGAGGGCATGGGGGTGGCCAAGTTAGACGGGTACCCGCTGTTCATCGAAGGGGCGCTGCCCGGCGAGCAGGCCGTGATTCGGGTGACCAAGGCCGACAAGAAGTACGCCTTTGCGCGGCTGGTCAACTTGCTGACCACCTCGCCGGACCGCGTGACCCCGCGGGGCAGGGCCTACACGCAGACCGGCATCGCGCCGCTTCAGCACCTGGCCTACCCGGCGCAGCTGGCCTTCAAGGCGACGCAGATTCGCAACTTGTACCAAAAGGCTCACCTGGATGTGCCGGTGCTGGCCACGCTCGGCATGGCCCAGCCCTTCGGCTACCGCAATAAGGCGCAGATTCCGGTGCGTGACGTTAACGGTCAGGCGACCACCGGGTTTTACAAGCGCCGCACCCACGAGCTGGTACCGCTCGAGGATTTTTACATCCAAGACCCCAAAATCGATGCGGCGGTGCTGGTGGTGCGTGACCTGATGCGCCGCTACCAGGTACCGGCCTACGACGAGGCCAACAACCGCGGCGTGATTCGGCACATCATGGTGCGGCGGGGGTACTTCTCCCACCAGATGATGATCGTGCTGGTCGCCCGCACCTGGGCCGTACCATACCTCGACGAGCTGGTCGCCGGTATCACCGCCGCCTTGCCCGAGGTGGTGTCTGTGATCTTGAACCTCAACGAACGCGCGACCAACGTGATTTTGGGCAAAAAGACGCGGGTGCTGTACGGCACCCCGGACCTGGAAGACACGCTTTTGGGCAGCCGCTTTCGCATCAGTCCGCTCAGCTTCTACCAAGTCAACCCGCAGCAAACCGAGGTGCTTTACACCGAGGCGATTCGCCGCGCCGGCCTGACCGGGCACGAGGTCGTGATCGACGCCTACTCCGGCATCGGCACCATCAGCTTGACCATGGCGAAACACGCCAAGAAGGTCTACGGCGTCGAGGTGGTCCCAGAGGCCGTGGCCGACGCGCGTGAGAACGCGAAGCTCAACGGCATCGAAAACGCCGAGTTCGTGGTCGGCAAGGCCGAGGACGTGATGCAGCAGTGGAAGGACCAGGGTCTTCACGCCGACGTCTTGATGGTCGATCCACCGCGCAAGGGTCTGGCGCCGGAGTTCGTCGCGGCCGTCGGGGTGATGCTACCGCCTAAGATTGTGTACGTCTCCTGCAACCCGGCGACCTTGGCGCGAGACCTCGTCGCCTTGCAAGGCTTTGGCTACCGCGCCGACGCGACGCAGCCGGTCGACATGTTCCCGCAGACGACCTCGATTGAATCGGTCACGGTGCTGACGCGCTGATGGTTGGACCCGCTTCGGCGGGTCTTTTTGTTTGCGAGCGACGGCGAGCTTAAAAATTGACAGTCAAAATGGTAGGGCTTACACTGGCTGTGGATGATTATTCTAGGACAGGGGGGCGACCAAAGGCCTTGGTCACAGCACGCCTACTGTCCATGGGGAACGGTCCGGGACATAAGCATTCCCAGTACCCCGCTCATACCAAGCCGAATCTGGCTTTCAACACACGTGTTTTCGCGTAACGGCGCCCACCTGCGGGCCCGAATACCAGGGTTGGACCACCACCCACGCGCAGTCTGACTGCCTCTCCTACTCGCTTGCGAGGTAGCTGCGGAGGGGCTCGGCGCGTGGCTTGTTTCAGCGTGCTACCCGGTCGGCCACGGTCGGCCGGAGGCGATCAAATGACTACTGTCAACCAGTAAGAGGCGCGGGGCCGCCGAACACCAAGTGTTCGGTGGCTTCGTCCTGCCCGGCAACGTCGTCAGACGGGACCGGGTTTTTTTGCCCGGATTTGTGAAATTTGCAACTTTTGTCGGGGTCGCATGCGCCGTGCCAATGGTCATTCTGGCCAATCGCCGCTTGTGAAGCGAAGAAAACGTTTGACAAAAAGGCGCGAGGGACGGATAGTTAATCATTGTCAATGGCATATACATTCAATGCGGTTGAAGTTGTATGCAGTGACACGAAACCCGCCTCGGGCTGAGGCGATGAAGGAGTTGAAAGTGATTTGATGACCCGCGAATTTCGAAGCATTGCCAAGCACAAGGGGTTAATCGCGGCAATGCTTGTGATCTTGTTCATTCCCTTTGCCTATTCATTCTGTTTCCTGACCTCGGCGTGGGACCCGTACGGCAACACTGGCAAGATTCCGGTGGCCGTGGTCAACTTGGACCAACCGGCTACGCTGGAGGGTAAGACCATCAGCGCCGGCCGCGACACCGTGGCCCAGCTGAAGGACGACAAGCAGCTCAAGTGGGTTTTTTGCACCCCGGAAGCGGCCAAGAAGGGCTTGGCCCAAAATAAGTACTACACGGTGGTGACGCTGCCGAAGAACTTCTCGGCCAACGCGGCCACGGTGCTCGACGCGCATCCCAAGCAGATGAAGCTGACCTATCAGACCAACGGTTCCTTGAACTACGTGTCTGAGATCATCAGCCAAGTCGGCGCCGACAAGCTCAACGCGCAGATTCGCGAGAAGGTGACCACCGCCTTCGCCCAGGCCCTGTTCGCCAAGGTCTCCGAAATCGGCAGCAAGCTCAAGGAAGCCAAGGACGGCGCGGCCAAGCTGGTCGCCGGCCAAACCACGCTGAGCGATGGCCTGAGACAATACACCGGCGGCGTCAGCCAGGTCGATGACGGCCTGAGCCAGCTCAATGGCAAGGTGCCGGCCTTGGCCTCGGGCGTCGGCCAGCTGGCAGCGGGCGGCCAGCAGCTCCAAACCGGCCTGGGCCAGCTCAACAGTAAGGCCCCGGCCTTGGCAAGTGGCGTCGGTCAGCTCAACGGCGGCCTCGGTCAGCTGAACAGCAAGACGCCGGCGTTGGCCAGCGGGGTCGGCCAAATCGACGGCGGATTAGGCAAAATCAACGCGGAGGTCAACGGTGATACGCAAGACACCGACCTGGCCGCCGGCGTTTCGCAACTGACGACCGGCAGCGCCCAACTGGCAGATGCCTTGGGTCAGCTGAACGCCAAGGCCCCGGCCTTGACCGCCGGCATCACCCAGCTGCAGCAGGCCATCGCCGGATTTCAAAAGCAACTGGTCGACCAGAACTTGGTTGGCCGTGTGGAGAAGCTGAACAAAACCGTTCAGTCAAGCGTCAACCTGTTCAACATCGCCTACACGAGCTTCGGTACCGGGAGCTTTGGCACCATCAACATGCTGCTGCCGACGCAGATGGCCAGCTTGACCGACGCCCAAAAGAAGGCGACGGCTGAGGCCAAGAAGCTGGAGGTGGCGCAGACCAAGGCCAACGACGAGATGGAAGCGGTGATCGCCGCTTTACCCGAGGACCAGCAGGCCGCGGCCAAGGCGGCCTTTACCAAGGTCAAAGCCAGCCAGGCCACGACCCAAACGGCGCTGACCACGGCAGGTGGTTTGATCGACGTGGTTCACGCCCAGATGTCCGACACCGGCGTTGACGCGGCAGGCGACCCCAAGGGGCTGGCCGTCGCGGTCAAGACGCTGGCCGCCGGCTTGACCACCAAGAACCCGGATCCCACCGGTCAAAACAAGGACGGCTACACCTTCAGCGAGGCGATCGCGGCCCTGAACGACGGGGCGACCGAGCTGGACAACCAGGTCAATAAGACCGACAAGACGCCGGCCGAGCAGAAAAAGGACCTGCCGCTCAAGGCGGCGGCCGCCCAGATGGCGGCGGGGGCCAAGACCTTGGCCAAGGGGTTGCGTGATCTGAACAAAAAGGCCCCCGGTCTTGCCACCGGGATTTCACAGCTTTACGCGGGTAGTCACAAGCTCAACGCGGCGGTACCGGCCCTGCGCGGCGGCGTCTCCCAGCTTTACGCCGGCAGCACCCAGCTCAACAACGCCGTGCCGGCGCTGCAAAGCGGGGTCAAGCAGCTTTACGATGGCTCGGTCAAGGAAGCCAACGGCCTGAGCCAGCTCAACGGCCAGGTCCCAGCCTTGACCGATGGCGTCGGCCAGCTGTACGACGGCACCCAGCAGCTCACCGCCAAGAACAAGCAGCTCACCAGTGGGGCCGGCCAGCTGTTGGCCGGTAACACCCAGCTGAGCACCGGGCTTGACGACGGGTACCAGCAGATTGTCGCCACTAAGCTGACCAACCTGACGGCCAAAATGTTTGCGGCGCCTTCCACGGATGTGCAGCTGAAGTACACCGCGGTCAAGAACTACGGGGCGGCGCTTGCGCCTTACGTGCTGGCCCTTGCACTGTTCGTCGCCATCATCATTTTCAACTTCGCCTACCCGCTGAAGCGCAGCGACGATGACGACCGCAGCCCAATGCAGTGGCTGTTGGGCAAGCTAGCCGTTGGCACCCTGGTGGCCGCAGGGGCGGCCCTGATTGAGGCGACCCTGATGCTTGTGATGATGCACCTGCCGGTTGCCAACGTGGTCGGCTTCTACGGCATCACGCTGCTGTTCGCGCTGGCGGCGCAGTACCTGACCATGGTGTTGACGCTGGCGTTCAACCGCGTCGGCATTTTCATCGCCCTGGGGCTATTGACCCTGAGCGGCTCCGGCGGCCTGTTCCCGGCCGAAACCATCAGTCCGCTGTACGAGGCGACGCAAAAGTTCCTGCCGATGACCTACGCGATTAACGGCTACCGCGAGGTGATTACCGGCGGCATGGCGACCAGCACCACCGTCACCAGCGTGATCATTTTGCTGGCGGTTGGGCTGTTGTCCTTGGCCCTGATGATTCCGGCGGTGATGTGGCACCAAGGCGCAAAGGCCAGCGATTAGCCGTCGCCTAGAGACGGCAGGCGAGAAAGGAGGCGGCCGCATGGGCGACCCGCAGTTGCTGGATGACTACATTCGGATGTATTTTGAAACCTTCAAAAACATCGACGACCTGATCAACGCGCCGATGAAGGCGGATGGCCTGTCCTTTGAGCAGTTCTTCATCATGCACGACCTGGCGGCGGGCCACCAGCTGGCGATGACCGAGATTGCCCAGCGCCGCGGGGTCACCCGGGCCGCCATTTCCCGCCAGATCAAGGCGCTGATGGCCCGGGGGATGATCACTCAGGAGCGGCACGTCGCCGACCGCCGGCGGCTGCCGCTGGCGTTGACGGCAAGCGGCGCCGCGGTGGTTGAACGACTGGATGTCACCATCGCTTTGCGCTTCGAACGCTGGGTGACCATCCTGGGCGAGGCGGATGCCCGTGAGCTCTTGCGCCTGCTGCAAAAAGTCGGCGACAAGCTGATGCGCTCGACCAGTACAAGTTAAGACCTGCGCCAGCCGACTCCCCCCGGCTGGCGCTTTTTTGATTACCGGCCGGCGCCACAAGATTGTTCGGGCGGCCATTGCCATACCGGCCAGGCGTGGTAAGCTGAACTTATCAACGAAGGATGGTGCGTCAGATGACCCTTACCGTAATTGCAACGTTGCTGGTCGCCGGGCTTTTCGCCGGGCTCTTGAGCTCCATGGCCGGCCTGGCCAGCCTGGTGTCGTACCCGGTGCTGTTGGCGCTGGGGGTGCCGCCGGTGTCGGCCAACGTGACCAACACTGCGGCCCTAGTGTTCAACGGTATCGGCTCGGCGGTGTCATCGCGCCACGAGCTGCACCGCTACCCGCAACTGGCGCTTCAGGTCACCGCCTGGGCGTTGGCCGGGGGCCTGGTCGGCAGCCTGGTACTGGCCTTCGCGCCGGCCTCGAGCTTTGAAAAAGTGGTGCCGTTCTTGATTT
The DNA here is from genome assembly GCF_025490915.1 of Lacticaseibacillus parakribbianus. Classification (GTDB taxonomy): domain Bacteria; phylum Bacillota; class Bacilli; order Lactobacillales; family Lactobacillaceae; genus Lacticaseibacillus; species Lacticaseibacillus parakribbianus. Next base: position 78,627 of record NZ_JANQBA010000009.1, on the reverse strand, counting down.
TGCTCGCCGGGTTTTTGATGCTCGGGTCGATGCGGGTGCCGACGCATACCAGTGCCTTCACCGGCCGCAGCGGGCTGGTCATTCGCGACGTCGCCGTGTTCTTAGTCGGGGTCTACATCGGCTACTTCGGGGCGTCGGCCGGGGTGATCATGCTGGCGATTCTCAGCCTGACGCTGCCGGTGACCTTCGCTGAAACCACGGCGATCAAGAACTTCGCGGCGCTTTGCACCAACCTGATTTCGCTTGTAATCTACGCCTTCACCACCAAGATTTACTGGCTGATGGTGATTCCCCTGGGGATTGGGATGTTTGGTGGCGGCCTGCTCGGTCCGATCGTTGTGCGGCACGTGCCGGCGGCGTGGCTGCGCATCGGGGTCGCGATCGCGGCCTTTGGGTTAGCCGCCTACCTGTTTTACACCGCCTACCTCGCGTGAGCGGGCAATCAGAAAGGAAGTTACGTCATGACAACAGATAAAGAGTTGATGGTGGCCGGCAAGCTGTACTACTCCGGTGGCGCCGAGCTAACGGCCGGCCGGGCCCGGGCCCGGGAGCTGGTGTATCAGTTCAACCAAACGGCGCCAGCGGCGTTCGCCAAGCGCCAGGCGGTGCTGCGAGCGCTTTTCGACTGCCCCAGCGGCGACGCCTACGCGGAGGTGCCGATTCGCGTGGATTACGGCGAGAATGTTCACGTAGGCCGAAAGTTTTACGCCAATTATGAGTGCATCCTGTTGGACATCGCGCCGATCACCATAGGCGATCACGTGATGTTTGGACCGCGGGTGGGGCTCTACACCGCCGGCCACCCGCTGATTGCAGACATTCGCAACGAGGACCTGGAGTACGGCCACCCGATCACCATCGGGGATAACGTTTGGCTCGGCGGCAACGTCACGGTTTGCCCCGGGGTCACCATCGGTGCCAACACGGTGGTGGGGGCCGGGGCCGTGGTGACCCACGACCTGCCGGCCAACGTGATGGCCGCCGGCGTTCCTGCCAAGGTGCTGCGGCCGATTACCGAGGCGGACAAGGCCGACTGGGCCAGCCAAAAGGCCGAATACGAGCGGCTGATGGGGCCGGTTTCACGGGGCTAGGCGCCGCTAACTTCCGCCGCGGCCGGGCCGTCGTGACGCGGTGGCAACCGCCGCGGTCAGCGGCTTACAAGAAAGATTAGGAAGCCCAAAAAATATACTTGTTTTATGGTTCACGGCGGGTTACAGTATCTTGTGGGGTTTGAGCGAACGCTCGTTTTGTTGAGCGGATTTGACACCAAATTTCTAAACCAATAGAAAAGAGGCCACTCGAAATGAAGGCAAATGAACCGAAGAAGAAGCGCGAGGTCCTGCACTTTGCGGAGGAACCCGGGCAAAAGAGTTTGGATGAGGTGAACGGCAGCGTCGAGGTGCCCAAGAACGCCGGGTTCTTCCGCACCTTGATGGCCTACACCGGCCCGGGCGTCCTGATCGCCGTGGGGTACATGGACCCCGGTAACTGGATCACGTCAATTGCCGGTGGCGCCCAGTTCCAGTACCGGCTGCTGGCCGTCGTCCTGCTGTCCAGTTTGATCGCCATGCTGCTGCAAAGCATGGCCGCTAAACTGGGCATCGTGACGGGCAAGGACCTGGCGCAGCTGACGCGCGAGCACACCGGCAAGGTCTCAGGCTTTCTGCTGTGGATCGTCGCCGAACTGGCCATCATGGCCACCGACATCGCCGAAATCATCGGCTCGGCGATCGCCATCAAGCTGCTGTTCAACATTCCGTTGATCGTCGGCATCATCATCACCGCCGCAGACGTCTTGATCTTGCTGCTTTTGATGAAGCTGGGTTTTCGCAAGATCGAGGCGATTGTGGCGACCTTGGTCACCGTCATCTTGCTGGTGTTCGCCTACGAGGTGTTCCTAGCCAGCCCAAGCGTCACCGGCATCCTGGAGGGCTACATTCCGGTCAAGGAGATTTTGACCAACCACGGCATGCTGTACCTGACGCTTGGGATCGTCGGCGCGACCGTGATGCCGCACGACTTATACCTCGGGTCGTCGATTTCTCAGACCCGCAAGGTTGACCGCAGCAATCGCGACGAGCTCGCCCAGGCGGTGCGGTTCTCCACGATTGACTCCAACCTGCAGCTGTTCTTGGCGTTCATCGTCAACTCGCTGCTGCTGATCCTCGGGGCCGCGCTGTTTTACGGCACGAACTCCGACCTGGGCCGCTTCGTCGACCTGTTCCACGCGCTGAGCGACTCCCAGGTGGTCGGCGCCATCGCCAGCCCGGTGCTGTCGATGCTGTTCGCCGTCGCCCTGCTGTCGTCCGGTCAAAGCTCGACGATCACCGGCACCCTGGCCGGCCAGATCATCATGGAGGGCTTCATTCACCTGAAGATGCCGATGTGGGCCCAGCGCCTTTTGACGCGGCTGCTGTCCGTGACCCCGGTTTTGGTCTTTGCCATCTACTACCACGGCAACGAGGCCAAAATCGAGGACCTGCTGACCTTCTCGCAGGTGTTCCTGAGCGTCGCCTTGCCGTTCGCGGTGATTCCGCTGGTGGCGTTCACCTCCAACAAGGACCTGATGGGCGAGTTCACCAACAAGACCTGGGTGCGAATTTGCGCCTGGACCGCGACTTGGGTGCTGATCGCGCTGAACGTCTACCTGATTCTTCAGACACTGGGCATCGTGGGTTAGCTGCGCTGCTACAAAAGGCGATTGCGCCGGCCGTTGTGACGGCTGGCGCAATCGCCTTTTGTGTTTCGCCAACGCGGTGGAAGCCGAGCGACGCCTTGGCGTCAGAATCCGACGCGGCCCCAAACCATCCGCGCCGGGCCGTTCGGGCCGTCGCCCGTTCGGACTGGGCTTAGCGGTGCGAGCCGCTTTGCGGGTTGTCCTGCCCGTAGTAGGCGGTGCTGCCATGCTTGCGGTAGTAGTGCTTGTCCAGCAGGTACTGCGGCACGTGGCTGTCCTTGTGGCTGAGCATCAGCGCGTGGTAGTCGATTTCGGCCACCACCTCCAGCACCTTGGCGTTGTACACCGCCTGGGCCGGGGTGGGGCCCCAGGCGAAGGGACCGTGCTGCGCCACCAGCACCGCCGGCACCGCCAGCGGGTCGCGCTTATCGGCCCGGAAGGTCTCGACGATCGCTTCACCGGTTTCGGCCTCGTAGGCGCGTTGAATCTGGGCCTGGCTCAGCGGCGCGGTCACCGGCACGTCGCCGTAGAAGGTGTCGGCGGCCGTGGTGTTCAGGGCCGGCACCGGCAGCCCGGCGCTGGCGAAGGCCACGGCCCAAGGCGAGTGGGTGTGAACGATGCCGCCGATGTCTTGAAAGGCGTTGTACAAGACGACGTGCGTCGGCGTGTCGCTTGAGGGGTTCAGCTTGCCTTCCACCACGCGGCCCTGCAGGTCGACCACCACCATGTCGGCCGGCGTGAGCTCATCGTAGGCGACGCCCGACGGCTTGATCACGAACAGGCCGGCGTCGCGGTCGATGCCCGAGACGTTGCCCCAGGTGAAGGTGACCAGGCCCAGCTTGGGCAGCTGCATGTTGGCGTCATAGACGTCTTGTTTCAATTGTTCGAGCATTCGAATTCCTCCGTATCACTTGACGGCCGCCGTGCAATAAACTTGAGCTTCGGCGAACCATGGGTTAAAATTTATCCGCATCTATCAAAGGAGACACGAGCTTATGGAAAAAAAGTACCAGGCCGTGACGGCCGCCATCCGTGACTGGCTTGAACACGGGCAGTACGAAGACGACGCGAAGCTGCCGACCGAAAGCGCGTTGATGCAGCAGTTCGGCGTCAGCCGCCACACCATCCGCAAGGCGCTGGGTGAGCTTGAGGCCGCCAACTGGGTTTACCGGGTTCAAGGCGCCGGCACCTTCGTCACCGCCAAGGCGAAACGCACCGTCGCCCAGCCGCCGCGCGGTACCGTCGCGGTGGTCGCGACCTACCTGAACGACTACATTTTTCCGTCGATCATCGCCGGGGCCGAGCAGGTGCTGCGTCAGGCCGGGGTGTCTTTGATGCTGGCCAGCACCCACAACGACCCGGTACTTGAGGCCCAGACGCTGGCCACGCTGGCCGCTAATCCCGTGTCGGGGGTGATTATCGAGCCCAGCCAGTCGGCCTTTGGACTCGCCAACCGCGCCGGGTACCAAAAACTGCTCGCCGCCGGGGTGCCCGTTTTGACCATCAACGCCAAGGCGGCGGATCTGCCGATTCCAGCGCTTGTGATGGATGATTTTGAAGGCGGCCGCCTGGCGACGCAGTACTTGCTGGCGTGGCACCACGTGAACTTGCTGGGGGTGTTCAAAACCGATGATCGGCAAGGCGTCGACCGCATGAACGGCTTTGTCACCGCGCTGCAGCAGGCAGGGGGGCCAAGCACCGGCAGCTTCCTTCAGTACCGCACCGAAACCCCGGCCACCGCGCTTGAAGGCCAGCTGCAGCAGGTGTTGAGACGCGCCGACCGGCCGAGCGCCGTCGTGTGTTACAACGACGCGGTGGCCCAGCGCGTCGCGACCGTGGCGCAGCGGCTGGGGCTGGCGGTGCCGGGCGACCTGTCCTTGATTGGGTTTGACAATGCCGGGCTGACCACCGCCGGCGGCGAGGCGCTGACCTCGATTGCCCACCCTAAGACCCAGATGGGCCAGGATGCAGCGGCGCTGATGCTTAAGCTGCTCGCCGCCAAACCAGGTGCCGCAACGCCGCAGTCGCGGGTCTACCCACCGGTGGTGGTCGCAGGCGCGTCGGTGTCAGACCTCGGCGCCTAATTCATTGGGTGTTGCACCAGGCGCGTCGCCACTGACGCGCCTGTTTGTGTTTCCGGCTGCGCGGCCGTGGCGGCGCTGACGCGGTGATCACTGCGGGGGCTTGCGTGCGGTCGGGTCGTTGCGCCCGGTTGCCGATCACGACCACGCCGCGTGAAGCGGCAGGTCGCGGCCGGCCAGGCGCTGGGCAGGCAGGCCGCGCTGGTACTGGGCGATGTAGCGGTCGAATCCGGCGGCGCCGGTTGAAGTCGGCGCAAGCGTGGTGCCGGTCACGCCTTGAAAGACGCGGTGCGTCAGGTAGTCGTTCAGGTCCCCGTGGCCGCGCGAATCGCGCGTGAACGCCGCCAGCACGGCAGCGCCCCAGGCGCCGCCTTCACCGGCGTTTTGCAGCACCGTGATCGGCGTGGCCAAGGCGTCGGCCAGGGCCTGCTGGGCGATTTTAGGGGTGCGGAACAGGCCGCCTTGGGCGACCAAGTGCGTGGCGCGGATGCCTTCCGCCGCAAACAGGCGGTCGTTGCCGATTTTGAGCGGCGCGAAGGCGGCGAACAGCTGGCTTTGAATGAAGTTGGCCAGGGTGAAGTCGGCGTCCGGCGTTCGCACCGCCATCGGCCGCCCGGCGGTGACGCCCGTGATGTTTTCCCCCGACAGGTTGGCGTAGTTCAGCAGGCCGCCGGCATCCGGCGCCGCACCTTGGACCAGCGGCAGCAGCTTGGCGTAAAGCGCATCCGCAGGCAGTGACACGCCACATGCGGTTGCGACCGCCCCGAACAGGCCCATCCAGGCGTTGAGGTCGCTGGTGCAGTTGTTGGCGTGAACCATCGCCACCGGGGTCCCGGTGGGGGTGGTCACACAGTCGATGTCTGGCGACACCGTTTTAAGCGGCCGCGCCAGCACGGTCATGGCAAAGGCCGAGGTGCCGACCGAGACGTTGCCGCTGCCCGGTTCGACGCTGTTGGTCGCCACCATGCCGGTGCCGGCGTCACCTTCCGGCGGGGCCATCACCGCACCGGGTTGCAAGACGCCGGTGGGATCGAGCAGCCTGGCCCCGGCCTGGGTCAGCTGGCCGGCCGGGGTGCCGGCGGTCAAAGGCCTGGGCAGCAGGTCGCGCAGCGAAAGCGGGTAGCCGGCCGCCTGGGCCAGGCGGTCGAATGTGGCCAGCCGCTCCGGGTCGTAGTCGCCTGTTGCGGCCAGCGGGAACATGCCGGACGCGTCGCCGGCACCCAGGACCCGTCGACCGGTGAGCCGCCAGTGGATGTAGCCGGCCAGCGTGGTCAAAAAGGCGATCCGCGGCACATGGGTCTCGCGGTTTTGCATCGCCTGGTACAGGTGGGCGACGCTGAAGCGCTGCGGGATGTTGAAGGCGAGCGCGGCCGATAGCGCCGCGGCGGCCGGGGCCGTCGTGTTGTTGCGCCAGGTGCGAAACGGCATCAGAAGCCGCTCGGCTTCATCAAAGGCCAAGTAGCCGTGCATCATGGCGCTGATGCCGATGGCGGCGACTTGCGTCAGCGGCTCGCCCGTCGCGGCCAGGCGCTTGGCCGCAACCTGCGCCACGCAGTCTTGGATGCCGCGCCAGGCGTCGTCCAGGCTGTAGGTCCAGTTCCCGTCAATCAGCTGGTTGGCCCAGGCGTGGCTGCCGGTGGCCAAGGGGCTGGCTGAAGCATCGATCAGCACCGCCTTGATGCGGGTGGAGCCAAGCTCGATGCCTAAGCTGAGGCCTGCGGTGGTCTCTTCACTCAGCATGGCGACCCTCCAGCGTGTTGTCCAGGTCGACGAAGGTCAGCGCAAACAGTGCGGCGAGGTCCGCCAGCTGGCCCATAGTGAGCGTGGTGCTGAAGACGGTGTGGTGGCCGCCGCCGTTTTGAATCCAGGCGGTGGCGCCGCGGCGCAGCCCGGCCTTGGGCGTCCAAAGCTGCCGGGCAACCGGCAGGTGTGGGGCTTCGGCCTCGGCCGCCTTGGCCACAACGCGGTAGCCGATCAGGCGGTATTCGTCGCCGAAGTCCGAGACGGTGACGTCAATCGCGTCGCCGACCTGGCCGTCAAAGACCAGCCGTGCCGGGTCTTTGCGGTCACCGATGCCCAGCGGATGAACCTCAACGCGCGGCTTGGTGGTCGCAAGCGTCGGGTCGACCTCCAGCATATGGGAGCCCAGGATCACCTCGTGGCCCGGGCGCAGGTCCAGCGTGTAGTCCTCCATGAAGCCGGTGGCCTGGTTGCGGCTGGCGATTTTGAGCAGGCGATCAAGCGCCGCGGTCTTCCAGTCGCCTTCGCCGGCGAAGCCGTAGCCCTCGCGGTTCAGGAGCTGGACGGCCAGGCCCGGCAGCTGCTCAATGCCCCAGAGGTCCTCGAAGTTGGTGGTGAAGGCCGAGTAGCCGCCGCGCTCTAAGAAGCGCTGCAACGCGATCTTTTCCTTGAGCTGGTAGCGGACCTGCTTTTCGTAAAACGCCGGGTCGTTGTCACCGACGACCAGGTCGTAGCGGGCCTTCAGGTCGGCGTACTCAGCGTCGATGTCGGCCTCGTCAACGCGGGCCATCTCGTCCACCAGGTCACCGATGCCGTAGTAATCGACGGTCCAGCCCAGCTGAATCTGGGCTTCAATCTTGTCACCCTCGGTCACGGCGACGTTGCGCATGTTGTCGCCAAACCGTGCGACCTTGATGTTGAAGCTTTCGTTGTAGGCGACGGCCACAGCCATCCAGTCGGCGATCTCCTGCTGCACCGTCGCGTCACCCCAGAAGCCGTAGACGACCTTGTTGTGCTTGCGCAGCCGGGCGTTGATGAAGCCGTACTCGCGGTCGCCGTGGGCGCTTTGGTTGAGGTTCATGTAGTCCATATCGATGGTGGCCCACGGAATGTCTTGGCGGAACTGGGTGGCCAGGTGCAGCAGCGGCTTTTGGAGCAGCTTGGTGCCGCGGATCCAGTTCTTGGCCGGCGAGAAGGTGTGCATCCAGGTGATGACGCCGGCGCAGGTGTCATCGAAGTTGGCCTCCTTCATGCCGCGGGTGATGGTGGCCGCATCGATGGCGACCTCCTTGAAGACGACCGGGTAGGGCAGCGTCTTGGCGGCGTTCAGGGCGTCGACGATGTGTTCGGCGTCGTCGCGCACCTGCTGCAGGTCGGCCTCGCCGTACAGGGCTTGGGAGCCGACGATGAACCAGAAGCGATAAGACTCAGTTTTGAGCATGATTTGTTCTCCTTGGTGGTCGCGCGGACCGGGATATTGGTAGGGCTTTCGTCACGATACTAGAATATTTGTCCGGATAAGTCAATCGCAAGCGGCGATTACGTACAAATCGTCTCGGCAATCACCGCTGGAGATTACTACCGAAAATGGCCGGAATGGCTGCACGGTCAGCGATTCAATGCCGAATTTGCGAGGCACACACTTGTATTTTTGACCGCAAAAAGCTAAAATTTGTACGGATGTGAAGGACCGCGAGTGCGGTCGCAAAGCAAAATGTGACCGCTGCCATTGGGCGGCGGTGCGAGGAAAGGGAATAACTCACATGGCAGATTTTCGACAATGGGCGCCACACGCGCCGATGGGCTGGAACAGCTGGGATTGCTTCGGGGCCTCGGTCACCGAGGCCGAGGTGCGGGCCAATGCCGACTACATGGCCGCCCATCTGCGGCCCTTCGGCTACAATTACGTGGTCGTGGATATTCAGTGGTCCGAGCCGAACGCCGATGGCTGGGCCTACCACCCGTTCACCGCACTGACGATGGACGACCAGTGCCGGCTGATTCCGGCGCCCAACCGCTTCCCGTCGGCGACCACCGGCGGCTTCACCGCGCTTGCGGCCTACGTTCACGGTCTGGGGCTGAAGTTTGGCATTCACATGATGCGGGGGATTCCGCGCCAGGCGGTTCACCGCGACCTGACCTTTGGCAACGGTCGCTACCGGGCCCGTGACGTCGCCGCCAACAACATCTGCCGCTGGAACAGCGACATGTACGGCCTGGACATGACCCAGCCCGGGGCTCAGGCCTACTACGATTCGGTGATCGCGCTTTACGCAAGCTGGGGCGTCGACTTCATCAAGTGCGATGACATCGCCGACTCCACGCTGTACGGCATGTTGAAGCCGGAAATCATGGCGCTGCGTGCCGCCATCGACAAGACGGGGCGGCCGATGGTGCTGAGCCTGTCGCCCGGTCCGGCCGACATCAACGAAGGGGCCTTTTTGCAGCAAAACGCCAACATGTGGCGGCTGACCGACGACTTTTGGGACACGTGGCCGCAGCTTGCGGGGATGTTCCCAGTCGCCGCCAAGTGGGCGCCGTTCGTGCGGCCGGGCAGCTGGCCGGATCCGGACATGCTGCCGCTCGGCGCCATTTTGCAGCGGCAAGGCGGACCGCGTTCGCGCTTCACCACCGCCGAGGCGCAAACCATGCTAACGTTGTGGTCGCTGCTTCAGGCGCCGCTGTTTCTCGGCGGGGACCTGACGCACAGCGGCCCGGAGGAGGCGTTGTACACCAACCCCAAGCTCCTGGCGATGCGTCAGGACCTGAAGGGGGCCTGGCAGCAGTCGGCAGACGCCGCCCGGGTGACGTGGCAGGGCCAAGGGACGGCCAAGGCGTACACCGCGGTGTTCAACCTGTTGGACGTCGCCGTGCCGCTGCCGGCCGCGATCGGCGAACCCCTGTGGGCAGGCGACGCCATTGCACCGCATGGGGTGGCCGCCTGGGCCACGCCGCGAAGTTAAGTACAAAAACTGCCTTGTCGCTGAGACAAGGCAGTTTTTAGTGCGTTCTGGCAACGCCGGCCGATCCGCCGGCGCATAAAAAAACACCCACCGCGGTGGGTGGGTGCTGATTGTCAGACCAGGCGCTTGCGCAGGGCCCCGGACAGCCAGTCAACGGCTGTGACCATGATGATGATGCCGATCAAAATGATGCCGACACGCGACCAGGAACGGGTTTGAATCGCGAAAATCAAAGGCGTCCCGACCCCGCCGGCGCCGACCATCCCCAGAATCGAGGCGGAGCGAATCGCCAGCTCGAAGCGGTACAGGGTGTTGGAGACGAATTCCGGCAGCAGCTGCGGCAAGGAGGCCAGGATGGTGACATCCAGCCGGGTCCCGCCGGCCGCGGTGACGGATTCGCCGGCACCGTTGTCCATGTTTTCAATCGCTTCGGAGAACAGCTTGGCCAACATGCCGACGCTGTGGAAGCCGACGGCGAGCACCCCGGCGAAGGAGCCGGGGCCCACGGCCTTGATGAACATCAGGGCCATGACGATTTCTGGGAACGTCCGGATCGCGGTCAGCACGAACTTCCCGGAGCGAGACGTGAGCCAGAACTTGTTTTTGGTGTGGGCCGCCCAAAAGGCGAAGGGCAGGCTGATGATGGCGCTGATGAAGGTCCCGAGAAAGGCGATGCCCAAGGTTTCAAGCAGGGCGTGGGTGAGGTCTTCGCCGTCGCCGGTCCAGACGTACGACCAGTCCGGGTGAATCAGGCCGTTGAGCATGGACTTGGCCACGACAACGGCGTTTTCCTTGAGCTCGAAGCTCGGCATCCCGGTGAAGGACCAGACGATCAGTACGATGACGGCCGCCCAGCCCAGCCAAAACGGCCAGCGGTGCTGCGCCGGCTGTGCCGGCAGTTTTTTCATGTCTGTCATAGCAAGGCCTCCCGCATTTTACCACTGGTGTAATCGATCAACAGCACGACGATGAAGATGACCAGAACCATCAACCCTACGCGGTCGTAGCGAAACATCGATAAGGCTTGCTGCAGGTAGACCCCGATCCCGCCGGCCCCGAGGTACCCGAGGACGGTGGAGGCCCGGACGTTGATTTCAAAGGCGTACAGCACGTAAGAGACGAAGTAATTGGCAATCTGCGGCAAAACCGCGAAGCGAATGATCTCAAGCCGCCCGGCGCCGGCCGCTCGCACGGCCTCAAGCGGTCCGGGGTCGATGGTTTCGACGGCTTCGTAGAACAGCTTGCCGACCATGCCGAAGGTGAAAATTGCCAGGGTGATCACACCGGCAACCGGGCCGATGCCGACCACGGCCACGAAGAGGGCCGCGAGCATCAGATCCGGAATGGTCCGGACAATGTTCAGGATGAAGCGGAAGACGCCGACCACGATCTTGTTGGTCACGATGTTGCGGGCGACCAGCAAGGCGTATGGGAAGGCCAGCACCGAGCCGATCAAAGTCCCGATGACGGCCATCTTGATGGTCTCGATCATCGGCTGGAAGACGTAGGTGGTGTAGGACCAGTCCGGCTGGCACATCTCAACGAAAATCTTGGTGAACTCCCCGAAGTTTTCGAAGAACTTGCCCATGTGAGCGTCGGTGATGAACGCCGACCAGATCAGGCCGACCACCATGACGATGGTGAGTACCCATTTTTGCCAGGGGAAGGCACGTTTTGGTAAGGTCATCTTAACCCTCCTCTTCGCCGCTGTAGATCTGGGCCATTGTCGCGTCGTCGGCCTCTTTGACCGGGCCGTCGAAGACCTTTTCGCCGGCGCGGATGCCGACGATGCGGGTGCCGTACTCTTGGGCGAGTTCGACGTTGTGCAGGTTGATCAGAACGGTGATGCCCATCTCCTGGTTGATCCGGCGCAGGTCGTCCATCACGCGCTTGGTGGTCTGCGGGTCGAGGCTGGCGATCGGTTCGTCGGCCAAGATGATGCGCGGGGCCTGAGTCAGCGCCCGGGCGATGGAGACGCGCTGCTGCTGACCACCGGACAGCTGATCGGCGCGGGTGTAGACCTTGTCCTCAAGCTCGACGGTCTGAAGCGCCTCGTAAGCGCGTTGCTTGTCCGCCTCGCTGAACAGGCCGAACATCATCTTCCAAGTCGGGTAGTAGCCGACGCGACCGGTCAGGACGTTTTTCAGCACGGTGGCGCGACGCACCAGGTTGAAGTTTTGGAAAATCATCCCGATCTTGCGCCGAATGTGCAGCAGCTGCTTCCCACGTGCCTTGGTGATGGACTCGCCGTCGATGCGGATGTCCCCGTTGGAGATATCGTGCAGGCGGTTCACGGCACGCATGAGGGTACTCTTACCGGCACCACTCAGGCCCACGACGACAACGAATTCGCCAGGCATGATCGTCAAGTTGATGTCTTTGAGGCCAACGACCCCATTGTCATAAATCTTGTTGACATGGTCGAATTCAATGACGGGCTTTGGTTCTGACATGTGTTTTCCTCCTGAAAACGCGGCCACGCATTTGATCGTGGCCGCGTCTAAGTATTGCCGCAAAGCGGCGTCGTGATTGCTCACGAGAATTGTTTATGTAACGCCCCGAACCCCGGGGCGGGGGGATCTGGCGCGGTCAGTGCCAAGTCTTAGTGTACTACTTAGAACCGCGCTTGGCGATCACTTACTTACCGGTCTCGGCAATCTTGTCGTACTTGCGCACGATGTTGAAGTTGGAGTCCTTGCCGTTGACGTAACCTTCGTGGGTGTAAACCGAGGAGATGATCGCGTGGCCCTTCTTGGACTTGACGATCTTCTTGAAGGCCGCGGCTAACTTCTTGCGGAAGGCGGTGCTCATGTCGGAGCGAACGGAGATGGTGTCGTTCGGAATCGGCTTGGTGAAGTAGATCGGCACAACCTTGTCCATGATGTCTGGGACATCCTTCTTGACGATGGTCCGCGCGTCTTCGAAGACGAAGGCGGCATCGGTATCGCCGTTCAGAACGGACATGACGCCTTGGTCGTGGCCCTTAACGGTGACCAGCGTGTCATCTTTGGCGATGTCCACGCCTTTTTGCTTGAGTTCGGCAACAGGCCAGATGTAGCCGGCGGAACTGGTGACGTCTTGAACCGCAATCTTCTTGCCCTTGAGGTCCTTGTAAGACTTGATACCGGAACCCTTCTTGACGATGATCATCGAGCGGTAGGAGTCGACTAGCTTGTCGGTGTTCACCCCACCCGGCTGCTTGATGCCGAAGCGCTGAGCCTGCAGCAGCACGTCTGCGGCGCCTTGCTTGTGGGCGACCACGTAGCCGTCGGGTGGCAGGAAACCAACATCGACTTGTTTGGAGTCCATGGCTTCAACAATCGAGTTGTAGTCGGTCGAAACAGAAACCTTAACCGGAATGTTCAGTTCGGCTTTCAGGAGCTTTTCCAGCGGCTTGGCCTTGGCCTCGATCGTGTCGGCCTGAGAAGAAGGTACGAATTGAATGTTCAATGACTTTGGCGTGTAGTCCTTGCTGCCCTTATCGGACGAGCTCGACTTGCTGCTGCAAGCGGCAAGGGATGCAGCGGCAAGAAGGAGCGTGCCGGTGACGGCAAGTGTCTTCCAGATCTTCATTCTATATGGTCCCCCAGTAAGTTATTGTCTGTGCAATTGCGCAGCTTTGGCAAAATCCGAACGATATGTATCTGGTGCCGATGATCAGGCGGCGAAGTCCGAATTTCAACTGCCAAGAGCAGTATAAAACGGGATAAGGTTAAATTCAACCGCAACTTCGCGCAATTTTCAAAAAATGTTCGGCAAGAACCGAACGTTTCCACAATTTCTTCAATATTCATTTACTCAGATATTGTTTTTGAAACCGCAACCGATTTCATTTTCACGGTGCCACGACCGGTCCGGCGCCACACAAAAGGCCCGGCAAAGGGGCCGGGCCGATTCTCACTGTTATTTATTTAATGGAAGAAAGCGGCTTCACGCCGACACCAGCAGCGCCGGGCGGCCGGTGAAGTAGCCCTGAATCAAGTCGGGATGAAACCGTGCGGTGATGAAGTCGTATTCGGCCTGCGTCTCGATGCCTTCGATCGCCAGCAGCTTGCCGTTGCGGGTGGCCTGATCCGCCCAAAATTCAAGCGCCGGCAGCACCTGCGCCAGGCAGGCGAAGGGTCTCAGGTTCTGCAGGGCGAACTTGTACTCTTGCACGTCGCGGTTGAGCAGGAGCATCAGCGCGGAATCGTTGGCCGCCGTGCCGACGTCGTCCAGCACCACGGTGAAGCCGGCCGCCGCGAAGCGGTGGGCGGCGACCGCGAGGGCCTGGGTGGAGACGCTGGAATCCGGACGTTCCGTCAGCTCGATGTACAGGGCAATCGGGGTTGTCGCCTGGGCGCGGGCAATCGCGGCCAGGTAGGCGGGATCGATGAACTGGCGCCGTTCGAGGTTGAACGAGACCAGCCGCACACTGGCCGGGAGCCCGGCGACGGTGTCGATCAAAAGCCGCTCAAGCGTGGCCGCGGTAATCGCGTTAAAGTCGGTCGGCAGCCGCCATTCGTTGCCGACGCGCTGACGCATGAACAGCTCGTAGCCGACCGGCCGGCCGCTTGCGTCGCTTGGATTGAACTTGGGTTGGCCAAAGAATTGAAGCATCGCCGAGACTCCTTTCACTGGATGGGCCGGCCCAGTTTTGCGGTCGGCAGCCGCAAAACAAAAGCGTGTACACCTGCAAGTTGTACCCATCCATTCACTACGCCCATTCTAACGCGGGAAAGGCGAGGGGTCAATGCGCTTTGTGGCTGGATTGGAACCGTTTTTTCGGGTAAAGTAAGGAGGGCGCCGCCGGGGCCAATGGCCGTGCCGACGATCCGCACGTGACTACAGAATTGAACGCCATGTGATACAGCGAACGAATTGGTGTTACGCAATTTCCCCCTTTTCATGCGAACAGGTTTGTGGTATCCTTTGCAACAGCAAACAAGGGAGGCAACACATGACAGCGCAACAATACGGTGGCGACTTGATCGTCGACAGCCTGGCCAACCACCAGGTGGATTACGTTTTTGGGATTCCCGGGGCCAAGATCGACCGGGTGTTCGAACGGCTGGCTCACCCGGTGAACGCCAAGGCACCTAAGCTGATTGTGGCGCGGCACGAGCAAAACGCCGCGTTCATGGCCCAAGGCGTCGGCCGGCTGACCGGCAAGCCCGGGGTGGTGATCACCACCTCCGGCCCCGGGGCCTCGAACCTCGCCACCGGGCTGGTGACCGCAACGGCGGAAGGCGATCCGGTGGTCGCCATCGCCGGCCAGGTTCGCCGCGCGGATCTGCAACGCGCCGCGCATCAGAGCATGAAAAACGCGGAGCTGTTCGCCCCAATCACCAAGTACTCGGTGGAGGTTCAAGACCCGGACAACGTCAGCGAAACCATCGCCAACGCGTTTCGCGCCGCCGAGTCCGGCAAGCAAGGCGCGAGCTTCGTCTCCGTGCCACAGGACGTGACCGACAGCCCGGTCACGACGCAGGCGATTCGGCCGCTGGCCGCGCCGCGCCTCGGGCCGGCCAGCCCGACGGACATGACCTACCTGGCTCGGGCCATCAAGGAGGCCCAGCTGCCCGTGCTGCTTTTGGGGATGCGGGCGTCCTCGCAGGAAGTGACCGCGGCGATTCGCGACCTGTTGGCCGTGACCGAGCTGCCGGTGGTCGAAACCTTCCAAGGCGCCGGCATCATTCCCCAGGCGCTTGAGCGTAACTTCTTCGGCCGCGTCGGGCTGTTTCGCAACCAGCCGGGCGATCAGCTGCTGCAGCGCAGCGACCTGGTGGTGGCCATCGGCTACGACCCGATTGAATACGAGCCGCGCAACTGGAACCCGGCCGGCGACTCGCGGGTGATCGTGATCGACTCGCTGGCCGCCGAAATCGACCACAACTTCCAGCCGGAAACCGAGCTGGTCGGCGACATCGCGCAGACGCTGGCGGTGCTGACGCCGCTTTTGCGCGGCTATCAGGTCGCCCCTGGGGCTAAGGACTACCTGGCGTCGCTTCAGACCAAGCTGGCTGAGCGTGACGTCCCGCCGGTCGCCGGCAAGGATGGGCTGGTCCACCCGCTGGCAATCGTGGCCGCCCTCCAGCAGCGCGTCGACGACCACATGACCGTCGCCGTCGATGTCGGCAGCTTTTACATCTGGATGGCGCGGCACTTCCGCAGCTACGAGCCGCGGCGGCTGCTGTTTTCCAACGGCATGCAGACGCTTGGCGTCGCCTTGCCTTGGGCGATTGCCGCCACCCTGGTGCGACCGGGGGAAAAGGCCGTGTCCGTCTCCGGTGACGGCGGCTTCCTGTTTTCCGGACAGGAGCTGGAAACGGCCGTGCGGCTTCACGCCAACCTGGTTCACATCATCTGGAACGACGGTCACTACGACATGGTCAAGTTCCAAGAGGAGATGAAGTACGGCCACGCGGCTGGCACCAGCTTCGGCCCGGTCGATTTTGTCGCCTACGCCGAAAGCTTCGGCGCCAAGGGCCTGCGGGTCAACCGGCCAGAGGACCTGGCCGCGGTGCTGGATGAGGCCTTCGCCGCAGACGGGCCGGTGGTCGTGGACATTCCGGTGGATTACAGCGACAACCCGTCGCTTGGGGCCGCAATGCTCGAGGATCAATTCTACTAAACCACGAACCGCGCGGGGGGACTCGCGCGGTTTCGCGTAACTTATAACATGGAGGCAAACATGACAGTGATGTATCAGCACGGCACCTTGGCGAACCTGGTGCCTGGGGGATTTGAAGGCACGATGACGCTTGAGGCGCTGTTGACCCACGGCGATACTGGAATCGGTACTCTTGAGGGGCTGGACGGCGAGCTGGTGATTCTTGACGGCACGGTGTATCAGGTGACGGCAAAAGGCGCGGTGCTGACGCCGCCGGCGACCGCCACGGTGCCCTTCGCCAACGTTCACCCGGCGGCCTTTGCGCCGGGTCAGCCCTTCGCCGCCGGCGGCATGGCCGATGCCGTGCGGCAGTTCGTAACGGCGATTGGGTCGGTCAACCGCTTCGCCGCCGTCAAGCTGACCGGCCGCTTCCAGACGGTGTCGGCCCGGGCGGTCAAGGCCCAGGTCGCGCCTTACCCAAGCCTGGTTGCGACCGCGGCCGACCAGGCGGTGTTTGACCGCTCAGCGGTGAGCGGCACCCTGATCGGCTACTTTGCGCCGGCGCTATACGGCGGCATGGCCGTGCCCGGGTTCCACCTGCATTTTCTGGCGGCGGACCACACGTTTGGCGGCCACGTCCTGGACTTCGGGGCCGTCAGCGGGACCTTGGCCGTTCAGCGCTTCGCAGACGTGCAGCTGCACTTGCCCGACGCGCCGGCGTTTTTGGCCCGGGACCTGGGCGGCGACGACGTGTTGGGGCAGATTGCCAAGGCCGAGGGCTCGCAAAAGTAGTTGACAGCGTTTTCAGCCAACGCTAGAATTGAGCCGTTGGGGGAAAGGGGAATCTCTATGCGACTCGCACCAGCGACCAAAGTGTTCATGTACATGCTGACCATGTCCGGCACGGACGCGGTTTCGACCGACCCGGTGTGGCAGGAGCGTTACCACATGGATCCGCACCGCACGATCGGCCGCCTGATTCACCGGGGGCTGATTCACCAGGTGCCGGACGGCTACACGCTGACGCCGAAGGGCCAAGCCGCGCTGCAAGACATCGCCGACTGGCTGTGGATTCACGAGTATTACCTGCCGGACGTGATCGATTTCACTCGCCTGCGCCGCCACGCCTGGCAGCCCAGGCTGAGCGGCTACCCGCTGCTGCACGCGGGGCTTGAGGCCGCCGCGGCCAGACACCTTGACGACAGTGCCTACCTGGCGGTGATCTTGCGCCACCAGCTGCGCCTGGAGTACGACACGCAGCACGATCGCGCCGCCATCTGCACCCTGATGGCGCTGATCGATCAGGACCTCGACCTGCGCGGCCCGGTCACCATTGCGACCTTCAGTTACCAGACCACTTGGGCCAAAATGACCCAGTTTGAAAAGCAGATGCTCAAGTCGCTGTTGAGCCGGCTGGAGTGGACCTTGGCGGATTTTGAGATGCACTTTTCCGCCTGGTTGGACCAGCAGCCGCGCCAGCCGCGGTTGTTCACGCGCTTTGAGCTGATGACCATTGTGATGTACGAGCTGAGCAACAACGTCGGCGCCTTGACTAGGCTGTACGCCAGCGCCGCGCAACGAAGCTGCCCGGCAAGCCTGCCCTTGGGTGAGCAGATGTTATCGTGAGACGTAAAATGCCTTCCGGATTGCGGAAGGCATTTTTGCGTGGCTACGGTATCAGCAACAGCCGCCTTTTTTCGGTCGCGTCCCCGACCAGCCGGTGGGCTAACGGCGCCTGGCCCAGCGGCAGGGTCCGGTAGGCCAGCGGCTGCAAGGCCGCGGCGTGGGCGGTCAAAAAGTCGTTGGCTGCCGTCAGCTCGGCCAGGCTGGCGTGGCTGATGACAAAGCCGGTCAGGCGCTGGCGCTGCATGTAAAACCGCGGCAGGTCAAAGCTCGCCAAGGGCGTTGGCGGCGTGGCCATCACGATCACCTGACCGCCCGGGGCCAACACGTCCAGGGCGGCCTGAAGCGGGACCCGCCCCGAGGTGTCGACCACGGCGGCAACGGGCGCTTTGAGGTGGTCTGCCCAGCCTTCGTGGTAGTCGCTGGGGGTGGCCCCAAGCGCCGCCACGGTAGCAAAATCCCGCGGGTGGCAGGTCGCAAGCACGGCTAAGCCGGTCAGCTTGGCGAGTTGAATCAGCAGCCGCCCGACGTGGCCGGCCCCGCCGGCCACCAGCAGGGTCGCGCCGGCCGGGAGGTTGAGCAGCTGGTTGACGATGATCGCCGCCGTGGCGCCAGGGTGTACCAGCGCCAGCCAGCCGTTGGGGTCAACCGCCGGCAGCGGCCACAGCCGGTTTGCGGCCACCACCGCGTATTGGGCGGCGACGCCCTGGCGCCCGGCGTAACCGGCGCTGTTGGTCCAGACCCGCTGACCTAGGGTGAAGCCGGTGACGCCGGGCCCAAGCGCGACCACGGTTCCCCAGGCGTCGCGGCTTAGAATCAGTGGAAAATGGGTCTCGGTGCGGAAGGTGCCGGCGCGAACGTAGGCGTCGACGCGGTCGACCGCCGCGGCCTTGACGCGAATCAAGACGGTGCCTGGGGTCACCGGCGGCAGCGGCAGTTCGCCGACGTGAATCCGGTCAGGCCCCCCGAACGCGGTGATGTAGGCGGCTTGCATGTTGGTAGGTAAGGTTGTCGTAGACATTGGCTCGCTCCTTGGTGCAGGTGGTGCCTGCAAGGCCAGTCTACCACGTCAGGCGCTCAGGTGCTTGGGCCGCGTCAGCACCCAGGCCAGGGCGGTTTCAAGCCCGGCCAAGATAACCAGCACCACCAGCGTTTGGCGGGTGCCGGCGGCCGTGCCGACGGCGACTGCGGCCTGGGCCTGGGCCCCGGCCACCAGGCTTGCGGCCAGGCTGGTGCCGACGGCGGCGAAGAACTGCTGGGCGGTGTTGAAAATGGCGTTGCCATCGGGATGATCGGGCGCGGCCAGCGTGTTCAGGCCGCTGGTCATCAAGTTGCCGTAGCTCAGGCCCATGCCCAGCATGAACACGGCGTACCACACCAAAATGGCGAAGTCGCCGAGCCTCGGCGTCGCCAGCAGGCCGACCACGCCGGCCAAGACGATGATTGCGCCGAGGCGCAGCGGCAGCCGGGCCCCGAGGCGGTCGAGCAGCCGCCCAGACAGCGGCCCGGCGATCGCCCCCAGCGCCGCGCCGGGCAGCACCACCAGCCCGGCAATCAGCGCCGAGTGGTGGTTGACCAGCTGGATGGCGTTGGGCAGCAGGAAGGACAGGCTCAGCGCCGCGGTTTGCAGGCAGGCAAAGGCAATCAGCCACGCGGTGAAGCGGCGGTTGGCAAACAGGTGCAGGTTCAAAATCGGCGCTTGAACCCGGCCGCTGCGCCAGACGAAGGCCACAAGCGCCAAGACGCCGACCAGCAAGGCGCCGGCGACTTGAACGCGCCAAAATTCGCTGGCCCCCATGTTGGCCAGGCCGTAGATCAACCCGGCGAAGGTCAGGCTGATCAACGCGACGCTGAGCGGGTCAAGCGGGGTTGCCACCGGCTTTGTGACCTGGTGAATGCAGGTGACGCCAAGCACCAGCGAAAGCACAAGCACCGGCAGCAGGAAGACGAAGACGTAGCGCCAACCCAGCGTGGCGACCACCACGCCGCCGAAGGTCGGGCCGATCGCCGGCGCCACGCCGGTGATCATGGTGCCGACCCCCATCATGGTGCCGATCAAGGGTCTTGGCACCTGCTCCAAAATGATGTTGAACATCAAGGGCAACGCGATGCCGGTGCCGAGGCCCTGAATGGCCCGGCCCAATAGCAGCACCCAAAAGCTCGGTGCGGTGCCGTCCAGCACGACGCCGAGGATGAAGAAGCTGATGGCGACCAGAAACAGGTGCTTGGCGGCAAAGCGCCGCTTGAGGGTGGCCGACAGCGGCACCAAGGCGGCGACCACCAGCAGGTATACGGTGGTCAGCCACTGCACGGTGCTGGTGGTGACATGAAATTCGGTCATCAGGGTGGGAAAGGTGATGTTCATCGCCGTTTCGACAATCACACCGCAAAAGGACATCAGCCCGGTGGCGACGATGGCGAGAACTGTAGAACGGGTGAGCTTTGTTGGTTCAGTCATGAGTCAGATCGCTTCCTGTAATTTGAGTGAATTGGGTCAGCATTTCCACGAACAACGCGCGTTGCGCCGGGGTGAAGGCGGTGGTCATCGCGGCTTGCTGCGCCGCGATGTAGGCCGACACCCCGTCTTGGACGCCCTTGGCCTTGGCGGTCAGCACCACCGCCTTTTGCCGCGCGTCATGCGCCGCGGGGGTGCGGGTGATCAGCCCGGCCCGTTCCATGCGCTGAAGTAATAGCGTCGCCGACGACCGCTGAATGTTGAACTCGGCTTCGATGTCGCGCTGCAAAGCGGCGGGGTGATTGGCCAGGAAATGGATGATGGACATCTGCATCCCGGTGAGGTCGAAGCGCTTGGCGTAGGCATCCATGCCTCGCGCCATTTGGTTGGCGGCGTGTTTGATCAGCTTGCCGTAATCGGTCATGTGGCACCTCCTGAATTTTGCTAGTTAGCTAACAATGACGAGTGTAGCGCAATGTTGGTTAGCTCGCAAACGTTTTTTGCCGCAAAAAAAAAACCGCCGCAACTCAGCGACGGCCCAAATTACTTGCGGCGCGATAGCACCAGCGCGGCCACGGCGATCAGGCCGCCGCTGCAGGCGAAGGTCGCGCTGAAGCCAAAGCGGCTGACCGCCCAGCCCAAAAGCGGGAACAAGACGATCATGCACACCGAGTACAACAGCGAGGCGACCGACAGCAAAGTCGCGCGTTGGGCGCTTGGAATCAAGGCGTTGTAGTAGACGTCAAACACCGGCGGTAGCAGGGCCGACAAGGCGTAAACCGCCAAGTAAACCGCAGCCAGGACCCAGGAGGCGGTCGACCAAGCCGCAAGCAAGGCGACGGCTAGCCCCGCGGTCAACCCGAAAAGCACGCGCTGGCGCGACCGGTGCAACAGCTTGGGGCTGAACTGAATGGCGGCGATGGCGACCAAGGACGCCGCGCCGAGCAGCGCCGTGATCACCCAGCTGGCAAACCCGCGGGTGGTCATAACGTTTTGGAAGTAGTAGTAATAGCCGGTGGCCACGGCGCTGAAGCTGGCGTCAAAGAGCATCAAAGACCGCAGCCGGCGGTCGTGGCGCAGGACCTGCCAGGCCGTCGTCACGATGCTTGCGATGGTCTGGCGCGTCGCCGGGGCTTGGTGGCTAGCCGGCTCCTCCAGCCGCCACACCGCCGCCATCGCGGCGATGGCCAAGGCGATGGCGATCCCGTAGGTGGCCTCAAAGTGCCAGTGGGTCATCGCCCCGGCGATCATCAGGCCGCCGCTTGACGACAGCTCGATCACGGTGTTGAGGCGGCTGGTCACCTGCGGCCAACGCGCGGTGGCCCCAGCGGCCTTGAGCGATTCGTACAGCAGGGCCTCAAGCGTTCCGGACTGCAGGTTGAAGGACCAGGCCGAAAACACGAAGCTCAAGGCGAACCACCAAAACCCGCCGTTGAAAAGCATCATGGCGGCGGACACTAGGGCGGCGACGCGGCTCAAGGTCAGCATCCGGCGGTAGGTGAAGCGGTCGGCCAACACGCCGGATGGCACCTCAAACAGGAACGAGGCGACGTGAAACAGGCTTTCGCACAGGCCGATGGCCACTAGGCTCAGGCCCATCTGGCCCAGGTAGATGACCCACAGTTGGGTGATGCCGCAAAACGCGAAGAAGCTGTAGGCGTAAGCGGCGCGTAATTGAGTTTTCAGTTGCATCATTTTTCTCCATCAAAAAGGCGCAAACGACACCGCTTGCGCCAGCGGCGACCAAAAAAGGGTAGACTTCGCCCCTAGGCCGCCAAAATGTACGTAATTGTGTAAATAATCACTTGATAGGCATGGGTCATGATGCATCCTCCGAAATCGATAGGCGTAGCATACCGCAAACATTTCACCGATGCAATGCCAATGGCGTTCGAAATCTGGTAATATGGACGCAGACATTAAAATTTGCGACAAAGGAAGAGAACCTTGACGAACAAAACCCTGATCTTCGGCTCGGCGCTGGTCGATGCCTTGATGAATGTCCCAAACGTCCCGCTCACCGGCGGCAACGCCCTCGGCGATTTCCTGGAGTACCAAGTCGGCGGTTGCGCGATCAACGCCTACTGCGCGATGCGAGCGGCCGGTGAAACCGCCGACTTGTTCGTGCCGGTGGGTCACGGCGCCAACGCCGACCGCATTGCCGCCCACATTCAGCGCATCGGCGAGGTGCCGCACGTGATCGCCGGGGCCCCCGACAACGGTTGGACCGTCGCGATGATCGAGCCCAATGGCGAACGCACCTTCATCGTGCTGCCGGGCATGGAAAAATTGATTCGCAAAGACTGGCTGGCCAGCCTCGACATACCGAGCTACGACCTGCTGTACCTCAGCGGGTTTCAGCTGACCCAGCCGCACGTCGCAGAAGACGTGGTGGCAACCTATCTCAAGCGCCGCACAGACGCCACCGTGCTGTTCGACGTCGCCGCGCGGATTCAAAGCGTCGACCCCGCACTGCTGCTGACGCTGCTCAAGTCCGGGGTGATGGTTCACTGCAACGAAGTCGAGCTGCCTCAGGTGGCCAAGGGTGACACATTCGAGGCGCAGGTCGCCTACCTGCACGACTTGACGCACCAGCCGGTGGTGGTGACGCTCGGGGCCCGTGGCACCTACTACTACGTCTCCGACAGCACCCAAGGCATCGTCCCGGGTGAAAAGGTGCGGGTGGTCAACACGGTCGGCGCCGGCGACTCCCACTGCGGCGGGATGCTGGCGGGGCTGGCCAAGGGCCTGTCGGTGCCGGATGCCATCGCCATCGCCAACCGCCTGGCCGCCAAGGTCTGCGGCATGCAGGCCAACATGCTGCCGGTGTTCGGCTAGACGCAATCGCGCGGCGGTGCTCACCGGCGGCGCCGCCGGACCGCCAATGAGCGGCCGACCGCGGGACCACGAGCTAGACCCCACAATCACCAGGCCGGACCGCCGGCATCACAAAAGCCCCTGCTCACAACTTCGTGAGCAGGGGCTTTGTCGCGCTATTTGAAGTCCAGCCAGGCCTGGAAGCTGTGCCAGTTCTTGCTGGTGATTAAGATGCGATCCAGGGTACCCTTGTGCGGGTTGGCCGTGGTGATCACGCGCTGGGCGAGGTTGAACACGCCGTCCATTTCGATCTGCTGGTTGAGGAACCGCACATTGTTCTTGGTGATCGTGCCGTACGGGGAGGCGAAGTAACGCGCGTCCTCACCGAAGTGGCGCCGGTAGGTTTCCTGGGAGCGTTCGTAGTCTTCCTGGAAGTCGAGCTCGTAGGCCGGCAGTGCCCCGACCGGCTTGTCGTTTCTCAGGTAGTGCATGTCGTCGGTGTGCAAGGCGATGGTCGCCAGGCCCGAGTCGTGCATCTCCTTGAGCTGCGCCCAGGTGGCGAGCTTTTGGTCGGCGTCGTACTGGCCGACCTTGCTGGTGATGATGAACGCGGTGAAGGGGATGTTGTTGTCGCGCAGGTACGGGTAGGCGTTTTTGAAGGCGCTTTCGGCGATGTCGTCGAAGGTCAACACGACGTACTTGCCGATCGGCTGAATCTGAGACGCCATCATGTCTTGGGCCTGGTCCATCGAGATAATCTCGGCGCCGGATTCCTCGATCGCCTGAATCTGCTTGATGAAGTCGTGCTTGGTGATGTTGTACTCGCTCAGTTGGTTGTTGTTGCTCATGCCTCGCGCCACGCGCAGGCTGACTTGGTCGCTCAAAATGCGGTGGTAGGACAAAATGGCGATGCCGTCCTCCTTGAGGGTCTCCTCGCTTGGAATCTCAAAGCCCGATTCCACCTCGGAGTGAACTCGCAGCTCCTGGGTGCCGATGGTGAAGCCGACCGCAATCAGGGCAATCGTGAAAATGATCATCACGGCCCAGCGTTTGATCCGCTTGGTCATGTTAATTCTCCTTTCCGTGGGTCCAAAGCACCCGCATCAGCGCCAGGCCGGAGATGATGGTGATGATCCAGCCCAGGCTCTTGACGATTGTGGCGCCAAGTTGCCACTCGATGTTGAAGAGGTTGTAAAGCGGGGCGACAAAGTCGTTGAAGTAGCCGATGTCGAACAGCACGTTGAGCGCCAGCAGGCCGGCGATGGCGGTCCACATCAGGGTGAGCCACAGCACGTTGACGCTTGTGGCCCAGCGGTTGGTGGCGTAGATCACTTTAACGCGCATCGGTTGTCTTTCCTTTCATTTGGCCCAGCGACCGGCTGCGGTCGGCGGATTCCCAGCGACCGTGTTCGATCGGGGTGTACACCATTTTCAGCACCGCGGTCACCAGTGAGTAGAGGTTCAAAAACCAGTAGAAGAACAGGTACATCGGGGTGTAAAGGAACATCCGCAGGCGCAGCTTCGCCTTTTTGACCGACATCAGCATGCCGGCGAAGAACTGCAGCAGGCCGATGAAGAAGATCATCAAGATCACGTTGCCGTCCAGCTGCACGGCCTGGTTCATGAAGGTCGAAACCACGAAGAAGGTCATGGAAAACAGGGTGCCGAACGACCAGAGAATCGAGGTCAGCATTTCGTACAGCAGCCAGGTGTTCGGCTGCCACGGGCGAAACAGCAGGCGCCAGTTGGCCACCAGCACCTGCAGGCCGCCGTATGCCCAGCGCTGGCGCTGCTTGAGCAGGGCCTTGATGGTAGACGGCACCAGAATCCAGGTCGTGGCCTGGGGCTGGTAGGCCACGCGCCACTTCTTCAGCTTCATGCGCCAGGTGATGTCGATGTCTTCGGTTTGCACGTTTTCGTTCCAGCCGGACACGCTTTGAAGCGCGGCCTTGCGGTAGAGCACCAGCACACCGGACAAGGTCAGGATGTTGGCGGTGAAAAACATCTGGGCGCGTTTGATCAAGTCGATGATCGCCACGTACTCCATGGTCTGCATCTTCTCGACGATCACGCCGCGGTTCAACACAACCGGCTTGCCGGTCACCGCGCCAACGCGGTCGTCGGCCTTGAGCGAGCTCAGCAGGTGATCGATCGCCTTGGGGTCGATCAGGGAATCCGAGTCGACGCACAGGATGTACTCACCGTTGGCCGCCTTGGCACCGGCATTCAAGGCCGCCGCCTTGCCGCCGTTTTGCGACTGCGCCACGATGGTCATCGGCACCCGGCGAAACTTTTGCTTCAGGGCCCGCATCACCAGCAGCGTGTTGTCGGTGGAGCAGTCGTCCACCAAGATCAGCTCGAGGTTGCGGTGCCCCTGCTGGCAAAGCGCCTGGACGGTTTCGTGAAGCGTGGCCTCCTCGTTGTAGCAGGGCACGATTACGCTCACGAGGTCCGTGTGCGTTGCCTGGGACGGGCGCGGAGACGTTAAGCGGTAAAACAGGGTCCCAATCAGCCAGACCAAGGTCATGGTGAGCGGGTACAGCAGAATAAAACTGGTTAGCATCAGCGTAGCCTCCCTTTGAGTTAGTTGCATCGCCTACCACTAAAGCTTAGCATGGTACCCGCTCTAAAATAAAATTAATCGACTATTATTTATCCCCGTCAACGATTATCTCTATAATCGATTATTAATATTCTCATGATGACGGCCGGAAGTGGCCGGCAATCGCATTCGATGATGGCACGGCTTCTCATTGATGCTGCCGCACAAAAATCCCGATCACCGCGGGGCGGCAATCGGGATTGGGTGTTGGTTAATTCAAAACGAACCCGGCGGTGGCCCGCAGCGCAAACGCGCGCCGCGCCGCTTCGCTCGGTGAGCTCGTGCCGACCCTTGGGTGGGGGGCCAGCCGCGGGTGACCGACGGCGCATTCAAAGCGCCACTTCGTCGCGTCCGGCCAAAACCCGCCGGCGGTCAAGAAGGCAAGCGTCGCCGCACCGGGGTTGCTCAGGCCGCACCACAGCCGCGTCGCGCCTTGGGCGGTCGCGGCCTTCGCGGCATGGGCCAGCAGGGCGCGGCCCAGGCCCTGGCGGCGAAAGGCGGGGCGGATGTAGAGGCTTGCGACCTCGAGGTGATCGGGCCCCAGCTGCTCGGATTGGGCGTCGCCGAGGTTCAGCCGCGTGAAGCCGGCCAGCCGGCTGCCGGCGAACACGAACGCGAATTCCGTGTTCGGTGTGGCCAAGGCCGCCCTCAGCGCCTGGCCGGCCGGCGTCTTCTCGCCGGTCATTTCGACTTGTAGCCCCTGCAGCTGATCGATGTCGGCCAGGGTGCAGGGCCGAATGGTGATCCCCATGTTTTTCCCTCCAAAGCGCGGCCGCGGCCGCAAAAAACTGACAAATGAAGAGTCTACCACCAATGCCCAGCGACTGCACGGCTGGAGGGGCTTACATGGCGAAATTCTCATTCCCACCGCGGCCGGTCGCCCGTGGCGGAACTTTGTGAACGATGGTACAATGTGGAAAAAGTGAGCCGACGAAGGGAGAGACGCGGATGGAGGAACAGTCCTTGTTTGAACGCACCGGGGATGAGCATCACGGGTGGCACTGGGCCCAAACGCCGCCGCGTCGCGCCTGCCAGGTCAGGGTGCGGCTGCGGGTGCTGGATCATCCGGTGGTGATCGCAGGCGACTTGCAGCTGGCCCGAGTCGAGTCGCTGGCCGGGGGGGTGCGGGTGGTGAACTTCCTGCGTTACGGCACCGAAATCGACCGCAAGAGCTGCGTGGTCGCGGGGCGGCCGCTGCCTTTGGTCGGTCACCAGACGCTTTTGGTGGTGATGAAGCACCCCAACGGCACCGCCGATACCGTGTTGGACGACACGGCGGTGCGGGTTTGCTTGGACGCGCCGGCCTGCTACGGCCGAATCGTGCTGGTCAACGTGGTGCCGGTGGTCTGCGGCAACGCCCGTTACTTGCGGCCCAAGGCGCTTTTGGAAGACGCCGCCACCTATGGGGCCAACCACTGGCAGCAGGTCAGCCTAACCGGCGAACGCCGGCCGCTGACCGCGGCCAAGCTGCGGGCCTGCGATGCCCACAACCCGAAAATGGTCGCGCAAACCACCGGGGATTGCGCGGTGCCCGGCCTGCGCAACGCCGCGGTGATTCGCCAGATCCTGCTTTTGCGGCCGGATGCCGACGTGCTGCTGGCCACCGGCGCCTTGCGCTGCGCAATCGAAACCGGGGGGCAGGCGCTGGGGCTGGCCTACCGCCACCTGCTGGCGACGCTTGCGCCGTTGGCCGACCTTAAGCGGCTCTACGTGCTGGGGGTCTGCGCCGACCGCCAGTACGGCAAGAGCCCGTGCCCGCAAAACCCGCGCGACGCGGTGCCTTTGGTCGATGGGGCCTGGGTCATGCACCCCGTGGCGCTTGGCCGTTGCGGCCGCCGGCAGGTGCTGGTGCCAAAGGACTAGATAGGGTCGTCTCTGCAAATCCACGCTGCGGCGCCACCGCACCAGCGCGACGGCGCCGGGCCGGGGTGGGGCAGCGTCGCCCCGTTGACGTTGCGCAACCATCCCGCAAGCAAGGCGGCACGACGCGACCGCGTCGGGCGGCCCCACCACTCCGCAAGGCAGCGCCACCACACCGCGTCGGGCGGCCCAACCATCCCGCAAGCAAGGCGGCCCAACCAGGCCGCCTTTTTGGTGGGCCAGGGCGGTGGAAGCGGTCGCATGGCACCACATGTGGGGTGTTCACGGCTGAACAAGCACCACATTTTGCGGTTGCGGCCTTTACAAATGCCCGAGACGGGTCGATAATGGTCCCCATGCTGCTTTTGCAGACGAGACAAAAAAGGGGACTTATTCATTATGACGCATGAGAATTACGGAACTTGGTTGCTGAATCAACTCAAGGGCTGGCCGCAGCAGAACTACTACCTCTTCTGGTTCGCCCTGGGCTGTCAGATCATGACGCTGGTGAACGCGCCGATCACGGCGGTGTCTTTGGTCACCTTCATCGGCACGACCATCGGGGTGCTGTGCGTCCTGGCCATCAACGCCACCAAGGCCGTCAACGGCTGGTTGGGGCTGATTTCGGCCGCCTGCTTTATTTTTGTTGGCTTCACCGCCAAGAACTACCTGTCGATTTTTGAGCAAATCGCCTACGTGGTGACCCTCGACCTGCCGGTGTTGATCAGCGTTCGCAGCTGGAACGACGACACCAAGAACCACCTGCGCAAGTTCGGCGCCAAGGAGTGGGCGCTTTCCTTGGGCTTCACCCTGGTGGTCTGGGCGCTGTCGGCCTACCTGATCGGCAACTTCACCAACGACCCGCGGCCGATTTACGACGGCATGGCCTTTGCGATTTCCTTGACCGGCGGAATCGTCTGCTTCCTGCGCTACTCCAACCAGTACTTCTGGTGGCTGTTTTCCGGCATCGCCCAGCTGATTTTGTGGGGCATCACCTACGCGCAAGGCGACGCCAGCCTGGGCATGGCGATCAACTCCAGCATCTACGTCATCAACGACATCTTGGCCTTCACGATCAGCCCGTGGTTCAACGCCGGTCGCCGCAAAATGGGCCTGAACGAAATCAAGTGAGAATGCCCGGCGTGTTTCTGGTATAGTAGAAGTCGCCGGTTTACGGAGGAATCAGATGACAGACAAAAGCAAGGCGCGGTTGCCCCTGGCTAAGCTTTACCTGGGCAGCCCGTGGTTCAACGCCACGCAAAAGGCCCGGGTAAACGACGCCAAGGCGGCGCTTGATCACAACGACACGGTGGCCTTGGTGCATTTTCCCTTCGACTGGGAGTACCAGGATCAGGCGGCCGCGGCCACGCAGATGTCGCGGCTGTGGATCGATGCGACCTACAACAACGACCTGTCGGCCATGACGACCGCCGACGCCGGGGTGTTTCTCTACGACCTGGATTCGGAGGATGCCGGCTGCGCCTTTGAAATCGGCTACCTCAGGGCCCTGCACAAGCCCGTGATCTTGGTGCCGCTGGCCGCCAACCTGGCGGACAAAAAGCTCAACTTGATGCTGGCGGCCGGGGTCACGACCTTCGTCCAAGACATCGCGGCGCTTTCGACCTTCGACTTCAACCACCTGCCCAGCGAGCCGGCCCATCCGTTTCCGGTATTTTGATTCAACATTATAGGAGGAGTAACACATGATCTATATTCTCGGCAGTATCGGCGCCGGCAAGACGTCTTTGACTCGGCTATTGTCGGCGGATCTCGCCGCCCCGGCTTACTACGAAGACGTCGAGGGCAATGGCATGATCGCCAACATGCTCCAGAAGTTCTACGACGCCGGTGCCGACAGCCGCAAGACCACCGGCACGATTTTGCAGATTGCCTTTTTGACCTTCCGCTACCAGCAGCTCAAAAAGGCCGTGATGCAGGAGAACGCCGTGATGGACTCCTCGCTTGAATCCGACTTCGTGATGGCCTCGCAGCTGCACAAGAACGGCGAAATCGACGATGCCGACTTCAACATCTACGTCACGCTGTCCCAGGAGATGCAAGCCAACGTCAACGGCAGCCCGTGGAACGGCCTGCCGGACCTGGCCATTTACCTCCAAATCGACCCGGAGCACGAAATCGAAGAGATTCAAGGCCGCGGTCGCGAGATGGAAGACATCCGCGAGAAGCCGGAGCTTGTGGCCTACTACAACCGCGTCAACGCCGCCTACCGCGACTGGGCCAAGGGCTACACCCGCTCGACTTTGATCACGGTTGACCGCGACCACTATGACTTCGTCAACAACCCAAAAGACCGCAACGCGGTGCTGGATCAGATCGAAGGTAAGCTGGTCGAGCTGGGCAAGCTCGCCCCGAGCCGCTTCGCCGAAATTCGCGCCGCCCGGGCCATCTGAGGGCAGCGTTAAGATTCAAAATGGGACCACCGACTTGGGCAAAGCCGGTGGTCCCATTTTGCGTGGCCGATCCGCGAAACAAAAACAGGGCCGCGCCACGCGCGGTCCTGTCGGGGTGTTACTTCTTGGCGGCGGCGGTCAGAACCTGGCCGACCGCCGGAATCTGACCCAGCGAGTCGACGGCGGTGCTTGGCATCACCACGGTGTTGGCCGTGCCCTTGGCCAGCGCTTCCAGGGCCTCGACGTTCTTGTACTTCAGGTACATGTCGCCGTCCTTGGCCAGCCCGGCGTTGATCGAGTTGATCTGGTCCTTGACCGCCTCGGCGATCAGGCGCTGGGATTCCGCGCGGCCCTGGGCCTCGAGAATCTGGGTCTGCTTGTTGGCCTCGGCCTGCAGGATGTCGGCCTGCTTTTCACCTTCGGCCTTGGCAATCGCGCTTTGCTTGAGCCCCTCGGCCTCCATGATGTTGGCTTCCTTCTCACGCGACGCCCGCAGCAGCTTGTTCATCGACTCTTGGATGGTCTTGTCGACCTGGATGGAATCGATGTTGACGCGGTCCACGTTCAGCCCGTAGCCGGCGGTGGTGGCGGCAATCTGCTGGAACAGGGTCTGGTTGATGGTTTCGGTGCCGTTCAAGACGTCGTTGAGGTCCATGTTGCCGATGATGCCGCGCAGGTTGGCGCGGGTGTCTTGGACCATGGACAAAACGGAGTCCTTGTTCTGGTAAACGTACGCGTTGACGTCGGTGATGTGGTACTTCAGGGTCTCGGAAATCCGCACCACGACGTTATCCTTGGTGATCACTTCCTGCTCGTCGACCTTCAGCGGAATCTGCTTCATGTTGACGATTTCGGTGATGCGGTAGATGATCGGCGGCACGACGTGAAAGCCCGGCTGCAGCGTTTGAACATACTTCCCCAAGCGTTCGACGATGCCGACCTCACCGGTGTGAATGATGGCCACACTGCTCAGTAACATGACGACGGCGATGACCACAACGATGCCAACAACCGTCCACAAAATAATCTGTCCCATAGTAACTCCTCCTTATTTGCGGGTCGCCCCGCACCTCAGTACTGTAAGTCCCGTTCGGCGTTGCGAACCCGCAACGCCAGCGGGGTCACCCCCACGATGACCACCAAGTCACCGGGGCGCGACCCATCGAGGACTAGGTAGTGGTAGTGAATGCCGTACAGACACACGACGTCGCCCGTCTCGGGCAGGGTGAACGTGTCACCGATCAAACGCTCATCTAGCATGTCCCCACCTCCCGGCACCCGAATTCGACCACGCGCTAACTCCATGATAAGGCTTACTCGAGGATGAGACAATGATAACCCCTGGCCGCGCAGGATAATCGGTCCAGAGGCTGATTTTGATTCCGCCTTTCGGCCGCCGCGATATTCGGTATAATAATGACGGAGGTGAGCACCATCGCAGGGAAGCGGCCGATCTACGCAGACACATACGATAAAAAACACCGCCGCATCCGCGGCAGCCTGATCTTGGTCGCCTTGATGCTCGTGGCGCTTGGCGCCTGGTGGGGGGTGCGGCACTGGCCGACCCACCAGGCGCAAGGCGGGGCGGTGCAAGGGGTGATGCTCGACGCCGACGATGGCTACCAAGACTTTGCGGCGCTGCAAGACGCCGGGGTCGGCTTCGCCTACCTCAAGGCCACGCAAGGCGCCAGCTACTTCGACGACGCCTTCACCGTCAATTACGACAGAAGCGTCGGCGCCCAGCTGCGCATCGGCGTCTACCACTACTTCAGCTTCGACTCACCGCCGGACGCCCAGGCCCAGCAGTTTCTCAAGCAGACCAAGCGCGACTGGGGGAGCTTGCCGATCGGTGTTTACCTAACCTACTACGGGGATTACGCCGCCCGGCCGCCGGCTAAGGCGCAGCTTGTCGCCGCCTTGACGCGCTTCATCGCGCTGATCAAGGCCGCCACCGGCAAAACCTGCCTGGTGATGGCAAGCCCCCGGGTGTTGCGGGCCGTGGCGGCGGTGCCGGGGCCCCGGCTTGCCATCGGCGGCAGCCGGCCCAAGCAGGCCGAGTACTGGCAGCAAGGCACGTTGAGCGTCGACGACCAGACACTTGCGGCGGTGGCGTTTTTGGGCACGAAGCAGGAATTCACCGCTCAGCGCTGATTGCGAGCTGATAAATTGACGGCCAGCACAGCAGCTGTTACGATAGCCTCAGATGGACATCAGGCCCGTGGTTCGGCAAACGCGTTGTCGATGCAATCCGCGGACTTCGGCAGACGATCCGGTGGCAAGCGCCACGTCGCCTCACCCAGACCAGGCTTCACCAGCCCTTCCATTGATGGAATTAGCGGAACCCGCCGAGTCGCCGACGGGAATCATTAAGGGTAGCGGATTCTCGACCCGGTCGCCGCACGCCTTGCGTCCTACTCCTCGGAGCCAGCTGCGGACGCAAGAGACGGCCGGCACGCGCACCGGCCAGCACGCTCACACCGCAAGTCGCCCGGCGGTTCCGGGTGGTGTGTGCTGGCAACAGGCCGCGTCCTTGCACCACCGGCAGTATTGGGTCAGTTGTGGTTGACCCGACCGCACGCCTGTACCGACGCTTAGCGTTTCGCCCACCGTGGGCCGACGCCCGGCAGGCGGGGCAGGCCGCGGTCCGGCCGCCGACGATTGGCCGGTAGCACCACCCAACGCATCAGGTCCGGTACGGGGCTTCCCCGCGCCGGATTTGGTGCGTTTTTTTGCGCGTTGGTGCCGATGATGGTCGCATACTTTGCTTTACAAAGTACCAGGCCACGGGTATACTGCCTTGTGGAATCGAACACAAGCCTCGCGCTTGCGCTTGACCTCAATTAGGGTATAGTTGGCGTATCCGCGGGATGACCGCAAAGGGAGGCACACCATGGCAGTTGCGATTGCATTGACCAATGTTCAAAAATCATTCGGCGCCAAGCAGGTACTCAAGGACGTTTCGTTTTCGATCGAACCCGGCACCATCGTCGGCTACATCGGCCCCAACGGCGCGGGCAAAAGCACGACGGTCAAGATTATCTTGGGCCTGTTGACCCAAGACGCCGGCACCATCGAGCTGATGGGCCAGCCGGTGCGGCCGGATGACCCCAGCTACAAGCAGCACATTGGCTACGTGCCGGAAAGCGCCGACGTGTTCGATGCCTTGACCGCGCGGGAGTACCTGACCTTGATCGGCCAGCTGTACGGGCTGAGCGAGCAGGACGCTGAGGACAAAGCGGTGGCCCTGGCCGGCATCGTCGGCCTGGCCCCGGCGCTTGATCGGCGCATCACCGCCTACTCCAAGGGGATGCGCCAGCTGGTGTTGATCATCGCCAGCCTCTTGCACGACCCGGACGTCTTGTTTTGGGACGAGCCGCTCAACGGGCTGGACGCCAACACCGTGCTGGTGATCGAGGAGATCTTGGTCGAGTTGAAAAAACGCGGCAAGACGATTTTTTACTCCAGCCACATCATGGACGTGGTGCAAAAGCTCTCCGATCGCATCATCTTGCTCAACGACGGGCAGGTGCAGGCGGATGGGACCTTCAGCGCGATCACCAACGGCGCCGACACCAACCTGCAGGAGCTGTTCAACGAGCTGACCGGCTTTGCCGAGCACGGCGAAAAGGCCAAGGCCTTCGTCGACATCGTGACGGGAGGGGTCGGCCATGAGTGAGCTACCACGCGGATTGGGCTTTTTGACCGCGCTGCGCAAGCCGCTCACGGCCGGCGGGGTCGACTTCGAGCAGTTCGCGCTGATCGTCTCGGCCAAGTTCAAGCTGGCCGCCCGCAGCAAAAGCGGCATCGGCGTGTCCTACCGCAAGAAGAAGGCGGACGCGCCGGATCACGGGTTGCGCAACACCTTCTTGTTGAACCTGCTGATCGGGGTGGTGATCGGCGTCACGCTGTTTTTGCCGCTGCCCTTGATGACGCAGTTGACCGCGTTTTACACCACGCTGTTTGTGATGTTTTTCCTTCAAATGCTGTCGGGCTACTCCAGCCTGATCTTGGATCCGCGGGACCGGCGCATCTTTGCGGTGCGGGGGGTGGCCGACCGGACGCTCAATGCCGCGCGGTTGGCGGTGGTCGTGTTCTTCCTGGCGGTGACGCTGGTGGCGCTGGCGGTGCCAAGCTTGGTGGTGCTGACGCTGCAGCACGGGCCGCTGGTGTTGGTCGGCGCGGCGCTTGGCGCGGTGATGCTGGCCGTGTTCGCCTTTGTCTTGTCGCTGTTTTTGTACCTACTGGTGCTGCGCTTCTTTGACGGCGAGCGGCTGCGCAACATCTTGAACGTCGTGCAGATCGGGCTGATCGTCTTGATGTACGCGGCCAGTCAGCTGCCCAACTTGGTCGGCGTCGACACCATGGCCAAAATCGACCTGGCGATGCCGACGCGCCTCTTGTGGTGGTACGTGCCGGCCGCCCCGGTGTGGTTCGCCGGACCGGCGCTGCTGTTTGACGGCGTGTTCAAGCCCGTCAGTCTGGTGTTGACCGGCCTGGCGGTGGGGGTCACCGCGGCCTTGGTCGCGGCCTACTTCACTCACGCTGCGCAGTTCGAGCAGTCGCTTGAGAAACTGGAGCAAAGCTCGAATCAAAACCGCAAGCACTCCTGGTGGTTCACCACCACCAGGCGGCTGTTGACCACCCGCGGCGCCGAGGCCACCTACTTCACCCTGGGCTGGCGCATGATGCAATACGAGCGCGACTTCAAGCTGCGCGTTTACCCGCAGCTGGCTTACGGCTTCATGATCCCGGTGATCTTGGGGGCGGGGCTGTTGCGCGGCGCCAATCACCTGGCCATCCTCCATTTCCTGCCGTACCTGGGCATCGGCCTGGTGATCGCGCTGCCGACGGCGATCGTCAACCTGTCGTTTTCACACCAGCCCGAGGCGATGGGCATCTTTCGCACCGTGCCGTTCGCCACGCACGGGCTGCTGCTGCGCGGCGTGATCACCGCGCTGTTTGCCAAGCTGATTTTGCCCTTTGAGCTTTTGTGGCTGGTGGTCTTCGTGCCGTTCACCGGCGTTCACGCGCTGTCGGCCGGGGTGTTGACGGTGGCGATGACTTGGATGTTTGCGCTGTTGTTCGGGCGCATGATTGTCGGCCGCACCCTGCCGTTTTCAAGCGAGTTCACCGCGCAAAAAGGGGCGACCAACGGCATCGTCGGCGTCGGCGCGGTTTTGGTCGGGATGATCATCATGATGGCGATCGTCGTGGCCGGGGGGCTCCTTTTCACCGTCTGGTTCGACCTGGGGCTGGCCGTGGTGTTCGCCTTGATCGGCTGGCTGCTGTGGCGGGCCTATCCGCAAGGCATTCGCTACGACTTGTTGCTGCGCGGCTGACCTGCGCAGGCCACGACGCGGCGAGACCCATTGGGCCTCGCCGCGTTTTTGGTGCCGCTAAAAGGGCAGCCCGGCGTTGGTTTCGATGTCGCGGGGGCGCCGCTCGATCAAGTCACCGGTGGCCGGCCAGCGCTCCTTGGTGAAGCCGTAGTAGTCGATGGTCAGCTGGGTGTGGGCCTTGATGCCTGCGATCACCGCCGCGAAGACGTCGATGTCCTCGGTTTCCAGGCTGTGCAGCGGCCGCGATTTTTGCCGCTCGCCGCGGCGTTGCGACCAAAAGAAGAAGCTGAACTCGTGGTCGTAGGGGTTATGCACCGCCGTCAGCCAGTAGCGGGTCTTCGGGGCCCGGGTGAACAGCGCGTCGATGCGTTCGTTGATCAGCTTGATGTCTTGTTGGGTACTCATGTCCTCACCTCATCCCCATTATACGAACAAGTGTTCCCTTACGCAAGGTGACAAAAGCGTTCGTTCAATCTGCCGCCAAGCGCTGGCGCCGCGGCCGCCGTGATGGCACAATGAAGAAGAGGTGAGGCAGATGAGAAAACTCCTGATTGGCCTGGTGGTCCTGGTGGCCCTGGCCTTTGGCGGCTACAAGTTCATCGAGGTGACCAGCTACGGCGGCACCACGTACTACACGAAGGTTGTGACTACCGGCCAAAAAATCGTGCAACGCGCCGACGACGGGGCGACCTGGACCGACTACCGCTACCGGCAGTCGGCCTACACCAAGGATGGGGCGGCCAAAACCATCACCTTCAACGGCAACAAGTCCCGGCCGCTGCGCCAAGGGGCCTACCTGCGCCTGACGGTGAATGACCAAAAAGGCGTGACCCGCTGGGCGGCGGTGCCCAAAAGCGCGGTTCCCGCGGCCGCCTTGGCCAAGCTACCGTGAGGGCCGCTTGCGGCATGCGAGACGCCCCCAGTCCTGCGGTGCTCAGAGCCATCTAGCCAAGCGCGGCGCCGCGCCGGCGGTCGGTGCTGCGGCAGCCAACGGTCGCTGGCACCAGCGCAAAAACCAGCGCAGCCCCGCGGCGATCACATTGTGGTCGCCGCGGGGCTGCGCTGGTTTGATTAGGACTGCGGGTCGGCGTTGGGGTCGATCACCTGGTAGGTCGCGTCCTCGGCCTCATCGTACACGGTGGCCGGTCCGGTTGGCCCCGAGGTGATGATCAAAGAGTAGCCGTAGTGATCGAGGAAGGTCAGCTTCTCGGTGGTGATGCCGGTGACCTGGCCGGGCAAGGCGCGGCCGTCGATTTTAATCGTCAGGTCGGGGTCGACGGCCAGCTGGTGGGTCTTGTTGGTCTGTTCGTCAAGAAAGGCGAACTTGCCCGTGTACTGGTGGGCGAGCTGCAAAACCGGGTTTGCCGGCTGCGTTTTGGGGCCACCCTTGCCCACCAGGCGCAGCAAGCCGGTCAATAGATGTGGTTTGTGAAATGCCATCCCGAACGCCTCCTCCAAGTTATAGGTCCATCATAACACGCGCATGCAATAACCGGTCATCAGTTGCACTGCAATTTCATTGCAGGCCTGTTACAATGTAGTAAAACCACTCGGGAGGCAATTATGAAGCTAGGAGTTATCGGCACCAATTGGATCACGGCCCAGTTCGTCGCCGCGGCGCAGGCCACCGGGGCCTACACGCTGGCGGCCGTGTACTCGCGGCACCTGGCCACCGCCACGGCCTTCATCGAAAAAACGGCGCCGGCCGCGGCCTTCACCGACCTCGCCGCGTTTTTGGCCAGCGACTTGGACGTCGTGTACATCGCCAGCCCCAACAGCCTGCACCCGACCCAGACGCTTCAGGCGGTGGCGGCCGGCAAGCACGTGATCGTCGAAAAGCCGATGGTCACAACCGTGGGCGAGCTGGCGGCGATTCAGGCGGCCCAGGCGGCGCATCCCGGCGTCTTCGTGTTCGAGGCGGCGCGGCACGTCTACGACCCCAACTTCACGGTGATTCAAGACTTCGTGGCCAGCCACCCCATCAGCGGCGCCAGCTTGGCCTACGCCAAGTACAGCTCGCGCTACGACGCCTACCTAGCCGGGGAGAACCCCAACATTTTCTCCCCGGCCTTTGCCGGTGGGGCGCTGATGGACCTGGGGGTCTACCTGGTCTACGCCGCCGTCGCGTGGTTCGGTGAGCCCGAGGCGGCCCAGTACCTGCCGCGCAAGCTGGCCAACGGCATCGACGGCGCCGGCATCGCGCGGCTGGCCTACCCGGACTTTGACGTGACGCTGGTCGCTGGCAAGACCTACAACAGTACCGCACCCAGCGAGATATACACCGGCAAGCAGACGCTGGTCTTCGACTCGCCCGGCGAGCTGAACCGCGTGGTGCTGCAAGACGGCAGTGGCAGCCACGACCTGACGATGGCCAAGGCCAAAAACCCGATGCAAGACGAGGCCCGCGCCTTCGCCGAGATCATCGAACAAGGCGACACGGCCCGGGCTCGCGCGGCGATGGCGCTGGCGGCCAAGGTTCACCACGTGATGGCGCAGCTGCGCCAAAGCGGCGACATTCACTTCACGAACGACCCAGAATAGAGGCAAATTATGACGATTGCAACCCCGTTTCAGACCCTGTGGCAGCAGGCCGGCTTTAAAGAAGAGACCCCCATCCAGCAGGCGGTGGCCAAGCCCTTGCGCGAGGACGAATCCATCGTCGGCCTGGCGCCGACCGGCTCGGGCAAGACCCTAGCGTTCGGCCTGCCGCTGCTTGAAAAAGCGCTGCCGCAAGCCGGCGTTCAGATTGTGATTTTGGCCCCGTCCCAGGAGCTGGCCGTGCAGACGCGCGACGTGCTGCGGCCCTACGCCGCGGCGGTCGGCCTGTCGATCGTGGCGGTCACCGGTTCCGCCAACGTCAAGCGTCAGCTGGAGCAGCTGAAGAAAAAGCCCGAGGTGATTGTCGCCACGGCCGGCCGGCTCCTGGAGCTGGTGGCCGCCGGCAAGGTGCGGCTGCACACGTTGGCGACGCTGGTGGTCGACGAGGCCGACGAGCTTTTGCGCGACCCCGGGCTAGGGCAGGTGCGGGACCTGGCGATGGAGGCCCCAAGTGACGTGCAGCTGGCCTTTTTCTCCGCCACGCCGAGCCCGATGTTTGAAGACCTGGCCAAGTGGTTCGGCCAGGACGTGCGGGTGATTGACGTTCGCGCCATCGACCACACCCAAGGCGCGGTGCGGCACCTGTTCGTGCAGACGGACAACGCGCATCGCGAGACTTGGTTGCGCCACCTCGCGCATCTGGACAAGTTTCAGGCGCTGGTGTTTTTCAACCAGAACGCGGTGATGGAAAAAGTCGCCCGGACCCTGTCGCACCAGCAGATCAAGTTTGCCGTGCTGTCCAAAACGGACCGGGCGGCCAACCGCGCCAAGGCGCTGACCGATTTTCGCAAGGGCCGGCTGACGCTGCTTTTGGTCACCGACATGGCCGGCCGTGGCCTGGACATCCCCAAGCTCCCGGCGGTGATCAACTACCAGACGCCGACGCGCAAGGAGGCCTACATCCACCGCGCCGGTCGTACCGGCCGCATGGGCGAGCCCGGCACCGTGGTCACCATCGGCGATGACCACGACAAGCGCAACCTGCGCCACCTGGTGCCGCAATACGACATTCGCCGCGCCTTTTTGGTCGACGGCAAGCTCAGTTTAACCCCGCCGCCGCGCGAGAATGCGGCAGGGGCGGCCGGTGTTGTCGCTGACGCCGCGGCCGCCACCGCCGCCGCGCCGACTCGGCCGTCGCGGCCTGCAGCCAAGGCGCAGCCGGCCTCCGGCAAGCGGGAGGCCGTGGCCTCTGTTCGCAAGCCGCACAAGAAGGCGCGAGCCCGTGACCAAAAGAACAAGGGCAAGCGCAAGCCGCACTGACTTGTTCCCACCAATCCAAACGGGTACACTAGACTAAAGCGGTCTCATCAGGGGCCGGTGGTGGCAGCACCACAGAGGGAGGTTACGCATGGAATTGCAACGCACGGTCAACGCACCGGCCAGCTACATTTACCAAACCATCATCGATTCGGTGCTTTACGACATCAAGCAGTCAACCGGTAACAGCCTGGCGCCGGGCGCCTTGAACGGCTACGAGTACCAGAAGAAAATGGGCAAGAACGGGCGCGGTCGCGTCAAAATCACCAAGGCCGACAAGAATCGCGCCTACGCCTTCGAAACCCGCATCGGCCGCGGCACCTACTACGTCGAATACGACCTGCAGGAAACCCAGGACAACGAGACCAAGGTGACCTACCACGAAAACACGCTTTACGCGGATAAAATGCGGGAGTGGAACCAGATGCTGGTGATGATCTTCTTGGGCCACCGCCGCAAGCGCCGCATCCAGTACATGCTGGACACGATGGCCCAGCAGTACCAGGCCGGCGCGTAACTTTCTGAAAAAAAACTTTCGCGCCACGCCAATCGGTGGTATATTTAAGTTGCACGGCAACCGGCATATTGCGGTGCATCGGATATGGTGTCTTTGCATGTCTAGCGTTTGACGCCATAGGAGCGGTCCGGACTTACGGTAACGTTGAGTCCGGGCTGTTTTTTTGTCGCGTCAGGCGCGTGAATGGCCGCCAGCTGCGGCCAGTCACCGGGCGGTAGGGCAGTGCCAGCAGCTTTGGCAATTGCGTTGACTCGCCAAAACATTTATAATGGTTGGGTTCGCGATAGTAGCTCACCTGGATAGAGCAATGGTTTCCTAAACCATAGGTAGAGGGTTCGAGTCCCCCCTGTCGCATTTTTATAAGTTTTGTGGAATGCGAAGGAAGTCCAAACGCCGAGAAATCGGCGTTTTTGTTTTGCGGAAAAGTAGGGGATTGAAGCTCGTGTGGTTTTGGTGTGGTCTTCTTTGGTCGGAAACCACACAAGCAACCACACGAAAACGCAATTACTTGCGGCACAAGCGATGCGCCGGTGATAGAAGTTTATCCAGTGAGTCGGCCACACGGTCGTTGTCACGTGCCTTTACCTCCGCAATCTCATGGACAAGATCGTCAGGGTCGTTTGCAGGTTCTTGTGGCCGAGTCGTTTGGAGACGCTCAGAACGTCGATGCCGGCATGGATCAGGATTGAACCATGGGTGTGGCGTAGTCCATGCGTTATGATGGTGTTTCGTGTCTTTGCCCGCTCGCTCAAGACACGCAGCGTTGTGTTGGCGGAGGCTAGTGAACGTCATCGGGAGTCTCGTAGATCAGCAGGTGCTGTAAAGGATTGATTCCCGCCCAATGTTCGCCTACGACCGAGTAAGGGAAGCAGTAATTCGAAACCTGAAGTGAGTGATGAGAACTTCGCGGCCGTTAATAATCTTGGCAAGTATCGATTGATTGACTAAGTATGCGAACAAATTCAATGGTACAATAAGCATTGAATATGAGGAATGTTGGAGGAGCTCAAATGACTGAAGAATCGGGCATCGCCTATTGCCCTGAGTGCGGAGCGAAGGTACCTGAAAACGCGAAATTCTGTGTAAAGTGCGGTCATAACCTTGGAACTCAAGAACCAAAAACTCAGAGCGCGCCTGTCACAGAGGTGCAGACTGAGGTGACCGCAGTGTCAGAAGTTGCACAGGATACGCGTACCGCTGTAGACAACTTCTACAACTGGCCCAATTGGCTAAAGTTTTTCGTGACGCTCGCAATTGCATCCTTTTTGTCTATTTTCATAGGTCGAATTTCGTACGTAGTTTCATTTGTGCTTGGATTTATCTTTTTTAAGCCCAAAAAATAGTCTGTATATGTTAGGAAACGATAATGTGGCCGAAAGAAATGATGCAGTCAATAAAATAGTGCCTAGTAGACAAGTAAAAGGAAAATACATGTTAATTCTGATCCTTTCACTGCTTGTAACGGTTGTCTCAACCTGGTACAGAAGTGTCTCCACAAGCACAGGCAGCGTCGTTGAGGGCAACATATTTGCGATGAAAACAGAGCATAATGGTGAGTGGAAAGATACCGGTTATCTCGTGTTTGGCGGTAAGGAAAACGGGTATGGTGCGCTATTCATAAGTAAGAACTCGCAGTCATACGTCGATGACTTAAACTCTTCAGGTCAATTAGCGGAAATGCTTTCTTATCAGTCAAGTAACTATAACAGATTCTGGGACATTGAGAGTAATGCCAAAAATCTCAAATGGACTAACGGAATGTCTGATGACTCCGACCCCGATGATGCGACTTTTCATGACACATCGATGGAGATATCTAAAATCTCTGGTATTTTCACTAAGAAACTAACTGGTGTCTTCCATGATACTACTTTCGATTTCCCACCAGAAACCGTCAATGCAGTTTTGGTCAAATATTCAAAGATTAAGAACTAGGAGGTGCCCGTTTGAAAAGAGTAATTGTGCTTGCATTGTCGATCATCTTGATCGCGGGATGTAGCGCCCACCGTGCTAGTAATGCGGAGAAGCTACAGCAGGCGTCGCGCAGCTCTGAGTCTAAACTAGTACATAAGAGGAGCTCTGCAAAAAAGGAAACCAAAGCAGTGTCTTATCATCAACTGTCCAAGGTAGATAGGGATAAGGTATTTTTCCGCTTTAAAGCCACACAAGATTCGTCTGAGGCGACATCTGGCACGAATGGCCAAGGCGATTCTCCGTGCTTTGTGGATATGGAGATCACCAATAAAACAGAAAAGAAGGTCACTCTGGATACCAGTAAAATTCTCCTTTATGAGTCCCAACAAGACCCAGAAAAGCCGGCGGTCTCAAAAATACTAACGATTGCACCCGGGAAGTCTAAAATGGTCGAACGCATCTTTGACAATATGAACCCACAGTACTTCGTTGGTGGCGGCACCTTCATATACTTAAGCAATGAATTCCCACTTGCTTATACCTACATGGCATTTAAAGGAAATGGTAGTACTTCTGACAGCCTGAAGAACAAAGAAGCGATTGAACACAATAGAGAGGCTGAAGAAGTAGCATCTGGTGATGAGGCTGATGACGAGTCTGGAAGTCAAAAGAGTGCGAAGTATACAAGTCAACAACTGGCCTTGTTGGCACAGATTTTCGGACAGCAGGATAGGAGTGACGTTGTCGTAAAGGATACGCTCAGCAGTCTTCGAGATTCAACAATCACCTATTCAGCTGATACCAACACTACAGGTAATAGTTCTGTGGGAACGCCGCTCTCCTATGAGGAATACAGGGTTTCTGGTGACACTTTGATGATTATGCACCCTGCAGGTCAGGGGTCGGACGCATGGTCTGGTGACGTCAATTTGAATGAGGCACTTCATGCAGTATTTGTTCAAAATGGTGCTCTAGCTCATTTGGTACTGAGTAGTATGCAGGCAGAATAGAGAACATACACCCGCGGCCCTGACTTCTCCAACAACGAAAATGTAATTCACCTACGAGTATCTGCCACGTATCAGTAATTTTTGCGAAAAGCTGATGCGAATATGCGACTATGTCATAATTTATTATTGATATCGGTACGTGAAGGAAGTGACAGTGTGGTAGGGTGGAGGACAACGGGTAGCGAGCCCACCGGGTTGCGTTCGAAAAGAATAAGTAGATAATCCTCGGGACACAGAACTCCTGTCGCAGCGAGACGGATCACAACAATGCCTAGTGTGATCCGTTTTTGAGTTAAGGTTATGTTTCACTCAGACGCGCCGAATAAGGTTACAACCGTCAACCCCCGGCCTTACACTGGCAGTAAGGGCCGAGAGGGGGATTGCGCGGTTAGAGCGGTGATCCTAGCCACCAATCGGTCCGTTGGAAGGTCATCTCAGACCCAGCGAAAGGAGCAGACGCATGTTAATGAATCTGATGACGACGGCCGGCGCCACGCTAGTGTTGTGGTGCGGCTTGGCGGCCCTGCTCACCGGCATCAACCACACGACGCTGCAGCGGCTGGTGAACCTGGCCCAAAGAGACAGCGCCCATGTCTGGTGGGCAAAGCCTGGGCTGTGGTGGCACGAAACCACCCATGCGCTGGTGGGGGCGTTGTTTGGGCTGCGGGTCGCGGAATTCTCGCTGCGCGCCCGGGGCGAGACGGCCGGGCACGTGACCTTTCGGCTGCGGCGGTGGTCGTGGTGGCAGCACCTCGGACTGTTTTTGGCGGCGGGGGCCCCGGTGTGGACCAGCGCGTGTGCGATTTTGCTGGTCGGCAAGGCGGTTTGGTGGCCGCGCGTCGCCTGGGCCGCCATCGGCCAATCGACGCTCGCCCCGAACTGGCCCGGCGTGCTCGCCTGGGGCCTGATGAGCCTGGCGCTGAGCCTGGGCGCGGTGTTGTCCGTGGCGGATTTGCGGCAGCTGCTGCGCGGAACGCCGGCCGCGGCGGCGCTGCTAGTGGTGGTGTTTGCGGTGCTGGCCTGGGCCTGGCCAACGGGGCTTGCGGCCTGGCGGCGGCTCAACGGGCTGCTGGCGGTGGCTGGCCTCGTGGTGGCCGGGCTCAGCACCGGTTTGAGCCTGCTGACCGCGGGGTTTGCGCGGCGCTGACTGGGGCTACCGCGGGAGGGGTCCCGCGGCGCCAAACCTTGCCGGCGCCGCGTTGCCCGAGGCGTCTGCCTTGCCTTGCAGCGCGTCAATCGGTTAGGCTTGAATTAAGGCGGAAAACCGCACTCAACTAGGCAAAGTTGAGGTGATTCACCGGTGTCGGCGGCGATGCGTCATTCGGTTGCCCACCGCGCCTGCCGCACCCCGGTCGACCAAAGGACCGCTGCGTGGCGGCACAGCCCAAATGACCCCCTGCATCGCGCAAAGGATGCAGGGGGTCGCTGTGTATGACGGCTTGTCACAATCCGCCTTTGGTCCGATGGCACGGTGCAGGCGGTGTGCGACAATGCGTTAGTTGTCGCACCCGTCGGCGCCTGGCGGTGGCAGCTGCACCAGGCCGACCTTAGCCAAAAGCGCGATGGTCGCCTCGAGGTGATCGGCCAGCGCCTTGTGGTCGGCTGCCGAGAGGCCGGCCAACCGCTCGGCCAGCTTGGCCTGAACGAGGGTCATCTGCTTTTCGGCCAGCGCCTTGCCGGCCGCGGTGCGCATCACGTTGACCTTGCGCCGGTTGGCCTGGTTGTGCTCGCGCCGCACCAGGTCGTGGGCCTCGAGCTGACCGACGGTGCGGGACAGCTGCGGGGCAGAGACCCCAAGCTCGTGGGCCAGCTCCGACATGGTGATGCCGGGGCGGCTGTATACGGTGATGACGGTGATCAGCTCAAGCTCGCTGAGGCCCAGCGGGGTCTGCGACAGGCTTTGAATCACGGCCTGGGCCAGG
This sequence comes from Lacticaseibacillus parakribbianus, assembly GCF_025490915.1. Taxonomy (GTDB): domain Bacteria; phylum Bacillota; class Bacilli; order Lactobacillales; family Lactobacillaceae; genus Lacticaseibacillus; species Lacticaseibacillus parakribbianus. Next base: position 34,249 of record NZ_JANQBA010000009.1, on the reverse strand, counting down.
GTGGTGAATAAGTTGGCGAACAGCGCGGTGTCCGAGAATCGGTGATCGGGTTTCAATGCGTCAGCTCCTTTGTCTTCCCCAGTGTAGCATCATCACCGATATTTATCAATCGTGAACAGTTGACTTTTGTTAACTGTTCAAGTAACATGAACGCATACCAACCCAGATTCGCGAAGAAAGAAGTGTAGACCGTGCTCGAACTCAAACACATCAAGAAGTACTACCACGTCGGCGACACCCTGACCAAGGCGCAAGACGACGTGTCCGTGGCCTTTCGTCAGCAGGAGTTCGTGGCCATCCTGGGCCCCAGTGGCTCAGGCAAAACCACGATGCTCAACATTATCGGCGGCTTGGACCGCTACGACTCAGGCGACCTGTTGATCAAGGGCAAGTCGACCAAAGACTTCAAGGACGCCGATTGGGACGCCTACCGCAACAACTCGGTCGGCTTCATTTTCCAGTCCTACAACCTGATTTCCCACCTGTCGATTATGGAAAACGTCGAGATGGGGATGACCCTGTCCGGCGTTCCCGCGGCGGAGAAGAAGCACCGGGCGGAAGATGCGTTGATTCGCGTCGGGCTCAAGGCCCACATGCACAAGAACCCCCAGCAGTTGTCGGGCGGCCAGATGCAGCGCGTCGCCATCGCCCGGGCGATTGCCAACGACCCCGAGATTTTGCTGGCCGACGAGCCGACCGGGGCGCTTGACTCCGAGACCTCCGAGGAGATTATGAAGCTGATCAAGGACCTGTCGCGCGAGCGGTTGGTCATCATGGTCACCCACAACCCGGAGCTGGCCCACAAGTACGCCGACCGCGTGATCGAGTTCGCGGATGGCAAGATCGAGCACGACTCCAACCCGCACGTCGAGCACGAAAAAACCGACCAGTTCAAGCTCAACCACACCAAGATGAGCTACTTCACGGCGCTGCGCCTGTCTTTCAACAACATTCGCACCAAGAAGGGCCGCACGTTTTTGACCGTGTTCGCCTCAAGCATCGGCATCATCGGCATCGCGGTGGTCTTGGCCCTGTCCAACGGGTTCCAAAAGCAGATCAACAAGACCCAAAGCGAGGCGATGGCCTCGATGCCGGTGACCATCTCGCAAACCGGTACCGACACGTCTGCGATGATGACCGGCACCAAGACCAAGACCTTCGCCAAGACCAAAACCGTCACGGCCGCCAAGTCGGATGCCGAAAAGGCGCAGCACGTCAACAAGCTGACCGCCAGCTACCTGAGCTACGTCAACAAGCTGCCCAAGGCCGACGCCAAAAACATCGCGGTCACCTACGGCACGGGGCTGAACCTGCTGCGCCAGGTCAACGGCAAGTACCAAAGCGTGACCTTCTCCACCACTAACCCGGACAGCAAAACGATCAACGCCCAGGCGATGATGGCGGCCTCGACCGGCATCGGCGGCACGGTGTACCCGATCGACCGCGACGGCGGCCAAAGCTTCCTGAAGACCTACTACAAGGTGATCGCCGGCAAGTACCCGACCAAGGCGACGGACATCGTGTTGGTGATCAACAAGGACAACACGGTGGACATCAACGCGCTAAAGAACCTCGGCTTTGACGTCAGCGAGAACCAAAAGCTTGATTTTACCGACCTCGTCGGCACCAAGGTCAAGCTGGTGGCCAACGACGATTACTACCAGAAGCTGCCGACCGGGACCTACATGCCGACGCAAGACCTCGCCAAGGCGGCGAGCGCCGCAAGCACCAAGACCCTGACCATCAGCGGCATCATCCGGGTGAAGTCGAAGAACTCCGACGGGCTGTTGGCCAGCGGCATCGCCTACAGCGCGGCCTTGACCAAGCAGGTTTTGTCCGCCAACGCCGATTCGGCCATCGTGACGGCGCAAAAGGCGGCCGCGACCAACGTGATCACGGGCCAAAGCATGGACGCCGCGACCAAAACGGCGCTGGTGACCAGCCTCGGCGGCAGCGACACGCCGACCTCGATTCAGATTTACCCGACGACCTTCAAGCTCAAGGACAAGGTTTTGACCTACCTGGACAAGTACAACAAGGGTAAGACCAAGGCCAACCGCGTGATCTACACCGATCTCGCCGGCACGGTGTCCGACATGACCGGGGGCTTGATGGATGCGATCACCTACGTGCTGGTGGCCTTTGCCGGCATCAGCCTGGTGACCTCGATGATCATGATCGCCATCATCACCTACACCAGTGTCTTGGAGCGAACCAAGGAAATTGGGGTACTCAAGGCGCTGGGGGCCCGCAAGAAGGACATCACCCGGGTGTTCGACGCCGAGACCCTGATCCTGGGCTTTGGTGCCGGGGTGTTCGGCATCTTCGTGGCCTGGGCGTTGACCTTCCCGATTAACGCGGTGCTGTTGAGCGTCACCAGCCTCTCCGGCGTGGCGGTGCTCAACCCGGTTCACGCGATTGTGCTGGTCTTGATCAGCACGGTGTTGACCATTCTCGGCGGCCATGTGCCGGCCCGGATGGCGGCCAAAAAAGACGCGGCGATCGCGCTGCGAGCCGAATAGGCCAATTGCTGGCGCCGCAGCTCCCACTTACCGGGGGCTGCGGCGCTTTTGGCGTGGTCGGGCTGGGCAAAGGCGGTCGCTTGTCTGGTTGTTCGAAGATTATGATTGAAAAACCCGCCGCTTACTGATACCGTACAGGTAGACCTGTCACCGTTTTGCTCACGCGCGTTTGGGGGAACTCGCATGCCAACCATGACGTTTTTTAAGCAACCGATTTTTGCCTGGACAGGGGACCAGGCCCGACTCGCCGGTTACGAGCTGCTCGCCCGCACCCGCTACGGCGGGGCGTGGGAGCTGCCGCTCAACGTCGAGGCGATGTCACCGGACCAGCTGGTGGCCTTGACGCAGGCGGTGATCCGAACGCTTGGGGAGACCACGCCCAGCCTGAGTCTCAACCTGCACCCGCGCCAGTTCGTTCGCCCGGCGTTCGCCGCGGCGGTGGCGGCGCTGAACGCCGGCTGCAAGCCGCAGCTTCAAGTCGAGCTGACGTCCAAGCGCGACGCCTTGGTGCCTAACCGCGAGCTGATCGGCGCGGCGCAGCGCTTCGCCGCCAGCGGCGTGGCCGTCGTGGTCGACGATGTCGGGGCCGGGCAGAATTTGCCCGGGCTGGTGGAGGGGTTGACGCCTTACGCCAGCACCTACAAGTTTGCGCTGCAGGATCTGCAACCGGTGCTTGCGCCGGCCGATGTGCTGGACCGCCTGACGTTTTGGGCCCAACGCGCGGCGGCGGCGGGGGTGACGCTTGTGATCGAGGGCGTCGAGTCCGCCGGCGACCTTGCGGCATTGCGTGCGGCGTGGCCGGGGGCACAGCTTCAAGGCCGCTACCTGGGCGAGCCGGTGCCGGCGGTGAGTCGGGTGGTGCGAACGCGGCGGTGAGCGGGTACCCGGTCGCCGCGGCGCGGCGCGGCGTTGACCGCTCGCCGGTGGCGTGGTAGATTAGAGGTAATCAATAGACATGCTCAACTGCCATCGGCAGCACGACCCGTTCGCATACCAGATGCGTGCGGGCCGTTTTGGTTTCGGGAGGGAACACGATGCTCAGGTATTTTGGTCAACCCAAGTACAAGAACGCGGCGCCGCTGGTCAAAATCGGCTACGAGCTGCTTTTGCGGGAGTTCAAGCGCGGCCGCTGGCAGCTGCCGGCGGACTTCAACAGCTACCCGCCCGACGACATCGCGCGGCTGCTCGCGCAGACGCTGGCGGCGATGCCGGTCACGCTGGACTTGGTCTCGTTCAACCTCAGTCAGACCCAGTTCGTCGATGACGCCTTCATTCAGGCGTTGCGGCGGGTTCAGGCCTTTCGGCACATGAACCTGTTCGTCGAGCTGACCGAGGCGCAGGAGGGCATCACGCTGGCGGCGCTGCAGACGGCGGCGGATGCCTACGTCGCCGCCGGCATCCGGGTGGTGCTCGACGATGTCGGCACCGGCGCCAATCAAGACGCGCTGGTCTCCGCCTTGATGCCTTACACCAGCGAGTATAAGTTCGCCTTGCAGAACTTCCCGGGCCAAAAAACGGCACCGGGTACCCAGGCCCTGCTTGCGACCTGGCGGCAACGCGCGACCAAGGACGGCAAGCTCTTTGCCATCGAGGGGCTGGAGGATGACCACGACCTCACGCTGATCGAGGCCTACCACCCCGATGTGCTGCAGGGCTACCATTACGGGCGGCCAGAGCTGATGGCCATCGGCTGACCCATCGGTTTTTTGAAAAAAAGTTGGCAAAGGGTTGCACAAGGCCGCCCTGAATGGTATTCTAATTTCTGTATTCAAGACGAAAACTGCTCACCTTTCCGCAAGCCCTGTTGGCAGGAAAGGACGACCCGTACGCAAGGGAACTTCCCCGTTGCGGCGGGTTTTTTTGCTCTTGAAACGGTTGCACCGGCTCTCCCCCAAACTGCCGGCGCCACTCACTGACATTAATCTCGGCTCCCCAAGCCGACAAGGTCAACTGTGCAGCCCGCAAGGGAGTTGACCGTTATCCTGACAGCTGGCCATCTTTTTGATGGCCTTTTTGCGTGTTGTGCTTGTATCGCTCGTGCAAGTCGCGTACGCTAATGGTAACTTGCGCGGCGGCTGCCGCGGTGAGCTTGGGGGAGCGTTCATGCAGACGATTTGGGGAGAAGCTTGGTCGTTAGGTGCCGCGGCCGGGGTCACGCTGTTTTTTGCGACGGGGTTTGTCGCCAGCTACACGGCCTACTGGCAGCACCTGCTGGCCGAGCGTCAGCCGCTGCGGCGGTGGGGGGTGGCCATTGCCGCAATCGCCTTGGCCGCGGCCCTGTACTTGGTCAACACGGTCAGCGTTGACCGCGCCTTGATGTTTCACAACATGGCCTTGTTCATCTTGGTCTTCATCACGCTGGATGAGGGGACTTCTAGCGGCGAATTTGGGCTCCGCGCCGCCGCCTTGCTGGCGATGCTGGCCTACCACCACGCCGGTAATCTTCAGGGACCGGCTTTTTGGCTTGCCGCCGGGCTGATCGTCTTGTGGCTGGCTGTGGTGCGGCGGCTGGGCCACGCGATCCGCTACCACGTGGCACGGCACATCCTGGCCTTTTCCGTGGTGGGGCTTGTTTACTGGCCATTCTTGCTGCTGCCGCTGCGGCGGCTCACCGAGCTTGGGGTGGGGCTTGGGCTGTATTCGCTGACGGTGGTGGCGACCGGCGTGGCGCTGCGCCGCAACCGCCTGTTTCGCCGCATCAGCGCCGACAACGCCAGGCAGGCGACCTACGACGCGCTGACCAACGCCAAGAACTACGCGACCTTCCAGCGCGACTTAGTGACGGCGTTCGCGCACGCCCAGGCCACGGGGCAGCCTTTGGCGATGATGGCCATCGACTTGGATCACTTCAAGCAGCTCAACGATCACTACGGCCACTTGGCCGGCAACGCGCTGTTGGCCGGGGTGGCCGACGCGCTGCGCGGGGTGTTGGGGGAGTTCACCCTTTACCGCACCGGCGGCGAGGAGTTCAACGTGCTGCTGCCGGGCGTTTTGGCGCCGGCCGCCGCGGCGCTTGCGACCACCTGCTGGGCCACCGTGCGAGGCCGCACGTTTCAGGTCGCGACCGCCGATGTGCGGCTCAGTCTGTCCATCGGCGTCGCCAGCCTGCAGGCGGCGGATCAAAGCGTCGATGCGCTGTTCGCCAAGGCCGACGATTCGCTGTACCAAAGCAAGCACGCCGGCCGCGACACGGTGACCGTCGATGGGCAAACCGAGCGGCGGGCGACGCGGCCAGCGATTGAGACCTACACGTTCTACACGCAAGCGGTGGTGGACGTCACCGCCGAAGCGCGGCGGGTGGCCAGTGTGATCGAGGTGGGGCGTTACGCTTACGACGTCGAGCGCTGGCTGACGCTGCCCGAGCCCGTGCCGCTGGCCAACCAGCTCGCCTTTGCGGCCACCTGCGCGATTGCGACACCGGTGGTGGTGACCGTCAGCGCCAGCAACCTGGCGGCACCGGCTGTGCTGGCCGCCCTTGAGGCACACGTCGCGGCGCATCCGAAGCTGCCGCGGCCCGAGCTGCGGCTGACCGCGCTGCCCGAGCCCAAGGCCTGGGCCGCGCTTCAGGCCGCCGGTTTTCGGGTGGGGGCGGTGTGCGAGCCGACGGCGGTGCCGGCGGCGCTTCACCTCGGGCTGGCCGCGCTGTGGGTCGATGACGCGGGGTTGGCCGCCGCCTTTGGGCCCAGTGAGTGCCACCGCCTGATCGCCACCGCTCGGGCCAAGGGGTGCGAGCTGGTGGCCACCGGGATTGAGAACGCGGCGGCCGCTGAGGCCTTTGGCACGGCGCGTGGTGGCCGCCTCGCCAGCGGGTACTACTTCGACCGCCCGGCGTTGCCGCGCTTCAGCTGAGCGGCGCCGGGTCATTGCGCCTGACGATTCAGGGCTCAGGCGCTGATCCAAGCCTTTTGGTGTGGCGCCATCAGTTGGGTTGAGCGGCCATGGTTGCCCTGAACACCGCCAACACGCCAAAAACCCCGCTCGCAGCGTCGCGAGCGGGGTTTTTGGCGGTGGTCAGATGGAGCAGCTTTCGCACGCGTTGGCGCCGATTTCGTCGGCGTCATCCGTGAATGTGCGGATGTAGTAGATCGACTTGATGCCCTTGGCGTGGGCGTAGTTGCGCAGGATGTTCAGGTCGCGCGTGGTCATCTTGTCGGTGCGGCCGGCCTTCCACGGGTAGATGCCGGCGGGGATGGTCGAGCGCATGAACAGGGTCATCGACATGCCCTGGTCGACGTGCTGCTGGGCCGCGGCGTAAACGTCGATCACCTTGCACATGTTGGTGTCGTAGGCGCTTTGGTAGTACGGCAGGGTGTCGTTGGCCAGGCCGCTGGCCGGGTAGTAAATGGTGCCGATGGTCTTCTCCTGGCGGTCCTCGATGCGGTTGACAATCGGGTGGAGGCTGGAGCTGGTGTCATTGATGTAGGAAATCGAGCCGTTCGGCGCCACCGCCATGCGGTTTTGGTGGTACAGGCCGTCTTTCATCACGGCCTCCTTCAGGGCCTGCCAGTCGGCCTTGGTCGGCAGGTGAATGCCTGCGAACTGCGAAGCCACCTCGGGGAACTTCGGGGCCCAATCTTGGTTCAGGTACTTGTCAAAGTAGGTGCCATCGGCGTACTTGGAGGCCGCGAAGTTGTCAAACACCTGGCCGCGCTCCTGGGCAATCTTGTTGGAGGCCTTGAGCGTGTAGTAGTTCAACAGCAGGAAGTACTGGTTGGTGAAGTCCAAGGACTCCGGCGAGCCGTAGTGCATGTGGTGCTTGGCGAAGTAGGTGTGCAGGCCCATGGCGCCAAGCCCGATGCTGTGGGCCAGGTCGTTGCCGTTTTGAACGCTTGGGACCACGTCGATTTCGGAGTGGTCGGTGACGAAGGTCAAGGCGCGAACCATCGCGTCGACCGAGCGCTCGAAGTCGGGACTCTTCATCAGGTTGGGAATGTTGGTCGACCCCAGGTTGCAGGAGACGTCGGTGCCCATGATGTCGTATTCTTGGCGGTTGTTCAACAGGCTTGGCGTCTGCACCTGCATGATCTCGGAGCACAGGTTGCTCATGATGATCTTGCCCTTGATCGGCGAGGCGGCGTTGGCCGTGTCGACGTTGAGGATGTAAGGGTAGCCGGATTCCTGTTGCAGCTTGGAGATTTCGGTTTCAAGGTCGCGGGCGCGAATCTTGGTCTTCTTGATCCGCGGGTTGGCGACCAGGTTGTCGTACTCCTTGGTGATGTCCAGGTAGGAGAACGGCTGGCCGTACTCGCGCTCGACGGAGTAAGGCGAAAACAGGTACATGTCGCGGTCTTCTCGCACCAGCTCGTAGAACTTGTCGGGAACGATGGTGCCCAGGCTCAGGGTCTTGACGCGGTACTTTTCGTCGGCGTTTTCCTTCTTGGCCCCGAGAAATGAGATGATGTCGGGGTGGAACACGTTGAGGTAGACGACCCCGGCGCCTTGACGCTGGCCCAGCTGGTTGGAGTAAGAGAAGCTGTCTTCAAGCAGCTTCATCACCGGCAAAACGCCGCTGGCGGCGCCTTCGATGCCCTTGATCGGGGCCCCCGCTTCGCGCAGGTTGGACAAGGTGATGCCGACGCCACCGCCGATGCGCGACAGCTCAAGCGCGGAGTTGACGGCGCGGCCGATCGCGTTCATGTCGTCGGTGATCTGAAGGAGGAAACAGGACACCAGCTCGCCGCGCCGGGCCCGCCCCGCGTTCAAAAAGGACGGGGTGGCCGGTTGGTAGCGCTGGTGAATCATTTCGTCGGCCAGCGTTTCGGCCAGCTGCTCGTCGCCGTCGCCGAAAAACAAGGCGTTGGCGAAGACCCGGTCGGGGAAATTCTCGAGGTACTGCTGGTTGTCGTCGGTTTTCAGCGCGTACTGGGCGTAGAACTTGTAGGCCGCCATGAAGGACTGAAAGGCAAAGCCGGCGTGCTGCAGCTTGTCGTTGAGCTGATCCATGAACGCCTGGCTGTACTTGGCCAAGAAGCCTTGTTCATAGTAGTCATGCGTCGTCAGGTAGTTCAGCCGCGCGGCCAGGTTCGGGAATTGCATGGTGTTGGGGTCGACGTTCTCCTTGAAGAAGGCGGCCAAGGCCTCCTTGTCCTTGTTCAGGGGAATCTGCCCGTTGACGGGAATGTTGATCTCGTTGTTTAATTTGAAGTAAGTGACCTGCTCTGGGTCGATGTCTTTGAGTCCCATGTGCGTGCTCCTTTTTCGCCGGGTGAGCGGCGCTTTATAACTTGCCGATAACGGTATAATACTGTATATTGTGGTTGCGGTCAATTGATGACCTACATATTGAAACCAATTGCGTGCGTGCCAGCCGCGCGGCCGGCACGCAGAGGGAGTTAAACATGACATTCACCGACAATTACCAGGCAATCAACTGGGACCGCGTGAGCGACGATGTCGACAAGGCGACCTGGGAGAAGCTTACCGAGCAGTTTTGGCTCGACACCCGCGTTCCCGTGTCCAACGACATGGACGACTGGCGCGAGCTGGACGACGTTCACCAGTGGGTCGTCGGCCACGTCTTCGGCGGCCTGACCCTGCTGGACACGGTGCAAAGCCAAGACGGCATGCGGGCTTTGACCCAAGGCGCCATCACGCCGCACGAAAAGGCCGTGCTCAACAACATTCAGTTCATGGAAAGCGTCCACGCTAAGTCTTACTCGACGATTTTCTCCACGCTGAACACGCAAAGCGAAATCGATGAGATTTTCAAGTGGTCCGACTCCGAGGAGTACCTCCAAAACAAGGCCAAGTGGATCGTGGACTTGTACCGCAACGATCCGGATCCGCTGCACAAGAAGGTCGCTAACGTCTTCTTGGAAACCTGCCTGTTTTACTCCGGCTTCTACACGCCGCTGTACTACCTGGGCAATAACAAGCTCAACAACGTCGCCGAGATCATCAAGCTGATCCTGCGCGACGAGTCCGTTCACGGGACTTACATCGGCTACAAGTACCAGATCGGCTACAACCAGCTGAGTGCCGCCGAGAAGCAAAAGCAAGACGACTGGGCCTACGACCTGCTGTACAAGCTGTACGAAAACGAGCAGAAGTACGCGGGGCTGTGCTACGACCAGGTCGGCTGGACCCAAGAGGTGATGACCTTCGTCGAGTACAACGCCAACAAGGCCCTGATGAACCTGGGCAAGGACGGGCTGTTCCCGACGACGGCTAGCGACGTCAACCCGATCATCATGAACGGCATCAACACCACGACCTCCAACCACGACTTCTTCTCCCAGGTCGGCAACGGCTACCTGCTGGGGCAAGTCGAGGCGATGAGCGATGACGACTACAACATCGACGTGATCGCCGACCCCAAGGACGGTGACAACCAGTGATCAACCTGTTTTACGTGTCGATTTCCGGCAACACCCGCGCCTTTGTCAAGCGGCTGGTGGCCTATGCGAGCAAGGTTCACCAGGCCGACGCCAGCCAACCCGAGATTCATGCCGTCGAGTACACCGAGTCTTTGGACTCGGACATCATGGATCACCCGTTCTTTGCGATGGTGCCGACCTACCTGGACGGCGGTGACGGCATCAACAACGGCGTTCGCGAGGTGATGACCCTGGACTTTCGCGACGAGCTGGACCAGGCGGATCCGGCGAACCTGCTGGGCATCGTGGGTTCCGGCAACCGCAACTTCAACGCCCAGTTCGGCCTGACCGCCAAGCACTACGCCCGGCGCTACAACTCCCCGGTGATCGGGCTGTTCGAGCTGCGCGGCAACGACGAGGAGGCCGCTCGCATCTATACCGCCTTGTGCAAGTACCAGGTCGACTTCGCCCGGCGCGGGGTTAAACGGGCATTGGCGCGTTAATTCAACAGCAGGACCACTGCGAAGCAGCGGTCCTTTTTTGCCGGCTAAATTGAAAAAAAGCCCAAAATACTTGTGAATAAATGATCTGGCACCCACCGCTGGCGGCTGCTAGGTTGTGACAAGACACGAATTTCAAAAAATATTTTTGGAAAAATTATAATCGGCGACGTGGCGATGATAAAGCTTATGGCTGCGGCGGCGCGAGGGGGTGAGACCGGACATGCGGCCGCCAAAAGCGGGAATTAAATTAATGATTACCCCCGTGAACGAATTAAAGTAAGCGGCCTCAGGGCGAAGCGGCGGCCGGTGTGGTTTGCAACAGGCTTTGGAAGCTGTTATAGTTACAACATGAAAGTTACATAGCGGCTGGCTTTGAGCGGCCGCCCGCTGTGTGACTGTCACCCGCTTGACCCGGCGTGGGAACTGGGGCAAGCGATGATCCCGCACCTGCACTGTGGGATCGGCTTCGGCTGCTTGGGGCAGTGCGAGGAGGATTACCAACTTTTGTCAGTGAAAGAATCATGGGGGAACTATCTTTTTGAATAAATCTTTTGTTCGTGTGTTGACTGCTACCGTGACGACTTTGGTTGTCGCAAGTGGGGTTGTCTTTGCCTTGACCTCCAACGAAACCGCCGCGGAAGCCACGCCGACGCACGTTTCGGCCGTCTCTGTTCAGCGTTCGCACGAGACGACCGCGGCCAAGCCGGTCAGCCAGACCAAGACAACGTCGGCTGAGCACAAGGCCGCCGCCTCTGCCAAGGCGACGGATCAGGCCAAGGCCGCTCAAGACGCGAAGGCGCCTGCTTCAAGTAAGCAGGCGGCAGCGACCACCGCGGCCAAGGCGACCGCAGCGACTAAGACTAAGTCGCCGGCGGCGGCGACCACGGCGACTGCGGCGGCTTCAAGCACCACCGAGCGGGCCGCAACGACCGCGACGCACACGCAGGCCGCCCCTGCGCAGGCAACCGCCCAGACGACGGCGACCGCAGCGCCTGCACATCGCACCGCAACGGTCGCGCGCCGGGCAACGCCGGTTCGCCGCACCGCGGCGCCGGCGGCCGCAACCGGGTTCACGGTTGGGGGCCACAGCTTTGGCATTCGCGCGTTCAGCGGCGTTGGCCAAGTGCCGGGCGACAGCTACGTCTATCAGTGGACCGCCGTTGCCAACCACTACCTGATCGAGTACACCGGTGCGGCGCATGCCTACCTCGCCGGCGTCGGCATCGGCTCCGCGGTTAGTGTCAACGGCCATGTCTACCATGTCCGTAAGATTAGCTACAGCGTGGCCAACAACCAGGCCAGCGTCACCAACATGCTCGCGCAAAAACGCGCGATCGGTGGCATCTCGTTTCAGACCTGCGTCCCGAACGGGCAAGCCGTGCCACCTTTGAACATCTACTATGCCAACTAGACTTTCCGCCTCGGCCGTGCCGGGGCTTTTTTGATGCCGCCTGGGCGAGCTCAAAATTTGACGGTTGAAATAACGGGGCTTACACTGATTGTGGATGATTATTCTAGGACAGGGAGGCGGCCAAAGGCCTTGGTCGTTGCGCGTCCACTGCCCCAGAGGGAATGGCCGGAGCATAAGCATCTCCAGTACCCCCGCCCATACCAAGCCGAACCTGGCTTTCAACACACGTGTTTTCGCGTTACGGCGCCCCTCGCTGGGCCCGAATACCAGGGTGAACGCCAACACCCACGCGCAGTCTGACTGTCTCTCCTACTCGCTTGCGAGGTAGCTGCGGAGGGGCTCGGCGCGTGGCTTGTTTCAAGCGGCCTTGAACGCAGCACCACTGCGAGGTCAACACCGCAAGATTGCAACGAAGCAGCAAAAATACCGAGGCTGCCGGGGTTCTAGGACCCACGGTGGCTTCGGCGCGTCCGGTACATCGTTGCCGGACGTTTTTTGATGGCACCAAAAAAGCCTCGGCGGTCTGCCGAGGCGTCAGCGGCTGGCCTAGGCCCAGTCGCCGTTTCTGAAAATCGCCACGCGGGTGCCATCGGCCTTGACGCCGTCGATGGCCATCTGCGCCGAGCCCATCATGAAGTCGACGTGGGTGTCGGCGTCGTTGAGCCCGGCTTCGGTCAGCTGCGCCGTCGTCATGTCGGTGCCCCCCTTGATGCAGAAGGGGTAGGCTTGGCCCAGCGCCATGTGATCGGAGGCGTTCTCGTCGTACAGCGTGTTGAAGAAAATGATGCCCGACTGGCTGATCGGGGACGGATCCGGCACCAGCGACACTTCGCCGAGCGACCGCGCCCCGCGAATCGCCAGCAGGTGCTGAAGGGTGGCATCGCCGCGCTCGGCGTGGGCCGCGACGACCTGGCCGTGCTCGAAGCGAAACTGCATGCCCTCCAAAATGTTGCCCGCGTAAGACAGCGGTTTGGTCGAGGTGACCGTGCCGTCGATGCGCCGGCAGTCCGGTACGGTGAAGACCTCTTCGGTTGGCATGTTGGGAATGAAGGCCTCACCCCGTGGATTGCGGGCGCCGGCGGCCGTCCAGATGTGGTTGGCCGGCAAGCCGACGGAAAGCTTCGTGCCGGGGGCAGTGTACTCGAGGTGATCGAAGTTCTCCTGGTTGAGCCACGCCGCCTTTTCGTTCAGCTTGGCGACATGCGCGGCCCATGCGGCCTCAGGATCGTCTTGGTAGATGCGAACGGTTTTGAAAATCGCGTCCCACAGCTGGTCGACGGCCGCTGCGGCGGTGGCCGCTTCTGGGAAGACCTTTTGGGCCCACTTGGTACCGGCCGCCCCGGCGATGGTCCAGGAGATGCGCTCGGCGGAAATTGCCGCCGACAGTTTGGCGTAGACCTTTTGGAAACCGGCCTGGTAGCCGGCGACTCGCGCGTTGTCGATGCCGGCCAGGTTGTCCGGGTCGCTGGACATGATGGTGATGCGCTTGGCGTTGTGGGCCAGCCAGTAGTCCATCTGGGCCTGCACTTGCGGCGGCTGGTTTGCCAGTCGGTCGTCGGCGAGGTTGGCGATGTCCAGGCGGCGAATCGCGTCGTCTTGCCACCACATCGACACCTCGGCGGCGCCGCGGGCGTAGGCGGTTTCGGCGATCAGGTGGGCCAGCTCGGTCTGGTCGGTGCCAATCTGCAGGTAGACCGTGTCGCCTTGGCCGACGCCGGCGCCGAGGTCGACGATCAGTGCGGCGTACTTCTTCAGGTTCGCCTCAAAGTTGGGTAAAGTCATTTTGGTTGCCTCCTTTTGCGTGCGGCGTGGCCACACTGCCTTGATTTTACCATAATGGCGCTCGGCGCGGTGAATAACGGTGAGGCGGCACCGCGACCCGGCGACAAGGCGCATTCAAGCGTTATTTGTGAACGACGCGGTCTTGTTTTGGCGACCCCCAAAATACTTTTCGATAAGGATTGCGTTTTCCTAAGGCTTTGGTAAAATAACGATGACATCAGGCAAAGGTGTGCATCGCCTGGGTCGTGATTCAGAAGTGGGGGAACTTTATGGCTAGAAAGAAAACGATCACACGCGATCAGATTCTGACGGCCGCTTATGAGCTCGTTGTGGAGGAGGGGTTCAAGCGCTTCACGGCGCGGAACATCGCCCGGCGCATGGCGTGTTCGACGCAGCCGATTTACCTTGAATTCGCCAACATGGCCGAGCTGCGCCAGGCGGTTGTCGATCAGATCAAGCAGACCCTGACCAGCAAGCTGAGTCGGCGCTACACCACCGACCCGATTGTGGATCTGGGGCTTGCCTACATTAACTTTGCGCTTGATAATCAGGCGCTGTACCGCGCGGTGTTTGTCGAAGATCACTTCGGCATCGCCGCCATGCGGGCCTACGCGCTGGATCACGCCATCGCCAAGCTGGACGGCTATCCGCCGGCCGCGAAGCTTTCGCGAACCCAGCGGCAAAACGCGGTGACCGGGGTCTGGATTGTGGCGACGGGGATCGCCAACCTGGTTGCACCGGGGTTCATCGATATCTCACCGGAGCAGATGATCGCCATGCTCAAGGCGGTCACCTGCGACTTCATCAAAAACGACCGCTTCGGTGAGCAGGCGGTCGGCATCGACCTCACCGCAGCCGTGGCGGGGCGAGCCTAATTCAGTGTAAGCGTAAGGTCGAGGCGGGAGTGCCTCGACTTTTTTGGTGGCGCGACTGACGCCAAAACGGCGCCGGCCTCCAAAAGGAGAGCCGGCGCCGCGGGGCATGCTTATTTGCGTGTGAACTTGACCACGGCCTCGCACCGCGCGGTCTGGGGGAACATATCGACCGATTGGATGTAGTCGACTTGGTAGGCCCCCGTCAGCTTGACCAGGTCACGGGCGAGCGTCGACGGGTTGCAGGAGATGTAGACGAACTTCTTGGGCCGCGCCTTGAGCAAGGCGGTGATGAAGGCGGGCTCCAGTCCCGCTCGCGGTGGATCGACCACTACGGCGTCGGGCCTGAAGCCGGCCCGCAGCCACTGGGGAAACACGGTTTCGGCCGTTCCGACCTCGTAATGCGCGTTTTGAATGCCGTTTTGCGCCGCGTTGCGGTTGGCGTCGGCCACCGCCGCGGGAATCGTGTCCATGCCGCGAACTTCCTTGGCGTGTTGCGCCAAGCTGAGGCCGATGGTGCCGATGCCGGCGTATGCGTCGACCAGCGTTTCGTTGGGAGCCAGCGAGAGCGCTTCGAGCGCGGTTTGGTACAGCGTTGGGGTCTGGGACGGGTTCAGCTGCAAAAAGGCCTGCGGCGACAGCGCGAAGTCAAGTCCCATCAGCCGCTCGGTGATGGTGGCCTGGCCGGCCAGCAGCGTGCTGGTCGGCCCCCACACCAGACTGGTTTGATCTGGGTTGACGTTTTGCATCACCGTGACCACCGCCGGTAGCTCGGCTTGAATGGCGGCGAGCAGCGCGGCCTGGTGGGGCAGCTTGGCGGTGTGGGTGATGAGGGTTACCTGGACCTCACCGGTGCTGGCGGATTCACGCACCACCAGGGTCTTGACGATGCCGCGGTTGTGCTTTTCGTCGTAAATCGGGACGTTGAGCCGCTCGAGAATCTGGCAAAGCCGGGTGATGACGGCCATTGTTTGGGGCATCTGGGTCGCAAACCGCGTCAGTGGAACCAGGGTGTGCGACTGCGGGGCGTAAAGCCCGGCGACCACGTGGCCGTCGATCACGCGAACCGGGAACTGCGCCTTGTTGCGGTAGTGCAGTGGCTGGGGTGCGGCGATGGTCGGCCGCAAGTCGTAGTGCTGCCAGCCGGCCGGCTTGTACTTGGCCAGGCTTTGGGCGACGACATCGCGCTTGAAGGCCAGCTGTGCCGGGTAGGCGAGATGCGCAAGCTCGATGCCCCCGACCTTGCCGTACAGCGGGTCGACCGGCGTGACGCGGTCCTTGGACGCGCTTTTGACGCGGTGTGTGGTGGCCTCAAGGTAGCGCTCATGCACCGCGGTGACCGTGGCCACCACCACTTCCCCCGGCAAGGCGCCGGTGACGAAGGTGATCTTGCGCTTGTAGTAACCGATACCGGCGCCGTTGATGTCCAGGCGCTTGATGGTCAGCGGGAAGCGCTGGCCGACTGTGACAGAATTTTCCATGGTGTCCTCCTTGCGTTGCCTCCATTATACCCGATAATCCACCGGCGCGGCGGCTGGCGGGAAACTTGGCTTGCGCGTATAATGGGAGCAACAATGTTTCACCAAAGGAGCAGACCCATGGAGATTACGTACCCGCAAAACGGCCAGATGAGAGCACCGGTGTTCGTGTTTCACAACGCCGAGACCCATGTGCTCAGCCCGGGCCAGACCCTTGAGCTGACGGTTCGCCGCGGGGATGTGGTCAAGTTTCGCGTCGGCCGCTTCACCGCGACCCACCAGATCGCGTTCCAGTCGCCGCAGGCCAGCTTTGCCATCACGCCCAACAAGCAGTTGCAGCTCGCCTTTGTCGCCGGGATGATGATTCTGGCGGCGGCCTTGTATTGGTTCAAGCAGTTGAACAACGGTTGGCTGACGCTGCTGGTGGCCGTCGCGCTTGGCGGCTACGAGCTGATGAATTACTTCACCGGCTACAAGGCGGTGCCCAGCCACCACGGTCGCCGGGTCTGAACGCCGAACGCCCCGCCTTGGCGTAAGCCGGGCGGGGCGCGTGTTTTTAGGTGCGACGGGCGTGTTGCAGCACGGTCATCAGGTGGAAAAAGTCGTTGTCATCGGCGTCGGTCGCCCACTGGACCAGCTGGATGTGGGCCAAGGCGGCCTCGCCGTAGTAGGCGCGAAGGATGCCGGTGTCCGACAGCGCCGTGATGATGAGATCCGGGCGGTGCTTGGGGTCTGGAACCAGCAGCCGCACAAAGTCGAGCCCGTTGAGAAACTGCATCAAGTCGCGGTTGACGAAGGTGCCGCTGTCCACAAAGACCGCGATGTTGAGCATGTGATCCGCGTTGAGCACCGGGAACTCCGGGGCAATCACGCTGTACAAGTCGCGGTGCAGGCACGGGTAGTACTGGTGAAACACGCTGGCCGGGTCGCCCGGCGTCAGGCCGTTGAAGTAGCGGCGAATCAGCTGCGGCAGCCGGCCGTTGTCGGCGTCTTGCTCGGGCCGCCGCAAGAAGTCCAGCCGCTTGGCAAAGGCCCCGTCGGCCACGTAGCAGCTCAGGGCCATGCGGTGCAGGTTGATTGAAAGCACCGCGTGGCGTGACGGGGCGGCCTCGCGGGTGGTCGGATCGCTGGCGTCGATCATGGCGTCCAACAGCCCCGAAGCGAAGCGGCCAATCGCGTGATCCCCGGCGCGAAAGGCGGTCATGATGCGGTCTTGCACCGGGCTGACCGCGGCGTCAAAGGACAGAAAGTGAACGCGGCAGAAGTAGTAGAAGTCGCGCTCGGCTGCCCTGATCGGCTGCGGCAGCGTCGCAAAGCGTGACGGGGTGTAGATCAAAGGCGCAAGCGTCATCCCGGCGTCGGCGACAACGCCTTGCCAGCGCTTGTTCGGCGCCAGCGCGTGGCCGTTATCGAGCCGCAGGGCCTGGACCGCCAGCACCATCAAGTCGAGCTTGGTCGCGCGTCCGGGCGCAAACCACGTCGGGTCGGCGGCGGTGATGGCGGCAAAATCCGCCTTGGCCTGCTGGAAGCGCCGGGTGCCAAAGGGCCAGCCGACGCCGCGAAAGGCCAGCTGATAAAACGTCAAAAGCAACAGCCGCACCCGCAGCTCGCTGCCTTCAAGCGCCCAGGTGACGGCGTTCATGGTCACGCCGCACTGCGCCATGTAGGCTTTGAACGGGGCGATCTTGCGCCGCAGGGTCGGCAGGCTGATGCCCTCCTGCTGGCAAAAGGCGTGGACATCGAAGCCGCCGCTGCGAAACAGCTGGTCGAAGAAGCGAAAGGCGACCGTGTCGGCCAGCAGGTGGTAGCGGTACGTGTCGACCGACACGCCGCCGCCGACCGCGCGAAAGTCGGCTTCGTTG
Organism: Lacticaseibacillus parakribbianus; assembly: GCF_025490915.1. Lineage (GTDB taxonomy): Bacteria > Bacillota > Bacilli > Lactobacillales > Lactobacillaceae > Lacticaseibacillus > Lacticaseibacillus parakribbianus. The sequence continues at coordinate 16,503 of NZ_JANQBA010000009.1, read as the reverse complement.
AGGTCGGCGATGGCGCGGTGCTGCATCAGCTGCAGCGCCACCATGATGTCTTGAAAGGCGTTGTAGGTCTGCGAGTAGCTGAGCTTGCTTTCGTGGGCCAGGCGGTTGATGGTGAAGCCGCTGTCCTGCAAGGCCTTCAGGTAGCGGAACACCCGGTAGTTCGTGCTGGCCCGCTTATCAAAAAAGTTATCCTCAAACACGCGTTTCACCCCGTCACTCCAAATTACTTGTATTATAACATAACTCACGTGAGCGCCGGTTCGCCGGCTGCTTGGAAAGGACTCGCCATGCCGACAATCACCAGCATCAGCGCCCAGAAACGGCCGGGTCGCTACAACATTTTCCTGGATGGGCACTACGCCTTTCCCGTCAGCGAAAGCACGCTGATCCAGTTCATGCTGGCCAAGGGGATGGCGGTCGATGCCCAGCTTGAGGCCGCCATCAAAACGGCGGAGGTCAACGCCGCGGCCAACGCGGTGGCGCTCGACTATTTGAGCCACCAGATGCGATCCATCAAGGAGGTGCGGCTGCGGCTGCAAAAAGAGGACCTGCCCAAAAGCGCCATTGACCCGGTGATCGCCCGGCTGGTCGACTTGCATTACCTGGACGACGCCAAGTTCGCCGCGGCCTTTTTGCACGACAACCTGTTGCTGGGCAGCCGCGGTCCCAAGCTCGCCAAGGCGGCGCTGGTTCAAAAAGGGATCTCCCAGGCGCTGTGCGAGCAGGCGCTGGCGGCGGTGCCGGCCAGCGATTGGGCCGCGGTGGCCGCTCGCGTGGCGGCCAAGGCCGCGCGGCAAAACGCGAGAAAGCCGCTCAACGACCGGCGCCAAAAAATCCGGCTGGCGCTGATGCAAAAGGGGTTTGACACCGACCAAAGTGCCGGGGCACTGGCCGGCTTGGCGCTTGAGCGCGACGTTGCCCAGGAGCAAACGGCGCTTGAGGCCGCCGCGGCCAAGCAGTGGCGGCTCAAGCGCCAGTACGAGGGCTACGAGCGGCGCAACCGGGTCAAGCAGGCGCTGTTTCGCAAGGGCTATGAGCTGGACGCCATCGATGCGGTGCTAACCGCGCTTGAGGCTCACGAGGCCGACTGAGGCCAGGCGCCGCGGCGCGATTTTGCGGTGGGGGCAAAGTTTGTTATACTGACTGTGAGAAAAACTGAAAGCGGGTTGACTATGCGGATCCCCAAGGAAGGCGACTACATCGCCATTCAAAGCTACAAGCACCCCGGGCTGCTGCACCGCACCTGGCGCGACACCATGGTGCTCAAGACCTCCGAGGACGCCTTAATCGGCTGCAACGACCACACGCTGGTCACCGAATCGGACGGCCGGCGGTGGCTGACGCGGGAGCCGGCCATCGTGTACTTCCACAAGCATTACTGGTTCAACGTGATCGCGATGATTCGAGAGGGCGGGGTGTCTTATTACTGCAACCTGGCCAGCCCCGCGACCATGGACCAAGAGGCGCTCAAGTACATCGATTACGACCTGGACGTCAAGGTCTTCCCGGATGGGGAAAAGCGCCTGCTGGACGTCGACGAGTACGAGGCGCATCGCCGCAAGTGGCAGTACCCGACCACTACCGACCGCATTTTGAAGGCCAACGTGCGGGTGCTGGTCGATTGGATCAACCACGGCAAAGGGCCGTTCTCGCAGGCCTACATCGACTTGTGGTACAACCGCTACCTGCAGCTTTCGCACCGGGTCTGAGCAAGGAGACAACATGACAGCATTACTGAATCAGGTACCACAAAAGTTCATCGGCAAGGTTTACACCGTGGTCGACAGCGACCAGATGGGGACGTTTTACGCCTGCTGGGAAGAATTCGCCCAAAACCACTGGTTTGATCAGCTCGACGCCCTGACGCCGGCGCCGAACCGCAGCTACATGGTGATTTTCTCGCCTTACGGGCAGTTCCAGTACTGGATCGGCAGCATCGTCCCAGACGACGCGAAGGCCCCGGTCGGATTCGAAAGTTTTCAGATGCCGGCCGGCACCATCGGCAAGACCGCGGCCAAGGCCTCGGGTGTGTTGAACCAGCTGCCGGTTCAGACCAGCTTCAACAAAGGGCTGGAAATGCTTGAAAAGGCCGGCTTCCCGATTCCCCAGCACATCGGCCAAACCAGCCACCCGTACTACTTTGAGCGCTACGACCTGACGAACGGGGCCGTGAGCGACGTGCAGTACATTTTGTACATCAACGAAGACGAGCTTGAAGGCTACGACGAGTTCGATTGACGACAACGCCCCCGCCTAATTGCTAGGCGGGGGCGTTGTGCTACAGGGTGAGGGCCATTTCGCGGTGCTGAATGCCGGCCTCGGTGAACTCGGGTAAAGCCGTCAGGTGGTAGCCCAGGCGCTTGTAAAAGCCGACCGCCTGGACTTGGGCCCCGAGGCGCAGCTCGGCTGCGCCGTGAGCCGCGGCGAACTCGGCCAGATGGGCCAACAGCGCCTCGCCGACGCCGTGGTGACGGTAAGGGGCAAGCACCGCCACGCGCTGGACGTGGTAGCCGTACTCGGCCGGCAACAGCCGCGCGGTGGCCAGGGCCAAGCCGTTCTCGTAGGCGACGAAGTGAAGCGCGTTGGCCTCGTTTGCATCGACTTCCAGGTCGTGGGGGACGCCTTGCTCCGTCACGAAGACGGTTTGGCGAATTGCCAAAGCGTCTTGGTAGGTTGCAGACGTCAGGTCACGGGTCACGTTGAATTCCATCACAATCACAGCTTTCATTAATAGTGACGCCATTATAGCATTCACAAGCCACCGTCACACCCCAAGGAGGCAAAAACATGTTTGAAAAGCTGCGCCGCTCCAAGCTGATGTACTGGTCGCTTGAGGCCCTGATCGTCGCGCTGCTCCTGATTGCGCTGTCGCACCTGAGCTTTTTGGTGGCGCCGATCGCGGCCTTCTTCTCGACGCTTCTGGTGCCGCTGATCACCGCCGGCTTCTTGTACTACCTGTTCAACCCGCTGGTTAAGCTTTTGGGGCGGCTGCACATTCCCCGAGGCGCCGCAATCGCCTTGGTGTTCGTGGCGGTTTTGTCCGGCTTTGTGCTGATCGTCGCTGCCATCATTCCCAACCTAGTCAACCAAGTGACGCAGCTGATCACCGGGCTGCCGGATTTTCTGGTCACGCTGCGGGCCTTCATTCACCGGCTGGCGCGTTACCAGTGGTACCAGCAATTCGACGTCGAAAGCGTCGTGGCCAAGCTCAAGGTCCAACCCAGCACCTTGCTCAACCAGGTGCTGGGCAACTTCTCCTCCGGGCTACCCGGGCTGATCGGCAGCGTCGCGGCCGTGGTGGTCAACGTGATCACGGTGCCGGTGGTGCTATTTTACATGCTCAAGGACGGCGACCGCTTGGTGCCGGCGGTACAACGCCTTTTGCCCGGGCGCTACCAGCAAGAGGTCGCCACGGTGTTTTCCCGGATGAACCAGACGCTGTCGCATTACATCGCCGGGCAGGCGATCGAGTGCCTGTTCGTCGGTACCTTCACCTTCATCGGCTACCTCCTGATCGGGCTACCCTACGCCTTTTTGTTGGGCTTCGTCGCCGGCGTCTTCACCATCGTGCCGTACCTTGGGCCGTACTTGGGCATCGCCCCGGCCCTGGCGGTGGCGGCGACCACTGGGTGGGGGCAGGTTGCCTTGGTGATCGTGGTGGTGCTGATCGTGCAGCAAACCGACGGCAACCTGATCTACCCCAACGTGATCGGGCGCAGCCTGGACATTCACCCGCTGACCATCATTGTCTTGCTGCTGGTCGCCGGCAACTTGTACGGCATCATGGGGACCATTTTGGCGGTGCCGGTATACGCCGTCGCCAAGACCGTGGTGTCTTACGCGCTGGAGCTTTACGCCTTTCACCGCACCCAGCGCAAAAAGGCCCAGCTACTGGGGGCCAAGCTGCACCGGCCTTGAAATCCGGCGGTGGGCTTGCTATACTCAATGCACCTTTGCCGGGTTTTGTGCCGGCAACGACAATTGGAGGACTTGTGAGATGGAAAGCACACCTGCCAGTCTGTGGCCCCAGCTGGGGCTGATTGCGCTACTGACGGTACTGAACGCCTGCTTTGCCGCCGCCGAAATCGCGGTGGTGTCTTTGAGCCGCAGCAAGGTGGCCGCCCAGGCCAAGGCCGGCGATCGCAAGGCCGCTCGCCTCGTCGCCATCATGGACGACTCGACCAACTTCCTGGCGACCATCCAAGTCGGCATCACCTTTGCTGGCTTCCTGTCCTCGGCCCAGGCGGCGACCACCATCGCCGCCCGGCTGGCGCCGCTTTTGCCGCTGCCCGGGGCCAAGGAGGTGGCAGTGGTGCTGGTCACGGTCGGCTTGTCTTACGTCTCCTTGGTGTTCGGGGAGCTTTACCCCAAGCGCCTGGCGCTGGCCTCGACCGAGGCGGTGGCCAAGGCGGCGGTGACGCCGATCAGCGTGTTGAGCCTGGTGCTGCGGCCCTTCGTCTGGCTGCTGGCGGCCTCGACCAACCTGCTGATGCGCCTGACGCCGTTGAAGCACCACGAAGACGCCAACCAGGTGACGCGCGACGAAATGGTGTCGGTGATCGAATCCGGCAAGCAAAGCGGGGCGATCGACGCCGGCGAGTACGAAATGCTCGAAGGCATCATCGGCCTGAACGACACGTTGGCCAGCGCCGTGATGGTGCCGCGCATCGACGCGTTCATGGTCTCGGCCGACATTCCCGATCAAGACGCGATCGATCAGATTCTGGCCAACATCTACTCCCGCATTCCGGTTTACGCCGGCGACAAGGACAAGGTGATCGGCGTGGTTCACATCAAAAACCTGCTGAAGGCCGCCCGGCGCGACGGCTTCGATCACGTTCGGCTGGAACAGGTGATGACCCCACCGCTGTTCGTGCCCGAAACCATTCCGGTGCCGGCGCTTCTGCTCACCATGCGCCAGCAGCAGCAGCAGCTGGCCGTCCTGCTCGATGAGTACGGCGGGGTGGTCGGCCTGGCCACCATCGAGGACTTGGTGGAAGAGATTGTCGGCGACATCGACGACGAGTCGGACTCCGCCACCGTTGAGGTCACCCGGCTGGGCGACGCCGACTTCCTGGTGTCCGGGCGCATGACGCTCAATGACTTCAACGCGCGGTTCAACACGGCGCTTGAAGAGCCCGACGTCGACACGGTCGCCGGTTTTGTGATCACGCGGCTTGGCGCCTTGCCTTCCGCGGTCAAGCCGACCACGCTGACGCTTGAGAACGGCATGACGCTGACCACCGGCCGCATGGTGGGGCCGCGGCTGGTCGACTTGCGGCTGCACGTGCCGCAGCCGGCGGCCACCGAGGCGGCCACCCCCTGAGCGGCAAGTTTGGCCAGCCCTCTATACACGCAGCCGCTCTTTCATTATAATTGAGTACTAGACAAGACCCTGCCGTCGCAGGGCTTTTTTTCGGCATGGAGGCAAGCGGATGTAAAGCAGCAGCGGTAAACGACGACTGGACCCACGAAAGGAAGTACCAATGAAACCACAGGAATTAAAAGACGCCGTCGCCAAGCGACGCACCTTCGCGATCATCTCGCACCCGGATGCCGGGAAAACCACAATCACCGAGCAGCTGCTGCTGTTCGGTGGCGTCATCCGCGAGGCCGGCACGGTCAAGGCCAAAAAAACCGGCCACTTCGCCAAGTCCGACTGGATGGCGATTGAAAAGCAGCGCGGCATCTCCGTCACCAGCTCCGTCATGCAGTTCGGCTTCCACGGCAAGCGCATCAACATCTTGGACACCCCAGGGCACGAGGATTTCTCGGAAGACACCTACCGCACCCTGATGGCCGTCGACGCGGCGGTCATGGTGATCGACTCCGCCAAGGGGATCGAGGCGCAGACCAAAAAGCTGTTCAAGGTCGTCAAAAAGCGCGGCATTCCGATTTTCACCTTCATGAACAAGCTGGACCGCGACGGGCGCGAACCACTGGACCTGATTGCCGAACTCGAGGAGCTTTTGGGCATTGAGGGCTACGCGATGAACTGGCCGATCGGCATGGGCAAGGGGCTGGTCGGCCTGTACGACCGGGTCGACTCGCGCATCGAGCTGTACCGCGAGAACGAGGCCGGCGAGCGCTACCTGCCGCTGACCGACGGCAAGTTGGCGCCAAGCGAACCCTTGGTCAACGAATCAATCTACCAAGACACGCTGAGCGACATCGAGCTGCTCAATGACGCAGGCAACCAGTTCGACCTCAAAAAGGTCATGAAGGGGGACCAGACGCCGGTGTTCTTCGGCTCCGCGCTGACGAACTTCGGGGTCGCAACCTTCTTGAACCACTTCGTCGAAATGGCGCCGGAGCCGGGCGAGCACGTCCTGCAAGACGGCCGGACGCTTGCGCCGACCGCGCCGGACTTTTCCGGCTTCGTGTTCAAGATTCAGGCTAACATGAACCCCAACCATCGCGACCGCATCGCCTTTGTCCGCATCGGTGCCGGCGAGTTCGACCGCGGCATGGACGTGACGCTGCAACGCACGGGCAAGCCGCTGCGGCTGAACAACGCGACGGAGTTCATGTCGGATGCCCGTGAGCAGGTGTCAACGGCGGTGGCCGGCGACATCGTCGGGCTGTACGACACCGGCAACTTCCAGATCGGCGACACGATCTACGCCGGCAAGCAACCGGTCGAGTACGAGGCGCTGCCGCAGTTCACCCCGGAGCTGTTCATGCGCGTGACCGCCAAGAACGTGATGAAACAAAAGTCCTTCCACAAGGGGATGCAGCAGCTGGTGCAAGAAGGCGCGGTTCAGCTTTACAAGACCTATGCGACCGGTGAGTACATCCTCGGGGCGGTCGGTCAGCTGCAGTTTGAAGTGTTTAAGTTCCGGATGCAAAACGAGTACAACTCCGAGGTCGTGATGACCCCGATCGGCAGCCGGGTGGCCCGGTGGATCGACCCCACCCAGCTGGACGAGCGGATGTCCAGCTCGCGCAACCTGCTGGTCAAAGACGTTCATGACGCGCCGCTGTTTTTGTTCGAGAATCAGTACGCCCTGCGCTGGTTCGCCGATAAGTACCCCGATGTCACGCTAACCGCCAAGCTGTAATGCAGAAAGGAAGTTCCTCATGACAGAATCTAACGACGACAACACCCGCTCCGTGCATGCAATCACCAACGACGACCTGCTCGCCAAGTGGCGCTCGTTTTCGCTCGACAACACCGAAGACAACATGAGCGCCTTCTTGGAGGAGCTGATCGAGCGGTCCACGCTGCTGATGGTGGTGATGTCCGAGGCCCCGCTTGAGATCGCAGCTAACGGCGACACCACCGTGCCGGCCGACGCGGAGCTCGAGTTCCCGCTTCTGACCACCACCAAGGACGAGAAAATCCAGCCGCTGTTCACCGACTGGCTGTCCGTCAACCAGCTGTACGACAACTGGAACGACAACGGCCTGGCCGACAACGTCAAGAAGTCGGCGGTGATTCCGGTCGGCTTCTTGGACATCGCCAAGCTGATCACGGACAACGAGGACGTGGCCGGCATGGTGATCAATCCCTTCGAGGACAACATCAACTTCGACCGCGAGGCGCTGGCCGATTTAGGTAAGCAGGCCGACGCGCGGCAGGAGCACCCGGATCAGACCCAGGTGGCCGTATCCGAGCCCAGCACGGTACCTGCCGGGCTGTGGCTGGCGGTTGAAACCGAGCTGGCGGAACACGCCGAGATCAAACGCGCCTGGCTGCGGCAGCTGGACTTCGCCGATCAGTCCCACCTGTTGCTGATCATCGACGCGCCGGACCAAGACGAGGCCGCCACCCAGGCGCTGATCGATGCGCTGAACGCGGCGGCGGTCGGCGTGTTGGGCGAAGACGCCAAGCTCGGCATGACCGCGGCGCCGTTGGACAAGGATTCCACGCCGCTGGTGCAGGGGTCGACCCCAGCTTACCAGGCTTAAGCAAGCTGGCCAAAAAAGCACTTCCCGCAACAATTGGGAAGTGCTTTTTTGCCGTCTGGGCGCTCAGTCGGCGTAACGCGCCTGGATGAACAGGTCGCCTTGCAGGCGCAGCCAGCGGCTGCCGTTGGCTGCAGTCACGCTGGCAACGGCCATCACCCGGTCGCCGTTCGCCAGTCGCAGCGGCGCGACGTCACCGTACGGCGCCAGCCACTGGGTGATTCCATGGGGGCCGCAGGTGATGGTCACGCCTTGGCGCAGGGCCGTTTCGGTGTAGGCGAACTGCGCGTCGGGTTGCGGTACGGGGGCCTGAGCCAGGCGGTAGGGGTCGGCGCTTTGCGGCCTGGTGTCTGCGGCGGTCAGCCACTGGGCGCCTCCGATGTTGAGCCACACCTGGCCGCTGCTTTCTCTGGCCATCGCGAACACGCGCCAGAAGGTGTGGGCCGGCAGCTTCGTGGCCAGCGGCTGGTTGAAGTCGGGTTGGGCGAAGGTGGCCTTGGCCGTGAGCAGCTCGATGAAGGCCGCGGCCGGCGGGGTGCCGGGCGTCAGCCGGGCGAGGTCGTAGGTGAAGGTCACCTGCTGGCTGGTTTCGGTGAAGTGGCCGGTTTGGGTCTGGACAGCGGCGTGGGCCGCGAGCTCGGCTAGGGCCTGAGTGGTGAAGGCCGCGTTCAGCTTGCCGATCAGGATCTCTGGGTTGGCCAAAAGCCGACCGCCCTCGTCTCGGTGGTAGACCACCACCGGGGCCGCGACGCGGGGCAGGTAGCGGTAGCAGATGACATGCGGCGCGGCGGGAAACTGGGCGGTGAAGCCGTCGATGCCAGTCAGCACGAAGCCTGGAATCAGCGGTACGTCGATAGCGACGGGCTGGCCGATGGCGCCGTACAGCACCTGCTGCGGCGCAAGCGTGCGTCCCTCGCGATCTTCAAACCGCACGGTCAGCCGCACCCGCGCCGCGGTGGGGCCGGTCACCGCCGGCACCGTCGGTCGTGGCGTCACTGGGGCCGCCGGCGCGGGTGCGGTCGGTTGCCGCCGTGGCAGTTTGGGCTTTTGCGTCGGGGCCAAAACCGGCGTCGGGCGCAGCCAGGCCCGTAACTTGGCGAATAATCCCATGCTACCCTCCTTGAGAACAAACAACGCCGGCCGCAGCCGACGTCGTTAGTGCTTCGGCCGCAGCGTGACTTCGGCCAGCTTATCGCCGCGAATCACCGTGGCGTCGTTGAACGCGACGCCGCAAAGCTTCTCAAGCGCAAAGGCAATCTCGGCGTCCTTGATGTTGCGGGTGTCGCTTGTGAACAGCAGCTCGTCATGCGTGGGGGCCTTGGTGAAAATGACCGTCACGTTGCCCAGCGAGTAGACCTTAATGTAGGTCGCATCGGTGTGGGCAAGCTGTTGGGTGACTAAGTGCGGGTAACTGTTGGTGATGTCGATCAAACGCATATCGTGTACCCCCGTTCTTTTATCTACTTTCATTATAAAAGACTTCGCCGCGAAATACTACATCTGCGGCGCCAGCCGGACAGTTTCTGTCGCGGTTGGTGGCGGGACGCTGGGTTGCGCCGCTCGGCGGCGTTATTTTGGCGGCTCAGGCGCGGTCCTCTGGGGCAACTGCGCGGATCACCTTGCAGGGGACGCCAGCGGCCATCACGTTGGCCGGGACGTCCTTGGTGACCACGCTGCCGGCGCCGATCACCGTGTTGCGGCCGATGGTGACGCCGGGCAGCACCTTGACGCCGGTGCAAAGCCACACGTTGTCTTCGATGGTGATCGGGTGGGTGTACTCCAGCCCCTGGATGCGTTCCGGTACGTTTTGCGAGTGGGTCTCGGTGATCAAGGCGACGTCCGGGGCGATGAACACGTTGTCGCCGATGGTGATCTTGCCGCTGTCCATCAGCCGGCCGTTCACGTTCATGAAGAAGTTGTCGCCGACCACGGTGTTGGTGCCATAGGTGGTGAACAGCGGCTGCTCGATCACGCAATTGGCGCCGACGTGGCCCAAAAGCCCACGCAAGGCCGCGGTGCGTTCGGCCTTTTGCAGCGGGTGGAGGTGGTTGTAATCGTACAACCGGCGGGTCGTCTCCGCGCGTTCGGCCGTCAGTGCGGCGTCGTTGGGCTGGTACAGCTCACCGGCAAAGGACTTTTCTTTCTCGGATTTGGTCATGATGAACACCCCTTTGAATTGGCTTCCATTTCGATTGTCGCACGTCTTAGAGCCCGCGACAAGGGCGTCGCATCGGTTCCTGGCAGGTGGCCGTAAGCCAACCACTATTTAGTTTGACAAACTAGCGGGACGGGCGTATGCTGCACTAGTCAGGCTGACTAACTAGGAGGCAACATGAAACAGACACAACTGCTGCGTGGGGTTTTAGAAGGCTGTGTGTTGGCCATTATCGCCAGGCGAGCGACTTACGGTTACGAGCTGATGCAGGCGCTGCACGACTATGGGTTCACCTCGATTGTCGGCGGAACGCTGTACCCCATGTTGGCTAAGCTCGAGGCCAGCGGTGACTTGCGTGGGGTTCAGCAGGCCTCACCGGACGGCCCGATGCGCAAGTACTTCACGCTGACGACGCAAGGCGCAAAGACGCTGGCGGCTTTTCAGGCGGATTGGGCCAGCTTTGGGGCCCAGGTGGCCCGGGTGATGGCCGACACCAAGGAGGGGCAAGATGACAAGACGAGATGACGAAGCGCAACTCGATGCGCTGCAAAACACGCTGCACCCAAGCGACCGCGTGTGGTTCAGCCGGGTGCGGCTGGCCATGCAGGCGCTGGGGTGGACCCGCGACCGGGCCGCGGTGGTGGCCCAGCTGCTGGCGCTGGCGCAGGACCTGCAGTCCGCTGAGGCCGCCGGCGAGTCGGCCGAAGCCTACTTCGGCCAGGATCCACAGGGGATGACCAAGGCAATTCTGCGCGAGCTACCGCTGCGGCCCTGGCGGTTTTGGTTACGCGGTGGGGCGGTGGTTACCGGGCTGGGGTGGCTGATGATGCTGCTGGGGGCCGCCGGCCGCCAGTCGGTGCTCGCGCTGCACCTGGGGGCGGCCGGCGGGATGATCGCCATCACGGTGGCCGTCGTCGCCCTGCTTGCGCGTTGGGCCGCGGCCGTCGCCTTCACGCCGGGCCACGGCTGGTGGGAAACGGGCGCCTCGCTGGCGGCGCTTGGCGGCGGCTGGCTCGCTGTGGTCGTGGCCCTGATCGTGTGGCAGCCGGGGCCAGCGGTGGCCGTCCCGGCGCCTTGGAACCTGGTGCTGATTGCCGGCAGCTGCGCGGTGGCGCTGGGATGGCTCGGGTGGGTGGCCGTTCGCCATCACATGCTGGGGGTGCTTGCGCCCGAGATGCTGTTGCTGGTGATGTTTGCCATCAACGCGCTGGTGCGGCAGTTCAACCAGAACCGCGGTGCGGCCATGACGTCTGGGCAGGCGGGGTGGTTGGTCGCTGTTTTGTGGACGCTGTTGATCGCCTACCTCGGCGCCAGCGCCTGGGTGGGGCGGCGGTCACACCGAGTCGCCCGTCACGGCAGCAGGTGACAGACCGCTCGGCAACGCGAGCGGGTTAGCGGGACTTGGCGCAGCGGCCGGTAGTCGTTGGTCGAATACGTCTGAACGCCAAAAAAGCCGGCAGCCGTCTGATGACGGTTGTCGGCTTTTGCGTGGCGCTAGGCGCCGGCCTCTGAAATGGCAATTTCGCCATTGCTGATGCGGGCCTCCAGTGCCTTGGCCTGCGGGTGGTCGAGGTAGAAATCGGCGACGCGGTCTTCAATCTGCTCCTGGATGACGCGGCGCAGTGGCCGGGCCCCCATGGCGGGATCGTAGCCGAGGGTGACCAGCTTCTCCTTGACCGGGTCGGTGACGTGAATCGTCAGGCCCTGATCGTGGATGTTGGCGTTGGTCTGGTCGATCATGAGCGACACAATCTTGAGCAGGGACTCCTTGGTCAGCGGCTTGAATTCGATGATATCGTCGAAGCGGTTCAGGAATTCAGGCTTGAAGTAGTTGCCCAGTTGGCCCAAGACGCTCTTGGTGGTGCCGTTCAAAGACGCCCCGAAGCCCACGTTGGCCTCGGCGTCGGTCGAACCGGCGTTGGAGGTCATGATGATGATGGTGTCCTTGAAGGAAACGGTGCGGCCCTGGCTGTCGGTCAGGCGGCCGTCGTCGAGAATCTGTAGGAACATGTTCATCACATCCGGGTGGGCCTTTTCGATTTCGTCCAGCAGAATCAGGCTGTACGGATTACGCCGCACCTGCTCGGTCAGCTGGCCGGCCTCTTCGTAGCCGACGTAGCCCGGAGGGGAACCGATCAGCTTGGACACGCTGAACTTTTCCATGTACTCCGACATGTCGAAGCGAATCATCGCCTCCTGGGAGCCGAAGAGCTCCTTGGCCAACTGTTTGGCCAGCTCCGTTTTGCCGACGCCGGTGGGGCCGACGAACAGGAAGCTGCCGATGGGGCGGCCGGTCTTGTTGAAGCCGATGCGGTTGCGGCGAATGGCGCGGGCGACCTTGTCGACGGCGTCGTCTTGCCCGATCACGTTGGCTTCGAGGTGCGGGGCCAGGTCTTTGAGCTGCTGGGCCTCTTGGTTGCGCAGCTCACCGACTGGGATGTTGGTCTTTTGCTCGACAATCTGCTCCATGTCCTTATCGGTCACGGTCGGGGTGTCGGCGTTTGCGTCCTGCTTTTGCTGATCTTGCATCTTCTGAAGCTTGGTGACCTGGTCGCGGTAAAACGCGGCCTTTTCGTAGTCCTCTTGCTTCAGCGCGGCTTGCTTTTGCTTTTCGGCGTCGTCAATCTTGGCCTGTACGGTCTTGGGATCGGCCACGGTGATGGTCAGGTTCTTGCGCGAGCCGGCCTCATCCAGCAAGTCGATGGCCTTGTCGGGCAAAAAGCGGTCTTGGATGTAGCGGCTGGACAGGGTGACGGCGGCCTGAATCGCGGCCGGCGTGTAGGTGACGTGGTGGTAATCTTCGTAGCGCTTTTGGATACCTTCGAGGATTTTGACGGTTTCGGCCTCGGTCGGCTCGTCGACGGTGACGGGCTGCAGGCGCCGGGCCAAGGCGCTGTCTTTTTCAATCTGGCGGTACTCGTTGTTGGTGGTGGCGCCGACCAGTTGCATCTCGCCACGCGCCAACGCCGGCTTGATCACGTTGCCGGCGTCCATGCCGCCTTCCGCGTTGCCGGCCCCGACGATTTCGTGAATCTCGTCGATGAACAAAATGACGTTGGGACTCTTCTTCAGCTCGGTCAACAGCTGCTGCATGCGCTGCTCGAACTGGCCGCGAATGCCGGTGCCTTGCACCAGCGACACGACGTCGAGTTGGATGACCTGGCGCTCTTGCAGCTTGGCCGGCACGTCACCGTTGGCGATCTTCAGCGCGAGGCCTTCGACCACCGCGGTCTTGCCGACCCCGGCCTCACCGATCAGCACCGGGTTGTTCTTGGTGCGTCGGTTCAGAATTTCGATTACCCGGGCAATTTCGGCGTCGCGGCCGATCACGGGATCGATCTCACCGTTTTTGGCCTTGTCGGTCAGGTTGACCCCGAACTGCGCGAGCACGCTGTTGCCGCCGCCACGGTTGTTGTTGCCACCGCGGCCGGCCTGCGTCGGCGGGGTCTGTGCGGTTGGGGATTCGGGCTGGCCCGAATTTTGCCCCTGGCTCATCGCCTTGAACAGGTCGTCAAGGCTGTTGAAGCCGAAGGGGTCGTTGCTTGCATTGGTTGGATTCATAGAACCTCCTGCTTGCGCCTTGAGCTGCTGGTAGCAGTTTTGGCACAGGTTGATCTCTTGGCGTTGACCATTCACGCTGGTGTACAGGTGAATGGTCGCTGGATTTTGATGGCAGTTCTCACAGAGCATCGCGATCACGACCTTTCTTTGTGGGGGAGACCCCCTTGTCAAAAAAAGCTTTGACCTTTCTTGACCAAGGACTAGTATACAACAGCGGGTTAAATTTGCAAGCACTCTGGATGCGAGAGTGCTAAAAAATTTGACGAAACCCTTTTCTTATCGGTTTTGATTGCGGTTTCACTCGCATAATGCTAGCATAATCTTGTACGTCAAAGCGCGTCAACTCCAAAGGTTGGCGCTTTAAAGGAGGCAGGCGAATGGCACCGGACTACCAGCAGCTGATGGACGAGTTACGCGCAGGGTCGCGCAGCGAAATCGAGGTGACCCCGGAAACTTTCGGGGCGTTTCGGACCGCTTGGACCGACTATCCCAACCGCGACGAGATCGTGGGGCAGGCCAAACGCGGCGGTAACATCGTCTACCGTTACAAATCCGGGTCGGGAGATTAAAAAGCGACTTCAGACTTGCCGTGAAAACGGAATGATGGTAAGGTTTACAAGAGATAGAATTGTCCATTCTATTCGGAAAAGACTTTTTATGCGAAGGAGCAGATTACTCATGGAAAAACGCGAATTTAATGTCATTGCAGAAACAGGGATCCACGCACGTCCGGCTACCCTTTTGGTTCAGGCCGCAAGCAAGTTCAACTCCGACATCAACTTGGAATACAAGGGGAAGAGCGTCAACTTGAAGTCCATCATGGGCGTGATGTCCCTGGGCGTTGGCCAAGGTGCCGACGTGACCATCTCCGCTGAAGGTGCCGACGAAGCCGATGCCATCAACGCCATCGAAGAAACGATGAAAAAGGAAGGTCTGTCTGACTAATGACAAAGCAACTCAAAGGGATCGCTGCTAGTGACGGCATCGCAACTGCGAAGGCCTACATGTTAGTGCAACCCGATTTGTCATTTTCTCAGTCTACAATTGAAGATCCAGAAAAAGAAATCGACCGTTTGCACGACGCACTGGACCAAAGCAACGGCGAGCTGAAGATTATCCGCGAAAAGGCGGCGGAGTCACTGGGTGAGGAAGAGGCGCAAGTCTTCGACGCACACATGATGATTCTGGCAGATCCGGAGTTCACCGGCGCGATCGAATCGAAAATCAAAGACGACAAGGTCAATGCTGAAACCGCACTGAAGTCGGTTTCCGATATGTTCATCGCCACCTTCGAGGCGATGGTCGACAACCCGTACATGCAAGAACGCGCCGCGGACATCCGCGACGTGGCCACCCGCATTTTGGCCCACTTGCTTGGCCGGCCGCTGCCGAACCCGGCGCTGATCGACTCCGAGGTCATCGTGGTTGCCCACGACCTGACCCCGTCCGACACGGCGCAGCTCAACAAGAAGTACGTTAAGGCGTTCGTCACCGACATCGGTGGCCGCACCGCCCACTCCGCGATTATGGCCCGCTCCCTTGAGATCCCAGCCGTTGTTGGGACCCAAGAGATCACGACCAGCGTCAAGGAAGGGCAGCTCTTAACCGTTGACGGCTTGACCGGCGACATCACCATCGACCCAAGCGAGGCGCAGGTCGTGGCATCCCAGAAGGAAGCCAAGGCTTACGCGGATCAAAAGGCCGAATGGGCGCTGCTCAAAACCGCCAAGTCCGTCACCGCCGATGGCAAGCACTTCGACATCGCCGCCAACATCGGCACGCCCAAGGACCTCGATGGGGTCTTGGCCAACGGCGCCGAGGCGATCGGCTTGTACCGCACCGAATTCCTGTACATGGACTCCGCAGAACTGCCGACGGAAGACGATCAGTTCGAGGCCTACAAGAAGGTTCTCGAAACGATGAGCCCGAAGCCGGTTGTGGTGCGCACCATGGATATCGGTGGGGACAAGCACCTGCCGTACCTGCCGCTGCCAGAGGAGCAAAACCCATTCCTGGGTTACCGCGCGATTCGGATTTCGCTTGATAAGCAGGACATCTTCCGCACCCAGTTGCGCGCCTTGCTGCGTGCCTCCGCGTTTGGTGAACTGCGCATCATGTTCCCGATGATCGCCACGATTCAGGAATTCGAAGCCGCCAAGGCCATTTTCCTCGAAGAAAAGGGCAAGCTGGAGGCCGACGGCGTCAAGGTTTCCGATAGCATCCAACTGGGGATGATGATCGAAATCCCGGCCGCCGCGGTCCTGGCTGACCAATTCGCCAAGCACGTCGACTTCTTCTCCATCGGCACCAACGACCTGATCCAATACACCATGGCCGCTGACCGCGGGAACGAGCACGTGTCCTACCTCTACCAGCCTTACAACCCATCCATCCTGCGCCTGATCAAGAACGTCATTGACGCGGCACACAAGGAAGGCAAGTGGGCCGGCATGTGTGGGGAAGCCGCCGGTGACCCGATCATGGTCCCAATCCTCTTGGGGATGGGCCTGGACGAGTACTCGATGTCTGCGACCTCTGTACTTAAGATTCGCAGCCTGATGAAGCGGCTGTCTACCGCGGACATGGCGGAGTTGGCCGACAAGGCGATCAACGATTCCATTTCCAACGACGACAACAAAAAATTAGTCGAGGCCTACACCAAGTAGGTCGCGGTAAGAGCCCGGAGACGGGCTCTTTTTTTGGCTCTTCGTCAAGTGGAGTTGATACAGATTTATGAGAGTGCCTGGGCCTTAATCGGTCTGGGTGCTCTTTTATTAGTGCCATTTGGTTTGAACCAGACGCGTTCCAAGAAAATGCGGTTGATGAAGTTCATCCAGTTCTTATACCCGTATGCTGTGTTTTTGATTCGTTTGATCTGA
>NZ_JANQBA010000008.1 GCF_025490915.1 Lacticaseibacillus parakribbianus | reverse complement strand
ATTCTTTGGTCGGGACGATGAACAGGAAACCTTGTGGTGTCCTGTTTTTGTGCTGGAAACTAAATGGTATAGAAAAAGGAGTTGGCAGGCAAGTAGCCTATCAACTCCAAATATCGTAGCGCCCTTTTTTTATGGTTTACGTGCTAAGTAGTGGCCTATATGCACCATTTACAATAATCTTACATTTCAACAGCGCGTGAAACGCTCGCATTTAACTCAAAGCCATGTTACGCTTCGGGTATGGGTGATCCATGTTCGGCGACAGCCCAGCCAATTTTCTCACCCTCATCTGATGAACGTCGACCTATGTCGACCACGTGAGTGTACGCGAGCGAAGAAATTCGCGTAAATGAAACCAGCTTAACTGGCTTGAGTCCAGAAATTGGCTGGGTCGTCGAGCACCATTTCCTCACGTATACGTGCCACACACGGCGCCGGCTTTGCCGTGCCGTGGTGTGCGGCTAAAACCAAAACACCGCCAACCGGTTGTCCCGGCTGGCGGTGTTTGTGTGTCTTCAACTCGTGCTGCTCAGATCAGGCCGAAATGCCGCAGCACCTTGGGGATACCCGCGTGCAAGTAATCGGCGGTGATGTAATCGGCCGCCGCCAGCACATTCGGCAGCGCGTTGCCCATCGCGACGGCCACATCGACCTGCGCAAACATCGGCAAGTCGTTGTTGCCATCGCCGAATGCGAACGTCTTGACCCCGGCGAAGTCCGGTCGTGCCTGCAGCAGCGCGATGCCGGTGCCCTTGGTCATGCCGTTGGCCACCACGTCCAGCGCGAAGGGCCCGTTGCGGTAAAAGGTCAGCTCGGGGAAAGCGGCGGTGAAGTCTCGCGTCAGCGCCTGCTGGTCGGGCTGGTTCGGCACGAACAGCAAGCACATGCACACCGGTTCGTGCTCGAAAAAGGCCGGCACCACCGCCGGCTGCGGCTGGCGCATCATCTCAAACTCCCGTTGCGTCGCCGCCGTCGCGCGGTTGACCACCACCGTGTGGTCGTTAAACAGCGCCACCGGCACGCTGGCCGCGTCGGCGGCGGCCAGCAGCCGGCGCAGCTGCGGCCGGCCGATCGGCTGCTGGGTTACGTGCTCGCCCTTGACGTACAGGTCGGCGCCGTTGGCGCAAACCAGTGTGTCGATGCCGGTTTGCGCCACCAAGTCGGCAACCTCCCAGTAGTTCTTGCCGGTGCAAAGAATCGGCAGGCAGTCGTTGGCCTGAAGTGCCGCGATGGCGGCCAGGTTGGCCGCCGGCACCCGCTTGGCGTCGTCCAGCAGCGTGTAATCGAGATCAAAAAAGACGAGGGCTTGGGTCATCGGATACTCCTTTGGGCTTCAATGTCACCATCATACTGCACGGTCGCCGCGCCGGCAATCCGCGGCCGTCCCCGGACGCAAAAACGCCACGCAAAGGCGTGGCGGCTTGGCTAGTCTCCCAGCCCGACGCGAGCGAAAATCTCATCGACGTGGCTGAGGTGATAGTGGTAATCAAAGGCGTCGTCGAGGGCGGCCTGGGTGAGCTTGGCGGTGACATTGGGGTCGGCCTCAAGCAGCGCCCGGAAGTCGCGGTGTTCGTCCCAGGCCTGGGCGGTTTTGGGCTGGACTAGGTCGTAGGCGGCCTCGCGAGACAGGCCGGCCTCAATCAGCTTGAGCATCACCCGTTGGCTGAAAATCAGCCCGTGGGTCTTGTTCATGTTTTCAAGCATCGTCTCCGGGAACACGTCGAGGTTGGTGATGATGCTCGTGAAGCGGTGCAGGATGTAGTCCAACAGGCCGGTGGCGTCCGGCAGCATCACCCGCTCGGCGCTTGAGTGCGAGATATCGCGCTCGTGCCACAGGTTGACGTCTTCAAGCGCCGGGATGCTGTAACCGCGAATGATGCGCGCCAGTCCCGAGACGTTCTCGGAGCCGATCGGATTGCGCTTGTGCGGCATCGCGCTGGAACCTTTTTGACCCGGGTTGAAGTGCTCTTCGACCTCGTGAACCTCGGTGCGTTGCATGTGCCGCACCTGGGTGGCGAAGCGCTCGACGGAGGTCGCAATCAGCCCCAGCGTCTGAATGTAGCGGGCGTGCAGATCGCGCGGCAGAATCTGGGTGGAAATGTCTTGGGCGCGGATGCCCAGGTGCGACGTCACGTAGGCCTCGACCGCCGGCGGGGTGTTGGCGAAAGTGCCGACCGCGCCGGAAATCTTGCCGGCCTCGACCTCTACGGCGGCCTCATCGAACCGCGCGATGTCGCGGGTGATCTCGGCGTACCAGGTCGCGATCACCAGGCCGAAGGTGGTCGGCTCCGCGTGGACGCCGTGGGTGCGGCCCATCATCGGCGTGTGTTTGTAGGCCTTGGCCAGCTTGGCCAAGGCGGCCTGCAGCGCCACCAGATCTTCGCGCAAAATCGCGTTGGCCTGGCGCAGCACGTACCCCTGCGCGGTGTCGACCACGTCGGTTGAGGTGAGCCCGAAGTGAACCCACTTCTTCTCGGCGCCCAGGGACTCGGACACGGTGCGGGTAAAGGCGACGACGTCGTGGCGGGTCACCGCCTCGATTTCGTGGATTCGGTCGACGGTGAAGCTGGCGTTGGCCCGCAGCTTCTTGACGTCTTCGGCCGGAATCTCACCCAGGGTGGACCAGGCCTCTGCGGCCAGAATCTCGACTTCAAGCCAGGCCTGGTAGCGGTTTTCTTCCGTCCACACCGCCGCCATCGCGGGGCGGCTGTATCGCTCGATCATGTTCTTCCTCCTTTTGGGGATGACGCTTCTTCTACTGCGTTACAGGTGAAAATGGTCCGTGGCGTTGATCGCCTGGGCGACCAACGCGCGGTCGCCGAACACCGCGACTTGACCGATTGCCCCGGCGCCGGCTGGGTAAAACCGAAACTGCCAGGCCGGTTTGATGGCCAGCTGGGTCATCGCCGCGGCGCGGTCGGCCTCATACAGCGGCAGCAAGACCCCGGGCCGCAACACGTTGACCGCCGGCAGCGGCCAGCCGAGCAGCGCCCGCAGGTGCAGCTCCTCGGCCGACGTGCCGGTGGTCGGCGCAAGAATCGCGCCGCTTGGCTGCGGCCCTGGGAACACGCGCTTGACGTACAGCGTCTGGTTGGCGGTCATGAAGAACTCGATGCCAAAAACGCCGGCGTAGGCCAGTCGCTTGGCGATGACCTGAGCCACCCGGGTGATTTCCTGGGCAACGGCCGCGTCGGCCACCGCCGGCACCAGTGACGCCTTGAGCTGGTGTTGAGCAAAGACGTTTTGCACCGGCGGCATCACCTGCACCAGATCGCCGCTTTTGGCCACGGCGACGGCAAACTCGGTCGGCTGATCCAGCCAAGCTTCCATTACGTATGGCCGCGTGGCCAGGAGCCCGGCCGCCGCCTGCACGTCCTGCGGCGACTTGAGCAACAGCGCCGCATCGTGACCGAGACTTTTTTGAATCGGCTTAAGGATGGCGGGAAAACCCACCGACTCGACGGCCTTGGTGACGTCTTGCGGCGTCACCACCTGTGCGTAAGGCAGGGTGTTCATGTTCAGGTCGTCCAGGAACACCTTTTCCAGGTAGCGGTCCTGGGTGACGGCGAGAATATCGACGCCGCTTGGCAGCTGCCGCGCGGTGGTCAGCTCGGCCAGGGCGTCCCCGTTGACGAACTCATCGACGTAAGTGATCACGGCGGTCACCTCGGCCAGCCGGGCCAAGGCGGCCGCATCGGTGCTGGCCCCAACCAGCGGCATGTCGGCCGCGGCAAAGGCGACGTCGCCCTCATCGGGTGCCAGCACCACGACCTTGAGCCCCAGCTGCCGCGCGGTCATGCCCAGGCGGTAAGCCTCCAGGCCCCCGCCGACGATGCCCAGCACGGCACCGGGTTGAATAAATTGACTCATAGTTTCCCCTTATTGTGCGTCTTTCTCGTTCAGGCCGTCCTTGATCTCAAGCTTGGGCTGCGGGGTCCGGGCATTGAACAGGAGGTTCAGCCCCACCGCGCTGATCGAGGCCATCAAAATCCCCGAGGAGAACAGCAGCTGCGCCGTTTTGGGCAGGAACTGCACGATGCCCGGCTGGACCGTGACGCCCAGGCCCAGGCCGATCGAAATCGCGGCGACCAGCAGATTCTTATCGTCGTGGAAGTCGACTTGCTGCAGCATGCGAATGCCTTGCACGGCGACCATGCCGAACATCACCAGCATCGCACCACCCAGCACCGGGTTGGGAATGATGGTCGCAAGCGCCCCGACCTTCGGCAGCAGGCCGAGGATCACCAGAAACAGCGCGGAGAACATCACCGGCTTGCGGGTCTTGATTCCGGACAGCTGCACCAGCCCGACGTTTTGGGAGAAGGTGGTGTACGGGAAGGTGTTGAAAATCCCGCCGAGAAAGACCGCCAGCCCCTCGGCACGGTAGCCGCGGCGCAGGTCGTCTTGCTCGATGCGGCGGCCGACGACGTCCCCTAGGGCGAAGAACACGCCGGTGGACTCAACCATGGAGACCAGCGAGATCAGAATCATCGTGACAATCGAGCTCCACTCGAACTTCGGGGTCCCAAAGTAAAACGGCGTCGGCACGTGAAACCAGCTGGCCTCAACCACCGGGGCGAAGCTGACCTGCCCCATCAGTCCAGCCAACACGGTACCTCCGACTAGGCCGATCAAAATCGCAATCGAGCGAACGAAGCCGCGGCCCCAGACGTTGAAGGCCAGGATCAACAGCACGGTGAAGGCCCCGATGGCGAGGTTGCCCATGTTGCCGAAGGACTTCGCGGCGGTGTCGCCACCGCCGAGGTTTTGGAACGCCACCGGGATCAAGGACAGCCCGATCACGGTGATCAAGGTCCCGGTCACCAGCGGCGGGAAGAAGCGGCGCAGCTTGGCGAACACGCCGGAAATCAGGAATACGAACAGCCCGGCGGCGATGATCGCCCCGTACATGGTGCGGTAATCGAACTTCTGCCCGATCATGATCAAGGGCGCCACGGCCTGCACCGCGCAGCCCAACACCACCGGCAGTCCGATGCCGAAGAACTTGTTGGCAAAAATCTGAAGCGCCGTGGCGATCCCGCACATGAAGATGTCAATCGACACCAGGTAGGTCATCTGCTCACCGGTAAAATGCAGCGAGGCACCGATCAGAATCGGCACCAGGACAGAACCCGAGTACATCGCCAGCAGGTGCTGAATGCCCAGCACTGCGGCCTTTGGTGCGGAAACATCTGGCTGTTTAGTCATGACACCCTCCTAGTCTTCTTGCTCAAACACCACGTGACCGTTCTCGAAGGCGGCGATTCGCGCCAGCGACTCCACGTGAATGTGGCGGTCGTCCAGCAGCTTGCGGCCCTTCTGGAAGGTCTTTTCAATCACGATGCCGACCCCGGCCAGCGTCGCATCGGCCTGGCCGATGATGTCGATCAAGCCCTCGACCGCCTGGCCGTTCGCCAGGAAATCATCGACGATGAGCACCGTGTCGGCGGGTCCGAGGAACTTCTGGGCGATGGCGATCATGTTGGCGGTCTTCTTCGTGAATGAGTAGACCTCGGCGGTGTACAGGTCGTCTTTGAGGGTCAGCGACTTGTGCTTGCGGGCGAACACGACCGGCACGTGGAACTGCATGCCAGCGGCCAAGGCCGGCGCGATGCCGGAGCTTTCGACGGTCAGGATCTTGGTAATCTTCGTGTCCTTGAACCGCGCGTAGAACTCCGCGCCAAGCGCCGTCATCAAGTCGGGGTCAATCTGATGGTTCAGGAAGTTATCGACCTTCAACACATCTTCGCCCAACACCTGACCGTCGCGTTCGATTCGGTCTTCCAGTAATTTCACCAGTAAGCACATCCTTTTCAAGAGTTAAATTTTCCAAATTTTACCACCCAGACGGCGAATTTGCAACCGAATCCGCGATGCGTCGGGCCTTTATCCGAACATTTTCGCCAAACACGGCTGAAAAATCGGTGAATCGACCATTGTCGAGTCGTCGTGAGCAACGCTCACCCCAAAATAATGGCGGTCGGTTCATCACGCGAGGACATGTAATCATCCAGGCGTAACGTGTTAATCCATGGCGCCGCTCAGTCCGCGAGGTTTTAGTCGGTACACTTGAGAACTGTTCAGCGCGTGCCAGCGGAGACGTCGCTTGGCGATGGCCAACCTGAATCAGGATACGCGCAGTCCCTTAATCGGTCTGATGCAATCCATTCGCACTGGATTACCGGTTTTTCGGTTATCGGATTTCCACAGAACGCCATCGCCAATCCCCTCAGATTGACAAGCACTTCTAATCACGTCTTCATGACAGTCACTTATTATTTTAAGTTGGAAGTGTCATCATTCAACTGTATCGAAAACGTTTTCAGGTGATAAGGAGGAGAAAACATGGCGCTGAGTTTTTTAAAGGGGATCAAACCGGCTGTTATTTGTTGTGTGCTGGTCACAACCATCTCACTCAGTAGTGAGGTTGTGCGTGCAACGACATCTTCTAGGTCACTTTATCAGGTAGGGGTTGACTCGGGTCAAATCAATCCTACTACGTACAGTGAGCACGCGTTTCACTATGCCTACGAAGAAGGATTTCAGATCTATACACAGCAACTGGCCGACGGTATGCCATTCGCTTCCTACGACGATTGGTTTCAAGCAGCCGGCTTTGGTGCAATGCCTGATGGTTCAAATGTTGATCCAAATATTCCAGCCATCAAGCCGAGATCGGCAGCGGCAAACATTGAACGATTCGTTCACGATGTAAAAAAGGAGACATTTTAATTGTTAACAGCGGCGGCTTCGGTCATGCTGCGATTGCGACCACTCACAATTACGTTCTAGAAATGCATGGTGGTGGTAATCTACTCAACTGGACCGTTACTGGCATCCCTGACAACAATCGCCAGTATACAACGCGATCATGGATTAAGTCGCACATCAAGAATTGGACACAAATCTGGCGGCCACGAAAAGGCATCGGCCCCCAAGCAGCAACATATGCCGATTATAAATTCTGGAGCAGTACGCATGCTTTCAAAAAAACCGGCACATCACTTACGGTTTAGGCGCTGGGCCAACTGTATTCGGTCCAAACTATTGCTCTAAATTGGTCTGGCAATCGTTCAAATACGGGACGGGAAGCGCAAAAGTTGCAACCGGCACCTCCTTCTTTATCGCACCCAGCTCGTTGCCGGACTACTTCTATGCTGCATATAAGCCATATAAGGTGGAAGGTTACTAATGACTAAATGGCAGAATCTAAAGCTCAGACGCAAAACAGGGCTCATCATCCTGTTGACGTTGCTCGCCATCACCGGATTGTGGTGGGCCCACCACGCTTACGCAACCTACCAGGTGACGCAACGCGCCAACCACGCCTTAGCCGATGCGGGCTACGCGAAGTACACCGTGCGGCGAAAAGTCTATCGAGAAGCCACCGGCCCCTTCAGCGGCATTGCGTGGTACAACTACACGTTGGCCAACGCCGAGTCGCTGAAGGCCAGTCGGTCTTATGCCAAGTTTCAAGGCAAAGATACCCGTCACCTGACCCTGAAGAACTGTCCGATTGTCTATCGCGTGGTGCTGACGCCACCAGGCACTCGAAACGGCAAGTGGACCGCCGAGATTTATCTGGATACCAACGATGCCCTCAAAGACAGCAGCCGCCCCGCGTTTGTCCGCCGTCTGAGCCAGTCGTCAAGGCGCGTTCTTAGGCTGAGACAAGGCGACCGCTAGCGGCTGCCACCAAGTTCCACCCTGCCGCACAGGCGCCTTGTGCGGCATTTTTGGGTCACAACACCAAGGGTACCGAGTCACAAAAAGCCCGCACAAGCGGGCTTTAATCGTAGCGGGTCAGGTTGTAGGTCTGCACCACGTTGATCAGCTTGGCCGGGTAATCCGGATCGGTCGCATACCCCGCTGTTTTGAGCGCGTAGGCGGCGGTTTGGTAATCCTTGGCGGCTCGCACGGCGGCGTATTGGTTCTTGTTCCAGGCGGTGCCGTTGACGAACAGCAACGCATGCGCCTTCATCGAGGCCAGGTCGCTGTCGTAGACGACAAACCGCGCCTTGACCGTCACCCACTGGTCGTTGACGTACTCCTTGGTCGCCAGCAACTTGGTCTTGGCCGGATCCGTCCCCTTAATGCCAAAGAGGTTGTGGTACTGGCTGGCCAAGGTCGAGCGGCCCCAGTCGGACTCGAGAATCGCCTGGGCCAAGGTGATGCTGGGCAGCACCTGGTATTGCGTCTGCAGGGTCTTGGCGTAAGGCGCCAACCGGGTGATGAACGCCTCTTTTTGAGCCAAAACGCTTGCGCTTTGGCTTTTGGCCACGCTGGCCTGTCGCGCCAGGTCGCGGCGGGTCATCAGCGTCTGCACCGACACCACCGCCACGGCCGTCAGCATCAGGCCGATCACGACGGTCACAAACATTGGGATCTTGCGTCGCCGCGCCATCTCGTCACTCCATTCCTGTGGGTCCTTGGGTCAAACTCGCGCCTACTCCGCTTGCGGCGCCGGCAGCTGGGCCTGGGCCCATTCCAGCAAGTCGAGCTTTTGGGTCTCCAGCTTCTTGGCGGTTGGTGCCGGCACGGCGAAGTCCAAAATGTCGTCGAGGCCGCGCATGCCGTAGCCGCGGCGAATCTCCAGATGCGCCGTGCCGCTTTGGCTTTGGGTGACCGCCGTGGCGGCACCGGCCTGAAGCCAGGCCAAGGCGATGGTCGCCTTGGCGTTTTGGTAGCGCCAGCCGACGCCTTGCTCGGCCGGGGCGGCCTGGTCTTGCACCGCCACCTTGTTGGCCAGCATCCACTCGTAATCGGAAAACAGGTAGCGCAGCCGGCCGCGCTGGTTGGCCGTCAGCGCCGCATCCCCGGCCAACACCGCCTCCAGCGGCACGTGCAGCTGGTTCAGCCAGGTGTTTTTGGCCACCTCGCCACCGGCCGCAAGCGTCAAGGCTGCCAGTTCAAGTAACGTCTGATCGTTCATCGAATCCGCCCCTTTTTTTCAATTGGTTACCCCTCCATTGTAGCAGAATCAGGGGCCGCTTTGTGCTAACATTAAGTCATCACGATCCGGGAGGAATGCACATGACACACAACTGGGGCATCATCGGCCTGGGCGGCATTGGCAGTCAGTTCGCCGCCGCCTTGCCCAAAGATCAGACGCTTTACGGCGTGGCCGCCCATGACTTCGAACGGGCCCAGGCCTTTGCCGCCAAGTACCACGCGCAACACGCCTTTACCGATTACGCGGCGCTGTTCGCCGATCCCAACATCGACATTGTGTACGTCGCGACCACGCACAATTTCCACTACGAAAACATCAAGCAGGCGCTTGAGGCCGGCAAAAACGTGCTGGCCGAAAAGGCGATCACCGAAAACCTCGCCCAGCTGGACGAACTGATCGCCTTGGCCGCAAGCCGCCAACTGATCTTGATGGAGGCCCAGACCATCTATCACATGCCGCTGTACCCGCAGCTGATCGAAACCGCCAAGGACCTGGGCAAGCTCAAGACCATCAACGTGATGTTCGGCTCCTTTGCCCAGGGCAAGCCCAACGCCCGGCTGTACGATTCCAAGCTCGGCGGCGGCGCGATGCTTGACATCGGCGTCTATGCGCTGAGCTTTGCGCGGCGCTTTTTGACCGCTACGCCGCACTTAGTGGCCACCCAGTGGACCCCGACTGCAAGCGGCGTCGATGGCCAAAGCACCCTGCTGCTCAACAACGCCAACAACGAAATGGTCACGGTTGCCTTGAACCTCGAGGCCCGGATGCCAAAACTTGGCACCGTCGCCTACGAAGGCGGCTACTACAGCGTCTTGGAGTACCCGCGCAGCCAGGAGGCGACCTTCACCGACCCCGATAAGCTGTCGCAGGTAATTCTGGCCGGTGAAGGCGCCAAGGCGCTGGCCTACGAGGCCCACGACATGGCCCAGGCCGTTGAAACCGGCGAGAACCCGACGTTGACCTGGACGCGCGACGTGATGGCGATCATGACCGCGGCTCGCAAGGCCTGGGGCTTCTCCTACCCCAACGAGTGATCGAGCATCACCATGTCGTGCATCGTCAGGCCATCGCTCACCACCGGCGGTCGGTAGGCGTCAAAAAAGTCGCGCCGCACCCCGCAGAAGCGAAAGCCCAGCCGGCGGTAGAAGCGCAGGTTGGCAAAATCCGCGTCGCCGGTGCCGACCACCAGCCGCGCGTAGGCACCGCGGTAATAGGTCAGCACATGATTGACCATGGCGAAGCCAAGCCCCTGGTGCTGCCAAGGTTCGGCCACCGCCAGGTTCTTGAGCTCGCACGTGCTGCCCTGGGTCACGACCAGCGCGACGGCCACCGGTGCTTTGCCTTGCCACCCGGCGAACAGCTGGCCCTGTGCCTCGTACCGCGCCAGCATCAACGGGTCTTCATCCCCTAACAGCAGCAGCTGGTGGTAAGGCTGGCGGCTGCCGGTCACTAACTCAATTTGCATCTGATTCCTTTCTGGAGGACCCCATGAAAATTTACTTTGCCAACGGCCTGTTCTCTCAGGCCGACTTCGCCTTCAACCAGCAGCTGGTCGCCCAACTGCGCGACCAGCTGCCGGCGCTTGACATCTACCTGCCACAGGAGAACGCGGCGATCAACGACAAAACCGCCTACGCCGACTCGACCATGATTGCCCAGGCCGACACCCAGGAGGTGCTGGCCGCCGACTTGATGATTGCGGTGCTTGACGGCCCCGTGATCGACGCCGGCGTCGCCAGCGAAATCGGCGTCGCCTACGCCAAGGGCATTCCGGTGCTGGGGCTTTACACCGACTCGCGGCAGCAGGGCTTCGACAACGCGCAGAAGCTCTCGGCCCTCAGCCAGGTCGCCGAAAACCAGTTCCACTACCTGAACCTCTACACCGTCGGCCTGATCAAGCTCAACGGTGCCGTTTACAACAACGTCGCGGCCATTCTCGCCGACTTGACTCGGCGGCTACAGGCCACCCAGCACTAAGCGCAGCCGAGAACCGGGAATCCGCTCGACCGCAGCGCCTGCAACGCGCGAACCCCTTCGCCTCACCGCGGCGCCTGACGACACTTGGTAAGGTTCTGCCCGTACCCGATCACAACGAACGCCCCTGCCTTGGCATCAGCCGAGGCAGGGGCGTTTTGCGCCAGCGTCACTTGGCCAGGTAGGCCGACAGCGCCTCAAAGGCCGCAGCGCTTTCTTGGCGGCCCGTTTCGTACAGCGCCTGCAGCTTGTCCGTGTCGCCTTCCAGGCGCTTGACCGTCACCGGTTGTTGCGGGGCGATCACGAATACGTCACCGGCGGCCTCCAGCTCATCCAGCGCCGTCGCCTGCCGGTTGTACATCTCCGGTCGGGCACAGGCCGCCGCGACGAAGCGCGGATGCGCCCCGAACGTGTGCTGATAGGCCGCGGCCAGCACCGGCGAGGTCGCCGCCTTGCGGTAGGCGCGTTCTCTGGTGCGAACCACCACGATTTTGGCAAAACCGGCCGCCTGCGCGTAGGCGTAAGGAATCGAATCGGTGATGCCGCCGTCCAGGCACAGCCCCAGCCGGGTGTCTTGCGGCGCGGAGATGAACGGCATGGCACTTGAGGCCTTCAGCGCCTCAACCAGCTCGGCGTCCTTGGGGTGAACGAAGTAAACCGGCCGCCCGTTGGTGACGCTGGTCGCGACCACCACGAACTGGGTGGCGCTTGCGTTGTAAGTCGCCGCGTCAAAGTCCTCCCACCCGGCGCCGTGCGGGGCAAAGAGGTAGTCCAAATTGATCACGTCCTGGCGGCGCAGGGCCCGGCGCAACGAGATGTAGTTGCGATCGTGGCGGTAATTGACGTTCACGTGCGTGGTGCGGCCGAACTGCTCGGACACGTAATTGGTCCCGCACAACGCCCCGGCCGACACCCCGATGACGGTGTCAAAGTGCAGCCCCTGGGCCAAAAAGGTGTCCAAAACCCCGGCGGTGTATTGTCCCCTGAGGGCCCCACCTTCCAATACCAAAGCCGTTTTTTTCATTCAATCGCCTCCAATGGCGTTATTTTACGCCTTTCGCCAAGGCGTTGCCACCTCCCAAACAGGCGAGCCAGCCTGGCTCGCCTGCAAGTCACGGGCGGCGTTGGCCCAGCGGCCTCACGCCCCCGCCTGGTCCAAAAGCTCGCGCAACGGCACCAGGTCCTGCGCTGAGTACCGCTGCTTAAAGGCCGCGACGGCCGCCGGGTCCTGGGTTTGGTCGTCCAGCACCAACTGCTCGACCGGTAGCGGCCGCAGATTGGAGATTTTCACATCGATCACTACCGGGCCGGTCGTCGTCGGCAGGGCGGCAAAGACATCTCGCAGGTCGGCCAGGGTGCGAACCTCAAAGCCGGTGGCGCCAAGGGCCGTGGCCGCGGTGCCGTAATCCGCGTCGATCAGAGCGACGCCCGAGTGCGGCTGCTTGGTGTCGTCTTGCTCGGCCTCGATGAAGCCGAGGCTTTCGTTGGTCAAAATCACGTTGATGATCGGCAACTGGTATTTGACCTGAGTCAAAAGGTCCTGCATGACCATCGCATACCCACCGTCGCCCGAGATTGACCACACCTGCCGCTTGGGGTAATGCGCCGAAGCCCCGATGGCCGCTGGCAGCGCGTAGCCCATCGTCCCGTACCAGCCGCTGGTGGTGAAGCGCTGCTTGGGATTCAGCCGCAGGTAGCGCATGCCGTTGATGGTGACGTTGCCGACGTCGACTTGGAAAATGGCATCGCCGGTCGCGTAGTCGTTGATCGCCTTGAACAGCGGCTCAACCCGCAGCGGCGTGGCGGCGTCGTTTTCGAAGCCCGCAATCCAGTCACGCCAGTTGCGCTTGTTGGCCAAGGCCGCGCGGTACCACGGCGTCGAAGGCAGCTGCCGACCGACGCTGAGCAGCGCCTGCATCACGGCCTTGGCATCCGCCAGGAGTGCGAGGTCGACGCGGTGGCGCCGCCCGAATTTGGTGGCGTCGGTGTCCACCTGAATGTAGGTGGCGTCCGGGCGAATGAAGTAGGCCTGAAAGGGCATGTCGGTGCCCAGCATCAGCACGGTGTCGGCGGCCTGTGCGACCTCCACGCCGGGCTTTGAGGCCACCCGCCCGGCTGAGCCCATATAAGCTGGCTCGTCGTCTGCCACCACGCCCTTGGCCAGGGCCGAGCTCAGAATCGGCGCCTGCAAAAGCGCCGAAAGCGCCAGCACCTCGGCGCCGGCCCCGCGCGTCCCTTGACCGATGTAGAGCAGCGGTCGTTTGGCGGCGGCCAAAAGCGCCCAGGCCGCCTCCACCTGCGCCGCGTCGGGTTGCGGCAAAAGCGGCGTGCGGTGCAGCGGCGCCGAGGAGACGTAATCGTCAACGATTGACTGCCAGCCCAGGTCCTTGGGCAGCGTGATCACGGCCACGCCGCGTTCGGCATAGGCGCGACGAATCGCCTCATCAACCACGCCCGGCAGCTGGGCGGCGGTCATCACCGTGCGGTTGTAGACGGCCACATCCGCGAACATCGGGTTTTCGTTCATCTCCTGGAAGTAGTTGGTGTTCATCGTCGCAGTCGGGACCTGACCGACCAACGCCAGAATCGGCACCCGATCGGCCTGGGCGTCGTACAGGCCGTTGAGTAGGTGAACCGCCCCCGGGCCGGCGGAGCCAAAACATACCCCGATTTGGCCCGTGACCTTGGCCTCCCCGACGGCGGCCAGGGCCCCGGCCTCCTCGTGGCGAACCTGGATGTAGCGAATGGTCTTTTGACGGTTGTGCAGCGCGTTCATCGTCGAATCAAACGAGCCGCCGGGCAAACCGTAGATGTTTCGAACGCCCCAGCTTTCAATGACCTTGAGCATGGCGTCTGCTGCGTTGAGTTGTCCCATCGTGTGCCTCCTTGCGGGTCTGAGCGGGCGACACTACGTAACCGGCGCTGACCCAAGGGTACCACCACTCCGGACCCGACCGCCAAGAATATGCTCACGTCAAAAACAGGCGGGGCCACCCTGGGCGCCGCCTGTTTTTGACTATTCAGTTAACGCCTGGTACTGGCGCTCCTGATTCTGGACGCCGATCAGCAAGAAGCGGCCGGCGAACCAGGCGGGATTCGCCTGGTAAGCCGCCGGGCCGTACGGCACCTTGTCGGCAAACACCGCCTCGTACTCAGCGACGCTCAGCCGGCGCCGCGCATCCAACCGCGCCAGGTTGGCCGCGGCGGTCAGCTGTGCCTCAAACCCGGGCACCAAAGTCGCGCTGAAGAACTCGCCGACCGCCCCCGAGCCGTAGGAGAACAGCCCCAGCCGGTCGCCGGCCTGCAGGTTCGCGGCACCGTCCAGCAGCGACAGCAGGCTCAGGTACAGCGAACCGGTGTAGAGGTTGCCGACCCGCCGGCTGTAGCGGGCGCTGGTTTCAAAGGCAGCGGTCAGTTCGGCCTGCTGCGCAGCCGTGGCCTCCGGCAGCACCTGCCGCAGCGCCTTGAGCCCCATTTTGGTGTAAGGCAGGTGAAACAGCAGGGCCTTGAAGTCGGCAATCGTGCGGCCGCTGATCGCCTGGTAGCGCCGCCAGACCAGGTCGAAGAAGCGCAGGTACTGCTCGGTCGAATACTTGCCTCGGGCCAGCGCCTGGTCGGTGTAGACCGGCCGCCAGAAGTCCTGAATGTCTTCGGCGTAATGCACCGAATCATCGGCCAGGGCCAACAGCCGCGGCGCGATGCTGACCACCATCGCCACCGCCCCGGCGCCTTGCGTCACCTCGCCGGACGTGGCCAGGCCGTACCGCGCGATGTCGGCGGCGATGACCAGCGCCTGGCGGTCCGGATGCGCCGCGACGTAATCCCGCGCCATCATCAAAGCCGCGGTGCCGCCGTAGCAGGCCTCCTTAAGTTCGACGGCCCGAACCCAGGGGCCAAGCCCCAAGAGCCGCTGCAAGTACAGCGTCGCGGCCTTGCTGGCATCGACGCCGGATTCGGTGCCCAAGGCGATCAGGCCCAGGCGCTTCGGGTCCAGCTGCAGCCGACTGGCCGCGGCCGCCCCCAGGGTCACAATGTCTTGGCTGCTGGGGGCGACGGCCTGCTGGTCCTGGCCGATGCCGATGGTGAACTTGTCTGGCGCAATGTCTCGTGCGGCGGCCAGCTCCCGCAGGTCGACGTAAAAAGCCGGCGTGTCAAACGCAATCTGGTCAATCCCGATGGTCACGATTCGTCATCCTTTCGTTGCGCAGCGAGCAGCGCCTGGGCCCGGGCCAGGCTCATCTGCCCGGCGCCAAGCCCCGCGGCCACCGCCGCAATCTCCGGTCCCGTCGCCCCGGCCGCAATCGCCAGGGCGTTGGCCTGAAGCCTCATGTGCCCGGCCTGAATGCCGGGGCCGGCCAGGGCTCTGAGCGCCGCGAGGTTTTGTACCAGCCCCAGCGCCGCAAGCGTCGTTTGAAGCGCCGCGACGTCTCGGTAGCCGCCCAGCCGCATCGCGGCCTGGGCGACCGGCAAGGCGCCGGTGGCACCCCCGACCACCCCGACCTGAAGCGGCAGCGCGATGCGGCCGCACAGGTCCCCGTTGGCGGCCAGCCGCCAGGTCGCCAGCGGCTGGTACCGACCGCTGGTGGCGGCAAAGGCGTGAACCCCGGCGGCCACGGCGCGACCATCGTTGCCGGTGGCCAAAACCGCCGCGCTGATGCCGTTCATGATGCCCTTGTTGTGGGTCACCGCGCGGTCTTCATCGACTTGCGCAAGGGCGCTGAGCCGCGCGATGCGAGCCGCGATGGCGGGACCCGGCTGGTCCTTGGTGGCCAAGGTCGCCGACTTCAGCTTCACCGTGGCCACGGTGGCGGCTCCCCCGCCGTTGGTCAAAATCGCCACCAAAGGCGCCTGGCCGAGCCAGGCCGCGGCCGCGTGAGCCACCGCCTCGCAGATGGTGTTGACGATGTTGGCCCCCATCGCGGCCTGCGGATCGATGCTCAGGCTCAGCTTCAAAAAATCCCCGAGGCGTTCCACCGCGATGTCGGCGAGGCCGCCACCGCGCCGCACAATCGACGGGTGGGCGGCGGCGGCCACGACGCGAATCTCCGGTTCGTGGGCCCGCAGCGTCGCCGCCGCTCGGTCCAAGTCGACCGGCGCGTCGAACACCACCTCACCGATCACGCGGTGAAGTGGCGCCGTGGCGGTCACCCCACCGTTCAAGGCGGCGATGCGAGCCCCGTTGTTGGCGGCCGCCACCACCGATGGCTCCTCGGTGACCAGCGGGACCTGCACCGCCTGCCCGTTAACCACGAGGTCCTGGACCACGCCCAGCGGCAGCGCGAACTGACCAATCTGGTTTTCAATCAGATGCGCGGCCACGTCGGGGGCCAGCATCGGCGTCTGGGCCAGCAGCGCGGCATCCGCCGGCGTCAGGTGACCCTGGTCGACCAGCAGCTTCCGGCGTTCGTCTGGGGTCAGCTGGTAGAATTTCACCGGCGAACCTGCATCGCGACGCCGATGCCACCGCCGACGCAAAGCGCCGCGATGCCCGTTTTCGCCCCGCGGCGGTCAAACGCCGCCAAAAGCGTCGTCAGCACCCGGGCCCCGGAGGCGCCGAGCGGATGCCCCAGCGCGATCGCCCCGCCGGCCACGTTGAGCTTGGCAGCAGGCACGGCCAGCTCGGTGGCCACGGCGACGCTTTGCGCCGCAAATGCCTCGTTGATCTCAAAGAGGTCGATGTCGGCCATGGTGCTGTGGGTCTTGGCCAACAGCTTCTCGATCACCCGCTTGGGCGCGTAACCCATGAAGTTGGGGTCGATGCCGCCTTCGCTGTAGCCGGCAATCGTCGCCAGGTACGGCAGGCCGCGGCTTTCGGCCAGGTCCTTGCGCATCAGCACCAAGGCGGCGGCGCCGTCGTTGATGCCAGAGGCGTTGCCGGCCGTCACCGTGCCGTCTGGCTTGTAGGCCGGCGCCAGCGCCGCGAGCTTGGCCGCGCTGGTGTCCGGCCGCGGTCCCTCGTCTCTAACGACTGCCACCGGGCCGCGGCGCGTCTGCACCGTCACCGGCACAATTTCGGCGTCAAAATCGCCGGCCGCCTGGGCCGCCACCGCCTTTCGGTGCGAGGCCAACGCGAAGGCGTCTTGGGCCTTTCGCGACACGTCGAACTGGGCCGCGACGTTCTCGGCGGTGATGCCCATCGGCTCGCCGGTGAAGGCGTCGGTCAGCCCGTCGCGCTGTAGGCCATCGACGAAGGCGACGCTGCCGAACTTGTGGCCGAAGCGCAGGTCGGGTGCGTAGTACGGCGTTTGGCTCATGCTTTCGGTGCCGCCGACCAGCACCGCGTCGGCGTCGCCCAAAAGAATCGCGCTTTGGCCCAGCCGCACGGCCTTGAGCCCTGAGCCGCAGACCTCGTTGATGGTCATCGCGGAGCTATCGGTCCCCATGCCGCTTTGCAGGGCGATCTGTCGCGCCACGTTTTGGCCACCGTTGGCCTGCAGCACGTTGCCGAACACCGCCTGGTCGAGGTCGGTCGGGGCAAGCCCGGCGCGTTCAATCGCGGCCTTGGCCGCCACCGTGCCAAGCGCCACCGCCGACATCCCGGCCAAGGCGCCGCCCAACCGGCCGATCGGCGTCCGGGCGGCGCTTAGAATCACAACTTCAGTCATATTTCCTCCCTGTGGTCGCACTACCTCTTGTCATGCCTTCTAGTATAGCAAGCGGCCCCACTCCCGGCACCGCCGCTAAGAAAAACTTAGCATTTGCGCGCGAGGGGGTTTATCATGGACAAAAACCCGAACGGAGGCGCGACATGCGCGTGATCGACCTGCTGGCGCTTCTCGCCGACTACAACCAAAACACAGCCGTGCAGATGCAAAGCGGCGAAGTGGTGGCCAACATTGCGACCTACGAACTCGCCACCGTGCTGGACGCCCCGCGCCTCACCTTGTTGCCCAAAGCAGGCGGTCACCCGCACCGCCTGTGGGAGCTGCGGGTGCTGCTGGACCGGCCCGAGCTGCGCAACCGCTACGTCTACCTGCAGACTCCGACCGGCCCGGTGCCGGCCTTTGGCTTCCAGCAACGCGCCCAGGCCCTGGTGGTCAACTGAGCGCGGCCCGGGCCCAAGACTAAGCCTTGCCGGCGCCGCCAAGGCTTGAGTCTGTGACCCGGCGCCTCCTCGGGCCGCGGCAACCCGCCGCCGCGACTCAACAGGCGCAGTGGCCGCCAGCCGCCATCAAGCAGCAGGCGCAGTGACCGCCAAACGCCACGCGACCCAGCGCCAGCCGGTCAACCACCGCTGGCGCCGGCCCCGCCTCGCGCTGACCCGGCGTCGCCCGGCGGTTTTTCAGCTCGGCAGCCGCCGCAT
The DNA here is from genome assembly GCF_025490915.1 of Lacticaseibacillus parakribbianus. GTDB lineage: Bacteria > Bacillota > Bacilli > Lactobacillales > Lactobacillaceae > Lacticaseibacillus > Lacticaseibacillus parakribbianus. The sequence goes on along the minus strand of NZ_JANQBA010000008.1, from coordinate 100,931 downwards.
CAGCCGGCGCAGCCGCGGCCGGTCGATCAGCATGACGCCGAGGTCGTCGGCCAGCTCCTTGGCCGCGTCGCTGAACTCGGAGTTGGTGATTACCGCCGCTTCGTCCAGCTTGTAGAAGTTGTGGCCGGTCCAGACCTCCTGCACCGCCTTGTTGCCGACAAAGCCGGTGTATCGCTTGCACTGAAAGCCAACGGACTTCTTGTTTTTGCGGGCGATCACGTCGATGCCCTGATCCCCGGACAGCTGGGTGACCTGGATGCGCTTAAAGCCGTTGCGCCGCAGCACATACGCGCAAAAATGCTCGAACTCCTCGCCGTCCATCGCGTCGACCTTCTCCATCTGCAGGTCGCGGTAGCGAAAGTGCCGCCGGTACAACAGCACCGCGTTGAGGCCGGCCCAGCCGGCGATCAACACAAAGGCGGCCAGGTCCAGCCGCGGCCGCAGGGCCAGGAAGTAGGCCCGGCCCCAAAAGGCGTAGCCCAAGGCCAGCGCGAAGCCGGCCGTCCACAACCAGTATATTTTTTTCAGTAAGCGCTGCATGGTGACCTCCTGTGGCGAACGTTTGTTTCATCTCTCTAAGCCTACCAGAATCCGGTGCGTTGGCCTAGCCCTTTTCACCAACCGGTGACCGTAACAGTTCGGCGTAAAAAAGCATTGATTCCCGCCGCTAAATTCGGTACGATTGTAACAGATATGAAAGGAAGCGGTTACAGATGCAAATTGAATCGGCCACCTTCGTTCGCCTGCGCGACGACAACATCACGCAATACACACTGACTAACGACGCCGGCATGAGCCTGAGCTTTTTGACCTTCGGGGCCCGGGTGTCGCGGGTGCGGCTGCCCGACCGCGATGGGCACAACCCCAACCTGACGTTGGGCTACATCACCTTCCAGGATTACATCAACGAGCCCGGGCTGTTCGGCGCCACCGTCGGCCCGGTGTTCGGCTCGCAAGGCGACCTGCCGGAGAATTCCGGTCGCACGGGCTGGCAGAACTGGAACTGGCAGGCCGCAACCGCCCAAGATGACACCCACGTGCAACTGCGCCTGACGTTGAACCTGCCGGACGGCGCCGATGGCCTGCCGGGACAGCGGCGCATCTCCGTGTTGCACACGCTGGATCAAGACAATCACTGGACCATCGATTGGCACGTCGAAACCACGGCCGCGATTCCCTGCCGACCGCTGATCAACATTCCCTTCGTCCTGACCGGCGACCCGGCCCAAACCGTGATGAGCCAAAAGCTGCGCCTGGACGCCGAGCGGGTGGCCCTGCCAACGGACCGGCCGGTGCGGTCGGAGTCCCAAACCGCCAGCCTCATTGGCAAAAAATGGTCGCTGTCGCTTGAAACCGACGCCAAGGGACTTGAGGTCACCACCTTCCCCGAGGTCGGCGAAACCAACTGCTTCAACGGCATCTTGGGCCAGCCCCACGTCGCCGTCGGCATTCGACCGCAAAACGGCAACTTCATGATGACACCCGACCGGCCCTTCGACCGGCAGACAATCATCACGCTCCACCGGTTGCAGTGATGGCCGCGCTGGCGCCGCTTTTAGCGGCCTGTGGCCTGCTGGTGGTGACGGGGCTGTTGGCCAAGCGCCTGCACCTGGGCGGCCGGGCCAAGGGCTTACTGTGGGCGGCGTCCGGCCTGCTGGTCGCCGGCGCGGTGGTGGTGGCCCTCGCCACCTTGTGAGGCCGACAAACCAAAAGAGACTGAGCCGACCGCGATGTGCGGGGGTTCAGTCTCTTTTTGCGGCTCAGTCCTGCTGGGGTGGCGTGGCGGCGTCTTCCTGGCGCAGCCGGTCGGCCAGCTTCAGGATGTAGGCGCGCAGCTCGTCTTTGACCTCCGGGTGGGTCAGGCCGTACTCGATGGTGGTCTCCACGAAGCCGAACTTGTTGCCGACGTCGTAGCGGTCGCCGGTGAACTCGTGGGCAAACACGCGCTGGGTCTGGTTCAGCGTGTCGATCGCGTCGGTCAGCTGAATTTCGTTGCCCTTGCCCGGCTTCTGGTTGTCCAGGATGTCGAAGATCTCGGGCGTCAGGAGGTAGCGGCCGATGATCGCCAGGTCCGACGGTGCGTCTTCGACCGCCGGCTTCTCGACGAACTTCCGCACGTTGTACAGGCCCTTGGTGACCTCGCTTTCCGGGTCGATCACCCCATAGGCCGAGACCTCGTTGTGCGGGACCTTTTTGACCGCCAGAATCGAGGCGTGGGTGCGTTCGTACTCGTCGATCAGCTGCTTGGTCAGTGGCACCTGGTCTTGCATCAAGTCGTCGCCCAGCATCACGACGAAGGGTTCGCCGGCGATGAAGGACTTGGCCAGCCGCACCGCGTCGCCCAGGCCGTTGGGGTAGGGCTGCCGCACGAAGAAGATGTTGACGCCGATGTCCGTGGTGTCTTTGACCATCTGCAGCAGCGCGGTCTTGCCCTTAGCCTCGAGGTTTTGCTCGAGCTCGGGGGCGGAGTCGAAGTGGTCTTCAATCGAGCGCTTCTGCTTGCCCTCGACGATTAAGATGTCCTCGATGCCCGAGGCCTTGGCCTCCTCGACGATGAACTGGATGGTCGGCTTGTCGACGATCGGCAGCATCTCCTTGGCCAGCGCCTTGGTGGCCGGCAAAAAGCGGGTGCCAAGCCCCGCGGCCGGAATCACGGCCTTACGAACTTTCATGTGAAATCCCTCCATACTTGAGATACCTCTAAGATACCGCATTCAGGGGCGAAAGGATAGCCACAACACGTGCATGAGGCGCTGCCGGCCCCCGCAAAGTCGGCCCCCGGCGCCGAAATGCGCCGGGTTGCGCGATCGAATGAGCCGCGGCGCCGGGGCTTGGGCCGCGCCCGACTCAGTCACCGAGGGCGTCAAGCCGCGAGCCAATCGCCCGACGCGGCCCTGAAGGCAGTGGTTTTCGCGCAAAAAATTTTTAAATTCCACTAAAACTCTGATGGTTCCCTCAGCCAGCGGCGCATAATTTGCTATACTTGTAACATGTGTCATGATACGCAATTCACGTCGCTGTCGAGGCGACCCGTCGGGAGGCCACACGCGCAATGAGTCAAGAAAATTCGGATCAGGCTGAACAGGCCACGCTTGAAGCCATTACGCCTGTGACGCCGGCACCGCCCCTGACGGTGTATCGGCGCTGTGGCAAGCGCCTGTGCGACATTTTATTGGCCACCGCCGGCCTGCTGGTCGCCGCGATTCCGATGCTTTTGATTGCCTTGTTGGTCAAGGCGACCAGCCCTGGGCCGATCTTCTTTCGCCAGCAGCGCTTCGGCCAAGACAGCCAACCGTTCGTCATCATCAAGTACCGCACGATGGTTCAAGACGCACCGGTGAAGGCCAACAAGGACTTCACCAAGGAGTCGATGGCCAGCTTCGTCACCCCGCTCGGCCGCTTTTTGCGCAAGTCGTCTTTGGACGAGCTGCCGCAGTTTTTCAACGTGCTGAGCGGCAAAATGAGCATGGTCGGGCCGCGGCCGCTGGCCGCCACCGACGCCGAGGTGCTGCGGCTGCGCCGGGCCAACGGGGCGGATCGCGTCCGGCCCGGCATCACCGGGCTGGCCCAGATCAACGGGCGCAACGAGCTGGCCAATCCGACCAAGGCGGCCTACGACGGCGAGTACGCGGCCACCTACTCGCTGCGCCGCGACCTAGCGATTTTCGCGCAAAGCGTGATCGTCATCGTCGCGCAGCGTGGCATTAACAGCACGACCTCCCACTAAGGTGCGAGGCGATTTTTTGAGTGAAGGGAACTGATGATGTGGTAACAGCGCAGGCACCGGGCAAGTTGTTCATTGCCGGAGAGTACGCGGTCGTGGAGACGGGCTACCCCGCGATTATTGTGGCCTTGGACCAATTCGTCACCGTCACCGTGACGGAGACAACAGACGTCGGCAGCATTGTGTCCGAACAGTACCAAGAAAACGCCTTGATGTGGCAGCGCAACGGCGACGAGATGGTTTTTGACAACCGCGACAACCCGTTTCACTACATTCTCAGCGCGATTCGCTACACGGAGCAATACGCCCACGAGCTGGGGCGAAGCCTGGCCGTCTACGACTTGAAAGTCGACTCTGAGCTGGATTCCACCAGCGGTCGCAAGTACGGCCTGGGCAGTTCGGCGGCCATCACCGTCGCCACCGTTCGGGCCCTGGACGCGCTTTATCACCTGCAGATGACCAACGACGAGGTCTACAAGCTCGCCGCCATCGCCCACCTGGCCGTCCAAGGCAACGGGTCGCTGGGCGACATCGCCGCGTCGGTGTACGGTGGCTGGATCGCCTACCGCTCCTTTGACAAGGCGTGGCTGGCCGAAATGCAACGCACCCACAGCCTGAAGGCGCTCTTGGCGATGCACTGGCCGCAGCTGTCCGTCGAGCTGCTCAAGGCGCCCGAAGACCTCGCCTTGCTGATCGGCTGGACCGGGCTGCCGGCCTCGACCTCGCGCCTGGTCGACAAAATCGCCGTCTTCAAGGCCAATCAGCAGCCGGCCTACCGCGAATTCCTGGCGGCCAGCCGGCAGGTGCTCGAGGACCTGATTACCGGGTTTCGACAGGGCTCCATCGCCACGATTCAAACCGGCATCCGGGCCAACCGCCGCCTGCTGGAGGACCTGAGCCACCGCTCGGGTGTCGCCATCGAAACCCCTGCTTTGCAGCAGCTGTGCGAAATCGCCGAGTCCTTCGGCGCCGCCGCCAAGTCCTCCGGGGCCGGCGGCGGTGACTGCGGCATCGCCTTGATCGACCGCCGCCAGCACCTCGACCCGCTGCTGGCCCAATGGGCGACGGCGTCAATCGAGCCGTTGCGCTTCAAGGTTCACGAAATCAAGCTGACCACGGCCTTCGCCGAGGCGTAGCGACCAGCCCCGAGCCCAACCGGCAACCGCCCAACCGCGGTTGCTTTTTTGGTCCAGCCGCCACCGGCCGAGCTTCAAAGTTGACGGCTAAAATGGCAGGGCTTACACTGACTGTGGATGATTATTCTAGGACAGGGAGGCGGCCAAAGGCCTTGGTCGTTGCGCGTCCACTGCCCCAGGGGGAAAGGCCGGAGCATAAGCATCTCCAGTACCCCCGCCCATACCAAGCCGAACCTGGCTTTCAACACACGTGTTTTCGCGTTACGGCGCCCCTCGATGGGCCCGAATACCAGGGTGTACGCCACCACCCACGCGCAGTCACACTGTCTCTCCTACTCGCTTGCGAGGTAGCTGCGGAGGGGCTTGGTGCGTGGCTTGTTCCAAGCGGCTCAAGTCTGTACCACAAGGCCCCGAGCCGACCACGAATGTCACAACCAACCAATCAAAATACCGAGGCCACCGCGGATTTGACCCCGCGGTGGCTTCGGCGCGTCCGGCGGTGATTGCTGGCCACCGGACGCAAAACGGGTCCCCACCTCGACGCAGACGAGCGCGCCTTGGGTGAGAACCCGTTTTTGCGTTACCTGGCGAAGTAAACCACCGCCGCAGAGGCCCCCATCTCGCGGTTGCCCTGCAACCAAGACAGCTTACCCCAGATTTCGGCCACCGTGTGCTGACCCGAAAATAGCCGGTTGGCGTAGGGATCGGCCACCGTGGTTTTGCCGGCGGCATAGCCGTGAAGCACGACGATGTGGCGGTAACCGCCGAGGTCCAGGCACACCGTCGCCGGGTAGCCCTGCTTCAGGTAGCTGGTCAGCTCGCTGGCTGAGGTCATCACGCGCCAGTCGAGGCCGAAGCGCGACGCCACCGTCACCAGCGTGGACTGGCAGGTGCCGGCCCCGTCGTGGTTGAACTCGGCGTGTTCAAAGCCGTAACTCGCCGTGGTCACCGGCGTCACGGCCCGGCCGTAGCCGGCCAGCACCATTGCCAAGGCAGTCATGCCGCAGCCGCTGGGCCCAAACGCGTAGCCACCGTACGTTTGGTGGGCCCAGCGCGAATCCAGCTGACTGAAGTACGTTACCGTATAGGACTTGGTGTCGCGGCCCTTGAGGTTGTCGTAGTAGCGCAGCTGGCCGTTGTTCGGGCGCCACTCGCCGGCCGGGGTCAACCCGTTGACGTTGACGTAGCCGCACCACTGGCCGCTTTTGGTATAAACCGAGGCGTAGCGGCTGCCGTTGAGGTGGGTGTAGTCGCGTCGCACCTCAAGGATTTGGCGCGAATAGCCGCTGGCCTGCTTGGCGCGAGGCCGCCAGGCAAAATTTTGCCACAGCGTGTACCCGGCCTTGAGCAGCACCTCTCGACTGTCCTCGGCCGGGAACCCCTGCCGCCCGGTGGCCACCGTCACCGCCTCGGCGTTGACGTAGCCGACCGGCTGCCCGCGGTCCGTTGCCAGCAGGTAGTAGGCCGCCCCGTACTCGGCCACGAAGCGCTGCGTCGCCACGTAAGTCTGGTGAATCGCTGCGGTCGTGTCGGTCTGCGCGGCTCGCATCGTCAAATCATGCCAGATGGTGTAAAGCGGCTTGGTCACGGTGACCACCCGGTGAACCGCAAGCGCGGCCCCGCGGCTGGTGGCCGCCAGGGTCATCGCCTCGGCGTTGACGTAGCCGCGCCACTTGCCGTTTTGGTACAGCGAGTAGTAGGTCGCCCCGTTGCTGTGGTGATACGCGTAACGCACCTAGTAGGTCTGCGGGGCGTTCGGCGCCGTCGCGGCCAGCTTCTTGGCCCAGTCGAAGCCGCCCCAGATGGTGTAGCGGCTGGCGGCCGTGGTCGTCGCGTATTGCGCCATTGGCATCGCGGCGCCGGCCGGGCTGGCCGCGATCGTCACCGCCGCCTGGTTGAGGTAGCCGAAAAACTGACCGCCGCGGTACAAGGCGTAATACGCCGCCCCGTTTTTGTGGTAGCTGACGGTTTTGGCCAGGAAGGTCTGGTGGACAACCGCCGGCGTCAGCGCCGCGACGGCCTGGAAGCGCAGGTCGCGCCAGATGGTGTAGTTGGCCTTGGTGGTAACCGTCGCGTAACGATTGAAGGGTTGCGCCACGCCACCGGGATTGGTGCCGACAGCCAGGGCCTCGGCGTTGATGTAGCCGATCACCTGCCCGGCGGCCGTGGCCAGGCGGTAGTACAGGCTGCCGTTGCGGTGGCGAGTCTGTGACACCGCCACCAGCGTGTGGTTCAAGTAGGCGTCACTGCGCTGCCCGGCGGCCTGCCAGGTCAGCGTTCGCCAAAAGCTGTACCCGCGCTTCACCACCGTGGCGTAGGTGTTAGCCAAAGGCTGCTCGGCTTGTGCAGCCGCGGGTGACGCGGTCTTGGCCGGTGTGGCCGCGGTCGCCGTGTTCTGGGTCGCCGCGGTCTCCCGCCGCTGTGCCGCCCGCCCGGTGGCCGGTAGCGCCGCACCGGCCGGGCGGTCTGGCCCAGTCGCCCCGACGCCGCTGTTCGGCGCAATGCTAAGCGCCATCGCCAGGGCCAGCAGGACCACCCCGACGCCACTGGCAATTTTACGTCTGTTCATCGAATCCGCCTCTCCTCCGTGACCCCCATCACCAAGTTAGCTTACCACAACGGCCCATCGCGTCACACGCGGATTTGGCACCGGCGGCGCAAAAAAAAGCGACCCGCCATCAGCGGCGAGTCGCGCAAAGCCCGTATGTGGTTCCCGCCAGGCAACCGGCGCCGGATTGGGCCGGTTGCCGTGCTTTACGGCATGTACACAACCGCGGCCGACTGCCCCCGGTTGGTGTTGACCGAACGCCAAGACAGCAGGCTCCAGATCTGAGAGATCTTGCGCTGGCCGCTGAACAAGGCGCGGTTGTATGGATCGGACACCGTGGTTCGACCGTTCACCAGGCCGTGCAGCACGACGATGTGGCGAACCCCGCCGCCCAGGTCCAGGCAAACCGTGGCCGGGTAGCCCTGCTTAAGGTAGCTGGTCAGCTGGGCGGCCGAGCTCATGACCTTGTAGCCGACGCCGTAGTGGCCGGCGACATCGGTCAAGTCGGACTCCCAAGAGCCGGCATCACCGCGGTCGAAATGCCCGTACTTGTAGGCGTAGTTGGCCGCCGTCACCGGCGTCACGTTTTTGCCCAAGCCCGAGAGAATCATCGCAATCGAGGTCATCCCGCAACCGGTGGCCCCGAAGTTGTAGCCACCGTAGGACTTGCCGGCCCAGCGAGCGTCCAGCTGGCTGTAGTACTTGACGGTGAAGGTCTTGGTGTAGGCCGCCTTCTTGCCGTCGTAGTAGCGCAGCTGGCCGTTGGTGGTCCGCCACTCACTGGCCGTTTGGACGCCGGCGTCGTTGACGTAACCCAGCCAGCTGCCGCCGGCGGTGTAGACGGAGTCGTAGCGGCTGCCATTGAGGTGGTTGTAGTGGCGCCGCACCTCAAGCGTCTGGCCCTTGTAGCTTCCAGCCTGCTTGGCTCTGGCATGCCAGTCAAAATCATTCCACAGCGTGTAGCCGGCCTTGAGCGTCACCGTGCGGGTATCGGCGATGGCCACGCCTTGGCGACCCTCGGCGACGCTGACGGCCGCGGCGTTGACGTAACCCACCTGCCGATTCTCGGCGTCACACAGCAGGTAGTAGCGATCGCCGTACTCGGCGACGAAGGCCTGGCTGGTTTGAAAAGTCTCGTGGTACTTGGCCGTGGTGCTGGTCTGCGCCGCGGTCATCGCGAGGTTTTGCCAGATCGTGTAGCCCTTGGCCGTGGCGGTCACGACCCGGTCGCTCGGCAGCGCCGCCCCGCGGCTAGTGGCCGCAAGCGTGGTGGCCGCCGCGTTGATGTAGCCCTGCCAGGTCCCGTTTTGGTACAAGCTGTAATACGTCGCGCCGCTGCTGTGGTAGTAAGCCTCACGCACTTGGTAGGTCTCAGGAGCGCTCGGGTTGGTGCGGCCCATCGCCTTGGTCCAGTCGAAGTTGGCCCAGATGGTGTAAACCGACGGCGCGGTGACGGTTGCGTACTGGTCCATCGCCACGGGCGCCCCGGCCGGACTGGTCGCGGTCTGCACCGCAGTGGCGTTGATGTAGCCGAAGAACTGGTCACCGTCGTACAGCGCGTAATACACCGCGCCGTTGCGGTGGTAGCTGACCGTTTTGGCCAGGAAGGTCTTGTGAAAAACGCTGGGCGACTGCGCCGCCACGGCCTCGAAACTGAGGTCGCGCCAGATCGTGTAGTCGGCCGCGCTGGTGATGGTGGCATACTGATTGAACGGTTGGGCGACGCCGTCCGGCTGCGTCCCCACCGCCACCGCCGTTGCGCTGATGTAGCCGACCACGGTGCCGGCGGTCGTGGCTAGCTGGTAGTACCGCTTGCCGTTGGCAATGGTGGCCGTGGCGACCGCCACCAGGGTCTGGTGGTAGTAATCGGTGCTGGTTTTCCCGGTGTCTTCCCAGTTCAGGCTCTGCCAGAAGGTGTAGGCCTTGGCCGTGACCGTCGCGTAGTGGCCGGTCAAAGGCACCGCCACCTTCGGCCCCGGCGCCGTCGCTGCGGCGGCTGTCGTGGTCTTGGCGGCAGCGCCAGCGTTTTCAGCGGCGCCAGCACCCGCCTCTGGCCCCTTGGTCGAAGCCGCCTTGGCGTCTGGCGTCGCGGCGGTTGCCTCGGCGCTGGTGCCTGCCTGCGCCGTTGCCGGCGCGGTCGTGGCTGCGCCGGCAGTGCGGCTGTGCGTGATGGCCGGCTGCGCGGTGGTGGTGGCCCCCACCGCTTGACTGCCAACGGTGCCGATCGCCACCCCCATGGCGATCAGCGCAACGATCAGTTCACAACGTGCTTTGAATTTTTTCATCTGTTCCTCCAGCTTGCCCGTACTGTACCTTAATGGCACCCGACTAGCGTACCACATCGGCCGCCAAAATGCTCATGGGAGTTCCGCCGCTCACTTCTTGTGCTCGGCGACCCCGGGCATCGCTGTCTGCTTGTGAATCAAAACCTGTAGCACTGCATTGACGACGTACTCGAACACCCACGAAATCGCGAAGGTGCTGACCACCACGATCAGAAAGTACGGAATCGGCTGCGCCGAAAGCCCCAGCTTGCTGCCGACAATCATCGGCAGGCGCTGCAGCATGTACAGCGAAAACATCGCCCCGCCGCCCATGTAGGCCAAAAGCGGATTGACGACTCGCACCCGCATCGCAAACCAGGTCACGCCCAGCGCGAAGCTGACGCTCATCAGCTCGTACCACAGCACCCGCCATCCCGCCTGGGTGCGGCTGACCAGCAGGTACGAGGCGGCAAACATCGCGGCCACCAGCACCCCGGCCAGCAGGTAGCGCGGCCAGCTGCCGGCCACTGCGGCGGTGATGCGGTCCTTGTGAACGGCGAACAGCATCCCGGCGTAGTAGCAGAAAATCGTGTTGTAAAAGGCCGGTACCAAGTGCTGATAGGCCACGACGGTGTAACCCACCAGCAACAGCCCCATCACGGCCAGCGCGACCTGCTGGCGCCGCCCGAACAGCTTGAACGCCACGTAGGTCAGGATGTAGAGCACCAGCACCGCGAAAATGTACCAGTTGCTGTTGCCGATCGACACCACCCCGGTGTAGGCCAGGGCAATCCGGCTCAGCGGATAGCTGACGTGCATGATCTCGGCCACCAGCCAAAACAGGCTGACGGCGACGAAGAAGCGGAACCACACGAAAAAGAAGCGCCGCACCGGAAACGAATCGACGTAGCGGTGACCGCGGCGAATCAGCTGGGTCATGATGCCGTAGCCGGAGAAGAACAGGAACGGCGTGACGATCACCTGGCGCTGAATGTGCAGCCAGATGCCGCTGAGCCGAAACAGCTGGGTCTGCACCGGCAGGTAGGTCGCAAAGTGGCTGAAAAACACTAGAAACAGGAAAAAGCCGTTAATCGTCATGGTCGTGCGGTGATCGAGGTAGTCGCGGTCCTGGGTATCCGGGGCCCAGCGCCAGCTGAGCACGAACAACGCGCCGATTGCAAGTAAGATGAGGTCCATGGGTATGATCCAAGCCTTTCTGAAAGTCAGTTTGCCACGAAGCGGTGGTGGTTTCAGCATACAACAAAACACGGCCTCCTGACAGGAAAAGCGTGTCAGAAAACCGTGTTGACAAACAATATATTCTCAATCAATCCTATCGCTCGTAGCGACACAACTTCATGTGAAGGGCAAGCGCCTTTTTCAGGCTAATTTTGATGACACCGCTTGTTGCATTGGAGAGCCCCCGACAATTTGGATTCAGATGATAGGCCGTCCCTTTGAGCGATGCTGCAACATAAACCATACTGCCAATGGCTGGTTGCGTCGGTTTTGTAATTGGCTTGGCCGCCGGCTTGCTGGTCGCCGTCGTCGCGCCGGCACTCAGGTAGCCGAACCAGCTGCTGCCGCTGTACAGCGAGTAGTAGGTGGTCCCGTTGGCGTGCTTGTACAGGGCCTTCACCTGGTAAACCTTGTTGTAGTAGTTGCTGGTGTTGTGGCGCTTAGTCTGCCAGCCGAAGTCGCCCCAGACGGTGTAACCCTTCTTGGTGAGCTTGACGTAGCGGTTGGTGCTGATGGCGTTGCCCTGGGCCCCCTTGGCCGTCGCCGCGGCGGCGCTACTCAGGTAGCCGACCCAAGTCGTCCCGCGGTACAGGGAGTAGTAAGTCGAGCCGTTGCTGTGGAAGTAGGTCGCCTTGACCTGGTAGGTGTTTTGGTAAAGCGAAGACGTGGTGTTGCGCTTGGTCTGCCAGCCAAAATCGCCCCAGATGGTGTAGCCCTTCTTGTTCAAAGACACGTACTTGCTGGTGGCGATGGCGGCACCCTGGGCCCCGGTGCCGGTTTGCGTGGCCGCCGCGTTGATCATGCCGAAGTACTTGCCGTCCTTGGACAGACGGTAGTACAGCGTCCCGTTGTAGGTCACCTGCGAGCTGGCCTTGAAGCTGTGGTGGTACCAGTTCGTCGAGCTATGTAGGCGCTTTTGCCAGCTCGAATCCTGCCAAATGCTGTAGTTCTTCTTGGTGATGGTCACATACGCCGGCTTGGTCGCGGCGCTGACGGGCGTGGCGGTCGTAGGCCCCGCGGCCTGCGTCGCCCCCAGCAGCATTCCGGCCCCGATCAGCGCCTTGATCAGTGCGTTAACTTTCTTCATAAGCGTTCTCCCTAAAATGGCTTCAGTGACGGAAGCAGTCTACACCACGCGCCCTACCGCGCGGTCACTAGAACTTGAGGTCTTTTTTGATCTTGGTGGTGGAGATTTCCGGCGTCCGTGGCAGGTAAATCACCTCGGCGTCGGTCTGCTCGCCGACGTAATCGAACTTGCCGGCCCAGTCGTCGCCCATAACGAAGGTGTCGATTTGGTAGAGCTTCACATCGCTGACCTTTTGATCCCAGCTGTTTTCCGGAATCACCAAGTCGACGTAGCGAATCGCCTCGAGCAGCGCCTTGCGCTTCTCGTACGGGAAGTAAGCCTTCTTCTGCTTGCTGTCCCAGTTGAATTCATCCGTGGACAAGGCGACGACTAGGTAATCACCCAGCGCCTTGGCGCGTTTGAGCAGCTCGATGTGGCCGTAGTGCAGTAAGTCAAAGGTTCCGTAAGTAATCACACGCTTCATAATTCATTCTCCTTTTTTAGACTGCCGAGTGCCGGTGGCTACTCGAACAGAGACTCAAATTCCTGCTTGGACCGGGCATCCTGAACGGCGAAGTCGTAAGGCGTTCGCTTGAAGCCCTTGGCCATGTAAGCCAGCCACTTCGCCGTGATGTCGGCGTCGGTGTTCTTGGCGACCAGTGCGTTGCCCGGCTTGAGCATCGCCACCGTCGCCGGAATCTCCACCGTGATGACGTCAAGGTCAAGCGCCAGCGCCTCGAAGACGACCAGCCCCAGCCCCTCGTAACGCGAGGTGAAGACGAACGCATCGGTCAGCTTCATCAGCGCATACGGGTTATCCATGCCACCGAGCAGGTAGATGCTGCTCGAGCAGCCGGAATCGCGAATCCACCCCAGCGTCTGGCGGCGCAACGTGCCATGCGGCGCGATGATGACCAGCCGGGTGTTCGGGTAGCGCCGGTGGACCTCCGCGAAACTTTGGATCAGGCGGTCTTGACCCTTTTGCGCCGCCATGCGGCCGACGTTGACGAAGACCTTGATGTCCGGGTTCAACAGGTCGTCCAAGAGGCGCAGCTTGCTGGTGCCGTACATGGTGAAAATCTGGCTGACATCCGGCTGCAAGGGGTGTGCGACGTTGACGTAATCGGCCAGCTTCTCGTTCCACGCCGCCACGATGTCGGGCAGCGACTTTTCGACGAACGGGAAGGTATTAAGCTCGTGGTAGCGCGTCAGCAAGGCGTTGGTGACGAACTCGTCGGCAGGCGGCACCGCAAAGTCGATTCTGCGCGAGCCGATTGCGTTGATCGCCTGGCGCTTGACCGCGTAGTCGTTGCTGGCGGTCACCGGGGTGTTGAGAATGGTGGTGAACACACTTTCGTCGCCCATCTTCTTAACCTTCTGCGAGCCCAAGAAGTTGTTCATGATCCGCACCCGCGGCGCAAAGCTTGGGAAGTGGTGAATGAAGTCGGCCTTGAGCTGGTCGCTGACCAGCACGATGCGATCGGCGTACTGGTAGGCCCGCTTGGTCATTTTCCAGTTCATCGCGCTGCCGCGCAGCTCCCGCTCCTGGAAAATGTCCGTGTGAACGTACACCATGGTTTTGACCGGCCGCTTAGCGAGGCTTGCGATCATCTCGGAGTAGGCCCGTTCAAAGCCGGTGTAGTGAATGAAGTAGGCCGGCTTGAGCGCCCCCAGGATGCGGTCGTACTCGCGGCGGTATACCGCATCGGTCGCCGTGCGAAACGGCGCGAAGTTGAAGTGCTCGCTGCGAATGTAGCGCCGCATCATGAAGCGTTCGAAGGTGCTACCGGTGCTGCCGCCATCGAACGGGAAGAACACGACGCCCTTGGGCAGGTTGAACAGCAGGAAGCGAAAGGCCGGCTTGACCGTCGCCTTGGGGAAGAAGACCACGTAATTGTGCTTGGTCAGATCTACCTGATCCAAGGTGTTGAGCAAAGCCGAGGTGATGCCGTTGTTCCACAACCCACCGGAGTAGATGGCGACGGTGGGCAGCCCGTTGTACGGCGACTTCGCCGACACGTGCGGCTGTTCCCCATGCGCCTCGGCGTGGCCGTAGTGAGACATCAGGTAATAGACCAGCTCGCCGGTCCCCGCGGTGCTGTCAACGCCGACGTAACGCTTGGCAAAGGCCGCATCGTAGTCGACCGCGTGGTCAGCCACCTGCAGCCAATCGATCAGCCGCTTGGTCGAATGGACCTGCGTGAATGGGTAATCGTCGATGTCTTCGTAGCAGCCACGGCTGGCGTAGTAGGCCGCCTTGTCGTAGGCGAACAGCACCACCGGCTTGCCCGTGTTCATGTAGTCGTACATGATGGACGAGTAGTCGGTGATCAGCCCGTCGGTGCCGGCCAGGAACTGGTAACTCTCGATGTCACTGGGGAAGGCTTCGATGTGGTGGTAATCCGCAAAGTCCAGCTGGGTGAGCTTGGCCTGAAACGGGTGCAGCTTCACGAAGAGCACCTGCGAATCGCTGAGGGCCGCATCCAGCTTGGCCAACAGCCGCGTGGTGAACGTGGCATCGGCGTCAACCTCGCCGTCGTTCTCCCGCCAAGTCGGCATGTAGACCAGCGCCTCGCGCTCCCCCAGGTTGTAGCGCTGGCGAACGGCCGCTCGCACCGTGGCATCGCTCAGCACACTGTTGCGGGGGCTGGGGCCGACCACCACATCCCCGCGCATCACGCGGTCCAGGTTGAACGAGCCGATCATTTTGTCGCGCGTGTAGTCGTTGCTGACCACCAAGGCGTCCGCGGAGTAGAAGTTGCGCTGAACGTTGCCCATTCGCGCGACGTCCCCGTCGTCCTTGCCTAGGCACTTCAAAGGCGTCCCGTGCCAGATGTTGAAGTACTTTTGAAAGTCCTGCTTGATAAAAAACGAGTAATAAGACGTGTCGTTGAACAGGTACTCGGCGCTGGCCAGAAGCTGGCAGTAACGGTCGCTGAGGTACGGCACCAGGGTCACGCCGCTCAGCCCGTCGCGGGTCAAAATGGCTTGTACCGAGGCCACGAGCTCGGGCGCCACCGCCACGTTGATGGTCAAGTTGGGGTACTGCCGCGCAAGCTCGCGGGTGACGTAGTACATGTGGCCGTAAAAGTTGTCGCCGTGGGTCGACTCAATCAGCGCCACGTCGCGCATTAGCGTGTGCTTCTTGTATGCCTTCAGATAGGTATACTGATACGCCTGATCTTCTCGTTGCTTCAGCACCCTGCTGACGCGATTCACTAAATTCATCCTGTGTTTCACACCTCACTCAATTTTTAGCCGGTGTCGGCCGACTACCCGCTCGTCCTGCAACGCGCGTTTGAGTCCACACCCAAGCATTGCATTCCCAGAATAGATTACCACAAAAACCGGTCCAGCAAGAGTCCCTCTCGACTCAAGCCGACCGGCTCACGCTAAATGTAGTCGATGAAGCGGCTTCGGAACTTCAGGTGGATGTGGCTGCCGAGAATCAGCAGCAGGCCGATGATGCTCCAAAAAATGATGACCGCCTTGACGTCGTGGAAGAACCAGCCGGTGCCAAGGAAGGTCTCGCGCATCCCCATGATGATGTAGTAAAAGGGATTGATCTCAATGATGCGAATGATCACCGGGTGCTGCTCGATCACGGCGTTGGCGCCGAAGTTGAAGACGGTCCCGCTGATCCAAAACATCAGCTGCATCATCGAGTTCAACAGCGTGTGAAAATCACGAACCACCACGGTGATGGTCGAGGTGACCAGACCCATCGCGTACAAGAAGGCGATCATGCAGATGAAGTAGTAGATGAACTGAATCCAGTACAACGACGGCCGCACCCCGTACAGGAACATGATGACCATGCTGATGGCCAGCATCCACCAGTAGTTGATCAGCTGGTTGGCTAGGGTCATGCTGGGAATCGTCGACACCGGAAACTGCATCTTGCTGACCATCGACACGCGCTTGACCATGCTGCGACTGGCCCCGAGCACCTCGGAGCGCATGAACTGCCAGGCGATGTAGCCGGGCAAAAGCCAAGCGATGTAGGCGTAGCCGTCCATCGGCTTGTTGCCGTAGAGGATCATGCCGAACACCAGCCAGTAAATCGCGATGTTGATCAACGGGTCCAGAATCTGCCAGATGTTCCCCAGAATGTGGGCCTGAAACGTCGACTTCTCGTCGTACTTGGCCAGCCGGTTGATAATTTTCCAGTTACGAAACTGCTCACGTAAGACAAGCCACGCCTCAGTCATCAGAACGCACCTGCCTTTCCTTGTGATTGTGAATCAGGATGCCGCCGACCACCATCGCGACGATGACCACGATCAAAATGATCCAGCTGCGCAAGCTGACCACGGTGAGCGGCTCCATCACGGCCGTCCTGAACGGAATGTCCTTGATGGACGCGGCGACGGTGAACGCCAGCAGGAAGGTCAAAAACGTCAACACCAGCTTGGTCGCCCAGGTGAAGGGCTGATCGTACAGCCGGCGCTGGAAGTAGCTGGCCGGCTCCGTCGGGTGTTCCTGGCGCAGCGCCTCGAGGTCAAAGGAGCGGCCGGACTCGTGGGTGATCCGCGCCCGCTCCGCCTTGCTCTGCTTGTTGTACTCGCGCTGGAACTTTTCAAACTGCGGCAGGACCGTTTCGGCTGACCCTTCCATGACCACGCGGCCGTGGTCGATCCAGATCACCTTGTCGCACAGCGTTTCAACCTGAGAAAGGCTGTGGCTGACGAACAAGATAGTCTTGCCCTCGGCCTTGAACTGCTTCATCCGGGCCACGCCCTTCTCAAAGAACGGCGCATCCCCGACGCTCAGGGCCTCGTCGATGATCAAAATGTCTGGGTCTTGGTGAACTAGCACACTGAAGCCGAGGCGGCTCTTCATCCCGCTTGAGTAAGTCTTGACCGGCTGGTCGATCTTGCCGATGACCTGATCGCCGGCGAAGTTGATGATGTCATCCATCTTCGCGTCGATTTCTGCGCTGGACATGCCAAGCATCTCACACTTCATGATGATGTTCTCGCGACCGGTCAGGTTCAAGTTGAGCCCCGCCCCGACCGAGATGATGTTGGTTGTGCCGTTGACGGTCAGCTCGCCGGAGGTCGGCGGAATAATCTGGGACACGATGTTCAAAAGCGTCGACTTCCCGCCGCCGTTCAGGCCGACAATACCGACGCTGTCGCCTTCGTAGACATCAAAGCTGACCCCCTTGAGGGCCCAGAACTGTTCGATCTTTGTGTTGCCAAATGGCATCAGGGTCTTGAGCATATCGCTCTTGGTTTTCATCATGTCGTACTCTTTGGTGAGGTAACGAGCACTGATTTTGAGTTGCTTCTCCAAGCTGCTGGCAGCTCCTTCCACGGAAATAGTCACATAACTTCTCGTATTATACGTTGAATTAACGCCAGCGCGGCGCCCTTAACTGAAATTTTACCAAAGCACAACTAGTTGCCTACGCCATGATCTGCTTAATCATGCGTTCCGTCGCCCCGCTTTGCTCGTCGGTCATCAGCCGCGACTTGATCAACGCGCTGGAGGCGCTGGTGTCTTGCGGGTGCAAGATGGCCTCGGTCAGCTGCGGCGTCGTGTAGGCGCGGCCCTTGAGCCCGGTCTCTTCCTCGTTATCGAAGTACCAGCCGATCTGCTTGGCGTAGGCCGCCTCGTCCTCTTGCAGCACGATGATCGGCTTGTTCAGCAAGGCGTAATCGTAAATCGCCGAGGAGTAATCCGAAATCAACACATCGGCAATCAGGTAGAGCTCCTGAATGTCGACCATCTCGTTGTAAAAGCACGAGATCTTAGGACTCAGCGCCGCGTACTGATCGCGCAGCTGGCCCTCAAGCGGGTGCAGCTTGACGATGATCTGGTAGTCGGCCGGCAGCTGGTTTGCAACCTGCTTCAAATCGAGGTTGGAGACGCGCTTGCGGTTGCCCTTGCGCCAGGTCGGGCAAAACAGCACGATTTTAGTGGTCGGATCGTAGGCGCGGTTGAAGTACTTCTCGTAGATGCGCTTTTTCTCGGCGGCGTCTTCGGCATGCGTCAGCAGGTAATCGTTCTTGGGGGTCCCCTCGTGCAGAATCTTCAGCTCGGGGTTATCCGCCAGGCGAAAGGCCGACTGCAACAGCGTCACGTTGTAGCTGGACGAGGTCGTCAGGTAGTCCCACTTTTTCATCCGCGGGGCGAAGGCCTTGGCCTCCTTGCGGCGCTGCTTGGAGTCGGCGAGGTCGTTGACCATCTGCTTCATCGGAAACCCGTGCCAAGTCTGAACGAACACCTGGCCGTCGCGCTTGCCGGCCTTGTCCAGGCTGTTGCCGTTGATGAACACGTACTTGGATTGCTGGAAGGACTGCAGGTACTTCAGGCTGCCGACTCGCACCGGCGTGAAGCCGAGGCTGACCGCCTCGGCGTCGACCAGATCGCCCATCGAGCTGACGTAAATCTCGGTATCCGGGAACAGCGCCTTGATTTTGAGCCCGAAGTACTTGGGATCGCCGGACAGGTTGTTGCCGTGGAAGGACTCGAGAAAGACCTTGTGTGAGCTGATCGGCTCGTCCGTGATCTGGTACAGACCGCGGCGCATCACCAGCTGAACCAGCAGGCGGCCGACCTTACGCACCCCTTCGTGCTTCAGGATCCAGCGAAAGCCCGGAATTTGGCGCAGCGCGGTGTAGAGCTTGCGAATCCGGCCGGTTTCCCCCGCCTGCGTCGCCTCTTGCAGGTTCGCCCACATCTTGGCGTAGGTCACGCCGGCCGAGCCGATCGGCCCCACCGCCTGGGCGAACGGGGCGGTGTTGGCCTCAAAGCGCGGCACGTAATCCGCCTTCATCTGCTTGAGCAACTCCAGGTTGTGCTGGTAAGCGGCCTGGGTTCGCGGCTGCGCCAGAAAGTCAATGAGGGCCGGCGCATCCACGTCGGCGCGTTTTTGAATCCAGAGGCAGTCTGCAAAGGCCCCGAAGTTCTCGTGGACCACGTGGTCGCGACCACCGTACATCACAACCGGGTGGCCCTGGGCGAATTCTTCGATGATGGAGTACCCCAGCGTCTCGTAGTTGGACGTCGACAGGTACAGGTGGCACTCCGGCACCGTGGCCGGATTGATCGTCACGTAAGCGCCCAGCTCGTAGTAAGCGATCAAGTTGTCGATGATGCCCTGGCCGGCGCCGTAGCCTGTGATGTAGAGCCGAAACTCGGTGCGGTGCAAGGCGTGAATCAGGTAATCCATCAGCTTCAGGGCCGACGGGAAATCCTTTTCCGTGTCGAAGCGAGCCCGGATGATCAAGTTGACGTGCCCGGCCGCATCGACAAGCGCCGGTTGAAAGGGCTGCGGCGCGGTGGCGATGTGGGCGAGGCTGACGGTTTGGACATAGGTGCGATCGAAGTGGAAGCGCCGCGCCACCGCCGCTTGAATCGAAGGCGTCGCGACCCGCACCGTGCTGAAGTACTTCAGGTAATGCGTCAGGTTGCTGTCCTCCACCAGCGCAAGCGGCGCGTGAATCTCGCCGACCACCAAGGCCTGGCTGTTGGCCCGAATGTACGGCGCGACGCAAAAGAAGCTTTCACGCGTGATGAAAAACACGTCGTAGTCCAGCGCGTCGTCCTTGAGCGCTTCGACGTACTTGAACGTGACGTTTTGGGCCGCCGGCTCCGCCTGGCGCAGCACCTTGACGTCGTGATCGGTGAAGCCCCGAAAGTTGTAGAAGGTGATCTGGTAATCCGCTTGGCCAAATTCGGTCAGCAAGTTGATGTTGCTGCGCGAGGTCCCCCCCACGGCAAAGATGTTAAAGCCTAGAATTGCAATTGTCTTCATGTTGTCTTCCCACTATCTGACCCGGCTGCCGCCAGCCCGGCCGCTTATTGCCACTCATCATACCACACCGCGCTTCAGCGCAACGCGTCGGCCACCAGGGCCAACAGTCGCGCCTGCACGTGCCCGTCGTTGTACTGGTTCCAACCGGTCAAGACCGCCACCGCGGTCGCTTGGTCGCCGGCCACTTGCGCCTGGCCGCCAGGCGCCTGCGCCGCGGCCTGCCGCAGCGCTTTTACGAGCCCCGTTCCGTCTTGCACCAGCGGCCCGAGGCGACCGGCCGTAAAGCCCGGCTGAAGCCCCGGGACCGCCGCGTAGTCTGCAAGGTCCGGCGTGAAGAACACCACGTGCGGTTGCTTGCGGCACAGCGCGTAATCAAACACCGCCGAGGAGTAATCCGTCACCAAAGTCTGGGTGCGGCCGTAAAGCGACTCAAGTGCCGCCTGCGTCACCGTGACGTTGGCCGGCAGCGCCGGCACCAAGTCGGCGGCAACCGCGGGGTGCAGCTTGACCACCACCGGGACGTCGAGCGTGGCAAAGGCGGCGAAGGCCTGCCTCAAAACCGCCTGCATCGCCTGGGCGTCGCTGCGGTAAGTCGGCGCGTAGAGCACCGGCACCACCGGCGTCGTGGCCTGCGGCTGGCCCACCAGCAGATCCGAGCGCAAAAAGCCCAGCGGCCGGATCACGCCCGGCGCCACCTTGAAGCTCTCAACAAAAATCCGGCCCATCTGGTCGGACCCGGTGAGAATGTCGGTGTACTTGCCGTAGACCTTCGCAAAGCGCCGCCGGTCGCCGCGCGGCCGCTGACCAGTGGCCGGGTCGCCCCAGCCGAAGCGCTTGATCGCGCCGTTGGCATGCCACAACATGATCACCCGCGGGTGGCGAACCAGCGCCAGCTCCGGCAGGTAGTCATCCACGATGATCACCCGCGCCGACTTGAGGTAGCTGATCCAATTTTGGGTGAGCAGCTTGGTGCGACCCAGCACCGAGACGTTGACGCTGGCGGCCACAAGCGCCGGCACCTGGGCCTTCGCCTTGGCGGTGGCCAGCACCACGAAATCCCGGCCGTAGCGCTTGTGCAACGCGCGGATCGTGCCGGCGTCGTTGTTGGCGAAGGTGGCGTAATACACCACTTTCGCCTGACGCTTGGGACTTTGCGGCAGCAGCCGCAGCAGGCCAAGGTAGAAGGCCTTGATCCATTCCTTGAGCGTTTCTTTCATCGCTGCCCCTTTTGGTGGCGGGTTCGCCACACCACCCACACGAACTGCGGCAGCACCATCATGCGGCCGATGCGGCTGGGCTCCTTGAGCAGCCGGTAGAACCACTCAAGGTGTACCCGCTGCATCCAGCGCGGGGCCCGGCTGACCACGCCGGCGGCAACGTCGAAGCTGCCGCCGACGCCCATCATGAAGGCGCGAGGCAGCCGCTTTTGCAGCCCGGCCAAAAAGCGCTCCTGCTTGGGGAACCCAAGCGCTGCAAAAATCAGGTCCGGCTGGGCCGCGACCACGGCGTCGGCCACGCTGGCGTCGGCCAAATCAAAGTAGCCGTCGTGCTGGTAGCACACATTCAGCCCGGGGTGCTGCGCGGTCAATCTGGCCTTCGCCTGGCCGAGCACCGCCGCCTTGGCGCCGACCAACGCCACACGCAACCCCTCGGCCGCGGCGGCTTGGAGCATCGCCTGCATCAGGTCGTAGCCGGTGACACGAGCGGCCAGCCGACTGCCCAGAATGCGGGCGCCCAGCAGGATGCCGATGCCATCGGCGGTCACAAAATCGGCCCGCTTGGCAATCAGCGCCTGGTAGTCGGGGTGGGTTCTGGCATACATCACGATTTCCGGGTTGGCGGTCACCACGAAGGTGCCGACGCCTTTTGCCAGGCGGGTTTGGAAGCGGGTTAGAAACTGGGCCTCGGTGCCGTCGTCGAACGGGGTGCCGAGAATGGTCAGACGTGCCATTGATGGGCCTCACTTTCGTCTGTCTCTTTGATAATGTAAAGCGGTCGGTTCTTGGTTTCCAGGAAAATTTTGCCGATGTACTTGCCGATGATGCCCAGGCACAGCAGCTGAATGCCCCCGATGAACAGCACGATTGACACCAGGGACGGCCAGCCGGCGGTCGGGTCGCCGTAAAGCAGCGCCCGGCCGATGATGAACAGCATCGCGATGCCCGAGCCGACGCAAGACAGGGCCCCGACCACCGACGCGAGGTTCAACGGCAGCTCCGAGAAGTTCACGATGCCTTCAATCGAGTAGTTGAACAGCTTCCAAAACGACCAGGAGCTCTTCCCCGCCACCCGGGCCTGGTTCTCGTAGCTGATGTAGGCGACGTTGAAGCCGACCCAGCTGAACAGGCCCTTGGAAAAGCGGTTGTACTCGGTCAGGGCCAAGATGGCGTCGACCATCGGCCGGGTCATCATGCGAAAGTCCCGCACCCCGTCGACCATCGGCGTCTGGCTGATGCGGTTGATCAGCCGGTAGAACGCCCGGGCGAAAAAGCTTCGCACCGGCGGCTCGCTTTTGCGGTCGGTGCGACGGGTGCCGACGCAGTCCAGGTCGGGATTTTGGCGCAGCATCGCCTGCATCTGCGGCAAAAGCGCCGGCGGGTCCTGCAGATCCGCATCCATCACCACCACCAGCTGCCCCTTGGCCTGCTGGAGGCCGGCGTACAAGGCGGCCTCCTTGCCGAAGTTGCGGGAAAAGGAGACGTAATGCACGTTCTGATGCGCGGCGGCCAGCTCGCGCAGCCGCGCCAGCGTCTGGTCCGTCGAGCCGTCGTTGACAAACACGTACTCCAGAGTCTCGGCCAAAGCCAAGCGCTGCGCCTCCACGGCCTCAAAGAACCGCGGCACCGTCTCCTCCTCGTTGAAGCACGGTACGATAATCGAAAGCATGGCGTTTCCTCCCTTCTGTGGTCGCGACAGGCCCAAAAACTGGCGGCTCACGGTCTAGCTTTTTTGCCAAGCCGCACGGCAACGCTTCAGTACCGTCGCGCGAAACCCGCGCGGCAATGCTTTGGCATCCCAAAAAGGCTGCGCCTTTGCGCAGCCTTCCGCTTACAACAAGTACTTGGCGTCGGCCACCGGGTCCTGACTGGTCAGGATCTTGGGCCCCGCATCGGTGATCACAATCGTGTGCTCGTACTGGGCGCAATCGGAACCATCGGCGGTCACGTAGTACTCCCAGTCGTCGCCGGGCAGGTCATGCGCCTTGATTTTCCAGGTGCCGGTGGTGATCATCGGCTCGATGGTGATGGTCATGCCGGCCTTCAGGCGCAGGCCGTGACCCGGCTCGCCGTAATGCGGCACGTTCGGGCTTTCGTGCATGGTCGGCTGAATGCCGTGGCCGATCAACTCACGCACATCGCCGTAGCCGTTCTCGTCTTCGGTGTAGTGCTGAATGGCGTAGCCGATGTCGCCCAGGCGGTTGCCAACCACGGCGGCGTCGATGCCCAGGTACAGGGCCTTTTTGGTCACGTCCATCAGCTTCTGGCGTTCAGGCGAAATCTGCCCCACCGCGTAGGTCCAGCAGGAGTCGGACATGTAACCCTGCCAGTTGACCACGGTGTCGACGGCGACGATGTCCCCTTCCTTGAGAAAAAGGCCCTTGCGCGGTGTCGCATGCGCGACCTCGTCGTTGATGGACACGCAAGTCGCGTACTTGTAGCCTTCAAAGCCCAGCTCCGCGGGAATCGCGCCGTGGCTTTCGATGTACTCGCGGCCGACTTTTTCAATCTCCCAGCTGGAGATTCCCGGCCGGATGATGGCCGCCACGGCCTTGTGCATGCCGGCGAGAATCGCACCGGACTTGGCCATGCCTTCGATTTCGCGTTGTGATTTTAATGTAATCAAAAGACTTGCATCTCCTACTTCTAGTCGTCTAGTTCGCTGTTTCCAAAACCATCTTACCACACTGTCAAGGCGTTGGCACCAACGCCACCGGCGCCGCCTGGGCCACGGCGGCCAGGCCCTGGACCAAAGGCGTCTGGCAGCGCAGCCCAAGCGCCGCCAGCCGAGCCACGTCGGCCTGCGAATGCCGCACGTCGCCGGGCCGCGCCACCCCTGGGCGCAGCGCCAAGGGTTGGGCCAGCGCCTGGGCCAGGCCGCCCAGCACCCGGTTCAGGCTGCTCGCCCGACCGGTGCCGATGTTCACGACCAGCCCGGTGGCCGGCCCGTGCAGCAGCGCGGCGATCACCGCCGCCACGTCTTCGACGTAGACAAAATCGCGGGTCTGCTCGCCGTCGCCGTGGCGCGTAAACGCCGATCCGGCCGCCAGCTGCCGGGCGGCCCGGGTAATCACCCCGCCGCCACCCAACGTTTGCGCCGCAGTCGGGCCGTAGACGTTGAACAGCCGCCCGCACACCACCGGCAGGCCGCACAACCGACCGGCGTTCAACACCGCGCGTTCGCTGGCGTACTTGTCGACGGCGTAGGGGCTTTGCGGCGCCACCGGCCCTGTCTCACTCAGCGCGGTGCCAGTGCAATCGCCGTACACCGCCGCGGAGCTGGCAAAAAACAGCTTGCCAAGCGGCCACGGCCGGCGGCGCAGCGCGTCCAGCAGCGTCAGGTTGGCCCATTGGTTGACCGCCGCGGTGCCCAGTGGGTCAAGGCAAGTGGCGGCGACGTCGGCCACGGCCGCCAGCAGTACCACGTAGTCGAAGCGCTCGCGGTCCAGTAATTCCGCCATGAACGCGGCATCGCAGACGTCGTGGACCAAAAGCGTGACGCGTGGGTCTTGGGGCAGGTTGGCGCAGTCGCCGGTCGACAGGTCATCGACCACCGTCACTTGGACCTGTGGGTCAAGCAGCAGTCGCGCAACCAGGTGGCCGCCGATGAAGCCGGCGCCACCGGTAATCAAATAAGTTGGCATTTGGACCTCCTTGTCGGGTTAAGGGCCTCTCCTCCATCGTACCAGCCTGCCCCCACCCAACGCCAAAAAACGGCCGGCGGAACGCTGCCGCCAACCGTTTTTACCTGAAAACCAGCCACTTGCTCAGGGCGTAATTGGCCAAGACGACGACCACCTGCGTCACGAGCTTCGCCCCCAGGTCGCCGGCGTGAAGCCCTGCAATCAGCCCCCACATACACAAGTAATCAAGCCCAAGCGTCGCCAGCCGGGCCAAGACGAACCGGGCCAGCTCACGCGCCACGGCCCAGGCCCCGCGGGTCGATACCGCGAAGACGTAGCGGCGGTTGGTGGCAAAGGCGAACAGCACGGCCGCGCTCCACGCCCAAAAGTTCGCCGCCGCCCAGTGCCAGCCCAGCCCGTGTTGCGCCAACCAGAACACCGCAATGTTGACCACCGTCGTCCAGGCGCCGAACCACAGGTAAAGCAGCGGCTCGCGATGGGCCACGCCCCACGCCCAGCTACGGCGCCACATGGGCTCGCCGCCTTTTGACAAAGTCTCGCACCTTACCGCGCGAGTGGTGCAGCCGCCCGGTGTAGTACTCGGCGACCACCGCGTTGATCACGGCGCCGAACAGCCACATCATTGCGCTGAAGTTCAGCCACAACAGCAGCACCATGAACGTGCCGATGGTGCCGTAGGAGTTGAAGCGGGTGCCAAAGTACCGCATGTAAATGGCGAACAGCTGCGACAGCGCCAGCCAGGCGACGATGGTGAAAATCGTCCCGGGGATGATTGTGCGAAACTTGATTTTGGCGTTGGGCAAAAAGTAGTCGATGCTTGAGATCACCACGACCAGCGCCACCAGGGTCACCGGCCAGCGCCAGGTGTTGAAGGTCTCAAGCCACGCGTCGGACAGCCCGAGCAGCGGCACCAGCCACTCCAGGAACTGGCGGCCGAAGGTGAAGGCGACCATCACGGCCCCCAGCGCCACAATTAAGATGATGAACAGCCCCATCGACAGCAGCCGCTGAATCAGAAAGTTCTGCGGCGGCGTCACGCCGTAAGCCTTGTTGAAGCCGTTCTTCAGCCCGTCGACGCCGAGGCTGGCCGCCCACAAGGTGGCCACCGCCCCAATTGACAGCACCCCGCCGCTGGTCGACACCAGCAGGTTGTGAATCACCGGGTTGATGAAGGCCATGATGTCTTCGGGAATCACCTGCGCCAAGTACGAGGACACGCCGTCGTAGTTGAGCCCAAACACCGGCAGTAGGTTCCCCAGCGTGATCAGCATGGGAAACAGCGACAGCAGCGTGTAGTAGGCCAAAGAGGCCGAGGTCGGCCCAAGCTCGGCGGCAAACACGCGCTGGATGATCAGGCGCAGCACCGCCTTGGCCTTGGCCTTGGCGGAGAGCTTCTGGGCGGCCAGCGGCAGGCTGGCGCGGTCGCCCACCGGCACGGCCTTGACCGGCTTGGTCGGCCGGACCAGCCGCAGTGCGTCACTTTCTTTGGTCACCGAATCACCCCTTCCGTTCGTGTGGTCGCCTTTTATAGTTGTTTTCATTATACCAGATTGGCGGCGGCCGTTTGCTTTTTCCTTAAGCCCCACGCTCAAAATGGCGCCGCCTGGGGAATGGGACTATGCTAGACTCGATAAAATTGGGAGGTGAAACCATGCACCCAACACTCACTCGCTTCTTTCGCCTGTACAACTTCGCCTTGACGCTGGCCTCGGTGGTCGCGCTGGCCTTGATCGTCCTGGATTGGCTGAACTGGATCCACCTCAACGCGGTGCCGGGGCGCATTCTGCTGACGGTGATCCTGCTGGTGTTCGCCAGCGACTACTTGGTGCGACTGGCCATGGCCCACGCCAAGGCGACGATGCTGGCCACCAACACCTTTCGCCTGTCGGCCCTAGTACCCACCGACCGCGTGATGTCGCCGGCTCACCTCAGCCGGCTGGCCCACAGCGTCAGAACCGCCCAGGCCACCTTGGCCGGGCGGGTCCACCGCGCGACGGCCAAGTTTCGCCGGCGACTGATGCGCTTTTTGCGCGGCGGGGGGTTGATCTACTACCTCGGCCTCTCCGCCGGGCTGATCCTGGTCGCGACCTGCGTCTACGCCTACGCGGAGCACACCGACTTTGCCAATGGCCTGTGGTGGGCGATTGTCACCGCGACCACCGTGGGGTACGGCGACATCGCGCCGCACACCCTGCTCGGCCGCACCGTCGCCGTGATCCTGATGTTCACCGGGATCGGCTTGATCGGTACCCTGACCAGTTCGATCACCGCCTACTTCACCCAGGCCCCTGCGCCGACGGCAAGCCCCGCCGACGAGCTGCTCAAGTACGACCAGCTGTACCGCGCCGGCGTGATCACCAAGCCCGAGCTGCAGGCGCAAAAAAAGCGGCTGCTGCCTTAGGTGGCGCCGTCACGGCAGGCTTACCGCCAAGTGGCGTGACGGTGCGAGCCAGCCGCTGGTGGCATCACTTCTTAACATTTACGTTACTTTACCGCTTTAATGAAGCTTTTTAGGCGTTAATCTAGTAAAATACAGGAAGCTTACAGTGGGAGGACTTTCCGTATGAGTAGGAGTAACACCCCGACACCGCCGCACCGGCGGGTCGTTAAACTCGTGCTTTTGGTGGCGCTGACCGCGCTGGCGCTAGTCGGCGGCTACGCTTTGCGCCTGTACTCGCAGACCAAAACCGCGGTGGATTCAACGTACGTCAAAACCAAAGAAACCAAAAAGGCCACCGTTCACCTGGCCGACCGCAAGCCCATCAGCATTTTGCTCATGGGGACGGACACCGGCGCGTTCGGCCGCACCGACACCGGCCGCACCGACTCGATGATCGTGGTCACCATCAACCCGCAGAAGAAACGCACCACGATGTACAGCATTCCGCGCGACACCCTGGTGAGCGTCAACACGGCCATGTACAGCGGCTTCACCAAGATCAACGCCGCTTACACCTTCGGCAAGGTCGACACCGCCATCAAGGCCGTCAAGGACCTAATCGAGGTGCCGATCAACTACTACGTGCTGGTCAACATGGCCGGGCTGTCGAAGATTGTCGACGCGGTCGGCGGCATCGACGTCAACGTCAAG
Source organism: Lacticaseibacillus parakribbianus (assembly GCF_025490915.1). Lineage (GTDB taxonomy): Bacteria > Bacillota > Bacilli > Lactobacillales > Lactobacillaceae > Lacticaseibacillus > Lacticaseibacillus parakribbianus. The sequence continues at coordinate 73,237 of NZ_JANQBA010000008.1, read as the reverse complement.
TTCTCCTGGACCGACGCCGACGCCCATGGCTCGTTCAAAAAGGGCCCGGCTCACCTCAACGGCACCCAGGCGCTGGCCTACGCCCGGATGCGCCACGAGGATCCGCTGGGTGACTATGGTCGCCAGCAGCGCCAGCAGGAAGTGATCACGCAGATTGTTAAGAAGCTTTTGTCTACTAGCTCCTTGACCAACTACAAGTCCGTGATGGCCTCCTTGACCACCAGCATGCGAACCGACCTGACCTTCGACGAAATGGTCACGATCGCCGAGAACTACCGCGGCGCGGCCGGCACGATTCGCAAGCAGATTCTGCAAGGCCTCGGCGCCTACATCAACGGCGGCTCCTACCAGGTGCCGGCCACGGCCGACCTGCAAAAGGTCTCAGACGCCGCACGGCAGGAGCTCGGGCTCTCGCCGGTGGTGCTTAACAACTACAACACCAAGCAAAACGCGCAAAACACCGCTCATGGCTTCAACTGGAAGGATCAAAACAATCCGACCTACACCATCTACGACACCGCGCAGTGACGCCAAAAGGGGCCGCAATCAGCCGATTGCAGCCCCTTTTGTGTCTCCTGAACCGTCTACAGCCAGCCGCCCGGCCGCGCCGCCAGACCACGCCAGGTCAGCTCAAGCGCCTGCGGCCGTTCCAGCGTCAGACGGTACACCGGCGCCAGGCGAAACAGCTCGCGCAGCCCCTCACCATCTTGAGTGAAGTAGGCCGCGTTTTTGACCTGATTCACCTCAAGCGTCAACTCCCCCGGCACCGCAACCGCCAGCTGCGCGGCCAGGGCCTGGTGAAAGGCGGTGGCCGTCAGCTGCGCGGTCGCCAACCCGCCGCCGTGATCCTCGTACACCACGTCGCCGCGCCACCGGTTCGACAGCGCAAACACCAGCGCCACCACCGCCGGCTCCGTCACCACCAGCCGCGGCGTGTAGGCCGCCAGCCGCGCGTTCAGCGTCATCAACTCGACTTGTGCCATTGTTTGGCCTCCCCAACTCGGTCTCGGCCGACCCACGCCGGCCCCAACGCTCAGTCTACGAGCCAAGCCCTGCGTTGCCAAATCTGGCGCTTGTGAAAACGCCCGACCCGCTGGCCGCGGTCCGACCCCACCGACCTGCCGCCGCGGCGGGACCCCGGCTGCGGTCGCCCCGCCAGCGCCTCGGCTCACTTGGCCGGGGCGTAACGGGCGATGAAGGCCGCGTAGTCGTCGATCACCTGCCCCAAATAACCCTTGGCCCAGTGCTGAATGGCGCCGTCGAAGTCGTGGTTCAGGTAACCGTCGGCGATCGCCGCGGTCGGGCTTTGGGCGTGAGCCATCGCCAGCAGGTAGCCGGTGATGCGGCAATACGCGGTGAACTGCGAGAAGCTCAGCGCGGTCACGTCGATCGATTCCTTCATGTCGCGGAACTGGCGAACGTAGTAGCTCTTGTCGCCCAGGCTGAGCCAGCCCAAGAAGGGATCCGAGGCCTTTTGCAAAATCTGCTGGGCGGCGATGATGCGCTGGCCCTCACTGACCTCACGGGCCAAGTCGACGCGCGGTCCGGCGGTCAGCTCGCGCCTGCGCGGCAGCGCCTCTTTCACCTGCAACACCAGGTGCGAGCCACCCAGCCCGGTCATCAACACCAGGTAGCAGGTCGTGCCAAAGCTGCCGATGCCGACGCTGTGGCGAATCAGGTCGGTGACGCGGTACTGGGCCAACAGCAGCGCGACGTCGGCCCGGGTGGTGTGTTGGTAGTCGCCAAGCGCGGCGACCAAGGCCGCCTGGGTCGTCGCGGAGACGCGGGCGGAGCGCGGCGGCGCCACCTTGAAGCGCAGCTGGCCGTCGACCACCTCGGTGTACTTGGCCACCACGGATTCGTTGTCGCGCCCTTGCGCCCTGTCGCTGATGCGCTCGACGAAGGCCACATCCGCCTGATCCGGCAGGGCCGCGGTCAGGTCCCGCACGGCGCTGGAGGCGTAAAAGCGCGTTAAGGCGCCGGTTTTGAAGGCCTTTTTGAGCGTCTTGCGGTAGGTCTTGGCCACCTTGGCGGCCAGGTGGTCGAGCGCGGCTTCGTCGTAATGGTTCTGGGCGCCAAGCAGGTAGACCGAGGTCACCAGCCGCTTGACGTCGAACTCGAAGGGGTTCGGGGCGGCCTCGTCGAAGTCGTTGAGGTCAAACAAGAGGTTGCGCTCAGGCGACGCGTAGAAGCCGAAGTTTTGCAGATGCGCATCCCCTGAGCACAGCACCCGAATGCCCGAGGCGACCTCGTGGCTGAGGTCGTAGGCCATCAGCTCGGCGGTGCCGCGGAAAAAGGCGGCCGGGCTTTGCGCCATTCGGGCGTGGCGCTGCGGCAACAGCGCGGAAATCAGCTTGGATTCCGTGGCGTCGATGAAGGCGACCGGATCCCGCTCGATCACCGGCCGCCGCCCCAGCCCCGCCAGCGGCACGACCGCCCGCCGCTTGCGGCCCTCTGCCTCCAGCGCCTCGATGTTTTGGAAGGCCGATTGCCCCGCCAGCTTGCCTAATTCCTGTATCATTTCTTTGCGCATCATGACCCTCCCGTCTGCTAACCGCTTCCGTGTCTCCACGCTACCGCATCGCGACCGGCCGCGCAACCGGTTTTGCCTTCGGTGGTCCCGCGCCGCACAAAAATGGCCGGAGGTTTCCCCCCGGCCAAGGCCGTTAACGGCAATTAGGCTTTGTTGACGTTGACCGCCTGTGGCCCACGGTCGCTTTGTTCGACTTCGAACGTCACGGCCTGACCTTCGTCAAGCGTCTTGTAGCCGTCCCCTTGAATCGCAGAGAAGTGAACGAACACATCGGACCCGTCCTCGCGGGTGATGAAGCCGTAACCTTTTTCTGCGTTGAACCATTTTACTGTGCCGTGTTCCATGAGTGAACATCCTCCTTGCGCCATGCGCATGATCGTCTTGCCCAATCGAGCGGTGCGGCCGCGTCGAAGACTGCCCCAAGCCGCGCCGCTCAAAAGTACTCTTAAATTCTAGCACCATCCAAGAAACCATTCAAGTTTGGCGAACCGATAGCAATTTTTGGGGATACCACCCCTGTTTCGGTACCCAACTGGATACGATGTGTCTATGTTAATATTTGTGAATAAATATTGCCAAAATGGTGGCGTTTTTATTTTGCGGCACAGGCGCTAGCAATTCCGCGCAAAATCGGCTACGATTAAAGCAATCAAGGGGGGCTCATCATGAAGAAAATCGCGGTTCTTGTCGCCAGCTTATGCATTCTGGTGGGCTGTTCGGCCAAGGTGTTCGACCAAAAGGCGCAGATGAAAGACGCCACGCAGACGGTCATCACCCAGGTGGCCAAGGAAAATCAGGCGCTAGACGCCATCACGACCGCCGCCAGTGCCTTCCCCTCCACGTTCCAAAAGGCCTACCAAAAGGCCCCGACGCAGGACTTCAAAAACACGGGCAGCGTCGCCCGGCTGATTACAAGGCGCGATGCGGCCTACCAGAGGCTGGAGACGGCGCAAAAGGCGATTGAGCACGCGACCACGACGTTGATCAAGGCCCGGACCCAAACCAACGCGAACCTGCCGACCGCCGCGTTGAGCGACGCCTTGAACGGCCTGAAGCTGGCCAAGCTCGACCACAAGACCTTCGACGCGTACTACAAGGAGCTGGGTACCGCGGAAAGCGAATTTTTCTCCGCCGTCGCCCAAAGCGAGACCCAAGGCGACATCGACACGGCGCTGACGCGGCTGAACCAGTACGACAGCTCGCTGGCCCAGCAGGCCGAAATCGTCACGGCCAACCTGCAAACGGTCACCGTCCAGGCCAAGGCCCTGGCCAAGGCCATCGCCAAAATGGACTGACCGGCGGCGGCCTCACCCCTCGCGACACGCCCCGGTCACCCGCTCGGCCGCGCGACTCGGCTGCAGCCTCGGCCACACGCCCCGGCGCCAGTCACCGACACGCGCCGCGGGGCCCAGCCGAGGCGCGAGGCCAACCGCCTCGCGGCAACCCTGGCGGCCACCCCGCAATCAGCTCGCCCAATCCGCAAGCCTCGCTTGAATCCGCGAGGCTTTTTTGCTACATTAGGAAGCGTTTACGAAATCCAAGAAACTGGAGATCCCGCTTACCATGACTGACTCAACATTTGCCGCTCGCCTCGACCGCGTGGGGCTACCCCACCAGATTGCCTGGGGCTTTGCCGGCCTGTTCTTTTTCATCCTCGGCACGTCGATCGAGCAAAGCTGGTTTTCGACTTACCTGATTCACCAGGGCTTCGGCGCCGGGTTTGCCAGCACCGTCTTCACCTGCTACGGCCTGGTGGTCACCATCGCCGCCTGCATGAGCGGCGTCGGCACCCGGCTGCTCGGCGTTCGCGGCATGATGTGGCTGGGCACCGGCGTGTCGGTGGCGGCCACCGTGCCGCTGCTTTTGTGGGCCCTGCCGACGCACAGCGCCTGGGGGCTCTTGGTGCTATACGCGCTGCGCGGTGCCGCCTACCCGCTGTTCGCCTACTCGTTTCTGGTGTGGGTCAACTACCGCGCCCAAAAGGCCACGCTGGGCCAGGCGGTGTCTTGGTTTTGGATCTTTTTTGCCCTCGGCTTCGTCATCGTCGGGCCGCTGCTGGCCAACGCGCTGATGCCCCTGATTGGTGAGGTCAATGTGATCTGGGCCGGCCTGCTGGGCGTCGGGCTCGGCGCGGTGCTGGCGCTGGTTGTCAACCGCGACCGGCTGCCGGTGAACGGTCCGGCCACCAACCTGTTCGCCGTGCTGTGGCACCAGCTTCGCACCATCGCGACGTCTTGGCGCGTGGCCGTCGGGGTCTTGGTCAAGGGGACCAACGACATCGGCAAGTTCGGCTTCGTGATCGTGGTGCCGGTGTACCTCGCCCAGTTCGGCTTTTCTTTGAGCGAGTGGCTGATCGCCTGGAGCGTCGCCAACGCGGTCAACATTCCGCTGGATTACCTGTTCGGCTGGATTGGCGACCGCATCGGCTGGCGCAAAACGGTCGTGGCCTTCGCCGGCACCTTCTGCTCGCTAGGGGCGTTCGGGCTGCTTTTGCTGCCGCCGCTTTTGGGCCACAACGCGTTGGCCCTGTACCTGCCGCTGTTGGCCTACGCGGTCGGCATGGCCGGCTTTTGCCCCTTGTCGGCGATCATCCCCAGCCTGCTGCCTGCGGACCTGGAAACCGGCGTTACCGCGCTGAACCTGGGGTCCGGGTTGAGCAACCTGCTGGGGCCGGCGATTGTCTCGCTGTTCATCGGCATCAGCAGCCAGGCCGTCCTAGTCGTGATCGGCATCGTGTTCGCCGCCGCCAGCCTGATGGCCACGGTGCTGAAGCTGCCCGGCGAGGCCTGACCGCCGAAAACATCGTCCCGCCAGTCGGACTGGCGGGATTTTTTTGGCGTCTGGGCCGCGGCACACACCCCAGGCCCGGTCGCGTGGCCCAGGTCAGCGGCGCGGCACAAAAAAGGTCGCAACCGTAATCGGTTGCGACCTGCGCTGCGGGCAAGAAGACTCGAACTTCCACGGGCGCAATGCCCACAAGATCCTTAATCTTGCGCGTCTACCAGTTCCGCCATGCCCGCATGACTCATAAGCACAAGAAATAGTATATTAGGTGTGCGGACTAATGTCAACGACTTTTGTAATATTTCCGGGCGACGCAGCGCTCGCCAAACGCGGTGCGGTCTGCTACAATTTTGGCACACGGAGGTGCATCATGACACACAAGAACTCATCTTACCTGATCAGCATCCTGGGCGTGTTCGGCGCCTTGATCATCCTGCAGGCCTACATCCCGATGATCGGCTACATCCGGTTGTTTCCGATGTGGCCGGCGATTTCCACCATTCACCTCACCGTGATCCTCGGTGGCGTCCTGCTGGGCGTTCGCGGTGGTGCCGGCCTCGGGCTGCTGTGGGGCGTTGTCAGCCTGATCAAGGCCTACACCGGCGCCACCGACCCGATGACCCTCCTACTCTTCCAAAACCCCGTCATCGCGATTGTACCGCGCGTGGCGGTCGGCGTCGTCGCCGCATTGGTGTTCGCCGCCTTGAGCAAAGCGGCCGACAACCGCCGCGCGGCCGGCCTTAAAATGAGCCTGGCCGGTATCTGCGGGGCCTTGACCAACACCCTGTTGGTCATCGCCTTCACCTGGCTGTTTTTCGCCGGCCGAGCCAACGCGGTGGTGCCCGGTGCCAACGCCCAAAACCTCGGGTGGCTGCTCATCACCGCCTTTGCAATCAACGCGGTCGCCGAGGCCGGCATGGCCGCGGTGGTGACCCCGCTGCTCGGGCTGGTGCTGACCGATGCCAAGCGCCGGCGCCGGCGTTAGGAGGCCCTCATGATACGACCCGCAACGACCAGCGAGGCGGCGGCCGTCGCCGCCATGTACCAGGCACTGACCAAGGAGATGGCAAGCCTCGCGCCGCAGGTGTTGCGACCGCTGAGCGTGCCGGACCCCGCACTGTTTCGCGACTACAGCCAAGACCCTGCCAGCGCCGTGCTGGTGGCGACTGAGGCCGCGCAGCTGCAGGGGTTCGCCCTGGTGGTCACGGCCGAAACCGGCGTTGAGCCGGAGGCCGTGCCACACCGCTTCGCCTATGTCGCCGCGCTTTACGTCGCCCCGGCGGCTCGCCACGCCGGCCTGGGCCGCCAGCTAATGGCGGCGGTGGCGGCCTGGCAACAGGCCCAGCGCCTCGACTTCATCCAGCTGGACGTCCTCGGTGCCAATCAGGCCGCGCGGCAGTTCTACGCGAGCCTAGGCTATGCGACGGAGAATTTGACGCTGCGCAAGCGGCCCTGACTGGCCACGAACTGACGAAGACCCGGCCGCGGCGGCATCACCACCGCGGTCGGGTCTTCGTTTGGCTTGGCTGCAAGGGCTTCGCCCGGGCCTGGCCGCCGCCCCACGCCGCGTCGGCCGCCATCCTCGCCCTCCACAACCGGGCCGGGTCACCCCGGGTTGGGGCCGCTGACCAGCCGCAGCCGGGCCCCACAGCGGCCGCAGCGCAGCCGGCGCAGGTCGATGCGGCGCTGCCGCGGGTAGCGCAGGCCACAGGCGGTGCAGGCGTAGACGTAGCGCGGTGGTGACGGCGGGGTCAGCCGCGGGGCGTAGCGCAGACCGGCCACGGCCGCCAGCAGCGCCTTGAAGTCGGCGTCTTGGTGGCGAAAACCACGGTGCAGTCGATACAGGTGGTAGTGGCACAGCTCGTGTTTGATGATGCCCACCTGCACCGTGCGGTCGGCCGCGGCAAACAGCGCGGGGTTGAACTCCAAGTCAGAGCTGGCCAGCATGAAGCGGCCGCCGGTGGTTTTGAGCCGACGGTTGAACGTGGCGCGGTTGACGAACGGCCGGTGGAACCAGGTCTGCGAAATGTTTTCCACCAGCGCCTGCAACTCCTGTTCGGTCATACTGCTCCTTTCTGGCCACCAAAAAGCGACCGCACGACGCGGCCGCTTCTGGCGTAACTCGGTTAGCCTCAGCCGAAGTACTGCAGCAGGTCGGCCTGGGTCAACTTGGCCTTGGCCGCCTGGTCGTAATCGGCGACGATGCGCCCGGCGTCCAGCACGATCAGGCGGTTGCCGTATTTCAGCGCATCCTCCAGCTGGTGGGTGATCATCAGGCAGGTCAGGTGCTCACGGGCGACAATCTGCGACGTCAGCGCCATGATGGCAGCGCTGGTATGCGGGTCAAGCGCCGCGGTGTGTTCGTCGAGCAACAGCAGCTCGGGGCGGCGCATCGTGGCCATCAGAAGGCTCAGCGCCTGGCGCTGGCCGCCGGACAGCTGCTCGGTCGGCTTGTCCAGCGCGGCGTCCAGGCCGTTGCCGGTTTCGGCGGCCAACCGCTTGAAGGCGGCGAGCTGCCCCCGCAGGTTGCGCGGCGCCAGCGTCAGTCGAGCCCCGCGGCGCGTGGCCAGCGCGAGGTTCTCGGCGACGCTCATGCGCGGGGCGGTCCCCATCTTAGGATCCTGGAAGACCCGCGCGATCAGCCTGGCGCGTTTTTCCGGACTCAGGCGGGAGATGTCGGTGCCGGCCAGCGTGACGGTGCCGCCGGCCAGCGGCTTGTCGCCGGTGATCGCGTTGAACAGCGTCGACTTGCCGGCGCCGTTGTTGCCCAGCACCGTGACAAAATCGCCCGGGGCCACGGCCAGCGAAATGTCATTGAGCAGCGGTCGCACGGCCTCCCCGACCGCGACGTTGACCTGGACGTGTTGCAGTTGCAGCTGAGCCTCAGCCATTGTTGGTCACCCCGTTTCTCAGCACCCGGCGAATGCGCAGGCGCGACTCGACTTGCGGCACGGCGATCGCCACGGCCAAAACGACGGCGGAAATCACCTTGAGGTCGTCCGGGGCGAACCCGAGCTTCAGCACGATCAGCAGCACGAAGCGGTACAACACGCTGCCCAGCACCGTGGCAACCAGCCGCTGGCTCAAGCTGAGCTGGCCGAAGACCACCTCGCCGATGATGATGGCGGCCAGGCCGATGACAATCACGCCGATGCCCATGTTGACGTCGGCATAGCCGTTGTTTTGGGCGATCAGGCCGCCGGACAGGCCGATCAGCCCGTTGCCGATGGTCAGCCCCAGCACCTGCTGGTGGGCCGGGTTGATGCCCAGGCTCCGCGCCATCGTCGGGTTATCCCCGGCGGCGATGAAGCCCTGGCCGAGCTGCGTGTTCAAAAAGGCGATCAACAGCGCGACGACCACCGTGCAGACCACGGCGCCGACCACCACGCTGTCGGCGTAAACCGGCAGCGACTTGAGAAACGGGTTGTCAAACAGGTTGCGCTGATTGAGCAGCGACAGGTTCGCCCGGCCCATCACGCGCAGGTTGATCGAAAACAGCCCGGTCATCACCAGGATCCCGGCCAACAGCACCGGAATGTGGCCCTTGGTGGACAAAAGCCCGGTGGTCAGCCCGGCCAGCATCCCGGCCAGCATCGCCAAAAGCGTCGCCACAACCGGGTGAACCCCGTGGGTGATGGCCGCCACCGCGACGGCGGCGCCGAAGGGAAAGGTTCCTTCAACCGTCATGTCCGGAAAATCCAGGATGCGAAACGTCAGGAACAGCCCGACGCCGAGCAGCCCGTACAAGAGGCCCTGCCCGATTGCGGAAACGCCTAAACTCATTTGATCACTTCTCCGTTCTTTTCTGCCTTGGTGACCACGCTGTCTGGAATCGTGATGCCCAGCTTCTTGGCCACCTTGAGGTTGACGACCAAGTCGCCGGTGGTTTCGAAGTGGATCGGCGTGGTGGCCGGCTTCTTGCCCTTCAGCGCGGCCGCTACCATTTTACCAGTTGAGACGCCGAGGTGGAACTGGTTCAGGCCGATCGTGGCCAGGCCGCCGTCCTTGACCATCGTGTCAACGGTTGGGAAAACCGGAATCTTCTTGGCGTTGGTCGCGGCGACCAGCGTCTGCATGGCGCTTGCGATGGTGTTGTCGGTCGGGACGAACACGGCGTCGACCTGGCTGGCCATCTCGCCGGCCACCTGGTTCAAGTCGTTGGTGGAGCTGATGCCGAAGTCCTTGACGGTGAAGCCGTACTTAGCGGCCTTTTCATCGACCATCTTGGCCTGCGTCTGCGCGGAATCGTCGCTGGAGGTGGCGATCACGCCCAGCACCTTGGCCTTGGGCATCAGCTGGCGAATCAACTTCAACTGCGCGTCGATCGGGGCCTGGTCGGAGACGCCGGTGATGTTGCCGCCGGGCTTGGTGTTGCTCTTGACCAGCTTGGCCCCCTTGGGGTCGGTGATGGCGCCGAGGATGATCGGCGTCTTCTTGGTCGCGTTGGCCAGCGCCTGGGCGGCCGGCGTCGCGATGCCGACCACGACGTTGGCCTTCTCGTTGATGAAGCGCTCGGACATCGTCTTCATGTTGCTCTGGTCGTTTTCGGCGTTTTGGAAGTCAATTTTGACGTCCTTGCCGACGGTGTAGCCCTCATCCTTGAGGCCCTGCAAAATGCCCTTGTGAATCTGATCCAGCGCCGGGTGGCTCATCATCTGCAGGATGCCGACGGTCGGTACCGCCGCTTTTTTGGCGGCGGGTTTGGCGTCGTTGTGGCTGGTCACCGCGTAGGCGATGCCGATAAAGGCGAGCAAGGCAACAACTAATGCGATCATTCTTTTCATGGTTTTATTCTCCCTAATCCTTGGCTCCGGTGACAAAAAACGGCAGGTCCCCGCCATTGCGAAGATCTGCCGAAAAACACAAAAGTCCGCATAGCCCCAGTCTGTGGGTGTCTATGCGGACAAAACGGAAGCCAACATAGACACAACCTGCGCGTCTGGCAGGTTGTGTCCTCACAACCTACCTACTGTTGGCTTTGCCAGCTCTTGATGACAGTAGATAATTGAGTCATGTCTGCTTCCTCCTCGTTGATTTCTTGTGTCTAACGATAAGGCCTGGCGCAAGCGTTGTCAACCCCAGCGGCCGAAAAACTTCGGGCCGGCGCCGTCTCGCCCCGCGGCACGAAAAAAGCCGCCGCAACCCGACGCGTTGCGACGACCGCGCCGAAGCCACCGGACGCGGTGAATCCGGTGGCCTTGGCCTGATTTGATTACGTTCCTGGCTTCTGCTGACCGTGGTGGTGCCGTTGCACCCACTGGTTCCGGTCACCGCGCGGCTAACTCGCTTGGGAGTGGCGGTGGCCGGCCTGCAGCCGGTGGGGTGGTGCGAATCCGGGTCCCTGGTTTCCCCTCGCTTGATTCCGGGGTTGCACTAAAACTCTCGAGCTCAAAGCCGTGTGGCAATACACTGCGGCTTGGCATGGGTGGGGGCTGCGGTGCGAGCCGCAGGATGTGCCCCGCGCGGTGGATAACAAAGCAGCTGTGGCCTTATGCTGCCTCCCCGTGCAAGAATAATCATTCGCGGATAGCCTAACACCAGACCAATGTGCCGTCAAGCAATGTGACTCGGCGATTGGGCCACGCCACTGCCGACTTTGGCGCCTGGCTCAGATCAAGGCCGAAATTTTTTGCAGGTACTTCATCAGCTTGTCGGTGGCGACGTCTTGGTCGGCCTCGGCGGCGCTGAAGGCGGCCTCGTCCAGCTGCGCCGGCGCGTTGTGCAGCGCGGCGACCATCGCCTCACAGCCGGCGACGAACTCGGCGTAGGCGCCGCAAAGCAGCTTGTGGTTACCCATCAGCCGCGCAGGGGCGGCGACGCCCTGCAGCTGGGCCAAAAAGCCCTGGTACTTGGCGGTGCCTGCGGTGAAGCTTTGCAGCGTAGCGGCATAATCGGACTCGGCCACGTCGGCCACGGTGCCGGCGACGATCGCGTCCTTGAGGGCCTGGAACTTCGGGCTCATCGTCTCCTGAACGGCCTCGGTGTCTTCAATCACCTTGTTGACCAGCTGCCCGTAGCGGACCATTTTCACTTGATTCTTGTTCATGTTGACCTCCCAATAATAAAGCCCCGCGGCAAACCGCGAGGCAGGCTAGTTCTAGTTTACTTGTTTTTGCGCAGACGTAAAGCCAATTTCACCAGCTCGACAATCACGATGATCGCCACGCCGGCGCCGAGCACGGTCGCCCACTGGTGCCAGTCGAGGCTGGTCACGTGGAACAGGCCGTTGAAGCCCGGCACGAGGATGGTCACGGCAAGCAACAGGAACGAGGCGAGAATCGCCCAGTTGAAGGCCTTGTTGCGAAAGGCCCCGACGGTGAACAGGCTTTGGTGGATCGACTTGACGTTGAACGCATGGAACAGCTGGATCAAACCCAGCGTCGCGTAGGCCATGGTCAAGGCATCGGCGTGGATCGCGGCGTTGCCGCTATGCACCGGCCAGGTGATGCCGATGAAGTAGACGCCAAGCGTCAGCGCCCCTTCGAGCAGCCCCTGCCAGACCACCGCCTGGCCGACGCCGCCGGAGAAGAAGTTGGACTTGCGGCCGCGCGGCTTTTGCTTCATGATGCCCGGTTCCGTCGGCTCGACGCCCAGCGCGATGGCCGGGAACGTGTCGGTGACCAAGTTGATCCACAGGATATGCACCGGTGCCAGCAGGTCCCAGCCCAGCATGGTCATCATGAACAGGGTCAAGACCTCGCCCAGGTTGGCCGACAGCAGGTACTGAATGCTTTTTTGAATGTTGGAGAACACCTTGCGGCCCTCTTCCACCGCGATCACGATGGTCGAGAAGTTGTCGTCGGCCAGCACCATGTCGGACGCCCCCTTGGAGACCTCCGTGCCGGTGATGCCCATGCCGATGCCGATATCGGCGGCCTTGAGCGCCGGCGCGTCGTTGACGCCGTCGCCGGTCATCGCGACGACCTTGCCGCGCTTTTGCCAGGCGTTGACGATGCGAACCTTGTGCTCCGGCGCCACGCGGGCGTACACGCTGTACTTGGTAACGTTCTTGGCGAATTCCTCATCGGACTGCGCGTCAAGCTCGGCGCCGGTGATCACGGCGGCGTCGTCACCCGCGTCGATGATGCCCAGCCGCACCGCGATCGCCTCGGCGGTGTCTTGGTGGTCACCGGTGATCATCATCGGCCGAATGCCGGCGGCCTTGGCCTCAGCCACCGCCTTGGCGGCTTCCGGCCGCTCCGGGTCGATCATGCCGACCAAACCGGCGAAAATCAGGTCGGTTTCGACGCTCGCAGAGTCGATGGTGGTCGGCAGCGTGTCGATCACCTTGTAGGCCATCATCAACACGCGCAGCGCCTGCTTGGCCATGCCGGTGTTGGCCGCGAGAATCGTGGCGCGGTCGGCGTCCGTCAGCGGCGCCGTCACATCACCGGTGGCCAGCTGCGAGACCCGCTTGAGCAGCTGATCCGGAGCCCCCTTGGTCGCAATCAGGAAGCGGCCGTCTTCAAGCCGGTGAATGGTGGTCATCAGCTTGCGCTCGGAGTCGAACGGCACCTCGGCCACCCGCGGCGCGGCGGTCAGCTGCGCCGCCAGGTCGAAGCCTTGGGTCTTGCCATAGGCGACCAGTGCGGTTTCGGTCGGGTCACCGAGCATCTCGCCGTCCTCTTGAATCTTGGTATCGTTGGCAAAATTCATGATGGTCATCATCAAGTTGCCGCCGGCGATGCCCGCAGCCGCATCGTGCAAGGCGCCGTCGTAGTAGACCTTTTCGACGGTCATCTTGTTTTGCGTCAGGGTCCCGGTTTTGTCCGAGGCGATGATGTCCGTGGAGCCCAGCGTCTCAACCGCCGGCAGCTTGCGCACCAAGGCGTTGCGCTTGGCCATTTTCTGCGTGCCAAGGGCCAAGATGATGGTGACGATGGCCGGCAGCCCCTCAGGAATCGCGGCGACGGCCAGCGAAATCGCGGTCAAAAACATCTCGGGCAGGCTGGCCGCCTGACGCCACAGGCCGACGGCAAAGACGATCGCCGCGATCACCAAGATCATCAGCGTCAGCGACTTGCCCAGCTGCTTGAGGTTCTCCTGCAGCGGCGTCGTCGTCTCCTCCGCCGCGTTGATCATGCCGGCGATGCGGCCGACCTCGGTTTGCATCCCCGTCGCGACCACCACCCCGACCCCGCGGCCGTAAGTGATGTTGGCGTTCATGAAGACCATGTTGGTGCGGTCGCCGATGCCGACCTCGCCGCCGTCAAGCGCCGCGGTGGTTTTTTCCACCGGTACCGATTCGCCGGTCAAGGCGGATTCCTCGGCCTTCAGGTTGGCGGATTCGAGCAATCGCAAGTCGGCCGGCACCACGTCACCGGCCTCGAGCAGCACGATGTCGCCGACCACCAGATCCGGGCTCGGCACGGTTTCAACCGCCCCGCCCCGCCGCACATGGGCGTTGGGCGTGGCCATCTGCGCCAGCGCGTCGATTGCCTCTTCGGCCTTGCTTTCCTGGAAAACACCGAACACCGCGTTGAGCAGCACCACGGCCAAGATGATGCCGGCGTCGGCCCATTCGTGAACCACCACGCCGGCCACCAAGGCGGCGACCAGCAGCACAATGATCATGAAGTCCTTGAACTGCGCCAAAAAGCGCTGCAGCAGGGTCTTTTTCTCTCCCTTGGCCAAGGCATTGGGGCCGTTGTCGGCCAGGCGCTTGGCGGCGTCTTGGGGACTCAGGCCGCGGGTCGCGTCGGTGGCGGTGGCCGCCAGCACCTCTTCTGGGGTCTGGGCGTAAACAGGTCGTTGCGTCAATTGAATTCCTCCTCGTCGTAGGACAGGGGCTCGCGTCTGAAAAAAAGAGACTTATGGCCGCCCAAACAGGCTGGTCATAAGTCTCACAGATTAAGGCAGCGCCAGAATATTCGCCTAGCTGGTGGCGCTGCCACGGCCGAGGCCGCGCGTTACTCCCTTATGTCTATCATCAGTATACGGGCTCAACCGCCAGCTGGCAAGTGCCTTCGCACAAACTCGGAGGGACTTGGTCGCAAGACCGAATAAAGCGCCCGCCGCATGGCCGCCAGCACAAGGCCGCCGGCCGCGGCGCCCGAGGCGTCTGAGCCGACCTTGGCCGCGCCACAAGCCCCGATTAGGCCCGGTGCTGACGCCAGGGGCGATTCGGCCGAGCCGGCCGCGGCACCAGGGCGATCCGAGCCGCAGTCGCGGCGGCCCGGGTTCACGCGGCGAGCCACCGGTTGCCGCCTACTTTTCCCAGAAGTCGTCGAACACCGTAATCGGCAGGTGGCGCTTGTGGGCAGACTTGCGGTACCAGGACTCGATGGTGGCCGCGGCCTGGTCGGCGACCGGCTTGCCCTCGAGGTAGTCGTCGATGTCGCGGTACGAAACCCCCAAGGCGACCTCGTCGGGCAGCGCCGGGCGGTCCTCCTCAAGGTCGGCGGTCGGCGCCTTTTGGTACAAGTGAGCCGGGGCCCCCAGCGCCTGGAGCATCGCCGCGCCTTGGCGCTTGTCCAGGCGAGCCAGCGGCGTCAGGTCGGCCCCGCCGTCGCCGAACTTGGTGTAAAACCCGGTGACAGCCTCGGCGGCGTGGTCGGTGCCGATCACCGCCCCGTGGCGAGCCGCGGCGATCGCGTATTGCGCGATCATCCGGGCCCGGGCCTTGATGTTGCCCTTGTTGAAGTCGGTCACGGTAACGCCGTTTTGCGCCACCGCGGCGACCATCGCGTCGACCGAGTCCTTGATGTTCACCCGCGCGGTTTCGTCGGCCTTCATGAAGGCGATCGCCGCCATCGCATCCGCCTCATCGGCCTGCTCGCCGTATGGCAGCCGCACCGCGATAAAGCGGTAGTCGGCGTCGCCGGTTTCTTGGCGCAGCTCGCTGACCGCCATTTGGGTCAAGGTCCCGGCCAAAGTCGAATCCTGGCCGCCGGAAATGCCCAGCACGTAAGTTTTCAAGAACGGGTAGTGGCGCAAGTAGCGCTTCAAAAAGTCGACGCTGCGGCGAATCTCAGCCTGCACATCGATGGTTGGCGCCACGTGCAGCGCCTGGATAATCTCTGCTTGTTGTTCGTTCATGGTTTTGGCTCCTTTTGTCAACGTAAAGTGGCCTGCCCGGCAGGCAGACCACAGTTTTTACAGCTTGCCCTTGGCGACCTTGGTGCGAATGTGCTTAATCAGGTTCATCTTGTTGTCCCAAAGCGCCTGCGACAAGTCGACCGGGTACTCCTGCGGGTTCAAGACGCGGGTGTACTCGTCCCACAGCGAATCGACGCTTTGCATGCAAAACGCGCGAATCGCGTCGAGCGTCGGCAGCGCGTAGACCTGCTCGCCGTGGTCGAAAATGTCTCGCAGCACCGGCCGGGCATTGAAGTCCGTCACGGTCTTGTTGATGTACGTGTAGCTGGGGTGGAACATGTACAGCTCGTCTAAGTCCTTGATGTCCTCGTCAAACAGCGAAATATAATCCCCCTCGGACTTGCCGTTGCTGCGCCGCGTGATGCGCCACACCTGCTTTTTGCCCGGGGTCGAGACCTTCTCGGCGTTGCTGGACAGCTTGATGGTGTCGACCATCGCACCGTTCTCGTCTTCGATGGCGACCAGCTTGTAAACCGCGCCCAAGGCCGGGTGGTCGTAGGCGGTGATCACCTTGGTGCCGACGCCCCAGGTGTCAATCTTGGCGCCTTGCATCTTGAGGTTTTGGATCGTGTGCTCGTCCAAGTCGTTGGAGGCCACAATCTTAGTTTCGGTGAAGCCGGCCTCGTCGAGCTGCTGGCGAACGCGCTTGGAGATGTAGGCCATGTCACCGGAGTCGATGCGAACGCCCTGGAAGTTGATCTTGTCGCCCATTTCCTTGGCCACGCGGATCGCCGCCGGCACCCCGGATTTCAGCGTGTCGTAGGTGTCCACGAGGAAAACGACGTCGCGGTTGGCCTCGGCGTAGGCCTTGAAGGCGGTGTAATCATCGCGGTAGGCCTGCACCAGCGCATGCGCGTGGGTGCCGGAAATCGGAATGCCGAACAGCTTGCCGGCCCGGACGTTAGAGGTCGCGTTGAAGCCGCCGATGAAGGCCGCCCGGGTACCCCAGATCGCCGCCTCGGTCTCCTGGGCGCGGCGGGTCCCGAACTCCATCAGCGGGTCGTTGCCGACCACGGCGCGGATGCGGGCCGCCTTGGTCGCCACCAGCGTCTGGTAGTTGATCATGTTCAACACGGCGGTTTCGACCAGCTGGCCCTGAGCCAGCGGCCCCTCGACCTGCAGAATCGGCTCGTTGTTGAACACCAAGTCGCCTTCCACCGCCGAGCGAACGCTGCAGGTGAACTTGAAGTCGCGCAGGTAATCCAGGAACGCCTGCGGGTAGTCCGTGGTTTCCTTCAGGTAGGCCAGGTCGCTCTTGGTAAAGGTCAGCTGGTTGAGGTAGTCGACCACGTGCTCCAGCCCGGCGAACACGGCAAAGCCGCTGCCGAACGGCAAGTCGCGGAAGTAGACTTCAAACACCGCGTTCTTCTCCGCGATGCCCTGCTGCCAGTACGTGTACATCATGTTCAGCTCGTAAAAGTCTGTATGAAGGACCAAACTGTCGTCTTCATAAGTCATGCCAAAATTCTCCTTTGTCGGTGCCTTTTTGCGTGAATGATTTCACCAATTACGTTGAATTATACCAGACTTTCAGCAAGAACGCGCGTTATTTGCTGAATCCGTGTCAGGACAGGCGGAGCCGCCGGCCCCCGGGGCCGCCGCGCGGCCGGACCAGTCCCGCAGCGGCCACCCCACGCGGCCAGCGAGCGGCGCAACCGTCGACCCCCGCCGCCGTTTTCTGGAACCGCGGCGCAACCAAAAACCCCGCGGCCGAACCGGCCGCGGGGCTTTTGTGAGTTAGCGTTCCAGGTAGAACTCGAAGCGTTCGCCGACGTACTGGGTGCGAACGTACTCGAAGGGGCGGCCGTCTTGCAGCAGCGACACCTGGCGCAGCCGCAAAATCGCGGAGCCGCGCTTGATGTCCAGGAAGTCGGCAATGCGTTCAGAGGCGACCTGGGCGCTGACGGTTTGGGTCGCGCCGCCGAGGTGGTAGCCGCCTTTTTTCTCCAGCGTGTGGTAGAAGGACTTGGTCACCTCGCCCTTGGAGAAGTCCTTCACCAGCTCGTAAGGCACGGTGGCCACCTCGAAGCTGATCGGCACGGCATCGGCGTAGCGAATCCGCTCCATGCGCAGCACCTGGGCCCCCTCGGCCAGCTGCAGCTTCTCGCTTTCGGACAGCGAGGGCTTGGCGATGTGGTAGGAAATGGTCTTGCTGGACGGCGTCTTGCCCTGGGCCAGCATGATGTCGGTGAAGCTGGTCACGCCGCTGACTTTCTCTTGCACCTTCTGGTTGGCCACGAAGGTGCCGGCCCCGATGCGCCGCTCGAGGATGCCTTCGTCGACCAGGGTCTGAATCGCCTGGCGCAGCGTCATGCGGGAGACGTTGAAGGTCAGCGCCAGGTCGCGCTCGCTGGGAATGCGATCGCCGATCTGCCACTTACCCGCCTCGATTTCCTGTCGAATCTGGTTGTGAATTTGAATATAAATTGGAGATTCCAAAGTCGTCGTCCTTCCTAATTACCGTTTCCCTATCACCTTAACTGGTATAGACCGAAAAAGCAACCCCTGACGCCAATTTTTCGCTAGTCTTCTTGATCCTTGGCGATAGTGGCATCGACCCCGGTCACGACCGCACCCATGAAGCCGGCCGCCTCCATTGCCAGCAGCCCCGCCACCGTGGTGCCACCCGGGCTTGAGACCTTGTCGATCAGATCGAAGGGACTGTCCGGGCTTTGCAGCACCATCGCCCCGGAGCCCAGCACCGCCTGAGCGGCGATTTTGGTCGCCTCCGCCTTGGTCAGTCCGTACTTGACCCCGGCGCGGCTCAGCGCGTCGATGAACAGGTACACGAACGCCGGGCTCGAGCCGGCCAGCGCCACGAAGGTGGAAAAATGCGCCTCGGCCAGGGGAATCGTCTCACCCAAAGCCTTGAACAACCCGACCACCGCGGCCAGCGCCGGCTGGGCCGCCGGGTTGGCGGCGTAGGCGGTCATCCCCGCGCCAATCGCCACGTTCAGGTTGGGCATCGTGCGAACCAGCGGGTAATCCTTGGTGCCCAAGTACCCCTCGATCTGAAGAATCGACACCCCGGTCATCAATGACACCAAAACCGGCCGCCGGTCAAACAGCGGCGCGTGAATCTCCGCAATGATGTCGCTGGCCAACCTGGGCTTGACCGCCAGCACCACCACGTCGCTTTGGGCGACGACGCTCGCGTTGTCCGGGGCCGTCGCCACGCCGCTGGTCGCCGCGTAGGCCTCGTAATGGGCCGGGGTCCCGCCGTGAATCACAATGTCTGCGGCGGCGACGGTGCCGGTTTTGATCAAGCCGTCGATGATGGCCTGCGCCATGTTACCGGCGCCGATGAACCCAAT
Organism: Lacticaseibacillus parakribbianus; assembly: GCF_025490915.1. Classification (GTDB taxonomy): domain Bacteria; phylum Bacillota; class Bacilli; order Lactobacillales; family Lactobacillaceae; genus Lacticaseibacillus; species Lacticaseibacillus parakribbianus. Next base: position 54,508 of record NZ_JANQBA010000008.1, on the reverse strand, counting down.
TTTCATAGTCTCGCTCCCTTGTGTTTCCTATAGCCTAGCCGATGCACGGCGCTAGGTCAACACCGCCGTGGCCGAAGTTGAAAGCCGAAGCAAGGCCGTTGATCACCCACCGGCTCGGCCAGTTGGGCTGCGCTGCCGCAGCTCCGGTTTCGTCGACCGCTGCGGCCTGGCCCCCAAGCGTCAGCCGTTTTGCTCACCCCGCCGGCCGCCGCTTTGAACACAAAAAACGGCCTGCCGCAGCAAGCCGTCGTGATGGAGGATCTAGGATTCGAACCTAGGAACCCGAAGGAACGGATTTACAGTCCGTCGCGTTTAGCCTCTTCGCTAATCCTCCGAAACGCTGAACGAATCAACGTTTAATAATATACAAGAAAGCCGCGGAATTTGCAACGCTTTTTTTGCGCCTCGCGGCCGCCGGCTCAGGCCTGAAGCACCACCAAGGTGTCGCGCCATTCCGCGAACCAGTCATGGCCCTGCCACTCGTGCAGCCGCTTGATGCCGTAGCCCATCGGCCGGTGCCAGTAGGTGGTCGCCCCCACGGTCAGCGGGGCGTCGCGGCGGTGCAGGTGGCCGAACACCACATCCGCCACCCGCCGGCTTTCCAACAGCGCCCCCAGGCGAGCGGAACCCATCACCGCCGTGGCCATCTGCCAGCGCGGATGGTCTGGGGCGTACACCATCAAAAGCGGCGTCGGCACAAAATGCGTCGCGTAGATCACCCGCCGCCGCCCAACGGCGTCAAGCGCCGCCTCAGTGGTCGCCAGCACCCGATTCATGCGTTGGGCATCGGACACCGGCTGGTCGATCGCGCCGTCGATCCAGTAGGCCTTTTTCCACCGGGCAAACTGGGCCGCCGTCTGGTGCAGGTCGCCTGGCGCCAGGCTGTAATCGTACCAGCCGTTGTTGCCGACGATCACGGTGTTGGTACCGGGAATCGCCAGCACCCGCTCGTGCAGGTACAAGGGGTCGGCCGGCCCCTGCGCCGCCTGGTAGCTGATGCCGTTGACCAAGTCGTGGTTGCCGGCCAAAAACCGCACCTGCGTCTGCGGGGCAAGCGCGGCGAGGTGGTGGAAAAACGCCCGGCTGCGGCGAAAGTCGTTGAAAGTGTCCCCGGCGTTGACGTAAACGCCGACGCGCTGCTGACTCAGGTAGGCCGCCTGCCTGGCCGCCACGGCCGCCGGCTCCAGCTTGTTGACATCGATGTGGTTATCCACGCTAAAGGCTAGTTTCATGCCGCACCTCCCCGTTCAGTATACCATCTCGAAGGCCCGGTCGCCGCAGCCGGCCGCGGCGGCCGCGCCGAATCGCGCAACCGCCTGTCGATGCGGCAAGCCGCTCAGTTGATGCCTTGCATCAGTTTTTCAATTCGCGGAATCAGGAACCACAGCAGCACCGCAAAGCCGATGGTGACCACCCCGACCACCGTGAAGTAGGCGACCTCGGTGGCCGGCGTGTAGAGCTTCACAATCTGGGCGTTGATCGCCTGGGCCGCGGCGTCGGCCAAAAACCACATGCTCATCATCTGGCTGGCAAAGGCCTTGGGGGCGAGCTTGGTGGTGACCGACAGCCCCACCGGCGAGATCAGCATCTCGGCGATTTCGACAATCGCCCAAGACAAAACCAGCCACAGCGGCGACACCCGGGTGTTAGTGCCAAACAGCAGCACCGGAATCACCATCACCAGGTACGACAGGCCGGTGAACACCAGGCCATAGGCGAACTTCTTGGGCGAGCTCGGCTGCCTTTTGCCCAGCCGCACCCACAGGGTCGCAAAAATCGGCCCGTACAATAGGATGAACAGCGGGTTCAGCGTCTGGAACCACCCCGGCAGAATGTGGAAGCCGCCGAAGTTCAGCTGCGTCTGATCGGCGGCAAACACCGCCAGCACCACGGACCCTTGCTCCTCAATCGCCCAAAACAAAACGGCGGCGATGAACAGCGGAATGTAGGCCCAGACCCGGGATCGCTCCACCTTGGAGACCTTGGGACTCTTCAGCATCATGATGAAGTAGGTGATCGGCACGGCCAAGGCGATCACCGTGATCACCGTGATCACATTGGCGATGCTGAAGGCGCCAAAGCCGGCCATGACGGCGAACACGACGGCAAGCGCCGCGATGCCCAACCCGACCTTGATTAACAGCGGCCGCACCTCACCGGGCTGCAGCGGGTCCGGCGCCACGTTGTCCGACGGGTTGATGTACTTGCGGCCATCGACCACGTAGAAGATCAGCCCGATTGCCATGCCAATCGCGGCCACGGAGAAGCCGACGTGGAAGTTGTAGCGGTCTTGCAGCCACGGCACCACCAGCGGCGCGATCAGCGAGCCGAAGTTGATGCCCATGACGAAAATGCTGAAGCCGGCGTCGCGGCGCAGGTCGTTTTCCGGGTACAGCGAGCCGACCATCTCGGACACGTTGGGCTTGAGCAGCCCGGTGCCCAAGACGATCAGGCCAATCGAGGCGAACAAGGCGCCGGCCCCCATCGGCAGGCTCAGCACGATGTGGCCGAGCATGATCAGGATGCCACCCCAAAACACGGTTTTGCGGCTGCCCAGCAGGCGATCGGAAATGAAGCCGCCGATGGTGCTGCTGAGGTAAACCAGCGAGCCGTAAATCGACATGATCGACAGCGCGGTCGGCTTGTCGAAGCCCAGGCCGCCCTTGGCCACGGCGTAGTACATGTAGTAGATCAGGATGGCCCGCATCCCGTAGTAGCTGAACCGCTCCCAAAACTCGGTCATGGACAGCGTCAAAAGCCCCCGCGGGTGACCCAGGAACGTTTTTTGCGAATTTTGTTTCAAGATTATCTGCATCTCCTCATTCGGGCTTTGAACGGCCGAGACCGGCAGCCAAGCACAAGTCTCGATTATACGCCGGGCTCAAACCGCCCACAAATCGGAAACGGCCGGTGCCATGGACTTCTCATTCAGTCCGGCCCGGCCGCTTGCGGTCAATCCTTGTCCATGAGGGCGTGGCAGGCGTTCACGATGCCGAGACACCCCGGCTCAAAAATGAGAGCCAAATTTTAGACAATGAGGAATATATGAAATTACACTAATTCTTATTAAAAACCCAGTCACCGTTCTCAACTACCGCTCAGCGCGGTGCCACCCAGGGCAGGCCGGCCTTCAGCAGCCGCCACTGGCTTTCGATCTGCTCCGGCGTCAGCCCGGAGGTCAGCGCCAACACGTTCATCCCCTCGATGGTGAACATCACGTGCTCGGCCACCGGCGCCAGCGCCACGTCCAAAAGCACCCCTTGGGCAACCCCCAGCCGCAGAATCGAGAGGATCGTCTCCTCGGTGGTCGCGTATTGGGCGCGTTGGAAGGCGTGATCCGCCGGGCGCTTGTGCGTGAAGGCGTACTCGTACATCGCGCGAAGCATCGAATCGTTCATCTGGTGCAAAAGCCGGTTCTTGTGGCCGGCCAGGTAGGCGTTGAACAAGACGGCAAACGGCACGTTACGCGCCGCGGCGGCTTTCACCCCGGCGAAGCGGTGGCTGGCCTTGGCCTGCACCACGGCGGTGAACACCTCGTCGACCGACTTGTAGTACAAGTACAGGCCCCCGCGGCTGATCCCGCTGGCCGCCACCAGGTCGCTCATGGTCACCCCGATCAGGCCCTTTTGGCTGAAGACCCCACGCGCCGCCTGGAGAATCGCGGCGCGTTTTTTTTCCCTGAGCTGATCTGACATCGAATTGTCCCCTTTTCGTCAAAAATGCGTGACAGCGCTCACACATTGTGGTTTAATTGGCACAAAATGACACGCGTGTCATAATCGGACACGCCATGGAGGCCAACCATGCACAACCGACAATCCGTCTACCGCCTGACCATTCGGGCGCTGCTCACCGCCTTGATCATCGTCCAAACCATGACGATCGGCTTCATCCCGCTGGGCTTCACCTCGCTGACCGTGATTCACATCACCGTGATCGTCGCGGCCATCGTCTTGGGCCCGTGGGACGGCATGTTCATCGGCCTGATGTGGGGCCTGTTCACCATCATCCGGGCGCTGACGGCGCCGACGACGCCGCTTGACCCGATCATTTTCACCAACCCGATCGTGGCGGTGGTACCGCGGGTCTTGGTCGGCCTAGTCGCAGGCGTCACCTTCAACGCGCTACGCAAGCGGCTCCACACCGTCGGCGCCAGCATCGTGGCCGCGGCGCTTGGCACCCTGACCAACACGATCTTGGTGATCGCCCTGATGGGAACATTATACACTGGCACGGTCGCTAAGGCCTACGGGGTCACCTCAAGCGGCCTGCTCAAGGTCTTGATGGGCGTGATCGCCGCCAACGGGGTGCCCGAGGTCTTAGGCGCCGTCATCCTGACGCCGATCATCGTGTCGGCCCTGTTCTCCGTTCGCCGGCTGCACCTGCGTCGCGACTAACCGCGCGGCCGCACGATCCACGCCAACACCGTGGCGCAACGCGCTTCACTGGACACCAAAGGCGAGCATCCGCAGATGCTCGCCTTTTTGCTGGCTAGTGAAGCGTGTGGCTCAGGTCGCTGAAGGCCTGGGCGTCCTTGGCCGCCAGGTCGATGCCCTGCTGCCAAAAATCCGGTTGCGTCAGGTCGACGCCCAGGTGCTTTTGGGCCAGCTCTTCGGTCGACATGTTGGCCGTGTCTTGCAAGAGCGCGATGTAATCGTCCTCGAAATCGCCGCCTTGGGCCTGGGCCTTGGCGTAGATGCCGCTTGAGAAGAGGTAGCCGAAGGTGTACGGGAAGTTGTAAAACGGCACGTCGTCGATGAAAAAGTGCAGCTTGTTGGCCCAGTACATCGGATCAAAGCTGCTCAGGCCCCCGGCGTAGGCCTGCTCCTGCGCCGCCTGCATCAGCTCAGACAGCTCGCTTGCCGTCACCAGCCCGTGCTCGCGCCGGTCGTAGAAGCTGCGTTCGAACAGGTACCGCGCGTGGATGTTCAAAAACATCGCCAGCGGGTTGCTCATCTTGGCGTCCAGCAGGTTGAGCTTTTCGGCCGGGCTGGTCGCGGCCTTGACCGTCGCGTCGGCGACGATCAGCTCCGCGAAGGTGGAGGCCGTCTCCGCCACGTTCATCGCGTAATCGCGGCGCATCGCCGGGAAGTCCTTGAGGATGCTGCTGTGGAACGCGTGGCCGAGCTCGTGGGCGATGGTCGAAACCCCGGCGGCCGAGCCGTCGAAGGTCATGAAGATCCGCGCCTCCTTAACGTCCGGCACCGAGGTCATGTAGCCGCCGGCGATTTTGCCCGGGCGATCCTCCGCCTCGATCCAGCCGCTTTCAAAGGCGTGTTGCGCAAAGGCCGCCATCTTCTTGGAGAACTTGGCGAAGTTGGCGATGATGAACTCAGCGGCCTCGTCGAAGGTGTAGGTCTTTGGGACGTAATCGCCGACCACCACCGGGGCCCATTGGTCCTGCCAGGCCATCTTCGGTTGCCCGGCCAGCCGCGCCTTTTCGTCTAGGTAGGCGACGAACGGCGCCTTGTTGGCCGCCACGCTCGCCCACATCGCGTCGAGGCTGGCGCGGCTTAAGCGGTTGAGCTCAAGCGGCTTTTGCAGGTAATCGGTGATGCCATGGGCCCGGTAGTTACTCAGGCGGAAGCCGGCCAGGTGGTTCAGGGTGTCGGCGAAGGGCTGCGCGTGAGCGGCCCAGGTCTTCTCCCAAACGGCAAAGGCGTGAGCGCGGTTGGCGGCGTCGGGGTCGCCTTCAAAGCGGTTTTGCGTCTGCCCCGCCGAAAGCGGCTGCCCCCCTTCGTCGATGGCGAAGTGCAGGTCGGCGCTCAAGTGGTCGTAGTGGCTGGACCAGCCGTTGAAGCCGTCAAGCGCCAGCCGGTCGATCAACGCCTCGGTGGCGTCGTCCAGGAGTTCCTTGCCGTCGCGGCGCATTTCGCTCAGGCCGAATTGAATCGGGGCCAGCGCCGGCACCGCGGTCAGCTTGGCGAAATCAGCGTCGGGCATGGCGGTCAGCTTCTTGATCAGGGGCGTCAGCGCGGCGCCAAAATCGGTGCTGAGCGTCTGGATTTTGGCCGCGACCACGCCGGCCTGCTGGTTGGCGGTGTCGGCGGATTGGATCATGTTGGCGAAGGTCGCCGTGGTGGCCAGGCCGCTTTCGACATCCTCGTACAGCGCCATGATGGCGGTGAAGCCGGCGTAGTTCAAGTCGGCGGCGGCGTCCCAGGCCGCGATGCGGTCGGCGAGCCGCGGCAGCTTGGCCGCCACGTCCTCAATCCGCGCCGTCAGCTGCGGGGATGCGATGCCGCCGGGGAAGATCGAGTCCAGCTGCCAGGTGATGGAATATTTCATTAAAATTACCTCCAACAAATGATTGCGTTCATTATAGCATGGCCCAGTGTGCTATGATTGAGGACAAAATTGATTCTAGTGGAGGCCCTCATGCGCGTCATCAAAAAATACGGCTGGCTGATTCTGGCCGGCGCCATTGTGCTGACCCTGTTCATCAGCTCCAGCATGTCCTATCAGCAGCAAACCGTGGTGCCGCTTTTGAGCCGCTGGCTGCCGGAGCAGGCGCCGTGGCCGTGGCTGGCCGGCATTCACTTCACCTACGCCAACGCGCCGATCAGCACGGAAGCGATGGGCTTTCCCGCCTTCGTCGAGTTCTTCATCAGAAAGGCCGCCCACTTCTCGATTTTTCTGGTGTTCAGCTTCGCCTTGAGCCACGGCCTCACCCGGCTGGCCCACCGCCCGGGCTGGCACAGCCTGGCCGGCGTGGCGGCAAGCTTCGTGCTGGCGGCCGGCGACGAGTTCCACCAGTCCTTGACCCACGGTCGCTCGCCGCTGTTTCAAGACGTCATCTTGGACACCTGCGGGGCGGCGGTCGGCGCCCTGCTGGCCTTTTGGCTGTGGCGCAGGCACCGCTCGCGGCGCTAAAGGCGTTGTGTGACCTCACCAAATTTGGTATAATAGGACCGCTTATGTGCATCAATAATTTTGAAAAGAGGGTTTACGATGTCAGGACACAGTAAATGGCATAACATCCAGGGCCGCAAGAACGCCCAGGATGCTAAGCGCGGCAAAATTTTCCAGAAAATCTCCCGTGAGCTTTTCATGGCAGCAAAGCAAGGTGGTTCTGACCCCAACAACAACCCGGCGCTTCGGTTAGTCATGGATAAGGCACGTGCTGCCAACATGCCAAAAGACAACATCAAGCGTGCCTTAGATAAAGCTGAAGGCGGCGACACCACCCGCTACGACGAAGTGACCTACGAAGGTTACGGCGCCGCCGGGATTGCCATTCTGGTCGAAGCACTGACCGACAACAAGAACCGCACCTCCTCCAACGTTCGCGTGGCCATCACCCGCCACGGTGGCACGATGGCCGGTGCCGGCGCGGTTTCCTACATGTTCGACCGCCGCGGGATGTTCGTGATCGACCGTGAGGACCTCGACGTGGATGAAGACCAGATGTTTGAGGCCGTGCTCGAGGCCGGCGCCGAGGACCTCCAATCCACCGACGACGAATTCACCATCTACACCGACCCTAAGGACTTCGCCGCCGTGCGTGATTCCTTGGAAGGCCAAGGCTTCAAGTTCACCACCGCCGAGCTGACCATGGTGCCGCAAAACACGGTGCCGGTGCCAGCCGAGAAGCTTGAGACCATGCAGAACATGATCGACGCCCTCGAAGACGACGATGACGTCCAAAACGTCTACACCAGCGCCGAATGGCCCGATGACGACGAAGACTAACCACCCAAACACCGCCCAGGCGGTGTTTTTTTGTCGCTCAGACCACCCAAAAGGCCCGGCCCTTCGCAGTCGTTGCGAAGGACCGGGCCAACTTATTACTCCACCGTCACGGACTTGGCCAGGTTGCGCGGCCGGTCGACGTCGTAGCCGCGGTCAAAGCTCGTGAAGTAGGCCAGAAGCTGCCCGACCACGATGGTCACCAGGGGCGTCAGGGCCGCGTCGAGGTCGGCCACCACCAGGTCATCGCCGGGCTGGGCCAGGCTTTGGGTCGCCACGCGCAGCACGTGGCCGCCTCGGGCCTCGACCTCCTGGGCGTTGCTGCGGGTGTGGGCGGCCGTCACCGGGTCGCTGATGAAGGCCGTGACCGGCGTCCCCGGCGTGATCAAGGCGATGGTGCCGTGCTTGAGCTCCCCGGCCGCAAAGCCCTCGGCCTGCACGTAGGAGATTTCCTTGAGCTTGAGGGCCGCCTCCAGGCTCACCGCGTGGTCGACCCCGCGACCGATGAAAAAGGCGTCGCGCGTGTCTTCAAACATCGCGGTGGCCAGCGCGTGAATGCGGTCGGTTGCGTCGAGCACCGCCTGCTGCCCCGCCGCCGCCAGGCTGAGCTGATGCGCGACGTCGAAGCTTGCGGCGGCCGGCACCCGCTTGGCCTGGCCCAGCGCCGTGGCCAGCAGGGCCTCAACGGCAATCTGGGCGGTGTAGGCCTTGGTCGAGGCCACCGCGATTTCCGGTCCGGCGTGCAGCCCCAGCGCAAAATCCGCCTCCCGCGCCAGCGTCGAAGTGGCGACGTTGGTGATGGTCAGGCTCTTGAAGCCCTGCTTTTGAATCGCCACCAGCACCTGGCGGCTGTCGGCGGTTTCGCCGCTTTGGCTCAGGAAAATGAACACGGGGTGAGCCGAAAGCAGTGGCTGGTGGTACCCGAACTCCGAGGCCAGATGCACTTCGGTCGGCACGTTGGCCAGCCGCTCGAACAGCGGTTTGCCGACCAGCCCGGCGTGGTAGCTTGTGCCGGCCGCCACGATGTACAGGCGATCGGCCGCCGCAAGCAGCTTGAGCAGCGCCGGGTCGACGACCGGGGCCGCCGCGTCCGGGGCGTAGGCCGTCACCAGCCGCCGCATCACCGCCGGTTGCTCGTTGATTTCCTTGAGCATGTAATACGGGTACGGCCCCTTGTCGGCGGCCCCGTCGGTGATGGTCACGGTGATCGGCTCGCGCAGGCGCTGCTCACCGGCCAGCGTTTCGATCCGGCAGGTGGTGGCCGTCAGCGTCACCACCTCGCCGTCCTTGAGCTCGATGAACTGATCGGTCAAATCAAGCATCGCCAAGGCGTCGGATGCGACCACGTGAAAGCCATCCCCCTGCCCGATCAAAAGCGGACTCTTGTTTTTGCCGACGTACAGGTGCGACGGGTCCAGGCGATCCACCAGGCAGCAGGCGTAGGAGCCTTCGCAAAGGCTCAGCGCCTGCTTGAAGGCCGCCACCGTCGCGGTCCCGGATTGGACAAAGGCGGCGACCAGCTGCACCAAAACCTCGGTGTCGGTGTCCGACGCCAAAGTGACGGCGGGCAGGTACTGCGCGGCCAGCGCCTGGGCGTTGGTGATCACGCCGTTGTGAACCAGGTAAAAGCGGTCGTCGCTTGAGCGCTGCGGATGGGCGTTGGCCTCGGTCGGCTTGCCGTTGGTCGCCCAGCGCGTGTGACCGATGCCCATGGTACCGGTCACGGCCGGTGTGATTGCGGCCTCAAGCGCCGCAATCCGCCCGACCCGCCGCACCAAGTGGTCGTGCCCCTGCTGGTCATTGACGTACAGCCCGGCCGAGTCGTAGCCGCGGTACTCCAGCTTCTCCAGCCCCTTCAACAGCACTTGGGTCGCATCCTGCCTGCCGATCACACCGACGATTCCACACATAAACGCTCAACATCCTTTATTGGTATATTCCGTTTGCAGCGAATTGGTTCTAACGGTATGACCAACTATAATGCCGTTAGTAGGCGCGTGTCAACTGATTTTGGATAATTGGTATTAATTAAATTTTGGTATCGGTCTTGTCGTCACGAGTCACGCGATCGCACCACCCCCAGGCCGGGCACTGTGCTTGACCACCGGCCAAAAAAAAGACCCGGTTGCCCGGGTCTTCTTGCGGCTGGTTTAGCAGCCCATTTCCTGTTCCACGACGGCCGCAATTGAATCGACGTACTGGTCGACCAAGGCCTGCGTTTTGGCCTCGGCCATCACGCGCAGCAGGGCCTCGGTGCCGCTAGGGCGAACCAGCACCCGGCCGTCGCCGGCCATCTGGGCCTCGACGGTGTCGATGGCCTGCTGAATCGCCGGGTAGGACTGCCAGTTATTCTTGTCGGTCACCTTGATATTGACCAGCTTTTGCGGGTAGGTCGTCACCGGGGCGGCGAGTTCGGACAAAGGCTTGCCGGTTTGCTTCATCACGTTGAGCAGCTGAATGCCGGTCAGCATCCCGTCGCCGGTGTTGTGGTAATCGAACAGCACCACGTGACCGGACTGTTCGCCGCCGATGTTATAGCCGTGCTCGCGCATTTCCTCGACCACGTGGCGGTCACCGACCGCGGTTTGCACCGACTTCATGCCGTTGGCGGTCAGCGCCTTGTACATGCCGAGGTTGCTCATCACCGTGGTCACCACCGTGTCTTGCTTGAGCCGGCCGCGGGACTTCATGTAATTGCCTAGCACGAACATGATCTTGTCGCCGTCGACGATCTGCCCCTTTTCATCCACCGCGATGCAGCGGTCGCCATCGCCGTCGAAGGCCAGGCCGACCTGAGCGCCTTTTTCGACCACCAGCTTGGCCAAGGCCTGCGGGTGCGTCGAACCGACGCCCTTGTTGATGTTCAGGCCATCCGGGTGGGTCGCCATCAGGTCAAAATCGGTGTCGAGATCCGCGAAGAGCCGAGACACCAGGTTCGAGGTCGCGCCGTTGGCCGCGTCCAGGCAGACGTGAATGCCGGACAGGTCATCGGCCAGCGTCTGCTCCAGAAACTGGGTGTACTTCAAGGCGCCTTCCGGGTAGTCGGCGACGCTACCCAGGCCTTCGGCGGCCGGCCGCGGCAGGGTGTCCTCCGGTGCGTCCAGCAGCGCCTCGATTTCAAGCTCGGTTTCATCAGACAGCTTGTAGCCATCCGGGCCGAAGAACTTGATGCCGTTGTCGGCGGCCGGGTTGTGCGACGCCGAAATCTGAATGCCGGCGGCCGCGCTTTGCACCTTGATCAGGTAGGCCACGGCCGGCGTCGTGATCACGCCCAAGGACAGCACCTCGATGCCGACGGACAAAAGCCCGGCCGTCAGCGCCTGCGCGAGCATCTCCCCCGATGCCCGCGTGTCCCGGGCAACCAGGACCTTGGGCTTTTTCGCCCGGTCTTGGCTGTGCTGCGTCAGCACGTAGCCGCCGCAGCGGCCCAGCCGAAACGCGAGCTCGGGGCTCAGTTCCTGGTTCGCAATCCCGCGAACCCCATCGGTACCAAAATACTTCGTCATCGTTCATTTCCTCATTTCTTATCGGGTCTATTTGGCGGCGTCTGCGGCGCTGTCGGTGCTGCTATCTGAAGCGCTATCGGCGCTGCTTGCGCTACTGGTGCTGGCCGCGCTGCTGGCGCTTTCGGCCCCAGCCGCGTTGGTCGTGGCGGTCGGCGCCACCGTGATTTTCACCTTCACGGTTTGTGGGGCCGTGGCGACCAGCCTGGGCTCCACATCCACCAAGTTGATGGTCTTGGTCGTGGTTTGGCCGATGTCGGCCACGGTCACCGGCACGGTCAGCTTATCCAGCTTGGCCAGCGTCTCCTTGGCGCCGTAGACCGTCACGGACTTGGTGGTGGTGCTCAGCGTGTAGGCCAGGCCGCTGGTGCCCTTGCCTTCCTGAGACAAAGCCAGCGGCACCTTCTTGCTCGGCAGGCTGATCGGCAGCTTGACTTGCACCGTCTCCGGCGTCAACACGACGTTGACCGTGTTGCCGTTCTTGTCCAGCGCCTGAAGCAGCACGGTTTGCGCGACCGTTTTCTTGGTGTTGCGGGTCAGCGGCACGCTGGCCACAATCTGGTTGACCCGGTCGATTTCGCCCTTGCTGCCGGTCACCGAGACGGTTTCGGCACTCAGCTGCGGCGTGTCGACGCTGTAGCCCGGCGCCAGGCTGTCTTGGTTGTACTTGACCTGAATCGGCATGGTCTTGGTCTTGCGATCCGAGATGGTCACCTGGATGGTCTTGGGCTTGATGCTGTAAGTCAGGTCCTTGTTCAGCCCCTTGGTGGTCAGCGTGACGGTGTGCTTGCCCGGACCGAGCTTACGCAGGTTGGCGATCACCTGGAAGTTCATGGTGTTGGCCGTCATCGTCACCAGGCTGGTGCTGCCTTCAAGCGTCAGCGCCACCTTCTTGGGGTAGCCGGTGATGAAGTACTTGTCTGAATCGACGTTCAGCTGCAAGGTCACGTTCAAGGTTCGCTTGGTGGTGGCCGTGATCGCGTTGTGGCGGCTGGTGGTCGGCGTCAGGTCGTTGAGGTCCTCGGCGTGGACGTAGGCGAACAGCCCGACGGCCAAAAGCAGCGCCAAAAGCCGGTAAAACCAAGCGCTCTCCCAAAATTTGCTGAGTTTCATCGCTTGCCCCCCTTTTTGCGCGTCAGGCCGGTCCAGAAGCTGTTGAGCGGGTTGACCTTGGCCTCAGGTGCCGGCACCAGCTGCGCCGTCAAAAGCTTGAGGTAGTCCTCGCGGGTGAGGTCGCGAATCAGGTGGTTGTTGTTGGTCACCGTCACGCCGCCGGTTTCCTCGGACACCACGATGGTCAACGCGTCGGTCACCTCGGAGATGCCGACCGCCGCGCGGTGCCGGGTCCCAAGCTCCTTGGGAATCAGGTTGCTTTCGGACAACGGCAGGTAGGCCGCCGCCACCGCGATGCGGTTGTCGCGGATGATCACCGCGCCGTCGTGCAGCGGGGTGTTGGGAATGAAAATGTTGATCAACAGCTCCCCGGACACATCCGCGTCCAGCGGAATCCCGGTTTCGATATAGTCCTCAAGCCCGGTGTTTTGCTGAATCGAGATCAACGCCCCGATGCGGCGCTTGCTCATGTACTGAATCGCCTTGTCCAGCTCCTTGACCATGCGCGTCTCAACGTCGTGCTGGTCGTTGCGGGTCCACGGCAGCACCGAGCCGCGTCCCAGGTGTTCCAGGCCACGCCGAATCTCGGGCTGAAAAATGATCACCAACGCCGGCACCGACCACGTGATGATCAGGTCGATGATGTAGCCGACCGTCTGCAGGTGCAAGATCACGGCCACCAGCTTGATGACGGCGATCACAAAGACCCCCTTGAGCAGCTGAACAGCCTTGGTCCCGCGAATCAGCACGATCAGCCGGTAGACCACGTACCAGACGACCAGAACGTCAAGCAGGTTGGCGAGCGTCGACCAATGAAGTAGATTGGTCCAAAAATCCTGCATAGCCTTACCTCCAATTCCAATGCCTGCCGCAGATGCGGCAGCCAAACTCGTGTTACTAATTATTATACCACGCCGACCCAGCGGAATTGAGGCGCGACGGATTAATCTGACGCCACGCCAAAACGGCGCCGCCTCCCGCACGGGAAGGTGGCGCCGCGTCTTTCGCTTCATCTGGTCGCTCACAGTTCGGGCGGCCCCAGCGGCCGGGCCCGGGCGTTGAACTCGCTGACCAACAGCTTGACCGTCAGCTCCTGCTCCGCTGCGCGGATCACGTACAAAAACAGCTCCTGGTCCAGGCGCCGGGCCTGTTGGATCTCGATCACCGCACCGCTTGGCAACAGCCGCGGCTTCACCCCGCCGACCTTGGCCCCGAGCGGCCGCAGCAGCTGCCAGTGCGGGTAAATCCAGCACGGCTGGGCCAAAAAGCGCTGGCTGTCCACCAGCCGGGCCCCGGCGGCCAGCTTTTGCCAGGCCACCTCCGCGCTGCCGGCCCAAGGCGTGAGGATGCGCTGCGGCGCCTCCAGCGCTTCTTGAGCGGCCGTGGTGAACACCACCCCGGGGGCAATGCTGGTCGGCCACGCCAGGCCTTGGTACGTCAGCGTCACCGGAATCTCGCGGTGTGCCACCCATAAATTCGTCATGCTTTCACCTCCAATGCCCATCGGCGACCCGACAGGCCATGCCTCAAGAATAACGGCAGAACATATAAAACACGAGAATTTAGCTTGTGATTTTTTATTCTCTAAATTTATAACATGATTCGACTTCTTTTCACCGGCCACCGCGCGCGTCACCGCGCCCAAAATCGGCGACAACCGCGCGAAATTATCCTAAAGATTGTGCTGCCGATACCCCAATGCGTTAGAATACGGGTAAACAGACAACTGTGCGACACGCACAGCCGCGACCCAGTGGGGCGTCTCGAAAGGAAAGTGTGACGAATGGACGAAACAGACAAGCGAACGCAATTCGCCAAGGCGGATGCCGCCACGGTGCTGCACAACCTGGACACCCAGGCGACCGGGCTGAGCGATCAGGCGGCGCAGACGCGGCTGGCCCGCTTTGGCCACAACACGATTCAAAAGGGCCAAAGCCAGCCGCAGTGGCGCGTTTTTTTGAAGAACTTCGCCAGCTTGATGGCCATCCTGCTGTGGGTCTCCGGCATCATCGCGATGCTGTCGGGGACCGTCGAGCTAGGCATCGCCATCTGGCTGGTCAATGTGATCAACGGCTTGTTCAGCTACTGGCAGGAACGCGCGGCCAAAAAGGCGACCGACTCGCTGATGGCGATGCTGCCGACCTATGTTCAGGTCTACCGCAACGGCAAGCTTCAGCAGCTCGACGCGACGCTTTTGGTGCCAGGCGACGTCTTTGCGCTGCAAGCCGGCAACGCCGTCCCGGTCGACGCCAGGCTGCTTGAAGCGTCCTCGCTTCAGGTCGACCAAAGCGCGTTGACCGGTGAGTCGGTGCCGGAGTCTAAGTTCGTTCGCTACGAACCCGGCAGCGGCGAGTTCGCGGAGTCCAACCTGGTGTACGCTGGCACCACCGTCGGCGCCGGCACCGGCACCGCGGTCGCTTACGCCACCGGCATGCACACCGAGTTCGGCAAGATTGCGGCGCTGACGCAAAATCAGACCAAGGTCCAAAGCCCCCTGACCCGCGAGCTCAACCGCCTGACCAAGCAGATTTCTTTGATCGCCATCGGCATCGGCATCGCCTTTTTCCTGGCGGCGATTTTCTTTGTCAAGTACCCGGCCGCCAAGGCGTTCATCTTCGCCTTGGGCATGATTGTCGCCTTCATTCCCGAGGGGCTGCTGCCGACGGTCACCCTCAGCCTGGCGCAAGGCGTCCAGCGCATGGCCAAGAAACACGCGCTGGTCAAGGACCTCAACTCGGTGGAGACGCTGGGTGAAACCACGGTGATCTGCTCGGACAAAACCGGCACCCTGACGCAAAACCAGATGACGGTCAATTACGTCTGGACCCGCAACCAGACCTTCAAGGTGACCGGTCAGGGCTACGTCAACAACGGCCGCGTCCTGGCCGCCGGCAAGCCCATCGCCTTTGACGCCGATCCCGACCTCAAGCGCGTGGTCCAGGTGGTCGCGATGAACAACGACACCACGGTGACCCCGGCGCAAGACGGCGGCAAGCCCAAGATTTTGGGCACCCCGACCGAGGCGGCGCTGGTGATTTTGGCCCAAAAGGCCGGCTTCGACCCGGCGCTTGCGGCCAAGGCCGCCCCACGGGTCAAGGAGTTTCCCTTCGATTCCGAACGCAAGCGCATGTGTACCGTTCACGCGCCACAAAGCGGCGACTTGGTGGCCTGCGTGAAGGGCTCGCTGTCGGACCTGCTGCCGCAGTGTGACCGCATCCAGGTGGCCGGCACCGTGCGGGCGTTGACGGCAGATGACCGCCGCGCGATTAACGCCGCCAACGAGAAGTACGCGGCGCTTGGGCTGCGTAGCCTGGCCGCCGCCTACCGCACCCTGCCGCGCGAGGCCGACGAGCCGGCGCAACTGGCCGCCTTGACCATCCAGACCGCCGAAAGCGGCTTGGTCTTCGTCGGCTTGACCGTGATGGCCGACCCGCCGCGGCCGGAAATCTACGACGCCGTGGCCAAGTGCCACGCCGCCAACATCAAGATCATCATGGTGACCGGCGACTCGACTTTGACCGCTAAGTCGATCGCCGTCAAAATCGGCCTGACCAGCCAAAACGCCAGGGTGGTCACCGGCACCGAGCTGGACGCGATGAGCGAATCCGCGCTGCAAGACGCCTTGAAGGGGGAGATCATTTTCGCCCGGGTCGCGCCGGAGCAGAAGTACAAAATCGTCTCGACCCTGCAGCAAAATGGCGAAATCGTCGCCTCGACCGGCGACGGCGTCAACGACGCCCCGGCGCTCAAGAAGGCCGACATCGGCGTGGCGATGGGTGTGACCGGCACCGACGTCGCCAAGGACGCCGCCGACATGATCTTGACCGACGACAACTTCGCCTCGATCGTCGCGGCGATTGAGGAGGGCCGCACCGTTTACGCCAACCTGCAGAAGTTCTTGACCTACATCCTGACCAGCAACGTGCCGGAGGCCATTCCAAGCGTCTTGTTCCTGTTCTCGCGGGGGCTGATTCCGCTACCGATGACCGTGATGCAGATTCTGACCGTCGATCTGGGCACCGACATGCTGCCGGCGCTTGGGCTGGGTGCCGAAAAGGCGGAGCCCGGCATCATGCACCAGCCGCCGCGCAAGCGCTCCGCTCACCTGCTGAGTCGCCGCGTGATGTGGACCGCCTTCGCCTGGTACGGGCTTTTGGCCAGCGCCATTTCGACCTTCGCCTACTTCTTCGTCAACCTGCAAAACGGCTGGCCGCAAACGGCGCTGGCGGCCGGCGGCGTGACCTACGCCAAAGCCACGACCATGGTGCTCGGCGCCATCGTCTTCTCGCAGATCGCCAACGCCTTGAACTGCCGCACCAAGCAGGCCTCGGTCATTCGCTCCGGGCTGTTCGCCAACCGCCGGATCTGGTACGGCATCGCGTTTGAAATCGCCTTGTTCTTCGTGTTGACCGTCACCCCGGGGCTGCAAGGGCTCTTCAACACCACGCCCCTGGGTCTTGCCGACTGGGCCTTTCTGTGCGTGATTCCCTTCCCGCTGTTCGGCCTCGAGGAGGCCCGCAAGGCCTGGGTGCGGCGGCGCCAGCGCCAAGCCGCGGCCCAATCAGACTAATCGCCAAAGACGCCCTGGGTTTGGCACCCAAGGCGTCTTTTGGCGTCCAGACGAAAATTCTGCCGTCCAGACGAAAAGCCGCCGCAGGCTGAACCTGCGGCGGCCGCGCCGAAGCCAGCGCGAGGCAAAACACGCGCTGGCCCTGGCCTTGAACTGGTTGGTTGCCTGAGTTGGCGGTTCTCGCACCGCAGCGACCGATTCCTCGGCCACTTAGCGGCAAGCTCCCTGTCAGTCGGTACCGCAGCTACCTCGCAAGCGAGTAGGCACCGGACTATGCGGCAGGAAGATGGTGGTCCACACCCTGGTGGTCGGTCCCAATCGGAGGGGACCGTTGCACGAAAACGTCGGCGTTGTTGCCTGGTTTGGCATGGCATGAGTGGGGTACTGGGAATGCTTATGTCCCGGACCGTTCCCCATAGACGGTGGTCGCGCTGCGGCTGTGATCAAAGCCGCCGCCCCGTCCTAAGATAATCATCTGATAGTAGTGTAAGCCCTGCCAATTCGGCCGTCAACTTTCAAGCTCGCCCTTTTGTCAGGCTCACCGCACGATGAAGTCGGCCGGCACCACCACCGACTGATCGCGCTTGCCAATCGCCAGCTCAAGCGCCGCGCGGCCGACGCGCTTGAAGTGGTGGTCGATTGACGGCAGCCCCAAAAGCTGGCCCGAAAGTTGATTCTCCTGGCCCATCAGCCCCGGCACCGGCAGGTTGTGATCCAGGTAGTGTTGCCGCACCCCGGCGGCGATGTCGTCGCCGTTGGCGAACACGAAGTCGGCCTTGGCCTGCGCGAAAAAGGCCCCGGCGGCCACCCCATCCGCGTAGGTCATCGAATCCACCCAGCACAGCGCCGGGTCCGGGGCCGCGCCGAACACGCGGGTGTAGGCGGCGACGATCGCTTGGGCCGTCGCGCTGACCGCGGTGCCGCGCGGCAGCATCACCCCGACGCGGTGAAAACCGCGGCGCCGAATCCAGTGCAGCGCATCGTCGTAGCTGCGGCCGCGGTCGGTGTAGGCGGCCGGCAGGGCCACCTGTCCCGGGTCTTGGCAGACCACGACCGGCCCGAACGCGAGGTACGGCACCATCGCGGCCAGGCTCAGCTGATGCGACGTGAAGATCAGCCCGTCGTAGGCCTTGCGCCGCAGCTGCTCCAACGCGTCTTGTTCGACTTGCGCGTCGTAGTGCGACGGCAGGAGCACCACGTTGTAGCCGTTGGCAAAGGCCGCATCCATGATGCCGACCGTCAAGTCGGTGAAATACGGATGCGAAAATCGCGGCAACACCACGCCGATGGTCCGGGTGCTGCCGCGGCTGAGGTCCCGCGCGACGTCGTTAGGGACGTAATCGAGCTCCTTGATCACCGCCTCGATCGCCGCCTTCACCGCCGGCTTGACGTAAGGCTTGTGGTTGAGCACCCGCGACACCGTTGCCACCGAGTAGCCGCTTTTTCTTGCCACATCACGAATTGTTGCCATGACTTCTCCTCCCGGCTGTTACCTTCTTCAGTGTACCAAAACGGCCGGGCTTCTGCTCAGAAGGCGAGTGAGCAAAAACTGCGGCCAGGGAGAGTTAAAGCAGCGTGGCGTTCAGGCGGTTCAAAGCCGAAGCGTTGGATTTCAGCGTGCCAAGCGTGCCTTTTTGAGCGACCAGCTTGGCGACCGCCGGGGCAGCCACGGTCTCGTAGTCGCTGCCGTCGGGGATGACCAAAACCAGTGCGTAGTCGACCGGCGTGCTGGCCTCACTCCACTGCACCGCCTCCCGGAAGGTGATCAAAAGTGACTGCGGCCGGGTCAGCTGATCGGAGGTCGCGTGCATGACCACCACGCGGTCGGCCACAATCTGCGAGCCGGCCACCTCGCTGGCGATGAGGCTCGACTTGACCGCCTGGCGATCCAGGTTCAGCCGGTCGGCGACAACCGCCGCGACAGCGTTCAGGGCGTCAAGCTCGACGGCATTATCCAAGGGCAGGTCAACAACCGCGTGCTTCTTAGCAAACAATGTGAACATAATAATCCCTCCATAATGGACTGAGCAGTGTTTCCAACTGCAGGTCGGCGCGCCCCTCACCTGCAAAATCAGTGTATTCTGTGAAACGCGTTTCAGGTCAAGCGTTCCAGCAAAAAAAGTTTTCAGAACTTTTGAGCGCTGAATCGGCGCAGCAAATCGCCCGCAGATTCGGCCAAGAAAACCCGTCCACAGCGCCCCGCTCCGCTCTGGGACGCAAACAGGGCACCGCAGACAATGTCTGCGGTGCCCTGTCGGTTAGTCGCTACGGCCGTAAGCGACGAACTACTTCTTAACTTCGGTGAAGGTCACACGCTTACGCAACTTTGGAGAGTACTTCTTCAAAGAAAGACGATCAGGCGTGTTACGCTTGTTCTTAGAAGTCAGATAGATTCGTTCGCCGGTTTCGGCGCAAGCAAGAAGAATGTTATCACGCATCTTACTTTCACCTCCCCTTTCAAGAATTACTAACTTTACTAGCATACAGGATTTCGCCGGAAAGTCAAGCACAAATCCTTGTCACCCGTCTGTCTCGCGCGATCAGACGCTCAGGGTGATCTTGCCGATGCCTTGTTCGGCGTCCATCACAGTCACCGCGAAGCCGAACTTCTCGAACAGGTGCGTCAGCTTGGCGAAGTTGTCGCGGTCAAAGGAGCTCAGGTTGCCGTCGATGGTCTTGACGCCCGCCTTTTTGGCCAGGTTGATGAACGCCTTGAGGGCAAGCGTCGCCAGACCCATGTTCTGGAAGTCGTAAAAGGCCAGGCGGCTTTCGGAACCCAGGGTCTCAAGCACGGTGATGTGCATCGTGGCCTGCCAGCGGTTCAGGTCGAACAGCAGCTGGGACTGGAAGTCGGCCTTGGAGTGGCCGTACTTGTCGACGTTTTCGAACGGGGTGTACACGCTGACGGTGAAGCTGTTGCGCTTTTTGTCCTCGAGTTTGTAATCGGTGTAGACGATGTACTGGGTGGCCTTCGTCTCCCCGTCGGCTTGCGGCCGGTTCATGCTGGACAAGATCGTGAACTGGGGATCCTTTTCGATGGCGGCAAGCCGCTTGGCGTACACCTGATCATACTCTGTCTGCGAGCTCATTGTGAAACCTCCACATATAATGTTGGTTTCATTATAGCATTAACTCGGCCATGCCACGAGTAATCTTTTAAAAATGAAAAGAAAAAAATATTTTACATCACATTACGGCATTTTCGTTTTCATTTTTCAAATTCAAGACGAACACATCCTCCGCCTCCGGCCGCCCCAAAAGCGCGTCCGGCTGGGCCGGCAGCCGGTCCTGACAGGTGAAACCCAGCCGCCGCAGCAGGCCGGCGGAACGCTGGTTGCTGACCGCGACGAAGGCGTAGACCTGCCCGGTGCCGCTGCGGCGCAGCTGGGCCAGCACCTGAGTCAAGGCGGCGGTCATCAACCCCTGCCCCCAGTAAGCACGGGCCAAGGCGTAACCCAGCTCGCGGTCCGGGGCGTCCGGCCCGGTCGCCGCCCGGGCGTAAACGCCGACTTGGCCGACCACCTGGCCGTCATGCACCACCGCCAGTACCTCCGGGGCGTGAGCCAGCCGGGCCTGGGCCGCGGCCAGGTCCGAAACCGGTAGCAGACCGGCCGGAACGCTTACCGCCGGGTCGCCGGCGTAAGCCAAAAAGGCCGCGGCATCGGTCGGCGCAATCGGCCGCAGCGTGACCGCCGGCAGCTGTCGCGCCGTCATGAAAGCCCCTCGGGCCAATCCGCCGGCAGCGGCAGGCTCAGGTCGTGACGTTCGGCCGTGAACGGGTCGGTGAAGGTCAGGTCGCTGGCCTGCAGCAGCTGGTGCGGCCAGGCGGCAGCAGCCTGGCCGTACAGCGGATCACCGACCACCGGGTGGTCAATCGCGGCCAAATGAGCGCGAATCTGATGGGTGCGGCCGGTGTGAAGCGTCAAGGCGACCAGGCTCTGCGGCCCCGGCGTTAGCACCCGGTAATCGGTGACCGCCGCCTGGCCGGCCGGCGTCACCACGCGGTGAATGCCGTCTTCGGCCTTGCCCAGCGGCAGGTCGATCACGCCGGTCGCCGGTTCTGGGGTGCCGACCACCACCGCCTTGTAGCGCTTGGTCACCGTCGCCTCGTCCAAAAGGCTTTGCGCGAACACGTGCTTGGCCACCAGCACCAGCCCCGTGGTGTCGCGATCCAGCCGCGTCATGATGGCCGGCTGGGGCCCGTCGATGCCCTCACTCGCCAGGTAGGCGGCGACGTAATTCAGCAGGCTTTCGGTCGGGTGGCTGGGGCCTGGCACGCTGTTAAGGCCGGCCGGCTTGTTGACCACCAGCCAGTTGTCAAGCTCGAGCACCACGGTGAGCGGACCTGGGGTCGCTGCGACGCCGTCACTCGGTGGCAGCTCGAAGCGAACCTTGGCGGCCTTGGCCACGCGCTCGTTGACGCTGGTCTGGCGCCGCCCCAGCCAGATGGTGTGGGCGTCGGCCAGGCGCTTGTAGAGGCGCCAGCTAACCCCGTTGGCCGCCAGCAGGCGCTTGACGGTTGTTTCTCTTGGTGCCGTGAATTCGAATTGATAGTTCATGCTTCACCTCCGCTGACTCGATTATACCCAAAACCCCGCGGCTTTGCCGGCCTTTTGCGCCGTCTCGCGAGCAAAAACCCGGCGGCTGCGTTATAGTAGGGAAAACGCAGGAGGCAACACTATGATTGAAGATCCCAACGCCTTGGGACCCCTCACGCTAACGGCCGGGGCCCTGTACTTCGATTACCACGGCTGGCATGCTCGCCTGACCGCGGTCAACGACCACCTGGTTCGCCTGACCGTCACCGCCGAATCGACCTGGCCGGTTCACCCAAGCATCCCCGTCGCGCCGGAGGTGACCAAACACGCCGACGAAACCATCGCTACCGGTGGCTCCGGCCAGCGCTTCCAAGCCCCCATCGTGACGGCCACGGCCACCACGCCGCTGACGCTGGTCGACGGCGGCGTGACGCTGGGCGACTACCGCCTGATGCCAAGCGACGGCCATCTGACCGTGCAGCGCGGCGAAGACGTCGTCTGCACCCTGTTTTTGCCGCAGCTGAGCGAGACGGCCTGGACCGCGCGCATTCGCACGGCGCCTTCGGCCAACTACTTCGGCGGCGGCATGCAAAACGGCCGCGTCAACCTGAACGGCCAGCTGATTCAGATCAAAAACGAGAACCGCTGGACCAAAGGCGGCGTGACCACACCGGTGCCCTTTTACTGGGCGACCACGGGCTACGGGCTGTTGGTCAACTCGTTCACGCCGGGCGAGTACGACTTCGCCGATCCGCGAGCCGGCGCCTACCTGACCCATTCGGACCCAATTTTTGACGCCTACCTAATCCTGGCGCAGACCCCCGCCGGCCTGATTCACGGCTACCACGAACTGACCGGCGACCCAGCGCTGCCGCCGGCCTTCACCTTCTACCCGGCCCACTTCAACGCCTACAACCGCGACTACTGGGTGCCGGTTACAAAAGACTCCGCCGGGGCGATTCGCTTCGCCGACGGGCGGTGGTACAAGGAGTACCAGCCGATTCGCAAGGAGACCTTCAACACCGGCTTTCGCGCCGGCACCATCACCGTCGCCGGCGTGACCCTGGTCCCCAACGTACCGGGTAGCGGCCACGTCACCTTCACCGAACCCGACGCTGACAGAATGCCGCGCCGCGCCTTTCGCGAATCGCTCAACGGCGAGCACAACCGCCAGTTCTCCGCCCGAGCGGTGCTGGACCGCTACCGCGACAACGGCCTGCCGCTGGGCTGGTTCATCCCCAACGACGGCTACGGCGCCGGCTACGGCCAAACCGAGAGCCTGGCAGGCGACCTCGAAAACCTCGCGGCGTTTCGCGATTACGCCGCAGGCCACGGTGTGACCACCGGCCTGTGGACCCAGGCGACCTTGACGCCCAAGGACCCGGCCGCCCCGCAAAAAGGCGAGCGTGATTTCGCCCGTGAGCTGGGCGCCGGGGTCCGGGCGATCAAAACCGACGTCGCCTGGGTCGGTGAGGGCTACACTTTCGGCCTCAACGCCGGCGCCAAGGCCGCGGCCGAGTTCACCAAGCGCAAGCTCCGGCCGGCCATCGTCACGCTCGACGGCTGGGCCGGCTCGCAACGCACCGCCATCACCTGGACCGGCGATCAGGCGGGATCGGACTGGGTCAACCTCGCCGCTCACATCGGCTCGTACCTCTCAGCCGGCCTGTCGGGGCTTGCCAACGTCGCAAGCGACGTCGACGGCATCTACGCCGGCAGCAATCCGGTGATTCAGACCCGCGACCTGCAGTGGAAGGCCTTCACGCCGCACTTTTTTGCCATGGACGGTTGGGGTGATCAGCCTAAGCTGATGGGCATGCAGCTGGGCGACCCCTACCTTGCGATCAACCGCGCCTTTTTGCTGTACCACACGCAGCTGGTGCCTTACCTCTACAGCCTGGCCGCCGCGGCGCAGCAAACCGGGGCGCCGGTTTTGCGCCCGACCTTTTGGGCCGAGGCGACCGCCTACACGCAAAGCGCCGCGCTTGAGGACCAGTTTCTGGTCGGCGACGACTTGCTGGTCGCCCCGATTGTCAACGCCTATGGCCGCACCGCTGGCGGTAGCCTGCGCGACCACCTGTACCTGCCGGCCGGCACCTGGTACGACTTTTGGACCGGTGCGACCCTCACCGGCGGTCGCACCCTGCACGATCTGGCCACGCCGCTGAGCCGGCTGCCGCTGTTCGTGCGGGAAGGCGCGATTTTGCCGCTGACGCCGCCGCACCTCACACCGGCTCAGCGGCGTGCGGACCGGATCATCGACTGGACCCCGGGTGTTGGCCGCTTCACCCTGGTGGAAGACGACGGCCAAAGCACCGCCGACGCGGCCGGTGAGCAGGCCCGGACGCTTCTGGCCGGCACCGAGCACCGGCTGGTCATTCACCCCACCACCGGCCGCTTCGCCGGCCAGCAGGAGCAAGTCGCCTTGACCTTGTTCATCGCCGGGGCCACCACCGCAACGGTAACCGTCGACGGCCGACCCGTCGCCGTCGCGCCGCAGGTCGGACCACGGCCGAACGACGTACTGCACCGAAGCGCAAGCGGCCTGCTCCTCGACCTGGGTCGCCAATCGATTCGCAGCACAGTTGTCGTCACGCTGTAACCCAACGCCAAAACAGGCTTGCCGGACAGGCCGGCCCGATTGACAACAGCCAATGCTGCTGTTGTCAATCGGGCCGCCTGGGGGCAAGCCTGTTTGTGTGATTGGGTCGTCAGCGGTAGTACTTGGCGAAGGTGGCCGCCTCGCTTGCTTCAATCAGGCGGTCGGCAAAGGCCGCGACATCCGGGCCGGTCACCGCCAGCACATCCTGTTTGGCCGCCGCACCGTCTTCAAACAGCGCCAGGATGTCGTCGAGCAGCGAAACCTGGGCGTTCCAGGCGATCGGGCCGACCTTGAACAAGTACTTTTGCAGCTCGCGGTAGACGACTTCGTAATCGTGCGGCAGCGCGGATACCGCCGCCACGTGGTCGCGCCACGCTTTTTTCTCCTGCCAGACACTCATGGCTGTCGCCTCCCCAGCTTCTTGTACACCGCGGCGTTGAGTTGGCGGCGCCAGCGGTCCTGCACGTTGGTCGCGCCGCTTGCGGCCCCGACCGAATCGGCAAAATCGGCGATGTCCGGCCCCAGCGCCTCTTGGACGCTGAGGCCATCTGCTGCGGCCTCTTCCATCATGTCCACAATGCCGGCCAGAATCGGCATCAGGTTGCGGCCGGTGAAGTCGGCTCGCGCCATCACCGTCTGATTGATAATCTGCCAGGCCGCCTGGTAATCCGACGGCAGCAAGGCGACCCGGGCGGCAAAGGCTGCCATCTGCCGGGTCATGTCGTTGCCGGTGATGCGGTCCCAAAAATTCATCTCACTGCCCCCTCAGCTGGCTGACGGTGGCGGCCAGGTGGTCCCACCGCTGCCAAAAATCGGCCAGGTACTGCCGCCCCGCGTCGTTGAGGGCGTAAAACTTGCGCATCGGCCCCCTGGCAGACTGGCGCCGCGTCACGCTCAGCAGGCCTTTTTTCTCCAGCCGCAGCAGCACCGTGTACACCGTGCCTTCGACAATGTCGTCGAGGCCGTGGTCGACCAGGTACTGCGTGATCTCGTAGCCGTATGTCTCGCCGCGGCTGATGCGTTCCAAAATGATGCCGTCAAGGGCCCCCTTGAGCAGCTCGGTCGAGCCGTTCATCTCATCGCCTGCTTTCTTCCGTTGTGATTCCTGGTACATTATATTACTTAGTAGTCGGCTTATCAAGGCGGTTTGACGCTGGGCAGCCCATGGGCTATGGTGAGCGTGAGACTGGAGGTACCCACATGCAACAGACTGAAATTCCTTACGGCCAAGGTCCGCTTCAACGCGCGGATTTCTACCTGCCGGTTCATCCCAACCAGGCGGCCATCGTTTTTGTTCACGGCGGTGGCTGGTTTCGCGGCGACAAAAGCCGCGAGGTGGCGCTGGGGCAGACGCTGGCCGCGGCCGGTTACCTGGTCGCCATCCCCAATTACCGCCTCGCGCCGGCCGCCTTGTTCCCCACCGCCCAGGAAGACCTCGGCGCCTTCTTGGCGTGGCTTGCGGCCAGCCCCTGGGCCTTTGACCGCTCCCGCGTCGGGCTGCTGGGGGCCAGCGCCGGTGGCACCATGGCGCTTTTGCAAAGCCAGGTCAGCGGCCAGCCCGTCGTCGCCTGGTCGGCGCTGGTCGACTTTGCCGACTGGTTGGCCCACCACCGCGCCGTTCAGCCCAGCCCGGATGCAGCCACAGCGCTTGGCTTGCACGACCCGTCGGCGATTCACGCGGCCTTTTACAAGTACGTGGTGACGACTTACCTCGGCACCGTCACCCCGCCGCGGCTGGCCGCCCTCACGCCGCAAGCCGGCACCGACTCGGCCTTGGGCCCCGCGCTGCTGTTCAACTCGGCCGCCGAGCTGGTGCCGCTCGCCGGCCCCAAGCGCTTCGTCGCCCGGGCCCAGGCGGCCGGCCACGCCGTCGCCTTGCAAGTGGTCCCCGGCACCGCCCATGCCCGACACTACACCGATCAGGCGCTGCCAGCCACGCTGGCCTTTTTCGCCCGGCACCTGCTGGCGCCAAATCCCTGACCCAACGCCAAACGGTGGCGACCCCCTGTAATTGGGAGTCGCCACCGTTTTGGGGTATCGAGTTATCGCGCGACGCGCGTCAGGGTCAGCGGTGCGGACGCCCCGGTTTGCCAGGCCAGTTGGCCGGCCTTCAGGGTCAAAAACAAAGGATCGGCCGCCTTGGCCGGAATGAACACGTAGCCGTTGGCCTGCTTAACCGCCCGGTAGCCGGTGGTGATGGGCGCCACGCCCGGCTGCGCCACCGTCAGCCGCTTGGCCGTCAGCGTGATGGTCACGCTGGTGCTGCGCCACTTGCCGTAGTAAGCCGCAAGCCCGGTGGCCTGGCGGGACTTGGTCGCCACGGTCTGCTCGGTCGCCTTAGTCTGCTCAGTCGCGGCGGTCTTCTTGGCTGCCTTAGTTCGCGCGGTCGCCACTGTCTTCTTGGCTGCCTTAGTCTGCTTAGCCGCGGCGGTCTTCTTGGCTGCCGCAGCCTGCTTGGTTGCCCGAGACTTCTTGGCTGCCGGCGCCTGCTTGCCGGTCTTAGCCGCCTTGCTGGTGACCGCGACACCGGCCGCAGCGGTATCGGTTTGGGTCTGCGCCTGACCCAAAACCCAGGTGCCAACGCCCAGCGTCACCAACCCGATCATTAACCACTTTTTCATCACGATCACTCCTTTGCCTTTGTTACAGCCAGTATAGCACGGCGACACGTTTTTGTAATCTTCTTGTCACATTCTTAACGAATGGCCGGTAGATTGCGGCCGTTTAAACGCCGATTTGTTACAAAGTCATTTCTCCGTCGCAAATACGAACGTATGTTTGTATAATTGAGGCAGCGAAGGGAGGGAGGACGATGACCCAAAGCCATCAGCAGGACGCCCGGGCAATCGCCCGGTTTTTCGCCCATGATTACCGCGACCGCGGCATGCTCAAGTGGCAGGGTTTTTACCTGTCGGATCACACGGCGGCCTTGAATAAGGCCCAGGCCGCGGCCGCCAACCGGCCACAGTCCTTGCCGCTGCAGGATCAGGCCACCGTGCGGGAGGCGCTGGCTCAGGCCATGGCAACCGGCGAGTCCGTCACCTGCCAGCTAGAGGCCGTCGATGCCGATCACGCCGTGCAGGCGCCGTTCAGCGGCAAGGTTCGCGGCTACACGGCCGACGACGGCGTGTGGATTGGGGGCCACCACGTGATGATCGCCGAGCTGCGTCACGTGACGCGGTTGGGTTTTGCCGTCAATTAGTGTACACTACGCCTAAACCCTACGAGGAGGTCCGAGATGACTCTGATTGCAATCCTGATCGACGGGCTGGCCGCGGCCGGCTACCACGTGCAGGCCACCGCCGGCATGCACCTGGCCGGCACCGTGTTTCAAGGCGTCTTGACGCTGGTACTTTTGGTGATGACGTTCAGCTACAAGGGTAAGCGGCTCGGGTGGTTCAACTTCAGCACCTGGGCGCATAACTTCACCTTCCGCTACGCCATCATCATTCTGTCGCTGCTGGTCAACGCCGTCTTGCTGTTCGCCTACGTGCTGAACGTGACCGGGCAAAACACCACGCTGCTGTTTCGCTAAACAATCGCCGCAACCGGCCAATCACCGGTTGCGGTTTTTTGTTGGCCAAAATTTAGTAAAACTTTCAATCCGGCTAACATCCTCATCAGGCCGGCAATCCGGTCGTCCATACCACCTCAAATCGTCTAAAGTTTAGTAAATTTATCCTTCACTTTTCCCCGGAAATTTAGTAAACTGTCCTCGAAGGTGAGCGGCGGTCTGCCGCCGCCTGGCTTGGAAAGGAGGGGTCGCCATCGCCACCCTGAAAGATATCGCAAAGGCCGCCCATGTCAGCGCCGCAACCGTGTCGCGGGTGCTGAATGCCGACACGTCACTGGCAGTCAGTCCGGATACTCGCCGGCGCATTTTCGCCGCGGCCGAGGCGCTGAACTACACGAAGCATCAGCGCCGGACCGTTCCCGCGGCCAGCACCATCGGACTGGTGCAGTGGTACTCCGAGGCCGCCGAAACCAACGACCTGTACTACCGCGCCATTCGCTGGGGCGTTGAGACCCAGCTGGAGGCCGACGGATTCCAGATTGCCCATGTGTTCGCCAAGGACGCGCTGCCCAGCGACACGCTGGCCGGGCTGATTGCCATCGGCAAATACTCACCGGCCCAGCTGGCCAACTTCAAGGCTCAGTCCAAGCCGCTGGTCATCGTCGACCAAGACACCCTCGCCCAAGAGATCAGCTGCGTCACCACCAGCTTCGGCGATCCGGTGGACAAAATCATCCAGCACTTCCTGGCCGCTGGCCACCACCGCATCGGCATGATCGCTGGGACCGAGCAAACCACCGACGGCGTGGCGCTGAGCGACGCGCGACTGGCCGCCTTCAAGCAGGCCATGCGCCGCCGGGCCACGCTGGACGAGTCGCTGATTTACCCCGGTGCCTTCACCATCGAAGGCGGCTACCAGACCATGACCGCGGTGATTGAAGAGCTCGGGGCCGCCTTGCCCCACGCCTTTTTCGTCGCCAGCGACACCATGGCAATCGGGGCCATCAAGGCGCTTCAGGAACACCACATTCAGGTGCCTGAGCAGGTCAGCATCATCGGCTTCAACGACTTGGCCGTTGGCCGCTACATCAGCCCGAGCCTGAGCACGGTGCAGGTGGCGACCCAGCTGATGGGCATGAACGCCGCCCGATTGCTCAAAGATCAGCTGGACGGCCTGGCCACCGCCCCGGAGCGCATCACCTTGGGCAGCCAGCTTTTGCTGCGCGACAGCAGCGATTAATTCGGTTATCAACTTTAAAAACCGCACCACACTAAGGAGGAGCATCATGGATACACAGGAACTTCGCACCGGCTTCACCGGCGCCTTTGGCCACGCCCCGACCCACACGTACTTTGCGCCGGGCCGCATCAACCTGATTGGCGAACACACCGACTACAACGGCGGTCATGTTTTCCCTTGCGCCATCAGCCTCGGCACTTACGCCGCGGTGGGGCCTAACACGGACAACAGCTTCCGCCTGTTTTCCGCCAACTTCCCGGATGCCGGGACCAAGACCATCGCCCTGGCCGACCTGTTCAGCGCCAAGGACGGCAGCTGGACCGATTACTTCAAGGGCATGGCCCAGGTCCTGCAGGCCGCAGGGGCCAACTTCACCACCGGGCTTGACGTCTACATTAAGGGCAACCTGCCCAACGCGTCCGGCCTGTCGTCATCCGCTTCGCTGGAGCTGTTGACCGGGATTATTTTGAAGGCAACCTACAACCTGCCGGTCAGCATGCTGGACCTGATCAAAAACGGCCAGAAGGTGGAAAAACAGTACATCGGCGTCAACTCCGGCATCATGGACCAATTCGCCATCGGCATGGGCCAAAAGAACCGCGCGACGCTGCTGGACACCAACACCCTGGAATACGAATCGCTGCCGCTCGACATGGGCGACAACGTGGTCGTGATCATGAACACCAACAAGCGCCGCGAGCTGGCCGATTCCAAGTACAACGAGCGCCGCAGCGAGTGCGAAGAGGCCCTGCGCCGCCTGCAGACGCGCCTGGACATCAAGAGCCTGGGCGACCTGTCGATCAACGAATTCGACCAAAACACCTACCTGATCTACGACGAGACCCTAATTCGCCGGGCTCGCCACGCGGTGTTCGAGAATCAACGAACCCTGCAGGCCGCCGCGGCCCTCAAGGCCGGTGACCTGGCCAGCTTCGGCCGCCTGATGTCGGCCTCCGGCGTCTCCTTGGCCTACGACTACGAGGTCACCGGCCTCGAGCTCGACACGCTGGTTCAAAACGCGCTGAAGCAAGCCGGCGTCCTCGGGGCTCGCATGACCGGTGCCGGCTTTGGCGGCTGCGCCATCGCCTTGGTCAACAAGGCGGCCGTGCCGGCCTTCACCGAAGCGGTCGGCGCCGCCTACCTGAAGGCGGTTGGCTACCAGGCCGACTTCTACGTCGCCGAAATCGCCGACGGACCACGCCAGCTGGACTAGCGACGCGCTTGCTGCCGCAACGCGAGCGCCGCTAGCTGGCACCGCCATTGAGGCCTAACCCCCCCTTTTTGGCGGCGCCGCGTGACCGGTCCCGCTAAGGTCGCGGCGCCTCGCGCTCTCATAATGGGCTCCCCCGGCCGCCACTGCGGCCTGCTTGCCGCTAGGCTTAACCCGCTTCGGGTCGCCCTCTCTCTTAAACGGGCTCCTCCTAGGCACCGCCACTGCGGCCTGCTTGCCACGAGTCGTGAAGCACAACCCGCTTCCAGCCCCGCGCCAGCGCTGGCCGAGTGGCTTAACCCGCCTCGGGTCGCCCTCTCTTGAAAGGAGATTTCTCATGACTATTGCTGTTTTAGGCGGGGCCGGTTACATCGGCTCCCACACGGTTGCGCAACTGATCAAGCACGGCGAAGACGTCGTGGTACTCGATAACCTCATCACCGGCCACCGCAAGGCCGTTGACCCGAAGGCCCGGTTTTACCAGGGCGACATTCGCGATTACAAGTTTTTGAGCAGCGTTTTTTCCAAGGAAAAAATCGACGGCGTCATCCACTTCGCGGCCTTCTCCATCGTGCCCGAGTCGATGAAGGACCCGCTGAAGTACTTCGACAACAACACCTCCGGCATGATCACGCTGCTTGAGGCGATGAAGCAGTTCGGCATCAACAAGATTGTCTTCTCCTCCACCGCCGCCACTTACGGCGAGCCCAAGCAGATTCCAATCAAGGAAACTGACCCGCAGATTCCCACCAACCCTTACGGCGAATCGAAGCTGGCGATGGAAAAAATCATCCACTGGGCCGATGTCGCCTACGGTATCCACTTCGTCGCACTGCGCTACTTCAACGTCGCCGGTGCCATGCCGGACGGCTCGATTGGCGAAGATCACCACCCGGAGACCCACCTGATTCCAATCATTTTGCAGGTGGCCGCGGGGACCCGTGACGGCCTTCAGATCTTCGGCGATGACTACCCGACCAAGGACGGCACCAACGTTCGCGATTACGTCCACGTCGTCGACCTGGCCGACGCCCACATTCTGGCGATGGACTACCTGAAGGCCGGCAAGCCAAGCGACGCCTTCAACCTAGGCTCCGCCACCGGCTTTTCCAACCTGCAGATTCTCGAAGCCGCGCGGAAGGTGACCGGCAAGGCCATCCCGGCCACCATCGGGCCACGCCGCGCCGGCGACCCAAGCACCCTGATCGCCGCCTCCGACAAGGCCCGGACGGTGCTCGGCTGGAAGCCGAACTACGATAACGTTGAGGCCATCATCAAGACGGCCTGGAACTGGCACGAAAGCAAGCCGGAAGGATTCGGTGACAAGATTTGACCGCTGTTGAACACCAACTAGACTTCATTTTGAAGCACAACCCGGATTACACCGAGCTGGACCGTGTTTTCCTCAAAAACCGCGTGTTGGCGTTGGTCGGCGACGCGGCGGCAGATTTTCCAGGGGCTCCGGATCCCCTGGCTAACCTGGACGCCTTGGTCGAGGCTGCCGTTCAAAACGGCAGCTGCGCCAACACCGCGGCCGCCAAGCAAATTCTTGAGGCCGAGCTGATGGCCCTGGCCACCCCACGGCCAAGCGCCGTGAACGCGACGTTTTGGGCGCAGTACCAGCAGTCGCCGCAAAGCGCCACGGACTGGTTCTTCAACCTCAGCCGCGCCAACAACTACATCCAGACCCGCGCGATTGCCAAGAACATCAAGTTCCCGGCTCACACGGACTACGGCGACTTGGAGATCACCATCAACCTCTCCAAGCCGGAAAAAGACCCCAAGGACATCGCGGCGGCGGCCAAGGCCCAAAGCTTCGGCTACCCGGCCTGCCAGCTCTGCCTTCAAAACGAGGGCTACCGCGGTCGGGCCAACTACCCGGCTCGCGGCAACCACCGCATCATCCGCTTCAGCTTGGGCGGGGCGACCTGGGGCTTTCAGTACTCGCCTTACGCCTACTTCAACGAACACGCGATTT
The DNA here is from genome assembly GCF_025490915.1 of Lacticaseibacillus parakribbianus. Taxonomy (GTDB): domain Bacteria; phylum Bacillota; class Bacilli; order Lactobacillales; family Lactobacillaceae; genus Lacticaseibacillus; species Lacticaseibacillus parakribbianus. The sequence continues at coordinate 22,551 of NZ_JANQBA010000008.1, read as the reverse complement.
TCCTCGACGCCGTGCATGAGCCGATGCACATCAACCAGCAGACCTTCACCAACCTGCTGGACATTGTGACGATGCTGCCGCACTACTTCGTCGGTAGCAACGCCGACCTGCCAATCGTCGGCGGCTCGATGCTGTCGCACGAGCACTACCAAGGCGGCCGCCACACCTTCGCCATGGCGGTGGCCCCAGTGGAGAAAACGCTGAGCCTGCCGGGCTTTCCGGCCGTCACCGCCGGCCGCGTCAAGTGGCCGATGAGCGTCATTCGCCTGACCGCAAGCGATCGCGGCCAGCTGGCCGCCGCGGCCGAGCACATCCGCGCGACCTGGGCGACCTACAGCGACGAAAGTGTCGACGTTCGCGCCGTCACCGACGGTACCCCGCACCACACCGTCACGCCGATTGCGCGGCGCGTCGATCAGGACTACCAGCTCGACTTAGTGCTGCGCGACAACCAAACCAGCGCGGCCTATCCCGATGGCATTTTCCATCCCCACCAGGACGTCCAGCACATCAAAAAAGAGAACATCGGCCTAATCGAAGTGATGGGACTGGCCGTTTTGCCGGCCCGGCTGCGCCTTGAGCTGCAGGAGGTCAAGAAGTTTCTGCTGGGCCAGCCCAACACCATGGCGGAGGCTCACCGGCCATGGGCGACGCAGCTGCAGCAGGCCTTCGCCTGGACCCCGACCAACGCCGACGACCTGCTGAACCAGGCCGTGGGCAAGGTCTTCGCTCGGGTCCTGGAAGACGCCGGCGTGTTCAAGCGCGATGTGACCGGCCAGGCGGCGTTCGACCGCTTCTGCGCAAGCCTGTAGCCTAACCGCGTTACGACCGAGCTCGCAGGACGCATTGACGCCGCGGCCGCGGCGTGTTATAAATAAGCTAATCAATTCACGGAGGTCACGCCATTGAAGTTCTAACCCGTTGTCTGAACCCAGCACTACCCATTCGTTAATGGGATTAGTGTGCCGTCCAGACGACCGTTAGCACTTCTTCGGCGGGCCAAGCAAGCCCCCGAAGTGCTGGGGGCTTTTTGTGTGCCCCGCGGCCGGCTGGATCCACCGCTTAGGAGGCCATCATGTCTACCATTACCATTTCGCACCTCACCTTCGCTTACCCCGGGCAAGCGGACATCTTCACCGACCAGAGCCTGACGCTCGATTTGAGCTGGCACCTGGGGCTCAACGGCCGCAACGGCCGAGGCAAAACCACCCTGCTGCGCCTGCTGCAGCGAGAGTTGTCGCCGTCCAGCGGCCGCCTGAGCGTCCCGGTACCCTTGACCTACTTCCCGCAACCGGTGCCGGATGCGACGCTTGAGGCCTGGCAGGTCGCAAGCGCGATCACCCCCGCCGAGCTGTGGGAGGTGCAGCGCGAGCTCGCCGTCATGGCCGTGCCCGAAGACGTCTTGTACCGGCCTTACGCAAGCCTGTCCGGCGGCGAGCAGACCAAGCTGCTGCTGGCGGCGCTTTTCGCCCAGGCCAGCGCCTTTGCCCTAATCGACGAGCCGACCAACCACCTCGACGCCGCCGGCCGCAAACAGGTCGCCGCCTACCTGGCCGCCAAGAAAACCGGCTACATCGTGGTCTCGCACGACCGCGACTTTTTGGACGCCGTCACCGACCACACCCTGACCATCGAGAAAAAGCAGCTGGTGCTGACCCGCGGCAACTTCGCCGCTTACAGCCAGGCCAAGGCCACCCAAGACCAGTCCGAGCAAGCCGAACAAGCCAAGCTCAAAAAAGACATCGGCCGCCTCAAGCAAAGCGCCAGGGACAAAAAGGACTGGTCAAAGAGCCGCGAGGGCGACATCCACGGCGACCCGCACGTCAAGGGGTCCGGTGGCACCGGCCACGACGGCTTCACCACCGCCCGGGCCGCTCGCATGATGCAAAAGGCCAAGAACCTCGACCGCCGGGTGCAAGGTGAAATCGCCGACAAGGAGGCGCTGCTGCAAAACGTCGAGTTCATCGACCCGCTGGCGCTGGATTACGTCCCCGACTACCACGACACGCTCCTGACGCTGCGCGACGTCACCCTGAGCTTCGCCGGCCAGCCGCTCTTTGCCCCGGTGTCCTTTTCCGTCAAGCGCGGCGAGCGGGTCGCCTTGGTCGGCCCCAACGGCGCCGGCAAGAGCTCGCTGCTCGACGCGGTGTTGCAGACGGCCGGTGGCACCACCGTCACCGGCCAACAAAGCGCGGCCTTCACCGGCACCGTGGCCGGTGAGATCACGCTGGTCAACGCCGCCCGGGCCTTAGTGCGGCAGCAATACGCCGACAACCGCGGGTTGCTGGCCGCTTTTGCCGAGCAGCGCCACTTGAACTACCAGGACCTCCTGAACAACCTGCACAAGCTCGGCGTCGAACGCAGCGTGTTCACCACGCCGATCGAGCAGATGTCCGGCGGCCAGCAGAAGAAAGTCGAGCTGGCGGCCAGCATGGCCACCGCCGCCGCCTTTTACCTGTGGGACGAGCCGCTCAATTACCTGGACGTCTTCAACCAAGACCAGCTGATCCAAGTGATCCAGGCCGTCCAGCCGACCCTGCTGTTCACCGAGCACGATCAGCACTTCATCGACGCCGTAGCGACCAAGGTGATCACGCTGCAGCCGCTGGCTTGACCACACGCCAAAACCGCGCATCGCCTGCCGCCCCAGACTAAAATCTGGTGGTGGCACCGGGCGATGCGCGGTTTTTGGCGTCATCGGACTCAGCTCAGCTGGTGGCTGCGATCGGGCAGCACCTGCAGGAAGGTGGTGCTCAACACCAGCAGGCCGCCGAGCACCTCGGCCCAGCCGAAGTGGGCGTGAAACAAGGCGATGGCGATCACCGTCGACGACAGCGGCTCGAACACATTGAGCATCGCCACGGTGGTCGGGGCCACGAAGCGCAGGCTTTCCAGGTACAACAGGTAAGCGACCAGTGTGCCGAAAAGCGTGACGTAGCCGATGCCCAGCACAAGCGGCCAGGTCAGCCGTGGTCCGGGCTGAAGAATCAGCACCGGCGACAGCATCAGGCCGCCAAAAAGCATCCCCCAGCCGGTCACCAGCCGCGCGTTGTAGCGGCGCAACAGCCCGACCGGCATCAGCGTGTAGGCCGCCGCCCCGACCGCCGCGGCCAGCCCCCAAAACAGGCCCTGCGGCGACAGGGCCAGCGCCGTCAAGCGGCCGTGGGTGACCAACAGCACCACGCCGACGAAGGCCACGGCAATCGAGATCAGGTCGATGCGCCGCGGCCACCGCCAGTGACGCAGCGCCAGGTAGATGATGATGAACACCGGCCCCAGGTACTGAATCACGGTGGTGGTCGGCGCGTTGCTGACGGCCACGGCGGTGAAGTAGGTGAACTGCGAGATCACAACGCCGAACACCCCGAAGACGAACAGGCCGAGCAGCGAGCGGCGGTCCCTTGCCACCGCCAGCATCCCGGACCGCTGCGTCAGCAGGTTGTACACCAGGAGAATCACGCCGCTCAGCAGCAGTCGCACCGCCACCAGCCAGTCGGGGCGGATACCAGGCTGCGCGAAAAGCCACTGCGCCACGTTGCCCGAAAGCCCCCACAACAGCGGCCCCAAAATTGCGAACACCAAACCTTTTTGCCGATTCGTCATGCCGGTACCCCTTTGAATTCAATGGTCCTTATGATACCCCCAATCCCCAGGCGTGGCACGGCCGCGGCCAAAATTTTTTGCGACGTGGCGCAGTCGCCCTTATACTGTATAGTCAGAACCCGGAAAGGAGGCGCCGCCATGGTCACCAACGAAAAGGCCATCATCGCGCTGTGCGGCCGCGTCGGCAAGCTGCTTTTGGAAAACGGCGCGGAAACCGGCCGCGTCGAGGGCACCGTCGAGTACATCGGTCGGGCCGCGGGGCTGGCGGTGTCTTGCCACGCGACGATGACCGCGCTGTTCGTCGACGCCGATTTTGACACCGCGACCCACCTGGTGAAGGTGCGAACCAAGGACTTCGACCTGCGCAAGGTTGACGCCATCAACACCCTGTCGCGGCGTTTCGTTGCCGGGCGCATCGACTGGGCAACGCTTGAAAGCGGCGTGGCCGACGTCGAGCGGCAGCGCGTCGATTACACCTGGCCGCAAAAAATTCTCGGCGCCGGCCTAGTGTCGGTCGCGCCGATGCTGTTGTTTCAGGCCACCTGGGGTGATCTGGCGCTGGCCTTTTGGGTCGGCATCGCCGGTTACCTGGCCGCCCAGCTGACCGGCCGCCACACCAGCACGCCTTACATCGCCGTTGGCGTCGGGGGTTTGACCATCGGCTTTTTGGCCACCACGCTGGCCTTGGCCGGCGCGGGGGCTTCCGCCGATAACATCGTGATTTCGGCCTTGATGCCGCTGGTGCCGGGCGTCGCAATCACCAACTCGCTGCGGGAGCTGATTGCCAAGCACACGATTTCGGGCCTGGTGCGCGCCGTCGATGCGGTGATGGTCGCCGGGGCGATTGGCGCCGGCGTCGTGGTCGGCAACGCCTTGGCCCACGGGCTGTTGGGAGGCGTCTTATGACCTACCTGATTCACGCGTTGATCAGCTTCGCCTCGTCCATCGGCTTTGGCATCATCACCAACATCCCCCGCCGGACGCTTTTGCCCGCCGGCATCACCGGCGCCGCCTCCTGGCTGGTGTACGTCGCGCTGACCGCCGCGACCCATGCCGTAATCTTGCCCAACCTGCTGGCCGGCGTCACCATCGGCGTGCTCGCCAACCTGTTCGCGATTCGCGTCAAGGCGCCGGTGAACGTGATGTACATCCCGAGCCTGGTTTCCCTGGTGCCCGGCGCCATCATCTACATGTCGATGAAGGACTTCACCCTCGGGCGCGAGGCCGCGGCCCAGCAGGGGCTGACCAAGACGCTGACGATTGCCATCGCACTGGCGGTCGGCTTTGTCATCGCCGAGGCCAGCTTCAACGCGCTGCGGCGGCTGGCCAGGCGCCGCGCGAACTAGCAGGCCAGACGTCATTGTTGCGATAATCCCGCCACTTTTACCAGATGAACGATTGCCGCTCACCTGGTCAAAACGGCGGGATTTTTGCGCGGCGAGATCAAAATAGAAGACAGTTGCCATGTCGGCGCACTCAAAACTCCGTCTCAAAGGCGCTCAGCGGCCGACCGGCAAGCGCCGCGTCCAACCCTGGCAGCTGACGCTGGTAAGCCGCGACGTCGAGGTCCGGCACCCGGCGGCTGGCGGCGGCCATCGCCCGCGCGGCGCCCCCGAGTTCCGCCTCGGTCCAAGTCGGGTGCAGGTCGAAGCTGGTCAGGATGTGGCGGCGGTTGTCCACGAAGCCGTCGGCAAGCTGCACCTCGCCCAGCACTCGGAGCCCGGCGATTAGCTCGTCCCCCGCCGCGGCGGCGGTCGCCTGGCCCGCGGGAATGGCCGTGGCAATCGCCGTCAGGAACCGGAACTGCAGCCGCGGCAACAGCGCCGCCTGCCAGGTCGCCGGCGCCGCCGCCAGCACGGTCTGCCCGCGGCGCAGAAAGTCCGCCGCAATGGCCGCCTCCCGTCCGAACAGCGCCGCAAATCCGACGTCGATGCAAAGCCCGAGCGCCACGTCTGGGTAGTCCGGCGCCGTCCGGAACGCCTGGGCCTTGTGCCACAGCCGGCGGTAGCTCGCCCAGGGCAGCGGTGAAAACCGCGCGACCAAGGCGCCGATGCGCTGAATCAGGGGCAGCGTCAGCGTGTCGTCGCTCGCCAGGGCCGACAGCACCGCCTTTTGCTCCGCCGGCGTCAGCGGCCAATCCCCCCACGCGGCCAGCTTGCCCAGGGCGGCGCGCATGTTCGCATCGCCGGTTTCGTCGAGCGGGTCACAGGCGGCCTGCAGCGCGGCGGCCGAAACCTGCAGCCGGCGCAAAAGCGCCAGCAGCGTGTCGGCGCGCACCGAGCCGCCGGCCTCAAAGCGAATCGCCTGCCGCGGCGACAGCAGCGCCGCATAAAGCACCGCCTGGCTGATGCCGCGGGCCTCCCGCAGCTGGCGGATGAAGCCGCCGATTGATTGTGCCATTTTTGTCACCCTTTCGTGTTGCCCCCAGTCTACCAGCTAAACTACGGGCATGAAAGGGAGATGTTAAACATGATTGATTTCACTTGGCTTTACCGTCACCTGCCGCGCCGCCTGAGCCTGGCGCTGGTGCTGTTCGCGTTTCTCGGCGGCTTCGAAGGCGTCTTGAACGGCTACGTCCTGGGGCAGGTCCCCAACCTCACTACCATCGACCTCACCGGGCGGCTGCGCTACGTCGGCGTGGCGATCGCGCTGTACGCCGGCACGTACTACGCCGGCTACATCCTAAACCTGCTGCAGCAGGCCGCCATCCGCCGTTGGAACGTCGCGCTCAAGACCCAGATGCTTCAGGCCAGCGCGGCCGGTGGCGAGGCTGAAAGCACGGGCATGAACCGCCTGACCAACGACGCCGCCCAGATTCAGGCCCGCTACTTCGAGGCCGTGGTCGGCCTGATGCAAAACGCGGCGATGACCCTGGTCTCCACCTGGTTCGTGCTGACCGTCAACTGGCTGATGGGGCTGATTTTCATCGCGTTCTCCGCCGCGGCGATGCTCCCGATGCTCGCCTTCACCAAGTCGCTTTCGCGGCTGGGACAGCAGTGGAGCGAAGCGAACGCCAAGACCCTGGCCGCGGCGCAGGACTGGCTGCAGGGCCAGCCGGAGCTGCAGCAGTACCTAGCCGCTGGCACGTTCTTCGCCCGGGTCAAGGCGGCCCTGGCCCTCAGCGAGCGGCGCCTGCAGCAGCAGACCGCGCGCCAGTACACCGCGCAGTTCGCGACGGCGCTGATGGTGGTGCTCGGCCTTTTCGCCCCGATGCTGATCGGCTTCTTGCTGATGGCGCGCGGCGGTTTCGGCATCACCATCGCCACGCTGCTGACCCTTCAGCTGTCGGCCGACCACGTGACGGCCGGCGTGCGGGCCGTGGTCGCCGGCTGGAGCGGCCTGGCCGGCACCCGCGCGCTGCGCCAGCTGCCGCCGGTTGATGCCACGCCGGCCCCTGCGCCGGTTGCGGCCGGGCCAGGCGCGGTGGTGCTTGACGGCGTCAGCCAGACCTTCGGCGACCAGGAAGTGCTGGCGCCGACCACCCGGCGCCTGCCCGCCGGCTCGAAGACGCTGATTGCCGGGCCGTCCGGGGTGGGCAAAACCACCCTGCTGAACCTGATTGCAGGCCGCCTGAAGCCGACCACTGGCACCGTGACGATTGACGGCACCCAGGCCACACCCCAGGCGGTCACCTACGTCACTCAGCAGTCCTGGATTTTCGCCGGCACCGTGCGCGAGAACCTGACGTTGGGCCAGTCCTTCTCCGACCAACAGCTGACAACCGTGCTGACCCAGGTCGGCCTGACCAGCCAGCTGGGCGACGCGCCGCTGGACCGGCCCGTCTCCCCCGCCACCCTGTCCGGTGGGCAGCAGCAGCGCCTCGCAATTGCCCGCGGCCTGCTGCGCAAGCGCCCGGTGCTGTTGTTGGACGAGATCACCGCCGGGCTGGACGACCAGGCCGCCTTAGCGATTCGCGAGCTGCTGTACCGGCTGCCGCAGACGATAATCGAGGTCGCGCACCACTACGACCGCCAGCTGCTGGCGCGCGACCACGTCTCGGAGCTGACACTGAACCACGAACTGACGCCGGCCACCGCTCAAGACTGACTGCCGCGACTGCCGGCACCACGCAATCCAGGAGAGGCCGGGCCGTCAGTCGGGCTTCGTCCAGCTCACAAGACGGCCAGCGCTCAGAGCAGACTACCGAGCCACGTACCCACCGCGACGGCCAGGAGCCCGAGCCCGGTTGAGCCCAGCAGGTAGCCCCACCGCCGCCGACCTTGCAGGCCAAGCGCCTCAACCTCAAGCGTCGAAAACGTGGTCAGCCCACCGCACCCGCCGGTCAGTAGCAGTGCGGAAGCCGCCGCGGGCAGCGCTGCGCCAGTGAGCAGGCCCGCGGCAAAGGCCCCGACCACGTTGACCAGAAGCGTCGCGTACGGCCGGTTGGGCCACCGTTTTTTGCCCGCCCGGGCCACGAGGTAGCGCGCAACCGCACCCAGCCCCGCGCCCAGGGCGACCAGGGCAATCACGCCCTGCCCCCGACGCCGAGGCGCCGACCCAGTGCGGCAGCGGCCAGGCCGCCGAGCAGGTTCACCACGAGCACCGCCACAACCACCCAGCGGCCGGCGGCGATGCCAAGACCGACGCTCAGCATCAGCGTCGAAAACGTGGTGAAGCCGCCGATCAGCCCGGTGCCAAGCGCCAGGCTCACCCAGTCTGCAAGCGGCCAGCGGTGCAGCGTCGCGGCGGTCAGGAACGCCAGACCGAAGCTGCCCAGCAGGTTGACCGCCGTGGTCCCCATCAAGGTGGTGGTGTCGGCCAACCCCAAGCTCAGCCCATACCGCAGCACACCACCAACCGCCCCGCCGCCAAACACCGCCGCCGCGTTGCGCCAATCAATTGTTCTCGTCATCGTCAGCCCTCCGTAAAAAAAGATGACACCTACCCTCATTATCAGGTAGGTGTCATCAACTCGTCCTAGGCGAACACCATCGCCATCGCGTTACCGCAAGTATAACTCACGGCATCAGAAATTGCCAGATGCCGCGGCCGACGCCGTCTTCGCTGTTGGCCGCGGTGACCGCGTCCGCGCGCTGCTTGATCTCAGGCAGCGCATTTTGCATGGCGATGGCGTGGCCGACCGCCTCAAACATCGGCAGGTCGTTGTGCCCGTCGCCAAAGGCCGCCGTCTCCGCCGGGCTCAGCGCGAAGCGGTCGAGGATGTAGCGGATACCCGTCGATTTTTGCGCCGCGGCGGCGGTCACCTCCAGCCACGCGGTGCCGGAGCGCTGAGCGGCGATGCCCGGCCAGGCCTGTGCGGCGAAAAACGCCTGCAGCCGCACCAGCTCGGCTGGGTCCAGCGCGATCATCATGATCTTGAAGAACGCGAGGCCGGGCCGCGCAAGCACCGCCGCCGTCGGCCGAATCGTCGGGTGCAGGTGCGACACCGCCACCTCGTGCTCAAGCCCCGCGTCCATGCGCGGCGCGAACCAGTCCGTCGCGGTGTAGTAGCTCAGGCTGACCTTGGGGAAGCGGGCTTCCACCGCGGTGATGATGGCCTTGGCGGTGGCGGGTACCAGCGGCGTCGCGACCAGCGGCTGGTAGCCGGTGGCGGTCGGCTGGTAGATCAGCCCCCCGTTGAAGCCGATCTGCGGGCCGGTCAGGCCGAGTGCGTCAATGGCGGCCGCCATCTCGATCGGCGCCCGGGCCGACACCAGGGTCACCGGCAACGCCGCCTTTTTGATCAGCGCCGCGTTGCCAGCGGTGACGTCGCCGTGGTCGTCGAGCAGGGTGCCGTCCATGTCGGAAAAAATCATGCGAATCATTGGAACCTCTTTCTTGCGGCCGGGCCGCCGTTTTCACCAGTATCGCACCTGTAACGCGTTACAGGTCAAGCGTCACTTCAGCTGATGACGCCGAAATGGTACCCGTGCGTCTTGTACCACTCGATCAACTTGGGCAGCGTGGCCAATGTCAGTTCCTTGCCGGCGGCGTCGTGCATCAAAACCACCGTTGTGTTGTGCTGCCCATACGCGTCAAGCGCATGCTGGTGGTAGGCGAGATACCCCGCCACCGAGTGGGGACCGCTTGCGCCAAGCGCATCCCCCACCGCATCATTCCAATCGATCCAGGCAAGCCCGGCCCTTTTCAACACCGCGTCCGGGGCGGCGAGCGTGTGCCAGGACATGTGGCCGCCCGGGTAGCGCCAAGCACCGGTAGCAAAGCCAGCCCCCAGCACCCGACGAACCGCGGCCAGCGTCCGGGTCACCTCGCTGGTGGTCTCGGCGGCGCTGCCGCACTCCTCAAAGCCGTAAGTGTGGCTGAAGCTGTGCAGGCCAATCGCGTTGCCCTGCGCCACCGCTTGGCGCAGCACCGGCGCCGTGGTGCTTGAGACCTGCGAGCCGACCACGAAAAAGGTCGCGTGGACTTTGGCCTTCTCCAGCACCTTGAGCACCCGCGGCGTCATGGTCAGGTTCGGTCCGTCATCGAAGGTCAGATACACCACCTTGGGCCGTTTGGCATCAAGCGGCGCAAAGAGGTCGTCATGCACCTTTTGAGCCGGTGTTGCGTAAGCATCGGCCGCCGCCACGTGATTTTGACCCTTGGGCAGCGCTGGCGTGGCCGCCTCCTTGGTCGCCGCGGCCTGCTCGGACCGACTCGTACCGCTCGCCTTGGCCGCCTTCGCGGCTGCGGACTTGCCGGCCGCCTTGGGGGTCGCCGCCTTCGCCGCGGCGCTGGCCTTGCCAGGCTCGGCGTCTGCTTGACCTTTGTCGCCACTGGGCGACGCCTCAGACTTCGCCGGCCGGTGCTTGGTGCGGCCTGAAGCCGCCGCGCGGCTGGCGGGCGATTTTGGCGCCGCCTCCAGCGCGTGACGCCACCCCCAAAGACCCACTCCGACCGCCAGTGCCGCCACTAGCGCAACCCATTTCACCCATCGTCTCGACATGAGAACACCTCCGCTTCTAGGATACCACGCCGGGCCCAAAGCACCAGCCCTCACCGCGGCCGGGCCGCGGTGAAAGCGCCGTTCGATTTTCATAAACGTTGACGATGCTTTTCACGGCGGTATAATATTGAGAGTAAAGTGAGCACTCACTTAGAAACGGAGGGGCGTTCATGCGAATCATTCGCTACCACGACCTGACCGATGACGTCATCGCGCCGGGCCAGGCGGAGCCGGCGTTGCCCGACAATTTCCGCTTTGCTCGCACCACCTGGCCCGAACGGCTTGTGACCGCCTCAATCTACCGCGGGGCCAGGCTGTTCGGCCGCTGGTACTGGCACCGCAAGCTGCGCGTGCGTTACGTCAACCTGGCCGCGCTGGCGCCTTACCGCGGTCAAAGCCTGTTTCTTTACGGCAACCACACCCAGGAAATCGGCGATCCGTTCCTGCCGATGCAGCTTCTGACGCAGCCGGTATACACGCTGGCCAGCGCCGCCAACCGCAAGGTGCCGGTGCTGGGGCCGCTGTTGCCGTACGGCCGCGCGTTGGTGTTGCCGCAGACCAAAGCCCAGACGCGGCGCTTCCTGGCGGCGCTGCAGGCGGCGCTGGGCCAAGGCGGCGCGGTCGCGATTTATCCCGAAGCGCATGTCTGGCCGTACTACACCGGTATTCGGCCCTTTCGCCCCGGTTCGTTCCACTACCCGGTGGCGACCAACCGCCCGAGCTTTGCCTTCACCACCACCTACCAAGACCTTGGCACCACCGTCTACGTCGACGGCCCGTTTTGGCCGGATCCGGCGCTGAACAAGGCGGCGCGGCAGGCGGCCTTGGCCGCCCAGGTGCAAGCGGCGATGTTGGACCGAGCGGATGCAAGCACCACCCAGCACATTTTGTACCGGAGGGAAGAGTCGTGAACATTCTATTCTGCGGAGACGCCCGGGCCGAAACCGGCATCGCGCTGGCGAGCCTGGCGCTGGCCCGGCAGGTTAACACACCGCTTCACATCTACCTGCTGACGGCCAGCATCCAGGGCTTCACGCCGCTTTCGCCGGCCGTCGCCCCGCGGCTTGAGGCGATGCTGCGGCGGTTCAATGCGGAGCACCGCGTGACGCTGCTGGATGTCACCGAGCCGTTCAACGAAGCGCCGCCCACCGCCAACCTCGCGACGCGCTTCACGCCCTACTGCATGCTGCGGCTTTACGCCGACCTGCTGCCGCTGCCGGACCGACTGTTGTACCTCGACTTTGACGTCGTGTGCATGAAGGATCCCGCCGCCTTCTACCAACAGGACCTCACCGAACTTGAGGTCGTCGGCACCCTCGACCACTACGGCAAGTGGTTCTTCCGCCGCGGCTGGCACCTGCACTACCTGAACTCCGGGGTGCTGCTGTTGAACCTCGCGGAAATTCGCCGCACCGGGCTGTTCGCGCGGTGCCGGCAGGCCCTGGCCACCAAGCGCTACTTCATGCCGGATCAAAGCGCGTTGAACAACCTGGCGCAACATGTTCGACTGGCGCCGCGCCGGGCCAACGACCAGCACGGCCCCCACGCCGACACCGTGTTCATGCACTACTCGACGCGCCTGCACTTTTGGCCGTGGTTTCACCCGGTGACGGTCAAGCCCTGGGACGTGGCCGCCATGCACGAGACGCTGCACGACCACAGCCAGGATGCGCTGCTCGCAGACTTTGCGGCCCTGACCAACTACACAAAGGAGGGACTTTGATGATCCCGATCTTCTTTTCCGTCGATGACAATTACGCAGGGCCGCTGACCGTGGCACTGCACTCGCTGGCGCAGCATGCCGATCCAAAGCGCGAGTACCAGGTCTACATCCTGACCGAGCACCTGACTGCGCCGCACCGAAAGCTCCTGTTGGCCCAGGCCACGCCCAACGTTCACATCGCCTTCGCCTCAATCGGGGCCCAGTTCAAGGCGCGGATCGACGACCGCGGCAACACCCTGCGAGCGGATTACTTCACGCTGACCATCTACTTTCGGCTGTTCATCGCGGAGCTGTTCCCTGAGCTTGACCGCGCAATCTACCTCGACGCCGACACCGTGGTGCTGGCCGACGTGGCGGAGCTGTTCAACACCCCGCTCGACGGCGCGTTGGTCGGGGCGGTCAGCGACCCGTTCATGGCGGCCAACCCGGAGACTGCGACCTACGCGGCCCAGGCGATCGGCCTGCCGGTGGCGGATTACGTCAACTCCGGGGTGCTGTTGATGGACCTCGCCGCGATGCGCCAGGCCAATTTTGCCACGGCCTTCTTGAACCTGTTGAACCGCTACCACTTCCGCAGCCTGGCCCCGGATCAAGACTACCTCAACGCGATGACCAAAAACCGCCTGCTGCACCTGGACCCGGCCTGGAACGTCCAGGGCGAGCAGCCGCAGATTACCACGCCCAAGCTGATTCACTACAACCTGTTCGACAAGCCCTGGCACTACCAAGGCGTTCCTCACGAAACCGAGTTCTGGGCGACGGCCGACGACACCGAAGCCGGCGCCGCCCTTCATGCCACCCAGGTCGCCTTTGGCCCAAAGCAGGTGGCGGCGGATCACCAGCACAAGGCCAACCTGATCGAGCTGGCGCGAAGCATCAGCACCCAGCCGGTCACCTTCGCCAACGTGGCGGCCAAGGAAGGTGGCGTTCAGCTATGAACCCCGTGATTGCCAACATCAAAGACGCGGTGGCCCAGGGCCAGTTCAACACCAAAGTCGAGGTCAACGACCCCACCCTGGCGCCGGAAGAGGAGCATAACCTGCTGAACGCCTTCGTGTCCAACCGCGGCACCTGGCGCTACAGCCTGAACAACATGATCGCCCGCACCGCCATGAACATGACCACGCGGGTCAAGGCGCATGACCTGACCATCCACGGCCGGGCCAACCTGGCCAACCTGACCGGCGGCGCGATCGTCACCAGCAACCACTTTTCCCCCTGGGAGAACATGGTGGTGCGAAAGGGACTGGGGATGCACCGGCTGTTCATCGTCAGTCAGGCGACCAACCTCAAAATGCCCGGCACCCTGGGCTACATGATGAATTACGCCGACACCCTGCCGATCGGCAAGAACGTCGACTACCTGGGCCACGCCTTCCCAGAGCTTCTGGAGCAGGCGCTGGACGCCGGCCACCGGGTCCTGATCTACCCGGAGCAGGAGATGTGGTACCAGTACAAGAAGCCGCGGCCGCCCAAGCGCGGCGCCTACTACTACGCCGCCCGGCTGAACGTGCCGATTGTCTCCTGCTTCGTCGCGATGACCCCACGCGCCAGGCTGACGGCACCGGATTTTCACGCCGTCGGCTACAGCATGTACATCGAGCCTTTGATCTACCCGGACCCCAAGCTGTCGGTGCGGGAGAACAGCCTGAACATGATGCAACAAGACTACCGCCAAAAGGTCGCCGCCTACGAAAAAGCCTACGGTGAAAAGCTCACCTACCGCTTCTCACCGGCAGACATCGCCGGCTGGACCGGCCGTTGAAACACCAAAATGCCCTGCAGACCCACGCGTGACGTGGTATCTGCAGGGCATTTTGGTGTTTCACTGCGGCCGCGGGGTCAGCCCCAGCAGCAGGAATTCGAAGCTGTCTTGGCAGACTTGGTCGATGTCCAATGGCGCCGCGCTCATCACGACGTTGGGCAGCAGGTAACTCAGGATGGTGCCGGTGATGTAGCGAACGATACGCATCGGCTCCCATGCGACCAGCTCGCCGGCGTCTTGGTACTGCTTGAACAACGGCCCCAAGGCGCTGGTGATCAGCTGGTTGAGCTGGGTGGTGAGATCCGCCAGGAGGTTGGGGTCCTTCACCATTTCCTGGATGAAGACCTTCATCTCACTGCGGTTTTGCATCACGAACTCGACGCGGTCCCGCACCGCAAAGGCCAACAGGTCCTTGAAGTGCGGCGCATGGGCCCGGGCCAGGCGGTTCATGAAGTCGCCGGCAGCAATCGGCAGCACCCCGCGCAAGAACGGGCCGAGGATCGCGCGCAGCAGCCCCTCCTTGGTCTTGAAGCGCTTGAAGACGGTGCCTTCCGAGACACCGGCGGCCTTGGCGATGTCCAGCGTGCTGGTGCTGGCGAAGCCCTGGTCGGCAAAAAGCGCGAGGCTCGCCTTGAGCACCGCCTGCTGTTTTTTGGATAGCGGAGTTCGGTCTAACTCCGATGAAAACAAGTCCTGAACGCCTGGTTGCGGCATGTTCATCCCACCATTCTATTCTCTATAGAATAGCACAAACCGGGCGCCGACGGGGTCACTTAAGCGCCTGAACGCCGATTTCCTTGGCCTGATCCGCGATTCCGTAAGGCAAGGTGAAGCGCGTCTTCTTGTGAATGCGGCGCAGGTGCCAGGTGGTGCGACCCAGCTTGAGGTCAAGCCCGGCCGTCGTGGTGGTGATGCGGCCCAGCTTGCCGCGCTGCCCCTCTTGGCTGTAGCTGTAGGCCGCGGCGTTGATGCCATGGGCGAGGTCGCTTGCGGTGGCGTACTGCACCGTGGTGACCTCGCCGGTGCGGCGCAGTTCCTGCTTGGCGACGGTCAGCAGCTCGCTGTGCTCCAGGTACTGACCGCCGGTGGCCGTGCTACTTTGAAGCATCCCCAGCTTGTGATCGGAGGCCAGGCTCAGCGTCATCGTCAGGTTGCTGGTCGCCTTGAGCGTGGTGGTCTTAGTCCCCACCGTGTAGCTTTGCGCCTTGTAGACGGCCCCGACTGCGCTTGAGTCCTGCCGGCGACCGCAACCGACCAAGGCCAGCGCTAGGCCGACCACCAGAATGATTTTACCTTTCAAAAGGCACCCCTTTTCCGTGCGTCACCGCACCAAACACCCCAGTATAGCAGGAGTTGCGGGGCCGCCGCAAACCGGCTAGCCCGAATGGGGCCCGGCCGGGTCAATCTTCGTCAGCCGCGCAATCAGGTCCGGGGTGTTCTGCGGTCCCGGATCCTGCGGGGCTCGATCCAGTCCCGCCATCGCCTCAAGCTCCGCTGCCGTCAGCGTCAGCGCCTGGGCCGCGAAATTCTCCTGCATCCGCGCGAGGTGGGTGGACTTGGGAATCACGATCACGCCTTGTTGCAGCTGCCAGGCCAGCACCACCTGCCCCACCGTGGCCCGGTGGGCGGCTGCGATGGCGGTCACCACCGGGTGGTTGAAAAGCGCCGGCGCCGCATGGGCCAGGGGCTGCCAGGCCTCGATGGCCACCCCTAGGTGAGCGGCCGCGGCCACGGTCAGGCGCTGCTGCTTGAAGGGGTGGCGTTGAATCTGATCGATGGCCGGCACCGCGCCGCTGAAGGTCGCCAGATCCACCAGCCGCTCGGCTCCGAAGTTGGAGACCCCGATGGCCCGGACCAGGCCGGCCGCCTGGGCCTCTTGCATCGCTCGCCAGGCGCCGTAGTAGTCCCCCAGCGCCTGGTGCAGCAAGTAGACATCCAGGTAATCGACGCCCAGCTTGGTCAGGCTGCGCCGCAGCGCTACCTTGGCGCCTTCGTAGCTGGCCTCGGTCGGCCACAGCTTGGAGGTCAAGACCACCTGGTCGCGCGGCACCCCGCTGGCTTTCAGGCCGCGGCCGACGCCTTCCTCGTTGAAGTAGCCGGCCGCCGTGTCGATCAGCCGGTACCCGACGCCCAGGGCCGCCGCGACCGCACTGGCGGCCGCACCTTGATCCCAAATCTGAAAGGTGCCAAAGCCGAGGCTTGGCAGCACCACCCCGTTTTGCAACTGAACCGTTGTCACACTTATCACTCCTCAACTAAAAAGCGCCCATGTCAGTGACATGAGCGCAACGGCTTCACGGGCGGTCATCCGCCACATGCTTGTTTAGCCTATTCTACCACAACAGGCGCGGCTGCTGACAACGATTTGGTCGCCTTACGCCTCGTCGGCTCGCGCCTTGGCGGCCATCGCCACGGCGCTGATCCAGCTCAGCGGCTGGTCGAAGTTCGGCTGGAAGAAGAAGTCCACCATCGCCAGCTGGTCGATGGTCATCTGCGTCTGAATCGCCATGGAGATCACGTTGGCCGACATGGAAACGTCGTGCTGGCTGTAAAAGGCGCCGCCCAGCACCCGCCGCGTCGCCGGGTCGTAGGTCAAGCTCGCCAGCACATTGGTGGTGCTGGTCATGAACTCTGGGCGGTAGGGCTGCTCGATGTCCACCGTCGCGGCGGCGACGCCACGGGCCTTGGCGCCTTCTTGGGTCAGGCCGCTGGCCGCGATGCAGTGGTCGAACAGCTCAACGGCGCTGGTGGCCTGGGTGCCGAGGTACTTTTCCGTCGCCACCTCGATATTGGCGCCGACCAAGATGCCCTGCCGCACGGCGTTGGTCGCCAGCGGAATGTAATCCGCCTTGCCGGTCGGGTTGTAATGCACCGCCGCGGAGTCGCCGGCGACGAAGATCTCGGGCCGACTGGTTCGCATGTAGTCATCCGTCAAAATCGCGCCGTTGGGCAGCATGTCGACTTGCCCCTTCAACAGCGTGGTGGCCGGGCGGAAGCCGATGGCCAGGATTGCGATGTCGGCGGCGTAGCTTCCCTTGTCGGTGGTCACGGTGATGCCCGATTCGTCGTCCGCAAACGCCACCACCTTTTCGCCCAGGGCCAGCTTAGTGCCATGGGCGCGGTACAGGTCCTCAACGCGGTCCGTGATGTTTTGGTCGAAGTTCTTGGCCAACACGCGCGGCAAAGCGTCGATCAGCGTCAC
The DNA here is from genome assembly GCF_025490915.1 of Lacticaseibacillus parakribbianus. Taxonomy (GTDB): domain Bacteria; phylum Bacillota; class Bacilli; order Lactobacillales; family Lactobacillaceae; genus Lacticaseibacillus; species Lacticaseibacillus parakribbianus. The sequence goes on along the minus strand of NZ_JANQBA010000008.1, from coordinate 5,372 downwards.
GTCCTTGCCGGCCAGCGCGTACTGCTCGGCAAGCTCGGCGCCGATGTAGCCGGCCCCGATCACGATGACCGAGCGAATGTCGGCGGTTTTGGCCTCCAGGCGCTTGGCGTCGCCCCAGTTCTTGCACAGGTACAGGTTCAGCGACTTGATGCCCGGCAACGGCGGCACGATCGGCGCCGAGCCCGGCGTGAACACCAGCTTGTCGTAGTGATCGAGCGTCTGCTCGCCGGACACCAGGTCGGTCACAGACACCGTGCGGGTCGCGGCATCAATCGAGGTCACCTCGTGCTGCATGGCCATCGTCGCCCCCAGCGCCGTCAGGGCCTCGGGGCTGGAGTAAAACATCTTGTTGGGATCAGACACGTGTCCCCCGACCCACAGGGCAATCCCGCAGGAGAGAAAGGACAGGGTGTCGTTGCGTTCGTAAACGGTCACCTCGTAATCGGGGTGAGCGGTCAGAATCTGCTGCGTTGCAAAGGTGCCGGCATGAGTGGCACCAACCACAATGATCTTCATCGTAAGCTTCCTTTCGAGTTGCGCCAGGCGCTGAGAATGAGAGTGCTTTCACAAGGTCATTGTATCACGTTTGCCTCGCAGAAGGCCAGATAGCGTACGATTAAATTGCAGATAAGGCTACGGTTAGTCACGCGCAAGCGTTCGCTTATCCCTGACCCCGGTGTACCCCTGCCGCCACGGCCGGAAGCTGGTAGTTCGCGGCGACAACCATCTCACCGCGGTGACGGCAAAAAAGACGCGCGGTTGCGCGTCTTTTGAGCATTACGCCTGTGAAGGGGTGTACACCGCCTGAAGCACCACGGCCCCGACCGCAGGCACCGCGACTTGGTCGACCACCGTTTCGCCGCACTGGGCGGCGGTGCTTGAAAAAAGCACCCGGAACCGGCCGGCCACCGCCAGGTTTTGGTCCTGCAAGGCGGCGTTGAACGCCACCACCAGCTCGCCGCTTTGGTAGGCGATCAACAGGTCGGCCGCCTGAAGCACCGCGGTGTCGGCGGCGACGTTGGCCGTGGCGGGACGCAGCGCCGGCTGGGCCTTGCGCAGCGCCCAAAGTGCGTTGAGCTCCGCCACCGCCTCCCGCGCCCAGGCGGCTCGGGCCCAGTCGATCGCGTTGACCGCATCCGGCGAGCGGTAGGAGTTGGCGTCGCCGCCCTTGCTGCGCAGGAAGGCCTGGCCCAGCTGAATCAAAGGCACCCCGGCACTCAAGGCGACCAGCGCGTTGGCCAGGCGAGCCTGCCGGGCGATCACCGCGCTGTCGGCCTGGGGCGAAACCGCCTGCAGCTTGTCGAACAGCGTCAGGTTGTCGTGAACCTCGACGTACTGAACCAGCTGCGCCGGCTCGGCGTGACGCGCCAGCAAGGCGTCCGCCAGCGCCGCCTCGTGACCGGCCGCCCCGCTGACGAAGCCCGGCGCCGCCGCGTTGAACACGTGGCCCTTCACCAGGTCGCGGAAGTCGTCATCGAAAAACGCCACGCCGGGCAGCGCCGCGGCGTTTTGGCGGGTCGCTTTTTGGCCGGCATCAAGCGGCGTGGCCATGTCCCAGCCCTCGCCGAGCATCGCGATGCCGTCGTCGATGGCGTCCAGCGCCTCCCGCACGGCCTGCATGGTGCCGACGTCGAGAATGCCCATCAGGTCGAAGCGAAAACCGTCGATGTGGTAGGCCTCGGCCCAGTACCGGACGCTATCGACGATATACTTGCGAACCATCGCGCGTTCCGACGCCACGTCGTTGCCGACGCCGGTCCCGTTGGCCAAGGTGCCATCCGGCCAGCTGCGAAAGAAGTAACCCAGCACCGTGAGGGCAAAGGGGTGGGTGGCGGGGTCGAAGACGTGGTTGTAGACGACGTCCATGATCACGCGGATGCCGGCGTCGTGCAGCGCCTGAATCATCGCCTTGGCCTCTTGAATGCGGCAGGCGGGAGCGGCCGCATCGGTCGCGTAAGACCCCTCCGGCACGTTGTAGTTGACCGGGTCGTACCCCCAGTTGTACTGCGGCCGCTCCGGATGCGCCTCGTCGACGGTACCAAAATCAAAAAACGGCATGATCTGCACGTGGGTGGTGCCACTTTGCCGCAGGTAATCAAGCCCGGTGGCCTGGCCGCCCGGCGTGTGGGTCCCCCGCTCGGTCAACCCCAAGTACTGGCCCCGGTGGCGGATGCCGGAATCCGGGCTGCTCGAGACGTCGCGCAGGTGCAGCTCCGTGATCACCGCGTCGGTCAGCGGCCCGAACGGCGCAAGCCGCGGCCCCCACCCCGCCGGCTCAAGCTGATCCGGGGCCAGCACCACGCCGCGCAGCCCGTTGACCGTAGCGGCGGTGGCGTAAGGGTCGATGGTTTCGGTTTGGGGGCGACCTGCGAACGTCAGCTGGTAGGTGAACACCAAGTTGCGCTGGTCGCCGGCCAGCGTCGTGGTCCAGACGCCGCGGTCGCCGCGGGTCAGCGCCTGCGTGTGGCCGATGGCCGCTTGAGGATCGGCGCTGCGATACACGCACAGCGTGACGGATTCCGCGGTCGGGGCCCAGAGGCGAAAGGCCGTGGCCGCCTGCGTGTAGCGGGTCCCCAGCCACCCGTCAAAGGCGTACTGGGCGTCAAAGGCCGCATCAAACATGGCGACCTCCCGCTGCAGCGCCGGTGGTCGAAGCGACCGGCGCCAGCACAGCCTCGCCAAGTGGCACCGCCGCTGCGGCACCGCCGCTTGGCGCAATCGCGGCCGCGCGGGTCTCACCGGCGATCGCTGGCGTCGCGGTGTCTTGAGTCGCCGGCGGCAGCGCGGCGGCCCCGGCCTGCTTGGCCGGGGCGATGTGAAACTGGATGCCGCTGTAATCGCGGTCGCGATGGGCGGCGACGTAGGCCGTGGCCTCGCGGTTAATGGCCGCCAGGTCGACGCCTTGCTTGGTCGCCGCGAAGACGCAGCCGCAGTAGCACTGGCGGTAGACGTCGTATTCCTTGGACATCGCGACGCTACGGGCGTAGCCGCCGCGCTTCTTGAAGTCCGAGGGCAGGTACGCCACCGAATAAAGGTGCTGCACCTCAAGCCCCAGGGCGTTGATCACTTGGGCATTCTTACTCGGGCTGATGGTCAAGGCGCTGCCGAAGTAGTCAAACCCCAGCGCATGGGCCTTGGCCGCCACCCGGTCCAGGCGGTAGTTGTAGCAGACGCGACACCGCGCCCCGCCCTCCGGCTCGTTTTTCAGCGCCGCGGTTTGCTTCAACCAGTCGCTGGGCCGGTACTCGGCGCCGAGGAACTGGACGCGGTTGCCGGTGCGGCCGTTGAAGTCCTGAATGAACTGCTGTTGAACCAGCCGGCGCCGTTCGTACTCGGCTCGCGGGTGGATGTTGGGATTGTCGTAATAAATCGTCACGTCTGCATACTGCGTGAGGTACTCGAGCGTGTAAGTCGAGCACGGGGCACAGCACGAGTGCATCAGAATGCGCGGCCGCCGGGCTTTTTGCTGCCAGGTTTTGACCTCTTGTTGCAGGACCCAGTCGTAGTTGACCTTTTGATCTTTTTCAAACATTGCGCGAATTGCCGCTGCTTCTAGCATGCGCTCACCTCCCTAAGCCTTCATTATACGGGGGCGTCAGGCGGCCGGCAACAACCGGTTCGTCCACGCGACGGCGGCGACCATCACCAAGGCGAAGGCTAGGATGTAGTACGGGTACAGCCAGACCCCGACCACCCCCGCCAAAAGCCCGAACAGCGGCGGCGCGAAGGTAGAGCCGACGTAGGCGAAGGCCATCTGAATGCCGATGACGGCCTGCGAGTTCGCCGCGCCGAAGTTAGTCGGCGTCTCGTGGATGATGGTCGGGTAAACCGGGGCACAGCCCAGCCCCAACAGCAGCAGGCCCACCAGCGCCACGGTGGTCGGCACCCCGGGGACAATGATCAGCACCAGGCTGGCCAAGATCAGCGTCGCCCCCAGCCGAATCATCCGCCGGTCCCCCAGCCGATCGGCGATGATGCCGGCCAAAAAACGGCCGCCCATCACGCCGAGGTAGTACAGCGACGCATACTTGGCCGCGGCCCCGATGCCGACGCCTCGGGCCTGGGCCAGAAAGGTCGCCGCCCAGATGCCGGCCGTCGCCTCCAGGGCGCAGTAGGCCAAGAAGGTCGTGAGCTGCTGGCGCAAGCCGCGCAGCGCCAAGAGCTCGCGCAGGCTCAGCTTGGTCGCCTGCTGACCGCCGGCCGCGTTCGACCGCTGCCACAGCGGCAGGCTGGCGAACAACACCGCGGTCAAGGCCAGCTGCACGACGCCGATGATGCGATAGCCGCTGGTCCAGCCCAGCTGGTGGGTCAAGGCAAAGCTCATCACGTAGGGGCTGATCGAGGCGCCGACGCCCCAAAAGCAGTGCAGCCAGTTCATCTGGCGGCCCTTGTAGTGCAGCGCCACGTAATTGTTCAGCGCCGCATCGACCGCGCCGGCCCCCAGCCCGTAAGGCACGGTCCAGACGCACAGCCAGGCGAAGCTGGGGGCAAGCGAGAAGCCGAACAGCGCAACGGCGGTGGTCAACACCGACGTCGCCGTCACCAGCCCGGCGCCAAACCGCCGCGTCAGCCGGTCGGACAGCAGACTCGAGATGATCGTGTTACCCGAAATCAGCATGGTCAAGATGCCGGCGAAGCTGGTCGGCACCCCAAGCGCCGTGTGCATCGCCGGCCACCCCGCCCCGATCAAGGAATCCGGCAGGCCCAGGCTGATGAAGGCCAGGTAGATAATTACCATCAGAATTGAAAACATGTCTTTCTCCTTTGGGTCAATACCGCCATTCTCACGAACTCACGCGGCAATGTCAACGGTTTCACCAAAACCGCCGCCAAAAGTTGGTCTGCCCGATGCGACCAGCCAGCCGGCGCCGCCACGGCTGCCGACGACTGGCCGACCGGCCCAGGCTTTGCGGTGCCTGGCCGGCGCGGCCGGTTGCGGCCGGGTCGCACCGCGCAGGCACGGCGGGTGCGGCCAATCCGGGCCGCCGGCGGCCCGATGGCATCGACCGCGAGGCAGCCACGCTGGCTCGCCGCCACCGACCGTGATGCGCTCACGCCGGCTCGCGCCGCCGCGGCGCGAGCCCCATTTTTCGGCCGGGTCCGGGCGACCTGTGACCACCTGGACCAGCATACCAGCCGCATCGCGGTCCCGCTTGGCCGCTGTTTTCAGGTTTTGACCCGAGATTGCGCAAGCCGGGGGGCCGCCCAGACACACAAAAACCCACAACCAGAGGCTGCGGGTTCAATGTTTTGGCGCTACGATATTTGGAGTTGATAGGCTACTTGCCTGCCAACTCCTTTTTCTATACCATTTAGTTTCCAGCACAAAAACAGGACACCACAAGGTTTCCTGTTCATCGTCCCGACCAAAG
>NZ_JANQBA010000007.1 GCF_025490915.1 Lacticaseibacillus parakribbianus | reverse complement strand
TGAGTCCAGTTCAATATGAAATAACTCACTGGCATGGTCATGCGCTGAATTGTAACGCCTGACTATAAACTCGGAACACACAAATCAAATAGATTCACTGTCTCGAAACTTGACTTAAATCCAGGCCTCGTACTTGTCGCCTTGAGCGATGGCGTCACGTTGATAGAAGTAGCTACTCTTCGACAGTTGAAGTGCTTTGAGTAACGTATTGAGTGAGTGTTTGTCACGCAGGGCATCAATCACCTGAACCTTTTCTCGGTTGGTTAGATTGAGATGGTCGATGCCCAGATCTTTTTTAGAAGGGCGTTCACCTGGAGGAGGATATCATTTTCAAGCTCAAGGTCTTGGACGTGTTGAAGAAGTTCGTCGTGGGATAACGAGGTCAAGCGCGTGGATGAATCCTTTGGGGTCGGTTTCTTCTGTTTCTTTTGAATGTTTGCAATTCGCATAAGTGCAGTATTTTGGGGAGCTTTTCTCGGAAAGCTCGGGTGATTCACTCGGTCCGGCCCAACTGGGAGTTCAATCGCGAATCGAGGGTCTTTGCGCACCCAAATATCCAAGAGCGATCGAGATGGAAAACCTAGTTTTTTTACAGTACGGGCGCTACTGCGGCCGTGATTGAAGTAATATTAAACCGCTTCATGGCGTTGCTCGTCTGAAAACTTTCCGGTCTTTTTCCGCTCAAAGACATCTGGATCTTTCTCGTATTGCTTGACCCAAAGCTTTAGGGCTCCACGCGAAGGATAACCCAATTCTCGAAGCACTTTAGCCCAAGCCCGATCATATTGATGAAATAGTTTTACTGCTCTACATTTATCTGCGTTTGAATACATAATGACATCATACCCGAAGTCCAGGATTTTGTCCGCACGCCAGTTACAAGAAGCCCGAACTCAGTATAACGTTTTGCTAGTAAAAAAAAGAAGCCAACACGCTTCTCTTTTTTCGTGGGGTGGCACGTTTGTGGCACATTCCATCAGCACATTATATAATATTGATTTAGCAAAGTGTCCTAAAGGGCAGTTTACACCGCGATTCTGAATTTCATTCGTTTGAGACGTTTATTTCCCGGGCAATGTCACCGGCGGCACCGCCGAATCGATTGGGACTATTTCCCGTATAATAGTTCTAACGTTTAACATCTTAAACACTAAAACTTATTCTGTAGTCTTTGTCAAGTACAATTTAGAGGACATAAACATAGAGAATCAGCTTTTTTTCAAGAACCGTAACCCAGGCTCGATGTGTGCTTCGCTTGAAAATGACGGCACGGTTTGCTAAAATTTAAAAGATGTTATTAAAACTTAAATAGATCAATCGGTTGACGTAAGCTCAAGGTTTTCTCTTTCAGGGGTGTGAAAGAGGTACTTGGCTTACGTTTTTTGTATGAGGAGGTTTTGGTTTGGAATTTTTAGGCGCACTTGTCATCATTTTGATTGCTACCAGTTTAATCGGCCACTTGGCAGCGCGGATTGGTATTCCGGCAGTGATCGGTCAGTTGCTCGTTGGTATCGTGCTTGGCCCAGCATTGTTGAATTGGGTGCATCCCAATGAGTTTATCCATATTTTTTCAGAAATCGGGGTCATTATCTTGATGTTCATTGCCGGATTAGAGAGTGACCTTACGTTGTTGAAAAAATACTTACGTCCTAGTGTGATTGTTGCATTGTTGGGCGTCTTGGTCCCGATGGCGCTGATTTATCCAGTCGGGCTTTGGTTCGGACTGACCCAGTTTGAAAGCCTATTTTTAAGTGTCATCTTTGCCGCCACATCTGTTTCAATTTCGGTGGCCGTGATGAAGGAGTTGAACTTACTTGATAGCAAAAGTGGTTCGACGGTTCTTGGCGCGGCGGTGGTCGATGATGTGTTGGCGGTCGTTTTACTCAGCATTATGGTCAGTGTAATGGGTACGACGACGGGTTCGACCACGCAAATCCCACTGGCCCTGACTTTTTTGGAGCAGTTGATCTACTTTGTCGCGATTTATTTCGTCGTGCGCTTCATCGCCCCGATTCTCGCCAAGCTCGGGACCAAATTACTGATTCCAGTCGGACCGACGTTGATGGCTATGATCTTATGTTTTGGCATGGCGTATATCGCGGATCTGATCGGGCTGAGTGCAGTTATCGGGGCCTTCTTTGCCGGGATTGCGATTGCCCAGACGCATGTCGCTCATGAAGTCGATCAAAGTATTGAACCGATCGGCTACGCGATTTTCATTCCCGTGTTCTTCGTTTCGATTGGGCTGAACATGTCGTTAGCCGGAATCGAACACGACTTATTATTGATCGTCGTCTTGACCGTTGTCGCTACGCTGACTAAGCTTTTGGGTGCAGGTAGCGGCGCCAAATTTTCCGGGTTTGCTTTAGATGAATCATACTTAGTCGGTGCAGGTATGGTTTCACGCGGAGAAATGGCCTTGATTATTGCGCAGATCGGCTATCAAGCCAAGCTGATCAGCGGGGATTACTATTCAGCAATCATCACCGCAGTCATCTTAACAACGTTATTGGCACCGTTTCTGCTCAAACATGCTGCGCGTCGCATTAACGCCTAGATACAAAGATACGGTCAATCCTTAAATCACGGATTAGCGGTATTTGTTTGCCTACCCTTGCGGATCAGTCACGCGGTATTGTAGCCACAGCGTATCTTCGTCTAATACCGTGGCGGTTTGTAACCTGAAACCGATTTGACGCGTATGCTAATCGTGATTGCGCCAGAACTAAGCCATCGCAACGATCAGAGGCAACGTCGCATTGATCCGCTCCAATCCATTATGAGATCGCCAGCTGGGATTGGTGAGGAATTTACTGATTTCTATGTTCAATGACACGGCGGCCACCACAATACGTTGGCTCAGCACGGCTCATCCAGCAACTCGGCGATCATAAATTTCGCGCTTTCATTTGAGCGTATTCTTAGGAAAGACCTTAGTTTGGACCTATAATGCAAGGAAGAAGTGTTTGTAGCACTTAATCTCAACAAAAAGAGCCTACTGAAAATCAGTAGACTCTATACTTGAGATGGCACATTAGTGGCACATTCCAATAGCGTTTTAAATAATGTTGGGACAACAATACGCTCTAAAAAGCGTGTTATACTGCGATTATTAGATTTAAGCATTCGAGAATATTATTTCCCGGGAAATATCGAAAAAAGGCGCGGCCCCACCGCATTCAAAGCGGTGGGACCGCGCCTTTTTGACGGTTGACTCGGTTGTGATTGACAGCCACCGCGCAAGCGCCCATGATGGGGACACCCAAACAGATTGGAGTGGTCACATGCAAGCCAAGTTGATCCCGTACATCGCCTATCCCAGCGCCAAGGCCGCGCTGGCGTACTACCAACGCGTTTTTGGCGCCACCGACGTTTACCGCCTGAGCCCGACGGCCGAGCAGGCCAGCCAGTTCGGCATTCCGGCCGGCCAGGACCTGGACGCCTTGACCATGCACGGCGGCTTTCGGGTGCTGGGGACCCAGGTGGAATGCGCCGATGCCTTCAACGGCGCCGCGGCCCCGGCCCAGCAGCAGATTGTCCTGCAGCTGGACGTCAATTCGGAGGATCCGGCCAGCGCGAAGGCGGCCGACGACCTCTGGGCCCGGCTGCAGGGCCAGGTGACGGTCACGATGCCTTACGCGCCGCAGTTTTGGGGTGGCAAAATGGGCCAGTGTACCGACCAGTTCGGCGTGACCTGGATGCTACACGCGCAGCCGTGGTCCAACCGCCCGGCGGAGGAGCAAAATGAGTGATCAAGTGGATTTCAAAACCGTCTCAACCGTTGGCCTGGAAAGCTCGCCGGTGGCCCCGGCCCTGGCCGGCCTGCGAGCCAACGAGGCGCGGTACTTCTGGAACAAGTACAAGGCGGTGTTTACTACCGAGCCGGCCGCGGCGCATCCGGACTGGCTGGACTATGTGAATGCCATCCTCAGCGAACGTGATGTGGTGATCGAAGCCAAGCCGCTCGAGGTCGCCCGGCTTGAGGTCGCAGGCATTCGCTACACCTACGTGTTCTACGAGGACGGCCTGTGCCTCAACGTGCTGTGGACGCTTGAGGCCGGCGGCAAACGCGCCGTTGGCTTCAAGCTGAGCGACGGTATGCCGGTGCCGGCGGCCTTGGCTGACAAGTTCAAGTTCGCCCGCCAAAAGTCCAAGCTCGCCGGCACCATCCGCGGCAGCTACTTCGTGATCAAGGGAACGTACTGATGCGCTAGCCAAGGCAGGGCCGCTCACGCCGAGCGGCCCTTTTGGTCACCTGAGGCAAGCAAGCTTCAAAGTTGACGGATAAATTAGCAGGGCTTACACTGTCTGTGGATGATTATTCTAGGGCAGGGAGACGGCTTCCGGACAGAGCCGTCGCACGTCCACTGCCCCAGGGGGAATGGCCGGGAGATAAGCATTCCCAGTACCCCCGCCCATACCAAGCCGAACCTGGCTTTCAACACACGTGTTTTCGCGTAACGGCGCCCCTCGATGGGCCCGAATACCAGGGTGTACGCCACCACCCACGCGCAGTCTGACTGTCTCTCCTACTCGCTTGCGAGGTAGCTGCGGAGGGGCTCGGCGCGTGGCTTGTTCCAAGCGGCCTTGAACGCAGCACCACTGCGAGGTCAACACTGCACGATTGCAACGAATCAGCAAAAATACCGAGGCTGCCGGGGTTCTAGGACCCACGGTGGCTTCGGCGCGTCCGGCGCCAGCCAACCTGCTGGGGCTTTTTTCGTGCCGCAATGCAGCCGCCGCCCGGTTCACCCACTGTTGTGAGGACGCCGGGCGGCGGTTGACGAGGCTCAGCAGTGGGTGGCGGCATACGCCAGCATGTCGGCGTTTTGCTGGTTGAGCAGCGGCGGCAAGGCGTCGAAGGGCCAGAACTTGACCGCGACGGTTTCGTCGGTCGCCTGGGTCAGCGGGGCCCCACCGGTTTGCTCAACCAGATACAGCATCGCGATTGTGTGTGCGACATCACCATTGGGGTAGCGGGTCTCGCCCTTGTCGAACAGGTGCAGCTGCCGCACGACGCGAACTGCGATGCCCGAATCCTCGCGGTACTCCCGCACCATCGCCTCGGCGTAGCCCTCGCCGTACTCGAGGTAGCCGCCGGGCAGGCTCCAGTTGCCGGTGTCTTGGCGCAGGTTCAACAGCACCTCGTGGCGGTCGTTGAGCAAAATGCCCCCGCAGCAGTTCAGGATGATCGGCGTGTGGCCGACCAGGTTGCGAATTTTTTGGATGTAGCCGTAGGTCATGGCGCGTTCCTCCTTGTGTTGTCTCCCACTATCATAACGTTTTTGAAAACAAGCGTGTTAGAATGGAGGCAGAAAGAGGGGGTTATCTGATGAAAATCACAGTAGTGGGCGCCGGCGGCATGGGCAGCCGGTTCGCCCTGGCGCTTCACGGCGCCGGCTTCGCTGTCACGCTGGTCGACGGCTGGCAGGCCAACATCGACGCGATTCGCCGAGATGGCTTGCAGGCCGAGCTGAACGGCGAGCACGTGGTGGCCCAGCTGCCGATCTACTCGCCGAGTGAAATCGACCAAAGCGGCGTTTCCGCCGACCTAATCATCGCCTTCACCAAGTCCAACCAGCTGGCTTCGATGTTCGAGCAGATTCGCCCGATCATTCACAAAGACACGTACGTGCTGTGCCTGCTCAACGGCATCGGGCACGAGGACGTGCTCGAGCGTTTTGTGCCCAAGGACCACCTGATTCTGGGCATCACGATGTGGACCGCCGGCATGACCGGCCCGGGCCACGTCAAGCTCGAAGGCTCCGGCGAAGTCGAGCTGCAAAACTTCGCCCCAGCCGGCGAGCCGTTCGCACTCGACGTCGTCAACGCCTTCACCAAGGCCGGCCTGAACCCGAAGTACTCGCAAAACGTGAAGTACTCGATTTGGCGCAAGGCCTGCGTCAACGGCACCCTGAACAGCCTCTGCGCCTTGCTCGACTGCAACATCGGCGAGCTGGGTCGCACGGACCAGGCCGAGACCTTTTTGCGTGAGATCATCGCCGAGTTCGCGGCGGTAGCCAAGCACGAGGACCTTAACCTCGACCAAGAGGAAATCTACCACCACGTCGCCGCGACCTTCACGGCCAACATCGCCGGCCACTACCCGTCGATGCACCAGGACCTGGTCGTCAACCACCGCATCACCGAAATCGACTTCATCAACGGCGCCGTGGTGCGAAAAGGCGCCAAGTACGGCGTCGCCACGCCTTACAACGCGCTGCTGACTCAGCTGATCCACGCCAAGGAGCAGCTGATCGGGGCTAAGTAAATCACGACACGAAAAGGACCGCACGCGGTCCTTTTCGTGTCGTTTCATCTTTCGGATTGCGGCTTGACCGTGACGATTCGGTCGCTGGCCCCGACGACCTGCTCGGGGTAATCCGCTGCCTGCCAGGCGGGACGGCCGCCCAGCCACGCCAGCGGCCGCAAGCGCAGCAGGGCCCAGGCCAACGCGAAGCTCGCGGCGACCACCGCGGCGTAGCCCAGCGGCAGTGCCGCGACTAGGGCCCAGTCCGGCAGGGCGGCCGCGGTCAAGGCGCCGCGCAGCACCGCCAGCACCAGGGTTTGGTCGAGGTAGACGCCGAAGCTCGCCAGGCCGCCCAGGTGAATCAGGCGGCTCAGCCACCGCGGCCAGCTGCCCCGGCCAGCTGCTCCGCGTTCGGCCCAGCCCAACACCGCCAGGATCACGACGGTGTCGTAGACCAGCATGAAGGGCTGGTGGGGCGACACCGCGTGAGTGTGATCGAGGCCGAGCAAGCTTTTGTTCAAGAAGTAGTAAGGTACTGTCAAAATGCCCAGCCCCACCGCCCAGGCCGTCAGCGCGGCGAGGTGGCGCTGGCACCAGGCGGTGAAGGCGGCGCGGTGAAAGCTCGCGTAGGTCCCCAGCAGCAGGTAGAACTGGTAGGACAGGCAGTTGATGCCGTAAGCGCGGCACCACCACAGCCACTGGCTGCGGTCGACGCCGGGCATCACGTACTTGATCCAGAAGACGACGGCCAGCTGCAGCAAAAAGCTGACGCCGAGCAGCCAGCCGTGGTGGGAAACCCGCTCGAACAGGCGCAGCACCAGCGGCAGCGCGAGGTAGAACTGGAAGGTGATCACCAGGTAGTACATGTAAAACTGGTTGCCGTGCAGCAGCGCGGCGGCCGCGTTGCGGCTCAGGTAGGCCAACTCGCCGCCGCCAAGCGCCGCAAGCGCCAGGTAGAGCGTGTTCCAGGCCAGGTAGGGTAGGCCGGTGGCGGTGAAGCGCCGCGCAAAAAAGTGACCCCACCGCCGGGTGCCGCGGTAGCGGTAGGTCAGCACGTAGCCGGTGAGGAACATGAAGCCCATGCGGGTGAAGTGAATGGTGAGGTGGGTCCCAAGCAGCGCGGTGCGAGCGGCGCTTGCGCTTGAGAGCTGCTGAATGAAGGCGGTGGTGGTGTGGTTGAGCAGCACCCCGCAGATGAAAAAGACGCGCATCAGGTCCAGCGCATGCAGGTAAGGGCGGTTGGCAGGCGACATGGCGGCACTCCTTTTGGGCTTTTCCTCCACGTTACGGGTCGGCTGTGCCCAAAATGTGGCCAAAAACGGCGGAGTTTGTGAAAAGCGCCGAGTCGTTGCGCCGACAATGCGCCTTACTTCACGATTCCCGCTCGCCGCTGGGCCGCCGCTTCCGGCCGCCGGCTGCCGCCCAACCGCCGGTCAACTACCCCCAACCGCGGTCAAACGTTCCATCGCCGCGGCCAACCGCGCCACCGCCGCTTCCGGCCGCCGGGCTGTCGCCCAACCGCCGCCCAATCACTCCAAACCCCGGCCAACCGTTCCGTCGCCGCGGCCAACCGCGACGCCGCCGCTTCCGGCCGCCGCTTCCGGCCGCCGCTTCCGGCCGCCGCTTCCGGCCGCCGCTTCCGGCCGCTGGGCGGCCGCCCAACCGCCGCCCAATCACTCCAAACCCCGGCCAACCGTTCCGTCGCCGCGGCCAACCGCGACGCCGCCGCGATTGACGGTTGCTTTTGGCCGTCAGTTCGGTAAACTAGTTGCTAATCGGTTCGTGCGAATGAACACGGGAAGAAGGCAGCGGATGACTGGAGAATTGAGTTTCAAGGCGGGACTGCGGGACGTGCTACCCACCGTTTTTGGCTACATCGGCGTCGGGCTGGCCTTTGGCATCGTCGCGCGAACCAACCACCTGAGCGTGTGGCTGGTGCTCTTAATGTCACTGGTGGTTTACGGCGGCTCCGTGCAGTTCGTCTTGGCGACCATGCTGGCCAGCGCCAGCCCGATCGGGGCGATGCTGGTGTCGGCGGTGTTGATCCACGCCCGGATGAGCCTGATGAGCATGACCGTGGCGCCGTACCTGCGCCGCGAGCCGACCTGGCAGAACGTGCTGATTGGGACGCTTTTGACCGACGAGACCTTCGCGTTATCGATGAATAAGCTGAATAAAACGGGCCGGGTGCTGCGGCCGGCGTGGTTCCACGCGGCCAACCTGACCGCCTACCTGGTCTGGGCGGCGGCGACGGTGGTCGGCGCGATGCTCGGCGGCTTGGTGCCGGATTCCCAGGCGCTGGGGCTGGACTTCGCCGCCGTGGCGATGTTCATCGGGCTGCTGTACCTGCAGATGATCACCGACCGCAGCAAGCCGCTGGTTCGCCACCTCGCCGTCGCCGCCTTCGTCGCGGTCGCGATGGTGGTGGCCGAGCGCTTCGTGCCGGGGACCACGGCGATTCTGATCGCGACGGTCGCCGGGTGCCTGTTTGGAATGGTGGTGGAAAATCATGGCCACTAGTTACGTGGTATCGACCATTGTGGTTTGCGGCGTCGCGATGTGGCTTTTGAAGGTGGTGCCGTTCCTTTTGGTCAAGGCCGTTGCGCTGCCGCAGTGGCTGCTGCAGTTCCTGAGCTTCGTGCCGGTGGCGATTCTGACGGCGATTTTCGTGGAAAGCCTGCTGGTGTCCCGCCCCGGCCAGTGGCCCGGCGTCAACTGGGAGAACGCCGTCGCGTCCCTGCCGGCGGTGGTCACGGCCATCCTGACCAAGAGCCTGCTGGCGGTGGTGGTGGTCGGCGTCGTCGCGATGGCGCTGCTGCGGCTGTTTGGCTTCTAATCGCCACGATAGGCGTTAAAATCGCCCGGAATTGGCTTGTGAAAACCAATTCCGGGCGATTTTTGCGTCTTATTTGGGAACTTGTAAGCCGCCGGCCGGGCCAACGACCTGCGAGACCGGGCGAGGCGACCGCTGCGTCAGGAGTCGCCGGCCGTTCATGGCCTCACATGCGGCGCGGTGCCGGCCGCTCAGTGGCTCACTTGGGCGACTCCAGCGTCAGGAGGATGTCGTCCTCGCGCAGGATGGTGTCGCTGTTGACCGGCACCTGGGGGCGACCGTCGCGGATCAAGGCGATCACCTCGACCTTGGCGCTGCGGCGAATGTCGGCCTCGGCCAGGGTCTGACCGACCCAGGCGGCGTCCGGGTGGCGCTCGGCGATGCCGATGCCGGCGACTTGGTCCAGCACGTCGACGATGTTGGGGTTGACCAGGCTCTTGGCCACCTTGGCGCCCATTTCGACCTCGGGCAGCACGACGGAATCGGCGCCGATGCGGCGGAGGATTTTGGCCTGCCGGGCGTCCAGCGCCTTGACCACCACGCGGGGGCAGCCCATTTCCTTGGCGGTCATCGTGGCGAGGATGCTGGCCTCGAACTCCTCGCCCATGGCGAAGACGACGACGTCAAAATGCGCCACCGCCACGCGTTCGAGGAACTCGGGGTCGCTGGCATCGCCGGCGACGGCGGAGTCGACCAGGTTGGCGACGGCCTCGACCCGTGCGAGGTCGCGGTCGGCGGCCAGCACCTCGACGCCGGCGGCCGCGAGGTGCTCAACGATGCTGGTGCCGAAGCGGCCGAGGCCGAACACGGCAAAGGCGGTGGCTGTTTGCGGTTTCACGTGAAACATCATTTTCCTCCTTAAGTGGCCGGCGGCAGTCAGCCGACGATGACCTCGGCCTCCGGGTAGGCGACGGTGTGGGGATGCGCGTCCAGGCGGGTGTTCAAGGCGACGGCCAGCGTCAGCGGCGACAGGCGACCGATGAACATGCACAAGGCGAGGACCAGCTTGCCGACGCTGGACAGCGCCGGGGTGATGCCGGTAGTGAGGCCAACCGTGCCGGCGGCCGAGGTGACCTCGAACAAGAGGTCCAACGCGGCGGTGCCGGGCTCGGTGAAGTGCAGAATCACAACGGCGACGGCGACCACGCCAGCGAGGGTGCCGACGATCGCCAGCGCCTTTTGCAGCACGGCCAGGGGCAGCCGCCGCCGGAAAATCACCAGCTGGGCGTGGCCGCGCAGGGCGGAAACCACCGCGGCGCCGAGTACCGCCAGCGTGATGGTCTTGATGCCGCCGGCGGTGCCGGAAGGGGAGCCGCCGATGAACATCAAGGCGCAGGCGATCAGCTTGCTCAAGTCGCCGAGCTGGGCCTGGCCGACGGTTTCAAAGCCGGCTGTGCGAAGCGTCACAGATTCAAAGGCTGCGGCCAGCCATTTTTGTGCGGGACTGAACGCAGCGAAGGCGCCGTGCCACTCCAGCAGCGCGAACAGGGCGGTGCCGCCGAGCGTCAGCACCAGGCTGACGCTCAGCACCAGCTTGGTGTGGACGCTCAGCCGACGCCGGCGGTGGGCCCAGTGAAAGCGCAGCTCGTGCAGCACCGGAAAGCCCAGGCCGCCCAGCGTGATCAGCGCCATCAGGGTCAGCTGCAGCGGCCAGTCGCCGGTGAAGTCGGCCAAGGAATGGGTGCCGACGATGTCAAACCCCGCGTTGCAAAAGGCCGACACCGCGTGGAATACGCCGTACCACAGCGCCTCGCCCAGCCCGTAGCCGCGGTCGGCCGCCAGGAAGCCGGCGGTCAGCAAAACGGCACCGGTGCCTTCGATCGCGGTGGTGTATTTTAGCACCCGCTTGACCAGCCCGGCCATGCCGCCGAGGGTCTGCTGGTTGAACATGGTCTGGATGGTCAGCCGCTGGCGCAGCCCGATGCGCCGGCGAAACACGATCAAGGCGCCGGTGACGATGGTGATGAAGCCGATGCCGCCGAGCTGGATCAGCGCCAAAATCACGAGCTGACCGAACAGCGTCCAGTGCTGGGCGGTGTTGACCACCACCAGGCCGGTCACGCAGTTGGCGGAGGTGGCGGTGAACAGCGCGTTGAGCCAGCCGACGCTTTGGCCGTTTTGCGACGCCACCGGCAGCGCCAAAAGCGCGGTGCCGACCGCGATCATCGCGGCGAAGCTGATGAGAATCGCCTGTGCGGCGGATAGGTGCCAGTGCTTGTGCGTCAATGCGTCGCCTCCCTGCGTTTAGTTCCAATGTAGCAAACTTCAGGGCAAAACAAAACCCCGCCAGCGGCGGGGTCAGTTAGGGTTGATTCGTTTTAGGGGGACGAATCAAGGAAGGAGTTGGATATGAAGAAGTTTGTTGGCCCGTATTAGGGGTGGGACCAACAGCTTATGAAGAAAAGTGGTTAGGGGTTGTAGAAGTAAGTGGCTGGCTCATTTCTATGTTGCTTATACTACAGGGAGATTGTGAAGAAACTGTGTTGAGGAAGTCAAGATTTTGCAAAGCTCGCGGCAAGTGCTGGCCTTTTTTGCACAAACAACCCCCGCTGTTCGGGCAGCGGGGGTGTTGGGCCAATTCAGCTTAGGGGGACTGATTGGTTGGGTCTGGGAGGACCGTGTTTGGAGTGGATCCGCTTAGGGGGACGGATCGGATTGGTTTGGATGTGGTCTGGGAGGACCAAGATGAAGAAAAGTGGTTGGGGTAGAAGTAAGTGGCTGGCTCATTTCTATGTTTCCAATACTACCGGCGACCTGTGAAGAAACTATGGACAGCCCGTCAAGATTCTGCGGGGGTTGCGTGAAAAATAGTGGCGAGGTCGCTGGGGGAGCGGACGATTGGCCTCAGCATGAGACCAGCCGTCCGGCGGCCGCGGCCGCCTCGCGTCGCCTCGCGTCGCCTCGTGTCGCCTGGCGCCTACTTGAGCCGCAGCGTCAGCGCGTTGGCCGCCACCGCGACGGTCGACAGCGACATGATAATCGCGCCGACCGCCGGGCTCAAGACGATGCCGACGCCGGCGAGCAGCCCGGCCGCCAGGGGGATGGCGACGATGTTGTAGCCGGCACCCCACCAGAGGTTCTCGGTCATTTTGCGGTTGGTCGCCTGGGCAAGGTTCAGGAAGTTCAAAATGTCCTGCGGGTTGCTGCGAACCAGGATGACGTCGGCGGATTCGATCGCGACGTCGGTGCCGGCGCCGATCGCCACGCCGACATCGGCCGAGGCGAGGCTCGGCGCGTCATTGACCCCGTCGCCGACCATCATCACGCGGTGGCCGCGGGTCTGGTAGTCGTGGACCAGCCGCGCCTTGTCGGCCGGCTTAAGCTCGGCATGGACGGTGAGGCCACCGAGCTGGGCCGCGACGGCCGCTGCCGCCGGCGCGTTGTCGCCGGTCAGCATCACCGGTTGGATGCCGCGCTTCTTCAGCGCCGCAATCAGCGCCTTGGCCTGCGGCTTGATCTGGTCGCCTTGCGCCACCAGGCCGAGGACCTGGTCGCCCTGCGTCAGGTAGCTGACCGAGTTGCCGGCCGCGGCCAGCTGCTGGAACTGTTTTTCGTCAAAAACCAGGTGCGACCGCCGCAGGTAGCTTGCGGTCACCACCGCGTAGTCTTGCCCGGCGATGGTGCCGGTGAGCCCGACGCCTTGCACCGTCTGCACGTTCGTCGCGGCCGGGGCGGTGAGCCCCGCGGCCTTGGCGGCGGTCAGGATGCCGGTCGCCAGCGGGTGGCTCGAGGTCGCCTCGAGCTGGGCCAACAGCGTCATCACCGCGTTGTCGGTGAGCGTCGGGGTCAGGGACCGCACCGCGTTGACCTTGAACACACCCTCGGTCAGCGTCCCGGTTTTGTCCATCAGCACCACGTCCAGGTGGCGAACCTGCTCGATGGCGCGGCGGTCGCGGATCAGCAGACCGTGCGTCGCGGCCAGGCTGGTGCTGCGGGAGACCACCAGCGGAATCGCCAGCCCCAGGGCGTGGGGGCAGGCGATCACCAGCACCGTCACCAAGCGGTTGAGGGCGACGTTCAGGTCGGCGACGGCCAACCATGCGAAAAAGGCCACCAGTCCGACCGCTAGTGCAGCGTAGAACAACCACTTCGCCACGCGGTCGGCCGCGGTTTCGGCCCGGGATTTTTCGGCCTGGGCCTGGCTGACCAGCTGCCCGACCTGGGCCAAAAAGCCGGTTTCCCCGGTCGCGGTCACCGTCACCGTCAGCGTCCCGTTGCCGTTGACCGCCCCGCCGATGACTTGGCTGCCGACGGTTTTGGCCACCGCCTTGGCCTCGCCGGTCACCAGCGCCTCGTTGACCGCGCTTTGACCGGCGGTGACGGTGCCATCCGCCGGCACCTTTTCCCCGGCGCGAATCACGACGGACTGCCCCGTGGTCAGGGCCGCCAGCGGCACGTCTTGGGTGGTGCCGTCGGCCTGCTGCACATGCGCCTGGCCCGGCAGCAGCTTGGCCAGCCCGGACAGCGCATCGCCGGCACGCATGGTCGCCGTCATCTCGATCCAGTGGCCCAGCAGCATGATGACGATCAGGCTGGCAAGCTCCCAGAAGAAGTCCATCACGTGGCGGCCGCCGAGCAGGTGGTTGTTGACGAACGCGTAGAGGCTGTAGCCGTACGCGACGCCGATGCCCATCGTGATCAGGGTCATCATCGCCGGGCTCTTGGCCTTAAGCTCCGCCTTCGCCCCGCTGAAAAACGGCTGACCGCCCCAGAAAAATAGGAAGCTGGCCAAAACCAGCACCACCCAGTCCGAGCCGGGGAAGGTCAGCTGAAACGGCAGGTGGAGCCCCATGAACGGGGACAGCACGAACACCGGCAAGGCGGCGACCAACGACACCCAAAACCGCCGCTTGAAGTTGCCCATGTGGCCGCCGTGGCCCATGTCCATGCCGGCCGCGTCGTGCGAGTGGTCGCCGTGGCCCATGTCCATGCCGGGCATGTCGTGCGAGTGGCCGCCGTGGCCCATGTCCATACCGGGCATGTCGTGCGAGCGGTCGCCGTGGCTCATGTCCATGCCGGCCGCGTCGTGCGAGTGGTCGCCGTGGCCCATGTCCATGCCGCGCATGTCGGTTTTGGCGTTGGCCGTCGTGGCATCTTTCGTTTGCTTTGCAACTTGGGGATGCGTCTCCTGTTTGTTTGTCATCGGTTTCTCCTTTTTTCGTGACAACTATTATCTACATTTGTAAATCTCGATTTCAGTCTAACACTTAGTTTACATTTGTCAACGTAAAAACCTAGCCGTCAGCACGTTGTGTTTCACACCTAAAAGTTTTCACCCGCGAACGTCTCGGCTATAATTAACCTAGGAGGTGATTGCATGGATGTGAAGAATCGAATTCAAGCCGATGTGGATCGCGACATTGATCTCAAGGTTCGCTACATTCTCAAGACACTGGGCATCAGCACGACTGAGGTCATCGACGCGCTTTGGGCCAAAATTGCAGCGGAGGGCCGAGTTCCGTTCGACTTAGCACTGACGGACCGACAAAAGGCCGAAATTGCGCTCATCAGCGCGGTTCACGACCAGGCCACTCCGTTTCTAACCACCAAGAAGGAAGTTGCCGACTACCTGCTTGGAGATGACGAAGATGATGAATACTGAGGTGGTCATCACCTTCGTCAGGTTTCAGGACCGGCCTGGTGGCAAAGTTCGGCCGGCGCTGATTCTTGGCACCTATGATCCGGACCAGCCTCGCGCCGCCTACAAAATCACCTCGCAGTTCCAGACCAAATCACTCAAAATCAGGCAGTATTACTATGAAATCATGGATTGGCGTGGGGCCGGTCTTCGCAAGGCATCGTGGATTGATACTGGGACGCGACTGAATGCCGATTTGTTCACGGATGTTCGGGTTGTCGGCCAGCTACAGCTGGTCGATGTGGTCGGACTAGAGGCCTTCTTGCGACTGCCGAAGCGGTAATCGCCAACCCACAAACTGGCACCTGCAGCAATGCGGGTGCCTTTTTGGCGGCGCCGAATAAAGCGCTATAATAACTAAATTTGACCACTTGCACAAAAATTAGCCGTACCGTAAAATTAAGGAATGAGAACCGCGCGGCAACGCACGGACAGCTAAATAAATTGTAAAAGGATGATGGTATATGGACGATCCCGCTGAACAGAGGCCGATGACCCACGTTGAGGTTGCCTCGCTGCAGGAGGAGTTACACGTTGAGGACTTGGATGCTGGCCTGAGTAGCCAGGAGGCCAAGCGCCGCCTGGCCGAGAACGGGCCCAACGCCTTGCAGTCGCACACAACCCCGAAGTGGGTCATCTTTCTCCGTCAGTTCAATAATATAATTATTTATATCCTGATTGGGGCCGCGGTTTTGACGATCGCGATGCGCCACACGACGGATACAATTATTATTGCGCTGGTTATTATTATCAATGCGGTGATTGGGTATTACCAGGAAGCCAACGCGTCCAACGCGCTGGAGAAAATCAAACAGATGCTGGCCCACACTGCGACGGTTTACCGCGATGGTCAGCGCGTCGATGTCGACACCGCCGAGCTGGTCGTGGGTGACGTCGTCTTTCTTGAGGCCGGCGACAACGTGCCGGCCGACCTGCGCCTGTTCGACGTCGACAACCTGTCGATTCAGGAGTCGGCGTTGACCGGGGAAAGCAATTCGGTGGATAAGCAAGTCGATGCGCTGCCGGCCGACACGCCGCTGGCCGAGCAGACCAACATGGCCTTCGCCTCGACGGCGGTGGCCTCCGGCTCCGGGATGGGGCTGGTGGTCGCAATCGGCCAGGACACCGAGATTGGTAAAATCTCGCAGGCCGTCGCCGATGTTCGCAAGGGCAAGACGCCTTTGATGAAGGAACTCGATGGGCTGGGCTCCGGCCTGTCCTACGGGATTTTGATCGCCGCCGTCCTCTTGTTCGGGCTGGGCTGGTGGTCCGGCCACTACACGCTGGGGACCCTGGCGCTGGCCGTGGTCACGATGATCGTCGGCTCGATGCCGGAAGGGCTGCCGGCGACCACCGCGGTGGTTTTGGCTCGGGGCATGCAGCAGCTGATGCACAAGGAGAACACCATCGTCAAGACGATGCCGGCGGTTGAAACGCTGGGCTCCGTGGACATCATCGCGACCGACAAGACCGGGACGCTGACCAAAAACGAGATGACCATCACCCAGATCGTCACCCCGCAGCACACTTACGCCGTGACCGGTACCGGCTACGCGCCGACCGGGGAGTTCAAGCTCGCCGAAACCACGGTGACCCCGGCGGATCACGAGGACCTCGCCGCGCTGCTGACGGCCGGGTTCCAGGCCAACGATACGACGTTGGCCGCAATCGACGGCGACTACCAGATCAACGGGGAGCCGACGGACGGCGCCTTTTTGACCGCTTATTACAAAGGCAACACCAGCGAGCCGGCAGGTGAAGAACTGGACATGCTGCCGTTCGACTCGGATTACCGCTTCATGGCCAAGCTGGTCGAGCTGCCGGATGGCACCCGCCGCGTCTACCTGAAGGGGTCGCCGGACAAGGTGCTACCGATGGCGACGGCGGCCGATCCGGACTTTGACGCCGCGCATTACCTGGCGTTGACCAAGCAGTACAGCCAAAACGGCCAGCGCGTGATCGCCGTGGCCAGCCGCGACGTGCCAAGCATGGTCGACGAAATCGACACCGATTTTTGCGAAAGCGGCATGACCTTCCTCGGCTTGGCGGCCATCATCGACCCGCCGCGCGAGGAGGTCATCCAGTCGATTCGCACCATGCGCCGCGCCGGCGTGAAGGTGAAAATGATCACCGGCGATCACCCGGACACCGCCTTGGCGATTGCCAAGAAGCTGGGCCTGGCCGAGTCGCCGGTGGTGGTCACCGGGACCGCTTTGGCCGAGATGAGTGAAGAAGACCGGCGCCGGGCCATGGTGGGGGCGGATGTGTTCGCCCGCACCACGCCGGCCGACAAGCTGGCCATCATCACCACCCTGCAGGAGGCCGGCAACGTCACCGCGATGGTCGGCGACGGGGTCAACGACGCGCCTGCCCTGAAGAAGGCCGACATCGGCGTGGCGATGGGCAAGTCCGGGACCGACGTGGCCAAGGACGCCGCCGACATGATCCTGACCGACGACAAGTTCACCACGATGGAACGCGCGATCGCGCAGGGCCGCCGGATCTACGACAACATCAAAAAGAGCATCCTGTTCCTTTTGCCGACCAGCTTCGCCGAGGGACTCGTGATTGCCTTCACCATTTTGACCCAAGACGACATGCCGCTGAACGCCAGCCAGATGCTCTGGATCAACATGGTGTCGGCCATCACAATCCAGCTGGCTTTCATCTTCGAGCCGGCCGAGGCCGGCATCATGACCCGGCCGCCGCGGCGCAACGGCGTGTCGATGATGAACAAGCACGACGTCTTCCAGCTGATCTACGTCTCGATCATGATCTCGGGGCTGGGCCTGCTCGCCCATGACTACCTGCTGGACAACCACCTGGTGGATGCGGCGACGGCCAGCACGATGATGGTCAACATCATCATCCTGGGCAAAATTTTCTACCTGTTCAACATCCGCACCCACGCCTTGGCCTTCTCCAAGCAGTTGTTCACCAACCCGATGGCCTTCGCAATCATCGGTGCGATGATGGCGCTGCAGCTGGCGTTGACCTACATTCCGTTCATGCAACACGTCTTCGTCACGGCACCGATGACCCTGCGCGAGTGGGGCATCGCCGTGGCCATCGGCTTCATCACCCTGGTGGTGACCGAAATCGACAAGATCATTCGCATGGGGCTGCGCAAGCTCTCGGCCGAAAAGTCGCTGGCGTAACGCCGGCGGCAGGCGGTTGATGCCGCTAACCGGTGGCCGGTGGCCCCGAGCGGTCAGCCCGGCCCCGCTGCCACCGCAGCTTGGCGGCCCGACACTAGCCCAAAAGGCGGCCTCGCCACAGAGACCGCCTTTTGCGTCTGTTGCACGGCGCGATTTTGCGGTAATATACCAGTGAACGGCGGAATCCAAAGCCGCCAAGCAGAGATCAGGGGGTAATGTGATGCTAACGAGTGCTGAACGGCAGGCCCAAATCCGGGCCGCCTTAGCTGATAACAACGCACCGATCACCGCGAACCAATTCGGCCAGCGGTTCGGTGTCAGTCGCCAGACCGTGGTCGGCGACATCGCGCTGATGCGGGCCCAGGGTGAGGCCATCATCGCCACGCCGCAGGGCTACCAGTACGAGGAAAAGCCGCGCCACGAGGCCGTCATCGTGTGCCGCCACACGCCGGAGCAGGCGCGTGAGGAGATGAACACGGTGGTCGACCTGGGCGGCGCCATCCTCGATGTGCTGGTCGAACACCCGGTCTACGGCCAGATCAAGGGCCAGCTGCAGGTTCGCACCCGCACGGATGTGAACCTGTTCATGGGTCACCTGCGCCAGCGCGAAGGCCACCTGCTGTCCGAGCTGACCGACGGGGTTCACCTGCACACCATCGGCTACGACACACCGGACCAGCTGGCCGCCATCAAGGACGCCCTTCGCGCCAAGGGTTTCTTGTACGAAGACACCAAGGGCCTCAGCTGAGGGCCGACCGCCTCGCGTGTACGCGGGGCTTTTTTGATGCGTTGCAGAAACTTCGTGAAAAAGTTGACAAATCCGTAGCCAGCGAGGAAAATACTGAGGCATAAGATGTCAAGACGTGGGAGTCGCGACATTCGCAATTATTTCCCGGGAAATGTTCAGGCAGCGGCGCCAAGGCGCCGGGTATGGGAGGAAAACGATGGCAAAAGAAATGACGACGACGAAGACGGCGAGTCCGGTTCGCCTGGTCACAGGGGTCGGGGTCGCCTGGCTGTTCGACGCGATGGACGTTGGGATGCTGTCCTTCGTGATCGCCGCGGTCAAGGGCGAATGGGGCCTGGATGCGGTGCAGATGGGTTGGATTGGCTCGGTCAGCTCGATCGGGATGGCGATCGGCGCCGTGCTGTTCGGCATTTTGGCCGACCGCATCGGCCGCAAAACGGTGCTGATCGTGACGCTGCTGTTGTTCTCGCTGGGGTCGGCGGCCAGCGCCTTGGCCACGGGCTACGCGATGTTCATGGTGCTGCGGCTGATCATCGGCGCGGGGCTGGGCGGCGAGCTGCCGGTGGCGTCGACCTTGGTGTCCGAAAGCGTCGAAACCAAGCACCGCGGCCGCTCCGTCGTGCTGCTGGAGAGCTTTTGGGCGGCCGGCTGGCTGCTGGCGGCGGTGGTGTCTTACTTCGTGATCCCGCACTGGGGCTGGCGCGTGGCGATGGTTTTGACCGGTCTTTGCGCCTTGTACGCCTTGTACTTCCGTGAAGGGTTGAACGAATCGCCGGCCTTTTTGGCCCAGACTCACCAGAAGCCCGGCTTCTTTCAGGCGCTGACCGCGCTTTGGCAGCGCAAGTATGCTAAGGCGACGCTGATGCTGTGGGTGGTGTGGTTCATGGTCGTGTTCTCCTACTACGGCATGTTCCTGTGGCTGCCTAGCGTGATGGTGCTCAAGGGCTACTCGATGATCAACAGCTTCGGCTACGTGCTGGTGATGACGCTGGCCCAGCTGCCCGGTTACTTCGTCGCGGCCTGGCTGATCGAAAAATGGGGCCGCAAGAAGGTCCTCGCCACCTTCTTGGTCGGCACCGCGCTGGCGGCCCTGGGCTTTGGCCTGGCCACCGGCCTGCCGGCGCTGATGGCCAGCGGCATGCTGCTGTCCTTTTTCAACCTCGGGGCCTGGGGGGCGCTTTACGCCTACTCGCCCGAGCAGTACCCGAGCGTCATTCGCTCCAGCGGCTCCGGCATGGCGGCCGGGGTCGGCCGCATCGGCGGCATCGTCGGTCCACTTTTGGTCGGCAGCCTGGTCGCGGCCAACGTCGGCTTCGGCCTGATCTTCGGCATTTTCACCGTGGCGATTCTGATCGGGGTCGTGGCGGTGCTGGCGCTGGGCACGGAGACCATGGGCGAAAAGCTCGACTGACGGCGTTCCCAACCGCGGCCAGGGCGCGGTGTGGCGAGCGGTTTTGCACGGTCACCTGCGGCGGTTGTGACCGCGGCCGGCAACGCGCCGCCGCGGCCCCGCAACCGCGTGGCAGGCCGGACCGGGGACCGCGGCCGGGTGGGTGCGATCGGCTTGCACCACCAGTTTTCAGTAATCTTTTCACGAAGCGACGTCTTGGCGACGGCGCTTTTTTGTGCGGCGGCGCGGTCCCGCCAAACGGTGGTGGCGAGCCCCTGCGGCGAGTGCTATAGTTAAGCCCTTGCCGGAGGACAACTAATGAAAGATTTCATGAACCTCGATCGCAACATCCGCTTGCGGATTGCGACCGTCTTTTTAAGTGTGCTGCTGAGTAGCACGATCATGCCGAACATGGCGATTTACTACGCCCGGTACTTCGGCGCCGCGACCACGGGGCTTTTGTTGGCCGTGGCGGCCGGGGTCGGGCTTGTCGCCGGGCTGTTCGGTGGCCACCTGTCGGACGCCCACGGTCGCAAGCCGATCATGCTGTGGGGCGACGGGCTGATGGCGGTCGGCCTGGGCATCGCCGCCTTGGCCAACTCGCCCTTGGGGACGTCGCCTTGGCTGACCTTCGCCGGTTTCCTGCTGGCTCGCGTCGGCGGCAACCTCGAGGACCCGGCCGCCCAGGCGATGATGATCGACGTGTCCAGCAGCGAGAACCGCCGCTTCATCTACGCGCTTTTGTACTGGATCATGAACATCTCGGTGATGATCGGCTCGGCCATCGGCGGCTGGTTCTTCCGCGACTGGCTGTTCGAGCTGATGCTGGGCATGGCGCTGATGGCGGTTGTCACCTGGCTGGTCGTGCGGTTTGCGATGAGCGAGACCTTCGTGCCGACCGGGCAGGTGACCAGCTCGCTGTGGCACATGGTGAGAAGCTACACGCAGGTGCTGGCCGACCGGCGCTTCATGGTGTTTTTCGCCGGGTCGCTGGCGGTCGAGGTGATTTTCAACCAGCCGATGTCCTACCTGCCGGTGCATCTGGACCGCGACTTTCGCACCGTCACGCTGTTCGGCATCTCACTTTACGGGCAGCGGATGCTGTCGGTGCTGACGTTGGTCAACACCATCTTGATCGTCACCACGATGGCCCTGATGACCCGGCTGACCAAAAAGTGGTCGACCAGCCGCGCCTTTGCCTTCGGGACGCTGCTGTTGGGCGGGGCGACCGGCGTGTCCTTCCTGCTCAACTCGCTGTGGCCGCTGGTGCTTAACGCGGTGGTGCAGACCATCGGCGAGATGATCGCGGTGCCGCCGAGCCAGACGCTGCGAGCGGATCTGATGGATCCCGAGAAGGTCGGCGCGTATTCCGGCGCCTGGACCACGGTGGGGCCGCTGTCGGCGATGATCGCCGGCTTCGGGGTGACCCTGTCTGCGGTGATCGGCAACGGCGGCATGGCCGCCTTGATGGGCCTGCTGGTGCTGGTGGCGGTGGTGCTGGTTCACAAGGCCGCCACCTGGCGCGTGGTCGCAGACTGACGCCGCGGCGGTTCACCGCGCCAAGCTGCGCCGGCCCGGGCCTCGCGGTGCGGCGAGCTTGAATTGGCCCCGCTTGCTCACCGCGGCAGCGAAAAGGACCCCGCGATCGCCAGCCGTTTGGCTGGCAATCGCGGGGTCCTTAACGTTGGCTTGAAGTGCGGTTACTTGGTTTGAACGGCCTTGAGCTTGGCCAGGCCGGCCTGGTACATCGCCTTGGCGGTCTTCTTCGGCATGGCCTTCTTCTCGGTGGTGGCCTTGACGGTCATCTTGGTCCAGCTGCTGCCGTCGCCGGTTTCCTCGAGGCGGATCACCTTGTGCTTGCTGTCGGTGATCAGGCGGGTGCCGGCGAAGTCGTAGGGGTACTTGCCGTGGTACGAGGCCTTGATCAGCGCCTTTTTCTGGGCGGCGGTGAGCGTCGCGCCTGGAATCGGCTGCTCGACGGTGCCGACCCATTTGGCCTGCAGGGTGACCTTCTTGCCGTCGACCTTGTAGGTGCCGCTCATCCAGGCCATGTTGCCGTTGGAGCCGGTCTTGGTGTTCGCGTCCTTCTTATCCATCACGCTGATGAAGGTCTTGTCCTGGCCCAAGTAATAGGTCAGGCTGTTCTTGGTGCCCTTGACGGTGACCGGAATCGTCACCTTGTAATCGGCATTGCCGATGGCGTTTTTGTCCTTGCAGGCACTCAGGCCCAGGCCGATGGTGACCAAGGCCAGCAGGCTCAGGGCGGTTTGTACTAATTTTTTCATGTGTGGGGACCTCCTTTGGCGTGGGTGACCGTGGTGGCCACTTGGCTGTCTAGACCAGCGTACAACGGGTCGCCGCCGATGACAAGTGAAATCGTTTGCTCGTGCAATGAACAAGGGGGTTTCACCCCAAAACCCTAAATATGGTAAAATTAGGGTTAAGAATTCCTTATTATGCGGGTCTGTCCCGCGCCTCTTTGTGAAAGCGAGCGATAACGTGAAAAATCTACTGGCAAAAATCAAGCTGCCGGCGTTCCTGGAGGACGTCCGGCTGCGCTGGATTGTCGCCATCATGGCGGTGTTGGCCGTGGTCGACGTCATCGTGGCCAGCTTCATCCGGCCTTGGCTGGCGCTGTTTCTTTTCATTTTCCTGATCGGGCTGCTCGGGGCGACCGTCTTCGCCCTGGCCCGAATTACCGAAAACACGAACAAATACATCTCAAACCTCTCCTACCGCATCAAACGCGGCGAGCAGGAGGCGCTGATCAAGATGCCGGTCGGGATTTTGATCTACAATGAGCAACTCGAGATCGAATGGGCCAACCCCTACCTGCAGCAGTACTTCGGCGACCACGAGTTCCTCGGCCAGCCGCTGTCTGCCATCGACGCCGAGCTGGCCGACTTGGTCACCTCCAACCAGGACTCCAGCGCCAGGACCAAGATCACTTGGGGCGGCCACCAGTTCGACATGACCATCCAAAAGAGCATCGGCGTGGTCTACCTGATGGACATCACCCCCTACGCCAAGATTGAAGCGGAGGCGGAGAACCGCCGCGTCGCCATCGGCCAGGTGTTCCTCGACAACTACGACGAGATCACCCAGACCATGGATGATCAAGCCATCACGAACCTGAACAGCTACGTCACCAACACGATGAGCGACTGGGCCAGCGCCTTTGGCATGTTCGTCAAGCGCGTCGCCGCCGACCGCTTCATCATGATCGGCTACCTCGCCTCGCTGCGCCAGGTCGAGGACGACAAGTTCAAGATTTTGGACCAGATTCGTGAAGAAACCTCCAAGCAAAACTTCCCGCTGACCTTGTCGATCGGGATTGCATACGGCGAGAACAACCTGTCGAACCTGGCCGCGGTCAGCCAGTCCAACCTGGACCTGGCGCTGGGCCGCGGCGGCGACCAGGTCGTCGTGCGTGAAAAAGGCGAGCAGGCGCGGTTTTACGGCGGTCGCACCAACCCGATGGAGAAACGCACCCGGGTTCGGGCCCGGATGATCTCCCAGGCGTTGCAGGAGCTGTTCAAGCAAACCGACAAAATCTTCGTGGTCGGCCACAAGCGGCCGGACATGGACGCGATCGGCGCGGGGCTGGGCATCCGCCGCATCGCCCAGATGAACGGCAAGGACTGTTACGTCGTGGTCGACCCGGCCAACCTGCACTCCGACGTCGAGCGGCTGATGACCGCGGTCGGCAAGGATCCGGAAATCGCCAACGCCGTGGTGACGCCCGAGGCCGCGCTGTCGCAGGCCACCGACAAGAGCCTGTTGGTGATGGTCGACCACTCGAAGGC
The DNA here is from genome assembly GCF_025490915.1 of Lacticaseibacillus parakribbianus. Lineage (GTDB taxonomy): Bacteria > Bacillota > Bacilli > Lactobacillales > Lactobacillaceae > Lacticaseibacillus > Lacticaseibacillus parakribbianus. Next base: position 125,644 of record NZ_JANQBA010000007.1, on the reverse strand, counting down.
CTCGATCACCGCGGCGCCGGACCTGTACGAGAAGCTCTCGACCCGCACCGTGATCATCGATCACCACCGCCGCGGCGAGGAGTTCCCCGAAAACCCGATGCTGGTCTACATCGAACCCTACGCCAGCTCGACTTGTGAGCTGTTGACCGAGATGTTCGAGTACCAGCCGACCGGCGTTCCCGGCCTGAACAAGCTGGAGGCGACGGCGATGCTGGCCGGTATCACGGTCGACACCAAGAACTTCGCGATGCGAACCGGCACTCGCACCTTCGACGCCGCGTCCTACCTGCGTTCCAACGGCGCGGATGGCCTGATGACCCAGAACCTGCTGAAGGAAAATATCGACAGCTACATTCAGAAGAATCATCTCATCGATACAATTGAAATGATTGCGCCAAGTATGGCATTATGTGTAGGTGAAGCGGACCGGGTTTACGACCCCGTGATCGCGGCCCAGGCGGCAGACACCTTGCTGACGCTCAACGGCATCACGGCCAGCTTCGTCATCACCCGCCGCTCCGACAACCAGGTCGGCATTTCGGCTCGCAGCCTGGGCTCGGTCAACGTCCAGCGCCTGATGGAGAAGTTGGGCGGCGGCGGTCACCTGAGCAACGCGGCCACCCAGATCAAGGGCGAGTCGGTCGCCGCGGTTCGCACCATGCTGGCCCGGGCGATCGAAGACGAGGCGGTCAACAACTAGCCGGCGCGAACGCGCCGAGCCCTGGCGCCTGGCGTCGGTGGCGCGGCCACGCGCAACTCGTTGCACCGCCGCTGCGGCGAGCGCGGCGGTGCAACGAGTTGCGGCAGGTAGGTCGATGAACCCCAAGCCCCAAGAAGAAAGAAGGACTCACAATGAAGGTTATTTTCACCGAGGATGTGCGTGGCAAAGGCAAGCGCGGTCAGGTCAAGGAGGTCCCGGACGGCTACGCCCAGAACTTCCTGATCAAGAACGGCAAGGCCAAGGCGGCCACCGCCCAGGCGATGTCTGCGCTGCGCGGCCAGCAGAAGCTGGAGGAGAAAAAGGACGCAGCGGCCAAGGCCGCGGCCGTCGTCGTCAAGACCCAGCTGGAGAACGACAAGACCGTCGTTCAGATTCAAAGCAAGGCCGGCGCGGATTCCCGCCTGTTCGGCTCGATTCCAAGCAAGCAGATCGCCCAGGCGCTGGAGAAGCAGTACCAGATCAAGGTCGACAAGCGCAAAATGGACCTGCCGGAGCCGATCAAGGCGCTGGGCTACCGCAACGTGAAGGTCAGCCTGTACCCAGGCGTCGACGCCAACATTCGCGTTCACATCACAGAGCTCAAGTAATCACAACCGCGGCGGGTGCGACAGCACTTGCGCGGGACTTCACGGGTGAGCGGCGGCTCGCCTGCTATCGTGCGACTGGCTGCGGCCACCGCACGATTTTTTAGTTGCGGCGACCGGTACGGGGGAGCCGCAAAGCCAGACGGGGCAAGGGCTGACGCCGCCGACAGCGCCTGGATCGGCGGCGCTTCGCGCGTTGCGTCCGGGCGGTAACTCGGATAAGATAGATGAGACGTATTGCCCGGGAAATAGTAGGAGGTCGGAACATGGATAATCAGATCAGGCGCATGCCACCGGCGAACCTGGACGCGGAAAAGGCGGTGCTGGGCAGTGTTTTGATGTCGCCCGACGCGCTGATCAGCGCGATGGAATTCGTGACCGAGGCCGATTTTTACAAGCGCGGCAACCAGCTGGTGTTCCACGCGCTGACCGAGCTGTCGGACCGCGGCGACGCCATCGATGTGCTGACGGTCGAGGACTACCTGACGGCCAACAACCAGCTGGCCGACGTCGGCGGCAACGGCTACATGATCGAGCTGGCCGACGCGGTGCCGACCGCCGCCAACGTCGCCTACTACGCCAAAATCGTGGCGGATAAGGCCCAGCTGCGGCGGCTGATCGAGACCTCGGAGCAGATCATTCAGACCGCCTACGACGAGCAAGACGACGTGCCGACGGTGGTGGAAAACGCCGAAAGCGCGGTGATGGCCGTCAGCGACGGTGGTTCCCGCTCGGGCTTCAAGCCGATTAAGGACGTGCTGAACAGCACGATGGCCGAGATCGACAAGCTCTACCAAAACGATCAGGAGATCACGGGGCTGCCGACCGGCTTCAAGGAGCTGGACCGCATGACCACCGGGCTGCACGACGACGAGCTGATCATTTTGGCCGCCCGGCCGGCCGTCGGGAAAACCGCGTTCGTGCTCAACATTGCGCAAAACGTCGGGACCAAAACCGGCAAGACCGTCGCGATGTTTTCCCTGGAAATGGGCGCCGAGTCGCTGGTCAACCGCATGCTCTGTGCGGAAGGCAGCATCGACGCGCAGCACCTGCGAACCGGCCAGCTCAACGAGGAGGAGTGGCAGCACCTGATCATCGCGATGGGCAGCCTCAGCCAGGCCAGCATCTACATCGACGACACCCCCGGCGTTCGCATGGCGCAGATCCGCTCGCAGTGCCTCAAGCTGCAAAAGGAGCACGAACACACCGAGACCCCGCTGGGCCTGGTCGTGATCGATTACCTGCAGCTGATCGAAGGCTCCGGGCAGGAGAGCCGCCAGCAGGAAGTCAGCGCGATTTCCCGCCAGCTCAAGAAACTCGCCAAGGAGCTGCACTGCCCGGTCATCGCCTTGTCGCAGCTGTCGCGTGGCGTCGAGCAGCGCCAGGACAAGCGGCCGGTGCTGTCGGACATCCGCGAATCCGGGTCGATCGAACAAGACGCCGACATCGTCGCCTTCCTGTACCGCGACGACTATTACCGCGATCCGGACGGCGATGGTGAAGAAGAGAACAATCACGATGACGACGACCAAAACGTCGGCGAGGTCGAGGTCATCATCGAAAAGAACCGTTCCGGGGCTCGAGGCACGGTCAAGCTGCTGTTCGTGAAATCGTACAACAAGTTCAGCTCGATCGCCTACACGCCGGGGCAGTAACGATATGGATAAGGAGGATGCATCGTGGATGCCATCCTGATGAGCCTGATGGCTGCCTTGAACGAGCAGCTTTTGATTAACATTTACCAGCGCGACACCGAGGACTTTTACACCGGTTACGTTCAGGCGCTGGGCAAAAACAGCGTGCTGGTCGCCACCTACAACGACGCCGGGCTGGCCGACGGGGCGGTTTTGATCAGCTTCGTCGCGATTTCGCAGGTCGAATTCGCCGGCGCCGACCTGGAGGACATGACCTTCCGGATGCGCGTCGCCGCCGCGGAGCACTTCAAGTCGCTGCCGGCGATCAAGGCACCGCTGCACTTCGACGCGACGCGCGACCTCACGCTGCAGCTGGCCACCCAGGTGCAAAAAAGCGGCCAGCTGATTTTGGTGATGCTGGCCGACGACGATGCCTACCTGGAAGGGCAGGTGACCGCGGTCGACACGGACCGGCTGACGCTGTCGGTGTTCAACAAGTTCAATTACACCGATGTGCGGGTGATGCAGGTGGACTTTTCCGACGTTCTGGTCATCGAGTTCCAGGGCCTGGAGCTACACTTGGAAACCGCGCTGCAGGCCGACCGCGACCAGCTCAAGCACTTGCCGACGCAGATTCACCAAAACGACGGCCAGCTCCAGGCGGTTTTGGCCGAGGCCCAGGCCCAGGCGGCGCTGGTGGCGGTGATGCCCAAGGGCGGCGCCGACCAGTTCTACGTCGGCCGGGTGCTGGCCCTCAACGCCGAGCTGGTGGTGTTGCGGCTCAAGGATATGGCCGGGCAATTCGGTGGGTACGTCGCGCTACGGCTGACGGGGCTTCAGACCGTGACCACGCAAAGCGACTACCTGCAGACCATCGCCTTTTACAGCCGGTGGGTCGCGGCTCACGACATGGAGAAACAGCCGGTCCTGAACGCCGACCGCGAGTTCGACGCCAGCGGCGACCTGATTGCCAGCCTGATTCAGTCGGCCGCGGCCTTCGACCGGGTCGTGCGGGTGCGGGGTAAGGAATCCGGCGACCAGCTGATGGGGGTGCCGGAGAACGTGACCGCCACCGGCTTCACGATGCATGCCGACGACACCGACGAGGACGTGCCGTTCACCTTCGCCACGGTGCAGGAGCTGGCGTTCGGCCACATCTACGCCTACCTGCAGGAGGCGCGGATGCGGCAGTGAGTCGCCGCACACATGCAGAAACACGAAAGGCGGCGGTCCCGGTTGGGGCCGCCGCCTTTCGTGCGGGTGACAGTCAATGAAAGAAGACGTAAATCCACAGCACGAGGACCAGGCCGAGGTACCAGTTGTCCTCCAGCCAGTCGTAGGCCGTCTGGCCGGTCTTGGGCGTCAGCGAGGTGGGGCGGCGGTTTGTGTTCTCGGGACCGGGGGTGGGGCGTTGCGTCCGGTCGGCGGTCGCGTCGCTGCCCGGCGCGGTCGCCTGGCCAAGGACCAGCCGATCCAGTGAAACGTTGAACAGCGTCGCCAGCCGCACCAGCGTCTCGAGGTCCGGCGTCGCGTCGCCCTGCTCCCACTTTGAAATGGTCTGGCGCGTCAGGAACAGCTGCTGCGCCAGCGCCTCCTGCGACCAGCCGCGTTCCTGTCGGTAAGTCCGAACCTGCGTTGCAAATTTCACGGTTGTCACCGCCCTTCTTCACACATATGATAGCGGTTGCCGGCGCCGCTGGCCAGACCGAATTTGGCGCAGGGTCGCAACTGGCGGTTGCGGCCAAAAATAGATTATTTCCCGGGAAATGCCCCGACGAGGTGGCGGGATGTTCGGACCGAGGTAGCCACCGGCGGCCGGATCGGCCCCGCCGGCGAACGGGGCAGACCTAGGCGCCGTTGCCACCGAGCGAAAGTGACCGTCCTTCGGATATTTTTACAACTTACGCCCGGCCGAAGACATTCGTTCGGATTTTTGATTTTAAACTCCAATATTCAAGCGGATCATTCGGCTTTTAACTTGCCGCGGCGGCCAATTGTTGCTAGAATAGCTAGTGGCAATCGCTAAGCGAACGCACATCGCAATTAAGGAGCACATCAACATGGGGACAGTAGTTATCGTAGGCACACAGTGGGGCGACGAAGGGAAGGGGAAAATCACCGACTTCCTGAGCCAAGGCGCCAACGTGATCAGCCGCTACCAAGGCGGGGATAACGCCGGCCACACCATTCACAACAACGGCGTGGTGTACAAGCTGCGGCTGATTCCGTCCGGCATCCTGTACCCGCACCAGCTGTCGGTGATCGGCAACGGCGTCGTGGTCAACCCGAAGTCTTTGGTTGAGGAGCTGGCGACGCTGCGAGCCAAGGGGGTCGCCGGTGACAACCTGCGCATTTCGGACCGCGCCCATGTGATTTTGCCTTACCACATTGCGCTGGACAAGGCCCAGGAGGCGGCCAAGGGCGACGGCAAGATCGGCACCACCAATCGCGGCATCGGCCCGGCCTACATGGACAAGGCCGCTCGCGTCGGCATCCGCTTCGCCGACCTGCTGGAGAAAGACACCTTCGAGACCAAGCTCCGTGCCAACCTGGCGGAGAAAAACGCGCTGTTCACGAAGATTTACGGCGTGGCTCCGATCGCCTTCGATGACATTTTCGAGGAATACTACGACTACGGCCAGCAGCTGGCCCAGTACGTCTGCGACACCACGGTTTTGTTGAACGAGGCGCTGGACAAGGGCGAAAACGTCCTGTTCGAAGGGGCGCAGGGCACGATGCTCGACGTCGATCAAGGCACCTACCCGTTCGTCACCAGCTCCAACCCGGCCGGCGGCGTGGCCACCGGCACCGGCGTCGGCGCCAGCCGCATCGACCGCGTGGCCGGGGTCGCCAAGGCCTACACCTCCCGCGTCGGCGACGGCCCGTTCCCGACCGAGCTGTTCGATGCGGATGGCCACTTCATTCGTGAGGCCGGTCACGAGTACGGGACCGTCACCGGGCGGCCGCGCCGCATCGGCTGGTTCGACGCCGTGGTGGTGCGTCACGCCTGCCGCGTCGCCGGCGTCACCGACTTGTGCCTGAACTCCGTGGATGTGCTGACCGGCCTGGCCAGCGTGAAAATCTGCACGGGCTACAAGCTCAATGGTGAGCTGATCACCCGCTACCCGGCCTCCCTGAAGGAACTGGCGGCCTGCGAACCCGTTTACGAGACGCTGCCGGGCTGGACGGAAGACATCACCGCCGCCAAGACCCTGGCCGACCTGCCGGCCAACGCCCGGGCCTACGTCGAGCGGATCGCCGCGTTGATCGGCGTCGACCTCTTGACCTTCTCCGTCGGGCCGGATCGCGAGCAGACCAACATTTTGGCCAACATCTGGGACAAACTCTAAACACGCCCTAAGGTAGACGCGAATCAGGCGCTGCCACCCATCACTGCAATGGTGATCGGTGGCAGCGCCTTTTTGGGTCGCGCCGGCTACTCGCGAATGCCCAGCAGGTCGTAGGGGCTCAGGAAGCGCGTGTTCATGATGATGGTGCAGATGGTAGCGGGTTCTTCGGGCGTGGGTGACTGCAGCCAGGTCTTGATGATGGCGAAGAGGCCGGAGAGAATCAGCTCCCAGGCGTAGTCCTCAGGGATGTACTTGGTCATCGTGATCTGCCCCTTGATGCGATCCAGCCCGTCGCCAATCGCGTCGCGCAGCAGACGCTTGAGCCGCAGCTCGAACCTGGGGTCGCCGTTGGGGCCGAACAGCACCTTGAACAAGTCGAACTCGTTGGCCACCAGGCTCACGACGTTTTCGACCACGGGGTAGGTGTAGATGCCGTTGGTCTTCACCGACTGGTAGGTCATGGTGCCGGTCAGATTGGTGGCCAACAGCTTGGTGATGGTCGCGACCAGCCGGTCTTCGTACTGCGTCAGCAGGTCGTACTTGTCGACGTAATGCAAGTAAAACGTGCCGCGGTTGATGCCGGCGCGAACGCTCAGGTCACGCACCGAGATTTTCTCGAAGGTCTTGGTCTGCAGCAGGTCGACGAAGGCGGCCTTGATGCTCGCCTCGGTTTCAGCGCTCTTCTTGTGCAATGCGATTCCCCCGTCCTATTTTGAGTCAATTATTCCCCGTTTCAGAAAATAAATCAACACCGTGTTCAGCGGCAGGCCGCCAGTAGCAACGGCTGCGGCCCTTTATGACATTTAACTCAACACTCCGGTTGATTCTGATTATTGCTGTGCGTCAGCCGGGACCGTAAGATGAGTGACGTTGTGAACACCGTGTTGAGTACAAAAATTCTGGTTTGGAGATGGCTTCATGGACGGCATCATCGATACACACACGCACTACCTGCCACAGGTTTACACCGCGGCTCTCAAGCGCCACATTCCCGGCGACCCCGACGGCTGGCCGACGCCGAGCTGGCGGCCGGCGACTACGCTGGGCTTCATGCACCAGCATAACATCCGCTACTCGCTGTTGTCGCTGTCGTCGCCGCACTTCAACTTCGGCGACAAGCAGGAGACGTTGACGATCGCCCGGGAGGCCAACGCGGAGGGCGAGCGGCTGACGCTGGCGCATCCGGATCAGCTCGGCTACCTGGCGTCGTTGCCGCTGCCCTACGCAGAGGCGGCGGTGGCGGAGGTCGACTGGGCCCTAACCCATTCGGCGCGGGGCTTCACCGTGCCGACCAACACCCGCGGCCTGTACTTCGGCACCCCGATTTTCGATGCGGTCTACGCGAAGCTGAACGCCGAAAAAGCGCTGGTGGCGCTGCACCCCAACCAGCCGGCGGCGCTGCCGCTGAACGTCAACATCGACATGCCGACGCCTTTGATGGGTTTTTTCATCGACACCACCATGACATTCATGAACCTGCTCAAGTACCACTTCTTCGACCGCTTCCCGGACATTCGCCTGATCGTGCCTCACGCCGGCGCCTTCCTGGGCATCCTGGCCGACCGCGACGCGCCGTTCGTCAAGCAGACCTACCAAAGCGACCTGTATGCGGCGCTGCAGCACGTCTACTTCGACACGGCCGGCGCCGTGTTCCCGCGGCAGCTGCCGACGCTGTTGACGCTGACCGACGAGCACCACATTCTCTACGGCAGCGACATTCCCTACACCAGCTCACCGCTTGCGGGGCAGCTGCTCAGCCTATTCACCCAAAGCAGTGAGCAGGCGGCCAAGAAGCAGCGGCTGATCCAAACCGCGCATCACTTCGACCACTTTTTCGAAAAACGCGCCAAGCTCGCGCGGATTCCCCAGCTGCTGGACATTGAGGTGAAGATGATGAACGGGGCGGAGGTCGTGACGCCGCAGCTGCAGCGCGAAATTCTGACCACCAACGCCGAGCAGCTGCTCGCCATGTAACAAGGAGGACTCCCAGTGAAACGATTCTTAGAACACCACATCGGCGCCTTGCTCGCCTGGCTGCTCATCGTGATCGTGGCGGTGGCCGGCATGCCCGACACCGCCGCCTTGGTTCGCGAACGCGGCGATATCCGCGTTCCCAAGACGATGCAAAGCCAGGTGGCGACGGCCATCCAAAACAAGTGGGGCAAGGGCCAAAGCGACGCCCGGCAGGTGGCCGTGGTGTTCAGCAACGGCGACGCCAAGCTGACGGCAAGCCAGCGGCAAAGCGTGGCCCAAACCGTGACCTTCCTGCAAAACAACCGCGCCAAGTACCACATCAAGTCGATCATGGCGCCGTCGGACAACGCGGAGACCAAAAAACAGCTGGTGGCCAAGGACGGCACGACCCAGATCGTGCAGCTGATGGTCGGCAAGCAGCAAACCGTCCGGCAGATGACCGCGACGCTTGAAAAGGCGGTCAAAACTAAGCACGTCACCACCTACGTGACCGGCGCCGACATCCTGACCGATGACTTCAACCAGGCGACGGAGGCCGGGATCAAGAAAACCGAGGTGATTGCCGCGGTGTTCATCTTTGTCGTGCTGATCCTGGTGTTCCGCTCGCCGGTGGTGCCGGTGATCTCCCTGGCCACGGTCGGCGTGTCGCTGCTGGTCAGCCTGAGCCTGGTGATGAACCTGGTCAAGTTCCTCGGCTTTCCGCTTTCCGCCTTCACCCAGGTCTTCATGGTGGTGATCTTGTTTGGTATTGGCACGGATTACAACATCCTGCTGTACGACCAGTTCAAGGAGGAGCTGGCCGCGGGGCTCTCGAACACCGAGGCGGCGGCCAAGGCGCGGCGCGTCGCCGGGCGAACCATTTTGTACAGCGGCTCGTCGGTGCTGATTGGCTTTTCCGCCCTAGGGCTGGCGAAGTTTTCGATCTACCAATCCGCGGTCGGCGTTGCCGTCGGGGTGGCGGTGCTTTTGGTAGTGCTCTTGACACTCAATCCGTTCTTCATGGCGACCATGGGCAAGCGGCTGTTTTGGCCGACCAAGGACTTCACCGGCGGCAGCCGTAGCCGGTTTTGGCAGGCGCTGGCCAGTCGCTCGGTGCTGCATCCGCTGATCGCGCTGGTGCTGGTCGCCCTTTGCGCGGTGCCGGTGCTGCTCGGCTACAACGGTTCTTTGAACTACGACACCGTGGTTGAGCTCGGCGCCAAGGTGCCGGCCAAGCAGGGCTTCAAGGTGATCCAGGCCCATTACTCCAAGGGCACCGCCGAGCCTTCCACTTTGTACATTCAAAGTGACAAGAAGCTGGCGGCCAATCAGTACCTGAAGGTGATCGACCAGCTGACCCGCAAGCTGCAGCAAGACCCGAGCATCGAGACGGTCGCCTCGGTCACCCAGCCCGGCGGCAGCGCAATCAGCGACCTGTATGTCCAAAAGCAGCTGGGAACCGTGACCAGTGGCATGACCCAGGCTCGCACCGGGCTGGGCGAGATCAACCGCGGCCTGCAGTCGGCCAGCTCGCAGCTCGCCGGGGCCGACATGGCCAGCGGCCTGGCCGGGGTGCGGCAGCTTGTCAGCGGCACGGACCAGCTTCTGACCGGGTCCAAGCAGCTGCAATCCGGCACCAAGCAGCTGGCGACCGGGGCCAACACCCTGAACCAAGGCGTCGGTCAGTACACGGGGGCGGTGGCGCAGCTCAACGCCGGCACGACGCAGCTGGCGGCTAACTCACCGCAGCTTGAGGCCGGCGTCACCCAGCTGACGCAGCAGACCCAGGCGCTGCCCCTGGCCGTGGCGGGGCTGACCGCCTACACAACCGGCATCAACGGCGGCATCGCCCAGATCAATGGGGCGTTGGCCGACAACGCCGCGGCGTTCGGCCAATTGGCGGCGGCGCAAACACAGATGCAGGCGCTGACAGCCCAAACCGCGACGATGAGAACCCAGCTGGCCGCCGCGCAAAAGCTGGCACCGCAGCTGGCCGCCGCCATCAAGCTGCTCGATCAGCTCCAAGCCGCCAAGGCCGATCTGACCGCGCTGCAGACCAAAGCGACCGGGCTGACCAAGACGCTGGCGACGGTTCGCACGACGATGACCCAGGTGGCGCTGCGCAACGTGGCCGCCACCGCGGCGGAACGCGCAATCATCACGCAGGCGCAGGCCATCGTGGCCGACGACACGGCCAGCGCCGCCGCCAAGAAGGCCGCGCAGGCCATTGTGACCAAGGCTCAGGCCAACCTGAGCGACAACCTGCAGGCCAACACCAAGGCGATCAGCGGTGTCGCCAGCCAGGCCGGCGCCTTGACGCTGCCCGATCTGACCAAGCTGCGCGAGCTCGCCGCCGCCTTGCCGAGCGACGACGACATCGCCGAGCTGAAAAGCGAGCTGCAGAACGCGCAGGCGCTGATGCAATCGGCCGCCGGCATGCTGGACCAGGCCGACGCGCTGAGCGGCCAGACCGCCAAGCTCGGTGAACTGACCACGGCCTTGACCCAGCTGCAAACCGGGCTCAAGACCCTGCAGACCAACTCCAACGCGGCCGTTCAGATCGCCACGCAGCTCAACGCCGGCGTGAACGGCTCGGGGGTTGACCTGAGCAGCCAAAAGACGATCCAAAACACGATTCAAAACGCCGCGATGACGCGGCAGCTGGCCGCCTTGACCGGCGGCGTCTCGCAGTACGTGAGCGGCGTCAACCAGGTGGCGAGCGGCACCAGCCAGCTGGCCGCCAATGCCACCGGCCTGTCGTCGGGGGCCGCACAGCTTTTGGCCGGCTCCCAGCAGTTGGCCGCTAACGTGCCGGCCCTGACCAGCGGCCTGACACAGGAACGCGCCGGGCAGCAGACCATGTACAACACGCTGGTCGGACTGACCGGTCAGATGACGCAGCTGCAAACCGGGCTCGGCTCGGCCACCGCCGGCCTGACCCAGATCGATGGCGGTGTTCAAACCGCCAACGGCTACCTCACCGGCCTCAAGCATTCCGCCGCGGCCAAGGAATTCTACATTCCCAAGGCTCAGCTGACGGGCAAGGCCTTCGAGCCGGCGCTTGACCAGTACCTGTCCAAGGACCAGACCGCGACGCAGCTCACACTGGTTTTCAAGGTCGATCCGGCCTCCGCAAAGGCGATGGCCAAGGTCACCGCGCTGCAAAAAGAGGTCCAAAACCAGCTCCGCGGCACGGCGCTGGCCGGCGCCACGGTGGCAATCGGCGGCCAAACCGCGTTCACCGCGGATACCCGCGACGTTGCGTCCAGCGACTTCATGCGAACCGCCGTCATCATGCTGGTCGGCATCGCGCTGGCCCTGATGGTGGTGACCCGCTCGCTGCTGCAGCCGGTCTACATCCTCGGAACGCTGCTGTTGGCCTACTTCTCCTCGCTCACGCTGACGCGCCTGCTCAGCGCGGCGTTGCTCGGCCAGGCTGAGCTGACGTGGAACACGCCGTTCTTCGGCTTCATCATGCTGATTGCGCTGGGCGTCGACTACAGCATCTTCCTGATGATGAAGTACCGTGAGTTCGGCCAAGAGCTGGCGCCGAGCCGCGCCATGGTCCAGGCCGCCGAGATCATCGGCGCCGTGGTCATCTCCGCGGCGATCATTCTCGGCGGCACCTTCGCCGCCCTGATGCCGTCCGGGGTGCTGACGCTGATTCAGGTCGCCATCACCGTGATGATCGGGCTGATCATTTTGGTGGTGCTGCTGCCGATCATTTTGTCGGCGAGCGTCGCCTTGACCTACGATCGGCACGACGCGTAACCGCTGAACCCGCAAACCCAACCGCTATCGGTTGCGGCTTGCGGGTTTTTCGCTGTGGGGACCCAACACCTTCGCGCGGCAGGCAGACTGCGCAAAGTGCGGTGCGTGGCCCTTGCTTGACCGCCGCGGAGGCACCGATTTTTGGCCAAAAAAATACCACGAGCAAGCTCGTGGCAGTGGTCGGGTGCGGGAACCTTCAGAACGCCGAAGCGCCGATTCCGTACCCCGACCGTGGTTTGGCACCGTCGTTCAGTATCGCATGTTTACGCGGCGGCGTCAACGGCAATCGGGCGGCGGGGGCGGCATTCCGCCGCGACGTCACCGTGCCGTCGCGACCGTGGCCGCCTCACGCACCGCCTGGGGTAGGTCGGCCGCCTCCGCGAAGTCGGCCAGCCAGTTTCGCGCAATGTTCAGCGCGTGGTTGTGGTAGTAGTTCAGGATGTGCTTGTTGGAGCGGGGCAGCACGGGGGCGGTGGCGACGGACTGGGCCGCCGCCGTCAGTCGCGGAATCACGATGGCGTTAAGCGCCGCCTGCTGCGCCGGCGTCCCGTTGTGCCACGCCAGGCGGTAGTCGTTGACGCCGATGAAGTTCTCGTACTCGCGCTGCGGCAGCGCGTCGATCAGAGCCTGCACCGCGGCCTCGCCGGACGGCACCTCGGTCAGATTATTGTCTTGAAAAATAAGCATGGGAAAACCTCCACTTTTTGTATTAAAAGAAGGCCGTACACGTATGCACGACCTCCCAAGTGGTTGATCTGCATCCGTCTATGGTGGGGCACGTTGCCTTACGGTACGTTGCCGGTTGGTCACAGTGCATAGCCACTACCAACACTCTTGATACATACAGTCTTCTTTGCCTACATCGTAACCGATGTGTAGGGGAAAAGCAAGGGGCGAGTGGGCCCTGACAAATGATGTGGGGTCGTGATACACTGGCGGGGCTGGGAGCTCTGCATACCCCAGGGTGATATCGCATCTCCCGGCGGTGAGTTCTCCGTTGTCCGTTCTCTTCACACTGGTGTTCGCCCCCGCGGCGGCAACATTGCTGGCCCAGCTTATCACTGGCCTTTGGGCTGAGTGGCGTCACGCAAGCCAGCACCCTGGTCGACATGCCAGACGCTCGGTAGGTAAACACTGCGTCGTCAACAAGCGTCGCAGTAAAAAACCGCAACGTTAAGTCATGCGCCGGCCGACACGCACCGCTCACGGGTCGCACTACTTGTGGGCGGTGTTTTTTTTACGTCGCCGAAGAAAAAACGAGCGTCCCATCTCTGGACGCTCGTCGCCGGCATACATTGGGGCACTACTCCCAATGCGGTTTGTCACCGTGCCGTTCTCTTCAAGGCAATACTACCATATTCGGTAGCATTTGGCTACGTATGCGTCCTGCCATAAACGGGTTCCACCGATCATCGCCAACGCGTCCAGCTTGCACCGGTGCTTGAAGCATGACCCGCTTCAAGCACCAGCGCGACGCTAGCCGTCCCGCTAAACCCGCGCTTTGCCACCCTCTAAACGGGTTCCACCGAGCATCGCCAACGCGTCCAGCTAGTAAAGGCACTTGGGGCAAGGTGCCGCCCCAAGTGCCTTCACTACGCTAGCCGGTTGGCTAAGCGCTCGGTGCCACCCTCTAAACGGGTTCCAAAGCGCAACGCGGGAGCGTCCAGCTTGCACTGGTGCTCGAAGCATGACCCGCTTCAAGCGCCAGCGCGACGCTAGCCGTCCCGCTAAACCCGCGCTTTGCCACCCTCTGCTAGTTGGTCATTCCGTCCTCGTACAGCTTCAGCTTGCCCTTGACGATGCTTTCGACCAGCTCGCCGTACGGCACGTTTTCGGCCTCGGCCTCCTGCGGGAGCAGGGACAGCGGGGTCATGCCCGGCAGGTTGTTGGCCTCGATCACCCAGACGCCGTCGTCGTTGGTCAGAAAATCGACGCGGCCGTAGTTTTGCAGGCCGAGGACCTTCATCGTCTGAACGGCGACGCGCTTCATCTCGTTGTGGACGCCTTCGTCGAGGTTGTCCGGCGGGGTCACGAAGTCGGTGTGGCCGGCCTGGAACTTGTGCTCGAAGTCGTACCAGCCGTCGTGAACCAGGATTTCGATGGCCGGGAAGGCGTGGCCGTTGACCACGCCCAGCGAGAACTCGCGGCCGGTGATGAATTCCTCGATGATCGCGGAGTTGTCGAAGCGGAACACGTCTGTGAGACTGTCAACAAGCTCTTGTGCATCATGCACAATGTGGGTCCCGACGGAGGAGCCGCCGGAGGTTGGCTTGACCACGACCGGGTAGCCGAACGGCAGGGTGTGGCCGGTGGCGCCTTCGTCGCGGGTGATCTCGACGTAGGCCGCGGTCTTGATGCCGCGCTGCAGCATGATTTCCTTGCTGTACACCTTGTTCATGGTGATGCCAGAGGCGGTCGAGCCGCTGCCGGTGTACTTGATGTTGTTCAGGTCCAGGTAGGCCTGGACCTTCCCGTTCTCGCCGTCGCCGCCGTGCAGCGCGAGAAAGACGATGTCGGCCGCCTGGCAGATGGCCAAGACGTTGGGGCCGAACAGCTGCGTGGTGCCGTCTTGGCGCAGCGCGTTGATGTCCGCGTCGGTCAGGATGGCGTCCGAAATCTTGAGATCGGCACTGGTGTTGGCGTCGTCAAAAACGCTGACCGGTGCGGCGCCTTGTGGTAGGTCGAACCCCAGGAACAGATCGATGAAGGTGGCCTGGTGTCCCTGCGCCCGCAAGGCGTTGGTGATGCGGTAGCCGCTTGAGATCGAAACATTGCGCTCAGTGCTTCGCCCACCGGCTAGTACGGCAATTTTCATAGGTATTATGCCTCCCGATTGTTTTAGAACCTTAAGCATAACACACCAAACCCTGTTGTGATACAGAAGACACCGCTTTCACCGAACTTTTAGGATTTCGGTCGCGTTAAAATCGAATGAGGACGGTAGCCAGTCGCGTTCGTGATTGCGTATACTTAGATACACACTATCAACGCAGCAGGAGGCGGACTTTTTTGAAAATCATCACGTACGGCGCCCACGACGACGAGCTGACTTACATGACGCAATGGCAGGCGCGAACCGGCCACACGCTGGACATCCACAAGGCGCCGGCGACGGTTGCAAACCTCGCCTGGGCCGCCGGTTACGACGGCATCAACCTGCTGCAGACCACGCCGGTCACCCGCGCGATGTTCGAGCGCATCGCGAAGCTGGGCATTCGCTACGTCACCATTCGCAACGTCGGCACCGACAACATCGACCTGACCGCGGCCCGGGAGCTGGGCGTTCACCTGGCCAACGTGCCGGCCTATTCGCCCAACGCGATCGCCGAGTTCGCGGTCACCGCGACGCTGACGCTGCTGCGGCGGCTGGGGGAGAGCCAGGCGGCGCTTAACGCCGGCGATTACCTGCAGGCGACCAAGTTCATCGGCCGCGAGCTGGCGCAGCAAACCGTCGGCGTGATCGGCGCCGGCCGCATCGGGCGCGAGGCGATCCGGCTTTTTGCGGCGTTTGGCGCCAAGGTCTTGGCCTACGATCCCCACCCGGTGCAAGACGCCAGCCTGGCCTGCCGCTACGTCGACCTGCCGGCGCTTTTGGCGCAAAGCACGGTGGTCGACCTGCACGTGCCGGGCATTGCGGCCAACGACCACCTGATCGACGCCGCGGCGCTTCAGGCGATGCCGCAAGGGGCGCTTTTGATCAACACCGCCCGGGGCAACCTGGTCGACACCCAGGCGCTGATCGCGGCGCTTGAGTCCGGCCACATCGGCGGCGCCGGCATCGACACCTACGAGAACGAATCGGCCAACCTGCTGGCGCTGCACGACCAGGGCCGCTTCGAAGACGCCCAGTGGGAGCGGCTGCGGGCGCTGCCGAACGTGCTGTTGACGCCGCACATCGCCTACCACACGGAGACGGCGGTGCAGAACATGGTCGACTTCTCCTTGAATTACCTGGTCGAGTTTCTGACCACCGGCAGCACCGCCACCGAGGTGCTGCCGCGGTGAGCTCGCACAACTGAACACAATCACAAGCACCGGGCGACTTCCTCAGGAAAGTCGCCCGGTTTTTACGTTAAACACGAACATTCGTGACATAAACATTAAAATAAACCGGATTTGCGCTTGAATTTTGGCTCACAATCCCTTACACTGTGTCTATCAAAGGCGAACGAAAGGGTCATCATGGAAAAATTCTTTCAGCTTAAAGCGAATAATACTAAGTTCTCAACCGAAATTATGGCGGGTTTAACGACGTTCTTCGCGATGTCGTACATTCTCTTCGTTAACCCGCAGGTGCTGTCGCAAACCGGGATGCCGTCGCAGGCGGTCTTTTTGGCCACCATCATCGCCAGCGCCGTCGGGACGCTGGTGATGGGGCTTTTCGCCAACGTCCCTTACGCCCTGGCGCCGGGGATGGGGCTCAACGCCTTTTTCACCTACACCGTGGTGTTCGCACTGGGGTACAACTGGAAGCAGGCGCTGGCTTTGGTCTTCATCTGCGGGATGATCAACATCCTGATCACCGTCACTAAGGTGCGGAAGATGATCATCATGGCGATCCCCGAGGTCATGCAACACGCCATCGGCGGCGGGATCGGCGTCTTCATCGCCTACATCGGGCTCAAAAACGCCGGCTTCCTGCAGTTCACGTCCGATAGTAGCAACATCTTAAGCATCAACAATGCCGCCTACAACGCGGCGACCAGCAACTACAAGGACGGCGTCACCGGCGTCGTCACCGGCGGCGGCATCGTGCCGGCCCTGGTCAACTTCACCGACCCCGGCGTCCAGCTGGCGCTGATCGGCCTGGTCCTGATGACCATTCTGGTGGTCAAAAAGGTCCCAGGTGCCGTCTTGATCGGCATCGTCGCCGTCACCTTGATCGGTATTCCGATGGGGGTCACCGACCTGACCTTCAACGCCGCCAACAGCCTGGGCAGCTCCTTCTCCCAGCTCGGCACCACCTTTGGCGCCGCGTTCTCCCACGCGGGGATGGGGAGTTTGTTCACAAGCCCAACGCAGATTTTCATCTCGCTGATGACAATCTTCGCCTTTAGCTTCTCCGACACCTTCGACACGCTGGGCACCTTCATCGGCACCGGCCGCCGCACCGGCATTTTCTCCGCGGCGGATGAAAAGGCGATGGAGGACGGCCACGGCTTCTCCTCCAAGATGGACAAGGCGCTGTTCGCCGACTCCATCGCCACCAGCATCGGCGCGGTGTTTGGCACCAGCAACACCACGACCTACGTGGAATCCGCCGCCGGCATCGGCGCCGGTGGCCGCACCGGCCTGACCGCGGTCACCACCGCCGTCGCCTTCCTGGTCTCCGCCGTCTTCGCGCCGCTGATCTCCATCGTGCCGACCCAGGCCGTCGCCCCGGCCCTGATCTTGGTCGGTGTGATGATGCTGGGCAGCTTCAAGGAGATCGACTGGACCGACCTCGCCGAGGCCGTCCCGGCCTTCATGGCGTCGATCGTCATGGGTCTGGTCTACAACATCTCCTACGGTATCGCGGCCGGCTTCATCTTCTACTGCATCGTCAAGCTGATCACCGGCAAGGCTCGCGAGATTCACCCGATTCTGGCCATCGTTTCGGTCGGCTTCATCCTGAACTTCATCGTGTTGGCGGTGCTGTAAGCCGCCGCGTCAAGATTGTGAAAAAAATGTCGCAGGTCCCCGAACGGTGGGGGCCTGCGACATTTTTGGCTAACTTGGCGACAGACTGGCGGCCTCAAAACAGCAGGAAGCCGTCGTGTTCCGGGTGCAGCAAGGTGACATCCTCGCCGGCCGCGGCGCGAGCGGCGATGGCGCTTTCGCCCCAGGCCGACATCGCGACCAAAACGGTGCGTAGGCTTTTGCCGCGTTCGGTGAGGGCGTACTCGACCTTGGGCGGCACCTGGGGGTAGACGGTGCGGCTGACGATGCCGTCTCGCTCAAGCTCGCGCAGCTGCTGCGTCAGCATTTTCTGGGTGAGACCTGGGATGTTGGCGAGCAGGAAGCTCGGCCGCCGGGGACCGCCGCCCAGGTGGCAGAGGATCACGGGCTTCCACTTGCCGCC
Source organism: Lacticaseibacillus parakribbianus (assembly GCF_025490915.1). GTDB lineage: Bacteria > Bacillota > Bacilli > Lactobacillales > Lactobacillaceae > Lacticaseibacillus > Lacticaseibacillus parakribbianus. Next base: position 107,570 of record NZ_JANQBA010000007.1, on the reverse strand, counting down.
GATGACGGCCAGCGTCGCCTCGATGCCCAACCGGTAAATTTTGCTCATAACGTTGTCTCGCTCCATTTCTTACTTGCAGGTGCCTGACCGACTTTATTGTGGGTACTCGCACAATCGGCCGGTTCGCGTATACTGAATTACGTCGACAAAATGCTAACAAAAAATAAGCCAACGCACAAGGAGCAATGACAATGGACACAAACTTTCTGACACCCTACCGTTTTCACAACGGTCTGACCGTCAAGAACCGCATCGTGATGGCACCGATGACCACGATGACCAGCTTCCACAACGGGATGGTCACCACCGACGAGGTCGCCTACTACGCGCGGCGCGGCGGCGGTCCCGGCCTAATCATCACTGGCGTCGCCAACGTCGAGGCCAGCGGCAAGGGCTTTGAGGGCGAGCTGTCGGTGGCGTCAGACGCGATGATTCCCGGGCTCGCCCGGGTCGCGGCCGCGATTCACCAAGATGGCACCCGCGCGATTCTGCAGATTTTCCACGCCGGCCGCAAGAGCAACCACAAGATTCTGCGCGGCGAGCAGCCGCTCAGCGCAAGCGCCGTGGCGGCCGAGTACCCGGCCGATTCCGAGGTACCCCGGGCGATGACGGCGGCCGAGATTGACCAGCTGATTGCCGATTTCGCGGCGGCGACGCGCCGCGCGGCCGCCGCCGGCTTCGACGGGGTCGAGCTGCACGGGGCCAACACGTACCTGCTGCAGCAGTTCCTGTCGCCCCACGCCAACCGCCGCACCGATCAGTGGGGCGGGGACTTGACCCGGCGCATGGCACTGCCGCTGGCGGTCATCGCCGCCGTCAAGCAAGCGGCCGCGGCGGTTGAGCGGCCGTTCATCGTCGGCTACCGCCTGTCGCCGGAGGAAATCGAGACGCCTGGGCTGCGGCTGGCCGACACGCTGGCCTTTGCGACGGCGATTCGCGACCTGGTCGACTACCTCCACCTGTCGATGGGCAGCTACAAGCGCAGCTCGCTCAACGACAAGCAGGACACGCAGCCGCTTTTGGCCAAGTTCGCCGCGATTACCGCAGGCCACTTGCCGCTGATCGGCGTCGGCAGCATCGAGCGGCCCGCAGACGCGCAGGCGACGCTCGACTTGGGGGCGGACTTTGCGGCGCTTGGTCGCGAGCTGATTCGCGAGCCCAACTGGGTCCAAAAGGTCGCGGCAGGTGATGCCGCCAGCCTGCGCGTCAAGCTCAGCCCGGCCGACATGGCCGAGCTGGCGATTCCGCCGGTGATGCAGGACTACCTGCGTGAGTCGTTCGGTGAGGTGATTCACTTCACGACCAACGCCCGGGCCGTCGCGGATTACCAGGCCCAGCTGGCGCCGATGGAGGGCTTCGAAAAGAAGCTGTAGTCGGCGCGGCCGTAGGGCCAGGCCCGACTTCGCCAGTGGTCCGTAGCGGCGTTGCGCCGCCGGTGATTCGAAAAAAATGAGCCCCGGTTCCCCGTTCGCCACGGCAGGGAACCGGGGCTTTTCGACGCCCGATTATGAGAATGGCGAACGAAAATGTTTATTAAATTAGTAAATTATGAGAGACACGGCGACCGGCGGCTTATAAATTATAATGAGAATAAATACCGACTGTCCCCGAAACCGGCCGGTATACACGCATAAATATGCAAGAACGAATAAACTAATTGAATTATGACTTTTTTGTGAATGTCGTTGCAAAAACTTAAAACTAAAAATATAATTCGTTCTAAGCAAAACCTAGCCGAATTCTAATAAAGCCGAACGAGCTGGACGACGGGCGCTGCCATATCAAATTTTGTTCGGGGGTATTTCGATGAAGAAGACACACATTGCGACGCACCTTGCGATGACGGTGATGCTCTTGTCCTCGGTTGGGGCGAACACGCTGCCGCTGGCTCAGGTCATTGCCGCGACCAGCAGCAAGTCGAGCAAGATCGACTCGGCTTCCAAGGCCGCACTGCAAAAGGCCTTGAGTAAGGCATCCACCACCAAGACCAGCAAGAACAACGACAAGTTCAAGACGGCGATCAAGGAACAGCTGACCGCCACCGGCACCGACACCAGCAACCTGACGGCCAGCCAGATTGCCAACAAGGACGTCAAAATCATCGTCCAGCTGAAAAAGGACGCGGCGATTGAGGACACCGGCCGCGCAGACGGCGACGCGGCGACCACCGCGCAGATCAAGTCCGCGACCGACAAGGTGCTGGACGCCCAACAGACCACGCAGGACAAGGTTGAGGCGATCACCGGCAACAAGGTCAGCCACGAGTACGGCTACCTGATCAACGGTTTTGCGATCAAGGCCTCGTTCAAGGACATCCAAAAGATCAAGGCCCTGCCGAAGGTCCAAAGCGTCTCGGTGCAAAGCCTGTACGAGAAGGAAGACGCAGCCGCCAACGAGACCGGCAACGTCAGCTCCGCCTGGAACGCCGATTCCGAGCTGCCTAACGAAGGCGAAGGCACCGCCATTGCGATCATCGACACCGGGATCGATGCCAGCCACAAGGACCTCAAGCTCAGCGAGGAAGGCACGACCAACGAGAAGTACACCAAGGCCGAGATGACCGACCTGATCACGTCGACGGGGACCAAGGGGACCTGGCTGTCCGACAAGGTGCCTTACTCCTTTGACTACGGCGACAACACCAACAAGATTTCCAAGGATAACGGCACCGGTGCGATGCACGGGATGCACGTCGCCGGGATCGCGGCGGCGGATGGCACCGCGGCCAGCGCGGATGAGGAAGAAGACATCGACTACGTGCGGGGCGTGGCGCCGCAAGCGCAGCTGCTCAACATGAAGATTTTCTCCAACTCCAACGGCGGCGGTGACTGGGATGAGGTCATCATCCAGGCCATCGAGGACTCCGTCAAGCTCGGCGCCGACGTCATCAACATGTCCATCGGCGGCAAGGACGGCAACACCGACACCTCCGAGCCCGAGGAGGCGGCGGTCACCGCCGCCACCCAGGCCGGCGTCGTGGTCGCCGTGGCGGCCGGCAACTCCGGCTCCTCCGACTCGAGCAACGCCTCGTCGGACTCGGCCCTGAACAACACCAACGATAACGGCCAGCAGAGTAACCCCGGCCTGACCCCGTCGGCCATCACCGTCGCGTCCTCCGACAACACGGTCACGGTTAACCGCCAGGTCGCCGTGGCCGACGCCTCCGGCAAGCAGATTTTCTCCGCCGACTGGGCGCAGTTCTCCCTGAACAAGTCGCCGATCACCGAGTTCGCCGGCAAGTCCCTGTACTTCGCCAAGAACGGCGAGAACGGGCTGCCGGGTTACGGCGCGACGACCGACTTCGACAGCGGCGTGAAGGGTAAAATCGCCGTGGTCGCCCGGGGCAACAACCTGGACTTCACCGTCAAGCAGAAGAACGCCCTGATGGCCGGTGCGGCCGGCGTCATCATCATCGATAACCAGGCGGCCGACGACGGCACGGCCAGCGCCTTTTCCATCAGCGAAGGCATTCCGACCATCGCGCTGCACAACTCCGACGGCCTGGCCTTCCTGAAGGCCACCGGCTTCGACGGCGGCACGGACGGCGACTCGACCTACACCTTCTCGACCTCCCTGGCCAAAAAGACCCAGGCGACTGGCGGCGAGATGTCTTACTTCAGCTCCATCGGCGCATCCTCGACGCTGGACTTCAAGCCCGACATCACCGCACCGGGCGGCGGCATCTGGTCCTTGGCCAACAACGACTCCTACCAGTCCATGAGCGGGACCTCGATGGCGACGCCTTACATCGCCGGGGCCTCGGCCCTGGTCGTCGAGGCCCTGAAGCACGAAGGCCTGTTCGGGGATGACGCCGCGGCCGCGGCGACGACCGACACCTCTGGCAAAACCATCAACGACCTGATCAACGACGCGATGAACAGCGGTCAAACGGCCGAGACGACCGACGACCAGATTCCGGCCTACGTCAAGACGCTTTTGATGAACACCGCGACGCCAAAGCTTGATTCCGACCACCCGAACGCCGATGGCTCCGCGGCCATCATCTCGCCGCGCCTCGCCGGCGCCGGCGAGGTCAACGTCGGCAACGCGACCAAGTCTTTGGTCGTCGCCACCAGCGCCAACGCCGCGTCCATGCAGGGCTTCCTCGCGCTGCACGAGATCAATTCCAGTGAAAAGACCCTGGGCGTCACCCTGACCAACAACGGCAAGGCGGATGCCACCTACACCTTCGACGATTACGGTGGTGTCTACACCAACGGCAACAACGACACCGATTCGGCGCAGATGTACGACAAGCAGCTGTTCGGCGCAAGCCTGGCCATCACCTCCGTCAACGGCGGCGACCTGAGCACCAAGGGCGCCACACAGACCATCACCGTGCCGGCCGGTTCCGCCGCCACCGTCAACATCAAAATGACGCTTCCACTGACGGCCACGCAGTCCTTCGTCGAAGGCTACCTGGGCTTTGACGCGGTCGGCGATACCGCCGGCGTGACGAACCTGTCCGTGCCTTACATGGGCTACTACGGCTCGTGGAACAACGACTCCAACATGTTCGCCGACACCGCGACGGACAACTCGAACCTCTTCCAGCAGAGTTACATCGGCTACTACGCCAACGGCGATTCGACCGACGAGGATCAGTTCACCGCGTTCGGCCTGGATAACGACGGCAACATCGTGCCGGACAACGTCGCGCTGTCGCCGGAATCCTCGATCAAAACGGCGACGGTGCATGCGACGCTGTACCGCAATGCTAAGGACATCCGCGGCCAGATTTACACCAGCGACCCGACCAAGGACGCCAACGCCAAGTCTTTGCGGACCGTTTTCTACCAGGAATCGGCCTTCAAGTCCTACGCGATGGAAAGCACCGGCGGCCAGTTCGCCCAGCTCGGCGCCGCGGCCACGTACGACCAGTCCAGCCTCGACGGCAACGCTTGGGATGGCTCCGCGACGATTAACGGCGAAACCGAAACCGTGAAGGACGGCCAGTACTACTACGTCATCTCCGCCTCCAACTGGGGCTCCGGCAACACCGATCCCGACGCCGAGCTGACGGCCGACGCCGGCGACACCGAAGACACCGCGGTGGCCACCAGCGACGTCTCGACGGCCGACAACGCCTTGAAGGGCAAGCACGTCACCGTGCTGCCGATCAAGGTCGATTCGACCAAGCCGACGGCGACCATCGAAAAGGACGGCCTGGTTCAAAATTCGGACGGCTCCTACACCGTCAAGGCCACGCTGAAGGATAACCTGTCCGGCCTGGCGACGACCGGCAAGCTGGCCGTCGCGGTCAACGGCGTGATCAACACCGTCGACTACACCCTGGACGACCCGACCAACGACCTTGAACAAGACGTCACCATCGACCTGACCGCGGCCCAGGCGGCGGCGATCAACACCGCCACCAAGAACGACATCCAGCTGGGCGTCTACGACAACGCCGACAACTACGGCGAGCAGGACAACTACCTGACCGTCACCCAGGCCGGGGCCGCCGCCGACGACGCCACCGCCAAGGACACCGGGCTTTCCCTGTACGACCTGTACAACGGCGAGGTGATCAGCGGCGCCGACAAGGATTACAGCGCCAACAACTTGGCTTTGCGCGGTGAGTACACCGGCAAGTCCCTGTACCTGAACGGCAAGGCGATCAAGCTGGCGGATGACGGCAGCTTCGCCCAGACCGTCGCGGTACCGACGGACGGCAAGTGGGTCTTCACGACCGACGAAGCCGGGACGGACATCATCCGCACCATCGAAACGACCAACAAGACCACCCCTGAGTCCGTTTTGACCCTCGACAACGACGAGATCGAGACCAGCGACACTAAGGTGGAGGTCACCGGTAAGGTCTCCAACCCGGAGAACGTGGCCAAAATCACCTACACCGTCGGCATGGGGACGGACCTGTCCTTCGACTCCGTCCTGAGCGGCCTGAGCACGGCTTTGACGGGGGCGGCGACGAAGACCGACATCACCACCGACATGGCGGCCGATGGCACCTTTGACGCCAACCTGCCGACCAGCTACGGCACGTTCAGCCTGAACATCACGGTCACCGACAAGGACGGCAACTCCAGCATGGTCACCGCGCAAGTGGCCTCGTACGGCGATACCGATTTTGCCGTCGACCCGCAGAAGCTGATCACCCCGACCGACGGCGCCAAGTTCGACACACCAAACGTCGTGACCTCCGCCAACTTCGGCGGCCTGGCCGTGATCCTGATGCTCGCGTCCGGCGCCAACTACGCCTCGCAGGCTGACGACGGCACCGGCACCATCAAGATTGCCGGCCGCCTGAACGCGCCGGTCGACCACTTCTACCTGAACGACGTTGACATCATCGCCGACGCCAAGGCCAAGGGCGACACCACCGAGTACAACCCGGAGACCCGGGCGTTCTCCGTCACCCTCGACAAAATCGACCTGACCAAGAACCAGGAGCTGAAGATTCCGGCCATCGCCACCGACGACGTGACCGACGGCTCCGGCGATTACGCCGGCGACACCAGCCAGAAGATCATCACCAGCGGTTCCTACGACTTCCTGATCGACGCGACGGCGCCGAACGTGGCGCTGAACAAGGCCAAGGGCGACATCTACACCAACGAGTCGACCTACAAGCTGACCGGGACCTACGATATGTCCGCTAGCTACGTTTTGAAGATCAACAACGACATCATCGATGCCAAGCAGATGGGCTCCGCGCTTTTGAACACCGGCGCCACGGACACCACCGAACAAAAGACCTTCACCTACGAGTACCCGCTGACCAAGGGCGCCAACTCGATGAACGTCACCCTGTACGATCAGCTGAACAACAGCAACACCACGACGTTCAAGATCTACTACTACAGCGCCAAGCTGAACCAGCCGACCGTCACAACGGATACCACGGCCTTGACCGATGGCAGCGTCAAAATCACCGCCACGGCCGGCGCCGCCTTGGCCGACGCACCGACCAACGAGAAACGCAGCGTTCAGTACAGCACCGATGGCGGCAAGACCTGGACCACGCTCAACGGCAGCCTGACCACCACCCAAAACACCAAGCTGCAGTTCCGCACCACCGACCAGTACGGCAACACCTCCGACGCGGTCGAAGGGGATGTGACCAACATCGCCAAGGACGTCGCCGCAGAGGCCACCGCAGACGTGACCTACAACGCAGACGGCACCGAGGCGACCCTGACGGCCGGCTACGACAAGGACCTGACCGCAGCCGAAAAGGCGGCCACCCACCTGCAGTACAGCACGGACGACGGCAAGACCTGGCAGGATTACACCGCGCCGGTCACCATCGATCAGTCCGAAAACGTCCTGGTTCGCACCACCGACGACTTCGGCCACACCGGCACCCCGACCAAGGCCGTGATCCAGCTGAAGGCCGCAGGCGACGGCGACACGACCGGCGATACCACTGGCACGACGACCGGGACGGACGACGGCGATACCACCGGCGATACGACCGGGAGCGATGACGGCGACACCACCGGCACGACGACCGGGAGCGACGACGGCGACACCACCGGTGCCACGACCGGGAGCGACGATGGTGATACCACCGGCGCAACGACCGGGACGGATGACGGCGATACCACCGGCACCACGACCGGGAGCGACGACGGTGATACCACTGGCACGACGACCGGGACGGACGACGGCGACACCACCGGTGCCACGACTGGTGATACGACCGGGACCGACGCAGGCACCCCGAACGGCGACGCAATCGGCACCAGCGACGGCACCAGCACCGGCAGCACCATCGCCGGTGGGACCGCGACTGGCAGCACAACCGGTTCGGCCGCAACCACAATCGCCGACGGCACCGGCGTTGCCACGACCGGCACCGCGACCGGCACGACGGCGCAAGCCGCAACCGGCTCGACCAGCAGCAAGGGTTCCGACCTGCCGCAGACCGGCGAGAAGGTCGCCTGGAACGTCGCCGTGATGGGCGTCGTTCTGGCGGCAGCCGCAGCGGTTGCTGGACTGTTCGGCTTCAAGCGCAAGCAGGATTAAGCCCAAGAACTGAGTCACGCAAAGAAGACCTGGTTCACCACGCAACGGTGAATCAGGTCTTCTTTTGGTGTCGCGGCGGGTTTCAACCGGGCCAACTTGCGGGAACACCAGTCGTTCGGCGGCGTGGTGCGACCGGTCACGGGGGTTTCACGTGAAACACCGCACATGGGCTCGGCAGTGGTCCGTTCAAGTCGGTAGCCGGACCGGCAGCGGCCACTCAGAGCAGATTGAACAGCCAGGCCCCCAAGGTGCCGCCGACCACCGGCCCCAGCACCGGAATCCAGGCGTAGCCCCAATCGGCGCCGCCCTTGCCGGCGATCGGCAGGACCGCATGGGCGAGGCGGGGCCCGAGGTCACGCGCCGGGTTGATCGCGTAGCCGGTGGTGCCGCCCAAAGAGAAGCCGATCGCCGTGATCAACGCCCCGACGCCGAGCGGGGCCAGGCCGGCGGTCCACTGGCCCTTGGTGAAGGCCAAAAGCATGAAGACCAAGACCAGCGTTCCCAGCGCCTCGGAGAAGAAGTTGGCCAGCGGGTTGCGAATCGCCGGGGCGGTCGCAAAGGTGCCGAGAATCGCCGCCTGGTCGTGGGTCTCTTGCCAGTGCGGCCAGTACTGAAGCCACACCAGAACGGCGCCGACGAAGGCCCCGAGCATCTGGGCGGCGATGAACGGCACCACGCCGGCCCAAGGGAAGTGGCCGCTTGCGGCGAACGCCAGGGTGACGGCCGGGTTCAGGTGAGCGGGGCCGAGAAAGGCCGCCGCGTAAACCCCCAGCGTCACCGCCAGGCCCCAGCCCAGCGCGATCGCCAGCCAGCCGGCGCCTTGGGCCTTGGACTTGGCCAGAGACACCCCGGCCACGACGCCGTCGCCGAGCAGCACCAAAACCAACGTGCCGATGAACTCGCCCAGCGCCTGGGTCATGATCGTCGTCGTCATGCGAGCACCTCCTTTTTCAGGGCCGTCAGCTGGCTTTCGGCAATGGTCTGGTCCAGCTGAGCGGCCATCGCGGCCGCGGTCGCCGCATCCCAGTCCAGAAGCCGCGCCATTTCGGCCAGGACGGGCCGCTTCAGTGCGGCCAGGGTCTCCGCGTGAAACAGGATCGCGTTGGTGCGGCGCAGCAGGTAGTCGACCGGCGTCAGGACCATCTCCTCGTTCACCGCGTAGCGCAGCGAGAGGGTCTCCTTCAAAGACAGACCGGCCGCCGCGCCGCCTTCGCCGTAGGTCACCACGCGGCCGGTGTTGCTGCCGAAGCGGTTCGCCAGGTCAACGGCCGCCGCCTCGGGGATGCCGGCGTCTTGCGCGATGCGGGTGTAGAACTTCAGCGTCTCCTCGACGTTGGTCGGGTCAAAATGGCCCCCGGACACCTGCAGCTTCTTGCTGTCGACGGTTTTGACGGTCTGCTGGAACCGCTCGCTCAGCACCCGGCGGATTAGCGCCAGGGCCCCGGCCGCCATTTTCCGGTAGTCCGTGATTTTGCCGCCGGCCAGCGTGATCAGGCCGTCTGGCTCAAGCGTCAGCGCCGAGCCGCGGGAGACCTGAGACGGGCTCAGGTGTTCCTCGGCGTGGGCCGTCTTGAGGCCGCTGATCGCCCGTTCGACCGCCGCTCGGGTCGCCTGCTGGTTCTCGTACTGATTGACCGTGTCGATTAGCTGCTGGAAGCTTTCGTCCGAAACCTTGCCGGCGTTGGCGCCGCCGCCGTTGTAATCGGAGCTACCGTTGGCGGCGATCAGCGGCCGCAGCCCGACCCAGCTGGCCTCGATGTCGGCCAGCGCGATGTGGGCCTCGGGGTAGCGGTGGTTGATCGCATTCAGCAGGTAGGTCGCGTCGGCCGCGGTGACCGTCGGGTGCTTGTAGTCGCCGGTGAAGTCCGTGTCGGTGGTGCCGAAGTACGTTTTGCCCTCGCGTGGCACGACGAAAATCATCCGGCCGTCGTGGGCCCCCGAGTCGAAGTAGGTCGGCTGCGGCACCGAGAGCTTCGCCGCGTCGATCACCAGGTGAACCCCCTTGGTCGGGCGCAGCTGCGGCTCGTGGGTCAGCATGGCGTCGACCGCTCGCAGCTTGTCGACCCAAGGCCCGGTGGTGTTGATCACGACCTTGGCGTGAATTTCGAAGGTGGCCCCGGTCAAAACGTCCTTGGCCGTGATGCCGATCGCGCGACCCGTCGCGTCGTGCAACACGCCGGTGGCCTCGACGCGGCTGGCGACCAGCGCCCCCAGCTCGGCGGCCTCCTTGATGTTTTCGATCACCAGCCGGGCGTCGTTGTTCACGAAGTCGAGGTAGACGCCGCCACCGAGCAGGTTCTCGGTTCGCAGCCCGGGCTCGCGCTGCAGGACCTCTTTTGGATCAATCGTGTAATTGGCGTACTGGGTGCCGTCGACGCCGGCCAGCCGGTCGTACAGATCCATCGCGATTTTGACCGAAAACATGTCGTAGGTCGCCTCGGGCTCCGCGTAAATCGGCATCAGCATCGGGAAGGGCCGCGGAATGTGCGGGGCGATGCCTTGCACCACGGCGCGTTCCTTGACGGTGTCGCTCACCACGCCGACGTCGAACGTCTTCAGGTAGCGAATGCCGCCATGCACCAGCTTGGTCGAGCGCGAGGACGTGCCTTCCGCGAAGTCTTGCATCTCGATCAGGCCGGTGGTGATGCCGCTGGCGGCGGCATCGCCACGCCGGCGCCGGTGATGCCGCCGCCGATGATCAACAGATCCAAAGGCGTCGCCTCGAGCTGGGCGAGGTTTTGCTTGCGTGTTGTTGCTGAAAAAGCCATGGTATCTCCTCCTGTGTGAATGATGGCGACCGGCTCAGTCTGCGGCCGGCTTGAATGCGATGGTGGCCGCGATTGCGCGTTGCCAGCCGGCGTAAAGCTGCGTTCGCCGCGCCGCCGGCATGGTCGGTTCAAACCGCTTGCCGACGCCGGTCAGCGTGGTCAGCTCGTCCGTGTCTTGCCAGAACCCGACGGCCAGGCCGGCCAGGAAGGCGGCCCCCATCGCGGTGGTCTCCAGGTTGGCCGCCCGTTCGACCGGGGTCCCCAGAATGTCGGCCTGAAACTGCATCAGAAAATCGTTTCGCGCCGCCCCGCCGTCGACGCGCAGGGCCGGAATCCGAATGTGCGTGTCCTGATACATCGTCTCGACCACGTCGCGGCTTTGGTAGGCCAGCGACTGCAGGGTGGCCTTGATGAAGTCGTTGCGCGTGGTGCCGCGGGTGAGGCCAAACACCGCACCACGGGCGTCCGACTCCCAGTACGGGGCCCCAAGCCCGGTGAAGGCCGGTACGACGTAGACCTCGTCGCGGCTGGCCGAGGCCTTGGCCGCCTGCTCCGAATCCGGTGCCGATTGCACCAGCTCCATCGCGTCGCGCAGCCACTGAATCGCGCTGCCGGCGACGAACACCGAGCCTTCCAGGGCGTAGGTCACCTTGCCGTTGATGCCGTAGCCGATGGTGGTCAGCAAGTTGTGCGTCGACATCGTCGGCTTGTCGCCGGTGTTCATCACGATGAAGGAGCCGGTGCCGTAAGTGTTTTTGACCATGCCGGGTTCAAGGGCCAGCTGGCCGAACAACGCGCTTTGCTGGTCGCCGGCCATGCCGGCAATCGGGACGCTGCTGCCGTAAAAATGGTAGGCCGCGGTCTTCCCGTAGACCTCGGAGTTGCCACGCACCTCGGGCAACATGGCCTTGGGAATGTTCAACAACGCCAGAATCTCGTCGTCCCACTGCAGGGTGTGGATGTTGAACAGCATCGTGCGGCTCGCGTTGGTGTAATCCGTCACGTGCATCGCGCCGCCGGACAGCTTCCAGGAGATCCAAGTGTCGATCGTGCCGAACAAGAGCTCACCCTTTTCGGCGCGTTCCTGGGCCCCGGGCACCTGATCCAGGATCCAGCGAATTTTGGTCGCCGAGAAGTAGGCGTCGATCAACAGCCCGGTGTGGTCGTGAATCAGCTCGCTGTGACCGGCCGCCTTCAGCGCGTCTGCGATGTGGCTGGTCTGGCGCGACTGCCAGACCACGGCGTTGTAGACCGGCAAGCCGGTCTGCTTATCCCACACCACCGTGGTTTCGCGCTGGTTCGTGATGCCGACCCCGGCGATCTGCCGGGGCTGGATGCCGCTGTTGATGAAGGCCGTCGCAATCGTCGACAGCACCGCGTTCCAGATTTCGTTGGCGTTATGCTCCACCCACCCGGGCTGCGGAAAATACTGCGGAAACTCGCGCTGCGCGTCTGCGACGATGGTACCGGCGTGATCGATGATCAAGGCCCGGGTGCTGGTGGTTCCCTCATCAATGGCGAGGACGTATTGTTGGTCTGCCATCTGTATTCCTCCTCAAGAATTTCATTTGTACGACCCCATGATAGCGGTTTCAATTCGCCGAGTAAATCGGTTGTGTACAATTCTAATAATTAAATTGAAGACGTTTGAATTTTGCACGGCCAAAAACGGTCGAAGCCGGCGCCGCGTCCGGGTTAGGGGGCAGGGGGTCGGCGATGATACCGCGATGAGAATGATGAGAAGGGCGGCGAACGGGCGAGTCGCGGGTGGTGTGAGGGTGAGGCGAACGGACGAGTCGCGGCGGGTGACGTGGCGTTAGGGTGAGGCGAACGGGCGAGTCCGGCGGGTGACGTGAGGGGCGGCGAACGGAAGGGTGGCGGCGGGTGACGTGAGGGGCGGCGAACGGACGAGTCGCGGGGCGGCGCCGAACAAGTCGCGACGGGTGGCGGCGAAAAAGGCCGACCACCGCGGCGGTCGGCCCTGAATCCGGAGACCGGGGCTCAAGGGCCTAAGCCCGGAAACCCGGCAGTCCGGCAACCCGGCAGCCCGGCAACCCGGCAGCCCAGCAGCCCGGCAACCCGGCAGCCCAGCAGCCCGGCAACCCGGCAGCCCGGCAACCCTAAAACCCCGAAACCGGCGGCACGGCTGGCGGCGCCAGCCGGCTTCCCTTATAATGATGGGGATGCGGCGCGGCGGCGCCGGAAAGAAACGAGGAGTCGGAATATGAAAATTTTGATCGTCGGCGCCGGTCTTTACGGTGCCGTCAGCGCCAGGGAGCTGGCGGCGGCCGGCCACCGGGTGACGGTGATTGACAAGCGCGACCACATCGCCGGCAATATCTACACCGAAGACGTCGCGGGCATCCAGGTGCATCGCTTCGGCGCCCACATTTTTCACACGGCCGACGCGGCGGTGTGGCAGTACGTGAAGCGGTTTTCAGACTTCAACCGTTTCACCAACGAGGTCATCGCCAATTACAAGGGCGAGCTGTACAACCTGCCGTTCAACATGAACACCTTCAACCGCATGTGGGGCGTGACTACGCCGGCGGAGGCTCAGGCGAAAATTGCGGCCCAACGCGCCGTGCTGGCCGGCAAAACGCCGACCAACCTAGAGGAGCAGGCGATTTCGCTGGTCGGCACCGACATCTACGAGAAGCTTGTGCGAGATTACACGGCCAAGCAGTGGGGCCAGGCGCCGCGCGACCTGCCGGCGTTCATCATCCGCCGGCTGCCGGTGCGGTTCACCTTCGACAACAACTACTTCAACGACCCGTACCAGGGCATTCCGATCGGCGGCTACACCGCGCTGGTGGCCAAAATCCTGGCGTTACCAAACATTGAGGTGCGACTAAAAAGCGACTTCTTCGCGCAGCGTCAGGCCTACTTAGCCGACTATGACCGCGTGGTCTTCACCGGCGCCATCGATCAGTTCTGCGACTACCGCTTCGGGGCCTTGGCCTACCGCTCGCTGCGCTTTGAAACCCAGACGCTGGCTTGCGACAACTTCCAGGGCAACGCGGTGATCAACTACACCGACGCTGCCACGTCCTTCACGCGTATCATCGAGCACAAATTCTTCGATCTCGCCAACAGCCGACCGGGCCACACCGTGATCACCCACGAGTACCCGCAGGACTGGACGCCGGGGGCCGAGCCGTACTACCCGGTCAACAACCCGACCACCGCGGCGCTTTTGGCGCGGTACCAAGATTTTGCGGCCGCCGCTTACCCGACGGTTCGCTTCGGCGGCCGCCTGGGGGCGTATCGCTACTACAACATGGACCAGGTCATCCGCGCGGCGCTGGACGCCGTGCCGCAGGTGACCGCATAGGGTTGGCAGGTCGCGCCAGGGTGCGACCTGTTTTTGTTATATCAAAAATTAATTTGAGGGTCGCCACAGACTTGTGACGGCCTATTAATGGTGATGGTGCAGGGACCGGTGCCCTGCGGCCGCACCGGTTAGGCAAGCGCCGGTGCGATCGCGTCGTCACTGGTGGTCCAGCGGCTTTTTGCCTGCGTTTTGCTGCCACTGGGCGAACAGGCGGTGGCGGTAGGCGGCGTCCTTCAGCTGCGCGTGGTCGATGCGCAGCAGCGGCAGCATCGCGCCGTCTTCAATGGTGTCTTGGGCGGTGACGTGATCCAGGAACCACGCGGGGAAAGTCAGCGCCAGCCACTTTTGGGTGAAGGCCGCCCAGGTATCATCCAACCGCGTCGCCAGCTGCGCATCGCGCTTCGGCAAAAGCCCCGCCAGCAGCTTGTGGTAGCCGGAAAACGTCAGCCGGCCTGCAGCCAGCCGGTCGGTCAGCCGCGTGAGCTCCGGCTGCGGCGCGGTGAGGGACCGCGCAAGTAGTCGGCGCAGGTGGTGAATGGCCCGTGCGTGGGCGCGTTCAAGCGCCTGCCGCTTGGCGGGTGTGACCAGTCGGACCTGCCGCAGGGTGCCGCTGAGGGCGCCTTGGTAGCCCGGTGTCAGCTGCAGCGGGGCCAGCGCCGCGTCGTACACCAAAAACGTGGGGAGGTGCGGATTAAAGTACACGCCGTTGTCGCCATCTGCGGCGGTTTTGCGCCGCGAGCGGCCGCGCGGCGGCGTCACCACCGTGGGTTCAGGGACGCCGAACTCACTGACGCGAACACCCAGGGTGTCGACGGGGGTGAGGCGGCCGTTGGGCGCGGCCATGCACAGGGTCTGAGCCTGCAGCAGGGCGATGGTCAGTTTGGCCGGGGCGGGGGCCGGGATGAAGCGGTTGGATGCAGTAGCCGGTTGGCTCTTCGGGGTGGCGCGTGGTTTAGCTGGTGGCAGCGTCGTCAGCTGCGGAGAAGCGTCAGGATTGACGAGTTGCATAAAGAGTTGGTGACGGTAGGTCGGGTCTCCGAGCCGGTCTTTATTCACGCGAGTTGCCATTTTAGGGCTGAATTTTAGCTCAATCATTTTAATGTCGCGCGGGTGTGAAATCAGTGGTTGCTCGGGTGCAAGCCGTGCAAGCGCCTCGAAGATTGGCCGCATGATGGCAATTTGCCGTTGCTGAACCCGGGCGAGACCCGCACGTTGTGACGCCGAGAGCACACGGGCCTTCAGGGTTTGTTGTTCCTGAAACGCAGAAAAGCTAAGTTGTTCCTTTTGAAATTGCGTCAGAAGTCGCAGAAATCGGTTGCGGCTGGGCTGTGTCGGCAACAGGTTGATCCACGCCAGCGTCGGTTGAACAATTGAATCCTTGGCTTGACGCAGTAGCCGTTGGATCTTAGCGACATAAGTTGCACTGGGGGCGGCACGAAAAAAGCGCAGCCGACCGGATACTTCGAAGCGGTCGCCGATGCGCCACAAAACACCGAGGGGGGTGTGGGCCGGGTCGAACTCAAGGTAACCATCTAGTGGTGTGAACGGAATTTTGGTATTGTCGAGTAGCGACACTGCGTCAATCCGAACCGACAGCAGCTCATCTTGACTAGTCTGAAAGCGGTCGTCCAAAAGTATGCCAGCGTAAGTTCCAAGGAGCGTCACGGTTAATCGCACATTGGGGTGATTCGATTGCATGGCGGCACCTGCTTTCTTTTTTCTGTCAGTATAAGCGCGATGTCGCCAAATGTAACGAAATCTGTCTGAGTGAAACGTTGACACAAAATAAACTGTCACAAGTCGACGGACGCTCGTCAAAAAGGCCTTTAAATCAGCGATTTTTGAACCGATAGGGCTTCGTCAAAAAAAGTGGCGCAAAAAGTTTGACGCCAAATTGGTATGGTGTTATGATGCACCCAGATGATTATCTTAGTGCGGGGCGACGACTCAAAGCCACGGTCGCCGGAGTAGCCACCGCACGGGAACGGTCCGGAGCGCAAGCGCCTCCAGTACCATACCCATGCCAAGTCGCAGTGTATCGTCCACGCGACTTTAAACTCGAGAGCTTTAGTGCAACTCCTGATCCTAGGAGAAACCAGGGGGAAGGACTTCCACCCAGCCGTTGCAGTCCTGCGACCGCCACCCACAGTGTGGGGTAGCCGTGTGGCCACAGGGACGACTGGTGTACCACCCGTACCACGAATCGGTAAGACGAGGTTAGAACCTAACAGAATCAGGCCAAGGCCACCGCGTAGTGTAAGCGCGGTGGCTTCGGCGCGTCCATCGAACTCAGCAATCGCGCAGAGACCAAAAACAAGCCCGTGCCGCCCATTTTTTCCGGGTGGCACGGGCTTGTTTGCGTTGTGGTGAGGTCAGCCGAGGTAGGCGAAGACCTCTTTTTCGTCGTAAATGTGCAGCAGCTTCTCGTAAACCAGGCGCGAGGCCAGGCCGGCCGCGATTGGAATCACGAACCAAACGAGCAGCGCAATCAGCGCGTTCAGCCCGGCGTTAATCGAGGCCAGCGGCCCAACCAAGCCGACCAGCCCGAAACCGGCGCTGGCCGGGGTGCCGAGGACGTTGAGCAGCGCCACCGGGATGCCGGAGATGATCGCGGTGGTCAGAATCGGCAGCAGAATGATGGGGTGGCGGAACAGGTTGGGAATCATCAGCTTCATCGCACCCAGGCCGACGGCAATCGTGACCCCGGACTTATTGGTCCGCCAGGAGTGGATGACTAAAACCACGGTGGTCACGGCGACGCCCATGGCGGCCGCGCCGGCAGACAGGCCGTTGAGCTGAATGGCCATGCCGATCGCAACGGTGGAAATTGGGGTGATAATCAGCATCGCGAACATGCACGTGATCAGGATGCACATCAAAATCGGCTGCAGGGTCGTGAAGGAGTTGATCAAGTTCCCAATCCAGGTCGTGATTTTGGCGACGTAAGGCAGAATCAGAAAGCCGATCCAGCCGGCGCCGGCGCCGACCACGATCGGGGACAGCACGATTTTGACCGAGCCGAACTTGTTGCCGATCAAAAGCGTCAGCCCGACGGCAAGTGCGGCGGTGATCATGGTGTTGATCAGGTCACCGGTGCCGGCCGAGACGTAGATGCCGGCCGCCTTGGTGGCCGGGTTGATCGCCGCGCCGTTGAACTGCGTGACACCGGCGCCGACGTAGGCCGCACCGGCGACAATTGCCATGTCCAAGGGGCCGAGGCCGAACTGCAGGGCGATCAACGCGCCGATCAGAAGCGGGGTCGCACACTGGAACACGACGACCACGTGGGTGAGGGACAGCGCGATCGCGTTTTGGCCGAACAGCTTGAGAATCGCGGCCAAAACGGCGTTGGGGATGAGCCCCACGATGATCCCGGTGGCGGTACCGGCCAGGACCTTGTTGAAGAATTCCTTCGGCGTGAGTGTTGCTTTTTTCATATCAGCCATGGTTTGCCTCCTATTTGGCACCGACGAGCTGTTCCTTGGCGTGAATCAGCTGGGTCAGCAACGCGCAGTACGGCGTGGCGATGCCGTAGCGCTGGCCTTTTTGCCAGACCGCGCCGTTGATGAAGTCGATTTCGGTCAGCCGGTGGTTCACAATCAGGTCTTGGTACATGGACGGGTAATGCGCGGCGATGGCAGCTGTGAAGGTCTGCGCAATGTGTGTGTAGACCTCGGCCTCGTCCAGCGCGATGCCTTCATGCGCCGCGACCTTGGCGAATTCGCCGATGATGGTCTTCAGCAGCGTCTCGGCCTCCGCGGTGGCGCCGAGCTCGCCGATGTTGCAGTCCAAGAGGCTGCACAAGCTGTTCAACGTGCCGTTGACGCAGGCCTTGCGCCAGATGGCGTATTTGACGTTTTGGCTGTAGGTCGGGTTCAGCCCAGCCGCTTGGAACGCGGCCACCACGTCTTGGGTGAAGGCTTCGCCGGCCGGGGCGAAGTTTTGCAGCTCGACTTCGCCCTCCCCGAGCAGGGTGACGTGGCCCGGGCCGGTCATGCCGGCGGTCCACATCGTGATGCCCAGAATCAAGTGGTCGGCGGTGACGAAATCCTGCAAAATGTCCTCGTGACCGATGCCGTTGAGCAGGCACAGGACGTAGGTGTCGGGGCCGATAATCGGCCGCACCGCCTCGAACATCGCCCGAAGCTGGTTGGACTTGGTGAACGCGATGATCAGCTCCGCGGTTTGGCCGAGCTGGTCGATTTCTGCCGGGGAATAGATCGGCAGGTGGGCGACGGTTGCCTGGCCGTTGAAGTCGGCCTGCAGCCCGTCCTTGCGAATGGCGTCGATGTTGGCCTGCCAGCCGTCGACCAGGGTGACGTCATTGCCTGCTTGGTGAAGCATCAGCGCGAAGCGGCTACCCATACCACCGGCGCCTAAAATTGTGATCTTCATGTCGTTGCCTCCTAGTTGTGAATAATTGCACATTACGGCTTTAGTATAACGGCCCCGCTGTGACGCCACAAGAAGACAGTCATGAGAATCGGATGATAAAACGCTTCAACTTATTTACCGGGATGATAAATCGAAATATTTTATTATTTTTATCGAAGGATGAATGGCGGCCGCTCGCCACCGTGACGAAACTGCGACGGCGGCCGGCCGGTGACCTGGACGAAGCGCCGCGCCAGGTAGTTGCCGCTGGGGTAGCCGACCTGCCGCGCGATCGCGTCGATGGACTGGTCGCTGCTGGTCAAAAGCGCCAAGGCGTGGGTCAGGCGGATGCGGGTCAGCGCCGCGTCCGGGGTTTCATGCGCGACGGTCCGCATGCACCGCGCGATGTAGCTCGGCGCGTAGTTCAGCGCGGCCGCCAGCGTCTGGTACGTGATGGCTTGATCAAAGTGGGCCTCGAGGTAGCGGGTGGTCGCCGCCGCCACCCGCTGCGCCGCGTTTTGCGTCGGGGCTACCGCCCGGCTCAGCTCGAGCAGCAGGTCGTGGAAGGTGACCTGGGCGGCCAGCTGCGCTGCGTCGTCGGTGCGAATCGCCAGGGTGATCAGCCGGTCCAAAAGCGGCGCGGTCAGGGCCAGGGGTGCGGGCTGCTGCTGCGGCATCACCAGCCCGGGGAACACCGGGTTCAAGGCTGTCGTGGCCGGCGCCTTTGGCACCGGGCCGGCCTGCCAGCCAGCCACCGGGCGAAAGTGTAGCCAGTAAAAGGCGGTGGTGGTCGTCACCGGCCGCCCGGCGTGGCGCCCGACCGGCGGCATCAGCAGCGCGTGGCCGGCCGGCACGGCCAGGTCGCGGCCAACGACTTGCATCAGCAGCTCGCCTTGGCTGACCACCAGCAGATCGAACACGCCGAGGTCGCGCCGCGTCGGATGGGCGCGGCCGGGCGCGTAGGTATCGCGACCGGCGAACAGGAAAATGGGTAGGGCGGAACCGAGAAAGGTGACGACGGGCATGACGGCCTCCAGGTGGGTCAGATTAGGCAGATTCAGGGCAACATCGGCTAGCGCTTGTGAAACCGCTAACGGCTATGCTGGAACCAGCTTAACACAGCACATCATGCGAAAGAAGGCACAATCACAATGACACATTCAGGGTTCAATGCGGCGATGACCAAGCTGCCGCTGGGCGCGATTCGCCCCCGCGGCTGGCTACTGGATCAGCTCAAAATTCAGGCGGCGGGGCTGACCGGCCAGCTTTACGCGCACTGGCCGGATGTCGGGCCGCAAAGCGGCTGGCTCGGCGGTCCGGGCGAAAGCTGGGAACGCGGCCCCTACTACCTGGACGGGCTGCTGCCGCTGGCCTACCTGCTGGACGACGCGGCCTTGATCAAGCGAGCCGAGCGCTTCGTGGACTGGACGCTCGCCAGCCAGCGGCCAAACGGCGACTTCGGGCCGACGACCAACGACGACTGGTGGCCGCGAATGGTGATGCTCAAGGTGCTGATTCAACACGCGGAGGCCACCGAAGATCCGCGGGTGGTGCCGTTTTTGCAGGCCTATTTTACCTACCAGCTCCAGGCGCTACCCGAGCGGCCGCTGGAAGGCTGGGGCCAGGCCCGAGGTGGCGAGAATGTGTTGTGCGTCATTTGGCTATACCAACGCACCCAAGATCCCGCGCTGCTGGCGCTGATTCACCTGCTGCAGGCGCAGACGCTGGACTGGGCGGAGACGTTCACGCACTTCCCGTTCACCCGCTACGTGACGGACTGGGACCACCGCAGCCACGTGGTCAACGTCGCCATGGCGCTGAAGTACCTGGGCCAAGACGCGGTGCTAGGCGATGCGGCGGCCTTTCGTGAGGCACTGCACCAGGCCATGACCGTGCTCGATCAGTTTCACGGTCAGCTCAACGGCATGTTCACCGGTGACGAGTGGCTGGCCGGCACCGACCCGAGTCAGGGCACCGAGCTTTGCGCCGTGGTCGAGCTGATGTTTTCGCTGGAAAACCTGCTGATGAGCCTGGGCGACGCCGAGTTCGGCGACCGGTTGGAGCTTGTCGCCTACAACGCGCTGCCGGCGGCGGTCGCGCCGGACTGGGGCTCGCACCAGTACGATCAGCAGGTCAACCAGGTGATGTGCTCCTACGCCAAGCGCAACTGGACGCAAAACGGGCCGGACGCGAACCTGTTTGGCCTGGAACCCCATTTTGGCTGCTGCACCGCCAACATGCACCAGGGCTGGCCGAAGTTCGTGCAGCACCTGTGGCTGATGTCACAAACTCGCGGCCTGACCGCGATTTCCTACGCACCGTGCCGCGTGACCACGCCGCACCTGAGCGTGACGGTGCAAGGCGATTATCCATTCAAAAACCGCGTGACGCTGGCTGTGCAAGGCGATGGCACCCCCCAAAAGCTCAGCCTGCGCATCCCGGCCTGGGCCGACGCGGTGACGGGGACCCTGGACGGTTCGCCGCTGCCGCTTGCCGTCGAAGCCGGCTACGCGACGCTTGAACGCGCGTGGGGGACGGCGACGCTTGCACTTGAGTTTGCCACCACCGTGCGGTTCGTTCACCGACCGCAAAATGCCGTCGGGGTGCGGTACGGGGCCTTGCTGTTCGCGCTGCCGATTCAGACCACCTGGGTGCCGCACGGCGAACACGACACGCTCAAAGACTGGGAGCTGTGGCCGCACAGCCGCTGGCAGTACGGCATCGTGCCGCAAAACGCGACGGTCCAGGCGGCCGCGGTGGCCACGCAGCCCTTTGACGCCGCCCAGCCGCCGGTCACCGTGACGGTCAGCGGCCGCGCCATTTTGGACTGGGGGCTGCTCAACGATTCGGCCGCCCAGCCGCCGCTGTCGCCGGTGGCCACCGGCGAACCGCTGGAGGAGCTGACCCTGATTCCATACGGGGCGGCCAAGCTGCGGATTGCGGAGCTGCCGACGGTTCAAGGCTGATTGTTGGCAAAACGCCACCGAACAAACAGGCGCTAACCGCCGCCAAGTGCTTCTTGGCGGCGGCTGGCGCCTGTTTGCATTGGCGTAGCAGGCACCTACTCGTGGTCGCGGCGGTTGGTGGTCCCTCGGCAGTTTCTCGCAGGGTCGCAATCGGTATGCAGGCGCAACTCCGCCGAGCCGATCCGACCCGATCCCGGGCAATTCCGGGAAATTCCGGGTCAATCCCGGGCAATTCCGGGCAATCCCGGGTCAATCCCCGGTCCGTCTCGAGCTAATGCCAGCCAATCCAGAGCCGGGCGCGGCCTCGCCGAGCTGATCTGAGCCGATCCGAGCCAATCCCGGGCCAACCGCGCTGCACCGGGCTTTCATAAGAGCCTGCAAGGGACGGCGCGACCCGCTATACTGGAGGGGAAAGCTAATGAAACCGATTGCGGAGGCATTCATATGAAGACACTGTACTTGATCAATCATTCGCACACTGACATCGGCTACACCGCCCGTCAGGAAGACATCGCGGCGTACCACGTCGACTACATTCGCCAGGTGCTGGCGATTATCGCCGACCTTGAGGCCAAGGGTCGCGCCGACGAGTTCGTCTGGACCTGTGAAAATTTCTGGCAGGTGCAAAACTTCTGGCACGAGGCGACGCCGGCGGAGCAAGCCGCGTTTTTGGCCGGGGTCGAGGCTGGGCACATCGATATGTCGCTGAATTACCTCAACATGACCGAGCTGGTCGACGCGACCGCGCTGGATCACAGCCTGGCCCGGGGCCGGCGGTTCGCCAAGCGGCTGCGGCGGCAACTGGATTCGGCCATGACGGCGGATGTGAACGGCTTCGCATGGGCCTACGCAGATAAACTGCTGAACAATGGCATCGAGAACCTGTTCACCTGCATTCACGGCCACCACGGCCTGTACCCGTTGTTCAAGAATCAGACGGCCTTTTGGTGGGAAACCCAAGACGGCCGGCGGCTTCTGGTGTGGAACGGTGAGCATTACCAGATCGGCAACGAGCTGGGCATGATGCCCGACGCACCGGGCAGCTACTCGATTAAGGATCAGTTCTCAGGGACCCCGGATAGCGAGTGGCGTGAAGTGGCACACACGCGCATCAACAAGTACTTTGATGCACTTGCCCAGGAAGGCTACCCGTACGATTTTGCCCCGGTGATGATTTCGGGCATGTCGACGGACAATGCCGGCCCCAACGAGGCGGTGGTCGACCGCATCGCCGAGTGGAACGCGCAGTACGGCTCGGAGATTCAGGTCAAAATGATCGGCGTCACCGGCTTCTTTGCGATGCTGCGCGAGCAGACGGCCGTTGCCGACCTGCCGGCCTACCGCGGCGATTGGAACGACTGGTGGGCCGACGGGGTCGGCTCGACCCCCGGTGCCACCAAGATTTACCGCGCCGCCCAGCGCCAGTACCAGCTGGCCGAACGGCTGACGACCACCGGCACCGCCGCCGCGGCCGCAGACGCGGCCACTGACGGACTGACGGCAGATGCGGCCACGGCCGCGCCAACCACGGATGCAGCCACCGCCGCACCGGCCACGGCCGCGCCAACCACGGATGCAGCCACCGCCGCACCGGCGACAGACGTGCCGACCACGGATGCGGCCACCGGCGCCACCGCAACGCCCGACCCGGCCGCCCTGGCCACGGCCGAAAGCCAGCTGATGCTTTTTGCCGAACACACCTGGGGCTACCACTCCTCGGTGTCCGAACCCTGGGCGACGATGGTCAACGAGCTCGAGTACCGCAAGGCCAACTACGCCGTGACCGCCGGCATGACGGTGAACACCTACCTGAACAAGCTGACCGCCGCGAGATTCGGCCGCGTCTGGCCGCGGGTTGCGCGAAACAAGACCTACAAGGTGGTCAACCCGCACGACCGCAACGTCACGGCGCCGGTCACCCTGGCCCTGGCCTACTGGGAGACGCTTGGCGGCAAGCGCCTGAGTGCCGCGGATGTGCCGTACATCGAGGCTTACGACCTCGCCACCGGGACGGTTTACCCCCGCCAGGTGACGCCGGCCGCCTCCGATTACGAAGTCGAGGTCGTGGTGAGCCTGGCGCCGCACGAGGAAAAGCGGCTCGGGCTGCGGTTGGGTGATGTGAATCACGAAACAGCCGACTACCACTACGTCAACTTCGTGCAAGGCGCCGAAGGGGTGCAAGACATCGCCTACCCCGGCAAGCCCAACGAACTGACGATTACGACCGACGCTTTTCTCTGCCTGCTGGACGAAACCCGCGGCATCAAGACGCTAATCGACAAGGCGACCGGCAAGAACCTGCTGCGGGAGGCGGAGGCGCCGCTGTTTGCCGGCATCTACGAGGTCACCCCGGTCAAAACCGACCCGTGCCAAGAACGCCGGCGCATGGGTCGCAACCGCAAGGGCAAAGGGGTGCGGCGCGATTTTGCCCGGCTGACGGACATTCGCAACGTCGCAGACGGCGCCGTGTTCCAGACCATCGCGCTGGATTACGCGCTGGCCGGCACCCAGCTGTACAGCGTCCAGCTCAAGTTTTACAAGCACCTGCCGAAGATTGAGGCGACGGTTCGCGTTCAGAAAAACAACGAGTGGGCACCGGAAAACCTGTACGTCTCGCTGCCGTTTGCGGCGCAAGGCGACCTGTATGCCGAAAAAGGCGACCGCCTGTTCCGGCCGGCCATCGATCAGCTGCCCGGCACCAACACCGACTTTTTCCTGCTCAATTCCGGACTGCTGTACCGCCAGCCGAGCGGCCACATGCTGGGTCTGTGCCTGAAGGACACGCCGCTGGTCACGTTGGGCGACCTCGATCCACACCTGATTCAGCTCGCCGGGCCGCAGACGGCAAAGAAAAACCAGGCGCCGCTATACGCCTGGGTCATGAACAACTTCTGGGAAACGAATTTCAAGGTCGACCTGTCCGGCTTCTACGAGTTCGGCTTCGATCTGTTCACCCAGTCACGCACCGAGTCGCTGGCGGATGCCCATGCGGCGCTGGTGGCCGAAAACCTCGGCGTGGTGACCTTAATCACGAACGAGGACTAGCCGGATTCGCGCCGCGGCGCCATTCAGGCGCCGCGCTGACTGCGTGGCCTCGCCGCAGCACCGCGAGGCCTCACCGCTGCAATCGGGGCGAACCGCCGTGTCCGGGTGCCGGTCGCCCTCGCTCACCGCGTCACAGCGTTGAGCCGCGACGGTCTGCCGCACCACCTCAGTGCGTGAAGTCCAGCACGAAGCGGTAGCGGTCGGCGGCGTAGTAGCAGTCGCTGTACTCGCGGTAGTCGGCCGCGGCCGCGGCCACCAGGCGTTCGCGGCGCAACAGCGGTGCGGCCTTTTGCCCGGCGAAGGCGTCGGTGCCGCCCGGCACGGCGGTGATCACCTCGCGCTGCACCACCGGTTCGATGCCGTGCCGGGCGAGGAAATCATAAAAGGACTTCTTGGTCTGAATGAAGCGGCTGATATCGGCGGTGGCCAGCGCCGGCGCCACGAAGTAGGTCTTGAACACCGCGACCAGGCCCTCGTTGTCAAACACGCGTCGCGACAAAAGGGTGACTGGGGCCCCCAGGGGCAGCGCGAGCATCTCCGCACAGCGCAGGTCGGCCAGGACGCGGGTCAGGTCGGCCTGTTGCTGCTTGTGGTCCTCGAACACCTCGTCGATGGCCAGCTGCTGCGGCCGAATCAGCGTCTGGTTCGGCGCCGGCTGGGTCCGGGCGTTGGCCACCCGCGGCGCGTGGCCCGGTACCTTGGTCAAAAGCTGTTCCTGAAGCAGCGCGGCGATCGCCTTGCGAATCGTGATGCGACTGACCGCATACTGCGCCGCCAGCGCCTCCTCCGTCGGCAGGGCGGATCGCTCCGGCCACCGGCCGCTTGCGATTTGACGCCGAAAATCGGCGGCCACCTGCTGGTACAGCGGCATGTTGGCATTGAGATCAGGCATCGCATTTCCCCCTGTGATTTTGTTACTTTCATCATAACGATTTGCGATTTTAAACACAAAGGAGAGTTTACCATGACGTTCACAATCGACGTTTTGCACTACTCACACACCGATGTCGGCTACACGGACACGCAGGAGAAAATGCGGGCCCATCACATCGGCTTCATCAAGGAGGTTCTGGACCTGATCGCCCAGGAGCCGCGCTTCAAGTGGAACTGCGAGACCTACTGGCCGGTCGAGCAGTTTTTGAAGGAGGCGACGCCCCAGGAGCAGGCGGCCTTCGTCAAGGCGGTGCAGGCTGGCAACATCGGCCTCTCCGGCAGCTACCTGAACCTGACGGAGCTGGTCTCGGCGCAGGTGTTCGATGAGGTGATGGCAAAGACACGCCGCCAGCGCGACGCGTTGCACATTCCGGCCAAAAGCGCGTTGACCTCGGACATCAACGGTTACTCGTGGGGCATGGTGGAAGGCCTGGCCAAGGCCGGCGTCACCAACCTGATGTCTTGCCTGCACACTCACCACGGCTACCACCCGCTGCGCAAGCAGGCGCCGTTTTGGTGGGAAGGGGCCAGCGGTCAGCGCATTCTGGCGTGGAACGGCGAGCATTATAACCTGGGAAATGAGCTGGGAATTTCCGAGGCGGCGACCTTCGAGTACACCCTCCAAGACGGCCTGAACGACACCAAGCTGTCGCTGTTCGACCGCTCGTGCGAACGCATTCAAAATTACGTGCAGACGCTCACGGAACAGGGTTACGCCTACGATTTTGTCCCGATCAGCCTCAGCGGGTTGATGACCGATAATTCGCCGGCGACGCTGAAAATTCTGCACTTCATCGACCGCTACAACGCACTCGGCGGCGACATTCAGTTGCGCATGGTCACACTCGATGAATTCTTTGACCAAGTGCGAGCAAGCACTGTGCCGATTCCCACTTACCGCGGCGATTGGACCGACTGGTGGGCCGATGGCATCGGCTCCACCCCGGCCGATGTGATTCAGTACCGCCACGCGGCCCGCGACTACGCGGTGGCCGAAAAGCTCGACCCCAAACACGAGCTGGCGCCGCAGGAGTGGTACGACACGGCCCGGGACAACCTGATGTTTTACGCCGAACACACTTGGGGTTACTCCAGCTCGATCACCGAGCCCTTCCACCCGCAGGTCAACAACCTCGACCAGTGGAAGCGGCTGTATGCGCTCAAGGCCGCCGAGGCGGCGACCAAGATTCGCGAACGCATCCAGCAGCAGCACGGCGAAACGCCGCTGTCTTTGAGCAAGGAAATTACGTTTCGGGCCGTGAACCCGCACGACTTCCCGATTCGGACCATGCTCAAGCAGGACCTGGAGGTGTGGTTCGGCCACGAGCATTTCGAGGTGATCGACCAGGCGACCGGCCAGCCCGTGCCATTCCAGATCAGCCACTACTCGCGCGGCTACGAGCTGTGCATCTGGCTGGACCTGGCGGCACGTGAAGAGAAGCACTTCTCATTGCGCGAGGTGCCGGCACCGCGGCCGTTTTCGGCCGGGATGCGCCAGCCCATCGGCCTGGACGGCGTCGACGACTTGGCTTGGCGGCGTGCCGCAGAGCTGGCCGCCGGCGGCACCGCCACCGTTGACGGCTTGGAGAACGATTTTTACAAGATCAGTTGGCAGGCAGGCGCCGGTATCACGAGCTGGCTGGATAAGACAACGGGTGAAGAGCGCCTCAAGCCCGGCGAGCTAGGGGCGTTCACGCCGGTCTACGAGGTGACGCCGCTTGAGCTGGGCGACAACTACCAGTCCGTGCGGCGCAACCTCGGCCGCAACCGCAAGGCGTTTCGCACTCAGCGGTCGGTCGGGCAGCTCAATGACGTGAAGGTGCTTGAGAACGGGCCGCTTTACACGCGGGTGCAGCTGGGGTACCGGCTGGCCGCGGGGCTGCAGGACTGCGCCGTGATTCTGACCGCCTACAAGCTGAGTCCCAAGGTCGACGTCGACGTGCGGTTCCACAAGCTCAGCGAGTGGCGACCGGAAAACGTCTACCTGGCGCTGCCGTTTGCGGCTTCGCAGGTTGCCCTGGACAAAACCGGTGCCATCGTGCGGCCGCGCATCGACCAACTGCCGGGAACCTGCATCGATTTTTACGCGACGCAAAACGGCGTGGTCTTTGAGGGCCAAGACAACTGGGTGGTGGCCAGCCAGGACGCACCGCTGGTCACGCTGGGCGACCTGGCCGCTCACCCGATTCGGCTGATGGGCGAAGGCGCCAGCAACACCGACCCCGTCTACTCGTGGCTGATGAACAACTTCTGGGAAACCAACTTCAAGGCCGACCTCGGCGGCTTCTACCAGTTCCATTACAGTGTGCAGCCTTTCGCAAAATCCACGCTTGCGCAGGCCTTCACGCAGGCAGCGGCGCTGAACCAGGACGTGTGGACCTTCTATCGCTTCGAGAAAGGGGCAGGGCATGACTTACGATAAATTTCCGGTGCAGCGGGTGCCGGGCTTCGCGGCGGTGGCCGGCTGGCCGGCCGTGGTGGCGCGGCTGCAGGCGCTGATTGACGCCGCGGCAACGGGCGTGACCGCGACCGGTTCAACGGCCGAATCCGGCAATTCGCCGACCGGTTCGGACGCGACGGGTAGCGACCCGGCGACTGACGCCACCGCCACCGCCGCCGCGGCCAGCGCCAGTGGCCACGTGGTCGTGGCCGTGGAGTGCTACCCCGGGGTTCGCCAGGCCGAGCTGGCGGCGGCCCTGGCCACGCTCGACGCCGAGCTGGTGGCGAGTGAGGCGAGCTGCATCACGGACGCCGCTTATCAGCGGCTGATTGCGCCGTTTCTCACAGATGACCGCGTGTTTGGCATCATGAACACGCTGACCCTGCAGGACGCGTACGACCCAGCCAAAACCGCGGCGATGCGGCAGGCCATTGCGACCAGCACCGCCCCGGTCACCGTGGTTTACGGCGTCGGCGCCAGCCTCGTGTGTGACTATTCGGTGCTGGTTTACTGCGATTTGCCGCGCTGGGAGGCCCAGCTGCGCTATGAGGCCGGCAGCC
Source organism: Lacticaseibacillus parakribbianus (assembly GCF_025490915.1). GTDB lineage: Bacteria > Bacillota > Bacilli > Lactobacillales > Lactobacillaceae > Lacticaseibacillus > Lacticaseibacillus parakribbianus. The sequence continues at coordinate 79,158 of NZ_JANQBA010000007.1, read as the reverse complement.
CGAACTGGAAGTCGGCCAACGGACAAGGCGATCAGTTGCGCAAAGTCAAGCAGGGGTACTTCGTCGAGTGGCGCATGGCCGACCGGCAAAAGGCAAAGCTGCTGTCGCGCCTCGATGCCGTGATCGACACCACAATCGCCGACGCACCGCGCCTGGTCGCCGGTGCCGGGCTGCGAGCCGGGCTGCGCCAGCTCGCGCAAACCCCGTTTCGGCTCAAGCCGTACTTCGCGCCCGGCGTCTGGGGCGGCCAGTGGACGCGCGAGCAGTTCGAACTGCCTGGTGATGTGCCGAACTACGCATGGGCCTTCGACGGGGTGCCGGAGGAGAACAGCCTGCTTTTGACCTTCGGCGATGTCACGCTGGAGCTGCCGGCGATGGATTTGGTGCTGGATCAGGCCGAGCGGCTGCTGGGAACGCGGGTTTACAGCCGCTTTGGCGCCGAGTTCCCGATCCGCTTTGATTTTCTCGACACCATGGGCGGCCAGAACCTGTCGCTGCAGGTTCACCCGACCACCCAGTACATCAGGGACCACTACGGCATGCCTTACACGCAGGACGAAAGCTACTACATCATGGCTGCCAAGCCCGGCGCAACGGTCTACCTGGGTGTGAAAAACACCACAGACCCGGCTGCCATGATCAGCGCCTTGCAAGCCGCCGACGCCGGGACGGCGCCCTTTGACGCCGACCGCTACGTCGCCAAGTGGCCGGTGCAGCCGCACGACCACTTCCTGATTCCCGCCGGCACGGTTCACTGTTCCGGCAAAGACACCGTGGTGCTTGAAATCAGCGCCACGCCGTACCTGTTCACCTTCAAGCTTTGGGACTGGGGCCGCCTGGGCCTGGACGGCCGGCCGCGGCCGGTTCACATCGAAGACGGCGAGCAGGTGATCGCCTGGAACCGGCGCGAGGCTTACGTCAACGCCAACCTGATCGATCAGGTCCACGTTGAGCAAGACACTCCGAATGTGAAAAAGGAAACCACCGGCCTGGCGACCCAGGAGTTCATCCAGACCACGCGCTACTGGCTCAAGACCCGCGCCGGTGCGGTGGTGGCCGCTAACGGCAGCGTCCACATGGCCAACGTCGTCGAAGGCACCGGCGCCATCGTGTCGTCGACGCGCGACGCCTTTGCGCCGTACCAGGTTCATTACGGCGAGACCTTCATTGTTCCGGCCGCCGCCGGGGATTTTCGCTTGACCCCGCTGGATAAGACCTGCGCGGTGCTGGTCGCCACGGTGCGGCCGTGAGCCAAGGCGGCCGGGAATCCCGTCTTGTCAAAAACACCACGACGCAAGCGCTGCGGCTTGAGAAGGAGGAAACATGCCAGATCAATTACTGCTGGACGTCGGCGGCACCGAGATCAAAGCGACGCGGGTGACCGCCGCCGGTCGGCCGGTGGGTCCGGCCAGGCACTACCCGGCCAAGGCGACCGAGTCGGCGGCAACCATTGTGGCTAATTTTGTCAGCATCATCACCGCGGCCGCGGCGGGGGATGCGCTGGCCGGCGTCGGCCTCGCCTTTCCCGGGCCCTTCGATTACGCAGGCGGCGTCAGCCTGATGCGGGGACTTGGCAAGTACGACGCGCTGTACGGCATGCCGCTGACGCCGGCGATTCAACACGCCGCGGCCCGGACGCTGCCTTGGCTCACCCACGCGCGGTTCGCCTACATTCACGACATCGCCGCATTTGGGCTGGGTGAAACGCGCGGTGGCGTGGCGCGAGACTGCGAACGCTTCATGTGCCTGGCCATCGGCACCGGCGCCGGCTCGGCCTTCGTGGCGAACCGCCGGCTGGTGACCACCGGGGCCGGAGTGCCGCCGCACGGCTGGCTGTATGACACCCCGTTTCGCGCCGGCATCGTCGACGATTACGTGTCGGCGCGAGGGCTGACGCGGCTGGCCAAGTGCCACACCGGCGTGGCCTACAGCGGGGCCCAGCTGGCGGCACTGGCGGCGGCCGGCGACGAGGCGGCCCGGGCGACCTTCACGGCGTTTGGCCAGGTGGTGGCCCAGGCCGTGGCGCCATTTGTGAAGGATTTTGCACCACAAGCGCTGGTGCTCGGCGGTCAGATTGCCAAGAGCTTCACGTACTTCGGCCAGCCGCTGACGACCGCGCTGGCGGCGCATCACGTCGCTTGCCTAGTCGAGCCGGACTTCGAGGCGGTGGTCAACGCCGGCATCTGGGCCAGACTTAACCAAAACTGAAGCCACCGGCTCGCACCCAGCTGGTAAACTGGCAGGGAGGGGGTGAGCAACGATGAAGCGTTACCTGGGACCGCTGATCCTGGTGCTGGCGGGCATCGCACTGCCGCTGATCGGGGCGCAGTTCTCCTACGTGGCCAAGAACGGCCTGGTGCATGAGCCGTTCTTCTTCACCGTGCCGCTGGGCGAGGCGATGCTCGCGGCCGCGGCCATTTGGGCGCTGGTGACGGCGTGGCGGCGGCACCGCAGCAAGTAAACGATGCCTAGTCATTCACAACGTAAAAACGGGCGAACGCCGCGGTCAACCGACCACGGGCGTTCGCTCGTTTTTTGGCGTATTCTACTTGCTCAGTGTCACGTGCAGCGCCTGCTGGCCGGTCAGCGCGGCCGTTCGCGCGTCCGGCTGGCCGAAGCCGACGTACACGTCGTAGTCGGTGTCGGGCAGGTGGGTGCCGCCTTGGGCATCGACCACGCACAGCGCGTCCGCCCCCACGGTCAGCGTCACCCGCTGCGTCTGCATCGGCGCCACGGTGACGCGCTGGAAGGCGGCGAGCCGGGGATGCGGGGTCGCGTCCGGATGGTTGGCCCGGAGGTAAACCTGCACCACCTCGGTCACCGGATACGGCTCCGGATTGTGAACCTGGACCGCCACGGCCGCCTCGCGGTCTGCGGTCAGCCAACGAACGCCGGCGTCTGCCAGCGTCATGTGGCCGTAAGTGAGGCCGTAGCCGAACGGGAACAGCGCGGCTTGGGGCATGTAGCGGTAGGTTCGCTTGGCCATCGCGTAATCCGTGAAGGCCGGCAGCTCCGCCGTGCTTTGGTAAAACGTGATCGGCAGCTTGCCGGTGGGGCAATGCCTGCCCAAAAGCACGTCGGCGACGGCCTGGCCACCCAGCGCCCCCGGGTACCAGACGTCGAGAATGGCCGTCAGGTTGGGATGGGTCTCCAAGCCACCGAGCGTGACGGCCGAGCCGGCCGTCAGAATCAACACGACCGGCTTGCCGACCGCGAGCAGTTGCGCGAGCAACTGCTGCTGGCGACCGGGCAGCGCCAAGTCGCGCCGGTCGCCGGCCGCCTCGGCGTTGCCAGCGTCACCCTGCTCGCCTTCGATGGTCGCGTCCATGCCCAGACACGCAATCGTGAGGTCGCTGTGTTCCGCGGCGCTGACGGCCTCGACCAGGCGGTCAGCGGGCTCGGCCAGGGGCTCGGTGCGGTCCAAAAACAGGTGGCAGCCCTCGGCGTAGTTAAGCCGGACGCCTGCCGGTAGCACCTGCCGCAGCCCGGCCAAAATGGTGGTGCGGTTGGAGGCGGTGCCGTTGTAGTTGCCCTCAAGGACCCGGGTGCTGTCGGCGGTTGGCCCGACGACGGCCACGCTGGTCAAAGACGCCAGCGACAGCGGCAGCTGCCCCGCGTTTTTCAGCAGCACGAAGCTCTTGGCCGCGGCCTCGAGCGCCAGGGCGTGGTGAGCGGGGGTGTCGTTTTCGGCGTAATCGATCTCGGCGTAGGGGTCGTCTTCGGCGAACAGGCCCAGCCGCATCCGCGTGGTCAAAACCCGCTCCGCGGCTCGCGTGATCGTGGCCTGGTCGACCAGCCCGGCGGCCAGTGCCTGGGAAAGCGCCGGCGCCAGGTGGCCGGCGCAGAGGTCGCACCCCGCCTGCAGCGCCTGGGCGATGCTTTGGGCGTCGCTGGTCGTGTAGTGATGCGTCGCACAAACATCCTCCTCGGCGCCGAAGTCGGAGACGACGTGGCCGTCAAAGCCCCATTTTTGGCGCAGGGTCTCGGTCAACAGCGTGGCGTTGACCGGCGCCGGCACCCCGGCGACGGCGTTGTAGGCCGCCATCACGCTTTCGACGTGGCCCTCCTGCACCGCCGCCTTGAAGGCCGGCAGGTAGGTTTCGGTCAGGTCCTTGGGCGTCGGCCGCGCGTCGAACTCGTGGCGCAGCGCCTCGGGGCCGCTGTGAACGGCGAAATGCTTGGCGCAGGCGGCGACGCGCAGGTAGGGGCCGTCGCCCTGCAGGCCGTGGATGTAAGCGACCGCGTTTTTCGCCGTCAAGTAGGGGTCCTCGCCGTAGGTCTCGTGGCCGCGGCCCCAGCGCGGGTCGCGGAAAATGTTGACGTTGGGCGACCACACCGTCAGCCCCTTGTAAATCCCGAAGTCGCCGTGTGACACGGCGTCGTTGTGCTTGGCGCGAACCTCCGTGCCGACGGCGGCGCCGATTTTGGCCAGCGTCGCCGGGTCGAACATCGCCGAAAGCCCAATCGCCTGGGGAAAAACGGTCGCGGTGCCGGCCCGGGCCACGCCGTGCAGCGCCTCGCTCCAGTAATTGAAGGCCGGCAGGTGCAGCCGCGGAATCGCCGGGGCGTCGTATTCGAGCTGCGCAATCATTTCGGCCGGGGTCATCTGGGCCACCAGCGCCTGCGCCTTTTGCCGTGCTTGAGCATCTGAGATCATGAGTGCCTCCTTAGGCAAGCCTTCGCTAGAGCGAAAAGCCAAGAAGATCGGCAGAACTATAGTCTGCTGTTTGACGCGTCAGGGTCGAAACGAATCGTGACGTAACCTATGAACGCGGGGCTCCGGTCGTGTCGCCAACAACCAAGTCGACATCGACTAATTGGCGATAGCGCTTGTCATGATTGGCCATCGCCTCTTTAAGGGTTGTGACGGCGGCTTGGCTAAGTGCCTGCTCGCGTTGGTGAATGTGCGTGAAGCGTGGCGTTTGCTCCAAATAGTAGTCCGGTGAGTCAAAGCAGGCGATGGAGAAGTCGTCAGGCACACGATAGCCAAGGTCCGTCAGGCACATGTACAAGAAGGTCGCCGGATAATACTCGGCGATGAAGAACGCCGTTACGTTAGGATTGGTTGCGATGAATGCGCGTAGTTTCGGCAGGAACTGGCGCTTTTTTTCGGCGATGTCGGTCGGGTCTTTAAAGTCAAAGGTCGGCAGGGTCAGGGTGCCACCGAGATAATTAGTGTTGGTGTCATCCGTGTAGTTGGACAGGTACAACTGTGCGGTCAGCACGCGGTCCCGCAGCGACGAGTCATTGCCGACTTCGCCCTGCGCCACGGCAATTGTTCGGTGCCCAATGTTGATTAGGTGGTCTAAGAGTAGTCGCGTCGCCGCCTTGTTGTCGGTTGAAACGAAGTTGGCGTTGGCGTCTTGGACGTACCGGTCGAGCAGCACCACCGGAAAGTCGCTGAGAATCATCTTCAGAATTTCGGAACTGATGAATTTCCCGGGGACCGGCCAGATGATCAGGCCGTCGACCGGGTATTCTTTGCACTCGCGGATAATCTGCGCCTCGCGGTACTGGTCGTCTCTTGTCCCCATGTAAAAAAGGCGCAGGTCATTGTCCTGAGCAATTTGTGAGGTCTCAAAAAGTAGGTGGGTCCCAAAGCAAGGGGTGATTTCGGGTAGCACGACGCCGATCACGCTGTGGTGGGTGATCGGGGCGGTGCCGTCGGAATCCTCACCGGCGGTTTTGACGAAAGTGCCGCGACCGGCGAAGCGCTCGATCAGCCCCTCGCCTTCCAGCGCGTCTAGGCTCTTGCGAGCGGTGACGCGGGAAACCGAGAAGCGATCGACCAGCTCCTTTTCCGTTGGCAGCTGGTCGCCGGGACGGTAGGTGCCGTCCCTGATCTGGGACTTGAGGTGGTCGGCGATGGTGACATAAATCGGGTCTTTCTTTGGCATTGGCTATCCCTCACGTAGGAATTTGAATTGGTTGGTGCGGTGTGGTGGCGCGGCCGCGAACGGCACGGCGCAACAAGGCCCACTGGTCTACCCGCGGTGCGGATCGCCTGCCAGAGAGCTCGCATACATTATAACAAATAATACAAACGGTTCAATGCCATTTTTTGAAAGTTGCAGATGAAAACGGGCACCGTTTTGGCATGACCGTTTGAAACGCCGTCACATCAGGGGTTGCGACCTGTAACCCAATTCGGAACATGTCACGAGCTTGGAACGCGATGGCGAACACGAGGTGACTTCGTAAAATTATTTTACCAACCTAACCGGCACCGGTACGTTGCTTTTGGTCGGCGATCAGCGCCGAAGCCAGGCCCAAAGCGAAAGATTGTCAACTTAACGGTATGGTTGGGCGACACAAACAAACGGCGTGTTGAAATGTTACAAATATACAGACAATGTAGACGACCTTTAAATATTGTGGTATCTTACGAGCGAAGGTGTTTGAGAGCGCTTCACATCCGAACGCACGGCGTTTGGTATAGACTGTTCGGCGCGATGTCGCACTCAATCCTTTTGGACCTAATGCCATTATTTTGAAGGGAGCGAAACTTCTTGGACAACTTGGCGAAGCGACGTCACAGATCCTATTCGATCAACCCATTTGTTCAAAGCATTTTCACCGCCGACCCGTCGGCGCATGTGTGGAACGACGGTAGGCTGTACGTCTACCCGTCCCGCGACATCGATCCGGCGCAGGGCTGCGACTTCATGGATAAGTACCACGCGTTTTCGACCACGGACATGGTCAACTGGCGCGACGAGGGTGAGCTGTTCGACTCATCCAAGTCGCCTTGGGGCCGGCCCAGCGGCGGCTTTATGTGGGCGCCGGACTGCGCCTACCGCAACGGCCACTACTACTTCTTCTACCCGCACCCAAGCGAAGAGGCTTGGAACGACTCGTGGAAGATCGGCGTGGCAAGCAGCACGAGCCCGACGCAAGGGTTCGCAGACCTCGGCTACATCGAAGGGGTCGGCGGCTTTGCGATGATCGACCCGGCCGTGTTCGTCGACGACGACAACACCCCGTACTTCTACTACGGCGGCGGTGGTCACTGCATGGCGGCGGTTTTGAACGACGACATGCACTCGCTCAAGACCCCGCTGGTGCCGATGGAGGGGCTCGGCGACTTCCACGAGGCGTCATGGACGTTCAAGCGCAACGGCATCTACTACCTGACCTACTCGGACAACCACTCGGGCAACAACCACCTGTGCTACGCGATGAGTGACAACCCGCTGGGGCCGTGGCAGGCGATGGGGCCGTACCTGGCGCCGACCAACTGCGAGACCAGCCACGGCTCGGTGGTCGAGTACAAGGGCCAGTGGTACGCATTTTACCACTCCGACGACCTGTCTCAGGAAGGCGTGCTGCGCTCCATCTGCGTCGATCCGGTCGAGTTCAACGAGGACGGCACGATGCGCCTGGTGGTGCAAAGCCGCAACGGCCGGCTGCCGCTGGCGGATGCAGCGCCGACCCCGCTCGGCCAGCTGCAGGCCTACGGGCTCAACGAAGCCGAGCTGACCGGCGTGGCGGCTCGCCCGTTTGCCGGCAACTACCAGGACCTGGCCACCGAACCGATCGACCGCGCCGAACAGGTTGTGACCTTTGACGCCGTGGACGGTTTTGCCACCGGCCGGGTCAACCTCGGCTTCCACTACGCGACGCCGGCCAAGTTGGCCAAGCTGCAGCTGTTTGTGAATGGCAAGTTCGAGACGCTTTTGAACCTGCCGTTCTCCGGGGCCCTCGATAACTTCGACGGCTTCTCGAATTACACGGTCACGATTCGCCCAGGGAAGGTGAACCAGATCAGCATCAAGGGGTATGAAGGCACGTTTGCTTTAGAGGCTTTATCGGTAGAAGACTACGGTGAATAAAGGGGAAAACATAATGATCAAAAGTAAGAAGCTTTGGTTCATTTCCGCGGCGATCCTTTCGAGCTTGATCTTAGTGGGTTGCGGTGGCAGCAAGTCCAAGGAAAGCAGCGGCAAGGACGCGGCTTACCACATCGTGCGGCGCGGGTTCCAAGACGTGCGGCCGGATGCCAACAAGCTGTGGATGTGGAAGGAACGCTACAAGCAGTCCGGGGTGAAGGTTGATTTTGAAGAAATCACCGACGCCTCGCTGGCCGACAAGAAGAACGTGCTGCTGGCCTCCAAGGACCAGCCGGACGCCTACTACGGCATGAACTTCTCCAACACGGAGCTGGCCAAGTACGGTGGCCAGGGCCTGTTCATTCCGCTGGAAAAGCTGATCAAAAAAGACGCGCCGAACCTGCAGAAGCTGTTCGACAAGTACCCGGACATCAAGGCGGCGCTGACGCAGCCCGATGGCCACATCTACGCGATGCCTTACCTGAACCTGGAAGACAACACGAAGAAGATTTACTTCAATAAGAAGTGGATGGACAAGCTGGGGCTGAAGGCGCCGACCAACCTGAAGGAATTCAAGACGGTTCTGAAGGATTTTGTCACTAAGGACCCGAACGGCAACGGCAAAAAGGACGAGCAGGGCTGGTACAACGACACGACCAACAGCTTCAGCAACACGCTGGACCGCCAGATTATGGGCGCTTACGGCCTGACCAACGCCGGCGACTTCTCCACCTCCGCGCTCTTTTACCTGAGCAACAACGGTAAGAAGGTCAAGATGACCGTCACCGACCCGAAGTACAAGGAAGTGCTGAAGTACGAGCGTGACCTGTACAAAGAAGGCCTGATCAACCAGCAGACCTTCGGCAACGTGACCAAGGAAAAGTGGCTGGCCGACGGCACCGACGGCATCGTCGGCGCCTACACCGAGTCTGGCCCGGCGCAGTTCGGTGCCAAATCCACAGATTACGTCGGCATTACTGGGCTGAAGGGCCCTGCCGGCGACAAGTCCACTGCGGTTTACTACCCGATGGTGGCCGGCCCATCGGCCTTCATGGTCACCAGCGCCTGCAAGAACCCGGCCCGGTTGGTCAAGTGGATGGACTACATGTACGGTGAAAAGGGGATTATCCTCGGCGCCTTCGGTAAGAAGGGGGTCACCTACAACATTGAAAACGGCAAGATTGTTTACGACAAGAAGATTCTGGACTACAAGGACGGTATTCAGCTGGGTGCCTTCCAGTGGGTCGACAACGTCTACGGCGGCGGCTACCCATACGTTGAACCAACGTTCCAGCAAGTGGCTAACGCACGTAAGATGACGCTGGACCAGTACTGGCAGTGGGCGAGCCCGGCAACGCACTCCCACAAGTTCATCGGCAAACTGGTCGGCGACCTGCCAACGACTCAGGAAGAGGCGGACACCGTGACGCCGATCATGAACGACATTGGCAAGTACGTCACCCAGGCGCGTGTTGATTTTGTCACCGGCAAGACCGACATCGACTCCGGTTGGGATGCCTACGTCAAGCAGATCAAGAAGCTTGGTGCGGACAAGTATATGAAGATTAAGCAGACTCAGTACGATCGCTACATGAAGGCGCGTTAATTTCCATATCGAGCAGGAGGCGGAACGGTTCATGGTCACCATGGGACGTTTCGCCTTCGCTTATCCGCCGCGTGGCAAGTCCCAAATCGAAAAGGAGTCAAAGACATGACGAACACCAATACCAAAAGACGGCTGATGCCGCGGTTCAAACACCCGTGGCTGTACATCATGCTGATTCTGCCGGTCATCTACTTCTTGATCTTCTGTTACGGTCCAATGTACGGGATCGTGATCGCGTTCAAGAATTACTCACCGGTACTCGGGGTCTTCAAGAGCCCCTGGGTCGGCATGGCGCAGTTCACCCGCTACTTCCAGTCCAACTACTTCATGGAAACGCTGATCAACACCCTGCGGCTCAGCCTGTACAGCCTGGTGGTCGGCATTCCACTGCCGATCATCTTGGCGGTGATGTTCAACGAGCTGAAAAACAAGCGGTTCAAGGCCATCAGCCAAACCATTTCTTACGTGCCAAACTTCATCTCCGTCGTCGTTGTCGTGGGGATGGTGCTGTTCTTCACGTCCCCGGTCGACGGGGTGTTTAACACCGTTTTGAGCTTTTTCCACATGCACAAGGTCGACTTCATGGGCTCGACCAGCATCTTTCCGCATGTGTACGTCTGGTCCGGCGTCTGGCAAGGGGTTGGTTGGGGGACCCTGATTTACACCGCGGCCATGTCCGGCATTCCCCAAGACCAGTACGAGGCGGCCTACCTCGATGGCGCGACCAAGATGCAGACCATCTGGCACATCACGCTGCCTTCGATCAAGCCGACCATCGTGATCAACTCGATCCTGGCCGCCGGCGGGGTGCTCGGCGCCGACTTCCAGAAGATCCTGCTGATGCAAAACGACATGAACCTGCCGGTGTCGGAAGTGATTTCGACCTACGTCTACAAGCTGGGGGTCGTCGGCTCGGACTTCAGCTTCTCAACCGCGATCGGCCTGTTCAACAACATTGTCAACTTCGTCGTGCTGATCGCCGTCAACCAGATTGCCAAGAAGGTAGGTGACACGAGCTTATGGTAAACCTGAAAGTAAAAGCCGAGACCAAGGCCGACCGCACCTTCGATGTGGTGAACGTGATCCTGGTCGCCATCATCACGCTGCTTCTGCTGTATCCGCTGTGGTTCGTGGTCATGGCGTCGTTCAGTAACCCCCGCGAGATCTTCAAGACCCCTCTGCTGCTGGTGCCGCAGGGCTTCAACCTCGAAGGGTACAAGATGATTTTCACCAACAAGGACATCTGGACCGGGATGCGCAACTCGGTGATCTACACCGTGTTGGGGACCTTGGTCAACCTGGTGATGACCACGCTGGCCGCCTACCCGCTGTCGCGGCGCGAGCTGAAGGGGAAGGGGCCACTGACCTTCTTCTTCACCTTCACCATGTTCTTCTCCGGCGGCCTGATTCCCTCCTACTTGCTCAACCAGATGCTGGGCATCGTCAATACCGTGTGGGTGATGGTGATTCCGGGCGCGATCAGCGTCTACAACATGATCATCATGCGGACCTACTTCGTCCAGAGCATTCCCACCGAGCTTGAGGAAAGTGCCTACCTGGACGGCGCGTCGGACATGCAGCTCTTAATCAAAATCGTGCTGCCGCTGTCGACGCCGATCATCGCCGTCATGACGATGTTCTACGGGCTGGGCCGCTGGAACAGTTACTTCGATGCGATGATCTACCTGTCCAACCGCAGCCTGTTCCCGTTGCAGCTGATCCTGCGCGAAATCCTGATTCAAAACCAGACGCTGGCCAACAACAGTCAGCTTCTGACGACCAACACGATGGACACGATCAGCCAGTCCAAGGAGGCCATCAAGTACGCCTCGATCGTGATCTCGACGCTGCCGATCCTGGTGCTGTACCCGATCACGGCCAAGTACTTCGAAAAAGGGATCATGCTGGGTTCCGTGAAGGGTTGATCGCAGTCTACGCCGGCGACGTCGGCACGGGTTGCGTGTGGTCTGGGTTGTGACCAAGCGCAATCGCGGTCGCCGAAGCCAGCGTCGCCACAGGCGCGTGACGGTGCCTGTGGGGTTCGGGGTGTGTGACCGAACCCATGCGGCGCTGCGGCGACCTGATTGCCGCCGCGCCAGGCGTGACGGCTCGTGACACTATCGCAATCGTGGATCACAAGCGGATCCGGAAGGGTGAGATTATGGCAGCTTTTGTCTATCGGTTTTGCAGTTACTACCTGAACTTGCTGGTGCTCAACGTCTTGACCTTGGTTGGGATCCTGGCCGGCGGGGTGGTGCTGGGCTTTTTCCCGGCCATTCTCAGTGCGATGTCGCTGTACCGCAAGTTCCACCGCGACTTCGACTCGTACTTCAAGTTCCGCTTCATGGTCAAGCTGTACGTTGAGCGGTACCGGGCCAATTTCTGGTCGGCCAACCTGCTGGGGCTTCAGGTCCTGGGGATTGCGGCGTTGTTGTACCTGGAGTTTCGGATGACCACGTTGCTGAGCGACCCGGTCACCGTGTTCTTCCGGTACGTGCTGGACGTGGTGATCGTGATCAGCGTGATCAGCTTCCAGACGCTGTTGGCGCTTTATGCCTACTTCGACCTGCCGAAGTCGCGCTACATCCTGCAGGCCTACCTGGTCACCCTGACCAGCCCGGTGCAGCTGGCGGCGATCCTGGCCTTTCTGGTCGGCTTCTACGTGGTCTTTCGCTTCCTACCGGCGTTCTTGCTGCCGGTGTTCATCACGGCGCAGCTGGCCGGAACCTTCCACATTCTGCACAAGCGGTTCCGTCACCTGGCCGAGTTGAGCAAGCAGGTGAGCCCGGCGGCCTGACCACCGGCGGGTTGCAGGGCCTGTGGTGATATCGTCACGGGCCCTGTTTGTTTGAATCAAAAAGCATTAAGGAGGAGCTTATGCCAAATTTACGCTGGGGCATCATCGGCCTGGGGCGGATCGCCCGTGAGTTCGTGGCGCAGTTTCCCGCCGGTCAGACCCTGTACGGCTGTGCCGCGTCGGCGCCTGAACGGGCGGTCGCCTTTGCCAAGGACCTGGCCGTGCCGCACGTGTACGACAGCTACCGGACGCTATGCGCCGATCCGGCCATCGATGTGGTGTACATCGCGACCACCCATGATTTTCACGCCGCCGACATCCGGCTGGCGCTTGAGGCCGGCAAGCACGTGCTGTGCGAAAAACCGATCACGCTCAACGGCCGCCAGCTGGCGGCGCTGACCGCGCTGGCCGTTAAGAAGGGGCTGGTGCTGATGGAGGCGCAGACGATTTACCACATGCCGCTGTACCGGGCCATCGAAGACTTTGTGACTGCTCACGCGGTGGGGCCCCTGCGGCTGGTTCAGGCCAGCCTAGGCGAGCAGGTGCCCGTCAATCTTGAGGACCGCTTCTACAACCCGCAGCGAGCCGGCGGCGGCCTGCTGGACATGGGCATCTACCCGCTGAGCCTGACGCGGCGCTTCATGACTGCCAGGCCAAAGCTGGTCGCGACTGCGGCCACCAAGGCCGTCACCGGGGTGGATCTCACCAGCACGTTGGTGTTAACCAACGCCCAAGGCGAGCAGGCCGTGTTGGTGACCAGCCTGGCGGCGCGGCTGCCCAACCGCGCCTACCTGACCTTTGCCGACGGCTCATTTGAAATCATCAACTTTGGCCGGGCGGCGCAGGCGACCTGGCTGCCCAACGAGGGCGAGCCGGTGACCGTCAGCGCTGGGGCCACCAGTCGGGCGATGGGCTACGAGGCGCAGGCGCTGGCGCAAGCCGTCGCGTCAGGCACCAACCCCACCGCGGCCTGGACGGCAGACACCATGGCGGTGATGGACGCCGCTCGCGCTCAGTGGGGGCTGCGCTATCCCGGGGAGGATTAGCGCAAGCGCCATACCTTTGGAGGTGGGACCATGCAGGAAGTGAAAAGTCGGGTGCAGGCCGAAAACGAGCAGCGCATCCTGCTCGAGGTGTTCAACCGCAAGCTGACGTCACGCAGCCAGATTGCAAGCGCCAGCGGCATCAACAAGGCCACCGTGTCGGCGCTGGTGGCCGACTTGCTGGCGGCCGGGCTGTTGCGCGAGCGCGGCCAGGGTCAAAGCACCCAGCTCGGAGGGCGGCGACCGACGCTTTTGACCATCAACTGGGACCTGGGGTACGTGGTCAGCGTCGGCTGGGGCAAGACGACGCTGGACCTGCTGTTCGCGCGGCTCAACGGCGCAGTGCTGACGACGGCGCAGTTCCCCATCAGCGGGATGGCCGCGACGGCGGTACTCGAGCTGATTGTTGCCCAGATTGCGGCGTATCCGCGTCACCAGCGCCTGCTGGGCATCGTCGTGGCCGTGCCGGCGGTGGTGGACCGCGAGCGGTCCGTGGCCACGGGTTTTCCGGGGCTTGCGGCGCTTGATCCGGTCGGCGCCTTGGCGACGCGCTTCCGGGTGCCGGTGTCCCTCCACGCGGCGGCCGACCTGGCGGCAATCTACGTGCGTGATTTTCAGCGCCGCGGGGCCGGCGAGGACCTGGTGTGTCTCAGCACCACGGACGCCGTCGCCGCCGGCATCATCATCGGTGGTGAGCTCTACACCGGCTATCGCCACACGGCCGGGGCGGTCGGCACGTTGGCCCGGCCGCGCGGCGCCGCCGCGGGTCGCACCGGCGGGACCACGAATCGGTCAGGTGAAGCCTCGGCGCGGCCAGGCGGGACTGCGGATGCGTCAGGTGAAGCCTCGGCGCGGCCAGGCGGGACTGCGGATGCGTCAGGTGAGGTCTTGGCCCGACCAGGCCGAGCCGCGAATCAGCCAGGCGAAGGCTGCCCGGGGCCCTTGGTGGGGCAGCCGGTGACGTCGGAGCTCGCGCTGCGGCAGGCGGTGGCCCAAAGCCTGGGTGACGGGCCCTACACGACGGCGGCCATCGCGCAGCTGGCGACCGCTCGCAACCCGGTGGTCACCGCCTTGGTTGGCGATTTTTGCCGGGGGCTGGCGGCGGTCATATTTAATCTCGCCACGGTGCTTGGCCCGGCCCGAATCGTGGTAAACTCCCCTTTGGTGGCCGCGATGCCGCGGCTTTTGGGGGAGTTGCGCAACCTGCTGCCGACTGCGATTCGCACGACGGTCACCCTGACCGCCGTCACCGGGGTTGATCACTGCGAGCTGCTCGGCGGCTGTTCGGTGATGGCCCACGCGCTGCTCGGGGTGGCCGACAACCGGCTGGCTATGGGCGCGACTGTTGCGCAAGACACACAATAGGAGGTTTGAGATGTTCAAAGTTGTTCAATCCACCGCGACCGCGGCTTGGCAAACGCCGCCGGTAACGGCCGCAGACGACAGGCAGGCCGCGCTCGGCGTCGCCGCCGTATCGCCTCGGCCGTTTTGGGGCTTTGGCACCTGCTTCAACGAGCTGGGGATGGTCGCGCTGCAAAAACTCGCCGCCACCACGCGAGCGGCGGTGCTCGACGCGCTGTTTGACCCGGCCGGCGACTTGCACCTGCAGATCGGCCGGCTGCCGGTCGGGGCCAGCGATTACGCCGTCGACTGGTACAGCCACGACGGCGTTCGCGGCGACTACGCCTTGGCGCATTTTAATATCGACCGCGACCGCCAGTGGCTGTTGCCCTACATCCAAGAGGGGCTGCGCCGCAACCCGAACCTGTTGCTATTCGCCTCGCCGTGGTCGCCGCCGGCCTGGCTGAAGTACCCGGCGGTGTACAACTACGGCCACCTCAAGGCCGACCCGCGCAGCCAGCAGACCTACGCCGACTACCTCGTTCGCTTCCTGCAGGCCTACGCGCAAGCCGGGGCCCCGATCGCCCAGCTGCACGTGCAAAACGAGGTGGTGGCGGATCAGAAATTCCCGTCCTGCGTCTGGTCCGGACCACAACTCGCCACTTTCATCGGCGACTACCTCGGCCCCGCGATGACCGCGGCGGGGTTGGACACGCAGCTGTGGCTGGGCACGATCAACTCGGCGGATTACGCCGCTTTTGCCGGCGCGGTGCTGGCCGATTCTCAGGCCCGAGGCTACATCCGCGGCGTCGGCTACCAATGGGCCGGTAAGGCGGCGCTGCAGCAGACGGTGGCGGCCTACCCCGAACTCGATTACCTGCAGACGGAAAACGAGTGCGGCGACGGCCAAAACACCTGGGCCTACGCCGAGTATGTGTTCGATCTGATGCGCCACTACATCACCAACGGGGTGGCCGGCTACACCTACTGGAACGCGGTGCTTGAAATCGGCGGCGAAAGCACCTGGGGCTGGCGGCAAAATGCGATGATCTCGGTGGATCCGACCACCGGCACCGTCTCTTACAACCCCGAGTTCTACGTCATGAAGCACGTCGCCCATGCGGTGCAGGCCGGGGCCCATGCGCTGTCGCTGACCGGACCGCTGGCCGGCAACGCCCTGGGCTTTGAAAACCCGGATGGCAGCCGGGTGGTGGTGATCAGTAATCCGCTTGAAGTTGAGCGGCGGGTGACGGTGAGCCTGGGCGGTGCGGTCGGAAGCGGGACCGGCACCGCGGCTGAGACCGCGACCGGCACCGGAAACAGGACCGCCGCGGCCGCCGTCCAGGCCCAGCGTGTGATCCAGACCGGTGCGGCGGTGGCGGTGACCTTGGCGCCGCACAGCTTCACAACGGTGGTCAGCGCAGGCTGAAAACGCGATCGACCGTGCCGAACGCGCGGCCAGAGATGATGGAGGGGACTATGACAGTTTTCGCAGCAGGGACGGATTTTCTCGAGTGGCGGGTGCAGACCGAAACCGTTCGCCTCACCGCCTGGGGGGCCAACAGCCTGCGGGTGGTGAGCCGACCCAATGGCGAGCTGGACCTGACCAGCCCGGCGTTGCTTGGGCCGACCCGGGCCGCAACCGTGACCATTGAGGCGACCCGGGCCAGCATTCAAAACGGGTCGCTGACCGCCGTGGTCGACCTGACGCACAACGGTGGCGGTCAGCTGGCCTTTTACGATGACCAAGGCCAGCTGTTGCTCAAGGAGGCCGACGACGGCGGGGCCCTGATGCACCGGGCCCGGGACTTTCAGCCACTGGGCGGCGGCGACTGGCGGCTGAAGGCGACCTTCCAGTCGGCGCGAAACGAGCGGCTGTACGGCATGGGGCAGTACCAGCAGGACTTCTTTGACCTCAAGGGCTGCAACCTGGAGCTGGCGCAGCGCAACTCGCAGGTGACGATTCCGTTTTACCTGTCGGATCAAGGCTACGGCTTCTTTTGGGACAATCCGGCGGTCGGCTCCGTCTCCTTCGGGCGCAACACCACCGAGTGGCGAGCCGACAGCACCGCCCAGCTGGACTACTGGGTGACGGCCGGCGCCACGCCGGCGCAGATTGTGACTCAGTTCACCGCCGTGGTCGGCCGGGCCCCGGAGATGCCCGAGTACGGGCTGGGCTTTTGGCAGTGCAAGCTGCGCTACGCGACGCAGGCGGAGGTCCTGGCCGTGGCGCGTGAGTACCACCGGCGCCAGATCCCCATCGACGTGTTGGTGATCGATTACTACCACTGGCCGCGCTGCGGTGACTATCGCTTCGATCCGGACGCGTTCCCGGACCCCGCGGCGATGGCGGCCGAGCTGCACGAATACGGCATCAAGCTGATGGTGTCGGTGTGGCCGCAGATTGACGTGCGAAGTGAAAATTACGCGGAGATGCGCCAAAACGGCCTGCTGGTTCAGACCACCCGTGGCCTGGATGTTCAGATGATTTTCCACGGCAACAACGTGTTCTATGACCCGACCAACCCCCGGGCTCGCCGCTACGTCTGGGACAAGGTGAAGCACAATTACCTGGACCAAGGCGTCGACTTGTTCTGGCTGGACGAGGCGGAGCCCGAGTTCGGCACCTACGACGCGGCGCTGTACCGCTACCACGAAGGCGCCGTGCTGCAGGTCGGCAACCTCTACCCGCGCGAGTACGTACGGGGCTTCGCGGAGGGCCAAACCGCGCTGGCGAGTCAAGGCGGTGCGGCGGCGGAGCGGGTGGCGGCCGCACCGGCGGCCGCAAGCGCTGCGGCGGCTGAAACCCAACCGGTCTCGACCCAACCGGCCGCACCCCAGGCGACCGCAACACCGGGTGCCGCAACTCAGGCGACCTCAGCCCCGGCTGTTGCGACCCCGGCGACCGCAATCGACACGCTGACCCCGGCCGTCAACCTGGTTCGCTGCGCCTGGGCCGGTAGCCAGCGCTACGGGGCGTTGGTCTGGTCCGGTGACGTTCATTCCACCTGGCAGGATCTGCGCAATCAGATGGTGGCGGGGCTTCAGATGGGCATCGCCGGCATTCCTTGGTGGACGACGGACATCGGCGGGTTCCACGGCGGCCAGGCCGCGTCGCCGGCGTTCCAGGAGCTTCTGATTCGCTGGTTCCAGTACGGCGCCTTTTGCCCTGTCATGCGCATTCACGGGGCCCGGCAGCCGTTCACCAAGGTCTACAAGGTCAGCGGCGAGGAAACCGAGGGCGAAGGTGCCGCCAACGAAATCTGGAGCTTCGGCGAGGCCAATTACGCAATTATGAAAAAATTCATCCTGATCCGCGAGAAGCTGCGGCCGTACTCGCGCCAGGTCATGCATGCGGCACATACGCAGGGACTGCCGGTCATCCGGCCGTTGTTCCTAGCGTTTCCGGCCGACGTGGCGACCTGGACCGTCGCCGATGAGTACCTGTACGGCCCGGACATCCTGGTCGCCTCGGTGACCACGCCGGGCGCAACGAGCCGCGCGGTTTACCTGCCGGCCGGCGCGAGCTGGACGGATGCGCGAGACGGCCAGCAGTATGCAGGCGGTCAGACCATCACCGCCCAAGCGCCGCTCGAGACGCTGCCGGTGTTTCTGCGCGACGGCCGCCCGACCGTGCTGCAGGGTGAGCTGTGACGGGCGGCAAAAGTGTTGGTTCTTGTTGCGCGATTCGTTATACTGTGCGTATCGACTAACGCAAAGCGAGGTAAAAACATGGCGGCGTTTCAGACAATCGACGACTACGTTCAGTTCTGGCAGACCTGCACCGTGGCGCAGCTTCAGGCCATCGCCCAGGAGCACATGGGCGGCTTCGACCCGGCCGCGGACAAGGCGGCGCTGGTCGCCGACCTGAAGCGAGGGATGGCAGTCTGGTGCGAGCAGCACGACGGGGAGTAGGCGCTGCGCGGCCACCGCGGGGCCGGTCAAAGTTATGTCAACCGCGAGCAAGCCAAGCACTGTGAAACTGGCCCGAGGCGTGTGCTGAATCAGGGCAGGCAAAGTTATGTCAACCTAGTTTGGCGGCTGGCAACCCGCCACTGCGCAAAGTGATGCCACCTTCTGGCAACCGAGCGATCCAACGGCTCGGTCAAAGTTATGTCAACCAACATTGACCCGGGTTGCCACCGGCCGCAACGCAAGGACCGCTCAGCAGTGGGCGGTCCTTTTTGGTGGCACCGCGGTTGCCACAGTTAGCCGCCTGGGCGAGCTTATAAATTGACGGCCAAAATGACAGGGTTTACACTAGCTCTAGATGATTATCTTAGGACGGGGCGGCGGCTTTGATCACAGCCGCAGCACGGCCACCGTCTATGGGGAACGGTCCGGGACATAAGCATTCCCAGTACCCCACTCATGCCATGCCGAACCAGGCAACAACGCCGACGTTTTCGTGCAACGGTCCCCTCCGATTGGGACCGACCACCAGGGTGTGGACCACCACCCACCGGCCGCGTTTTGTCCCGCCTACTCGCACTGCGAGGTAGCTGCGGCGGGGCATTGACCGGTGGCTTGTACCGCTTGTTTCAAGCGGCATCGCGACTTGCGCCCGAGCCGGTCGCGACCGCCGCGTCACCGCACTAACCAGCAAGAACACCGAGGCCGCCGCGCGTTTTCACCCGCGGTGGCTTCGGCGCGTCCGGCGCAGCCTGTGCCGGACGTTTTTGAATGCCACACAAAACGGGTTTCCCCACGTTCGCGCCGCCAACGGCCGGTGCAACGCGGGGGAACCCGTTTTTCGTGGTGCCGACCTCAGTTGACCTCCAGCCAGTCGGCGTCAAGCCGCGGTTCAAGGGACGCGCAGTCCGGCCGGTCCAGGTAAAAGAACGCGGTGGAGGCGATGTCGTCTTGCTGGGGGAGGTAGCGGCCGCCGCTGCGCCAGCCCAGCGACTGCAGCGTGACGCGCAGCCCGGTGGTGAAGCGAATCGGATCCAGCACGTGCCAGCGGTACAGGCCGAAGCGCTGCTGGCTTTGGTACAGACCATCCGGTTGAATCACCTGCGGCAGCCCGAGAAAGGCGGTCGAGTAGCGGCCGTATTGGCCCTGCGGTTGCTCAAAGTTCCACGCGCCGCCGAAGTAGTCCTCGGTGCCGGTGCCGCAGATGGTCGGAAACTCGCGGTCGGCGTCGAGGTAAAACTTCATCTCGCCCTCGCCCCACCAACCGGCGCTGTTGCTTTGGTAGGCGAGGTACGTGCCGACAAAATGCCCGGTGCCCTCAATCTGCGGCAGGACGGGGTGAACCGCCTTGGCCGCCAGCGGGTGGCTGCGGTGCCAGTAGGCCTGAAAATACAGGCAAGGCGAAGCGATTGCCTCCAGCGCGTAGTCGATCTGGTAGTACAGCGGCAGTGCTTCATCGCCCAGGTTGACGATTTTGATCGTTGCGTGGCTCAGAAACGGCATCTCCCAGTAGCAGTTCATGCCGCCGGCCGGGTTGACCGCCACCGGCAGCGAGTTAATGTTGCAGCGCGTGTTCCACCCGTTGCAGAAAAAATCACCGTACGGGACCCGCACCCCGGGCAGGGCGGCGTCGTCCCAGGTGAACTCGAGCACCAGGCTGCGCCAGTGGGCGGGAAAGCAGGTCATCCAGATGTGCTTAATCGCGCCTTGACCGGTGATGTCGGCCAGGGTGGTGGTGCTGTGCGGCGCAAGTTCGACGGAAGGGGAGACCTTCCAGCCGACGCCGAGCTCCCGGGCTGCGGCGGCGCCGGTGCCGGTGGTGGCGCGACCCCCGCCGCTAGGTTCACCGGTCGGGTTTTCGGCAGAAATCGAGCGGCTCAGGGACGCCTTGGCGTGGGTTAATTCGGATAGCAGGGACATGGGGAAACCTCCTTGGGTTTGGAGAAAAGCGACTTTGTTCGGCGTGGACCAACCGGCGGCAAGCGGCAAGCGTCACATCGGCGCCAGCGGCGATGTCTCCCAGTCGTAGACATCGCGCCGGCTGCCATCGGTCCAGACCTGTGGGTAGCGGCCGTCAAGCACCGATACCGGTGCGTAACGGGCGGTTTGCGCCACGTTTTGCGCGAAGGCCTGAGCAACCGCCGCTGCTTGCTCGGCGGGGAGCTTGCTGAAGTCGCAAGAAACCAGCAGCGGGGTGCCGCTTTGGGCCAGCAGGTTCAGCCACTGGCGATTTTGGGCCCAGTCAATGTCCGGGGTGAGGCCCACGCAATCCGCGTCGGCGAGGTAAAACGTCCGGTGCTGCGGCAGGCGCATGGCCAGCGAATTGACGCCCATCGCGACGGTGCGGCGGAAGCTGCGGCCGCTGGTGTCGTCGCCAATGCGCATCAGGTCGATGAAGCCGGCGGCGAGGTGGCCGACCACGTTGCAGCCGTTGAGCAAAACCGGTCCCGCGGCCTCCCGAATCGCCCGGTAGAAGTTCTTCACAATCTCGGCTGTGGTGTGGGTCTGATCCTGGAATGCCAGCGGTCCTTGTGCGTAGTCGAGCCCCATGGTCGGCCCCCACTGGGCGAACACATCGACGGTGGAAAAATCGAACTTGATCAGCTCAAACCCCCAGTCGCCGAAGCGTCGCACGTCGGCTTGCACCGCGGCCAGCACGGCCGGGTCGCTGATGTCCAGCGTGAAGGCGTCGCCGTCTTGGCGCAGCGCGTGGGGCCGAAGCGCCGCTGTCGTGGTCAAAAGCGGCCGAAACCACAGGCCGGGCCGGGCCCCGGCCGCCTTGATGGCCGCGGCGACGGCGGCCATGTCGCCGAACTTGGCGTTACCACCGGTCCAGGGGCCGCCGTTGTAGGCGGAACTGTGGTCGCACTGCCAGCCGTCGTCAACCACGCACCACGGCCGAACCGGCAAGCCTTGACACAGCGCCGCTACGGCCGCGGCGTTGTGGACGACGTCTTCGCGGTTGTTGTCCCCGTATGCGTAGTACCAGTCGTTGGTGCCGATCACCTGCGGCAGTGGCCGCGGTTGATGCGCCTGATTCAGCCGGGCGCAAAATGCCGTGAGGGCCAGCAAGGGGTCGGCGGCGGGACTCGTGAAGCTCACCACCTCACAGCACGGCAGCTGGCGGTCGCCCAGCAGAAGCGGGCGCGTGCCGCTGCGCAGATCCAGCCACAGCATCGTGGACGTATTCGTCACGGTCCAGCTGCACAACGTGTTGGGCTGCGTGGCCACCCCCAGGCAGTGGTTGCCTGCCGGGCCGTGTTCGACGAAGTACCAGGGATACACCGCGGCCTCGTCGAGCGGGGTGAAGCGCAGCTCACCGTAGGCCCGTTCGAAGGCGTCGCCCATGAACAAGGCGCCGGGCTGCGACTCGCGCGGCCAGGTCAGCCGCAGCCGCTGCAGCGGTTGGTCGCTGGCGGTAATGGCGACCGCCAGGCTGGCGAAAACGCCCGTGACCGTTGCGGCCGCGTCGCTGGTGGTTGCCTTGGTGGTGACGCGGATGCCGGCGGCCGCCCAGGTATCGCCCTGGCGGGACAGCTCCTGCCAGGCACCATCGGCGCGTTGCACGGTCATTTGGTTGGGATCAAAAGTCATATCACACCTCCAAAATTAGTTGGTCAAAGAAAATTCTCGGGCAGGGGTCAATGAAACGCGAAGTGCGGTTGGACCGATGCTGGGCGATGCGGGTCACCAAGGCCACGGTGGCACCGCGATGCGCCGGCAAGCCCTGTGTTTCACGTGAAACGAATGGCCGCCGTTTTGGTCGAGACGTCGCCGGGGCTGGACAGCGGGTGGCGAGACGTGTAAGCTTCTGCCTTGAAGAAAGCGTTTTTAAAAATCAAAAGGAGCAGATCACATGACCTTACAACAAGACTTGGCTCGCATCGACGCGGTGATCGCCCAGGGTCCGTACCAGGCGACCTGGCAGTCGCTGGCGCAATATTCGGTGCCTTCGTGGTACCGCGACGCGAAGTTCGGCATCTTCATTCACTGGGGCGTCTTCTCGGTGCCGGAGTTCGGCAGCGAGTGGTACCCGCGCAACATGTACATGCAGGACGCGCCAGAGTTTGCTCACCACCGCGCGACTTACGGCGACCAGCGCGAGGTCGGCTACAAGGACCTGATTCCCAAGTTCACCGCCGCCAAGTGGGATCCGCAGGCCTGGGCCGACCTGTTTGCGGCGGCCGGGGCCAAGTTCGTGGTGCCGGTGGCCGAGCACCACGACGGGTTTCAGATGTACCGCAGTGAAATTTCGCACTACAATGCCTACGAAATGGGGCCGCACCGCGACGTCGCCGGTGAGCTCAAGCTGGCCTTGAACCAGCGCGGCCTGGTCTACGGCGCCTCCTCGCACCGCATCGAACACTGGCACTTCCTCGGCCATGGTCGTGAATTCCCGAGCGACATCCACGACCCGCTGCACCGCGGCGACCTGTACTGGCCGGCGCAAAAGGAGCCGGCGGATGCGCTGGACATCACCACGCCACAGCCGGATACGGAATACATGCAGGACTGGCTGGTGCGGTCTTGTGAAATCGTGGACCGCTACCAGCCGCGCGAAATGTACTTCGACTGGTGGATCGAGCAGCTGGCGATGAAGCCTTACCTGCAGCGTTTTGCCGCCTATTATTACAACCGCGCGGCGCAGTGGGGCATCGTGCCGGTGATTGCCTACAAGTTCGACGCCTTCGCCTTCGGCACCGCGTTGCCCGACGTCGAGCGCGGCCAGTTCGCGGATGTCCAGCCCTACGCCTGGCAGACCGACACCGCCATCGCGCGTAATTCGTGGTCCTGGACCCCGGGCAACGATTACAAAAAGGCGCCGGAGGTTCTCTGCAACCTAGTCGATGTCGTCAGCAAGAACGGTAACTTGCTGCTGAACGTCGGCCCCCACGCCGACGGCACCATCGCCCCGGAGGAAAAGTCGCTGCTCTTGACCGTCGGCGCCTGGCTTGCGGTCAACGGCGAGGCCATCTACGGCTCCCGCCCGTGGCGCAAGCCGGCGGAAGGCCCGACCGCGGCGGTCGGCGGCAGCTTCGCCGACAGCAAGGCAATCGCCTACACCGACCAGGACTTCCGCTTCACGGTTAATGACGGCAACCTCTACGCCATCGCGCTGAACCCGACGCCGGGGCATGAGATGTGCATCACATCACTACGAAGCCCCCACGACCACAACTACGACGGCGTGGACTTCCACGGCGGCATCGCCGCGGTCGACGTGCTCGGCGCCGCCGGTGAAACCAAGTGGCACCGCGACGCGGCGGGGCTGCACGTCGCCGCAACTTGGACAACGGATGGGCTGCCCGTGGTGGTGCGGGTTAAGGTGAAGTAGGGCCCAGGCGAATGAAAACGGTCTGTATCGAGATTTGCGCGAAGCAAACCTCGGTATGGACCGTTTTTTCTAGGCCTGAGCGTGAGTCCAGTCGAAGTCGATTGCATTCAGCCATTGAGTGGTGATCAGCATATGCCCCTTGATGTTGGGATGAACGCGATCCGCACTCAGAATATAACTCGAGTTGTGCTGTAAATACGCATCGATGGCGGCCTGAATATCAAGATAACGGCAATGATTCTTGACTGCCAGAGCCTCGGCGACTTGACGATATTGATCGACCATCTGGCGCATCGGCTCACTGCCCTGGGGGATGAACATGAAGGGACTCATTATGGTTAAAGCCTTGACGTGAGGTTGTGTGACATCGATCATCCAAGAGAGGTTCTTCATGTACAGCTCGCTTGAGACAAGATCAGTGGGGTGGTAGAACGTTGAATCAAAGTGACGCCAGACGTCGTTGATGCCTATCAGGATCGTCACGTAATCGGGTTTGCGGTCGAGGACATCGGTTTGCCAACGGTCGACAAGCGAAGCTGTCGTATTGCCGTTGACGCCTTGGTTTTCCACCATAATTCGGCGTTCCGGATAAATGGCCGTCAGTGCAGCGCTGATGAGGTTAGGATAACCGTCGCCTAGCGACTCGGCTGTTCCCGGAAGCGCCTGATAGTCGCGACCTGCATCTGTGACGGAGTCGCCGACGAAGAGCACTTTGCTGTTGGTTTCTAAAATCATTTCAGTTCTCCTTAGCTAAGAATGATTGGATAGATCACGGACCGAGTTTCCTTTGATGAGATGATAGGGCAGTGTCACTTTCTTGATGGTGTCTGGCGCTGCGAGCTTCATCATCATTAGTGCCATCGCGGCCTGGCCGATTTCGAACTGGGCCTGTTGAATGTGGGTGATGACGAAGGCGTTCTCGTCGTAAACGTTGACTTCGGGACCGTCGAAGCAGACAAGCGAGTAATCTTCCGGTATGCGCTTGCCCATTCGTGCGATGGCACTTGAGACCAGCGAGGCGATGTTATACTCCGTTGCAATGACGGCCGTAATGCGAGGGTTTCGTTCCAGGTACTTCACGATGTTCTCAATGTCTGCCTCGATTGGCGTCTTGGAATCGGGAATGACGGATTCGACGGTCGATAGAATCTGCTCCTGGCTGACGGCCATGTTTTCGTCAATGTGGGCGGAGAGAAAACCATTAACTCGCTTGTCAATCGTGGTCACAGGCGAATCCGAAGTGACGATGCCAATGTGACGGTGCCCCTTCGTCAGCAGAAATTTCGTTAAGTCACTGGCGGCGGTGGTGTTGTCGGTGGTGACGCTGCAGATTGGCAGGTCGGACATCATGCGATCGAGGACGACGATGGGAAAGTTTTTAGAAATCAGCTTGAGAATCAGCGGGGAGGTGTACTCGGAGGAAGATGGCAGGATGATCAGCCCATCGACGCCCATTTCGAGCAATTCTCGAATCTGCTTATCCTCTTGCGTGGGTTCCCCGTAGCTGATTTTGGTCACAACGTTGACGGGATGATCATCGTAGGAAATTAGGCTGCGCAGGATATCGGTTCCGAAGACATCGGTGAAGTTTGTGACGACTAGACCAATTGTCACGTTTTTCGTGTCGGAGCTCGCACTGATAACAGCAGCCTGACTGGTTACAACGGTTCCTCGCCGCGGCTTTCGAACAACGAAACCCTGATCCCTGAGCATGTCCAGGGCCTTTTTAATTGTGATCGTGCTGACGTCAAATTGTTCGGCTAGTTCCTTTTCGCTTGGCAACTTTTCGTGAAGCTTGTATTGATTGCCCGTAATCGAGAGCTTGAGTCGTTCGTACACCGTTAAGTATAGTGGCTTTGCCAAGTTGTCACCTCCTGCTATTCCATATTAAATATAATATATATCCGAACCATCGAATTGGCAACGAAATCTTTGAGATAATTGCGACGCCTTGCCCTGCCTGCTTTCACGAGCTTAACAAAGCGCTAATTTAAACATCCCCAAACAAAATGGCAAAGAAAGCGTTGACATTAGGCCGTGGCCAAAATATAATGCACTTGTGATATGTGGTCTTGCTAATTAGCATAATCAATATATCAGAAGTACATATAAGCTGAAGGGGGTGGAAAAATGGAACTGACAAAGCGTCGGCCGCGTCGGCATCACTCGCAAAACGAGCAGCAAAACATCGCGTATCTGTTCATTCTCTTGCCAGTCGTCTTGCTCTTGCTTTTCGCTGCGATTCCGATCGTCATGGCTCTTTTTTACAGCTTCACGGACTACAACGTGGTGGAGAAGCCCAACTGGGTTGGCTTTTCCAACTTTGCCAAAATTTTTAAGGATGAGTACTTCTTCATCGCGTTGAAGAACACTGCAATTTATACAGTTCTATACGTACCACTTGGGTTGGTCACGTCGCTAGGGGCGGCGATGATCCTCAACGCGCATCATAAGGGGACCGGGATTTTCCGGACACTGTTTTACCTGCCGGTGCTGGCATCAAGCGTTGCGAACGCGACGATTTGGTACTGGCTGCTGAACCCGCAGTACGGTTTGTTCAACAAAATCCTTGGATTCTTCGGCGTCAACGGACCGGCATGGCTGTACAGCTCCAAGTGGGCGATGACCGCGATTGTCATCATGAGTGTTTGGATGAGTTTTGGCGGTAACATGATCATCTTCCTTGCGGGACTGCAAGGCATTGGCCCTGATTTGTACGAGGCGGCAGAGTTGGATGGCGCAACAGCCTGGGAGAAGTTCCTGCACGTGACTTGGCCGCAGCTGTCCAAGACGACGTTCCTGGTCACAACACAGCTTCTGATTGGGGCGTTCCAGGTGTTTGATCAGGCCTACATGCTGACGAAGGGTGGACCCGGGAATTCAACGATCACGCTGGTCTACTACATCTACAACAAAGGGTTTGGCGGGCTCAACATGGGCTACGCCTCGGCGCTTTCGTTTGTTCTGTTCATGATCATCTTCGTCTTTTCTGCCATTAACATGAAACTCAACCGCGAGGGCGAATAGGGGGCGCGTGATGAAAAGCTTGAAAAAGAAAAAGATGGTCAACCGCATTCTCTGGTACGTCGCGGTTACACTCATCAGTCTCACCACGGTTTTGCCGTTCGTTTGGACGATTTCGACCTCGCTGAAGAGCGGGGGCGAAATCCTTGGCGGCAGTATGAACATTATTCCTAAGCACTTTACCTTGGAAAACTACAAGGAAGTGTTCGCAACGATGCCGTTCCTCAACTACTTGAAGAACTCCCTGATTTTAGCGGTCGGCGGCGTTTTAACGAACCTGTTCTTCGGTGGCCTGGCCGGTTATGCGTACGGTCAGTTGCACTTTCGTGGTCGTAAGGCCAGCTTCATGATTTTCCTCGGATCGATGATGATTCCAGGGATTGTTACGATGATTCCGACGTTCATGGTTTTGCGCAGCTTCCCACTGATGGGTGGGAACAACATCCTTGGTCAAGGTGGCCTGGGGTTGATCAACTCCTACTGGGCAATTCTGTTGCCAG
Source organism: Lacticaseibacillus parakribbianus (assembly GCF_025490915.1). Lineage (GTDB taxonomy): Bacteria > Bacillota > Bacilli > Lactobacillales > Lactobacillaceae > Lacticaseibacillus > Lacticaseibacillus parakribbianus. Next base: position 51,771 of record NZ_JANQBA010000007.1, on the reverse strand, counting down.
GGGCCGCCGGGGCGTTCGCCATCTTCTTTATGAAGCAGTTCTTTGAGGCACTGCCAAGAGAGCTTGGCGAGAGTGCGCGAATGGACGGCGCCGGTGAATTCAAGATCTTCTGGCGTGTCTACTTGCCGCTTGCAAAGCCGGCTTTGACAACGCTCGGTATTTTGACCTTCCAATCCGGCTGGAATTCCTTCATGTGGCCGATGATTGTCCTGAATGCGGACAGCATGAAGACGGTTCAGGTTGGGTTGGCGGCGTTCCAGTATAACCACAGCACGAACTATGGCCCATTGATGGCCGGCACCATCTTAGCAACATTACCGATTTTGATTCTTTTCATTTTTGCTCAACGTAATTATGTTCAAGGCATGGCTGAGTCTGGGATTAAATAGGAATGGAGACTGAATAAGATGAAAAAATTACTTACGGCATTGGCAACGGTCGCCGCGGTCGGAACGCTGGCGGCGTGTGGGAGCTCCACGAGCAAGGACTCCTCTGGCAAGAAAGAGCGCCAGACCATCACGATGTGGGGGGCCTGGAGCGGCAAGCAGATCAAGCAACTGAACGAGTTAATTGGCCAGTACAACAAGAGTCAGGACAAGTACACGGTTAAATACAAGGTTCAGGATCAGGTCGAACAGAAACTGCTGACCGGGATTGCCGGCGGTGAAGTGCCTGATGTTATTCTCTGGGATCGGTTCCAGACCAGTGTTTACGCCAAGAAGGGTGCCTTGATGGACCTGTCTGATCTGATTAAAAAAGACAAGGTCAACATGAAGGACTTCTATCCTGAAACCGTTAAGGAAATGAACTATGAAGACAAGCAGTACGGTATCCCGCTGCTTGTCGATAACCGTTCGCTGTTCTACAACAAGAAGCTTCTTAAAGAGGCCGGCGTAGAGCCGCCAACAACTTGGGCCGAACTTGAGAACGTTGCGAAGAAGACAACGAAGTGGGAGAACGGCAAGCTTGTCCAGGCCGGCTTCTCTTTGAACGACGTTGGCCTGTTCAGCCAGTGGATCAGCGCCGCCGGTGGTTCTGTCCTCAACAAGAGCCAGACGAAGACGGCCTTCAACTCCGAACAGGGGAAGACGGTTCTGAAGTTCTGGAACAAGCTGCTGAATGTCGACAAGGTTTACCAGCAAGGCTTTAACGATGGGACGGATCAGTTCGCCGCCGGCAAGGTAGCGATGGTTTACAACGGCCCATGGGCGTTGGCAGATTACGACAAAGTAGACGGTCTTGACTACGGGATTGTTCAGCCGGTGGCCGGCCCTAACGGCGACCACGGCGCCGGTACCGGTGGTTTTGGGCTCGTCATTCCTAAGACGGCTAAGTACAAGGATGGCGCTTGGGACTTCATCAAGTGGTGGACAACCAAGCCGGAAAACGGTGTTGAGTTTGCGAAGATCTCGGATTGGCTGCCGGCGAACATGGCGGCTGCCAAGGATGACTACTTCAAGAGCCCTAAGTACAAGGCCTTCATTCAGGCGATGAACTACGCCAAGATTCGTCCAAACGTGATGGGTTACGCCGATGTTGAAACGCTCGCACTGATTCCACAACTGCAGAACTTTGTTGCGGGTAAGACGAGTGCGGACAAGGCACTGGCCAACGCGCAAAAGCAAGGCGACAAGATTCTGAAGGAAGCTAAGTAGTTCCGGACGGAGGAGAGACATGACATATTCGCACTACGCAGACATTGGCCAGCAGAGCCTCGACGACTTTTACCTGTCGAAGGACCCGATTCAGCGGTACAACAATGCGTATCCAATCACGGATCTGCATCAAAACGACACGTTCAACTACTGGTGGATTGCCCACCTTGTGGATGTTCGCCTGGATGCTTATCTGCGAACTAAAGATGCTAAGTATCTGGAGCTTGCGGAGCAGACCTACGACTACAACAAGACCCGCAATCACGGCACGTTGCTGCATGTCTACTACGATGACATGCTGTGGAACGCCCTGGCGGCGCTGCGCCTATTTCAGATTACTGGTAAGGCGGGTTACCTCGATGACGCCAAAATGGTGTGTGACGACATTTTCCGCACGGCTTGGAACGACAACATGGGCGGCGGCTTTGCCTGGACGCGCATGCAACTCGATTACAAGAACACCCCTGCGAACGCGCCTGTCATGATTTTGGCGCTGCGCCTGTACCAAATCGAGCCGGACCCGAAGTATCTCGAGATGAGCAAGCGTGATCTTGAGTGGATGCGGCGCGTCCTGGTCAACCCCGATACCCTGTTCGTTGAAGATGGGATTAATCGAAACAAGGATGGGCAAATTGACACGCAATGGCAGTTCACCTACAACCAAGGCGTTTATATTGGTGCCTTGCTCGAATTCTACCACGTGACGGGCGAACAGACTTACCTGGATCAAGCGACTAAGTGTGCCCATACGTCACTGGACGTTCTTGTTAAGAACGGTGTCTTCGCCGATGCTGGGGACGGTGGCGATATCGGCCTGTTCAAGGGCATCCTGTATCGTTACATGACGCTTCTGATCAAAGAGACCGATGATGAAACCTTGACGGCGTTCACCCGCTCCAGCTGTGACATTCTCATTGCTCACGGGATGACGGCCGACGGTAAGCTGCTGCCACCGCGTGACTGGAACGACGCTGAGCCGACGTTACCGCTTGATTTATCGGATGAAATCGGGGCCGTGATGTCGCTTGAGGCCGCCGCGGCGCTTGAATAATCTATAGAGAACAGTGGTGGTGACATGAAATTCGTCGATTACGCCGATCGTGGTCAGACCAGTCTGGATACCCTTTTCCACTCGGATGACCCGCGGCAGTTCATGAACAATATTTACCCGTTGGAATCGGAGGAGCAAAACCGCGTCTTCAACTATTGGTGGATTGCGCATCTCGTGGACACCAGAGTCGACGGTTACCTTCGCACCCAGAGCCACGCCTACCGCGACGGTGCGGTTGCGGCCTATCACTACAACAAGAAGCGCAACTACAACAGTTTGATTCACGAGTACTACGATGACATGCTGTGGAATGCGCTGGCCGGGCTGCGGCTGTACGAGGTGACCGGGTTGACGGCGTGCTTGGACGACGCGAAAGCCGTCTGTGCCGACCTGTTCGACACCGCGTTCAACCTGACGGCCGGCGGTGGCTACGCGTGGAAACGCTCGCAGATCAATTACAAGAACACACCGGTCAACGGACCGCTGATGATTCTGGCGCTGCGCCTCTATCAGCTGGACCCCAAGCCGGAGTACCTGAAGAACAGCCTCGACATCCTTCACTGGCTGTACTTCACGCTGGTTGATCCCGAGACGGAATTCGTCAATGACGGGATTAACAGCCGCAACACGATGGCCGTGGATCCTTGGGCGTTCACCTACAACCAGGGCACGTACATCGGCGCGTTGGTCGAGTTTTACAATGTCACCAAGGATCAGCGCTACCTGGATCACGCGCTGAAGTGTGCCCACACGGCGATTGACCGGCTGGGGGCCACCGGGATCCTGCTGGACGACGGTGACGGCGGAGACATCGGGCTTTTCAAGGGCATTTTGTACCGCTACCTCGTCTTGTTGTACAAGGCGACCCACGAGACCTTTATCTCTGACTTCATCACGAAGGCGGTCAAGGTCTTGGTCGAAAATGACTTTGAGGGCGAGACGCTGATGGCGGATCGCAACTGGCAGCCGTACCAACCTGGCAAGGCCATTCCGTTGTCTGATGAAATTGGCGCTGTGATGTCGCTGGAAGCGGCGACGGCGCTGGAACGATATAACCAGTAAACATCCGAAGCATTAGGATCCGTAACTGGGTTCCCCGGCGGGTACGCCGGAGGGGGTGTGCCGTAACGGGCGTTGCGGCACACCCCTTTTGTATGCGCGGCTTGGCCGCGGGATGCATTGCAAGATGGAAGAGAAGGTGCAGGACATGTTGAATGAAAAAAAGCTCGCGCAGCAGATCGGACTGATTCGGGATTATTGGGCCAACCAGTACAAGGATCGCTTTGCGGTGACCATCGTGGCCGATGAGCGGCCAACCCACACGGCGATGCCGGCGGCGACCGACTGGCGACCTTTCAAGCAAGGCGCGACGTTTGCCGGTCGGGATGCCTACTACTGGGTTCGCTTCGAGGTGCCGGTGCCGGCACTGCAGGTCGACGAGCAGTACCGGATCGATGTGCAGATGCTGCGCAATAACGACAACGGCCGTTCCGCGGCGGAAGGGTTGGTTTTTGCCGACGCCGCGCCGATTCAGGCGGTTGACTCGAACCACCGCGACATCATGCTGGATCACGAGTACGGCGGCCGCACGGTGTCGATGGCCATTTGTTTTTGGACCGGGCTGGACGGCAGCGAGCTGTATCCGGAGCCGACCTTCACCTACGTGGCGCTGGCCGGGGGCCGGTTCGACAAGCAGGGTTACCAATGCTTCCGCTACCTGGACGTGATGCTGCAGTGCGTTCAAGAGCTCGATGACGACGAGCCGCTGAAGTATGCCTACCTGAAGGCGCTGGAGCAGAGCGTCGCGCAATTCGACTGGGCCCAGATGTCCCCCGCGGCGTTCAATGCGGCGGTGGCCTCGGTCAACGATTTGATCCACCAGTTCCTGCAGGCGCATGCCGGCGAGAAGAAGCAGTTCAGCATCGCCGCCATCGGGCACACGCACATCGATGTCGCCTGGCTGTGGCGGCTGAAGCACACACGTGAGAAAACGGCGCGGTCCTTTGCGACCGAGCTCAGCCTGATGAAACACGACCCGGATTACGTGTTCATGCACAGCACCCCGCAGGTTTACGCTTACATCAAGCGGGATTACCCGGCCCTTTACGAGCAGATCAAGGCGCGGGTGGCCGAGGGCCGCTGGGAGGCCGATGGCGCCACGTGGCTTGAGCCGGACATGAACATTCCGTCCGGCGAGGCGCTGACGCGACAGTTCCTCTACGGCAAGGCGTTTTTCGGTGAGCAGTTCGGCGCCGAACAAAGTGTGCTGTGGCTGCCGGATGTTTTCGGCTACTCCGCGGCGCTGCCGCAGATCATGCTGGGGTTTGGCGTGAAGAACTTCATGACGACCAAAATCAGCTGGAACGACACGAACCGGATGCCGCACGACACCTTCAACTGGCGGGGCATCGACGGCAGCGAAGTGCTGACCTACTTCATCACAACCGTTGATCAGGACTGGGACTACCACGATACGTCGCGTTTTTCGGCCACGTACAACGGCCAACTGACGCCCCACACCGTGATGGGCAGCTACCACATGTACCGGGACAAGGCGCTGAACGACAACCTGCTGCTGGCGTTCGGCTACGGCGACGGTGGCGGCGGCGCGACGCCCGAGATGGTGGAAAACGAGACGATCATCAATCAGATGCCCGGCCTGCCGACGGTGAAGCCGACGCGCGTCGATGACTTTTTCAAGCAGCTGCACCAGACCATCGCGGCCAGCACGCAGCCGGTGCCGGCCTGGGCTGGGGAGCTGTACCTGGAGTACCACCGCGGCACCTACACCTCGCAGGCGCGGGTCAAGCGGGAGAATCGGGCACTCGAATACGCGATGCGAGCCCTTGAACTGCGCTACACGACGGCGCATGTGACGCGTCAGGTGCCGTACCCGACGACCGAGCTGCAGGATTTGTGGCACCTGATCTTGCGCAACCAATTCCACGACATTCTGCCGGGTTCGGCGATTCACGAGGTGTACGAGGACAACGCGGCCGAGTACCAGCGGGCATTCGCCCAGATCAAGACGCTGAACGACCGGCTGACCGCAAGCCTGAGCGAGCCGGCGCCGGCGGCCGCCGTGGTGACGAACGTCAACGCGTGGCCGTTGGCGGGGCAGGTGACGCTGGCCCAGTCGCAGGCGGGTCACTACGAAACGGCCGCCGGAACGCCGCTGCCGTCGGTTCGCGAGGGGGCAGCGCTGGTGGTGGCTGTGCCGCCGGTGCCGGCGCTGGGTCAACTCGCGCTTCGCTTCGTGCCATCGGCCGCGGTTGCTGCGGCGCCGCTGGCCACGGTGGGTGACAACCAGATCGAAACGCCCGATTACGTCATCGCCTGGGCGGCTTCCGGACAGCTGACGCGCGTTTACGACAAGGTCAATGGCCGGGAGGTGCTCAACGCAGGCGGCGGTAACGTCTTGACCGCCTACGAGGACCGGCCGGTTGACTGGGATAACTGGAACATCGATGGGGATTACCCGGCCAAGGCGACCGTGCTGGCCGCCAGCAGCGTTGCGGTGACCACCAACGATGCGGCCAAGGTGGTGGTTACGTTCAAGTACACCTACCATAACTCCACCATGACGCAGAACATGACGCTGCAGGCTGGCTCGCGGCGCATCGATTTTGACACCCACGCGGATTGGCACGACAACCACGTGCTGCTGCGAACCGCCTTCAACGTCACCGTTGCCGCCGATCAGGCGACCTTCGACATCCAGTACGGCAACGTGAAGCGGCCGACGCATCACAACACCTCTTGGGACGAGGCGCGGTTCGAGACGGTCGGGCACAAGTGGGGCGATCTCTCCCAGCCGGATTACGGCGTCGCGCTGTTGAACGATTCCAAGTACGGCTACCAGATCACCCGCTCGACGCTGTCGCTGTCGTTGATCAAGTGCGGGACCAGCCCGGACCCGACGGCGGATCAGGGGGCGCATCAGTTCACGTACAGCCTGCTGCCGCACCAAGGCGACTTCGTGCAAGGCGAGGTGGAGGCAACCGCGATGGCGCTGAACGTGCCACTGACGGCTCAGGCGCAAATTGACGGGGTTCAGGCACCGCTCTTTGAGTTCGCCGATGCCGCGCATCCGGTCGCCGTCGATGCCGTGAAGCTGAGCGAGGATCAGCAGGCCGTGGTGCTGCGGCTCCACGATTACACCGGCGCGGCGCAGACGCTGCGGGTGCGGGCTAACTTCGCCGCGGCATCTGTGGCCCAAGTGAGCCTGGCCGAGCAGTTCGAACGCGACCTGGCGACTGATGCGGCCGGTTGGGTGACGCTGACGGTCGCGCCGTACCAGATCATCACGTTGGCCTATGCCCTGAACGGCAGTCATTGAGGAGGAAACCATGCGTTACAAAACAAATCTCAACCTCTTGGTCAACTACCAGGCGCAGCCGGTGCTGACAAGCCTGCAGCGCGTCAGCTGGCAAACCGATCAGCTGGGCGCCAACCTGGACGTGGCGAGCGGCACCCTGACGATCCAACAAGAAGACGGCCGGCAGCTTTTGAGCGTGGCCGTCCCACCAACGACCAATGTGTGGCGGGACTTTGACGGCGTCCAACTGGTGCCGGAACACCGGCTGCTGGCCACGGTCACGCTGACGACGACTACCGGGGATCAGTACGAGGACACGGCGACGTTCTTCACCGGGACCGACTTCGGCCAGGCCGCCTGGCTGACCAGTCCAGTGGACACGGCGGCCGGCGAAGGGGAGTTCCTGTTCAGCAAGGCGCTGACCCTGACGGCCGCACCGGTTGCGGTCACCATGTATGCCAGCGCCCGTGGGCTGTACGAGTTGTACGTCGGCGAGCAAAAGGTTAGCGCGGATCTGCTGACGCCGGGCTGGACCAGCTACGATCACACGATTCAGTACCAGGCCTATGACCTCACCCCGTTTTTCGCGCAGGCGACCACGCAGCAGCTGAATGTGCGGCTCGGCAACGGCTGGTACTTGGGTATGTTGACCTGGGATCGCGTCAAGAACATGTTCGGCGATCAAAAGGCGTTCATCGGGTACTGTGTCGCGCGGTTCGCGGATGGCCACACCGAGGTCTGCGCAACGGATAGCACTTGGCAAAGCACGGAGGGACCGATTCGCCTCAATGAAATCTACGACGGCGAGACGATTGACTTCGCCCACGCCCAGGCGGCCTTTCTTGAGGTCACCGATCGCAGCACCTGGCCGCAGGCGCAGGTGCTGGACTTGGCGAAGCGGGTCCTGACGCCGCAGCAGGACCAGGCCTGCCGCGTGACCCAGGTTGTGGCACCGATGGCGATGTACCAGACGCCCAACGGTGACGTGACCATCGATTTTGGCCAGAACCTCGTCGGACGCGTGCGGGTGGATCTCGCGGCGCTTTTGGGTGACGCGCCCACCACGCTGACGCTGCGGCATTCGGAGGTGATCGATGCGCAGGGTAACCCTTACTTTGGCAACCTGCGGGAGGCCAAGGAGACGGTGACGCTGCAAAACGCAACCGCGAAGGTCGGCAGCTACGCGGAGCACTTCTCCTTTCAGGGCTTCCGTTACCTGATTGTCACCGCCAGCCGGCCGCTGCGGGTCGTCAAGACGGCCTTTCAAGCGGAGGTGATTCACACCCCGATGCCGCGAACCGGCGCCTTTGCGTCCGATGATGCGCTGCTGAACCGCCTGTACGAGAACATCGTCTGGGGGCAGCGCGGGAACTTCGTGGATGTGCCGACGGACTGCCCACAGCGCGATGAGCGGCTGGGCTGGACCGGCGACACGCAGGTTTTCATCAGCACCGGCCTGTACAACTTTGACGGTTACGCGTTTTACGCCAAGTGGCTGCGTGACCTCGCGTCCGATCAGCTGCCCCACGGCGGGGTGCCGGCGGTGATTCCGGATGTGGTCACCCGGCTGCAGCCGCAGACCCATTCGTCGGCGGCCTGGGGGGATGCCGCGGTCATCTGCCCTTGGACGCTCTACAAGTTTTACGGCGATGAGACGATTTTGGCCCGGCAGTACGACAGCATGAAGCGCTGGATCGAATTCAACAGCAACGCCGGCCCCACGCCTTACGCCGGCAATCCGGGCTTCCATTACGGCGACTGGCTCGCCCTGGACATCGAAGGCAGCAGCGAAGGCGCCACGCCGCACCCGTACCTGGCCTGCTGCTTCCACCGCTACACGGCCGCTTTGATGCAGCGCATCGCGACGATTCTGGGTCACGCCGACGATGCCGCCAGTTACCAGGCGCTGGTCGCCGGGATTGACGATTACTTCAATCAGACCTACATCAAGGACGGGGAGCTGACCATTGCGACGCAGACCGCGCAGGTGCTCGCGCTGAAAATGATCGGGCTGACCGCAACGCAGCGCCAGGCGATTGCCGCGCGGCTGAACAGCATGGTGATCAACAACAACACACACCTGAACACCGGGTTCGTCGGCACCCCGTATTTGCTGGAAATGCTGACGCAACACGGCTATGCCAAGACTGCGGTGGCGCTTTTGAACCAAAAGTCGTTCCCGTCTTGGCTGTACTCGGTCACCAAGGGCGCGACCACCATCTGGGAACACTGGGACGGCATCAAGCTGGATGGCACCTTCTGGTACGATGCGATGAACTCCTTCAACCACTACGCCTTTGGTGCGGTGGGCAATTGGATGTACCGGTACCTGATTGGCATCGACCAGACCGAAGCAAGCGCCGGTTTCTCGAATCTCGTCATCGCGCCGCTGGTCAGGGATTCGAAGCGGCGGTACGTGAGCGGCAATTACCAGTCGGTGCGGGGCAACATCGCCTGTGCGTGGTCCAACAACGACGGCCAGGTAGCGATGCGCGTCCAGGTGCCGGCCAACACGACGGGGCAGTTGATCCTGCGCGATGCGCGGTTTGGCTCGTGCAGCCTTGAGGGAACCTACGACGCCGCCCAGGCGACCTACACGATTCCCCTGAGCGGCGGCCAGGCGCTGCAGCTGACGTACCAGGTTTTGTAAGCAGACTTAACGATAAACAAGGAGATAGCAATGAAAAACACGCGAATTCCATCGGTGCCACTGTTTGTGCATGATCCGTTCTTCTCAATCTGGTCGCCGGCCGATCACGCCAACGAGGCGACGACGACCAGCTGGAACGATAAGGAGATGCCGGTGACGGCGGTGCTGACGCTCGACGGCGCGGCCTACAGCGTGATCGGCCGCTCGGAGACGCTGCCGAAGCTGCCCCAAGTCGGGCTGGCGGTGACGCCGACGCAGACGCGCTACACGTTCGCCAATGCGGCGGTCCAGCTCGACGTCACGTTCGCCCAGCACTTCGACTTGGCCGACCTGCAGACGGTGTCGGAGCCCATCACCTACGTTCGGATGAAGCTGACGGCGCTTGATGGTGGCCAACACCAGGCGGCCCTGGACTGGCGCTTTGACGGCAGCATCACCTACGAGCGTCTTTGCGACAACCGGCTGCTGACCAAGCGCCTGACGGTGGGTGACGCGCAGGCGGTGTGGCTGGGCAAGGCGCGGCAGACGCCGCTGGGCGATTCGGGCGACCAAAACAACATCGATTGGGGCTACCTCTACCTCGCCTGTGCCAACCAACCCGGCGCCTCGGTGGCGGCGGTTCAGGAGTGGAACCAGCAGGGCCTGGCCGCCCATTTCGACCTTGCGCAGCTGCCGCAGGCCACGCTGCTGGTGGCCTACGACGACCTGCATGCGATCGATTACTTTGGCACGGTCCAAAATGCGTACTGGAAGGCGGCGGCGCCTTCGCTGCCGGCCCTTTTGGCCAAGCGCCTGCCGCAAACCACCGAGATTTTGGCGGATTGTGAGCGGCTGGATGCCCAGATTCTCGATCTTGCGGGCAGCGTCGGCGGCGCCGATTACCAGCTGATCTGCGCGACGGCCTACCGCCAGGCCATCGCCGCCCACAAACTGATTCGCGACGAGGACGGCGAGCCGGTGTTCCTGTCCAAGGAGAATAACTCCAACGGCTGCATCGGCACGGTCGACGTCAGCTACCCGTCGATTCCACTCTTTTTGGCCTTCAACCCGGTCCTGGTGGAGGGCATGATGCGGCCGATCATGCGGTTTGCCGCCTTGCCGGTTTGGCACTTTGACTTCGCGCCGCACGATGTCGGCCGCTACCCATACGCCACCGGCCAGGTCTACGGGCTGGACACGACGGCCGGGCTGGACGACGGGACGCGTCAAGAACAAGGCGACACGGCCGCGCTGTTGTACCAGTATCCGGCCGAAACGAACGCCTATGATTTGCGCTACCAGATGCCAGTCGAGGAGTGCGGGGACATGATCATCATGGCCAGCACCGTGGATCTGCTGTTGCACGACGATTTTTTGACCACGCACCACGACCAGCTGATGGCGTGGAGCCAATTTTTGATTCGCAACGGGCAAGATCCGGACAACCAGCTCTGCACCGACGACTTCGCCGGCCACTTGGCTCACAACGTCAACCTGTCTTTGAAGGCCATCGTTGCGCTGGGGGCGTTGGGGAAGGCGCTGGCTACACACGCCGAATTTGCGCAGGAAGGCCGCGAGCTGTCGGCCACCGCGCAGAAGATGGCGGCTATCTGGCGCGAGCAGGCCAGATCCGAAACCGACACCCGCTTGGCCTTTGATCAGGCGAACACCTGGGCGTTGAAGTACAACCTGGTGTGGGACGAGGTTTTGCATCTCAACTTGTTTGATGCCGGCGTTGGCCAGCGTGAGCTCGCCCGTTACCGGCTTGAAAGCAACCGCTACGGGGTACCCCTGGACAACCGCGCGACCTACACCAAGGTGGACTGGCTGCTTTGGGTCGCGACGATGAGCCAAGACAAGGAACAGCTGGCGCAACTGATTGCGCCGGTTGCCCGTTACCTGAACGAGACGCCAACGCGGGTGCCGTTCTCCGACTGGTACGACACCGTGTCCGGCGAGTGGGTTTCCTTCCGCAACCGGACCGTGATCGGCGGTGTCTTCATGCCGCTGCTCAAGGCGCTGCAGCGGTTTTAGGTGGCGAAAGAACCGCTACAAAAGACAACGCCCTTGAGCCTGACCGGCTGCGGTCGGGTTCAAGGGCGTTGCGCTGACGCGGTTGACCAGCTCGGTTAAAGCTGGCGAACCGTGTTGCCGTTGATGAGCTTGAAGGGCAGGTTGACCTTCTTGAAGAAGCTTGGCGTCGTGATTTGCTTTTTGAGCAGCAAAACGGCCTGCTTGCCGATTTCGGCCTCGTTTTGCTCGATGTGGGTGAACCGGACGGGGTGAGGCTCGTAGGGGTTCATCGCGGGGGCGTCGAAGCTGATGATTGACACGTCTTCCGGGACCCGCTTGCCCAGCGCCTCCAACGCGCTGGTCGCCAGCAAGGCGATGTTGTACTCGGAGGTGACGACGGCGGTCAAGTCGGGGTTTTGCTTGAAAAAGGTCTTGAGCACGGCGATGTCATCGGTGATCGCGCGTTTGGAGTTCGGCACCACGGAGTCGATAGTCGACACAATCTGCTGGCGCGAGAACGGCTGCTGGGCGTCGATGTGAGCGGTGATGAAGCCCGTGATGCGATCATCGATGGTGGAGGCCGAGGCGTCGGAGGTCAGCATGCCGATGCGGGTGTGACCGTTGGCGAATAAGTTCTCGACGGCGGCACGGGAGGCCGCAACGCTGTCGGTCTTGATGGTTGACAGCGGCAGCTCGCCCATCAGGCGATCGATGACGACCACGGGGAAATTTTTGGCAACCAGGTTCAAAAGCTCCGGGGAAGCGTATTCTGATGAGGTGGGGAGTAGAATCAGGCCCTGAATTCCCAGCGCGACCAGGTCATGGATGGCCTGATTCTCGAGTTCGCGGTCGCCGTAGCTCATCTTGACGATAAAATCAGTGGAGCTCTGGGCAGTGGAGAGGATGCTGCGCAGGATCGATGCCCCGAAGAAATCCGTAAAATTCGTGAGGACCAGGCCAAAAATGCGGTGGGAGGTGTCCATCGCGTTCAGCTTGGTCGGGTTGGCCTCCCGCACCGTGGTCCCCTTGCGCGGCTTGCGGGTGATGTAGCCGTCGGTCGAAAGCAGCTCCATCGCCTTCTTGATGGTGATGACGCTGACGCCAAAGCGCTCGGCCAGGCCCTTGTCGGTGGGCAGGTTGGTGCCAACGGGGTAGGTGCCATCCTGAATTTCACTTTGCAGCTGCTTGTAGATGGAATAATACATGGGTGTTTTAGACATCGCGTTGTCCTTTCGAGGTGACTGGGATTATTCAATATGTTTATACAGATTTAAGCTGTCTTAGCTAGTTTATCACGCAAAGCACTTAAAAGGTGTACCCAACATTTTGAATGCTTTTGAGTGTAATGATGTTTTTTGGAGGTCACAATGAGTGAAGTGTTGAATTACGATGCCAAAACCCAATCGGTGACGGTTGGGGCGACGACGGTGCAGCTGGTGACGCCTGCGGTAATCCGCGTGACCCGCGGGGCGGTGCAGGCAGCGGGGACCGGCGTGGTCACGGCCACGCCGCAGCCGGTTGACGTGAACGTCGCGCAGCAAGCAGCGAGCCTGACGCTGACCACCGCCGCGATGCAGGTGCAGGTGGCTGCCGACGGCCACGTCGATGTGTTGACGCCGGCCGGGGCGCCGCTGGTCTGCGATTACCGCCAGCCGCGCCGGCCGCTGCTGCGCGACATCAGCGCGGCGACGCAGGCACTGGTTGAGGCCGAGGGCCACACGGTGCAGGCGACAGGCGAGCAGGCGCCGGTTGAGATTGTGAAGCGGATGCCTGCAGAGGCCCATTTTTACGGGCTCGGCGATAAAACCGGCTTCCTGGACAAGCGGGGTTACGCCTACGACAACTGGAACACCGATCAGCCGGAGCAGATCGAGGAGACCAAGGCGCTGTACAAAAGCGTCCCCTTCGTGATCGGCCACACGCCAAGCGGCGCGTTCGGCCTTTTCCTCGACAACTCGTACAAGAGCCACTTTGATCTGGGCATGGAAAGCCCCGATTACTTCTTCGTGACGGCAGCGGGTGGCGCCTTGGACTACTACCTGATCGCCGGCACCACGCCGGCCGCAGTCCTGACCACCTACACGGGGCTGACCGGCCGCACCCCGCTGCCGCAGAAGTGGACGCTCGGTTACCAGCAGTCGCGCTTCAGCTACCCGGACGCCCCGACCGTTCGCGCTATCGTGAGCGAGTTTGCCCAAAAGCGCTTGCCGCTGGATGCGATTCACCTCGACATCGACTACATGGATGGGTACCGCGTGTTCACCGTCGATTCGCACAAGTTCCCCGATCTCAAGGCACTCACGGCGGGGCTTTCGCAGCAAGGCGTCAAGGTGGTGACCATCATCGATCCCGGTGTGAAGGCGGAGCCCGGGTACCGGGTCTACGAGGAAGGGCTGAGGCAGCGGCTTTTTGCCACCACGGCGGCCGGTGCGACGTACCTGAACACGGTGTGGCCCGGCAAGGCGGCCTATCCCGATTTTGGTCAGGCCGCGACGCGCCGGTGGTGGGGATGCAATCAGCAGTTCCTGGTTGACCACGGCGTCAGCGGGGTCTGGAACGACATGAACGAGCCGGCGGGATTCGACGGCCCGATGCCGGCCGACACGGTGTTTCACAATGAGGAGGCCCCGGCCACCATCCAGCGGATGCACAACCTCTACGGGCACAACATGGCCAAGGCGACTTACGATGGATTGAAAACGTTGACAAAAAGGCGGCCGTTCGTGATCTCACGGGCGGTGTTTGCCGGGACGCAGCGCTACAGCACGGTCTGGACCGGCGACAACCGCAGCTCCTGGGAACACCTGCGGATGATGATTCCGCAGCTGTGCAACTTGGGGATGAGTGGGTTCGGTTTTGCCGGCACGGACATCGGCGGCTTTCTCGGCGACACCACCGCGGAGCTTTTGACGCGGTGGGTTGAGGCCGCCGTGTTCAGCCCGTTGTTCCGCAACCATAGCTGTGCCGGAACGCGAATGCAGGAGCCGTGGCGCTTCGGGGAGCCGACGCTCGCGATTTACCGGCGTTACCTTGAGCTGCGCTACCGGCTGCTGGACTACCTGTACGACCTGTTCGAGGCGGGGACCCGGACCGGGCTGCCGGTCATGCGGCCGCTGGTGCTGAACTACCCCGCGGATGCGGCGGTGGCCAATCTGAACACCGAGTTCATGGTCGGTGACGCGCTGTTGGTGGCGCCGATTCTTTCCCCTGGGGTGCATGCGCGACTGGTCTACTTACCGGCCGGCGACTGGTTCGATTACTGGACCGGTGACGCGGTGGCCGGTGGCCGCACGGTGGTGGTTGCCGCGGATCTGGCCACCTTGCCGCTGTTCGTCAAGGGGGGAACGGTGCTGCCGCTGCGGCCGGCGACCCTGCACGTGGATGTGCCGCGTGAACACGCGCTGACCTTCAAGCTGTGGGGTCAACAAGGGACTTACCGGCACTACCAAGACGACGGGGAAAGTTTTGCCTATGAAAACGGCGCGTATAACCGCTACGAGGTTGCGGTGACTGCGGACCAAGCGACGGTGACCTTGAGCCACCGTAGCCCGGAGGTGCCGGTGTACGCGCGGCTGACGATAGAAACGGCACGGGGCAGCTACGTGCTGGTATTCGATGACGCCACCGGCGCCTATCGCATGGAGGAATGACATGACAACTGACAGCCTTTCCGGCAACGCCCCGCAGTACGCGGCGGCCACTTTGCCACCTGACCCGGCCTCACCGCTTCGCGGCACCACCATCGGGTTTCTGGGCTCCTCGATCACCGTTGGGGCGGCGTCTCTCGGTGAGTCGTTCGTGCAGTTCCTGGCGGCCAAAGACGGCGTGGTGCCGATTGAGTCGGCGATCAGCGGCACCACGCTGGCCGGCACGGCGGCCGACACCTACGTCTCGCGGCTGGCGAGCGATTTTGCGGCGGCGCCGGCGCTTGACGCCTTTGTCCTGCAGCTTTCCACTAACGACAGCCGCCAGGGCAAGGCGCTGGGCGTGATGACGCCGCCGACCGGGGCCGGGCCAGCTGGGACCGCATTCGCCGTCGGGCCAGCCGTGCCACCTGCAGCCGTGCCGACCGGGGCCGCGGTCGCCGATTCGCCGGATCGGGCGACATTACCGACCGCGGCGGCTTCGGCAACCGAACCGACTGCGGCCGGTGGTTTTGCTGTTGACACCACCACCGGGGCCATCGAACACATTTTGGCCACGGTGGCGGCGCGGTGGGGCTGCCCGGTGCTGGTCTACACCTGCCTGCGCGAGCCGGCCGATCGCGATTACGCGGCGCTGGTGGCGCGGCTGCGCGAGCTGCAGGCGAAGTGGCACTTCGCGATTCTCGACCTGTACGGCGATGCGGCGCTGCACGACGCGACCAAGGCGTTGCCGGCGGCGATGGCCGACGATGCCCACCCGACGCGGCTGGGCTACCGAAAGCTGTGGCTGCCGCGGTTCGAGCAGGCGCTGCTCGCCTTGATCGGAGGGGGAAAATGACGACGATGACGCTGTCCGCCTTTGCGGATGAGATCAGCCCGGACCTGGCGACCCAGATTCGGGTGCTGCAGGCAAATAACATTCATCACATGGAGCTGCGGGGCATCGGGGGCCAATCTGTGAGCGATTTCACGCTGGCTCAGGCCGCGGATTACGCGCGGCAGCTGGCGGCGGCCGGCATCGGCGTGTCCAGCATCGGCTCGCCGATCGGCAAAATCGGCATCACCGATTCTTTTGCGCCGCACCTGGCCAAGCTCGACCACACGCTGACGCTGGCCCGCATTTTCAAGGCACCGTACCTGCGCTGCTTCAGCTTTTACGTGCCGGCGGGGGCGGCTGAGGACTACCGGCCGCAGGTGCTGCAGCGGATGCGGGCGATGCTTGAGGTGGCCAAGGCCTACCCCGAGGTGACGCTGCTGCACGAAAACGAGAAGGGTATCTACGGCGACTCGCCGGAGCGCTGCCTGGACCTTGTGACAACGTTGGCGAATCCGCAGCTGCGCCTGGCCTTTGATCCGGCCAACTTCGTGCAGTGCGGCGCAAGTGTCTACCCGGAGGCCTTCGAGCTACTGGCGCCGCACATCGCCTATGTCCACATCAAGGACGCCTTGACCGCAAGCGGCGCGGTGACGCCGGCGGGGCAGGGCGATGGCCACGTGGCCGCGGTGCTGGCGGCGCTGCAAAAGCGCGGTTACGCGGGATTTTTGAGCATCGAACCGCACCTGAGCGTTTTCCCCGGCTTCCGGGAGCTGGAGGCGCGAAGCACGGTGCGTCACCCGGCGCCGACCGGTCTGGCCGCGGTGGGTGCGGCGCCGGTCGCCAACACGGAAGCGGCGGCCCCGGCACGAGCGGCCGGGACCCAGGAACGACCCTCGCGGCCGGCTGGCGCGGCGACCGGGGTGGGCACAGTTGGCGCCAGTTCGCCTCGCGCATCGGGGGCCACGCGCCGCGGCGACGGCGAGGTGTTGTTCAACATTGCGGCGGCCGCGCTGCGCGACCTGTTGTGCAAACTTGATCAGAGGTGGGATTAATGACAACCCTTCACATTGGCATCATCGGCGTCGGCAACATCGGCACCCTTCACGCCAGCTACCTGACCGCCGGCGAGATTCCTCACGCCGAGCTTTCGGCGATTGCCGACATCGACCCGGCGCGGCTGGCCGCGGCGACCGCGCGGTTCGGCGAGCTGACCTGCTACCCGACCGCAGGGGCGTTGCTCGCCGATCCGGCCATCGACGCGGTGATTATCGCCACACCGCATTATTTTCACCCGCTCATCGCGGCCCAGGCGTTGGCGGCGGGGAAGCACGTGCTGTCGGAGAAGCCGGCCGGTGTCTACACCCAGGCGGTGGAAGACGCGCTGGCCGTGGCGGCGCGGCACCCGGATTTGACCTACGCCTTGATGTACAACCAGCGGATGAACCCGGCTTACCAAAAGGCGCGGGAGCTGGTGCAAAACGGCACGTTGGGCGAGCTGCGTCGCACCAATTGGATCATCACCGACTGGTACCGGTCGCAGAGCTATTACAACTCGGGCGGCTGGCGAGCGACCTGGGCCGGTGAGGGCGGCGGGGTGCTGTTGAATCAGGACCCGCACCAGCTGGATCTGTGGCAGTGGATCTGCGGGATGCCCAGCCGCGTGATGGGTTTCACGTACAACGGCAAGCGGCGCGACGTCGAGGTCGAAACCGAGGCGACGGCCTACGTCGAGTACGAGAACGGCGCGACCGGGGTGTTCGTCACCACCACGACGGAGACGCCCGGCACCAACCGGTTCGAAATCGTCGGCTCGCGGGGCAAGTTGGTGATTGAGGACCAGCGGCTGCGGCTGTGGCGCAACGCGCAGGACGAGGCCGACTTCAACCACACGTTCCAAGGCGGTTTCGGTCAGCCGGACTGCAGCGAGGTGCCGGTTGATGTCGCGTTCGACGGCGACTCCGGCCACCAGAAAATTGTGAGGAACTTTGTTTCACACATTCTCACGGGGGTACCGCTGATGTCGCCGGCGGCGGAGGGGCTGCGGGGCCTTTCCATCAGCAACGCGATTTACCTGTCGTCTTGGGAGCACCGCTGGGTCGAGCTGCCGATCGACGGGGCGGCCTTTTTGAAGGCGTTGAACCGGCGGCGGGAGACGTCGCGCTACCGACCGGGGACGACGGGACGGGTGTTGGACACCGAAGGGAGCTACTGATGATGCTACGATTCGGGATTATCGGCTGCGGCGCGATCGCCCACGCCCATGCCGCGGCGATTGCGGCACTGCCAGACGCGACGCTTGCGGCCTGTTGCGATTGCGACGTGGTCAAGGGCCGGGCGTTCGCCAAGGCGGCCGGGGCGGTGGCCTTTTACTCGGATTACCACGAGCTTTTGGCCAGCAACCTGGATGTGGTCACGATCGCGACGCCGCACTTCCTCCACGCGACGATGAGCATCGCGGCGCTTCAGGCCGGCAAGGCGGTGCTGTGCGAAAAACCGCTGGCGATGACGCCGGCGGAGGGTCGCGCGGTGCTGGCCGTGGCGGCAAAATTTCCCGGGAAATACGCGGTGATTTTCCAAAATCGCTTCGCCCCATCGCTGGTCGCGGCCAAGCGCTTGCTGGCTTCAGGCCGGCTGGGTAAGGTGACCGGCATCAAGGCCACGCTGACTTGGCACCGCGATGCGGCCTACTACCAGGCGGCGGCCTGGAAGGGGCAGTGGGCGACGGAAGGCGGCGGGGTGCTGATCAACCAGGCGATTCACACGCTGGACGCGCTGTGCTTTCTGGGCGGCCACCCCAGGCGGGTGCGGGGCCAGGTGATGACCGCGCTTTTGGCCGGCGCGGTAGAAGTCGAAGACGCCGCGATGGCCACGGCCGTGTTGCCCGGTGGGGTGCCGGCGGTGATTTTTGCCACCAACGATTACGCCCGAGACGACCCGGCCACGCTGACCTTCGCCTGCAGCGGCGGTGAGCTGACGGTGACCAACGCCGGGCTGTGGCTGGACGGCGTGGTTCAGGAGGCGCGAACGATTGCGGTGGCCAAGGACCAAAAGGCCGCGTGGGGCGACGGCCACCAGCGCCTGTTCGCGGCGTTCGTGCATCGCCTCACGGGAGAAGCCGATCCGCTGGTCGGCTACCTGGCCGGGGCGGATGCGCTGGTGCCGCTGACGCTTTTGAACGGCATCTATCAAAGCAGCCGCAGCGGGGCCTGGGTCACGCTGACGGAGTAGGCGGTCAAGCGCCGGCGGCCGCCGATAGGCCAATGTCACCGGCCATGAATCGACTTAAACACACGACTCGAAACACGACGCTGACCCTTACGCCCAAAGTTGGAACAAAACTTTGGGGGTGAGGGTCAGTTGGCTTATCCCCCTATTCCAGCTCTTGGTGCAAACTGCGCGTCAGAGACACGCAAATGGGGTCCAATGCGTTATGATAAGCAGGTAATCTTACTAACCGGGCCGCTGATGCCCGGGACCTTTGGGAAGGGGACTAGACATGTATTCAAAAGAAAAAGTCACGCAGCAGCTCCACACCCTGAACAGCTACATTTATGCCAACTTCCAGCCGATCACCGGCATGGGCATCTGGCACGACGACCGCGAGGATCACAAGCCGCTGCCGCCGACCAACGCCGAGTTCGCGCCGATCGCGATCGGGGACACCTGGTCCGGCCGCGACGACTACTACTGGCTGCGCTTCACGCTGACCGTGCCGACGCTTGCCGCCGGTGAGAAGTACGTCGCTCACCTGGATTTGGACCGCAACGGCAACAACGGCGCCTTCGAGGGGCTGGTTCACCTGAACGGCCACCCACGCCAGGCCGTCGACCGCAACCACAAGGACGTGGTGCTCGACCACCGCTTCTCTGATTCGACGGTCGCCGTCGCCATTTGCATGTGGACCGGCCACGAAGGCGGCGGGTTGCAGCGCATCCAGCACTACATTTTGCAGGAGGCCAAGGCCGGCAAGCTGATCGCGCCGATCCGCGACCTGGCGCGGTGGCTGGACATGATCGACCAGACCACCCGCGAGCTGGACCGCGACGAGCCGCTGTTGTACGAGTACCAGAAGCTGCTGGACCGCGTCTTGCGCCGCTTCGTCTGGGGCAACCAGACGCTTGAAGACATCACCGCCACCGCGGCGCTTGGGCTCAAGGACGTTCAGGCCTTCCTCGCGGCTCACAAGGGCCAAAACAAGCAGTTCAAGATTTCCGCCATCGGCCACTCCCACATCGACGTGGCCTGGCTGTGGCGCCTGCGTCACACGCGCGAAAAGTCCGCTCGCACCTTCTCCACGGTGCTGTCTTTGATGGACGAGTACCCGGAATACAAGTTCATGCACTCGACCCCGCAGGTCTGGAAGTTCGTCAAGGAGGACTACCCGGAGCTTTACGCCAAGATCAAGGAACGCGTCAAGGAAGGGCGCTTCGAACCCGAAGGCGCGACCTGGCTTGAACCCGACACCAACCTGCCGTCCGGGGAGTCTTTGACTCGCCAGTTC
This sequence comes from Lacticaseibacillus parakribbianus, assembly GCF_025490915.1. Classification (GTDB taxonomy): domain Bacteria; phylum Bacillota; class Bacilli; order Lactobacillales; family Lactobacillaceae; genus Lacticaseibacillus; species Lacticaseibacillus parakribbianus. The sequence continues at coordinate 31,143 of NZ_JANQBA010000007.1, read as the reverse complement.
CTGTACGGGACGCGCTTTTTCAAAAAGGAATTCGACGCCAAGCAAAACGTGCTGTGGCTGCCGGATGTCTTCGGCTACTCTTGGGCCTTGCCGCAGATCATGAAGGGCTTTGGCATCAACAACTTCATGACCACCAAGATTTCTTGGAACGAAACCAACCGGATGCCGCATGACACGTTCATGTGGAAGGGCATCGACGGCTCCGAGGTCCTGACGCACTTCATCACCACCATCGGCCAGGAGTACGACTACAAGAAGACCGCGGATGGCTACTACTTCTACACCTACAACGGCCTGGTCACCCCGCACACGGTGCTGGGCTCCTACGACGTTTACGCCGATAAGGCCCTGAACAACGACCTGCTGTTGGCCTACGGGTTCGGCGACGGCGGCGGCGGTCCGCAGCGTGAGATGATCGAAAACATCGACATGATTAACCAGCTGCCGGGCCTGCCGACCATCGAAAACACCCGCGTCGACGACTACTTCGAAAAGCTCAACGAGACCATCGACGACTCCGATCAGCCGATCGCCGAGTGGAACGGCGAGCTGTACCTGGAGTTCCACCGCGGTACCTACACCTCCCAGGCCCGGGTCAAGAAGCAAAACCGCCAGCTCGAGTTCGCGATGCGCGACCTCGAGGCCCGGTACGTCCAGGCCGGCGTCGAAAACGGCGTGGCCTACCCGGCGGCGGAGATTCAAGACATCTGGGAACACCTGTTGACCAACCAGTTCCACGACATTTTGCCTGGCAGCTCGATTCACGAGGTCTACGAGGACAATAAGGTCGAGTACCAGCAGCTGTTCGCGCGGATCGCCAAGCTCAACGCCGCCTTGGATGACGCGGCGCTGACGCCAAAGGCCGACGCCTACACCGTTCGCAACCTCAACGCGTGGAGCCTGCAGGACCTGGTGGCCGTGCCGGAAACCCGCGACGGGCAGTTCACGGACGCGCGGGGCCAGGTGCTGGCCGCCGAAAAGCACGGCGACCACTACCTGGTGGCGGCAACGGCGCCGGCGTTCGGCGAAAGCAGCCTGACCTTCACGCCGCAGACCACGCCGGTACGGATGGCCGCTGAAATCACCGGCAACACGGTCGAATCCGCTCACTACCGCCTGACTTGGGCCCAAAACGGTCAGCTGACGGAGATCTACGACAAGGACAACGACCGCGAGCTGTTGGCCGCCGGCAAGTTCGGCAACGTGCTGACCGTCTACGAGGACCGGCCGCTGCAGTACGACGCCTGGAACATCGATGAGGACTACCCGGAAAAGACCATCACCCTGGCCGCCGACGCGATCACCGTGCATGAGGCCGGGCCGCTGTCGCAGCAGATCGAGTTCCACTACACCTTCCGCGACTCCACGGTTGCCCAAACGGTGATCTTGTACAGCCACTCGCGCCGCATCGACTTCAAGACGCACATCGACTGGCACGAGCACCAATTCCTGCTTCGCACCGCGTTTGACACCACCATTTTGGCCGACCACGCGACCTTCGACGTGCAGTACGGCAACGTGTCGCGCCCGACCAGCAACAATACCTCGTGGGACACCGCGAAGTTCGAGACGGTCGCCCACAAGTGGGCCGACCTGTCGCAGCGCGACTACGGCATCGCCTTGCTCAACGATTCCAAGTACGGCTACAGCATCAAGGACGCGCATCTGTCCATGTCCCTGCTGAAGTCGGGGATTGAGCCCGACCCAGAGGCCGACCAAGGCGCTCACGACTTCACGTACAGCCTGCTCGGCCACCGCGGTGACTTCGTCGAAGGCAACGTGGAGCCGATCGCCATGGCCCTCAACCACGGCCTGACCGTCGTCGACGGCGCGGCCAAGGCTGCCGCCAAGCCGCTGTTCACCTTCGCGGCCACGCAGCCGGTCGAAGTCGACGCCATCAAGCACAGCGAAGACGGCGACCAGGTGATCCTGCGCTTCCACGAATACACCGGTGAAAACACGGTGATCAACGTGACCCCGACCTTCGACTACCAGTCCGTCGCCAAGGTGCGGCTGGATGAGACCCACCCGGAACCGCTTGAGGCCAGCGACGGCAAGCTGGCGATCAAGGTCACCCCGTACCAGGTTGTGACCCTGGCCTTCACGCGCTGATGGCAGCGGGAGGCGAACGGGCCGCGGCGCCAAGCACCCGGCCCGACCCGACGACCGGGGCCACCCAGCCGGTTGGTGCCGCCCGAACCGCGGCGACCACGCGCGTGAGCGGCCGTTCCGCGGCGCAACCGAATACCGCGGCGCAACCGGACGTGAGCGACGACGGCGCGGCGGTTCGGCCCGGCATCCTCTGGCTGGACTGCGGCGACACCCTAGTCGACGAAGATAGCCAGGTCTTCGATGACGCCGGCAACGTGCTGACCGCGACACTTTTGCCCGACGCGCTTGCGGTGCTGACGGCGCTTCAAGCGGCCGGCTGGCGCCTGGGGCTGGTCGCGGACGGCCGCGTCCGGTCGTTCGAGAATATCCTCGCAAGCACCGGGCTCGCCCCGCTGTTTGAGACGCGAACGATTTCCGAGGCTGTGGGTCAGGAAAAACCCGCCGCCGCGATGTTTGCGGCGGCCCAGGCGGCGATGCACCTGACCGCCGGCGACCTGCGCCGCACCGTCATGGTAGGTAACAACCTCGCCCGTGACGTCCAAGGCGCCAACGCGTTTGGCGTCTTGAGTGTCTGGTACGACTGGTCGCCGCGGTACCCGCACGCGCCAAGCGGCGACCTGCAGCAACCGACCGCCACCATCACGGCGCTGGCCCAGCTGCCGGCGGCGCTTGACGCCCTGATCTGACGAAAGGCCTGTTCCTACCGCGTGGCGGTGGGGACAGGCCTTTTTGTATCGAAAAAGCGTTATTTATTTACACAACGTTTACCAAACATTTACACTGAGGCGAGTCGAATCGCTTGGCAAAACCGGCCACCTGGTGTTATCCTATCAGCGTAGAATTCCACAGCGCCTGGCGGCTGGCACGGCCGGCGGCGCAGCTGATGGCAGTTTGCGACGAACATCATCCTCATCTGATGAACGTCGACCTATGTCGACCACGTCCGCGGCGTGAGTGTCTAGCGACGAAGAAATTCGCGTAAAAGAAAACAGCTTAACTGGTTTGATTCCAGGGAGTCGCAGCTGCCAGTTCCACCACCGTGCGTTCCACACCTGAATCGGCTTTGTTCGCCTGGCGGGGGTAGTCTGCCCGGCCAGCGGACCGGTTCGTCAATTCAATATCAACCGGGGTGCTGTGGGGAAGCCTGCAGTACCCTTTGTGTGGTGCAAGCACACCAAAAAGCGGCGAGCTCGTGGGCGTTCGCCGCTTTTTGCCGTGCCGTCCAGCCGCGTTGCCGTGCCGTCCAGCCGCGTTGCCGTGCCGTCCAGCCGCGTTGCCGTGCCGTTCAGCTGCCGGCGGCCGCGTCACGTGCCGCGATGTCGGCCAGGGCCGCCGCAACGCCTTGATCCCACACCGCCCATTCGTGGGTGCCGGGGACGCTGGTCAGGGTGCAGTCAAAGCCGCTGCGGCTGGCCAAGTCAGCGTAGGCGCGGTTGTCCGGGTACAGGCCGTCTTCGGTGCCGCAGCGCATGCGGATGAACGGGCGCCGCGGGGCCTGCCAGTGCGTCGTCAAAAACGGCACATCGGAAACGCTGCCACGAAGCTGCTCGCGGCTGCCGAAGTTGGCGTCAAAGAGCGGGCCAATCGTCGGATCGTTTTCGCGGTCCCAACGGGCCAGTAGGTCGGGAACGCTCGACATCGCGTAGATGCCGGCGAACTGCTCCGGGTGGTTCAGGCCGAGCTTCAACGCGCCGTAGCCGCCCATCGACAGGCCACCGACGAAGGTGCGGGCGGGATCAAGCGCCAGGTTGAACCAGTCGCGGCAGCGGACCAGCAGCTCTTCGCTGACGTACTGGTAGTAGTGGATGCCGCTGGGCTGATCGGCGTAAAAACTGCGGTCGACCCGGGGCATGATCACCACCGTGTTTTGCCCGTCGGCGTAGGCCAAAACGCGCGACCGCTGCAGCCAGGCGTTCTCGTCGTCGGAGTGGCCGTGAAGCAGCAGCAGCACGTTGGCGGTCGCCGGGTGGTCGGGTAGCAGGACGTTGACGCGGGTCTGCATGCCGAGGCTTGCGGCGTGAAAATTCAGGGTGCTAAGTGTCATGTAATCGCCTCCAAGGATAATCTCCCTTGATTATAACGCGAAAACGTTTGCACAACGACAACGAGCCAAAAATCGACCCGTTCGCCGCGAGCAGTCGCGCAAGGGCGGCGGGCCATTGCGCGGTACTTCACGGCAAGTGGGTCGGTTCGGTGATGGCATCAGGCGGTGACGGCCGCCCAGCCGATCAGCGTCAGCCCAGGCTGCGCCGCGATTAAGGCGGCCAGGGCGGGGCTTTGCAGCACCCGGGCGTCGGCCTCGCGTCCGGTGGTCAGGCTGGAGCGTTCAAGAAGCGCCGGGGTCACGCGGCCGGGGTGGCAAACCACCTCGAGTGTGGCCGCTTCCGGCAGCGCCGCAATCGTGGCCATCAAGGCCGCCGTGGCGCCGGCGTCGTGGGCGAGGTTGGCGTGGTGGTCGGGCATCGCAATGCCTCGAAGTGGCGCCGCGAAGTTGTTGCGCATCGGCAGCCGCTCCGTTCTCGCAATGTTTTCGACGGTGGCGGCCAGCATCGGACTGGCGTTGACGAAGGCGTGGTGGGTGGTGATGTGGTCGATGGCCAGCCCGGCTTGCCGGGCCAGGCGCAGCTGGGCGACAAGCTCCTTTTGGACCTCCGCCGGCACCAGCCGCCCGGCCGCCGCCTTGGCCTGAACCTGGGCCCAGGGCAAAAGCAGGCCGCGGGAATCGACCAGAGAGGGGATGGTGGCCGGGGCACTGGCCGGACGGTGGCGGTCCAGGATGAAGTGGATGCCCATCGCGGTGATACCCGCCGCCTTGGCCGCCGCGACCGCCGCCGGAAATTCCGGCATGGTCGGCATGCAGTTGGTAGCGGTCAGCTGACCGGCCGCCAAAAGCTCAAGCAGGGTGGCCGAAACCGCCGGCGTCAGGCCGAAGTCGTCGCCTTCAAGCAGCAGCCGGCTCATGAGCGGTCACCGGCCAGCGCGTCACCGACCGGCGCCGCAACCGCGGTGGCGCCGCTGGTTGCCGGGGCCGCCACCCCGGCGACGGGCTGTGCCTTGTTAGCGGTCGGCGCTTCGTCGGCGGCCTTCACCCCGTCGGTAGTCTTCGCCCCGGCGGCGGCCTTCGGCTCACCAGCAGTCTTCGCCCTGTTGGCGGCCTTCGGCTCACCAGCAGTCTTCACCCCGTCGGTAGTCTTCGGCGCATTGGCGGCCTTAGCCCCGTCGGTAGTCTTGGCCTCGTCGACAATCTTGGCCTCGTCGGTGGTCGCCGCATCCGCCGCCGTTGCGTCGCGCAGCAGCGCTAGGGTGGCGAAGGCCGGCAGGGTCACCGCGCCTTTTGGCCAGCTCGGGGCGACGTTTTGAATCAGGACCCGGCAGTCAGGGGCCAGCCAGGCGGCCGGCAGCGGCACCGTGATCGGGTGGTCGGCGAAGTTGTTGAGGACCAACAGCGCCTGGGTCGCGGTGGTGCGTTGGTAGGCGTAAAGCCAGGCGATGGTGGTGCCGAAGGGGCGGTAGTCGCCGGTTTGAATCACCGGCTGGGTTTTGCGCAGGTGAATCAGCCGCTGGTAGAACGGGAAAATTTGGCCGTGAGCGAGCTCGGCCTCGACGTTGATCGTCGCCTGGTTGGTCGGCCGCAGCCACGGGGTGCCGGTGGTGAAGCCGGCGTTGACGCCGGCGGTCCACTGCATCGGGGTGCGGCTGTTGTCGCGGTTTTTGGCCTTGACGATGGCGAAGGCCTCCGCCGGGGTCTTGCCGGCCTGCACCAGCAGGTGATAGGCGTTGACGGTTTCGACATCCACGTAGTCCTTGATGCTGTGGTAGTCGGGGTCGCACATGCCGATTTCCTCGCCCATGTAGATGTACGGGGTGCCGCGAGACAGGTGGATGCTGGCGGCCAGAAGCTGCGCCGACCGCACCCGGTAGCGCGTGACGTCGCCGAAGCGGTTGAGGGCTCGCGGCTGGTCGTGGTTGTTCCAAAACAGCGCCTGCCAGCCGCCGGCCTTGGCCAGTCCCGCGCCCCAGTGGTGCAAAACGTCTCGGAGCTGGTCAAAGTCGTAGCGCATCAGGGTCCACTTGCTGCCGTTTTGGTAGTCGGTCTTGAGGTGGTGGAACTGAAACACCATGCTCAGCTCGTGGTTGGCCGGGCGGGTGTAGGCCACCGCGTTGGGCAAAGTTGTCGAGCTCATCTCGCCGACCGTCACCGCGTCGGCGTCTTGACCGAAGCTGCTTTCGGCCAGCGCCTTGATGTAGGTCTGCACGATCGGCTTGTCGGTGTAAAGCGTCTTCCTTTCCACGCCGGGCGGTGCGTCTTGAAGCAAGGGGTCCTTGCCGATCACGTTCAAGACGTCGAAGCGAAAGCCCTGGACGCCTTTTTCGCGCCAGAAGTTCACGATGGCCGCCGCGGCCTTGCGAACGTTGGGGTTGCGCCAGTCGAGGTCGGCCTGGCTGACGTCGTACAGGTGCAGGTAGTACTTGCCGGTGTCGCCGAACGGGGCCCAGGCCGGGCCGCCGAACTTGGACTCCCAATTGGTCGGCAGGCTGCCGTCTGGCTTGGGGTCGCGAATCAGGTAGAACGCCTGGTAGTAGGGGTCGCCGGCCAGGGCCTTTTGGAACCAGGCATGGGCGGTGCTGGTGTGGTTCAAGACCATGTCCAGCATCACGCCGATGCCGGCCTCGCGCAAGGCGGCGACCAGCGCGTCGAAGTCCTGCATCGTGCCGAAGCGCGGGTCGATGCGGTAGTAATCGGCGATGTCGTAGCCGTTATCGTGCTGCGGCGAGACGAAGAACGGGTTGAACCACACCATGTCGACGTTGAGGCGGCGCAGGTAGTCGATTTTTTGGATGATGCCGCGCAGGTCGCCGATGCCGTCGCCGTCGCTGTCGTAAAACGACTTGGGGTAAAGCTGATAAATGACTTTGTCTGCCAAACTCATGGTAGTTCCTTTCTGGTCCGGTGACGGTCAGCTGCGCCGGGCGAATTCCTGGAAGCGGAAGCGGTCGGCGCGGTGGCGCGATTCCGTGTACTGAAACTGGGTCGTGTCCTCGAGGCTTGAGACGCTTCGAATCACGACGATCGGGTCGCTTGCCGTCAGGTGTAGCAGCTCCTGATCGCGCGGCGTCGCCTTTTCCACCGTGATCTCCTTTTTGGAGTAGGCGATGGACAGCTTCAGCTCGTCTTCAAAATACGCGTAAATCGAATGGGTCGCCGCCTTGTCCGGGATGTCTGGGATGACGGTGGCGTCGAGGTAGTCGGTGTCGATGATCACCGGCTCGTCGTTGACCGTGCGGACCCGCACCAGCTTGGTGACGGGAATCGCCTTGGCCCCGGCGTCGATGGAGGCGAAAACCTTGGCCGGCAGCTTGGTCTTGGTTTTCTCGATCAGCGTGGTCTTGGCGTTCAGGTTCAGCCGCGCGGCCAGCTCGTGGTAGGACACCACGCCGGACACCGGGAACGTGTACTGCTGCTGGTTGATGACCACCGAGCCCTTGCCGCGCTGCGACTGGATGAAGCCCTCGTCGCGCAGCCGGGCCAGGGCCCGGCGAATCGTGTCGCGAGAGGCGCCGTAGAGCTGGGCCAGCGCGTTTTCGCTGGGCAGCAGGGCGTTGGTCTTGTAGATGCCCTCGTCGATCTTGGTTTTGATGTCGTGGTAAACCAGGTTGAATTTTGCCATGATAGCCTCCTAATCGTTGCCCCAGTCGGTGGTGAAGGGTGCGACCGCGACGTGATGCGCCGAGGCGTAGGCCTCGCGCGACTGGTAGGCGCGACCGGCCGCGATCTCGTTGGCCCAGCGCTTGGACGGGGTGCCAGCGACGGTGCGGGTCAAAATCGGGTCGTCGGTCTCAAGCAGCCACTGGTGCAGCCGGTGGCGAAGGTCGTGGTAGACCTTGGCGTAGGCCGGGTTGGCGACTAGGTTGTGCTGCTCGAGCGGGTCGGTGGCCAGGTCGTACAGCTCCTCGGGGGCGTTAGGGACGTAGAATTGGTCGCGCATCTCGGCACCGGGGCCGGTCAGGTGGATGTCGACGGGCATGTAGGTCGCCGGCCCGTCTGCGAAGTTTTTGACGAAGCTGTAGTCCTTGGAGCGAATGCTGCGCATCGGGTGGTAGGCGTCGTGCCAGGTCAGTTCGCCAAACACATAGTCGTGGCCGTCCGGTGCCGCCGCGGCGCTAGCGAAGCTGGCCGCAAAGCTGCGGCCGGCGATGCCGGGTACGGCGGGGGCTTGGACCAGCTCCAGCAGCGTCGGCAACAGGTCGGTGTTGCTCAACAGCGCGTGTTCGCGCTTGCCGGCCAGGTCCGGCCGCTGCGGCAGCCGCACGATCAAGGACGTCGCCAGCCCGGTGCGGCGCAAGGTCCCCTTGTGGCCGGGGAACGGGGCCCCGTGGTCGTTGGTGAAAATCACGATGGTGTTCTCAAGCAGCCCGTGCTGTTGCAGCAAGTCGTAGACGGCGCCGACGCCTTCGTCCAGCACATGCGCGGCGCCGGTGTAATGCGACACCTCCGTTCGCACCACCGCGTCGTCCGGCAGCCCGAGCGGCACCTGAACGCCGCTGGGGTCGTCGCCCTTGGCCGCGTACTCGTCGTAGGGCAGGTGGGTCTCAAACAACCCGAGGTTGAGGTAAAAGGGCTGGGCCAGCGACTGCTTGGCCAAAAAATCGGCCGCCGCGGCGACGACGTCCGGGGTGCGGTCCCCCGGCGTGGGGATGTACTGGTCGTAGCCCAGTGCGGTGCCGGAGGTGAACACGCGGTCTGCGACCGGCGGCGGGGTGCCGATGGTTTCGTGGCTGAGGCCGATCAGGGTGCTGGTGTAGCCACAGTCGTGCAGCGCCTTGGGCAGCGTCGTGAAGCGGCTGGCGATGGCAAAGCCCAGGTGAGCCAGCCCCATCAGGCCGTTGGTGTGTGGGTAGCAGCCGGTCAGGATGCTGCTGCGGCTGGGGCTGCACTGCGGCGCCGTGGCGAAGTACTGATCGAACAAGACCCCTTCGTCAGCGAGCTTGTCCAACGCCGGGGTGGCGACGCCGTAGCCGTAAGGTTCGAACAGCTGCCCGGAGTCGTGGGAGATAATCATCACAATATTTGGTTTCATAAACTGACCTCGCAATCGTGTTAACCTGTGGCTAAATGGCGGCCGCAAAGCCGACAGGTCGCCGTTCCATCGTCAAGGTTACCGCAACTTGTACGAACAGGCAACTCTAAAATTATTTTGGGTGTAAGCGTTGACAGCTGGGAACCTCCGTGTTAGATTTACGATGTTGTACGTACAGGTTACAAACTCAATCTTGGAGGACAACAAAGTGAAAGAAAACAGTCGCTTCATCCAGGGGCTCGAGAAGGCCAACGAAAAGTTGAGCAACCTCAAGACGCTGCGAACGATCACCAACGGGTTGGTCGGCGTCTTGCCGCTGATCATCGTCGGCGCCATTTTGTCTCTGATCGCGAACTTCCCCGTCACCGCGTATCAAAATTGGCTGGTCGCGGCCGGCCTGAAGTCATTCCTCGCACTCGGGGGCCAGTTCACCACCAATATTATCGCCATCATCGCCTGCCTTTCCATCACCTACACCCGCGTGACGCGCGACAAGCTCGATGCCATTATTCCGACGCTGGTGGCCCTGGTCGCATTCCTGATGATCACCCCGTTGCACGTGGAGAAAAAGGCCTCGTTCATCGCCTTTGACTGGCTCGGCGCCCCCGGATTCTTCGTCGGCATCCTGCTGGGCTTGGCGGTTGGCGCCAGCTACGCCTACATGATCAAGCACAACTGGACCTTCCGGCTGCCGGACCAGGTGCCGCCGATGGTCGCCAAGTCGATCGGCAGCATCGTGCCGACCACCATCATCCTGCTGGTCGCGCTTTTGATTCGCTTCGTCTTCTCCCTGACCAGCCTCGAGACCATTCACAACGTGGTTTACACGCTGATTCAGCAGCCTTTGACCCATGTCGGCAACTCGATTTGGGCGCTGCTGTTGGTCACCTTCGTCGCCCGGCTGTTCTGGTTCATCGGGATCCACGGCATGCTGGTCGTGATGCCGATTCTTTTGACCGTGTTCCTGCCGCTTGACCTGCAGAACCTGGCCGCCTTCAATGCCGGCCAGCCGCTGCCCAACATCGTGACGGTGGCGCTGTGGATCCTTTGCACCTCCATCGGGGGTGGCGGCGCGACGCTTGGCTTCAACTTCCTGATGGCCTTTCGCGCCAAAAGCGAGCAGTACGGGGCCCTCGGCAAGCTCGCGCTGCCGGCCGGGCTGTTCGGCATCAACGAGCCTTTGACCTACGGGGTGCCGCTGGTGTTCAACGTCATCTACGCGATTCCGTACATTTTCGTGCCGGTGCTGAACCTGATCATCGGCTACCTGCTGATCAAGGTCGGCGTGATGCCGGCCCCAAGCGGCGCGACGATTCTCGGCATGCCGCTGCCGATTTTCTTCGCCGGCTTAATGGAAGGCAGCTGGAAGCTGGGCGTGTTCCAGCTCGGGCTGCTGGTGCTTGACACCGCGCTTTGGTACCCGTTCTTCCGGGCCGGCGACGCGACGGCGCTCAAGCAGGAGCAGGAGCTGGCCAAGCAGGCTTAGTGTCAGATTTCGTTGAAGGCAGGTCCCGCAAGCGCGGCGGCCTGCCTTTTTGGCGTGGCGGTCGGGCGAAACATTGACGTGCCGGGAAAAATGCGGCATGATACGGTTAAATCGCCGCCGGTCCCTGTGCGGCGCCTCGGGAGGTAATAGGATGACAGTCCCTAAATTTTGTGCGAATTGCGGCGCCCCGCTGACGCCTGGTGCGAAGTTCTGCACCCGCTGCGGCGCCAAAGTGGCGCCGGTGGCCGAAACGCCGGCGGAAGCGGCGGGGCGTGACGCCCCGCGCGGCGCGGCCCAGGCTGCACCGGTGGCACCGGTAGCACCAGCAAGCCCGGCAGCGCAGGCGGCCCCAGACGCGACGGCTGCGGCGGCCACCGCGGCGCCGACAGAACCGGCAGACGCGGCCGAGGCCCCGGTCACCGCGGCAGAAACCGCGGCAGAAAACGCCACCGGCCCGGCCAGCGAGGCCCCGGCCAGCGAGGCCACGGCAACCGAAACCTCGGCCAGCGCGACCGCCTCAGCCAGCGCAACGCAGCCAGCGGCCGCGGCCCAGCCGACCGCTCCGGTCACCGCCACCCCGGCCTCGGCCAGTGCCACCCAGCCGGCGGCCGCGCCGGCCTGGTGGGTGAAGCTCTGCGCGGTGGCGCAAGACCCCCGCGTCGGGGCGGTTTTGACCGTTTTGATCGGGCTCGGGTGGTTCATCGGCGGCAACGCCTTGCACCGCGTGGTCACCGGCGTCAACACCCTGCTGAACACCATCGCCTTTGACGCCGGGGTCAACACCGAATCGCTCGGCCTCAGCGGCGTCACCAACGGCATTGGGGCCCTCGGCACGTTGATGATGCTGATCGCCATCGTCGTCGCCGCCGTCGGGGTGCTGGTGTGGTTCCGGCCGCAAAGCCGCGCGAAGGCGATGCTCGGGTTGATCACCACCGATCTCGGGGCGGCCGCCGTTGGCATTTTGCTGTACGTCGGCATCAAGTTCCAGTTGTCACACACGATGCTGCCCAACACCAGCTACTCGGTTGGCCAGCTGCTCAAAACCGCGCAAACCAGCACGGACTGGCTGAACAACTCGGCGCTTGGCAGCCTGAGCAAGTACACCGACATGCTGCGCGGCCTGATCGGCAACATCACGCTGGCCCAGACCATGTTGCTGGTGGTTGCCGTGGCCGGCGCCGTGGTCGGCGGCCTGCTTTTGTACGTGCGGGGCAAGCACGACTAGGACCAAAAAGGGCGACGGCCCTTTTTTCGTGACATCACGCTGCTTATTTGTTGCAAATTTGCGGCAGACATGATATCTTTTCTCGAAAAGGGGGTGATTTCTTGCAGGCTGCAGATCAAGATATTCGACCGGTATCGGAGTTGCGGCGCTACAATGAGTTGCTGGCCGACGTGACGCCTGACCATGCCATCACGTTGACCAAGAATGGCTACGGTAAGTACGTGGTGATGGATCTCTCCGAGTATCAGCGCTTAATGCGCCAGGCGCTGGGGGCTGAGTTGAACCGAATGATGACCCAAGCACTTCAGGAGCCGACGCGACCGCTTGCCGATTTCATCGCAGAGTTGCAGGCCAAGTGATGATGGCCTTAACAATCGCGGCTGGCGCTGAACAAGATTTGCTGGCGCTCCAGCAAGCACTTGATCGGCGATTTGGCCGCCAAGTCAGAAGACGCGTGATTGACGAACTCGTGCAGTCCTTGAACAAATTGGCCCAATTTCCCGGCCTAGCGCGACCGTTCTCGGGGCTGAAACTTTCCGTTGCGGTTCCGGGATACTTCTACCGCACTCAGCGAAACACGTTCCTGCTGGCGATAGACGAGACGCAGATTCGGGTGTTGCGCGTGTTGGATAATCATCAGGATGTTGCGGCGGCGATTGAAGCCATGTTGACGTGGTGACGCAAAATCGCCAGTTTCCAGGTCATTTGGAAGCTGGCAATTTTGAGTGTGAGTGGTTTAAGGTCACTCGAATTCTAGCGGTGATGCGGATCTGGACAACCGAGCGTCGAGGTACTTGCGGGTCGTTTCCCGTCCCGATTCAGTGCTTGCGCCGCCACTTCAGCAGCTTGCGCAGCAGGTAACCGGCGACAATCAGCACGGCCAGCAGGTCGACCAGGCGCATCAGGTAGGTCTGCCAGTGGCCGCGCCAGGCCGCGCGAACGCGCTTGACGGTCGCTTGGCGGCCGGCCTTGGCCGACACGGTGAAGCCGCGGGTGAAGCGCCAGCGGCCGTTGTCGCCAACGACGGTGGCGACCAGGCGGTAGCGGCCGGCCGCCAGCCCCGCGGTGGCCAGCGGCTGCTTCAGGGTGAAACGGTTGCTGGGGGCGAAGGCCAGCTGGCGGCGCCGCACCGTGGTGGGACGCTTGCCGACCGACGTGAGCCGCAGCCGCATCGTGACGTTGCCGATGATCACTGGCTCGGCGTTGGTGAAGGTCAGCGCCAGCGCCGGTGAGCCGCTGTCGCGGTAGCGAACGCGGTTCAGTGAAAGTCGCGGGGCCGGCATTTTGGCGGCTTCCTGCAGCGACACGCCGATGACGTAATTGGCGAGGTTGGCGAACCCCGCCTGGTGCTTGGCCTTCGCCGCCGCGGTGCGGGAGGTGACGTTGAAGGCGCCGAGCACCAGCCCGGCGAAGCGGCGCCGGGGGACGGTCAGCGTGAAGCTGACGCGGCGGGTCGCACCGGGTCCCACCCGCACGGTTTTGGTGCGGTCGGTGCCGAGCATCTGGGTGAAGCTGAGGTGGCTGGGCGCCGTCTGTGCGGCGCCTTGATCGTAGGTGATCATGCCGGTGGGGTTGGTGACGGCGTTGGCCGCGGCCACCTGCAGCCGCTGGGCGGTGGTGGCGGTGTTGGTGACCGCCACGGTGAGGGTGCGGGTGCGACTCGGGGTCAGGGTCAGCGCCAGGTAGGACTTGCCGGCGGCGTTGTCGGCCGGCAACACCGCCTTGGCGCTGAAGTCGTTGACCAGCGCGTGGGTGGGTTGGACCGGCGCCAGCAGCGCGGTGCCGAGTAGAACGGTGGCAATCATAAGCAGGTGCTTCATGGGCGTCTCCTTTGTTGAAAAATAAAAAGGCCACCAGGGCCTTTTTACCGAAAACTAATTGGCTGAGCTTGAGGTCTGCGTGTCACTGAGCGTCCAGGTAATCGGGGCGCTGTAGGTCCCGGCCGTCGCTGGTAGGTTGGTGACCCCGAGCGTCAGGTTGTTGAAGTCCAGCTGGGTGGTCCCCATGCCGGTGCCAGGGGCGGCCACAATCAGCTGCGACGCGGTGCCGGTCGGCATCCCGACGGCGCTGCCGACCGCAGCGGTCCCGCCGGAGACGCTGGTGTCACCGGTCACCGTGTTGGAGTTGAACTGCAGGTCAAGCGTGACACCGCTTGGCTTGGTGACTGCACCGAGCGTCGCCGCCAGTTGCCAGCCGGCGCCGGTGCCGCGGGTGTCGGAGACCTTGACCGGCTGCGTGGCCGTGCCGTTCAGCCGCTCGTTCAGCTTGTCGGCCGTGCCGGTGAAGTCGAGGTCTGGCACCTGGTCCAGGGTCAAGGCCCCGTCCTTGTTGCCGGTGATGTCGATGTTAACGTTGGAATTCTGCGTTTGGTCCGCCGCGTGGACGGTCGTTGGAAGCGTCAGCAGTCCGGCGGCGAGAATTACACCGCAAATCAAGAACTTAATATTTTTCATGACAATGCCTCCATTCGGGCAGTAGTCCTGCCTTCATGGATTAGTGTAACTCGTGAATTAGTTTTTGTTAAGGCGATGAATGCGCTTTATGTTATGATAATCAGCCGCGTTGCCACCGCAGCACGTGCCGCTCCACCGCGTTGAGGACAGCGAACAGCGCGAAGGCCACCGCCGCCAGCACCACGATCCCGGCGTACATCAGCGGGTAATCCAGGCGGTTCCACTCGTCCATGATGAAGTAGCCCAGCCCGTAGTTCGTCCCGTAAACCTCGGTGAAAAACAGCGTGGCGATTGCGGTGCCCAGCGCGATGCGCAGGGCAGAGAGCACCCCGGCAAGCGATGCCGGCCAGGTCGCAAACCAAAACAGCTCAAGCCGCGTCGCGCCGGCCACCCGCAGCTGCTTGTACAGGCTGTCCGGCACTTGCCGCACCGCGTCTCGCACCGAGATGATGATCTGAAACACCGTGATCAGCGCGATCATGATGATTTTGGCCGAGTCGCCCAGGCCGGCCAGTAGCATCACCACCGGCAACAGCGCGATCTTGGGCAGCGGGTAGGTCATGTACACAACCGGATCGAGCCAGGCGCCGAGCCGCGGCAGCCGCACGATGGCGATGCCCAGCGGCACCCCGATCAGCGCCGCCCAGCCCAGGCTCCAGCCCAGCCGGTACAGCGAAAAATACAGGTGCCAGCCGATCTGATGGCTCGCCAGCTGCGGCAGGACGGCGTAAACGGTGATGGGGCTTGGCAGCACCGGCTTGTTGACCAGCCAGGCCGCGATCAGCCACAGCACGTGCAGCCCGAGCAGCGCCCCGAGGGACTGACCGGCCCGGCGCCAGCCGCCGGGTTCGGCGCCGGGGGTCACGCCCTGACCGGCGGCTGCGCCGCGACCGGCATTGGCGGCTGCACTGGCGGCCGCACCGCGACCGGCATCGGTGTTCGCATCAGCGGCCGCGCCGGCGCTGACACTGGCGTTCGCGGCCTCGCTTGCCGGGTCGGCCGCCGTCCCGCGCGTCGCGGTCGTCACTGCCGGGTCGGTCGTTGTCCCGCTACGGTTGGTTTTCAGTCCTGCCATGTCGCTTCCACCTCCTGACGCAGCGCCGCCACCGCTTGGTAGTAGTCCGGCCGCTGCGGCCGAGCCGCCGGCGGCACCGCCGCCAGCGGATTGGCCCGGTGCTGGCCCCGGCCGTGGTTCAAGAGCAGCAGCGAATCGCCCAGCAAAAGCGCCTCCTCGAGGTCGTGGGTGATCAACAGCGTGGTTACCGGCCGCGCCTGCCACTGGGCCGCAAACAGGCGGTAGGCCTTGGCCTTGACCACCGGGTCCAAGGCGGCAAAGGCCTCGTCGAGCATCAAAAGGTCCGGGGCCTGGGCGAACGCCCGGGCCAGCGCCACGCGCTGGCGCTGGCCACCGCTCAACGCGGCGGGGTAACGGGCGGCCAGGTCGGCGATGCCAAGCGCCGCCATCACCTGGTTCGCAGCCGCGGTTTGGGCCGCATCCAAGCGGTGGTGCTGGTTGAGGCGCCGGGCCAGGGTCACGTTTTGGCCGACCGTGGCCCAGGGCAGCAGCCCGTAGTCCTGCGGCACCACGGCTAGGTGGTGTTGCCGCGGGTCGATTGGCGTCCCGTCAAGCAGCACCGTGCCGCTGGCCGGCACCTGGCGGGTGAGGGCGTCGATCAGCGTGGTTTTGCCCGTGCCGCTGGGGCCCAGCACCGCCAAAATGCCGCGGTCGGCGACGGTGAAGCTCAGCGACTTCAGGACCTGGCCGGCGCCGCGGCTCACGGTGAGGTCGGTGATGGTCAGCTTCATTCGGTCACGCCGCTCAGCGAGACGGCCGCGGGGTCCAGCGTCGTGGCGGTGACGCCTTCGGACTTGGCGTAGGCGAAGGCGGCCTTGAGCACCGCCGGCTTGACGGCATGCGCCTTCGTGTAGCGAACCAGCTCAACCTTAGGCACCAAGGCGGCGGGGTAGCCGATGTCTTGGGTCAAAATGCCTTGGAAGTCGGCGGCCTGGCCGGCGTTGAGCGTTTGGACCGCCCGGTTGTAGGCGGCCAAAACGCGCCTGGCGACCGGCTTGTTCTTGGCGAGGCCCGGGGCGACGGCCAGAATCGTGGTTTGGTAGGCGACCGGGTCGCTTTGGGCGATCACCCGGGCCCCCTTGGCCTTGGCAATCGCCATGAACGGGTCGGGAACAATCATCGCGTCGATTTTGCGGTCCAGGCACAGCTGGATGCGAGCGGGAATCTGGGCGACCTCGCTGAGTTTGACGTCTTTTTCACTCAGGCCGACTTGGGCGAGCGCCTGATCAAGGTAGAAGGTCGGCGTCTGGTGGGGCATGGTCGCGACCGTTTTCCCCTTCAGGTCGGCCACGGTCTTGATGCTCGGCTGGTTGGTCAGGATGCCGAAGGAGCCATTCAGGCCGGTGGCGATTTTCCAGCCCAGCTTGCCGTTTTGGTAGGCGGCCAGGGTCACGACGTCGGTCACGGCGCCGTCGAGCTGGCCGCTGGCCACCGCGGCGTCGCGCTCCTTGGGCGACTTGAAGTTCTGCAGCGTGACGTTGAGGTGCTGGGCTTTGAAGTAGCCCTTCTTCTGCGCCAGGTACAGCGGAATCGACTCCGGCGCCGACATCGTGCCGAAAGTCAGGTCGACCGTCTTCGCCGTTTTGGCGGTCGGGGTCTTGCTCGCCGACCCCTTCAGGCTGCTTTCCTTAGGGGCACAGGCGACCAGCAGCGTTGCAACCAGCAGGGTACCCAGCCCTAACCCAAGTTTCTTCATTCGTATCTCCTCCTAAAAAAGTTTCCAGATGGTCCAACCGGCCAGCACCAAGACCTCGGCGCCGGCGGTCAGCAGCAGGTTGTTGACGGCGGTTTTGAATGTGAGCCGCCGCACTTGCACGGCCAAAAACCGCCGGATGTTCTTGTGAATCACCGGCCAAAGGCCCAGCACCAAAAGTGTCGGCCAGGGCATCACCCCAAGCGCTACGGCCGCCACAATCGCGACGTCAGCGGCCACCGGCACCCAGCGGTAAATCGCCAGGGACCGGTCGTGGCCGAGGTACACGGCCAAAGTCGCCCGGTGGTTGGTGATGTCCTCTTGAATGTCGCCGATGTTGTTGGCAAACATGATGTTGGCCTCCAGCACGATGATCGGCGCGGCGACCAACAGCAGCTTGGCGATGGTCGCAACGTCACCGTGCAAAACAAACGCCTGCCAGCTGAGGTCAAGCCCCAGCGGCCGGTGCGGTACGTTGACGAAGTAGGCGATGAAGAAGGTCCCGAAGCCTTCGGTCATGCTGGAGACCAGCTCGCCGATCGGCAGCCGCGAAATCGGCATTGGCCCGAAGGTGTAAAAAATCGCGATGGCGATGGCCGTCGCCCCGATGAACAGCAGCACGAGGTCGGTGCGAACCACCAGCACCAGCCCGGCGCAGACGGCCACGCCCAAAAGCGTCAGCATCAGCGCCATGATGCGCTGGGGGTTCAGGTGAGCGGTGCCGAGGATGTTGCCGTTTTGCCGGTAATCCTCGTCGTGGGACTTGTGGAAGTCCTGCACATTGTTGAAGCCGGTGACGAAGCAGGCAATGCTCATCTGACCCACAAAGTAGATCAGCGTGTTGACCCAATTGAAGCCGCGCTGGTCGTACCAGGCGTATAGCGTCCCCAGGGCGAAGGGCATCACCGAGGCCAGCTTGACCGGCAGCCGGATCAGCTGCAGGAACAGGGGCAAGGTGAGTTTGTTGTAAGGCGTTGTCTCGTGCATGTGAATCCTCCCGTCGCGGCAGCGAAGCGCTGCCAACACTCATCCAGTCTACGTGAGCCGGCGGGGTTTGTACACAATTGCACAAAAAAATGAGAGGCACCGCCCCTCATTTTTACGCCGATTTAATTTTAGAATTGGAAGGCCGGGTCTGCGGCCACGCTGGCCGCGGTCAGCACCAGCCGGTCCGCGGCGGCTGCCGTGAAGTGGTTGGCGGCCAACAGCGCCCGGGCCGCGGCGGCCTCTTGGGGGACCACCACGAACAGCGATTGCAGGCCGAGCTCGAAGAACGCGAACCCCGCCACCCGCGGCAGCACCTCGGCCATCACGGCCGCCGGCGTGGTCGCCAGCGCCTCGAAGCGCAGCTGCGCCGTGGTTTTCGCTTCATTGAAGTTCCACAGGCAGATGCTGCCGAGAAAGGCGCCGGTGGTGCGGTCGCCGATGCCGTACAGCAGGGCCTGGTCGCCCATCACCAGCTGCATCGAGCGGTTGACGTACCGCGCGGTGGCCTCGATACTCGTATCGACCTCGCGCCCGGACAGCGCGGCTTGGACCGCATCGGCGCGAAGGGCGTGGACGTCCTTGAGGCGAAACAGCGTCAGCCAGTCGAGCTGGTAATGCGCCGACAGCAGCGGGTGGTATTTTTCAAAATGGGCCATGTCGCGCCTCCTAGAAGATGCCGTTGTCCTGTGGGTCGGTGATCGGATCGTTGAAGTTCTTGTGGTAGTAGGTCTCGTTCATCACCTTGTACTTGCCGTTGGCGAACTTCGCGATCAGGTCGCCGGGGGTGGCAATCTGCGCGTCGGAGTTGGGCACGTGCAGCTCAACCGACGGCAGCGGCGTCAGCGCGACGAACTTGGCGTCCGAACCGAAGAAGGTGTCGATGGCCGCGCGGTCGATGTTCTCACGCACCGGCAAAAAATACGACATCTTGGCAGTGGAAAACGCGGCGAACTCGCCGCCGGGAAACTTGGATTCAAAGGCAGGCATTGCCGGGACCTCTTTTCAATGGTTTCACTAAGTATATCACGTATAATGGAGAGGGTGGAGCCAGCCGGGTTTAGCGAGGCGAATAGCCTAGCTGAGTCGCATGGGCCCGGGCTTGGCCCAAGCGACGCGGCGTAGCTATTCGAGCTCGCGTTGGCTGGCGTAGCCCGTTTATGGAGAGGGTGGAGCAAGCCGGGTTTAGCGAGGCGAATAGCCTAGCCGAGTCGCATGGGCCCGGGCTTGGTCCAAGCGACACGGCGTAGCTATTCGAGCTCGCGTTGGCTGGCGTAGCCCGTTTATGGAGAGGGTGGCGCCGAGCGGGTTTAGCGGGTCGGGTTGCCTAGCCTAGGCAATCGGGGCCCTCCAGCCGCTACACAGCGGTATCACGCGACAGACGGATTACTGCAGGTATGTCATTCGGTACCTGGCCGTAATCCGTCTACGTTTTACATGATAGCGGGCTTTGGTTTCCAGCACGTGCCGCTATCCGCCGCGATTCGTTGTTCCAATTCCCACGCATTGTGAAAGAAGGCACCTTCATGGACTTATTTGAATCCGCCGGCCAGGCGCTGCAACCGCTGGCCAGCCGCATGCGGCCGCAAAGCCTGGCCGAGTTTGCCGGGCAGGCCCAGCTGGTCGGGCCCGACGCCGTTTTGACCAAGCTGATCACGCAAGACGAGATTCCCTCAATGATTTTCTGGGGGCCGCCGGGCGTGGGGAAAACCACGCTGGCGCAGATCATCGCGCGGCAGACCAAGGCGGCCTTTGTGAACTTCTCCGCCGTCACCAGCGGCATCAAGGAGATCAAGAAGGTGATGGCAGAGGCCGAGAACAACCGCAAGCTGGGGCAAAAAACCATTGTTTTCGTCGACGAAATTCACCGCTTCAACAAGGCCCAGCAGGACGCCTTTTTGCCCTATGTCGAACGCGGTTCGATCACGCTGATCGGCGCGACCACCGAGAATCCGTCATTCGAGGTCAACGCGGCGCTGCTGTCTCGCACCCGGGTGTTCGTGATGAAGCCGCTGGCCACCGCCGACTTGGTGGGGCTGTTGCAACGCGCCTTGCGCGACCCGCGCGGCTACGGCCTGGAAAAAATTGCCATCGAACCGGACTTGTTGCAGCGCATCGCTGCCTTTGCCAACGGGGATGCGCGAATCGCGCTGAACACGCTGGAGATGGCGGTGACCGACGCCGGCGGCAAGCCCGGTGAGGTGATTCACGTCACGAAGCAGGCGGTCGGCCAGCTGCTGTCCAAAAAGGCGCTGCTCTACGACAAGAACGGCGAGGAGCATTACAACCTGATCTCGGCCTTGCACAAGTCGATGCGCAACTCCGACGTCGACGCGGCGGTTTACTGGCTGGCGCGGATGCTCGAGGCCGGCGAGGACCCGCTGTACATCGCCCGGCGGCTGGTGCGGTTCGCCTCCGAGGACATCGGCATGGCCGACTCCCGGGCCCTGGAAATCTGCACCAGCGTTTTTCAGGCCTGTCAGTTCATCGGGATGCCGGAATGCACCGTTCACCTGACCCACGCGGTGGTGTACCTGAGCCTGGCGCCGAAGAGCAACGCCCTGTACACGGCCTACTCGGCAGCCAAAAAGGACGCGACGGAAACACTCGCGGAGCCGGTGCCGCTGCAGATTCGCAACGCCGTGACCGACCTGATGGGTGAGGTCGGCTACGGCAAGGGTTACGAATACGCGCACGACACCAAGGACAAGCTGACGACGATGCAGACGATGCCGGACAACCTGGTCGGCCACCACTACTACCACCCGACCACGCAGGGCAGCGAGGCCAAGGTGGCCCAGCGGCTGGCGCAGATTCAGGCGTGGCACCGGGAACACGACGGCGGTCTCGACGACTAAATCACCGATGTCGCCCATGAACATGAACGGGACGTCCCTCGGCCTTGGGCTGAAGAACGTCCCGTTTTCGTTACAAGGCGGCGACTGGAACACCCATCTGCTGGAGCCACGCCAGGTCTGATGTGAGAAGTGACTCTGCACCGATTTCGTTCAAAAATGCAATCAGGGTCTGCATACTGGCCAGTGTTTTGGCGCGAGTGGACGGATTGAACTCGTAGCGAAGTGTGAGATCAACGAGGCGAGTACGGTATTTAAGCAGGAGACTGTTGTTTTGATTATCAAGCCGGGGTAAGCAATCGAGCAGATATTTTCCTAACTGAGCATTATGTTTTTCAACAGCTCGTACACTCGCGTTGAAAAAACCGTTTGAGAGAGTTGTAACCAGTGATTTTGATTGACCAGAAGTAGTGAATTCAAGGATACTTCGTGCCAATAATGGTGTCAGCTGTTCGTTGGAGACAAGATAGATGATGTTGCTGAATAAGACGAACTCAAGTCGAAACCAACGCTCATTCTTAAGGAGATAGTCTGCTACCGGTTCAATCTCAGCGGCCGTCAATTCGCTTTGCTTTTCGTAGAAGAATTGATAACCACGCAACAGATGACCAATCAGATTGTTAACATAGTCAGAACTTGCTTCGTAAAAGGCAACTTCGGAATCGAGCTGTTTGCCATCCTCTGAGGCGGCGACACTTGCAAGCAACCGCCAAGTCCGAGAGGAACGATTTGGCTCGTCACATAGGCTCAATGCCTCGGTCAATGACCCATGGGCATTATGAAACATCTGAATTGCGTTAACGACGGAGGGGACTCCGCTACCGTTTTCGAAGCGAGATACCGCGCTTTTACTACTGCCGACGCCAACTGCCGCGAGTGTCAGACCGCGCCGTGAACGCATGGCGAAAAGGAGTTCACCGAGCTGATTGACCGTTGAATTCATTAGGATAGCCTCACTTTTCCCGATAATGGGACAACAAGATGATACTGATTGGAATGGCGAATTTAACAGGATAAGATGTGAGCGAAAGGAGGCGCAAAATGAGAAGACCTTGGTGGAAAATCTTGTGTGCGATGATTATGATTTTTTCAGTTGCTGGTATCATTATCATCTCCAACGAGACAGATGGCGGTGACAGTTTTGCAGTCAGTCACCGGACAGTTCTTTGGTCAGAGGTAACGCAGTGATGGAATGTTCAAGTCGCAGAAGCGAGTGGCATATGCTGAACTGCTAGTCGTGTCTCGGGATGAGAAATGACAAGTGACACTATCGACAGTCAGTCTGTTACGCTGCTTTGCTGAAGCATTGTCGAGAAGGGTTTCGTTATGAGAAAAAAGCTTTTGCTTACGCTATTTTTTGGGGGGCTACTTTGTTTTAGTCTGTCTAATCGGCAGTCTGTCTCTGCGACGGAGGTAGAGGATACGGTTGCATCATCCTCTGTTGTTGAGTACCACATTTTGTCGGTTCAAGATTATGTTGCCGCGCAAAACCGGATTCTTACACTTCCTAAGGAGAATCAAGATGACGCCTTAAAGGCCTTGGCGGACGCAACACCACGACTAATTCTAACACAAGTGATTGGTTCGGCGTTCTCAGCTTTAGAAACAACACAGTCGCAGATTTTACCAGATGATACACAGACAATAACTGCTACGAATGGTGTTGAGGTGCAGGTCACATCAAGTGATCATGCTACTGATGAGACAGGACGTGTGATTCCAGAAGAGCGAAGCGGTTTTTTCGCCAAAAAGAATGGTGTAACGAAGGCCTTTGGAGCAAGACGTTGCGATGCATATGTTAAACTCCCTGGTATTATTGCCTTTGATTTTTACACGCATTATCGAGTTGGTACGACAGGTTTAACGCTCACCTCAGCAAATTTTTATATTGTGACTGACTACGTGGGTTGTTTCTCTGAAGGGGTAGAATATAAAGAGGCAGAGGACAAACGTGCTGAAAAGGTTGGATATGACATCAACGGCGTGTGCATGTTAAAATCTTCGATATCAATTAATCTCGGCGTATCAGCAGTTGTTGCTAGTGCTTCAACTTCTGTCGGTTATTCAACGACCTTCTACGTGGTGAGTTACGTCAAGATGACCTCGAAGCATAGTAGCAGCGTAACCGTTGATGAAGGAATGAATATCCTGTCACATTCTCTACTAAATACCTTCTAGATTGGACGTAGCCTGCGGCGAGAATCCCTTGCTAGCAGGGCAGATTACTTTAGCTCCACTTTATGAAGTCCTGAGGAAAGGGAGCTTTGTCATGCGAGATCTTTGGTTGAACATTCAGACGCTTGGCGGTTTTATCGCTTTTATGTTACCTGTTATCGTGTTTTTGGTCATTTTCGCCGCGGTAGTGATTGGACTTGTCTGTCTCATTATGTTTGTTGTTCGTCAGGAGCGCCGATCTAATCGGAATCGCTAGCCTGGCTTGGACTGATGCCTCTGAGAACTCGTGCGGTGTAGGCTAGTGTTTGCATTCCACTGGCCGGATGACAAAATTCGGGGGAGACACGTTACGGTCACGCAGAAATAGGCAGATACAATGCAGCGTAAGCCGTATTGTATCTGCCTATTTGCGTGAGTGTTGAATGAAATACTTCCCGCTAACCCCGCCGTACTCGGCTCTGGGTTCGTCGAGTTCCGTGCGACAACGGCAACTCGTCCAGCTAAGGCCAGCACTCGGGGCAAGGAACGCCCCAAGCACTGGCCTTGCGCTAGACGATTGCCTAAATTCGCCGCACTCCGCTCTGGGTTCGTCGAGCTCCGCCGAGCATCGCCGGTGCGTCTAGCTCGGGTCGGACACTGGGCCAAGTTCGGGCCCAATGCCCAACCCTACGCTAGCCGGCCGGCTAAACGCTCGGCTGCGCTCTGGTTCGTCGAGCTCCGTGCGGCAACGCGGGTGCGTCTAGCTACGCACTGACGCCGAGGCATAACCCGCCTCAACGCCAGCGCTAGGCTAGCCGACCCGCTAAACCCGCCGCACTCCGCTCTGGGTTTGTCGAGCTCCGTGCGGCAACGCGGGTGCGTCTAGCTACGCACTGACGCCGAGGCATAACCCGCCTCAACGCCAGCGCTAGGCTAGCCGACCCGCTAAATTCGCCGCACTGCGCTCTGGGTTACTTTTCCACTTCCTGCAACTTCTGGTTGTCGTCCAGCTGCGAGACACCCATCAGGTGCTTGCGCTGCAGGTACTGCATGACCAGCCAGAGGAGGGCCAGGGAGCCGAGGATAACGCCGATCAAGACGACGACCGCCTGGGCGACCGTGCCGGAGGCGATGCCCGAGGTGATGGCCTGACGGAAGCCCATGATCGAGTAGCTCATCGGCAGGAACGGGTGGATGACGTTGTAGAAGTGGTTGGTGATTTCAAGCGGGAACGTCCCGCCGGCACCGCCCAGCTGCAGCATCAGCAGCACCATCGCGACGAAGCGGCCCGGGTTGTCCAGCCACATTGACAGGAACATGACCAGGTACATGGACGCGAGGGCGAAGAGCTCGGCAAAAAGGTAGAAGAGGCCGACGTGGTCGACGGTCAGGCCGGCCGCGATGATCAGCGTGGCCTCGACCAGCGCCATGCCGGTGGCGACCAGGCCGCCGAGCACGATCTTGGAGGCGAACCACTGCGTCGCCGTGCCGTCCTTCTTAGAAACCTTGCGGATCGGGTAGGCGAAGTTGAAGACCAACGCGCCGACGTAAAGTGCTAGGGACAGCACGTAAGGCGCCAGGGCGTGGCCGTAGTTGTCGACCTTGCTGTAGAAGCCGTGGTGTAGCTTGGTCGGGGCCGCGAACATTTTGGCCGTCTTGTCGCTCAACTTAATGCCGTTGACCTGCTTGGCGCCAGCGCCGAGGCTGGTCGACAGGGTCTTGGCCCCGTCGCCGAGCTTGTCGGTGCCGGAAGTCAGGTCCTTGGACTTGTCGTCAAGCTGCTTGGTGCCCGAAGCCAGCTGGGTGACGCCGCTGGTCAGCTGCGGCAGCTGCGCCTGCATCTGGCCGAGGCCGCTTGCCAGCTGCTTGGAGCCTGCGGTCAGCTTGCCGCCGTTGGCCGCAAGCTGTTGGCCGCCGTTGTTGAGCTGGGAGACGCCGGCTGTCAGGGCCGGGATCTGGCCGTTCATGGTGTTGAGGCCACCGGCGAGCTGCTGGGCCCCGCCGTTGAGCTGGGAGACGCCGGCTGTCAGGGCCGGGATCTGGCCGTTCATGGTGTTGAGGCCGCCGGTCAGGGTGGCCGCACCGAGCTTCAGCTTGAGGCTGTTGGCGGTGACGAGCCCAACGCCTTGGTCGAGCTGGTCGATGCCGTCAAGCAGCGCCGGCAGCCCGGCGGTCAGCTGCGCAACGCTTGCGTTCAGCGTGTCGGAGCCTTGGGTCAAGGCCGTGCCCTTGGTGGCCAGAAGCTTCGCGCCGGCTTGCAGCTGGGTGAGGCTTGCCGCGAGCTTGGTGATGTCGCCGGTTGAGGCCAGCTGGGTGTCAAGCGCGGCAGACAGGGCCTTAGCGCCTTCCTCAAGCTGGGTCAGGCCGCCCATCAAGGTCGCGGTGTCGGCCGTGTCGGCGGCGGTGCCGGTCGCTTTTTGCTGCGTGGTGGCAAAATCCATGAAGTCCGCGTACATTTTGTCCAGCGACTTGGCGGTGGCGCTGTCCTTGGCCACACCGGCTGCGGTCAGCTGCGCCTTGGTCGTGGCGTAATCCAGCACGACCTTGGTCGCCTTGGTCTTGGCCAGGGCGCTAGTGGCGGTGACTTCCGCCTTGATCTTGGTGACGCCGGCCGCCATCTTGTCGATGTTGCCCTGAAGCGTCTTCATGTTGCTCGGCAGCGTCTGCGCCGCCGCGTTGAGCTTGGTCAGGTTGTCGGACAGCGTGGTGACGCCGGCGACGTACTTGCCGGTGCTGCTGTTGAGCGTGGCGCTGCCATCGGCCAGCTTCTTGAGGCTGGCGGCGTCAAGGCTTGCCGTCTGGCTCTTCATCGCGGAGACGCCCTTGGCGACCTGGGAGACGCCAGCGGTGTAGTCGCCGATGCCGGTGTTCAGGGTCTTGGCGCCATCGGCGAGCTGCTGGGTGCCGTCTGCCAGCGGCTTGACCTTGCCGGCCAGCGTGTTGATGCCGCCGGCGAGGGTGTCGGTGCCGGCGACGTACTCGCCGAGACCGCTGTTAAGCGTGTTGGCACCGTCTGCGAGCTTTTGGGTGCCGGCGGCCAGTGGCCCGACCTTGGACTTGAGTTCCTTGGTGCCGTCCGACAGCTGGTTGGCGCCGTCTGCGAGCTGCTTGGTGCCGGCGGCCAGTGGCCCGACCTTGGACTTGAGTTCTTTGGTGCCGTCCGCCAGCTGGTTGGCGCCATCGGCGAGCCGCTTGGTGCCGGCGGCCAGTGGCCCGACCTTGGCGTTGAGCTGCTTGGTGCCAGCGGCCAGCTGGTTGGCGCCGGTAGCGAGCTTTTGGGTGCCGGCGGCCAGTGGCCCGACCTTGCCGGCCAAGGTGTTGATCCCGGCCGCCAGGGTGTCGGCACCGGTGACGTATTGATCAAGCCCCGCGTTCAGGGTTTTGGCCCCGCCAGCGAGCTGGTTGACGCCGCTTGTCAGCGGCTTGACCTTGACGCTCAGGGTCTGGACGCCGTCGTTGACCTTGGAGACGCCGACGACGTACTGGGAGACGCCGTCATCCAGCGTGGCGAGGCCGTCGGAGAGCTGCGTCGCCCCCTTGGCCGCCTTGTGCATGCCTGAGCCAACCGTTTTGATCTGGTCGAAAACGGCGCTGGCGTAGGCGTTGGTGACGTTGGCGCGAATCTCCTTGTCGAGCTTGTCGACGCCGATGCCCGAGATCACCGAGCTGAGGTAGTTCAGCGAGTCGTTGGTCTGGTAGGTCAGCCGCATCTTCTTGGGGTTGGCGTCCAGCACGGTCGCCGCGTTTTGCGAGAAGTTCGCAGGGATGGTGACGACGGTGTAGTACTTGTTATCTTTCAGCCCCTTGGCGGCCTGCTTGGCGCTGACGAAGTGCCAGCCCAGCTGCTTGTTCTTGCGCAGCTTCTTGACCGTCTGCTCCCCGACGTTCAGCTTAGTGCCGTTGTAAGTGACGGCGCGGTCGTTGTTGACCACGGCGACGGGTAGGTCCTGGGTGTCGCCGTACGGATCCCAGACCGACTTCAGGAAGAAGATGCTGTACAGGAACGGGATGATCATGATGACCATCACGGACAGCAAGATCAGCTTGTTGCGCTTGATGAACCCGAATTCATCTTTTATCAATATCGTTGTGCCTCCTTATGCGATGACTTCATTGAGGTAAAGGCTGACCAGCTGGGCGTAGTTCCCGTTTTGACCGTGGGGCATGAAGCCCATGATCTCCAGCACGGAAAAACCCAGGACGCTGGCAATCAGCGCCTGCTCGAAGGCCTGCGGGGACATGTGGCGCAGCTTGGTGTGCGTGATCAGCCGCCGCAAGAGGTCCAGCACCTTGGCCGTCGCGGCCACGAACGGGCTGTCTTGCGGGTAGCGATGCACGTAGTAAAAAAGCTGCACCAACGCGCCGTTTTGGTCGAAGAACTGATGCGCCGTGGCGGTGTAGGCGGCCAGGGCCGCGCGGCCGGACAGGCCGGTCGCCGCCTCCAAAAGCTGCGTGTAAAGGTCGGCCATGAAGGTCGTGCCGAGGTCCTCGATCACGGCCTCCACGTTGTCGTAGTAGTTGTAAAGCGACTGCGAGCGAATGCCCAGCCGCTTGGCCAGGTGCTGAAAGCTCAGCGCCTGAAAACCGTCCTCACGCACCAGCGCTTGCGCCTCCGCCAGCACCTGAGCGTGGTCAAGCCTGCGGTGTCCCCCCATGGTTGTCCCTCCTCAATTGATTTCACCCAATAAATATTACAAGATGTAAATATAAAGGGATTCATTGAAGCCCACAACCTACAAAATGTAGATTGTGCCCAAAAACGCGCAAAAACCCCCGGCGCGGTGAGGCGACCGGGGGTGAGGTGGCGGGGCGAAGCAGCGGTGAGGGAGCGGGGCGAGCGAATTGGGCGTTGGCGCGACAGCAAAACACGCGTTGGCGCCACCGAGTGGGGCCAACGCGTGTCTGTCAGTGTCTAGTTGGTGCGGCTACAGCCGGAAGTGCAGGTCCGGATGCGTGTCTAAGACCACGACGCCGATCATGAGTAAGGCGGTGATGACCGCGGCGACGACGGCATGCACGGCGAGCAAGGCGGCAAAGGCGAAGGCGGCCACGCCCAAAACGATCCAATCAAAGGTGTTCATTGACATAAGACTCACTCCTTTAGACGCGCGATGGCGGCCGAGCGGTGCGACCGCTTGATTCCGCTTTCATTATATCACCTTCCATTCGAGTTTGTGAATAGTTTTTCAATTCAACCGGTCCGAGCCGGAAAAAGGCGGCCGGCGCGGCGGGGGATTACAATAGTAGAAGGGGCTGTCGCGGCCGGCTCACCCCGCCCGGCTCCGCCCTCTAAACGGGCTCCCCCGAGCAACGCGTTTCGCGCTTTTCCACTTTTTAAGCAATATTAAGCGAAACTAAGTGATTTTTCCGTTTTTCGTGGTATACTGGGGTCAACAACTTAGAAAAGGATGGTGTCGTTCATGACGACAGCAGTTGATTATTCTTCCAAGGACTACTTCGACAAGATGACGGCTTACTGGCGTGCGGTCAATTACGTGTCCGTGGGTCAGCTTTACCTCGCCGACAACCCGCTATTAAAGCGGCCGTTGGAGTCCGACGATGTGAAGTTCTACCCGATCGGCCACTGGGGCACGATTGCCGGCCAAAACTACATCTACACGCACCTCAACCGGGTCATCAACAAGTACAACCTGAACATGTTCTACATTGAAGGTCCCGGTCACGGCGGCCAGGTCATGATCTCCAACGCTTACCTGGACGGCACCTACACGGAGACCTACCCGAACATCACCCAAGACGAAAAGGGCATGAAGATCCTCTTCAAGCGCTTCTCCTTCCCGGGTGGCGCGGCGAGCCACGCCAACGCGCAGATTCCAGGTTCGATTCACGAAGGCGGCGAGCTGGGTTACGCCCTGAGCCACGCGACCGGCGCGATTCTTGATAACCCGGATGTGATCGTCGCGGCGGTCACCGGTGACGGCGAAACCGAAACCGGGCCGCTGGCGACCAGCTGGTTCTCCAACACCTTCATCAACCCAATCACCGATGGCGCGGTGCTGCCGATCGTTCACATGAACGGCTTCAAGATTTCCAACCCAACCATTCTGTCCCGCAAGTCCGATGCCGACCTGCGCAAGTACTTCGAGGGCATGGGCTGGGATCCATACTTCGTCGAAGGCGACGACGCAGACAAGCTCAACCCGATTATGGCCAAGACCATGGACACCGTGATCGAAAAAATCAAGGCGATCCAAAAGCACGCCCGTGAAACCGGCGACACCACGATGCCGCACTGGCCGGTGCTGATCGTCCGCACCCCAAAGGGCTGGACCGGCCCGAAGACCTGGGACGGCGAGCCGATTGAAGGCTCCTTCCGTGCCCACCAGATTCCGATTCCAGTCAAGCGCGACGACATGACTCACGCCGACTCCCTGGAAGGCTGGTTGAAGTCCTACAAGCCGGAGGAACTCTTCGACGACAACGGCGTTTTGAAGCCTGAACTACGGCAACTGACGCCCAAAGGTACGCACCGCATGGCGGCCAACCCGATCACCAACATGGGCTACAACACCAAGCCGCTGGTGCTGCCGGACTTCAAGGACTACGCGCTGGACAACACCAAGCGCGGCCAAAACGTCAAACAGGACATGATCATCTGGTCCGACTACCTGCGCGACCTGATCAAGTTGAACCCGGACAACTTCCGCGTCTTCGGCCCTGATGAAACCATGAGCAACCGCCTGTACGGCCTGTTTGAGGCCACCGATCGCCAGTGGTTAGAGCCGATCGACCAGAAGGGTTGCGATGAGAAGATGGCCCCGAGCGGCCGCATCATCGACTCGCAGCTGTCCGAGCACCAGGCGGAAGGCTTCAACGAAGGCTACACGCTGACCGGGCGCCACGGGCTTTTCACCTCCTACGAGGCGTTCCTGCGCGTCGTGGACTCCATGCTCACCCAGCACTTCAAGTGGATGCGTGAGGCCGCCGAGCAGCCTTGGCACAAGCCTTACCCGTCCCTGAACGTGGTGTCGACCTCCACGTCCTTCCAGCAGGATCACAACGGCTACACCCACCAGGATCCGGGCATTTTGACCCACCTGGCCGAGAAAAAGGGCGCGTTCATCCGCGAGTACCTGCCGGCCGACGCCAACTCGCTTTTGGCCGTATCGCCTAAGGTCTTCGAGAGCCAAAACACGATCAACTTGCTGATCACCTCCAAGCAGCCGCGGCCGCAGTTCTACTCCATCGAAGAGGCGCAGGTTCTGGCCAACAACGGCCTCAAGCGCATCGACTGGGCGTCCAACGACGACGGCGTTGAGCCGGACGTCATCATCGCCGCAGCCGGCACCGAGCCGAACATGGAGAGCCTGGCCGCCATCGACCTGCTCCATGCCAACTTCCCAGACCTGAAGTTCCGCTTCATCAACGTGGTCGACCTACTGAAGTTGCGCTCGCCCGAGCGCGACCCCCGCGGCCTGACCGACGAAGAATTCGATCGCTACTTCACCACCGACAAGCCGGTCTTCTTCCAGTTCCACGGCTTCGAGGACCTGATTCGCGACATTTTCTTCGACCGGCACAACCGCAACGTCTTCGTTCACGGTTACCGCGAGGAAGGCGCGATCACCACGCCGTTCGACATGCGGGTGCTCAATGAGCTCGACCGCTTCCACCTGGCTAAGGACATCATCGCGCATGTCCCGGGTTACGCCGAAAAGGCCGGTGCCTTCATCCAGAAGATGGACGACACCCTGCAGTACCACCACGATTACATCCGCGAACACGGCGAGGACATCCAAGAAGTCCTCGACTGGACGTGGACCGACATCAAGTAACACCGCTCTGCTCCGGACACGACAGGCCGGGTGCGTCGCAAGACGCGCTCGGCCTTTTCGTGTGGCGGCGGCAGACCCGCGATTGCCGAATGAAAGCGCTTGACTTTTTGTAAGCACCCAATAACAGACCGGATATGATTGCCCCTTGCCGGGCAGTATGATTGCCTCATCAAATCTAAATTGGTGAGGTAATTTTATGGATGAGAAACCTGAGATTGTTCGGATCAAATT
>NZ_JANQBA010000006.1 GCF_025490915.1 Lacticaseibacillus parakribbianus | reverse complement strand
ACCTTGGAATCAGCATCTAAAGCCAGCAACTAGCGAAACCGCGTAAGCAATGAAGGGTCGCAATCCAAAAATAGGATTGCGGCCCTTCTCAGTTTGCAAGACGGTCGATTATTGGGTGCTTACGACTTTTTTGTCCAAAGCGTTAAGGTTATTCCGGATTCTGAATATTGCACGTTTTGGGGGAGGAAGATTAATGAAAAAGTGGCTCAAGTTCGGCATCGGGGTGCTGGCCGGCGTGTTGCTCGGCGTCGCGCTGGTCTTGGGGGTGCAGGCGCGGCCCCAGGCGCCGGCGGCCTTCACCATTGTGACGCGGCCCTCGCAGGCCAGTCGGATCAGCTATCGCAACGTGTCGTTCCCCAATCCCGGCCACGCCCGGTGCGTCGTGGTTCGCTACCGGCACCCCGCCACCAGCAAGGCCTGGACGTACGGCCTGTACAAGCTGGCGCCGGCGAACCAATAATCGGGCGGGGTCTCGCAACGCATTGGTTGAGTCGCACGGGACGACCACCTGAGTCGGTGGTAAAGGCGCTAGCACCGCGGCCCGATGGCTTTTTGACCGTTGCGAGTCAAATTGTTTGACGGTAAACTGGTCCGGTGTTAAGCTATCCGCGAATGATTGTTCTTGTGCGGGGAGGCAGCAAAAGGCCACAGCTGCTTTGTTATCCACCGCGCGGGGCACATCCTGCGGCTCGCACCGCAGCCCCCACCCATGCCAAGCCGCAGTGTATTGCCACACGGCTTTGAGCTCGAGAGTTTTAGTGCAACCCCGGAATCAAGCGAGGGGAAACCAGGGACCCGGATTCGCACCACCCCACCGGCTGCAGGCCGGCCACCGCCACTCCCAAGCGAGTTAGCCGCGCGGTGTCCGGGACCGGTGGGCGCAATGGCACCACCACGGTCAGTAGAAGTCAGGAACGTAACCGAATCAGGCCAAGGCCACCGCGTCGTGTAAGTGCGGTGGCTTCGGCGCGGCCGCCGCAACTTTCGGGTTGCGGCGGTTTTTTGCGACCGCGAGCGGTGTGAGCTAATTCTTTGTGTCAGATATTACCATTCTGATATTCTGAGGTTGTGACCCGTTGCCCAGAACGAAGGGAGAGACCGCAATGCTGACGCAAACCGAACTGACACTGCAACAATTCCTGGCCGCCTCGGACGGCCCGTTCGTGACCCTGTACCTGCCGCTGACCACCCACGACGGTGACAAGCTGCGGCTGAAAATGCGCCACCTGACCGACCACGCCCAGGCGGTGATGGCCGAGACTTGGCCGGCCAGCGACTGGACCGATTTTGGCTCGCAGCTGGGCGGCGACCTGCTGGATGCCGCCCAGCTCGCCCGGCTCGACGGCGCCGGTCTGTGCGTGATCGTCGCAAGCGGGGCCCGCTACACCCGCACCCTGGCCTACCCGGTCCAGGAAACCGCGATGGTGACCGCGCTGCCGCAGGTGCTGCCGCTGATTTTGGACGTGCAGCGCCAGTTTGACTTTGACCTGCTGACGCTTGCGACCGACCGCATCGCGCTGTACCGCAACGACGGCGACCACCTGACCCAGGTGGCGCTGCCGCAAGACGCCCCGGTGACGCTTGAGGCCGCGCTTGGCACCGAGCTGCGCGGCGGCGGCCTTAACAGCGTGTCGCGCGGCGCCGGCCACGTCGGCTACCACGGCCACAACGAGAAGGCCGCCGTGGCGGAGGTCGACCGCCGCCGCTACTACCAGGCCGTCGATGCCTACATCGCCGACCATTACTCCAAGCCTTTTGCCCGGCGGCTGATTCCGGCGGGGCTCCGGCAAAACCTCGCCGTCTTCCGCCAGGTCAGCAAGAACCCGCACCTGAGCGGCTCGATGCAGCTGGAGCTCAACGCCTACGACCTCAGCCTGCAGGAGCTCGACGTCCAGGTCGACGCGCTGCGGCTGGACCACAGCCTGCGCGACCACCAGAAAACGCTGGCGGAAATCGACTACGCCCGGGGCAGCGCCCGGTTCTCGGATGATCTGGCGACCATCGCCGCTGCCGTGGCCGACGGCGCCGTGGCGATGCTGGTGATCCAGCAAGGGGCCCGGATCAACGCGCTGTTGAACCCGGACTTCACCCTCGACCGTGAGTCGCCCCGGGCGGTGCATAACAACCTGCTCAACGACCTGGCCGACTACGCGCTGGCCCGTGGCGGCCAGGTGCGGGTGCTGCCG
This sequence comes from Lacticaseibacillus parakribbianus, assembly GCF_025490915.1. Classification (GTDB taxonomy): domain Bacteria; phylum Bacillota; class Bacilli; order Lactobacillales; family Lactobacillaceae; genus Lacticaseibacillus; species Lacticaseibacillus parakribbianus. The sequence goes on along the minus strand of NZ_JANQBA010000006.1, from coordinate 180,153 downwards.
GCCGAGCTTTTGGCTGTGCCGGCCTGTGCGGTGATGCGGTACTAAAAAGGCAGGACCAGTCACGCTTGGCGGATCGATTGCCCGCGACCAGCCGCTTTACGCCTAGAATTCGTCCGTGTTATACTGAATACACAAAGGACGACGCCCAGGCAAGAGCGTCGTCCCGCGCAGACTGCCGCGTTAAGAGCGGTAGCACCTGTTATCTTGCAAACATTACGCCGCCTTCCAACTGTGCAAAGTTAATCGGGCGGCGTTTTTGCTTGCTCATTTCCTGAACTTTCGGAATTCGTGCCTCAGCTTGCGGACTTCTTTGAGAAAGCCGGTCGCCGTTTTGCAACAACGTGTCGCCACGTATAGCAAGCCGGCGAGCTCGCTGATGATCACGATGGCCTCTTGTAGGAACGAGGTCATGAGGTTGCACTGTACTCCTTTCTACCAGATTCCGACGGCCAACGGTCATTCCACCATTGGCATCACCCTCTTTCGATTGGGTACCACCGCTCATATCACTTTGTCTGCTAACCATTAGTGTAACAGGAGCGGCGTTGTTTTGACTAGGTGGTGCGAAGCCTCGCCACAGCGAGGGGGTCGCGCGGGGCTGATTTTTTTTGTATCACTTTTGCGCGGTGGTCGCCGATTCGTCGGCGGCCTTTTTGGCGGCCAGCAAAATAATTATGCGACCGCTGTCAGAAATCGGGAGGCGCCGCCGTATTATAGGGTGAGGAGAGAATAGGAGGTGGGGACATGGACGATTCGGCATTGGTGGCGGCGCTGAGGCTGCACGACGACCAGGCGATGCTGGCCCTGATCGAGACGTACGGCGCGTTCGTCCGGCAGGTGGTCTGGCACAACATGACCAGCGCCTACGAACGCGGCTACACCAGCGACATCGAGAACCGCACGTACTACAAGGTCTGGACCAAAATCGACCAGTTCGACCCGGCCAAGGGCAGCTTCAAGAACTGGCTGGGGGCGATCGCCCAGAACCAAACGCGCGACTACCAGCGGGGGCTGGCCGCCAGCTTCCAGTTTCTGGACATCGACACGGTGAATCTGGTCGAGCCGGCCCCCGAACCGGCGGCGCCGCTGGACACGACCGCGCTGTTTGCCGCGTTGAGTGACGACGAACGGGCGGTGTTCGAACGTTTTTTCAACCAGGACCAGATCCCGGCGCAGATCGCCCGGGCCCTGCACATGCGCCGCAGCACCGTGTATCAGCACCTGTCGCGCGGACGCAAGAAGTTGCGCCAAGGAGGTGGCCTCAATGCCTATTCTGAGTAACCCGTTCGTCGAGGTCGTCAACGGCATGAACGGGATCAAGACCCGCCCGGTCGGCCTGAGCGACTACCTGCAGCAGCGCTACAACGCGCGGAAGGCGTCCTTGTACATCACGATGCAGCAGGTGCTGGCCAAGGTGACGGCCATGCTTGAGCCCGGCGAGCGCATCGTCAACATGATGCCGATGACCAACGAGGAGAACTCCGCGATGGCAACCGACGGCGTGATGGGCATGTACGCCCCCAAGACAGAAGACACCAAGCAGTACCTGAAGGCGCAAGACAGCCTGCGCGGCAACCGCCTGATGGTGTTCACCACCACGCGCATCTTGTTTTTCACGGTCATCGAGTTCCTGGACAACGACGCGGCCTACTTCTCCTACCCCTACGACCACATCAAAAAGCTCCAGCTGGCGGAGCGGTCGCTGAACTACTTGACCCAAAAACCGGTGAACACGCAGCTCAAGATGCCGGGGGCCGGGGGCCAAACCGACGCGGCGAAAAGCGCGACGGCTGGCAAGTCCGGGCAGGTTCCGGAGGCCGACGCCCCAGCGGCCGAGCGAGGGGCGACGGCGGCATCGACCACCCAGGCCGCCGAAACCACCCGGGTCGCCGACACCGCAGCGGCCGCCCCAGGCACGGCGTCGGCCGCGGCGCCGGCCGACGCGAGTCCGGCTCCCCAAGCCGCGGCCAAGCCCCGCCGGCGCGGTTTGGTCGACAGCATCGCGCAGGCGACCGGCTCGGCTGATGGGGGCCTGGTCAACGCGCAGAAGACCTGGCAGCGCGAGAACCGCATGTGGTACGTGCTGGATTTTCAGACCAGCGACGGCAACGTGTTCACCGAGAGTTTGACGAAGGTCAACGGTGAGCAGTTCAAGCGCAACCTCCTGACCATTCCGGGGATGCAAGACATCGAAGTCACCGAGCACGTGACCCGCAACAACGGCTTCGAAAACATCGCCAGCAACACCACCCTCCAGGCCCGGGCGATGATCGGCTGCATGACTGTCCTGATCGTGCCGGTGACCATCTACCTGATCTGGATGTGCATCCAAACCCTCCTCGGTAACGCGTAAGCTTTGAGCCGCCGCCCCCCGCGGCGGCTTTTTTGATGCCGGCGCTGGTTGACCAACCGACCGGCCGGTCCCGGCGTGACCCACTCAACTGCAAGAATCGGCCCCGCCGCAATGCGACGAGGCCGATTTACTTTCTGATACTGCCCATGGTACCATTAAGTGAGTACGATGGTAGTGATAGATGCCGAATGCGAAAGGAGTCTCGCCATGATTCATGACAAAAAGCGGCTTCAGATTAAGATTGATCAGGAACTGAACGATGAGGCCAATGCGGTTTTCGCACAGCTCGGTCTGACGCCGACCGCCGTGATCACCGCGATGTACAAGCGAGCGGTGGCAGAAGGCGCGGTGCCTTTCAGCCTGAGCCTGACTGAAGACGAGAAGACGGCACTGGCCCTGAACCAGGCCGTCGCCGAATACGATGCACCGCTTATCACCGGTAAAAAGGCCGTTGCGGATTACCTGCTGGGTGATGACGATGAAGACGAATAGCGTCGGTATCGCCTACGTTACGTTCGCCGATCGGGACGGCCGCGGCAAGGCGCGACCAGTCCTGATTTTTGACGCGCTCGGGCAGCCTCGGGCATTCAAAATCACATCCCAATACCAGCGCAAGTCGCCGCAGATTCGCGCGAAGTACTTCGCCATTACCGACTGGCAAGGTGCGGGGTTGCGCAAGCCGTCTTGGATTGATCTGAACAACATCCTGAATCCGGCTGACCTGCCGAATTTCACGCCAATCGGCCACCTTCAGCCGGTGGATGTGCGGCGACTGCTCGCCTTCCTGACTGCCCTTGAGGCGTGAGAACTGCAAAAATCGGCCCCGCCGCAATGCGACGAGGCCGATTCTTTAATGTGTCTGCTTATCCGATTCCGAAGACTCGGCCTTGTGCTTCTTGCTGCGACGCGTGATCAGCCAAAAGCCGAGCAGCGCGAACGCGACGCCAATCGTCAAGGGAACGGGACGCGGATTGCTGACCCCAGGGCCCGCTGGCGAGTACATAATCAGGTAAAACCCGATAGCCAGGAACAGCAACCCGGCGGAGCCGTAGCTCTTTTTCACTTACTTCTCGACGCCAACTTGGAAGTAGAGAACAGACGCCCAGCGTTGCGCCTTGATCGTTGCCTTCGCCAGCTTGGCGGCGGCATCGAGGTCTTCCATGTTGGTTTCGAACAGCAGCTTCATGCCGGACTTCTTGACGAACTTGAACGTGACGCCGTTTTCGTTGTAAGCGTTGAGGGTTTCGATCATCTTGTCGGCGGAAATCGGTGCGTTAATAAAAATCATGAGATTGGCTCCTTTGATTATTGGTGGGTACAACTACATGATAAGCCTTTGGCCCGGGTAAGCGCAACCAGCAGGGCCAAGCCTCCGGCGTTGTCCCAGAGAAACGAACAGGCGGCGCAACGCCAACGCGTTGTGCCGCCTGCTTTGGGCTGTTGCTTAGTCCTCGACGGATTCTTCCTGAACCTTGCTGGAGGCCAGGACGAACGGCATCCAGATGACGAAGGCGACAACCATGTTGAACAGCGCGAGCAGCGCAGCACGGAAGTCGAAGTTCGTCGCCATGAAGGCGTTCAGAACCGGTGGGGTGATCCAAGGCACCGCAATCTGAACTGGGTTGACCCAGCCAGCGATGGTGACAAGGTAAGCGATGATGGTGTTGACAACAGGAGCCACGATGAACGGAATGAAGTAAACCGCGTTCAAAACGATTGGCAGACCGAACATAACAGGCTCGTTGATGTTGAACAGACCAGGGGCAAAGGCCAGCTTTGCGACGGTGCGTTCATCGGCACGCTTGGAGAAGATCAGGATCGCAATCAGCAGAACGATGGTACCACCTGAACCGCCGAACCAAACGTAGGCATCGAAGGATCCGCGAACCCACTGGAACGGAAGTGGCTGGTGGTTGGCCAGGGCCTGGATGTTTTGAATCTGGGAAGTCCCCCAGATGGATTCCAGAACCGGGCCGAGCACGTTAGGACCATGGATCCCGAAGAACCAGAAGACCTGAACGAGCAGGGAAACCAGGATAACCATCCAGCCGCTCTGACCTGCGTGCAGCAGCGGTGCCTGGATCGTGGCAGACAGCCAGTCCCCGAACACTTTGCCGGTGAAGGTGGTGAAGAAGTAGTTGATGATGGCAACCAGGTACAGGGCCGCGATCCCTGGGATCAGGGAAGTGAAGGCCTTAGAAACTGCAGGTGGGACGGTGTCTGGCATCTTGATGGAGATATCCTTCTTCATCAGGAAAATGTATACAACCAGCGCCAAGGCACCGAAAATCATGGCAGTAAACAGACTTGCAGAACCTAAGTTAGCCGTGGAGAACGCAGAGTTGACGGTGACGGAAGAGCTGGTCGCCGGAGCACCAGCGTCGGTCAGGGTCTTAACTGCGGCAGCACCGAGCTTACCGAACTTGGCGGTATCGATGGCGAACGTGGTCGTCCCGTTGATACCCATGAAGAAGGCAGCCAGGGAAATCAAGGTCCCGGCGACGCCGTCAACATCGTACTGGCTGGACAGGTTGTAGCCCCACATTGCCGCGAAGAAGATCGCGAAGATCGTCAGCGATGCCGTCCCTACCGTGTTGTCGATCGTGATGATCGGCTGAACCGCCTGAACGAAGCCGTCCCAACCCCATTGAGTTGGGTAGGTTTGAAGCAGCGCGTTCAGCAAGGTGGACAAAGAACCAGCCATGGTGATTGGCAGCGTGGCGATAAAGGCATCACGCAGCGCAACCAACCACCGAATTGAGCCGATTTTCGCCGCAACAGGCACGACGTACTTTTCAAGCCAATTCATAATTGCTTGCATATATCTAACCTCCCTAAGATTTGAGCAAACCCTTGCGTACCCGCTGGTCGAATTCATGACATGTCACGCATTGGTGGGGACATGTATGGACTAGTGTGTACAAACAATGATTCGATGAGCCGCATTCGCCGCCGGCCATCACGTCTGATGATGGTGGCTAACTGATCCAACCCCCCCGGATAGGACCAGTGACAGCTCCCGATTTCGGCCGAAATCGATGTGACCCGCACGGCCACAATGCCAAGTGTAACCGGTTGCACCTCAAAAGTATAGGATTTAAGCGTACAAAAAAACGCAGGAACATTTATAAAACAAGTTTTATATTTGGAACAAATTCCAAAGACGGCAGCGTTTTCCCGGCCGGTGGTGGCCGGTGTGTCCGATTTCACGCGGTTCGCCGGTTCGCTGCGGGAACGGGCAACCGCATTCATGACGGGAAATATTCCGGTGTCGCGACGGTCGCGACACCGGCGACCCGACCGCGACGACCCGACCGCGACGACCCCGGCAACCCCGACCGCGGCCACGCAAAAATGCCGGGCGGCGGCCCGGCATTTTCGGTAGGTGTTGCGTTCAGCTTATTCCTGCGGCTGCGCCTCTTGCACCCGGCTGGAGGCCATGACGAACGGCACCCAGATGGCGAAGGCGACAATCATGTTGAAGATGGCCAAGGCACCGGCTCGCCAGTCGAAGTTGGTCGCCATCACGGCGTTCAGCACTGGCGGCGTGATCCAAGGCACCGCAATCTGCACCGGGTTCACCCAGCCGGCCGCGGTCACGAAGTAGGCGACGGTCACGTTGACCACCGGGGCCAGGAGGAACGGGATGAAGTAGATGGCGTTCAGCACAATCGGCAGCCCGAACATCACGGGTTCGTTGATGTTGAACAGGCCAGGGGCCAAGGCCAGCTTGGCCACGGCCTTTTCGTCGGCCCGTTTGGAGAAAATCAGCAGGGCAATCAAAAGCACAATGGTCCCACCGGAGCCGCCGAACCACACGTAGGCGTCAAAGGAGCCACGCACCCACTTGAACGGCAGCGCATCGCCGGCAGCCAGCGCCTGGATGTTTTGAATCTGGGAAGTACCCCAGATGGACTCCAGGACCGGGGCCAACACGTTCGGCCCGTGAATCCCGAAGAACCAGAACACCTGGACCAGCAGCGTGACCAGGATCACCATGCCGGCACCTTGCCCGGCGTGGAGCAGCGGCGCCTGAATCGTGGCGGAGAGCCAGTCCCCGAACACGTGGCCGGTGACGCTGGTGAAAATGTGGTTGACAATCGACACCACGTACAGCGCCGCGATCCCCGGAATCAGGGACGTGAAGGCCTTGGCGACGGCCGGCGGCACACTGTCGGGCATCTTGATCGTGATGTCTTTGCGCATCAGCCAGATGTAGATCACCGAGGCCAGGGCCCCGAAGAGCATGGCGGTGAACAGGCTGGTGGAGCCGAGGTTCGAGGTGGAAAAGGCGGAGTTGATGGTCAGCGCCTTGTCGCCGACCACGACACCGGCGTCCGTCAGAATTTTGGTTGCGGCCTTGGACAGGTTATTGCCCAAGACAATGCTTGCGGTGCCGTTGATGCCCATGAAGAAGGCGGCCAAGGACACCAAGGCGCCGGCCACGCCATCCACGTCGTACTGGCTGGACAGGTGGTAGCCCCACATGGCGGCGAAGAAGACCCCAAAAATGGTCAAGGACGCGGTGCCGATGGTCGAGTTCACCGCGATGAACGGCTGCACGAAGTCGACGAAGCCGTTCCAGCCCCATTGCGCGGGGTAGGTACCTAAAAGGGCGTTAAAAAGGGTGGCCAGGGAACCGGCCATGGTGATCGGCATGGTGGCGATGAAGGCGTCACGCAGCGCCACCAGCCAGCGAATTGAGCCGATCTTCGCCGCGACGGGCACGACATATTTTTCAAGCCAATTCATCAAAGCTTCCATAAAGTGTTCCTCCTAACTTAGGCGCCGGCGAGCGGCGCGTCAAGCCGGGCTGGGCCCGGTGGTGGGAGTGCGGTGCAAAAATGGAATCCTGGCCAGAATTCGGTGGCGTTCCTGCCACAATCTAAGCGTAACCGATTGACCAACCCCATGTACAATAATTAGATATGGTGGTTAATTATTTGGCCGCCGGGTCGCGGCGCGAGGGGGCGTCGCGGCGGTGGCAACGCATGCGCCGCAACGCCGGCGCTTGTGGCGGCACCGGGTGGTTATGGTAGCGGTTAGATGCGACCTGGACAATATTTGTCGCAATGGAACTTGTCACGGCCCGGCCGCCGAATTTCCCGGGCAATCGTGGTGGTGCGGTCGCCAGTTACCACGTGACCGCACGGTTGCCGGTCGCCGCAGGGCTTGCCGGCCAGCGCTGCGATTGCTGGGAGCGGCGGCCGCACCCCGCCCATCGCAGTACCGGCCACGCCACCCCCACCCGACAGGCGGTCAGACGGCCACGCCACCCCAACCCGGAGCGGCCGGCCACGCCAAAAAACCCCACCCGGCGGCAGTCGGGTGGGGTGCTATGGGCTAAAGCGTCTCTGCGGCCTGGGCGTCGGCCAGCTTGTGGGCCAACAGCTCGATCAGGTAGATGATCGGCACCTGGGTGGTGAGGTTCAGGTCGCCGTGCTTGATTTCGGGCATGTAGTAGGCCAAGACCAGGTCGGACATGTGAGCCAGCGTCGAGTCCGAGCGGTTGGTCAGGGCGATCACGAACACGCCGTTTTGCTGGGCCCGGGAGGCCATTTCGATCACCTGCTGGCTTTCGCCGGACACGGACAGGGCGATCATCACGGTGTCTTGCAGGACCGGGTTTTGGACCGGGAACGGGTAATCGGTGTCGGTGATGGCCAGGCTGAACTTGCCGACGTTGGACCAGTACCTCGCACCGTACTCGGCGAGGGCCTGGCCGGTGCCGATGCCGCAAAGCAGGACCATCGGCGCCGGTTGAATGTGGGTCAACGCCCGGTCGATCAGCTGCGTGAAGTCCGGGGAGTTCACGCTTTCGAAGAATTCGGCGACGGGAATGGAGATGTCGTAGCCGGTTTGGGGCTGGGCGGCGGCGAGCTTGGCGCGGTGCTGTTTGAGGGCGTAGCGGAGCTCGGAGTAGCCCTCAAAGCCCATTTTGTTGGCGAAGCGCAGAATCGTGGTGGTGCTGACATGGGCCTTTTCCGCCAGCTCACGGATGGTCATCTTCTCCACGCTGGCCTGGTGCTGGTTGATATAGGTGTAAACGGCCGACTCGAGGCCGTTCAGGGTCCGCAACTTGTCATACGGGAACACGCCTTCATCTCCTACTGACGATTTTCTTCACTCATCATACCATAACGGCGAGCTGTCACCGTGGGAAAAATGGCCGGCAGCGGCGGCTTCTGATTTGGCCAAACTTGTGGCATAATGTATACGGCCTACTATCACACTAACGGAGGAAGCGGCATTCATGAAAATTGCTGTCGTCGGCTGCACCCACGCGGGGACTGCGGCTGTTCACGAGATCCTGGCAAAGCAGCCGGACGCCCAAGTCGATATTTTTGAACGTCGCGCGGACATCAGCTTTTTGTCCTGCGGCATCGCCCTGTACCTCGAGGGCATGGTTCCCAAGCTTGAATCGATGTTCTACGATTCCCCCGCCGGCTTGGAGTCGCTGGGGCCGAACGTTCACGTGCATCTGCGCCACGACGTCACGGCGCTGGACGCGCGGTTCCACCGCTTCGAGGTCCAAAACATGGCCACCGGCGAGTCCTTCACCCAGGACTACGACAAGCTGATCGTCACCACCGGCTCGTACCCGGTGGTGCCGCCGCTTCAGGGCATCAGCCTGCCGCGCATCCTGATGTGCAAGAACGCAGACGACGCCAAGGCGATTAAGGAAACCGCCAAGGACGCGGAGACCATCGCCATCGTCGGCGGCGGCTACATCGGCGTCGAGCTGGCCGAGGCATACAGCCGCACCGGTCACCACGTGCTGTTCATCAACGGCGTTCACCGGCTGCTCAGCCACTACGTCGATGCGCCGATCGGGGATTTGATCGAGGCCGAGCTCAACGCGCATGGCGTCGACACGCACCTCAACGAGATTGCGCTGCAGTTCGACTCCGACGAGTCCCACGCCTACATTCGCACGGACAAAACGGAACACACCGCCGATTTTGCGGTGGTGTGCGTCGGGTTTCAGCCGATGACCGAGCTGGTCGACGGCCAGGTGAAGACCAACGCGGATGGCTCGATTCACGTCAACGACTACATGCAGACCTCGGATCCCGACATTTACGCCGCCGGGGATGCCGTAGCGGTGCATTTTAACCCCACGGGCAAGGACGCCTACGCGCCGCTGGCCACCAACGCGGTGCGGCAGGGCAAGCTCGCCGGCATCAACGTGCTGGGCAACCGCGTGAAGTACATGGGGACCCAGTCGACCAGCGCGATGCGCGTGTACAACCACACGCTGGCCTGCACCGGCCTGACCCTGGACCACGCGCTGAAGCTGAAGCTGCCGGCCGCCGCGGTCACCTTGAAGGAGAACTACCGACCGGAGTTCATGCCGACCACCGCGCCGATCACGATGCGGCTGGTTTACAACACCGAGACCCGCGGTATCTTGGGGGCCCAGCTTTACAGCAAGTACGACATCGTGCAGTCGGCCAACCTGCTGTCGGTGATGATTCAAAACCGCAACACGATCGACGACTTGGCCTACGTGGACATGCTGTTCAATCCGCATTACAACAAGCCGTGGAACTACCTGAACCTGCTGGGCCAAGCCGCCGTCGCGCAGGCAGACCAAGCGCAATAGGAGGACTATTATGTGGAACCTGATCGGGGTCGCGGCCTGGGTGCTTGTGATCTGCTACCTGATTTTCATCGTGCTGAACATTCGCCACCGCCACCTGCGCATGCTGGTGCTGCACCGCAAGAACCGCGCCGGGCTCACGCTTTTGGTCGACCTGATCGAGGTGGTCGTGCTGGCCGCCGCCGTCTACGGCATGAGCTGGGTGACCTGGCTGCGGCCGGTTGACTACACCGACACCGCCAGCATCCGGCTGCATTACACCTACCACAAGCTGATCATCCAGCCGGACGCGACGCGCTCTTACTACGTGACGGTCAAAACGGGCACCGGCGCCGATGCCGCCGCGGTGCGTTACTACACCTACTGGACGGAAGGCGCCAAAACCGAGATCACCAGCCGCAACGCCGACATCGCCAGCGCGACCAACGCGCTGACGCTCAAGGCCTCCGCCTACCCGTGGGACACCACGGCCCTGGCCGCCCTGGACCGCACGGCGGAAAAGGCCTGGGTGGCGTCGCTGCGAGCCACCTACAAGAGCACATTCCTGAACGGCCTGGGCATGCACATCGGCCACCAGGCGCAGCGCTTCGACCTGATTCGCGTTCCCAACGAAACCGTGATCAAGGTCCTGCCGCTGGGCGAAGACGAGTAATTCAAAAAAGCACGGGCTCCCACATTGGGGGTCCGTGCTTTTGCGTCAGCCGACCAGCACCGCGTGGTCGACGTTGAGGATGTAATGGACGGCGTCGGCCAGCTGCCGCTCCGAAAAGAAGTGGATGTCCTGATGCTCGCCGAGGTTATCGATTTCGATCACCGGCTCGAAGCCGCCGAAGCCGCGCAGCTCGCGGCGCAGCCAGGCGTCCCACACGGCGGTGGTCAGCCCGTTGTTGTTGGCGAGGTTGCGCCGGATGATCACGTTCTTGTTCTCGAAGCGCCGCACCCGCAGCTTGGTGTGCTGGGCCGCGGCCAGGTCGTTGAGGTAGGCAAAATGATCCATGGCTAATCCCTCCCTAGTCTCATGCTCTAAGTCTATTATACAAACAAATGTTCGCTTACGCAAGTTTAGTGGCAAAGATTTGTGAGGTGGCGGCCGCTGGCGGTCAAATCTGGCTCCGACTCGCAACGCGGTGGCGGCTTGCTACGCCGCGTCACCCGGTGCCAGGCCCGGGCCCCAAGCGCCACGGCTCGGCAAGCCGTCCCGCTAAATTCGCTCGTCTCCGCCCTCTGATAAACGGGTTCCGGCTCGCAACGCAAACGCGTTTAGCTCGCGCTGGCGGTTGAAGCAAGGACCGCTTCAACCGCCAGCGCCACACTAACCGGTTCGCTAAGTTCGCTCGTCTCCGCCCTCTGCAAATAAACTGCTCTTTTGGCTCAAAGTTCGGTATACTAAAGGGGATACAAATCGAGGAGGTTACAACCGTGAGTGAGAAGGAACAAGTAAGTGCGTTCTCTCAGGAGATCATCGCGTTTCAGCGAAAGAACAATCTGACTGATACTGAAATGGCGCTCAATAGTCACGTGTCCGTCGAGCACATCCACAACATCAAGGCAATGCGCGAGGCACCGGAACCGTCGATCGTGGCGAGTCTCCGCGATTACATGGAACACAAGCCAACAGGCAAGTAGACAAGGTTGAGTCGCAGGCAGCGACTCTTTTTTCTTACAAAAAATCAGTGAATCGGCTTTACTTATCTTTAGTAAGTGATAAGATAGACCTCGTAAACAACTTTGGGAGGGATTCTTATGACAATTGTGAATGGTTATGAACAAAGCGACAACGAGCGACCGCTGAAGATTGTGAACCTGCCGGCGCTTGAAAAAGACGCGCAAAAGATTATTCCCAAGGGTGGTTTCGGCTACATCGTGGGTGGCGCCGAGGACGACTGGACGCTGCGCCAGAACACGCAGGCGTTCACCCACGCCCAGATTGTGCCCAAGGCGCTGTCCAACATTGAGCAGCCATCGACTGCGACCTCAGTGTTCGGCATCGACCTGAAGACGCCGATCATGATGGCGCCGGTGGCCGCCCAGGGCCTCGCCCATGCCAAGGGCGAGGTCGACACGGCCCAAGGCGTCGCGGCGGTCGGCGGCCTGATGAGCCAAAGCACGTACAGCTCGACGTCCATTGCGGACACCGCGGCGGCCGGCCACGGCGCCCCGCAGTTCTTCCAGCTGTACATGAGCAAGGACTGGACCTTTAACTACGCCCTGCTGGACGAGGCGAAAAAGGCCGGCGTGAAGGCCATCATCCTGACGGTCGACGCGACCGTCGACGGCTACCGCGAGGCCGACATTGTGAACGACTTCCAGTTCCCGATTCCGATGGCCAACCTCGAGAAGTTCTCCGAAGGCGCCGGCAAGGGCCAGGGCATCGGCGAGATTTACGCCGCCGCCGCCCAGAAAATCGGGCCGGATGACGTGCGGCGCATCGCGGCTCACACGGATCTGCCGGTGATTGTCAAGGGAATCGAGTCCGTCGAAGACGCCCTTTTGGCCATCGGGGCCGGCGCGGCCGGCATCTACGTCTCCAACCACGGCGGTCGCCAGCTCAACGGCGGCCCGGCCTCGTTCGACGTGCTGCCGGCCATTGCCAAGGCGGTCAACCACCGGGTACCGATCATCTTCGACTCCGGCGTTCGCCGCGGCAGCCACGTCTTCAAGGCCCTGGCCGCCGGCGCCGACCTGGTCGCCATCGGCCGGCCTGCCGTGTACGGCCTGGCGTTGGGTGGGGCCCAGGGGGTTCAAAGCGTGTTTGAGGCGCTGAACCACGAGCTTGAAATCACCATGCAGCTGGCCGGCACCAAGACCATCGCCGACGTCAAGCAGGCGCCGCTCACCCACTTTAATTACGCAGACTAACGCGTGGTTTCCCCGCCCGAGATTATTTCCCGGGAAATCACGCGGCCAGCGCGGCGCGTCCCTGTGACGCGCCGCGTTTTTGGCCGGGTCAGGCAATCGACTCGTGAAAGCTTTTACATCCAGGCCCGGCCTAGTATAATGAAGGCAGAGGTGAACGCGATGAAAGTGTTGATTTTGTACGCATCGATCACGGGCAATGCCAAGGGCATGGCGCGGATTCTGGATCAGTTCTTCAAACACGCCGGCGCCGAGACCACCGTCGGCACCATGCAGCAAACCGACGCGGCGACGCTGAACGACTACGACGCGATTGTGCTGTCGACCTACACGTGGTCCGGCGGCACCATTCCTGAGGAGTCCGAGGACTTCTACGCCGATTTGGAGAAAGTCGACTTTAGCCAAGGCCCCTTGGTGTTCGGGGTGGTCGGCACCGGCGATCCGTTCTACGGCGCGGATTACAACACGGCGCCGGACCTGTTCACGGCGGCCCTGCGAGCCAGCGGCGCCGTGCGAGGGGCAACCACCGTCAAAATCGAGCAAAACGCGACGGAAGGCGACATGCCGGCGTTCGCCCAGTTCACCAAGTCGGTGGTGGCCAAGATCAAGGACGTGCAGGCGGCTAAGTCGTGAGCCGGCGACCGGCCGCTTCGTTCGAGGTGCGGCCGGTTGCATTGCCCCGGTTGCGCTCGGGGTGTGGCCGGCTGGGCTGAGTCGCGGGTGGCGCGACCGACCACTCGGTGACGCCGCGGCCGTTAACCGCGGCTGGCCGCCGAGTGCCGCCGGCTGCCTGAGCCGTTGGATGGTGCGGTCAGCCGTCTGGTGACGCCGCCATGACTGGTTGCGTCGGTGCTTTGAGTCAGCAGGAAGGGAGCGAGCATTATGGATGAGATCATTTACTTTAACCCAGGCGATGCGGTGGCGCAGGATCACGATTTTGCGGCGGCGCGACGCAGCGCGGAGATTTTCAAGGCCAAGTCGGTCAAGGACTTGGGCCTGGTGGTCGGTAAGGACGACGACGGCAAGTTCGCCGTCTTCTACGAAGGCGCGGCCCAGGACCCGCACCCCGGCACCGAGCCGGCCACACGTTACACGATTCTGGCGCATCTGTGAGCTTCGCCACCGGTGCGACAACGCACAGGTCCAAAATAGGACCCCTCGCAGCACAGTCTTGTGCGGTGAGGGGTCCCTTTTTTGCGTGGCCTGTTGTGTGGCCTGTTACGCCACAACCTTGGCGCGTTGGGCCAAAATCAGCTGGGTGATGCCCTTGGCGATGTTCTCGTTGCGCAAAAGCGGCCCGTGAGCGTAGCTGCCGAAAGTGTTCTTGTAGCGCATGCCCTCGACGCCGTCGTCCGGGTTGTTGCCGTAACCCTTGACCATTTTGCCCAGCGGCTGCAGCTTGTCGGCGTCGTCGAAGTAGGTGCGGCCGCTATGGTTCTCAAAAGCGCGAACGGTGCCGAATTCGGTCTCGAACTCGGTGTCGCCGATCATCCGGGCGTCGGCCTTGAACACGGTGTGAAGCGGCAAAATGCTCAGCCCCGGAATCTTGGTGCCGCTTGAGGTCATGTAGTAGCTGCCGAGCAGCTGGTAGCCGCCGCAGATGGCCAGCATCGGTTTGCCGGCCTCGATGTAGTCGCGCAGGGTGTCGCGCAGCCGCGGCAGGTCCTTGGCGACCACCGTCTGCTCGTAGTCCTGGCCGCCGCCGAAGAACACGAAGTCGTACTGCATCGCGTCGAAGTCGGCGCCGAGGCTGATGTTGTCGACGGTCACCGGGTAACCGGCGCGGTTGAGCCAGTAGCGCAGGATTTTCACATCGCCGCTGTCGCCGTACGTGTTCATCAGGTCTTCATATAGGTACGCGATTCGAATCGTGTCTGCCATGTCAGTCTCCCTTTCCGTGCGTGGATTATGCCTGATTCTAACACAGAATGGAAGAAAAAACAGCAGACCGGCTCAGGCGAGGTAACCAAAAACGGCGGCCACGCGGGGCCGCCGTTGAAAACGTACAAAATGGTACACGAAGCGGGGACGGCTGCGGCTCGCCGCTTACAGGTACTGCCGCAAAAAGGCGGCGGTGTGAGCGGCGACTCGGCGGTTGCCCTCGGCGCTGAGGTGCAGCCGGTCCGGCCCCTTGAAGTAGTTGGGGTCCTGCAAGGCGAAGTGGTAAAGGTCGTTGATGGCGACGCCGTGCGTCTGCATGATCGGCAGCGCGGCGGCGTTGTAGGCTCGCACCACCGCGTCGTCGTAGGTGATGTCGATGTCGATGCCGGTGTTGTCGGCGGCGTGGCCGGTGTAACGCACCGGCAGGGTGGTGGCGAACACCAGGTGCTTGGTGTGTTGGCCGAGGAACTCCGCCAGCCGGGTCAAGAAGTAGCGGTACTCGGGCAGCGGGTGCAGCCGCTCCAGCATCGGCGGCTCCGGGTTCATGTCCCAGTAGCCGTTGTTCCAGTGAATCACATCGACGTCGCCGTATTCGTGCAGCAGCTGGTTGGCCTGCCACAGCGTGAAGGTGGTGTCTCGTCCGTTTTCCGGGGAGAAAAGGGTCTCGGCCACCGGGGCGAGTTCGCGGCGCAGGTCTTCTTGATAGCCCATGCGCATCGAATCGCCCAGCAGCAGGACGCGGGGTTTGGTCATGTCGTGCCTCCTATGTTGTGAGCCGCACAGCAGACGCGACGTGACCGTCGTGACCTAGGCGAGCCGGGAAAGGCGCCGCAAGTCGGGTCTTGGCTACTGTGCGAGCATTTTGACCAGCACTTTCTGGGTCACGGTGCGGTGCTTGGACGCCGCAGAGAAGAACATGACCTGGTTGGTGAGGCCGTACTTTTTGAACAGCGGCAGCTTGCCGGCGTAGACGCCGGTCGCCTTGCCGTTTTTGAAAATCAGCTTGGTGCGGTACTTGGCCACTTGGGCCTTGCTCAGCGGCAGGGTCGCCACGCTGCCCTGCTTTTGATAGTTGCGGTAAATTTTGGGCTGCACCACGGCCAGATCGATTTCGCTGGCGGCGATGCCGTCGACCAGCCGCTGCATCGCGGCGGAGCTTTGGGAAATGGTGTCCCAGGTGACCACCAAGTTATCCTTGTCCTTGTCGTAGGTGACCCACTTTTCCACCTGCTTCTTGACGCCGGGCTGGGCGTCGTCGTTGGCCACGTTGACGAACACGCCGATGTTGAAGGCCTGACCCTTGGCCGTCACCTGCGTGTAGACGAAGTAGCCGGCCAAGACCACGGCGACGGCGATGGCCGCGGCCGCCTTCCAGTAGTAGCCGGCCAGGTACCGGAACTTCTCCTCCCGGGAGATGTCCGAGTGCAAAACGTTTTTGAGTTGATTGTGAACTTCGTATTTAGGCATGTCGCGCTTCCGATCTATCTGGATTTGTCAGCGAGTAGCAACTGCTTCCAAAGCCATGTTACCACGAAAGCGTGGCGGCCGCGCGGTGAAGCTGGGGGGTGTCACCCCACCGGTAGGATATGCGGCACCGGTGGGGATGCGCGGCACCGGTCGCTAAAGCGCCTGAATCCGCCGCAGCGCGTTGGCGGTGTCGTCGATGGCCTGATCGGCGCAGTAGCGGTAAGGGGGCACTTCGGCGGTGACAGCGCCGGTGTAGCCGATGTCTCGCAGCGCCGCCATCACCGCCGGCCAGTTCACGTCGCCGGCCAAAAGCGGCACGAAGCCCTGGATGTTGCCGATGCTTGTGCGGAAGTCCTTCACGTGGACCTTCAGCACCAGCTCGGCCAAAACGTGCAACCACTGCTCGGGGAAGCCGCACTGCAGCACGTTGCCGACGTCGAAATACGCACCGATGGCCGGGTGGTTGAGCTCGGTGATGAACCGCCGCATGGCCAGCGGCGTCATCAGGAAGTTGTTCCACACGTTTTCCACCCCGACGGCCACGCCGGTGCCGCTGGCGTAGTCGCCAATCGCCGTAAGCGAGGCCTGGGCCCGGTCGTAGGCGGCTTGGTAGTCCGTGGCGGCGTCAATCACCGCCGGCACAATCAACACCGTGTCGCCGCCGACCGCCTGAGCCGCGTCGATCATGCGCTTGGCCACCGCGATACCCCGGGCCCGAACCGCCGCGTCCGGACTGCTCAAAACGGCCTGCCAGTGCAGCCCGGTCGAGACGCTCGACACCGCCAGTCCCGCGTCGCGACTCAGCGCGGCCATCTGAGCCAGCGCCGCGTCGCTGACCGCCTCCGTCAACAGCCCCAGCGCCTGGGCCTGGGGCGTCGCCGCCACCATGTCCAGCTCCAGGTGGTCGTACCCGGCCGCCTTGGCCCGGGTGAAAATCGTCGCCAGCGGCATGTCGGTCGGGGCACAGCCCGTGTTTAGTCCAATGGTTACCATGTTAGTCCTCCTTGTTCGGGTCTGGTTCGGGGATGCGGCGCCAGGACTTAGCCGCATCCGTCACGCCCATTATGGACGCTCAACGAGCCGGTGTAAGCGTATGCGCAACGGTGTGGCCGATATCAGACATTTCCTAGCCGATTGCGGCATTTTGCAAGCGCTTTTGCGGGTATTCTACAGGTATTCCAGACTCGAAGGAGGATTATTATGACGATTAAAGTGGGACTGGTCGGCCTGGGCTTCATGGGTAACGGCCACCTGAGGAACTACCTGCGCCTGCAAGAAGAAGGCGTGGATGTGAAGCTGGTTGCGATTTGCGACGTGGATCCCAAGAAGCGCAAGGGGGCCCTGGTCGCCGGCAATCTGCCGGTCGGCGTGGCCGGCGACGTCGACTTTTCGCAGTTCAATTTTTACGCCGACATGGCCGACATGATTGCGCATGAAGACCTCGATTACGTCGACCTCGTCACCCCGACTTACACCCACAGCCCATTAGCGGTTCAGGCGATGCGCCTCGGCGTCAACGTGCTGAGCGAAAAACCGATGGCGATCTCAAGCGCCGACTGCGCCAAAATGATTGCGGCGGCCGAGGAAACGGGCAAAAAGGTGATGGTCGCGCAGTGTCTACGCTTCCATCCGGCCTACGCTTACGTCAAAGAGGCGGTTGACTCCGGCCACTACGGCAGCGTTGTCAACGCATCGTTTTATCGCGGTGGCACGACCCCGCGGTGGTCCTGGAACAACTGGATGATGCAAAAGGAGCTGGCCGGCGGCTGCCTGCTGGACCAGCACATTCACGACGTCGACACGATTAACTGGCTGTTCGGCATTCCGGCCAAGGTCGCGACCAGCGGCCAAAACGTGATTGAAACCAGTGGCTACGATGCCGTCAGCACCAACTACATCTACCCGACCGGCGGCGTGATTCAGGCCTCGGACAACTGGACCATCAACTCCGACGACTACGGCTTCGAGATGCGCTTCCGCGTCGACTTCGAGCACGGGTCCATCCGCTACGAGAACGGCAAGGTGACCGATTTTCCGTACGGCGCCGCCAGCTTCGAGCCGGCGCTTGACGAAAACGATGGCTACTACAACGAGATCCGCTTCTTCATCGACTGCGTCCAAAACGACCGCGACCCGCAGGAGCGGCTGCCGCTGAGTTCGACCATGACAACCATCCAGATCGCCGAGGCCGAGGTTCGCTCGGCGGATGACGGTGGTGCGGTGGCGGCCGTGACACTGTAGCCTTCTCTTGACGCAGGTATTCATCACATGCGGTTTGAAGCGTCGGATGACTCAATCAGAGTCATCCGACTTTTTTTTGCAGTAAGCATGCCTACTTTTTGAGGTGTAAAGGACTGACTGAGCGGTTTCGAACAGAGAAATTACAAATCATCTCTAATAAGTGGGATGAGATTCTCTGTGACAAGTTTTGAACCTAAAAGGTCATGAACTGAGAGTTTAGACTCAATCTTTGCATATATAGTGAATACGAAATGAAGCGATTACAACAGATGACGTGTCAACTTAACAATGAATCGAAGGTGGTTTGTATATGTCAAGCTACGTTGAAATTCCCGGGCTAGATCCCAGTTTTCCAGTTAAGGTCTTTGATGGCACAGGCGATTCAGCAATCGCTCCGCATTGGCATATTGAGATTGAGATTATTTATGCGCTGAGCGGAGTTGTACCGTTGGGACTTGAATCTGGAGTGGTTGAAATCGCGAATGGTGAATTCTATATCATTTCATCAGCCGTCTCACATTATTTTTTGCCTGCCAAGAAGTCGAAACGATTAGTATTCTGGATACATCCAAGTCTCTTTGCTTCTCCACAAACTGGTTACTCATTTGCAGCAGTTACAGATGTCTTTGCAACACGAAATTCGTATAGCGTGAACTGGTCAGCTGTAGAGGCACAGAAATTTCGACTGATTCTTGATCGTCTCAGAGATGCACAAACCCAGTCCGCTGACCGCCTGATTCTCTTTTCGAACTATATTCAACTATTTGAGTGCCTAGTCGTAGGAGCTCCAACTGATTACAGCGTCTCTAATGCCGCAAAAGTTAGAGATGCGACTGAGTCACTCGCTTTGGTTCAAGAGGCGATGCAATATATACAGGCACATTACGCAGAAAATGTCACACTACGTCAAGTATCAAATGCAGCAGGGTACTCTGCTGAGTATTTCTCTCGGCGATTTAAGCAGACAACAGGTTTAACTTTTACCCGGTATTTGACGATGTATCGGGTTAATATGGCTAAGTATCTGTTGAGCTGTTCTTCTCAGGCAATCGATGTGGTAGCAATGCGAGCAGGTTTTTCCAGTTTGCAAACTTTTTATCGAGTTTTTAGGCAAGAAACCGGATACCCGCCCCTCAAGTTTCGAAGACTAAAAATTGAGAATAAATGAGCTGATTTCGAGATTTTAACATGACAGTTAGAAGTTATAGTAAGCGCATACAGAAGAAACCGCGGGAATTTAAATTCTGTAGGCGTGAACAGAGAATACTGCTGGAGGGGACAAAATGAATCGAAAAATCATGTTTTGTGCAGCAGCACTTGGAGTACTTGTCTTAGCCGGGTGTGGAAAGAGTAGCCAGAACGAGAAAACTGGTGACAAAAACACTTTTACAATTTTAACCGCGCGAAATCAGGACTGGGGCGACGCTTTTCAAAAAGGGTTCGTGGCTAAGGCCGCGAAGAAGGCAGGAATTAAGCTCAAGTGGGATGTGGTCATAGGGTCTGACTGGGGAGATAAAAAATCTGTCACATTGTCTTCCGGTAAACTTCCAGATGCCTTTTTGGGACATGCAACGTTAACTGATCAAGATGTCGAGAAGAACAAAGCCGCCTTTGTTGTTCTTGATGATTATATCAAGGACATGCCAAATCTTCAAAAAGCCTTTAAGGAAGATCCGACGTTAAAGGCAATGTGTACCTCGACCGATGGACACATCTACTCATTGCCTAATAAGTTGGCGCCACGTCCTCTGGTCGGGAATCAAATCTTCATTAATAAAAAATGGATTGATAAACTCGGAATGAAGATGCCAACCACTTATAAGGAGTTTATTGAGGTACTGCGGGCCTTCCGTGATGGAGATCCAAATGGTAACGGTAAAAAGGATGAAATCCCGTATGGCGGTGGGTCTTCAGGTATGTCTTCCGAGATTCTTTTGAATTTTGTGCTTCCATTCAAGATTTTCTCTCCGTTTGGTGGCGGCATTGCCGATAACATTGTGATGGACAATGACAAACCGATTTTTCAGGCCACAACGGATCGCTATAAGGCGGCTATTGAGGCAATGCACAGTGCATATAAAGAGGGGCTGATTGATCCTCAATTCTTTACTGCAGACGGCGCTCAAGTAACCGCGAAAAAGCAGAGCAAAACACCAATTTATGGTGCGGCAGTTATGTGGACAGCAGATGCTGAATTTGGGGTTAATGCTGATCAATACGAGGCACTACCACCATTGGTTGGCGAAGATGGCGGACGATACGTAAACTCGGATCCAACTCGGCTGAATTATAATCGAAATGAGTTAGTTGTCACCAAAGGTACAACGAAAAAGAACATTAAAAAGTTGATGAAGTGGGCAGACGCGTTCTATACAAACGATGCCACGGCCCAAACCATGTATGGTTCATTTGGTGTTGGGACAAAGAAACTTGCGAACGGCGATATTCAGGTTCTACAACCGAAGACCGGCTCCTCAGATATGTTTGCATGGAAAAATGCGCTTCGAGATAACGGAATGAAGTACATGCAACCAGATTTCGAGAAGCGACTGGTATTCGACAAGGCAAATAGTGATTACGCCAAACTTTCAATTGATAAAAAGTATCGTAAATACGCGCTTCCTGGTTTTCCTAATGTTATGTATACCCCTGAGGAATTAAAGACTTCCGCCAAACTGACAACTGATATTAATACGTTTGTGACGCAGAAGCGAGCGCAATGGATCACTAAGGGTGGCGTTGAAAAAGATTGGAATAACTACAAAAAACAGCTCAATGCAATGGGACTTTCCGAGTTTATGAAGATTCAAAATGCGGCGTATGCGCGGTGGCAAGATAACCTGAAGTAACCTTAAAAAATTGTAATATTCGGAATGAATTTCTGGACGCGTAATGCTTCCGTATTGCCAGAGGCTGTATGTGAATCGAGTTTCTTGGTCGTTTCCTTGCAGATTATGGTAATGGCGGAGGCATTATTTGTCTGAAATAGGGTTAGTTATTACTAGAATTTGCGGCCGTATGCTGGGTTGTGTGGCGAAAAAGGAGGAAGTCTAATGGATGTCAGAACGGAGATATCGACCAATATTCCCACTAGTAGGGATCTACGAACACGGGAAATCAGAAGGAAGTTCAAAACAAGCTTACCCCTATACGTACTACTGCTGCCTTCACTTATTCTGCTTGTCATATTTGCCTATTTTCCAATTTATGGCCTGATAATGGCCTTTCAAGACTATTCACCGATTCTAGGAATCTCTGGTAGTCCGTTTGTCGGGCTGGACAATTTCAAACAGTACTTCAACTCATATCAATTTCTGCTTACGATTAAAAATACTCTAGTACTGAGCGTATATAGCCTGATTGTCAACACTCCATTGCCGGTTGCACTCGCTATTATGTGTAACCAGATTCGTCGTGAAGGATTCAAGAAGGTTTTCCAGGTAGTGACATATCTCCCACACTTCATCAGTACAATGGTCATGTGCGGGATGATTTTGCTGTTCTTGTCTCCACAGACGGGACTCCTTGCAAATTTTCTTCACCTTTTTGGGGTGAAGCTTCCCGACATTATGTCTAACGCCAGCAACTTCGCACATGTTTATGTGTGGAGTGACGTTTGGCAGCATGTGGGTTGGAACAGTATTATCTATATCGCGGCGCTTTCTGCAATTGATCCGACGTACTATGAAGCCGCAACGATGGACGGTGCGACGGTCTGGCAGAAAATCGTTCGAATTGACTTGCCACTAATTCTGCCTACCATGATGATTCTACTGATTATGAGTGTGGGCAACCTCTTGAATGTCGGCTTTGAGAAAGTCTTACTCCTCCAAAACTCCTTGAATTTGTCTCATAGCGAGATTATTTCGACATATGTATATAAGATCGGTCTTCAGGATTCGCAATACAGTCTTTCGACAGCTATCGGTCTCTTCAACACGCTAATTAACGGGACGCTCTTGATTGCCGTCAACTGGCTGTCCAAGAAATTGACGAACACAGGTCTGTTTTAGGAGGACGTGCCATGTTTAAAAAAAGAAAATCTGCAGTGGTCCGTTTATCAAAACGTGATCAAGTGTTCAAAGTTGCGATATACATTTTGGCCATTCTTATGATTGTAGCGGTTCTTTACCCGATGTGGTTTGTTCTCATTGCATCCTTCAGCAATCCTTCTGACGTTGCTAACGGGGAGGTATTTCTATGGCCTACACGCTGGACATTAAAAGGATACAAGACGCTGTTTGATCGCGATACGATTTGGCGGAGCTACTTTAACACGATTGTGTATACAATTCTCGGCACAGCCTTTTCCCTTATCGTCAATCTTCCAGCGGGGTATGCACTATCCCGGAAGGACTTACTCGGGAAGAAATGGCTCTCGATTCTCTATGTAATTCCGATGTTTGTCGGCGGTGGCCTCATTCCAACGTACATGGTTGTCAAAAATGTCGGATTGCTGAACAACTTTTGGGTGATGATTATTCCATTCTCTGTTTCTTCGTACAACATCATTGTGGCTAGAACTTTCTTCAAACAAAGTATGCCGGAAGGTCTATGGGAGGCTGCGCAGATAGATGGCGCCGGCACGTTTAGGTACTTTTTCGAAATGGTGATTCCCTTATCCAAGGCAATCATCGCTGTTCTGGGACTTTGGACAGCGGTCGGCATCTGGAACCAATGGTTTAACGCTTTGATTTATTTGCAAGATGAGAAGTTACAGCCCCTTCAGCTGATCCTGCGACAAATTCTGATTACCAATCAGCAGATTTCGGCGAATTCGACCGGTCAATTAGGAGCAGAACTGCAACAGCTAGCCGAAATGATGAAGTATGCCTCTATCGTGGTTTCGACGCTTCCGATTATGTTGCTATATCCATTTCTTCAGAAGTACTTTAACAAGGGAGTAATGCTCGGTTCTCTGAAGGAATAACTGCGGCCAAATTCATTTGCCAGGGGGATATGAGATGCAACGCCTGTTAGGCTACAATAGTAAGACAATTCGAGTCTTGGAAAACTTAACGAATTTACTCATCATAAATCTACTTGTCTTGATCGCAAGCGTCCCTATCGTCACGATTTCTGCTGGTCAAATCGCAGGGGCCAATGTTGCTCAGTATTGCCGCCGTGAGCGGGGAGGTCATGTGTTCTCACTTTTCTGGCATTACTTTCGAAGCAATGCGCGGCAAGCAGTGGTTCCGTCTATTCTTCAGGTAATAGGTGTAGTTGCGTTAATGGGCAGCGTTGCCAGCATGGCAATCGTACCCATCATGGTGCGGCCGTTGTATCTGGTCACACTGTGCATAGGTATTCCGGGACTGTTTGCCCTGTGTCAATGCGCTTGTTTGTACCAGGCAAGGTATCAGGGTAACGTTAAGCAAATATGGCGTAATGCGTTGGTGATTTTAGTCCAACACCCGGCTGCGGCGCTACTTCTGCTCCTTGTGAATGGATTACCTGTCTACCTAGTTCTCATGGCTGGCGTTCCAGGCGTTGTGACTGTTTTGTTCGGTTATACTTTCGGTGCGGCCGGTGCGGCGGCATGGTTGACGGGGATCATTTATCAAAAGGTCTATCGAAAATTAGAGTCTTAGCCAGTTTAATTCAATGTACATCAAAGGCCCGGTTCAAATGAATCGGGCCTTTGATGTATTCTCGAGCAAGAATAGATTATCTGGATTCGAGTCGCAGAATTTCCTGGGCCTCCTCGAAGTGGTTGGTGATTAGCCCGGTGACATTCGGCAGGAGGCTGAGCCGGCGCATCTGCCACGGGTCATCGATGGTCCAGACGCGCTGCGGTAAGTCGAGGTCGTCAAAGTAGCGGTCGGGGTGCAGCACGTCGGTCAGCGGACCGATGGTGCCCCAGCTCGGCAGCACCGTGCCTTCCGTCAAGAAGCAGCGCTGCATCTGCGGCGCAATCGCGTGAATGGCGACCAGGCTGTCCGGGTTGAACGAGCAGTAGACGGTTCGCGCCGCGACGCCGTACTGCTCGACTAGTGCCTGCACTTGGGCTTCCAGGCCTTCGTAGCGGTAGCGGGTGGTTTTGAACTCGATGTCCAAAAGCGCCGAGGAATCGGCGACGGCCGCCAGAAAGGCCTTGAACGTCGGAATCGGCTCACCGTTGGCCAAGTGGAACTCGCGCAGCTGCGCCAGGGTGTAGTCCTTGATGGCACCGTGGCCCGAGCTGGTGCGATCGATCCACTCGTCGTGCATGATTACCAGCTCGCCATCGGCGGTGCGGTGAACGTCGGTTTCGACGCCGTCGATGCCGTGGCTTACGGCGTAGCGGAACCCGGCCAGACTGTTTTCAGGAAAACGGGCGGGATACCCGCGGTGACCGAAAATCTGGATTGACATGATTGCCTCCTGAATGATTGACGTTGTTACAGCGATTTGGGTTCATGCACCGCCTCGATGGTCAGGCGCATGTTTTCAGAGTATTGGGGATCCTCGAGCAGGTAAACCGACAGCACATCGACGACGTAAAGTAGGGAGAATTGCGTGTTGATGAATGACTCGTTGTCCAAAAACAGGGAGTTGTAGACCAACACGGTGTAGTCGCTGAGCTCGGTCAAGGGACTTTGAGAGAAGCTGGTGAATGACACGATCTGAACGTGGTTTTTCCGCGCAATCTTGACGCTTTGGATGATCTCAGGGGTGTTCCCCGAGTTAGAAATACTGATGATTAAGTCGTCTTGACCCAGCAGCGCGGTGGCGATGCGCATTGCGTCGCCGTCCGTGCAGGCGAAGGCGACGATGCCCATTCGTGACAGGCGCGACTGCAGTTCCAGGGCGGTGAGCCCCGAGCTGCCGATGCCGAAGACGTAGACGCGCTTGGCGTTGGCAATTAGCGAGGTGACGTGCAAAATGACGGATTCGTCGACGGAGCTGATGGTGTGTTGCACCACTTTTTTATAGAACTCGTTGACCTGCGTCAGGGTGGTGTGGCTGGGATCTTTCTGCTTCGCCGCATCGCCATTGGCGGTCGACACGGCCAGCTTGATCTTGAAATCGGCGTAGTTGGCACACTTCATTTTTTTGCAGAAGCGGGTGACTGAGGCGATGGACGAGTGAGCGCGAGCGGCTAGGTCCGTGATGGTCATGGATTGAACGAGCTTCGGATTGTGGATGATGAACATGGCAATCGTGCGTTCCTTCGGTGCAAACGAATTGTAGCTCTTTTCGATCTCTTCAAGGATGTTCAATGGTGGCCCTCTTTTCCTCTTATGGTGTAGAAGTTTCCGAGTGGTGTGGAAGTTTCCGAGCTGCCGGTGGTCCGGCACGAACTTGGTAAATCAGTTGTCAGCTTATCATACCACCTTGAACGCTCCCACGGGCTCACAAACGCCTGGCGTCCTTGATCCGCGGGGGTCTAGGCCTCCTGCTTGAGGGTCTCAATCTGTTTGACGAAGCGCTCGGCGATTTGCTGGGGCCGGGTGATGGCGCCGCCGACGACGACCGAGTAGGCGCCGAGCGACAGCACCAGCTTGGCCTTCTCCGGCGTGTCGATGTTACCCTCCGCGATGACCGGGGTGTGAACCGTGTTGAGCACGTCTCGCAGGTAGGCGAAGTCGTGGTCGGCGATGTTTTGGCCGCGGGTGTAATCCGTGTAGCCACGCAGCGTGGTGCCGATAAAGTCAAAACCGAGGTGCTCGGCGTTGATGGCCTCCTCTAGCGTCGAGGTGTCGGCCATGAGCAAAACGTCTGGATACTTGTCACGCGTGTAGGCGACAAGCTGCGCCAGGCTTTGTTTGGGGCGGGGCTGCGTCGTGGCGTCCATAGCGATGATCGGCACGTGGCAGGCCGCCAGCGCGTCTACTTCCCTCGCGGTGGCGGTGATGTACACCTTGGAGCCCGGGTAGTCACGCTTGATAATGCCGATGATTGGCAGCGCCACGACCTGTTGAATCGCCTGGATGTCCGTAACGGTGTTCGCCCGGATGCCTACCGCCTTGGCCTGCTTGGCCGCGATCGCCATCCTTGCCATGATTTCCGATCCGAATAGGGGTTCGCTGGCCAATGCCTGGCAAGAAACAATCAGCCCGCGATGAATCGACGTCATCACACTCATTTTGTATTCTCCTTTAGCTGCAACATTTGACTAAAACATAGCACTTGACAAAAATTATTTCAACTAGAAAAATTTGGCAAAAATTACCGCGTATCCGGCACACAGATTTGCCGCAAAAATGTGACTTGGTACCCAATCCAGTCACTTTTCGGGAAGACTAGCGTAGTAATTCTCGCCAGCTCTTTGGCGGATTGAAAAAAATGTAACATGATTGAAGACGAATTAACGCCGAATTAAGGGCATTTGTAAAACCGAATACGTGACAAATCACAAAAAAAGAAACTTCGGGTCTTCGGTTTGGCCGGCTTTCCTTGCGGCTTCTGGCACCGCGTCTGTTTTTAACACTACGAAAAAATATTTTCTAAAATAAACGGTTGAAATAATTTTTTTCGTCTGCTAACATGATGGCGAACCGTGAGTAAGCGCTTCACTTTCGCGCGGATTGGACGACTATCAGAATGAACGAGGAGGAGGAGTTTATGAGAGGCAAGAACTCAGCTAAGTATTTCTACCTGTTTATTTCGCCCTGGCTGATCGGCTTCTTTATTTTCACGGTAGGGCCGATGCTCTACTCGCTTTACATGTCCTTCACGAATTACAACGGGATTGGCACCGCCACCTTTGTCGGGCTGGATAACTACAAGGCCCTGATGCACGACCCGCTGTTTTGGAAGGCGCTGTGGAACACCTTGATCTACACGGTCTTCGGGGTGCCTTTGGGCTTGATTGTCGGGTACCTCCTGGCCTACCTGCTGAATGCCAAGGTCCACTTCATGAAGCTGTTTCGCACCATCTTCTACATACCGTCGCTGGTGCCGGCGGTGGCCAGTTCGCTGCTCTGGGTGCTGATTTTCCAGCCGGACTTCGGGATTGCCAACTCGATTCTCGAGTTCTTCCATCTACCGACTTCCACCTGGCTGCTGAGCGAGACGATGGTGAAGCCGGCGTTGATCATCATGAGCCTCTGGGGTGCCGGCGGCGGGATGATCATCTACCTGGCCGGGCTTCAGCAGGTTCCCGAGGCGCTGTACGAGGCGGCCGAGCTGGATGGCGCAAGCAAGCTTCGTCAGTTCTTCACCGTCACTATTCCGATGACCTCGAACGTGATCTTCTTCAACCTGATCATGGGTTTGATCGGCTCGTTCCAGATCTTCACGACGGCCTACATCGTCGGGAACGGGCAGGGTGGTCCGAATAATTCCGCGCTGTTCTACGTGGTTTACCTTTACCAAAACGCCTTCTCGTTCTTCAAGATGGGTTACGCGTCGGCGCTGGCATGGGTGTTGTTCGTCATCATCTTGATCGTGACCCTGATTCAGTTCAAGGTTGTGGGCAAGCATGTGTACTACGAGGTTGACTGAGAGGAGGTCGTGTCGTGGAAAGTACCGTTAATCATGTTAAATCGGAACACGTGGCGAAGCTGCACAGCAAAAAGCACACCGCCCGTGTGACCAAAATTGTGACCTACGCGCTGCTGGTCTTGCTCTCGGTTGTCTTCTTGTTCCCGTTCATCTGGATGGTTTTCGCCGCACTGAAGCCGGAAAACGAAATCATGGCCTTCCCGCCAAGCGTCTTCCCCAAGGTCTGGGACTTCAAGAACTTCGGCGAGGTCTTCAAGCTGATTGAGTTCGCCACCTTCTATAAGAACACGGTGTTCGTCACCGTGCTTGGGGTCATCGGGACGGTCTGCTCGTCGACCCTGGTCGCTTACGGCTTTGCGCGACTGGAGGCCAAGGGCAAAAACGTCTGGTTCGTCCTGCTGCTGGCGACGATGATGCTGCCGACGCAGGTAACCATGATTCCAGTGTATCTGATCTACTCGAACCTGAACCTGGTCAACACCTTCGTGCCGCTGGTGCTGGGTTCGTACTTCGGTAATGCGTACTACATCTTCTTGATGCGTCAGTTCTTCCTCACCATTCCGCGTGAGCTTGAGGAATCGGCGTACCTCGACGGGGCTGGGGTGTTCGGCATCTTTTGGCACATTATGGTGCCGCTTTCTAGACCGTCGATTATCACTGTCACGCTGTTATCATTTATGGGCTTTTGGAACGACTTCATGACGCCTTTGATCTACTTGAACGACACCAGCAAGTACACGCTGGCACTCGGGATTATGCAGCTGAAGGGGAGTCTGAACGTCACTTGGGGGCCGCTGATGGCGGCGAGCCTGATGGTGATCGTTCCAGTTATCATCGTGTTCTTTATTGGTCAGAAGTACTTTATTGAGGGTATTGCAACCACCGGGAGTACCGGTAAGTAAACCAATTAAGGAGAGAGATATAATGAAAAAAGGTGCATGGATTGGAATGGGCATGGTCGCGCTGACGCTGTTGCTGACGGCTTGCGGGAGTGGCGGCAAGTCGGGCGGCGCCAAGAACGCAACCAAGCCGACGCTGAAGATTATGACCTGGAACGTCGACCCAGGGAACGCGAAGCGCGAACAGGAAGTCTTCGATGAGTTCACCAAGGACACCGGCATCAAGGTGGAGCAGGTGACCGCCGACTACAACAAGTACAACGAAAAGTTCATGACCATGGCGGCCGGCAAGAAACTGCCTGATCTGACCTGGATTCTGCCGAACTCGTTCTCGAAGTTCGTCAGCGAAGGCCTGCTGCTGCCGCTTGACGAGTACGTCAAGAAAGACATCGACACCTCCAAGCTGGTCCCCGGGGTCATGGACTTCGGGAAGGTCGACGGCAAGCAGTACGGGATGACGCGCGACTACTCCACCACGTTCATGACCTACAATAAGGACATGTTCGACAAGGCCGGCGTGGCCTACCCAAAGCCTGGTTGGACCTGGGACGACTTCATGAAGATCGCCGACAAGTTCAAGAAGGTTCAAAACGGCAAGACCGTGCAGTTCGCACTGACCGACATGAACACGATGGCTTCACTGCTGTCGATGTCCGGTTCCTACCTGGTTAACCTGAAAAACAAGATTACGTTTGACGATGCCCAGAGTCTCAAGTTCGCCAAGATGTACCGGGACATGGTCAACAAGTACAACTACCAGCCAAGCGCCGCCCAGATGCAAGGGGTCAACAATGCGTTCTTGGCGCAGAAAACCGCGATGCAGTCCGGCGGGGTTTGGGAATGGAAGAACTTCAAGGACAACGCGAAGTTCAACTGGGACATCACGACCTTCCCTCGCGGCAAGGCCGGCAAGCTGATCGCCAACCAGCAGCAGATCGCCATCACCAGCCAGACCAAGCACAAGACCGAGGCCTGGAAGCTGCTGAAGTGGCTGACCTATGGCCGCGGTCAGAAGATTCAAGGCGACAAGCTCGGCGCGGTGTCCGTGCTGAAGTCCAACGTGAACGACATGGCCAAGGTTGACTACGCACCGGAACACGCCAGCGTCTTGATGGACGAAATCAACTCCGGTCGCCCAGTTCAGCTTAACCCGTACATCAGCTCGTTCACTGAGGTTGAAAGTGGCTACATCACCCAGCTTTCCAACTTCGTGCAAAACAAGACCAGTGACAAGAAGATCGACGCCACGCTGAAGAAGCTCGCCGCCGATGATCGCCAAAAGTTTGGACTGAAATAGATGAAAAGACTGAATGACTTGCTGCTTCTTGGCTTTGAGAAAATCTACCTCCTGGTCTGCGTCAGCATGACCTTCTGGCTTCATCTGATCAAATCACTGTTCGTGCGTCACGCCTACACCAACGCGGTGCAGCTGGTGGGCGCCTACGAGAAGGTGGCCTCGCACCGTTACGGCCGCTTCCGCGATGCCTTTCGCGACAGCCAAGATCAGTTTCGGCCGACGCGTCGTCAGCGGGTACTCTACCTGCTGACGCTGGGTTACTGGCTGGCCTTCGTGGTGGTTCCCGTTCGGCTCTCCGCGGTTGCGCTGGCACCACGGGTGATTCGCACCTATGCCCTGGGGATGTTTCTGCTGACGCTTTTGTACTGGCTGTTTGCAGGCAGCACCCAGTCGCACCACAGCTTTGTGATGGATGTTTTGGCCTTTGCCAATTACACAGCACGTCATTTGGTCAAGCTGCTTTTGCTTCTCGTTCTCCTGGTTGCGTCCTTTGAATTCTCGATTGCTAACTTCGTGTTCGGGCTCTTCTTCCTGCCTGGGATTATCGTCGCCGAAGTCGTCTCGTTCTACAAGGGACTGACGGCAGAGGCTCTAATCTTCGGCTAGGTCTAGGCCGCCGGACGCGTGTCAAAATAAGCCGGATTTTCGCGAATTGTCCCCCAATTGACGAAGATCTGGCTTATTTACGGAAAGATGTTATTCCTAAAATTCAACAGGTGAGGTTATCGTTATGCAAATTCTGTATGTTCCTTTGGATGAACGGCCGTGCAACTACGCTTACCCGCTGCGAGCCGTTAAGACCGTCAACGGCGTCAAGGTCGTGTCACCGGCCGCAGACATTCTCCCGCACAAGAAGACACCGGCCGACACCGATGCCCTATGGCAGTTCGTGACGGCCCATGTGGCGGAGTCGGATGTCGCCATTCTTTCGACCGAAATGCTGATGTACGGCGGCTTGATTCCGTCGCGGCTGCACCACAAGGCAGAGACCGAGATTGATACGTTCATCGACCGGGTCGCCGCGCTGAAGCAGCAAAACCCGCAGCTGGTGGTTTATCTGTCCAGCATGATCATGCGGACGCCGCAGTACAGCAGCGCTGAAGAGGAACCCGACTACTACGAGGAGTACGGCCGTCGGATCTTCCAGTACGGGGCGTTCATCGATCTCACTCAGCGAGGCACCATCAGCGAGTCGGAGCAGGCTGATTTTGCCAAAATCAAGGCGGAGGTACCGGCCGAGATTATTACGGACTTCACCACGCGGCGCAAGTTCAACAAGCAGGTCACGCAGCGGCTGATCAAGCTGGTGAAGGCCGGAGCCATCGACTTCATGGTGATTCCACAGGACGACTCGCACGAGCTTGGCTTCACCGCGATGGACCAAAAAGACATTTACCCGATGGTTCGCAATCTGAATTTGAGCGACCAGATTCTGATCTACCCCGGGGCCGATGAGGTCGGCTATGATTTGCTTGCCCGGGCGGTCAACCGCAGTCGCTTCGCCCAGCCCAAGATTTACGTTGAGTTCACCTCAATCAATGGTCCGTTCATCATTCCGGGTTACGAGGATCGTGAGCTTGGCGAAAGCCTGAAGTCCCACGTCCTGGTCACTGGGAGTCGGTTGACCACCGACATTAACCAGGCCGACTTCGTGCTCGCCTACAACACAGCCGGCAAGCGCATGGGTGAGGCCGCTTCCCAGTTCACCGCTCACGAGATCAGCTACGACCGCAACCGCAACCTGCCGTACTTCGTCGCCGCCATTCAGGCACTGGCCAGCGAGGGCAAGCGCATTGCGGTATGTGATGCAGCGTATTCCAATGGCGCGGATTTCCAGCTGTTCCAACTGCTGGCGAAGGACCCGACGATGATGAGTCACTTGCTCAGCTACCGAGGCTGGAACACCAACTGCAACACCCTGGGCAGCACCTTGTCCGAGGCGATTTTCGCTCTGGACTGCGAGGAAAAGGCGCATCGCGAGAACCTGTACTCGGAGGTGCTGGATGATGTCTTTTACCAGGCCATCATTCGCGACGAGATTCAAAAAATCGAGAAAAACGAGCCGGACAAGGCCCTGGGCATCAACTACTTTAACCTGTACGACAAGCAACCTGCGCTGACGGCGCGGATGGCGGCAGAGCTGCGCGACCTCACGCACGAGTACCTGCCAACCGTGTTCATTGACGGCCAGTTCGATATTGAGCTGAGCTTCCCGTGGAACCGTTTGTTTGAACTTTACTGCAACGTCACCTTTGCACACTAATCGTAGGAGAGGCACATCATGCAAAGCATTCACTTTGTTGGCTTTGAGGACTTCATCGAAGCCAACCGTGATTTTTTGAAGGAGCTGGGCGTTCGCGCAGACGAGAGCGGAACGCTTTTGACGCTGGCGCAGACGACCGAGCGGGAGCTGCTGGTTGAAAAAGGGGACCGTAATCAAATTACTGTGAGCTCACCGAGCTACATCGTGCGCGGCCTGTTGCGCTGGCTGAGCCTGGCCCCGGGCGAGACCGTTCGCGAAAGCGTGCGGTTCGACAGCGTGGGGCCGATGGTCGACATGTCCCGCAACGGGGTGATGACGGTTGCGGCCGTCAAGAACCTGCTGAAGCGCCTGGCGCGGCTGGGTCTCAACAGCTGCATGCTGTACATGGAAGACGTCTATGAGGTTCCGGCCTACCCGTACTTCGGTTACCTGCGCGGCCGCTACTCGCTGGCCGAGCTGAAAGAAATGGATGACTACGCCGCGGCACTGCACATCGAGCTGATTCCGGCCATTCAGACGCTGGGCCACTTGGCCAACCCGCTCAAGTGGGGATTCAGCAACGGCTTCAAGGACACCCAGGAGCTCCTGTTGGTCGGCTCGGAGAAGACCTACCGCTTCATCGATGCCCTGATTAGCACTCTGCGCCAGGCCTTCCGAAGTCGCAAGCTGCACCTGGGCATGGATGAGGCCTGGAACCTGGGTAGTGGCATTTACCAGCAGCAAAACGGTTTCCACGAGAAGTTCGAGATCATGACCCAGCACCTGCGCGAGGTACTGAAGATCACGGCCAAGTACAACTTCGAGCCGATGATTTGGAGCGACATGTTCTTTGATTCCAAGTCCGAGACGGGCGGGTACTACGATCCCACGGTGATTTTCACCGAGGAAGACCGCGCCAGTGTTCCGGCCGTCGGGCTGACCTACTGGGATTACTACCACGACGACGCGTCGTTCTACGAGGCCATGCTGGCCAAACACGCCGAGCTTTCCGACAATATTTCCTTTGCCGGAGGCATCTGGACGTGGAATGGGGTGGCACCGAACTACGGGCGAACCATTGTCGACACCAAAGCGGCGCTGGCGGCGTGTGAGGCCAAGGGCGTTCAAGAAATCTACGCGACGATGTGGGGTGACGATGGTCAGGAAACCTCAATTCGAACGGCGGACTTTGGCCTGGCCTTGTTTGCCGAGCACGACTTTGCCCCGGCGCCGACGCTGGACCACGCCAAGCAGGACTTCAAGGTGTTCTTGGATGATGACGCGGAGGACTACCTGATGCTTCAGGCGTTCGATGAGACGCCTGGCATCGGGGCGGACAACCTAGGCAGCTCCAATCCAAGCAAGTGCTTGTTGTACCAGGATCTGTTGCTGAGCATGTTCGATGTGAACTTCGCCACAATGGATCTGCCGCGGCATTACCGCGACTTGGCTTCGCGGCTGGCACCGCTGCGCAACAAGTCGCTGATGCTGACGTTTTACGCCCAGCTGGCCGATGTACTGGCACTGAAGGCACCAATCAGCCCGGCCATTCGCGCGGCCTACCACGCCGGTGACACGGCGGCAATCGGTGAGCAGATCGCCCAGCTGAAGCAGCTGATTCCGGCCCTGGAGCAGCTCAAGCAGGCGCATTACGCGCTTTGGCATGCGGATTACAAGCCGTTCGGGTGGGAAGTGATGGATATTCGCTACGGTGGCCTGATCAGCCGCGCGAACACGGTGGTTGATGTGCTGACGCGCTGGCTGGCTCAGCCGACAACGACGATTTCCGAGCTTGAAGAGGCACTTTTGCCGTACGACATCGGATACAGCTACAAGGATGATGCGCTCAGTAACGCGCAGTACGGCCGCATCATCAGCCCGAGCAAGCTGTCCGGGGTGTGAGTGAGATCGTCGTCGTTGGGCGTCGCAAAAGGGTCGCGAACCGCTCGCGGCCGGACGGATGGCCGTGATGCTACCGCGGCGACAAGTGTAACGGAGGAATAACAGTGGAACTAACCATTATGCCCGGCTTCCGGGTGGCCCAACAGGTGGCGCCGCAACTGAAGGTGTACAGCCCAACGGCCAATCGGCTGACGGTGACGCTGAGCCAGCAAGGGCGTGAGCTCAAGTCAACAGATTATGCGCTGGCGGCTTCGGCGGCTTACCAGTACTTCAGCCTGGACTTGGGCGGGGTGCGAGGCGAGCTTGTCATCACGGTGACCGGCGACGGCTTCAGGCGCGAGATTCCTTACGAGGTGGTTGCCTCGCCGGTGCGGTCCACCCGGCAGCTCGACGGCTGCTGGATTTCCTTGGTGCATTGGAGCGACCAGGAGGCGCGGCACTTCAACCGGGAGCTGAAGACGCTGACGGCCGCGCAGTGGCGTGACCAGATTCGCGGCATGAGCGCAATCGGGGTCAAGGCGATTGTGATTCAAAACGTGTTCGACAGCAGTAATTACGTCTTCGCGCATCAGGACACCGTGGAGACGTATGGCGGTGCAGCGTTTTACCCATCCAAACTTTACCCGCGGCGGTTTACGGGGTTGGCGCTCGAGGACCCGCTTGAAGTGATTTTGGCGGCGGCGGATCAGTACCATATGCAGGTGTTCGTTGGGGTCGGGCTGTTCGCTTGGTTCGACTTCTCCACCGAATCGCTGCGCTGGCACAAGCGCGTGGCCACCGAGCTGTACCAGCAGTACGGGCATCATCCGTCGTTTTACGCCTTTTACATCTCTGAGGAGCTGCCGGGTAGCTTTTACGACGATTATGCGCCGGCTCACAAGGCGGCGTGGCACGATGTGGTGACCTTTTTCGCTGAATTCGCGGCGTTCATCAAGGAGCTGGCCCCGACGAAACCGATTGCGCTGGCCCCGAATAACATTCGCTTCGAGCAGTTTCTGCCGGCGTGGCGCCAAGTGCTGGTTAACGTCGACATCCTGCTGCCGTTCGCCTTCGCACGAGACCTGGAGCACTTGAACCTCGCGGCCATTCAGGCGGTTTGCGACGAGGCGAACACCCACCTGTGGGTCGACATGGAGATTTTCGCCTACCCGTTCGAAGACACCGGCCTGATTCCCAAGGACATCGACAGCCTGATCAAGGAAATCAAGATTTACGACGCAGTGGAGAACGTTTTCGGCTACCAGTACACCGGCCTGTTGAACGCACCGGACAGCCTGTGCGACCTCGGCGGTGCGAGCCCCAAGCAGGTGTACCGGGACTACCAAGAATATATCGCGCGTAAGCAGTTGGACGAAGGACGGGAGGAATCGTTATGAAAATAGCTTTGCAGCTTTGGTCGGTTCGCGACGCGTGTGACGAGGATTTCATCGGCACGTTGCGGCGGCTGAAGGACATGGGTTACGACGGCGTTGAGTTCGCTGGCTACCGCGGCGTCGACGCACCGGTGCTGAAGGCCGCGATGGACGAGATCGGGCTGGTGTCTGCAGGCAGCCACATCGGCTTTGACCGGCTGGCCCCAGATCAGCTGGCGGCCACGCTGGACTACGAGGCGGTGCTGGGCAACAAGCGGATCATCATTCCGTACATGAACTTCGAGGACGTCGCCGGCTGGCGGCACTTCTTCACCCAGCTCAACGCGCTGGCCCCACAGATTCGCCAACGCGGCATGCAGCTGATGTACCATAACCACGCCAACGAGGTTTGCTTCCACGGCGACACCGACATTCTGGCCGAAATGCTGGCGGCGGTGCCGGATGTGAGCCTCGAGGTGGATGTCGGGCTTTTGACCAGCGGCGGCGGGGACCTCAAGGCTTGGCTGGCCGCCCATGCGGCCCGCATCAGCCAGTTTCACATCAAGGACATGAAGCCGGATCTGTCGGTCAGCACGAACCTCGGGACCGGCGTCATTCCGCTCGCGGATTGCGTTGCGTTCGCCAAGCAGCACGAGATTGAGTGGCTCGTGATTGAGCATGACGTGGCGGAACCCACTCAGATGGCCGATGCGGCCGCCAATCAGCGGTACCTGGCCACGCTTGTCGACAAATTGTAAGCGCTAACGAGACGGAGGAGAACAAGATGAGTCATTTTCCTGTAGGAGTTTTGCTTGAATCGTACCGTGACACCATTGAAAACTCGATCAAAAAGGCGAAGGCGGCCGACCTGGATGGCGTTCAGATGTACGTGGTTCGCGGTGAGATGACGCCGCAGCAGCTGACGCCGCAGAAGCGGCGCGACCTGAAGCAGCTGATCGCCGATAACGGGCTTGGCATTTCAGCGCTGTGCGGTGACCTGGGCACCGGCTTTGGGGATGCAAGCCGCAATCCCGAGGCCGTCGCGCAGTCCAAGCGCATCGTCGATTTGGCTAAGGACCTGGGCACCGACATTGTGACCACACACATCGGGGTGGTGCCAAGCGATCCGCTGAGCCGCGAGTATGCCGTGATGCACGATGCCTGCAAAGAGCTGGCGGATTACGCCGTGGCGGCCGGTGCCCGGTTCGCCGTTGAAACCGGTCCGGAGCCGGCGCTGGTGTTGAAGGACTTTCTCGACGGCCTCGGCAGCAAAGGGGTTTCCGTCAACCTGGATCCGGCCAACTTCTGCATGGTGACCGGCGATGACCCGGTTGCGGCCGTCTACACGCTGAAGGATTACATTGTCCACACCCACGCCAAGGACGGGCGCATGCTGACCAAGCCGGACTCCCCGACCGGCCTGACTTACGCGGAGCTGCCACTTGGCCAGGGTGATGTCGATTGGCCGGCCTACCTCAAGGCGCTGACCGACGTTGGCTACACCGGCTACCTGACGATTGAACGCGAGGTTGGGGACAATCCGGAGCAAGACATCCGGGATGCCGTCCATTTCCTTCGCACACACATGAGCTAAGGGCTCGGAGGCGAGAACATGACAATTAAAATTGGGATTATCGGCGTTGGTAGCATCGCGCAGCTGCACCTGGCGGCCTACAAGCAAAACCCACACGTTGAGGTGTACGCGCTGTGTGACATTAACGAACCGCGGCTGATCGCACAGGGTAAGCTACACGGCGTTGAGCGGCTGTACACGGACTACAACGAGATGCTGAAGCTCGAGGAACTGGATGCCGTCAGCGTCTGCACCTGGAACGCCGAACACGCTCCGGCCAGCATCGCGGCCCTGAACGCGGGGAAAAACGTGCTGTGCGAAAAACCGATGGCGATGAACCCGGAGCAGGCCGTGGCGATGAAGGCCGCGGCCGACGCGGCCGGAAAGCTTTTGATGATCGGGTTTGCCAAGCGCCACAGCCGTGAGTGCCAGACGCTCAAGGACTTCGCCGACCAAGGCTTCTTCGGTGACATGTACTACGCCAAGGCCGAATACTACCGGCGCAACGGTAACCCGGGCAGCTGGTTCAGCAACTTGGCCTACTCCGGCGGCGGTCCCTTGATCGACCTCGGGGTTCACTTCATCGACTTGACGCGGTACCTGATGGGCAACCCCAAGCCGGTGTCGGTTTACGGCGCGACCTTCCACGCCATCGGTGATCGCCCGTACCTGAAGGATCCCCACGGCTACCAGCCGGCCGACTCGGGCATCGAAAAGAAGTACGACGTCGAGGACTTCGCCACCGCGCTGGTCCGATTCGACAACGGCGCCGTGATGCAGGTGGAGGATTCGTACGACATGCACCTGAAGCAGGAGGGCGGCAACGTGCAGATTTTCGGCACCAAGGCCGGCGCCACGATTTTCCCCAAGGTGGAAATGTTCACGGAGAACAACGGCTACCTGATGGACTACAACTTCGCGATGAACGCGTCTTCGAGCTTCGATGAGCTGTTCGTGAACGAAATCAATCACTACATCGATTGCATCGAGACGCACCGGCCGAGCATTGCACCGCCGGAAGACGGCATTGCCATCATGAAGATTCTGAGCGGCATCTACGAGTCGGCCAGAACCCAACACGAGGTTCGCCTCGATTAATCCAGCAGAGGAGCACCGAGATGAGTTTTCAACCGACGATGATCGAATACGATGAGACCAACCGGGTGTTTCACCTGCACAACGGGCTGGTGTCCTATGCCCTGGGTGTGGCACCCGGCGGCTACCTGACGCACTTGTACTTTGGTCGGGCCGTTCGTCACTACCACGGCACCGGCCGGGAACACCACATGAGTACCAGCTTCTCGCCGCTGCCGGCCGGGCAAGGTGACGATGTGTTCGGGCTCAACGACCTGCCGCTGGAGTACCCGGGCAGTGGGTTCGGGGACTACCGCGTTCCCGCCCATGAGGTGGCACAGCCGGACGGCACCGCGGTGACGGATTTGCGTTACCAAAGCCACCGCATCACAGCCGGCAAGCCGGCGCTACCGGGTCTGCCGGCGACGTATGCAACCGGCGACTTGGATGCCGAGACGCTGACGGTGGTGCTGGCTGATCCGGTCAACGGCACGGAGGCGGCGCTTGCCTACACCATTTTCCGCGACCGGGCCGTCATCACCCGGTCGGTGGTGGTTACCAACCGGGATGCGCGGCCTAAAGTGATCCGCAAGGCGGCCAGCGCCAGTCTCGATTTCACCGCCCCGGGCTTCGAGTTGATTCACCTGAGTGGCTCTTACGCCAAGGAGCGGCACCTAGTGCGTGAACGGCTCACGCAGGAAATCCGCATTCTCGACAGCAAGCGCGGGGCCAGCAGCCACTACCAAAACCCGACCTTTGCGCTGGTGGCGCCGGGCACCACGGAACACACCGGGGTGGCCTACGGGTTCGGCCTGGTGTACAGCGGCAACCACGAGTGCGTAATCGAGCAAAACGATCGCCAGCAGGTGCGGGTGATGGCCGGCATCAACCCGGCCGGATTCGCCTGGAACCTTGCCCCAGGGGCCAGCTTCCAGACGCCCGAGGTAATTTTGACCTACACCGACCAGGGCCTCAACGGGCTGTCGGCGACGTGGCACCGGCTGATCAACGACCGCCTGATTCGCGGTCGTTACCGTCACCACGACCGCCCGATTGTGATCAACAACTGGGAGGCCACGTACTTTGACTTCGACGAGGCCAAAATCCTCGCGATTGTCGCGGCCGCCAAGCGTCTGGGTGTCGAGGCGTTCGTGCTCGATGACGGATGGTTCGGCCACCGTGACGATGACCGCTCGTCGCTTGGGGATTGGGTCACCCACGCACAAAAGCTGCCGGCCGGGCTGGCGCATCTGTCGCAGGTGATTCACCAGCAGGGGATGAAATTCGGTCTGTGGTTTGAACCCGAGATGATCTCGGAAGACAGCGAGCTGTTCGCGGCCCATCCCGATTACCGGCTCGCCATTCCCGGGCGAGCCGGCTCGGCCGGGCGGCACCAGTTTACGCTTGATTTTTCCCGTGAAGACGTGCGGCAGGCGGTGTTGGATCAGATGTGTGCGGTGCTGGACCACACCCAGGTCGACTTCATCAAGTGGGACATGAACCGCAACATGTCCGAAGTCTTTTCGGCTACCTTGCCGGCTCACGCCCAAGGGGAGGTTGCCCATCGCTACATGTTGGGGCTTTACGACATGCTGGAACGGCTGACAACGCGTTATCCCGAAATTTTGTTTGAGGGCTGCTCGGGTGGTGGCGGTCGCTTCGACCTCGGCATGCTGGCCTACACGCCACAGATTTGGACTAGCGACGAC
The DNA here is from genome assembly GCF_025490915.1 of Lacticaseibacillus parakribbianus. Lineage (GTDB taxonomy): Bacteria > Bacillota > Bacilli > Lactobacillales > Lactobacillaceae > Lacticaseibacillus > Lacticaseibacillus parakribbianus. Next base: position 140,275 of record NZ_JANQBA010000006.1, on the reverse strand, counting down.
ACGGATGCGGTGGCGCGGCTCAAAATCCAGTACGGCACCAGCCTGTTTTACCCGTTATCGACCATCAGCGCCCACGTCTCGGCCGTGCCGAACCACCAGTTCCAACGGGTGACCAGCATGGCGCTGCGCGGTGCGGTGGCGAGCTCCGGGGTGCTGGGTTACGAGCTGGACGCTACGAAGCTGACCGAGTCGGAGCAGGCGGCGGTTCGCGAGCAGATTGCCTTTTACCAAACCCATCGGCGGCTGCTTCAGTACGGCCGGCTGACTCGGCTGCTCAGTCCCTTCGACGGTGGCGACACGGCTTGGCAGATTAGCGATGACCGTGGCCTGGAGGCGGTGGTCGTCTACGCACGACCGCTGGCCGAAGAGGCGCCGGCGGTGATTCGGCTGCGGCTCTTTGGGCTCGATGCTAACCGCGACTACGCGGTTTTGGGTCAACGCGTCGGCGGTGATGAGCTGATGGGTGAGGGTCTCTTGGTGCCGCTGCCGCTGAGCCAAGACTACGCCGGGGTTCAAGTCTACCTGAAGGCGGTGACGGATGATGATGAATGATATCCAGCTTGAGGATTGCGGTGCGGCCCGGGTTCAGGTCACGGTGAACCACGGGGTGGCCGACTACCAGGTTCACTTCGGCGAGTTGAAGGGGGCCGCGCGGCTTGTCTTCTCGTTTCCCATCGTTGAGATCGGCCACTTCTGGCATCCCGGAGTGCGGCAGACGCCAGGCATTCCCGTGGGATGGGCGGCACCGCTTCACAGTGCGACCAACCACGCAATGCCGCTGTATGTTTTCTACAACGACCGCGGCGAAAGCCAGGTTGCGCTGGCCGTCTCAACGGTTCACACGGCGGTTGAAGCAGTAATCGGGGTTCGCGAGGAGGATGCCCGGTTCCAAGTGACGCTCACCTTTGCCGCCGAGACGACGGCGGCCACCGTTCGGTTCGACACCGTTGTTCGAGCCTTCGATCTGGCGGTGCGTGACGGGGCCGCCTGGCTGCGCGAGGTGAATGGACTGGTCGCGGCGCCGGTTCCCGCGGCGGCGCTCGCCCCGATGTATTCGACATGGTATTCATTTCATCAGCAGATGACCGGCGACCAGCTCGCGCAAGAGGCCCAGGCCTTCGCGCAATATGGGCTTGAAACCATCATCGTGGATGATGGCTGGCAGACGCCGGATATTGCGCGTGGTTACGCCTACGCCGGAGATTGGCAAGTGGCCAAAGCGAAGTTTCCGGATCTTCGTCAGTTGGTTGCAAACTTTCACGCACAAGGCCTGAAGTTCATGCTGTGGGTCAGCACCCTGCACATCGGCATGAAAACCAGGGAGTGGGCGACCTTCAAGAACCGCCTGCTGGGCGTCGATGAGGTGTCGCAGGCAGGACTGCTCGATCCCCGCTACCCGGCGGTGCGTGCGTATCTCTGCGAGCGCTTCGTGGGGCTGGCCAGGCAGTACGACCTGGATGGGCTCAAGCTCGATTTTGTGGATGCGATTGTCGGCATGTCGGCACCGGTGACGCCGGACATGGACGTGGCCTCGGTTGAGGACGCGCTGAATACGCTGCTTGCGACGCTGCAAGCGCGGTGCCTGGCCCTGAAGGCCGATTTCTTGATTGAGTTTCGCCAAGGTTATTTTGGTCCCGAGATGACGCGCTACGCGAACATGATGCGCGTCGGGGATTGCCCCAATGACTATGTTCAAAACCGCATCGGCATTGCCGAGCTACGACTGGTCTGCCCGGGGACGGCCGTGCATTCGGACATGCTGATGTTCAACCTGCAGGAGCCAGTGGCGGCTAACGCCTTGCAACTGTTGAATGCGCTGTTCGGGGTAATCCAGCTGTCGGTGCGGCTGCACGAGCTGAGCGAGGCGCAGCAGCGCATGCTGGCCTTTTGGCTTGGGTATCAGAGACGGCACCGCGACTTGCTGTACGGGCGTGACGTACGGTTCTTGGCCCCGCAAAGCAATTACGCACTGATCACCGCAAGCGATTCGAAGCAGACAATCATGGCGACCTACACCCCGGATCAGGTGCTGCAGGTACCGACCGACGTTGACCGCATTGATGTGATCAACGCGACCGGGGCCGCCCGGGTGACGCTGGCGCTGCCGCGCGAGACGCACTGGGTGGCCACACAGTTGGATTGCACCGGCGTCGTGCAACCGCAACAGACCGCCGACGGGGTGCTGCAGGTGCTGGCGGTGCCGCCTGCGGGACTGCTGCGGTTGCGGAAAGAGGAGGGGTAACATGAGCTACTTGTGCATTGACATCGGCGGTACCGCCATCAAATGGGCGCGGTTTGCCCGAGACGGGAGCCCGGTGACCGAGCGGCAAGAGGTACTCACGCGCAAAACCGCCACCTCAAACCAAATCTTGGAGCAGGTCGTGCGCCTAGTGCAGGCCGAACGGGCCAGCGGCCCGATTGAAGGAGTGGCAATTTCAAGCGCCGGGGTGGTCGATGCCGAGGCCGGGGTCATTCGCTCGGCCGGTCCGACGATTCCGGGTTACGCCGGCACCGACTTCAAGGCGGCCATCACAGGCGGCCTCGGCCTGCCTTGTGCAGTCGAGAACGACGTGAACTGCATGGCCCTGGCGGAGGCCAGCCAGGTTGCGGTTCGCAATGTTTTTGCCCTGACCATCGGCACCGGCATCGGCGGCGCGGTTGTGTTGAATCAGCGACTCTACACCGGCAAGGGTTCGGCCGGGGAAATCGGCTACCTACCGCTTTTTGACGGTCGGACCTACCAGGAGGCGGGATGTACCCAGGCGCTGGTCGACCTAGTGAACGCGACCACGGAGCGGGAGGTGGCGACTGGGCGTGATGTCGCGGCGTGGTTCGGCTGCGATGCCGGGGTCGCCTTGGCGACCACGACCTGGCTGGGCCGCATCGCCAAGGGCATTGTGACGATTAACTACATCGTCGACCCGGACCTGTTCATCGTCGGTGGTGGCATCATGGAAAGCAATCCGGCGCTGGTCACGGAGCTTGAGGACCTGGCCAACGCCGCGATGGAGCCATCGTTCACTAAGCCAATCGTGATCCGCCGGGCCGCACTGGGCAACAGCGCCGGCATGATTGGGGCATTGCGTCACCTGCTGGCGGCGGTCTGAAGACGGGATTAACAGACGTGACCGGTTCGCATGGGCGCGAGCCGGTTTTTTGTTGCGTCGAATCGGCCCAAAAATGTCCGAATTCGGCCGGAACGCGGCCGGTGACGGTTCGCCGAGCGGGTTTGACGGCATAATGAAACAGGTGGCGGCGTCACCTGTTCGGAAAGGAAGCAAATGATGCGTTATCACGATAAAGTCTTACCGGTGCTGGTCACAACCGACACCGTTGTTGTCGGGGGTGGCACGGCAGGGGTGGCGGCGGCATACGCCGCCGCCGAGCGCAATCGGGTCCTGGTGATCGAGAAAAACACACTGCTGACGGGGACGCAGGCCAATGCGCTGGTGACCCCGATGATGCCCTCACACGCCAAGCGACTTTCGTTCAACCGGGAGCTGTTGCACCGCCTGGACCGCTACGTCGGCACCCCGACCGGTCCGGTCGGTGACGGCACGGCGCGGTGGTTCAACCCCGAAGCCATCGCCCGGGTGACCGAAATGATGCTTCAGGAACGCGGGGTCGAGATTCTCTACGATGCGCGGGTGATCGATGCAGTGGTGGCCGACGGGGTCATCACCGCGCTGGTCGTCCAGGCGTTCAATCAGACCTTCGCGGTGACCGCGCAAAATTACGTCGATGCCTCGGGGGATGCCTGGCTGGCCCGGCTGGTTGGCATTCCAACCGTCAGCGGAGATGACGGCAAGCACTCCGCCCTCAGCTTGCGCATGGAGGTCGGTGGGGTCGACATCCCAACGCTTAAGGCCTGGTGCGGCACCCAGCAATATGTTTTCTCGGACCTGGCCGGAGATGATCGGTACTTTGAGTTCGTGTCGGTTCCGGAAGAGGCGCGAACCGGCGATGTCTGGCGGGTTTTTCAGGCCGGTGTTGCCGCCGGTGAGCTGACCGTGGATGACGTTCGCTACATTCAGGGCTTCACAATGCCCGGCAAGCCCGGGGTGATGGCCTTCAACAACCCGCAGCTGCCGAATCGCTTCGCCCCGGATGATCCGCTGCAGATGGCCGCGGCGGTGGCGTTCGCCCATGGCATGCAGGATCGCTTGGTTGACTTCTTGCGGCGGCGCATTCCCGGCTTCGACCACGCCTTTTTGGCCAAACGCGCGACGATGCTTGGCATTCGCGAGTCGTACCGCATCCAAGGGCTCTACGTGATGCAAGACGATGACTACGGCAACCGGGCCAAGTTCGCCGACGGCATCGCGCGAGGCGATTGGTTCGTCGACATTCACACGGATGTCGAGGACAAGACGCGTCCCGCCTACCGCTCGTTGTACCCGAACCACGAGTACTACGAGGTACCGTACCGCGCGTTGGTGACCCGCGAGATTGCCAACTACATTGCGGCTGGTCGCCACATCTCGGCGTCATTCGTGATGCAGTCAAGCATCCGGATTCAGACCACCGCCGAGGACATGGGCGAGGCCGCGGGGCTCGCCTGCTGTGAGGCACTGGCGCAAGGCGTCGCCCTCAACCGGCTCGACGGGGCCGCGCTCAAAAAGAAACTGGCCTCACGCTGGGCGCATTACCAGCCGACCGACTAGCACCGGCGAACTAGGGCGTGAGACCGCGTTCGCACGATAGGAGGATTCCAATGTTACTAGAAAACCAACAACTCGCCATCAGCGCGGCCAGCGGCCAGCTGGGGCAAGTCACGTTCTACCGCTGCCAGCTGTCGGCCACGGCGCAAGATGAGGGACAGCTGGCGCGGCTGCTCACCGAGACGGCGGCCAGCCTGGCGACGCTGAGCTTTGGCGCCATCACGCGGCTGTCTGCCAAAAAGCAGCCGGCCAAGCCGATCTACTCGATCATCGGGCAGACGGCGACCGGCCACCTGATCAACCTGGTGTACGACTTCACCGCGCAAGGCTACACCAAGAAGCTCGACGTCGCCGGCAGCGCCGGGCTGTACGTCTACGACTCGCGAGCGGACATGGCCTTTTGGTCGGATACCTATCAAGCGCCGCTGCCGGCCGGCGAGCCGGCCGATCTCGAGTCGCCGCTGGTCGCGATGGTGCAGCGCAGCCTGGCCAGCCAGGCCCCGGTTCAGGAGGTGGAAGTATGAGAGTCGGAATCATTGGTTGTGCCCACATGCACGTCAATAGCTACACCAGCTGCCTGGACACGCTGGGGGTGCCGATCACCGGCATCTACGACCGCGACGCGGGACTGGCCCAGCGCGTGGCCGCCGCGCATCACGCGCCGGTTTTGGCCACCGCGGAGGCGGTGGCGGCGAGCGACTGCGACACGGTTTTGATCTGCGCCGAAAACGCGTGGCACCTGCCTTACGTGCGGATCGCGGCGGCCGCCGGCAAGGCAATCGTAGTTGAAAAGCCGATGGCGATCTCGGTCGCCGAGTGCGACGAGATCATCTCAATCGTCGAAAAGGCCGGCGTGAAGCTGATGGTGGCACATCCGGTGCGGTTCACCAACACGATGGCCGACCTGCGCCGGCTGGTGCGAGACGGCACGGTCGGGACGGTTCGCGCGATCAACGCGACCAACCACGGCCAGAACCCGGGCGGCTGGTTCATCCAAAAAGCGCTGTCCGGTGGCGGGGCCGTTTTCGACCACTCGATTCACATGATTGACCTGGTCAACGACCTGTTCGGCTGGGAGCTGGAGACGGTCACGGCTTACGCGGCCAAGAGCGACCCGGCGCTTGAGTGCGAGGATTCCGGCATCATTCAGGCGACGTTCAAGGGCGGCGCAATGCTCAACCTCGACACGTCCTGGAATCGCCCGAACAACTACCCGGGCTGGGGCGACGCGACGCTGGAGCTGATCGCCGACAACGGCCGCTTCGTCGCGGATGGCTTCGGCAGGCAGGCCGAGTTCTACGGGCAAAAGCCGGTTGAAAACGCGTGGCTGCGCTTCGAGCCGAGCATGGACCTGAACATGTGGCAGGCCTACCAGCGGGTGATCGACTTGGACCTGCCGTCGCCGGTCGATGCTCACGCCGGCCGCTACTCGGTGCTGCTGGCGGAGAAGGCCTACGAGTCGATTGCCACGGGCCGCACGGTGCGGGTGACGCGCTGAGCAACGTTCAGTAATGTGAATAGGGTCGCAAGTTGCGTCAATGCGCAACGTGCGACCCTATTTGTGCTACGGTGGCGAAGCGGGCAATGCGGGGCTGCCTTTCCGGCCGGCGGTTGGCGGCGGGAGGTGTCACCGCGCAACTGGACTCGGGGCTTTAGTCGCGCGGTGCGGGGGCCGTGGCCGTCTCGTCGCGCGTCGGCTCGCCGCCGGCCAGCACCGCGGCGTCTTGTTCAACCGACCGGGCGTACTGGGTTGGGGTGAAGCCGGTGGCCTGCTTGAAGCAGGTTGAGAAATATCGCACGGAGTCGAAGCCGAGGTTCAGCGCAATCTGGGTGAAGCTCTCGTTTTGCTCACGAATGTACTGCTTGGCCTGGGCGATGCGCAGGGCCTTGAGGTAGCCCATGATGGATTGGCCGGTCACCGCCTTGAACCGCGCCTTCAGGCTGCTTTTGCTCAGGAAAAGCGCGGCGCTGAGCACATCGAGCGTGATCGGCGCGTCGATGTGCTGCTTGAGGTACAAGATGACCTGGTTGACGGTGGCGTCCGCGTACTGCCGGCTCAGGAAGGGGTCGCGCGGCTTGGCGGCGACGTTGCGGTCTTGGGCTCGCAGCAGCGTGATCAGCAGCTGCGCCAGCGTGAGGTAGATCATCTGCTCGCCGCCAAGCGTTGGTTCTGGCAGCCGCAGCGCGTCGTGGCAGACCATGCCCAGCTGCGGCCGATAGACGCCGTATGCCTCCTTGATGATGGCGGCCAAGGCGGCGCGTTCCGCCGGCGTGGTGGTCATGATTTTCCCCGCGAAGGCCGCCATCGCCGGAGACTCACACACGAACGTGACGATCATCACGTTCGGGGCGACCCGGCCGTTGGACCACAGCCGGTGAAACTCGTTGGGCTGGTGGAAGACCAGCTCGCCCTCCTTGAGGGTGAAGGTGGTGTCCTCGGCCAGCACCTCGATCTGGCCGCGGTCGGCATACACCAGCTCCCAGAAGTTGTGCCGCTCGCCGGGAAACGAGTAGTGCTTGGAGAACTCGAAGTAAAACAGCGAGACGATGCGCCGAATGTCCAGCAAGGGGGCAAACCGCGGCAGGTCGGCCACAAAGTCGTAGGCACCCACAAAATCACATCCTTGAGCGAATTGAGAAACCGCTTACGGTCCAATTATAGAGGAAAGCCGGGCAAAACACGAGGGTTGCTGCCAGTATAACCTGGCAGTTCTGAAGCCGCGTGTTTCACATGAAACAACGCCGCGGTCGGCGGTTGTGAGTCGGACGCTTTTACGTTAAACTAGACAGTGACGTGAAACCGGATGTTGTTTCACAATGAGCGGGGTAAAAACGCGGTGCCATCACGCTTTTTCCCGCCGAAAGGAGCCTCACCCACATGGACGAGACACAATTTGGCGAGCTGCTGGCGGCGGCCGACCTGCCGCACGAGTCGGCGCAACTGCGCCAGTTTGCCGCCTATTACGACTACCTGGTGGCCGAGAACGAGAAGCTGAACCTGACGGCGATCACGGACCGCGGTGAGGTTTACCTCAAGCACTTCTGGGACTCGCTGCTGTTGACCCAGGCCGCGCCGCAGGTGGCGACGCCGGGCCTGACGCTGTGCGACGTCGGCGCCGGCGCCGGCTTCCCGTCGCTGCCGGTCAAGATTTTGTACCCGGCACTCGACGTGACCATCGTGGATTCGCTGCAAAAGCGCATCGCTTTTCTCGAGCGGCTGACCGGCCGGCTCGAGTTGACCCGCGTCCACCTTTTCCACGACCGGGCCGAGACCTTCGCCGGCAAAAAGTCGCCGCAGCGTGAGGCCTTCGACCTCGTGACCGCCCGGGCGGTGGCGCCCTTGAACGTGCTGGCCGAGCTGTGCCTGCCGCTGGTCAAGGTCGGCGGCCAGTTCGTCGCGATGAAGGGCAGCCACGGCGAAGCGGAGCTCGCGGCCGCCAAGGTGGCGATCGGCCAGCTCGGCGGCAAGGTGGCCGCCACCTACGAGCTGACGCTGCCGGAAACCGGCGCCCCCCGGACGCTTCTGGTCATCGATAAAGTCAAGGCGACGCCCAAGCAGTTTCCCCGCAAGCCCGGCACCCCGAGCAAGCAGCCGCTGGGCCAGCCGCGCCAATAGCGTAATTTATATAGAAGAAATGCGGCGCTGCGCGGTTCGCTAAACCCGCACTTTTACACTCTCTCACGAAAGTAGGTCATCATCGTGGCATTGTTTTTTAATAAGAAAAAACCCGTTGCACCGGCGGCGACTGTGGTTCAGGAGCTGCCGCTCAGCGCCATCGTTCCCAACCGCTTCCAGCCGCGCAAGGTGTTCAGCAGCGCGGCCATCGCCGAACTGGCGGCGACGATCAAGGACCACGGCCTGCTGCAGCCGATCGTGGTGCGAGAGTACGCGCCGAAGCAGTACGAGATCATCGCCGGTGAGCGGCGCTTTCGGGCGATGCAGTCGCTGGAGTTCGAGAAGGCGCCGGCGATCGTGCAGACCATGACCGACGCGGAATCCGCGTCGATGGCGTTGGTTGAAAACCTGCAGCGCGAGGGCCTGTCGCCGATTGAGGAGGCCCGGGCCTACGTCGAGCTGATGAAGCTCAACAACCTGACGCAGCAGGGGCTGGCCGCCCAGATGGGCAAGAGCCAGTCCTTCGTCGCCAACAAGCTGCGGCTGTTGAAGCTGTCGGAGCCGGTGCAAACCGCGATTTTGAACGGCGAGCTCTCCGAGCGGCACGGCCGCGAGCTGTTGCGCTGCGACGATTACCAGCAGCAGCTCTTGCTCCACGACATTTTGGCCAACAACCTGACCGTCGCGGAGACGCATGCGGCCATCGAGGCGCTGCTGAACCCCGAACCGGTGGTGACGCCGGAGCCCGAGGTGATGCCGGAGCCGGCGGCCGCACCGGAGGCGGCCGACAAGCAGCCTAAGAAGCGCAAGATGATCAAGTCCAAGGACACGCGCATGGCGGTCAACACGCTGAAAAAGTCGGTGGCGATGATCAAACAAAGCGGCGTCAAGGCCAAGGTCACGCAAGAGGACACGCCCGAGGCCTACCGCTTCATCGTGGAACTTCCCAAGGAAAAGAGGTAACGCAGTTGGTTAATGTGATCGCGGTCGCCAATCAAAAGGGCGGCGTGGGTAAAACAACGACGACCATCAACCTGGGCGCCTGCCTGGCCAACGCCGGCAAGAACGTGCTGATCGTCGACGCCGATGCGCAGGGCAACGCGACGTCCGGCCTCGGCGTGTCCAAGGCGGAGGTCACCAAGGACATTTACGATGTGCTGGTCAACGAGGACCCGATTGAAGAGGCCATCATCAAGACCAAGCACGAGCGGCTCGCCATTGTGCCGGCGACCATTCAGCTGGCCGGCGCGGAGATCGAGCTGACCAACCAGATGGCCCGGGAGATGCGGCTGAAGCTGGGACTCGACGCCGTCAAGGACCAGTACGACTACATTTTGATCGATTGCCCGCCGTCTTTGGGGCAGCTGTCGATCAACGCCTTCACCGCCGCCAACTCGATTCTGATTCCGGTGCAAAGCGAGTACTACGCGTTGGAGGGGCTGAGTCAGCTGCTCAACACGGTGCGGCTGGTGCAAAAGCACTTCAACCCGTCGTTGAGCATCGAAGGGGTGCTGTTGACCATGTACGACCGCCGCACCAACCTGGGGGCCCAGGTCATCGCGGAGGTCAAGAAGTACTTCGCCGACAAGGTTTACACCACCATCATTCCGCGCATCACGCGGCTGGCCGAGGCGCCGAGCTACGGGATGCCAATCGTGGATTACGATCCGCGGTCCAAGGGTGCGGAAGTCTACAACGCATTAGCACAGGAGGTATTGAAGGCCCATGGCGAATAAAAACAACAAGGGATTGGGCCGCGGGATCGAGGCCATTTTCAAGGACTTCGAAAGCCCCGACGTGCCGGAGGCCGCCGTCACCGAGCTGCCGCTGGACGAGATCCGGCCCAACCCGTACCAGCCGCGCAAGACATTCGCGGAGGACGCGCTGAACGACCTGGCGGAATCGATTCGCCAAACCGGCGTGTTCCAGCCGATCATCGTTCGCAAAAGCGTCGGCGGCTACGAGATCATCACCGGCGAGCGGCGCTTCCGGGCGTCCAAGCTGGCCGGCAAGACCAGCATCCCGGCGATCATCCGCAGCTTCGACGACCCGGCGATGATGGAGATTGCGGTACTGGAGAACCTGCAGCGCGAGGACCTGACGCCGCTTGAGGAGGCGCAGGCCTACGACACGCTGATCCGCCGCCTGGACTTGACCCAAGTCGAGGTGTCCAAGCGCCTGGGCAAAAGCCGCCCGTACATCGCCAACTACCTGCGGCTTTTGACGCTGCCGGAGCCGGTCAAGCAGCTGCTGAATCAAGAGAAGCTGTCGATGGGCCAGGCCAGAACGCTGCTCAGCCTCAAGGACAAGAAGCGCCTGGTGCCGCTGGCCAAAAAGGTCGTGGCCGACAACCTGACCGTCCGGCAGCTGGAGCACCTGATCGCCCAGATGAACACCGGCAACCCGCAGCCCAAGCAGGCCGCAACGCCGAAGTCGCCGTACCTGCGAGCCAGCGAGAACCAGCTCGGCGACCGCTTCGGCACCAAGGTCAGCATCGCCCAAACCGCCAAGGGTCACGGCAAGATCGAGATCGACTTCCAAGACCCCCAGGACCTCAACCGGCTCCTGGCGCTTCTGGACGTGAACCTCGACTAGGTCGTATTTGAAAATTCGGGCTCCGGCCCGGATACACCAGAGCTACGGCTCCGGGCCGGGGCGGCGGAACGCGTGGGGCTCCCGTAGCCCGTTCCGGTCTCAAGACCCGCCCTTGCTGTAAGCCGGCAAGTTCGGCCAGCTAACAGCAATTTCACGCTGGCTCGCCCCGGCCCTTCGCCGTAGCAGTGGTGCGTCCGAGCCTCCGCCCTACCTAGTGTTAATTGATCGATTGATGCCGGTCAATGCAAATAGAGACAAACCTTTATTTTAGATACTGCCTAGGCGGGCCCGACCGAGCCCGGACCCGCCGACCGCCGCCAAGCGCCGCGCCGCCGTGGCGGCACCCGCCCGATGGCTATTGCGCAACCCGGCGCAGTTGGGGCACAATAGAGACAACACCGGCGAGCCGGAACGGACAAGGAGGCATCTGGGATGTACAATCTTCACGATCGTGTGCTGATGAAGAAGCCGCATGCCTGCGGGGTCAATGATTGGGAGATCATTCGCCTGGGCATGGACATCAAGATCAAGTGTACGGGCTGCGGCCACATCGTCATGATGTCGCGGCATGATTTTGACCGGAAAATGAAAAAAGTAATCGTCACCGCAGCAGACAATAATCAGTAACCAAGGAAGGAACCTCACTCATGGCTTTAACTGCAGGTATCGTCGGCTTGCCCAACGTCGGCAAGTCCACGCTTTTCAACGCGATCACGAAGGCGGGGGCCGAAATGGCCAACTACCCGTTTGCAACCATCGATCCCAACGTCGGAATGGTCGAGGTGCCGGATGCCCGGCTGGCTCGCATTGACGAGCTGATCCCCGCCAAGAAAATCATCCACACCACCTTCGAGTTCACCGACATCGCCGGCATCGTGAAGGGCGCCTCCAAGGGCGAGGGCCTGGGCAACAAGTTCCTCGAAAACATCCGCCAGGTCGACGCGATCGTTCACGTGGTTCGCGCCTTCGACGACTCGGAGATCACCAGCGTCACCGGTACCGTCGACCCGCTGGACGACATCGAGACCATCAACCTGGAGCTGGCCTTGGCCGACCTCGACTCGGTCAACAAGCGCTACGCCAAGGTCGAAAAGGTCGCCCGGACCAAGGACAAGGACGCCGTGGCCGAGTTCGAGGTGCTCAAGAAGATCAAGCCGGTCCTTGAAGAGGGCGGCGCGGTTCGCAGCATCGACTTCACCGACGACGAGCAAAAAATCGTCAAGGGGCTGTTCCTTTTGACCACCAAGCCGGTGCTGTACGTCGCTAACATCGCCGAAGACGACATGGCAGATCCAGAGGCTTGCGCCTACGTTCGCGTCATCGAGGAACACGCCAAGGCCGAAGGCGCCGAGGCAATCGCGGTGTCGGCCCGGACGGAAGAGGAAATCGCCGAGCTCGACGATGCCGACAAGGCCGACTTCCTGGAGGCGGAAGGCGTCAGCGAGTCCGGCCTGGACAAGCTGATCAAGGCGTCGTACCACCTGCTGGGCCTGGCCACGTTCTTCACGGCCGGCGGCAAGGAGACTCGGGCCTGGACCTTCAAGCAGGGGATGAAGGCGCCGCAAGTTGCCGGCATCATCCACTCCGACTTCGAGCGCGGCTTCATCCGCGCCGAAACCATGAGCTTCTCAGACCTCGACAAGTTCGGCTCGGCCAGCGCCGTGCGTGAGGCCGGCCGGCTGCGGTCCGAAGGCAAGGAGTACGTGGTGCAAGACGGGGATATCATCGAATTCCGCTTCAACGTTTAGGGGGAACCATTTTGGCAGAAAAGGAACAACAACCGGTTGAGGAAACCGTGGACGTCGACGCGCTTTTGGGCCAGTTGACCAACAAGAATAACGATTACGTCTTCAAGCTGCGCCGCATCCTGACGGAGCACCAGTGGTCCGAGGAGAAGCAGCGCCGCACCCTGGCCAAGCTGCTCCCGGAGATGATCGAGGCCCAACGCGCCGGCAAGCCGGCCAACCAGCTGTTCGGCCCGGTGACGGAAAAGGCCGACAGCCTGATCCACGCCCCGAAGGCCTTGCCCAAGGCCAACGTGTGGCTGAGCGGCCTGGACCTGAGCCTGCTGTTCGCCGCCATTTTCGGTGCGGTCTACGGCGTGATGGTGCTGTGGAAGCCGAACATGAAGGCCACCGGCAACGGCCTGCCGTCGCTTCTGGTCATGGGTACCGCGGCCGGCTTCATGTTCGCCTTTTACAACGACTGGAGCCGAAAGCCCAAGGAGGCCCGTGGCACGACCTGGAAAATGCTCGTGGCCGGCATCGCGCTGGTCATGGTCGCGTCGTTCCTGTCGTCGGCCTTCTCCTTGATTAAGTCGCCGATCACCCAGCAGATGCCGTGGCCGGCCTACGCCGCCGTGGCGGTCCTGGGCTTTGGCGGCCACTGGTTCCTCAAGCGCAAGTACAACCTCCGAGGCTTCCTCGGTCAATAAGCATGGCAAAGGCCCGGCATTGTGCCGGGCCTTTGGTGTCTCAGTGGGGTCGGTGTTCACGTTGCTGGGCTCCGGCCCTGACCGCGATTGTGGCCGGACGCGCCGAAGCCACCGCAGGGCAGAGCGCTGCGGTGGCCTCGGGCTTCTTGCTGGTTGGTTGCGTTCTTGTGCTGTCGTCCCACGGTCATCGCATTGCTGCGCGGCACGTTGGGACAAGCCCCCTGTCAGTTCGGCACCGCAGCTACCTCGCAAGCGAGTAGGCGCCAGACTGTGCGGCAGGAAGATGGTGGTCCACACCCTGGTGGTCGGTCCCAATCGGAGGGGACCGTTGCACGAAAACGTCGACGTTGTTGCCTGGTTCGGCATGGCATGGGTGGGGTACTGGGAATGCTTATGTCCCGGACCGTTCCCCATAGACAGTAGAGTTGCAAGCGCTGCGGCCGCGGCGCTTTCCCTGTCCGTTGACAATCATCTGAGGCTAGTGTAAGCCCTGCCATTTCGGCCGTCAACTTTAAAGCTCACCGTTTGGTGCGGTTCGGGTCGCCTGCTGGTGGGGTGGCACGACGGCCGGCCCGGCCTGCGGCAAGAAACGTCGGCGTCACTGGTAGAATCCGAACTGAACCACGGAATTCCAGACACCATTTCGCATTTTCACGAACAATAATTTTTGAGCTCGCCGCTTTTGCCGCGATGGTTCGGGAATTTTGGCTACACATGAGCGTTTTCTCATTTAAAAACGCCGTCGCACCGGGCCTCGCCGGCTTTTTGGCGAAAGCGCGTTGACCTCTGGCCGCGAACATGCTATTGTAAACGACAACAAAATTGAAAGAGGGCTATCTACTTGAGCAATTGGGAGACGAAGTTCGCACGTCGTGGGTTTACCTTTGATGATGTTCTGTTGATTCCTGCCGAAAGTCACGTTCTGCCACAGGAGGTCGACCTGGGCGTTCAGCTGGCCGACAACTTGAAGCTCAATATTCCGATTCTTTCCGCCGGGATGGACACCGTCACGACCGCCGACATGGCGATCGCGATGGCGCGTCAGGGCGGCCTCGGGGTCATTCACAAGAACATGAGCATCGCGGAGCAGGCCGACCAGGTCCTGACCGTGAAGCGTTCCGAGAACGGCGTCATCCTCAACCCGTTCTTCCTCACCGCCAACGACCCGGTCGAAGAAGCCCACAAGCTGATGCAGAAGTACCGCATCAGCGGGGTGCCGATCGTCGATTCCAAGGACTCCCGCAAGCTCACCGGCATCATCACCAACCGCGACCTGCGCTACGTCGCCGACCACAGCATCGCCATCGGCAGCGTGATGACGAAGGACAACCTGATCACCGCGCCGACCGGCACCAGCCTCGAGGAAGCCGAGGCCATTTTGCAAAAGCACAAGATCGAGAAGCTGCCGCTGGTGGATGCCGACTTCCGCCTGTCCGGCCTGATCACGATCAAGGACATCGAAAAAGTGGTCGAGTTCCCGCAGGCCGCCAAGGACGCCCATGGCCGCCTGCTGGTCGCCGCCGCGGTCGGCGTGACCTCCGACACCTTCGAACGCGCCCAGGCGCTGCTGGACGCCGGCGCCGATGCGATCGTCATCGACACGGCTCACGGCCACTCCGCCGGCGTTTTGCGCAAAATCAAGGAGATTCGCGATCACTTCCCACACGCGACCTTGATTGCCGGTAACGTGGCCACCGCTGAAGGCGCCGCCGCCTTGTACGACGCCGGCGTCGATGTGGTCAAGGTCGGCATCGGCCCCGGCTCCATCTGCACCACCCGCATTGTCGCCGGCGTCGGCGTTCCGCAGCTGACCGCCGTGTACGACGCGGCCACCGAGGCCCGGCGCCGCGGTAAGGCGATTATCGCCGATGGCGGGATCAAGTACTCCGGCGACATCGTCAAGGCGCTGGCCGCCGGCGGCACCGCCGTCATGCTCGGCAGCATGCTGGCCGGCACCGACGAGGCCCCGGGCCAGTTCGAAATCTACCAGGGCCGCCGCTTCAAGACCTACCGCGGCATGGGCAGCCTGGGTGCGATGGAGCAGGCGCATGGCTCCTCCGACCGCTACTTCCAAAGCGGCGTGAACGAGGCCAAGAAGCTGGTTCCGGAAGGCATCGAAGGCCGCGTCGCCTACAAGGGCGCCTTGGCCGATGTCATCTACCAGCTGGACGGCGGCCTGCGTTCCGGCATGGGTTACGTCGGGGCCCCGACCATCCAGGCGCTGCAAGACAACGCCCAGTTCATCCAGATCTCCGGTGCCGGCCTGCGCGAAAGCCACCCGCACGATGTTCAGATCACCAAGGAAGCGCCGAACTACTCGGTGGAATAACCAGACAACAAGTCATGAAGGCGTCTCGCAGCGGTGCGAGGCGTCTTTTTTTGCGTGGCGAGCGATTGACAATGGGGATGGGATAGGATTAACTGATGATAGCGATGACTAATAAAAAAACGCCGTCACCTCAGGCCTGGGGAGGCGGGGTGACGGTGCCAAAAATAGCTTCAGTGACGTTCGACGATAGGGGGTGGCGGCGCCGCCGGCGTGACGCCTACCAGCCCTGGCCGGTGATGCCTAGCAGGTTGATGAGATAGTCAAGCATGGCTATCCCCCCTTGAAGTTGCGTCCACCCTTGGCTTTCGCTGCCTGGGGTGGCTGGCCAGCACCGCGGTTGCGAGCCGGATGCCTGGTGTACTTGACGGGTCACGACGCCGTCTTGTGCAGGTCGCCAGCGGTTGTCGCAGGGAACCGCTGGATTGGCCGGTCCGGATGCGCGTGTCGCATCAGGGCCGGCGGAGTGTGATAATCGATTGGCCAATCTACACTTATAATTATATCCGCACGAGGTGGAATAGCAAATGCGTGGATCAGGCGAAGAATCGGTGCCTTCATCCTCTAAAAAAGCAACGTATTATTCTCTGACGCGTCGTTGAAGGCCCGAAATGCTTGCTGACGAGAAAATTAAGATTTGGTAAAGCTGACCATAAATGCGAGGAGTAAGCAGATGGAAACGTTCCAAGTTGCATTCGGGAAATACCTGAACGATTATCGCAAGGCACGTCGCATTCCGCTTGGCACGCTGGCGCAGGGAAGAGGCACGACCCTATCGCGCTTCTTCAATCACGGCAACAACATCTCCCTGCAGATGATCACGGACACGATGCGGCGGATGGGGCTGACATACGCGGATTTGACCAGCAATTTTCCCCGGTTCGACGCGGCGTTCACGTCGGCCGTGAACACCTTGATTGCGAACCGTTACGCGGCGGACGAACGATTGATCAGGGAGATCGCGACGGGTTACCTGCAGGACACGGCGGCGGCCGATGGCCCGATTGCGGTGCTCAATCGGCAGGTGATGCAGCATGTGCTGCAGGTGAGCGTCTCGCGTCGGCCGGCGCTACTGCCCGATGGAATCCAGGCGACGATTGAGCAAGTTCTGATGAGTAACGCCGATTGGCTGGTTTACGATTATCTCCTTCTCCGCTTGGGGATGGTGTACCTAGATGATGCCCGGCTGGGCCGTTGCTACCAAATGCTGCGGGAGCGGATGGCGACGATGCGGCCAGGTTATCAGCACTACGCCAATGATGCGATGCTGCAGTTTGGCATTGTGTGTCTTGCACGACGGACGCCCATGTTGGTGCCGACCTACCCAACTGATTTGGCTCAAATTCAGGTCAGCGGGTACAGCTTTCAGGATGCACTGGTGATCAACGCGATCCGGCGGCTTTTTCGAAACTCTGTGCGGCTAAAGACCGGCCCCGGTGAGCTTGAAGCGGTGTTCGAGGTCACGGCAACGCTGCATCTGACGCAGATCGAAGGCTACTTACGCCGCCTGCTGGCCGTTGCCAGCGGCGAGGCAGAGGGGGTGTTCGTATGACTGCGTTGAGCGATTTTTTCAAGGCGACGCGGGTGGCGCGTCACGTAGCGCTGACGTCAGTGTCTGGGGACCGTTCGCCGGCCACGGTGTCGCGGTGGGAGAACGGGCTGATTGACATCACCAGCGAGGTCATCGGCCACGCGCTGACGCCGCTGGGAATGGATTTTGAGGACCTCACCATTCGCCACCTGGTAGCCGATGTTGACGATTGTTCCTGGGCCGCGGTTGCGGCGGAGCGGTGGGATCGCACAACCGTTGCCGCGTTGCGGGATAATTTTCAGGCGCAACGCGACTTGGATAATGACACGCCGTACACTCGGTTCGTGATTGCCATGCTGAATGAGTTGCTTCGCGTTCACGATGCGCAAAGCCAGCAGTTGAGTCCCGACATTGTGGCGCTTGTGACGGCTTATACTCAAGGGGTCACGGCGTATGGCAGTGCAGAAGGGGTGCTGATCGAAGCTGCAATTGAATACGCGCCGGCCGCGGCCGGTTGTCTGTGGATGCAGCCGCTGTATGATGGCGTGATGACACGGCCAAACGCGGCATCGCTGCGCATGAAGCGACGCCTCCTCGCCTTTGGCGGCGTGGTGGGCAACGCGGCGGTACTTGCTGACGATCGCCCTATCTTGAAGCAGGTTCTTGGGATGATGGCCGATGTGTTGGGGACGATGCCAGACGACCCGATTGCCGCCTACAATTACAACATTCTGTTGCGGCTGGATGATTATCTCCAGGACAAAAGTGCGGCGAATCGCCAGGCAGTCGCTGCGGTGATCAAGACCACTCAGCTTATTTATCCAACGGGGTACTTCGAATCCTTCGCCGCCTACGCAATCGCGCAGGACTGGGTGACCGCGGCAGACCTCGAAGGCGCGTGACTTCGCGTCAGGGACCCCGCGGGTTGGACGAGCGTCTCAGACAGCAAAAGGCACCCGCACGTCACCGAAGGGGGACGTGCGGGTGCCAACAAAATTCATGAGTGACGGTTAACGGATGATGCGGCGCCGTCGGGGCACGGCTTACCAGCCCTGGCTGGTAAGGCCCAGAAGGCTTACAAGATAGTCAAGCATGGCTATCTACTCCTTGTGATCGAGTCCATCCTTGGCTTTCGGTGCCTTGGATGGGGACCAGCATCGCGTCTGTGGAACGGATGCCTGGATGTACTTGACGGATCACGAGGCCGTCTCGTGCAGGTCGCCAGCGATTGTCACAAGTAACCACTGGAGGGGCCGGTCCCCATGTTCGTGAGGCAGAGGGGCTGGCCGGAAAAACGTCGATTGGTTAACTCAACCTACGAGTGCTATTATATGTTCTAAAACTCATCGAATCAACTGTGCGTAGAATTGATATAAAGCGTTTTCCTATTGCAATAGTGTGCTACCTATTCAGAGTCTTGGTCGACTCAAAACGAGTCTACCTCCCCCAAAAAAGAGGATAGTGCCAAAAGTTCATTCGCGTGGAAAACATGTTACAAAGACGTTACAAAAACATGACGTTTGTTAAGGAGAGCAAGGCATGGGCGATTTTCAAACTGCTTTAGGCGAATACATCAACATTTACCGCAAACAGCGCCACATCAGCATTCGCGCATTGGCGCCTGGCCGCGACACAACCCTGTCGCGTTTTC
Source organism: Lacticaseibacillus parakribbianus (assembly GCF_025490915.1). Lineage (GTDB taxonomy): Bacteria > Bacillota > Bacilli > Lactobacillales > Lactobacillaceae > Lacticaseibacillus > Lacticaseibacillus parakribbianus. The sequence continues at coordinate 121,461 of NZ_JANQBA010000006.1, read as the reverse complement.
TGAACCGCGGCAACAAGGTCTCGGTTCAGCTGATTACCGATGCGATGCGGCGCATGGGACTGCAATACGCTGATTTGGCTGGTGACTTTCCCCGGTTCAATGCGCCATTCACGACGGCGGCGGAGAACCTGATGGCGCATCGCTATGCGGCGGATTCCAGCGCTATTACCGCAATTGCCGACGCCTATCTGGGTGAGACGGCAACGGCAAAGGGCAAAATTGCCGAACTGAATCGGCTCGTGTTTGAACACATCAAATCTGTGAGCGAGGCACAACAGATGTCTTTGCTGCCGGAGGCGACGCAAGCCGCAATTGAGGAAGTACTGGCCGATAACGCCGACTGGCTGATTTATGATTACCTGCTGTTGCGGTTGACGGTCGGCTTTCTCAGCGATACTCGGGTGGCACGGTGCTATCTACTCCTGAAGCGGCAGATGGGTCAAATGGCAACGGGTTATCAGCACTATGCGAATGACGCCATGCTGCAGTGTGGCATTATCCTCCTCACGCGGCGGTTGGATGAGCAGCTCGCAGACTTCTACTCCGATTCTGAGACGGCTCAGGCCAAAATCTACAATTTTCAGGATGCGCTGGTTTTTAACGCCGTTCGCCGAATGATTGCCGGCCGAGTGGGTTCTGCAGTGAGCGAGGAAACTTTGAATGAGGTGTTTGCGGCGACGACAACGGTGGAATTGCCTCAGGTCGAAGGTTACCTGCGGCGCCTGCTGGCCGCCGCCAATGGCGAGGTGAAGGGGGTGTTCCTGTGAAGACGATGGGGGATTTTTTCAAGCAAATTCGCGAGGCCCGGCACGTGCCGCTGACCGCGGTGGCGGGGGTTCGCTCACCGGCGTCGGTGTCGCGGTGGGAGAATAACCAAATCGAGGTGACTAGCGACATCATCGGCGACGCGCTGACGCCTTTGGGGGTGGACTTTGGCGACCTCACCATTCGGCACTTCGTCGCGGATGTCCACGATCATGCCTGGGCGGCGATTGCCCCGGAGACCTGGGACCGCGCCGCCGTCTGCGGGTTGCGCGAGTCGTTTGCGGCGCAGCGCGAGTCGGGCAATGACACGCCCTACACGCGGTTCGTGGTCGCGTTGCTGGATGAGCTGATTCGCATTCACGACGAGAACGCCCAGCAGCTCAGCCCCCACATTACGAAGCTGATCAGCGACTACACGGCGGGGCTCACTTCGTACGGCAGTGCCGAAGGGGTCTTGATTGAGGCGGCCGTTGAGTTCACGTCGGCTGCTGTCAGCGTCACCTGGATGAGGCCGCTGTACGACAGCGTGATGGGCAGGCCGGGCGAGGCCACGCTGCACCTGAAGCAGCGGCTGCTCGCATTCGGCGGCACGGTGGCCAATTCCGCGGCGCTTTCCGCCGAGTTTGACATCATGAAGCAGACGCTCGCCATGATGGCGACGGTGCTTGCGACGATGCCCGACAATCCGATCGGCGCCTACAATTACCACGTGATGGCGCGGCTGTACGATTACATGCAGGACAAGACGGCGGCGAACCGGGCCGCGCTGGTCGCGGTGATCAACACGACCAAGGTCATCTACCCGACCGGTTATTTTGCATCCTTCTCCCAATACGCCATCGCGCAGGGCTGGCTCACCGCCGCCGACTTCGCCGCGGCGCCGGTGTAAGCATTGACAGCGCCTGGTTTGTATTGTTAAATAACAGTATCAGTGTCTGAATATTTCGAAAAAAGATCGGCCGATCGCTTCGAGATGTTTCACTTATCAAGAAACCTGCAGATATGCAACGTGATGAGTGATCCTCGTATTACCGCCCCCTTGGGAGCGGTGCGGCCGGTCTTTTTATGCGCCGCGGGGCAGCCACCGAACAAAAATCTTTGGAGGCATCATTCATGGCTGTTTACAACTACCCAGAAGGCTTCACGGCTCACACAATCCCAGCTCAGGTGACCACAGAGCGTTATGCCCTGGTCATCGACACGCCAAATCCACTGCAGCGACTGACGCTGTTTGTGTTGATGATGAACCCCAGCGTGGCCGACGCGACGCACAGCGACATGACGGTGAACACGCTGCTCACCAACCTCGGCGAGCGTTACAAGCAGGTGATCATCGTCAACACGACGCCGATTGTCGAGACCAAGAGCGAGAACCTCAAGGCCCATTCTAGCCAGATTGCGCAGCGGCTGCTGGCTAACCAAAAGAGCATCGCCAAGCAGATTCAAGCGGCGGGACATTTTCACTTCCTGGTTGCGACGGGCAACATTCAAGACGGCGTCAACTCCAAGGCCTACGTGGACCTGATGGACTACATCAAGACCCACACGGTGGGGGATGCCTGGTACACCGTCGGCCTGACCCAGCAGGGCTACGCCGGCCACCCGACCCGCCGGCCGAAGGAAGAGGTCCAAAACCTCAAGCACATTGTTCAGGCCGATGCGCAGTGGCACTTCCGCCTGGGCTAAGCGGCGGAAGGAGCAAACATCATGCCAACAAAATTACCAACCTCTTACACGCCACATGGGCAGCAGACGCGGTGTCCGAATCCGAGGTGCAAGCGTTACGTGAAGGCCACCGCCACGGTTTGCCCTAGCTGTGGCACTCGGCTGAGGGCGCCGCGCAAGGCGAGCTACCGCCAGCCGGCGCCGACCGGCAACTGGTTCACGAACCTGTCGCTGACGGCCAAAATCGCCGTGGTGGTCGGGGTGTTGATCGTGTTACGGATCGTTTTACGATAGGCAAGCGGAAGGCGTCGGTCCAGGCCGGCGCCTTCCGTCATTCAGGAGGGAACCATGGCACCAAACGAGGAATGGGTCAAGCGCTTCACGGCGCAAAACGGGCGTGAGCCGACCGTGGCCGAGTACCAGGCGGCCAAGGCGACGGGTTTTGATCTGACGGGGCTGGAAACCGCCGCCGGCGACGCAGCCACCGCCAGGGATGCAGACGCCGCCGGCGACGCCGCGGCCTTCAATGCGGCGGTAACGCCGCAGCAGCCAGAAGAGGCGGCAAGCGGCTCGCAGCCCTTGCCGACGGCCGGTCAGCCGGCGAGCGACGCGAACCAGGACCAGCCGGAAGCACCAATCACCGGCCAGGATGACGCAACCGCTGCGGCAGCGAATCAGGCGTCGGCGACGGCGGCGACCGCGCAATCGGCCACCCAAGCGCCTGAGCAGCCGACCGTTCCGGTGACCCCGGCGGCCGGTCGGGCGGCGGCAACCAAGCGCCGCCGAACGCCGCGCAAGTGGTGGCAGCGGCCTTGGGTGGTGCTGATCATCGCGCTGGTCGGGGTGACGGTGATCGGCCTCGGGCTCGCCGTGGCGGCGATGGCCATGGACGGCAGCCCCGAGCCGCCGGTGCCGGCCAAGAAGGCCAAGGTGGCCAAGGCCAAGCCGGCCGCCAAGGCGAGCAGCAAGCCGACCGCGCTGCCCACAACCGAAGAGAAAATCGCGCTGATTTTGCTGACGCACGGCGCCAGTGATTATTCACCCACGGGCCAGGCCCTCGCGACCGGTGAGGAGATGGAGGAGGCGACCCGCACCGACGTCGGCGTGTCGGACGCCCCGGCCGATGCGCAGGTGTACGTCCTGTCGCAGACGCTTGACGAGGAGTATGGGCAACCCTTCGTCATGCTTTACGGCAACACGGGTTACCTGAACAAGTCGGAGGATCCGGTGACGTTCGCCTCGATGAAAAAGTATGGCCTGCGCGTCGACCTGACCGAGGCCTGGCAGAAGCTGTGGCAGGACCAAACGTTGAAGAAGCTGACCGGCTTGATCAAGCTGGTGTCCTCGGACACCACGGCCAGCGATGACGCGGCCGACAGCGACGCGGATGAAACCGCAAGCGATGACGACAGTGACGCAGACGACAACATTGATAAAGGCGGAGACGGCATCAGCACCGACCCGGCTACCGCCTGGCAGCAGATGGCTGGGACGTTCAAGGAGGACGCTTCGACGGTCACGGGGCAGGCGCAGATCACGAGCTTTTTTGAGCAGGACGGCAAGCCGATGTGGGAGGCGCATTTTCCCAACGACGGGGCCCCGCTGCACGAGCTGGATCTGAGTACGTTGACCTTCATCGGGCCGCATGAAGGGGCCAACATTTTCAACGCCACTGTGCGGGACATGGGGAGTGGCAAGACCGCGCCGGTTTATTTCTACCTGTACGACAAGGATACTTACGTGCTCGAATCTAAAGACCTGAACTACTACGGCAAATTCAATCGGGAGTGAGGACGCACAATGACACCAAACGAGGAATGGGTGAAGCGGTTCGGCGAGCTGACCGGGCGCAACCCGACCATCGCGGAGTACCAGGCCGGCAAGGCGAGCGGGTTCGACCTGAGCAAACTGCCGGAGATTGCCCCGAAGGCAGCCAGATCGACATTAGAGAATGCTGATGGCAAGCAACTCGCACCACAGGATGGCGGTATAAGGCGAAATAAGACACGTTGGGTAGTTGGTATTGTACTGGTTTTTGCGGTGATTATCGGGATATCGGTTGGAAAGGTGATTCATGAGTCAAGGGTTGCGGCCCAAGCCGAGGCACGTAAGCAGAGTTTATCGATATCGGCAAGTCGCAAGACCTCGTTGAGTGTGTCCAGTTCGAAAGCAATTGAAAGGTCCGAAAGCCGTGCGAGTTCGGCCAGTGAGCAGTCGCTTCGTGACCACTCAGTGACCGGAGAGTGGATGACTGTTATCCCAAAGAACAATTACGACGAAACCTTTAAACTGCTGGGCAGTCAGGCTTACGAAGACGCGCCGGATGAGAATATCGCTGATTACGGCCTGACTGCCTCTAGTGTGGTCAAGGAAGGAGATCAATGGTACTGGTTGTTCGAGCTGACCGGTGACGGGAAATACTATACCCTGCACAAGGATCCAGTGGTTGAAGCGTGGGTCGTAGGGGATGTTGCCGACATCACGATGCAGCTGGATTTGGAGGACTCGAAAACGGGTGAACCATACTCAATCGTCTTCCAGAATCAGTACAAGCAAGGCGGTGGTAATAATTATGATTTGAACTACCAAGGCATTACACACCGCTTTCTGGTCCATGCCAGCAACTACGGAGATGTTTTGGACACAACCGCCGACTTGGGTGCTTACGGGGAAACGTTTGATGATCAGGCAAGGGCGTATATTGACGCGCATGCTAAAACAGAACGGGCCGCAGCCACGGCGAAGTCATCCAGTATCGCAAAACAAACTAGCGAACGAAAAGCTTCAGATAAGGCTGCCGGCAGAGTGCATGACAGCTTTGGCGACGAGGGCTATATTGGGCAAACAATTATAGACCCATACAATTAAGAATCATCCTGACTTGCTGCCTTATTTATTCTGGGCCTGAAACACTGTGATTTGCTATTGAATAATTGAAGGCAGAAATTTGATACTTCTGAATAATTATTATTCGGCGTGATACCATTTTTTGATGCATACAGTGACTATTATAAAAATCAATTTGACTATATTTTGCTGGGAGTGAGGACGCACAATGACACCAAACGAGGAATGGGTGAAGCGATTCGGCGAGCTGACCGGGCGCAACCCGACCATCGCGGAGTACCAGGCCGGCAAGGCGAGCGGGTTCGACCTGAGCAAGCTGCCGGAGATTGCCCCGGCCGCGGCTGTGACCGCAACAGCTACGCAGACCGCAGATGAAACCAATACGGCGGCGACCGCAGCCACTCCCACGCCACCGCGGCCCGACGGCAACGGCGGCAAGCACCGCCGCCACTGGTCGCGGCGAACGGTGATTGTCGGGAGCATCGTCAGCTTTGTGGTGATTTTGGGCGTCGCCATGGGCCTGGTCTGGCTTCATCTGAATGGCCAAAAGCAGGCCGCGGCCGCAAGCACCAGCAAACTCGTGGTTGCCAGCGTTCGGGCGAGCAACAAGGCCGCGAGCAGCAGTAAGGCAGCCGCGAGCAGCAAGGCGGCAGCCAGCAGTAAGGCGGCGGCCAGCAGCAAGGCGGCAGCCAGCAGCAAGGCGGCAGCCAGCAGTAAGGCGGCGGCCAGTAGTAAGGCAGCCGCGAGTAGCAAGGCAGCGGCTAGCAGCAAGGCAGCCGCGAGCAGTAAGGCCGCAGCCGCGGCCAAACCGACGACCGCGCCGACGACCCTTCAGCAGCTGGCCTTGGTGCTGCTGACGCCCGGGATCGATGACTACTCGCCGACCGGCCGGTCACTCATCGACGACTGGCAGACCGAGGACGTGTATTACGGGGATGAGTTCATCGGTGACGCTCCGGATGGCGTTTTGGCCTACCGCCTCTCGGAAACTACATCCCGCGCGGACAATCATCCAGTCATCGTGATGATCAATGGTGGTACCGCTTATGTGTACGCCACCGAGGAGATTCACACCTATCGCTGGCTGGTGGCCAACAGCATGCGCGTCGACCTGAACGCGCAGTGGCAACGGCTGTGGCAGAGCCACGACCTCAGGGCGATGACCTCGCTCATGACGATGCAAAATAGCGCCGGCGTTGGTGATCCCGGCATGAGTGAGGAGTACCTGGAAGCCACTAACGAGTAATTTGGTATCAGGCGTCGCAACTGTTTCAGATGGAGGAAAACATGGCACCGAACGAAAAATGGGTGAAGCGCTTCGAGGCGACGATGGGGCGTGAGCCCAGCGTGGCGGAGTATCAACAAGGCAAGGCCACGGACTTTGACCTGGACTTGCTGGCCGAATGGGCCGCGCTGCAGGGCAACGTGGCGACAGAGACCAAGACTGAGGCCAAGCCCGAGACCGATCCCGAGACCAAGTCAGAGACCAAGCCCGAGACGCCTGGTGCTGCGGCCAATCAGGCGCTGCCCGAACAGTCGAATCGGGCCGCCGATGGTGGCACGACGAAAGCCGCACCACACGACGAGGCCGGTGAGGAATCCACAGCCGCGGCCGGCGGCGCCAATACCACCAGCGCCGCAACTGCTGCCGGTGCCGCAAATACCGCAAGCGGGGTCGCGACTCGCGCCACAACTGCCGCAACCGTAGCGCATGATGACCGCACCTCCGCCAACCGCTCCGCCAAGCGTCACCGCGCGTTGCCGCGACCGGCGCTGATCGGTATTGGCGTTGCGGCGGTGGTGGTGATTTTGGCCGTGGCGCTGGGGCTTTTCTGGCACCACAACCAGGTGGCCGAATCGGCGGCTCGCGCGTCCAGCCTCAGCGCCGCTCGGGTCAGCAGCCGGGCCAAAGCCAAGGCCCAGGCCGCATCCAAGGCTAAGGCCCAGGCGGCGGCCAGTGCCAGCCGGGCCGCTGCGGCCAAGCCGCCGCGAGCCGCGACGGTTGCGGAGAAGCTGGCGCTGGTTTTGCTGGCGCCGGGAGCGGAGAAACAGGCGATGAGCGGCCAGCAGCTGCTGGAATCCGGAGATAAGGTGACGGCCACCCCGAGCAGCAGTCTGTACTCCGACGTGCCGGCCGGCAGCCACGCCTACTACCTGAGCCTCAGCTTTGAAGGCAAGACGCCGACCATCACCATCGTGGGCGATCATGCTTACATGGTGGCGTCCCAGGTTGCAGTGCCATATGCCTACATGAAGCAAAAAGGGGTTCACGTTGACCTGGCCGCCGCGTGGCAAAAGCAGTTCAAGAGTCAGGATCTGGCCAAGCTGGTGAAGCAGCTCACGGTCAAGGCCGCCGAAACGGCGACCGCTGACGAAAGCACGGCCGCCGCCTCCGACGCTTCCAGCGCCAATGACAGCGAGGTCGATGTCCACAACCTGACGCAGGCGCAGCTACTTCACTGGGTCAAGCTGGCCCTGGTTGCGCATGGGGCAGACGAGTCGGCGGTCAACGACTCCGACCAAATCGGGTTGAAACCCGGGTTCACCGATGGTTTTGCCACCGTGGCCGTTTACATGTGGAACGAGCTTCACACGGTTCAGAAGTGGGAGTACACCTACCGCGTGAACGCGAACGGCGAGCTCGAGTACACCGGGTCGGAGACCGAAGATTACAAGCCGACCGGGGTTGACTACAGCGAGTGACGCCGGCGGTTTACGGTCGGTGCCGGCCCATGTTATACTGGAGGCAGCAAAAAACGGCACCCCTGCCAGGGTGCCGCCTTGCAGACTACCGCGTTAAGAGCGGTGGCCCAAGTGTTATGGAAGCTAAGAAGCCGCCACTACTTCGGTCAAAAAGTTATGTGGGCGGCTTTTAGCTTGCTCATTTTTTGATGATGGCCCTCAGTGCCTGAATCGCAACGACCAGGCGGCCGATGGCTGCGATCGATTGCTCGATTTCCGCAATCAGCCGGTTCAGGCTTGCGACCTGTTTGCGTAACGCGTAGGTCGCAAGCGTCGAACCACTGAGGAACACCACGATCGCCGTCATAGACGGGATCACGAGTTTGCAAAGACTCCTTTCTTTCAGAATCCGACCACCAACACGCCTCAGCGTCATTGGCATCACCGGCTTTCGGAAGTGGGGGACCACCGCTCAGATCACTTTGTCTGCGGATGCATTGTACCAAGAAGCGGTTTGATTTGCCTAGGTGAGGGGCATGAGAAGTTGGTGTGACGCGGCTTTACCGCCGCGAACAGGCCATGTTATACTGAAGCCAGCAAAAAACGGCATCCCTGCCAGGGTGCCGCCTTGCAGACTACCGCGTTAAGAGCGGTGGCCCAAGTCTAAGAAGCTAAGAAGCCGCGTTAAACTCGGGAAAAGTTATCTGCGCGGCTTTTAGCTTGCTCATTTTTTGGTGATGGCCCTCAGTGCCTGAATCGCAACGACCAGGCGGCCGATGGCTTCAATCGATTGCTCGATTTCCGCCATCAGCCGGTTCAGGCTTGCGACCTGTTTGCGTAACGCGTAGGTCGCAAGCGTCGAACCACTGAGAAACACCACGATCGCCGTCCAGGACGGGATCACGAGTTTGCCGTGTCCTCCTTTCCACCAGAATCCGACCACCAATCCGCCTCAGCGTCATTGGCATCACCGGCTTTCGGAAGTGGGGACCACCGCTCATATCACTTTGTCTGCGGATGCATTGTATCAAGAAGTGCCGCTTTTTGCCTAGGTGAGGGGCATGAGAAGTTGGTGTGACCTGGCGCAAAAGTGGCGCGAACCGCTGTGAAGCAACGGCCTCGTGCTTTTTTGGCTTGCTCTGGGGGACGGGCTCTGCCCGTTGCAAACCCGCCCCACCCACAGATTAAGTTTTTCCAGTCGTTGCGCCGGCCGGCAAGCGCGGGGCGGTGAGGTTTGGTACAATGTATGCGACGTGATTACCCGTGAAAAGGGAGCGAATGGTATGAAAATCCTGATTGTCGACGACGACAAAGAAATCGTGGAACTACTCAGCATTTACGTGAAAAACGAAGGCTATGAACCGATCCTGGCTTACAGCGGCAAGGAGGCGATCACCCGCCTGGCGACCAACCCCGACATCGCGCTGATGATTCTCGACATCATGATGCCCAACATGTCGGGCATCGAGGTGGTGCGGCAGGTTCGCAAGGACTCGCAGATTCCCATCATCATCGTGTCGGCCAAGACCGGCGACATGGACAAGATTCAGGGGCTGATCACCGGCGCCGACGATTACGTGACCAAGCCGTTCAACCCGCTTGAGGTGATGGCCCGGGTCAAAAGCCTGCTGCGCCGCAGCCAAAACAACGTGACCAACCCCGAGCCCGACGAGCTGGAGGTCGGGCCGCTGACCATCAAGAAGGACAGCCACGAGGTCACCACCCTGACCGGCAAGCAGATTCAGCTGACGGCGCTTGAATTCGGCATCTTGTACCTGCTGGCCTCACACCCCAACCGCGTTTTTTCCGCCGACGAAATCTTCGAGCGGGTCTGGCAGCAGGAGTCGATCGTCTCCGCCAAAACGGTGATGGTCCACGTCTCGCACCTGCGCGACAAGATTGAGGAGGCGACCGGCGGCGAGAAGGTGATCGAAACCGTCTGGGGCGTCGGCTACAAGGTCGAAGCGTAATGGGTGAAAAGGTACACTTGACCGGCAAGGAGAAATCCGAGCTGTGGTTCGAGGGCCTGGTCACCCTGGTGCTGTTGCTGATGCTGAACTTCGCGATTTTCGTGCTGCTCAAGCAGATGATCGCGGCCAACCAGAACCTGCAAGACTCCATCTGGAGCGTCAAGCAGGTGCTGACCTTCGGCGCCAACCGGGCTCACCTGTGGAGCTGGCGCAACGTCTTCGGCATCGCGATGGCGCTGATCGACCTCGCCGTCATCTACTGGCGCCTGATTCGCCGCTACCGGCAGATGCAGATGCGCCACGTCATCCGCGAGCTGCACTACATCGCCGATGGCCACCTGGACCACCGCGTTCGCCTGGCCGTCAACACCGACCTGCAAAAGGTGATCAACAGCATCAACGCGCTGGTCGATTCGACCGTCAACTCGATGGCCGAGGAACGCAAGATCGAGCAGAGCAAAGACGAACTGATTACCAACGTCTCGCACGACATCCGAACGCCTTTGACCTCGATCATCGGCTACCTCGGCCTGATCGAGGACAACCAGTACCGCAGCCGAGACGAGCTGTTGAAATACACCCACACCGCTTACCTCAAGGCCAAGCAGATGAAGGTGTTGGTCGAGGACCTTTTTGAATACACCAAGGTTCGCCAGACCACGACGCCTTTGAACACCGTCCAGTTCGACATGCTGGCGATGCTCGAGCAGCTGGCCGCGAGCTTCGAGATGGAGTCCTCCAAAAAAGGCATGACCATCGTCGTCAAGGGCGAGCCCGATCCCCTGATGATGGAGGCCGACACCGAAAAGCTCGGCCGCGTGTTCAACAACCTGATTGTCAACGCCTTGAAGTACGGCAAGGGCGGCAAGCACATTTTCCTCGACGCCCAAAAGGTCGGCTCCGAGGTGGTGATCAAGGTCTCCAACGACGGTCAGCCGATCCCCAACGACGCGCTGAACCAGCTCTTCGACCGCTTCTACCGTGTCGAGGAGTCGCGGTCGCAGGAAACCGGCGGCACCGGCCTCGGCCTGGCCATCGCCCAGAGCATCATCGCCTTGCACGGCGGCTACATCTACGCCGACTCCACCGCGGCTTTGACCAGCTTCGTCATCCACCTGCCGCTGAAGGTGGGGGAGACGCTGAAAAGAGAGGGCGAAAAGCCGCGGGGTTAGCTGCACCGCGTTACGGCCTGGACCTCCGGGACTCGGGACGGGAACGCAGTGGGGCGTCCGAGCCGCGGTCTCGGACCTAGATTTGAAGCCGGAGCCGCGTTGCGGCTACCCTGTCTCCAAATCTGCCGGAATCGGTTGCGCGAAAGCCTCGCACAACCCGCGAGTCTTCCGGGCAACCGATTCTTTCACGGCGTTCCCGTCCCGAGTCCCTCCGGTGGCGACGCAGTGGGGCGTCCGAGCTGCCTGATACCGTGGTTTCTTCAACAAACGCCGTGACACGGTCTCGATTGCAGACTCGTTTTGATTTTTGAATTCGACTCAGATAGGGACGACAATTTTTATGCCGCAGATTTCCGCCCGGCCGGATGGTTGCAGTTAAGTACAATGCAGCAACCGGAGGGTAGCGGGGAGACCGGGCCGCGAAAGGATTAGGCGACGAGAGACTGCGGGTTGTGCAGGCTCTCGCCACCTAATCCCGGCAAAATCAAAGACCCCAAAGGAGCCGCAGGCGACGGGGGCTTTGATTTTAGGTCGGAGCCGTGCGGAGACCGGCCGCGCAGCTCGGCCTCCCCGCGGCCCGGAGGTGCGGCTACCGGCACCAGCATTGCCAGCACCAAGCGTCGCCAGTACCACCGAATTGTTCAGCACTTACCGAATTAGCTTAGGAGATTATGACATGAAGAAATTTTGGCGCGGCCTCATTGTAATGGTCGCAACCCTCAGCGTCTGGGCCGGCGTGGCGCCGGTCGCCGGCGTTCAGGCCGCAACCGCGGCCAGCACCGTCAGCATCGACGCCTCTGCGGCCCTGGCCGTCGAGGCGAAGACGGGCAAGATCCTTTTCGCCAAGAACGCCGACAAGCAGCTGCCCATCGCGTCGATGACCAAGATGCTGTCTTTGTACCTGGTGCTTGACGCGATCAAGTCCGGCAAGCTCAGTTGGAGCGACAAGGTGGCGCCGGACCAGGCGATTTACAAAATCTCCCAGGACACGGCGCTGTCCAACGTGCCGCTGCGCGTGGATGGGACGTACTCGGTCAAGGAGCTTTACCAGGCCAGCTTCGTCTACTCGGCCAACGCTGCGATGATGCTTTTGGGCAACGCGGTGGCCGGCAGCCAGAGCAAGTTCGTCGACCTGATGTCCGCCCAGCTGGAAAAATGGGGCATCAAGGACGCCCACATCGTCAACGCCACCGGGCTGCCGAACAGCTCGCTGACCGTCGACCGCTACCCCGGCAGCAGCGCCGACGACGAGAACAGCATGACCGCCAAGGACGTCGCCGTGGTCGCCCGGCACCTGCTGGCTGATTTTCCCGAAGTGCTCGACACCACGACAATCAAAACCGCGACCTTCCGCGCCGGCACCAGCGACGCGACCAAGATGGACAACTACGACTGGATGCTGCCGGGCCTGGTCGCGGCGCAAAAGGACCTGCCCGTCGACGGCCTCAAAACCGGCACGACGGACAAGGCCGGCGACTGCTTCACCGGCACCGTCGAGAAGAACGGGATGCGCATCATCACCGTCGTTCTCCACGCTAACGGCACCGCCAAGACCCGCCGCTTCGACCAGACGGCCAAGCTGATGCGTGCCACCCTGAGCAGCTGGAAGCTGATGAAGGTGACCACCGCCGGTCAGCCGCTGGCCGGCCACAGTGCGGTCAAGGTCGACAAGGGCAAAACCGCGACGGTGCCGCTTGCGGCGACCAAAACCGTCAGCATCTGGGTTCCAACCGGCACCACGGCCAAGGACCTCGCCTACAACTACAAGACCAAGAAGCTGGTGAAGGCCAACACAATCGAGGCCCCGGTCAACAATGGCACCACGGTCGCGACGGCCAACATCGCGGCCAAGGGCGACGACCTGGGTTACCTGAGCGGCAAAACCGGCGCCAAGGTCACCGTCCAAACCGCCAAGGCGGCGGAGAAGGCCAACTTCTTCGTCCTGCTGTTCCGCGGCATCGGCGAGTTCTTCGCCAACCTGTTCTAACTGACCACGCGAAGCGGCCGGTCCTTTCCCGGAAAACGGGAGGACCGGCCGCTTTTTGATTGGTAACGGGTGATGCAGCCGCTTTGCGGTAATCTCATCATAGTGAGGTTCGATCTTTGCTGTTTACTAGACGGGAATATTCCCCTGTGGTAAGATGAGGCGGTCAAAAATGGAAATCAGGTTTGTCAGTCGCAAGCTCGGCCGGCAGCTGCGCGAGCAACGGCAACGCGTTCGGGCTTTTGGCTGGGTCAGGGCCAACCGCTTGGCAGAACGAATGGATGAGTTGGCGGCCGCCGCGACGTTGCGAGAGATTTCGCGCTTTCCGCCGGCACGACTTCATGGTTTGCTCGGAGATCGTGCCGGACTTTGGGCGGTAGATGTGACGGCGAATTGGCGGCTCATTTTCGCCGGTGCCAATGATTATGGCATCCGAACAACGGACGATGCCGAGACGACGAAGGTCCTGATTGTTGCAATCGAAGATTACCATTAGGAGGGTCTCATGCAGGATTATGAATTTAGCAAGGGCGTCGCTATGCCTATTGTCGCCAGCACCTCAGCCGCCGATGCGCTGAGGGAGTTGATGGCGTTTCACCACCTGACCCAGGCGGATTTTGCCCAGCACATCGCCATATCACAAAAGCAGCTGTCCTTCATCCTCAATCGCAAGGCCTTCATGTCGGCGCCCGTGGCCCGGCAGATTGAGGCGGCGACCGGGTTGAGCGCCCAGTGGCTGCTGAAGCTGGACTTCAACTACCTTTACGCCCAGCGTGAAAACGCGCCGCTCGAGGCCGCCGTTCAGCCCTACGACTGGGCAAAGCGGGAGTAGTGGTTTCCAGCGGGGGCGATTCTTCTGACCGGCGTCCCGCCGGTGTGTGCAGTCCCGCGGTCCGCATTCACGGTCGGCCGTGGTTGCGCTGCGCCGCCGTTCTACACGCCGTACTGCGCCCGAACCTGAGCCAGCGCGGTGGCCGCGCTGTCCAGGGCCGCCCGGGCGGCCGCGGCCTCACGCTGGGCCGCCTCAAGCGCCGCCTGATGCGCGGTGGTCGCGCCCGTTCCCGTGGCGGCCGGCCCGGCGGCGCAATCGCCCCGGCTCCCGCAATCGCCCCGGCTCCCGCAATCGCCCCGGTTGCTGGGGGCGCCAGATTCGGCCGCCTCGATCGCCTGGCGCATCGCGGCGGCGGCAAAGACGTTCAAAGAGACGCCGTGCAGCGCCAGGTAGCGGTCGACTTGGGCCTGGGTCTCCGGATCGAGGTGAATGGTCACAACGTTGTTCATTAGGACGCCTCCTTACATTAACTTAATTATACAAGGCCGGGGCCGCACTCGTCAGGTGCGGCCCCGGTGCGTTATAGTGAAGGCGGAGGTGGCACAATGGAATTCTACGACATCACGGCAGAAGGACTAGCGAAGCTTCACGCGGAGGTCGCGGCGCTGCAAAAGCAGCGGCCGCACCGCATTGCGGTTTTGCAGGCGGCCCGGGCCCTGGGTGACCTGTCCGAAAACGCGGATTACAGCGCGGCCAAGCGCGACTTGCGCCACCTGGAAAGCCGGCTGCGCTACCTGGACAAGCTGATTCGCTACGCCCAGGTCGTCGCGACGCCGGCCGGGGATGCGGTCGCGATCGGCAAGGTAGTGACCGTCGCCTTCGTGGATGAAGACCAAGGCCGCGGGGCCGGCGCGACCACCGGCGGGGATGCGGCGACCGCCACCGCCGCGGTGGCCGGTACGAACGCGGCAGCCGCCGCTGCGAATGCGTCTACCGCCGATGCGGCTGCCAAGGTGGCCGCCGCTCGCGTCGCCGCGGTGCTGGCGGCGACGGCCCCCGAGGACCTAGCGACCTACCGACTGGTCGGACGGCACGAGGCCAGCATGGCGCCTGAAAACCTCGCCAGCGACTCGCCTTTGGGCCAAGCGCTGCTGCACCACCGCGTCGGCGACCGCGTGACGGTGGCCGCGCCGGCCGGGGCCTACCCGGTGGTCATCACGCGGGTGGCCGATTCCATGGTATAATAGAGCAACTAGACTGGATCGAAACGAGGAAAGACAATGTCATTATCGTTGAACGCATGCATTTTGCTACTCAAGGAGCACCACCTGCTGAAAAGCAGCGCGGTTCAAAACTCAATCGGCGTTGAGATGACGGGGATCAGCCTCGACTCGCGCAAGGTCTCCGGCCCCACGCTGTTTTTCTGCAAGGGGGCGCATTTTCGGCCGATCTACCTGTCGATGGCGCGAGACAACGGGGCGACGACCTACGTGGCCGAGAAGCCTTACGTCGAAGGCAACGGCATGAACGCGCTGATCGTCGTCAACGTCGAGAAGGCGATGGCGATTCTGGCGGCGGCGTTCTTTGATTTTCCCCAAGACGATCTGTTCGTGATCGCCTTCACCGGCACCAAGGGCAAGACCACCGGCGCCTACTTCACCCGCGGCATCCTCGAGCAGGCGCATCCCAAGCGCGTCGCCCTGTCCTCGACCATCGAGCGGGTGCTGGGCCCAAGCCCGGACCAGCGGCAAAAATCACACCTGACGACGCCCGAGTCCATCGACTTGTTCCGCGACATGCGCGAGGCGGTCGACAACGGCATGACCCACATGGTGATGGAGGTCTCAAGCCAGGCCTACCTGAAGAGCCGGGTGTTCGGTCTGACCTACGACGTCGGCGTGTTCCTGAACATCACGCCGGATCACATCGGCCCCAACGAGCACCCGGATTTTGCCAACTACCTGCACAACAAGCTGCAGCTGTTGGTCAACTCCCGCAAGGTGGTGCTGAACGCGGAGACCGAGCACTTCGATGCGGTCTACGCGGCGGCGACCACCACCACCAACCCAGACAGCATCTACCTTTACGCCAGTGCCGAGTTCAAGCCGGCCGATCCGAAGCTCGACATCGATTTTCGCTTCGAGAACCTGGAGGCCGATACCTCCGAGAGCCGCTTCAAGTTGGTGCCGGTGACCGACAAGGCGGCCGCCCTGAACCTCGGTAACACTTACGGGCTGCGGCTGATCGGTGACTTCAACGAGAGCAACGCGACGGCCGCCGCCATCGCCGCCGGCCTGGCCGGCGTCGACGCGACCAACGCGGTGCCGGGCGTCGCCAACGTGATGATTCCGGGCCGCATGGAGTTCCGCCAGGTCGCAGGCCACGGGACGGTGTTCATCGATTTTGCCCACAACTACGGCAGCCTCGCCGCCTTGTTCCACTTCATCAACAAGGAGTACCCGCAGGCCCCAATCAACTTGGTCCTCGGGGCCCCCGGTGACAAGGGCGTCTCGCGCCGCGCCGACTTCGCGCAGGTGATCAACGAAAGCGTGGCGACGGCGTACCTGACCACCGATGATCCCGGCTTCGAGGATCCGGCCGCCATCGTCGACCAGATCGACGCCGGCATCGACCACGACCACGTGACGGTTCACAAGGTGCTCGATCGCCGCACCGCCATAGAAGAAGCGCTGGCCGCGAACGCGGATGGCGCCGTGCTGGTGGTCGGCGGCAAGGGTGCCGACACCTACCAGAAGGTTCGCGGCGTCGACACGCCTTGGCCTTCCGACGTCGTGGTGGTCGACCAAAGCATCGCGGCGCTTCAGGACTGAGGCTGGCCCGACCGACCGTGCGCCGGATTCGGACCGGGCCGCGTTGGGGCGAGCGTTCGGCCGCACCGCACCGGGCTTTTGCAGCCCGACCGGCCGGCCCAAAGGAGGGACTGTGATGGCCAATGTCACACTGATACCGATGACCGAGGCGGCGTATGCGGCCTGGCTCGCCCAGGCGGTGCCGGAGTATGCCCAAGACAAAATCGCGGCCGGCACGTGGCCTGCGGCAGTCGCCTTGGCCAATGCGCAACGCGCCTTCGCCAGCCTGCTGCCGCAGGGGCTGGCCACGCCCGATGCCTTGCTGTGGACCATCACGTGCGAAGGCGTTGGCGTCGGCAGCCTGTGGGTCAGCTGGGACCAAGCACAGCGGCGCTTTTTCATCTACGACATCAAGCTGGATGCGGCCAGCCAGGACCAAGGCATCGGCACGGCGGCGCTGCGGCGTTTGGATGAGGCCGCCGCGGCTCGCGGCGTTTTGCGCATCGGCCTGCACGTATTCGGCCGCAACCACCGGGCCCGGCACGTCTACGAGAAGGCCGGCTTTGCCGTCACCGATCTGGAGATGGAAAAGCGGGTGTGACGGCGGCAACGACCGCTGGGTCAACGTGGTTCGAAACTTGAGATAAGACACGAAGGCGCCACCCCAACCGCAAACATGCGGTTGGGGTGGCGCGTTTGCTTTTGCCTAGTTTTCACTAGTTCAGCGGCTGAACAGGCGCTTGCTGAAGGCGTAGTTGAGGACGATCACGACGACCTGGTCGACCAGCTTGACCACAAGCGGCGCCGCGTGAAGCAGGCTCAGGCCGACGAAGAGAATCGCGGTGTCGACGGCCAACGACGCCCCGCGGAGGCCGAAGAAGCCCAGGGCCTCTTGCAGGACCGCCAGCGGCGCGGTGGTCGCGGAGTTGAACACCACCGTTTTGTTGGCGACGAAGGCGAAGGCGACGCTCAGCCACCACGCGGCGAGGTTGGCCCAAAACCAGGCGACCCCGAGGTGTGTGAGGGTGAAAAACAGCACGACGTTGATGCCGGTGGTGAGGCCGCCGACCACCAGGTAGCGCAGGATAGCGCCGAACTGAAAGCGCGAAAGGGTGGCATGTTTATCCATTGTGAGTCCTCCTTGCAAGGCAGGTATACACCAGGCTGGCCGCGGGGTCGGCGAAGCCGTTGGTGACCAGCGGCTTGGCACTCAGGCGCAGCTGCTGTGTGTGAACGATGTCCAGCGGCTGCCGGCGGCCGCTCAGGTTGCGAACGGTGATCCGGTAGCGGCCGGCGGCAAGCGCGTGGCGCAGCCGGAACACGGAGCCTTCCTGCCGCAAGCGCCGGCTGCGACCGGTCGCCGCGTTGGTCAGCGTGACCGTCAGCGCGGTGCCGGGGTGCCCCTGGACGGAAAAATAGTTGGCCGGCCCGTTCAGCGTCACCGCCTGGGTCGCCACGGTGCCGGGAATCAGCCACGTCGCCTTGGCCCCGTACTGCTCGGACTGCTGGCTGCGCTGGGCGGCGACCACCACCGGCGTGGCGGCGCTGCGACCGGCGCTTGCCGCCAGCAGCAGCGCGGCGGCCAGGGTGAGGGCGGCGGCCAGGGTGCCGGGCAGCCAGGCCGGGCGCGGCCGCCGCAAGTCGGCGGCAGGACGCGCGGTGGTTGGACGCTCGCCGCGGCGCGTCGCCCCCGCAAGGATTGTGCCTCGGTGGTTCTCACGCCAGAGCATTGTGCCGCGGCCGTTCTCACCCGCAAGCGTTTCGCCCCGGCGCTTTTTCCCCGCAGGCGCCTCGCCCCGGCGGCTTGCGGCCTGCCGGCGAGCGATTGTGGGGCGAGCCGGTCGCGGCAGCGCCGCCACGGCGACCAGCGCCAGCGGCACCAGCACCTGGCCGTAGCGGCCTTCAACTTCCCACAGCAGGACGTGAAAGGCCAGGTAGCCCAGCGCGGTGATCACGCAAAGCGCCGCCACCACGTCGGCTTGGCGCGTCCAGTCCGGCCGCCAGGTGAGCAGGCGGCCGGCCAGCGTCAGCCACAGCGTCAGGGTGGCAACGGTGTAGCTCAGCGCGGTGAGCGTGCGAAGGAACGCGGCGTGGCGCAGGTACCAGGCCGGCGCGGCCCGGAAGCCGCCGTTGTACCAGTCTTGGATGCTGCTGGGGTTCAGCAGCACCCCGAGCTTCACCACCCACAGGCGAATCAGGCCCCAGGGTCCGAGCCGCCGCACCCGCTGGGTGATGAGGGCGACGGCGTGGCGGTTTCGCGCCGCCTTGGTCGGCAGGGCGATGGCGGCGGCGACATCTGGGCCGGCGTAGGTGCCGCGATGCGCGGCGTTCACGCCCATCGCTAGCCAGTTGGTCACCGGCAGGGCGTAGGCGTCGTTTGCGGTGTAGCCGCTGGCTTGGCGAATGGCGGTGGTGAGCGGCGGCGTCAGTGCAAACCCCAGCACCACCAGTAGAATTGGCAGCACCAGGTGCTTTGGGCCCGACCGGTGGCCGTCCAGGGACCGGGCCGCGGTGCGGGAACCGCGTCGCCACAGCAGCCAGGCGAGAATTGCCAGTGCCGGCAGCAGGACAATTAGGTTGGGCTTGAGCAAGGCGCCGAGGGTGACGGTGCCGACCAAAAGGGTCCCGGACCGCCAGCGCCCGGCACCGGCGAGGCGCGGCCAGCGCCAGAACTGCCGCAGAATCACCAGCAGCACCAGCAGCGTCGGCAGGTCGGAGTAGGCGACCTGCAGGTAGTAGGTGTAGGCGAAAGGCGTCAGTGCGACAAAGGCAAGGGTGCCCAGCACGACGGTCGGCCGCCGGCTGAGCTGCCAGGCGGTGAGCAGGGCAAGCCCGATGAAACCATCAAGGCAAAGCAGGCTGAGCAATGGCACCGCCACGCTGGCGCCGAGGTGCAGCGCCGCCGTCAGCCGCAGCTACTGGGCCAAAAGAAACGCCAGCGGCACGTTGTTGGGATAGCGCCAAAAATACGTGGAGCCGAATCCGGACAGGCCGGCCGCTAGCCGGTCGGCCTGGGCCAGCACTCGAAACGGGTCGTGGTAAATCGTGTCGGGCAGCGCGTGTCGCACCGCCAGCTGGCCGCACAGCGCGGCGACCAGCACCAGGGCCACCACCCAGGCCAGCCGCCGGTGCGACCAGCCGGCGACCCAGGGGGCCAAAAGCCGCGCGGTGGCCACGACCAGCACCGTCAGAATCAGGCTCGCCGGACCAAGCGGCTTGATCAAAACGCTGAAGGCGGCCAGCGCCAGGCAGGCGACCAGCAGCAACGGTAGGAATGCGGGGCGAATTTTGACCATCGGCTAGTCCAGCACGGTCTGAACCGTGTAGCGAGGCCGGCCCTTGACCTCGGTCATCAGCTTGCCGATGTACTCGCCGATCACGCCCAGGCTGATCATCTGAACGCCGCCGACGAACCACAAGGACACCATCAGAGACGACCAGCCGTGAACGGTCAGCCCCAGTAGCTTCATCACGACGGCGTAGGTGACCATGCCGATCGCCAGCAGGCAAGACAGGGTGCCGAGCAGCAGGATCAGCCGCACCGGCGCGATGGTCAGGCTGGTGATGCCGTCCCAGGCGAACGCGAGCATTTTGCGCAGCGGGTACTTGGACTCGCCGGCCAGCCGCGGGGTTCGCTTGTAGGTGACCTGGGCGGTGGGGTAGCCGAGCTTGGGAATCAGGCCGCGGATGAAGATGTTGCGTTCGGGGTAGGCCAAGAAGGTGGTGACGGCGCGGCGCGACATCAGGCGAAAATCGGCGTGATCCGGCACCAGGTCAACGCCGAGCAGCCGCAGCACCTTGTAGTAGCCCTCGGCGGTGGTGCGTTTGAACCACGTGTCGGTGTCGCGGTTGTTGCGAACGCCGTAGACGATGTCGGCGCCATCCGCGTAGCGCTCGACCATCTCGGGAATCTTGTCCGGGTCGTCTTGCAGATCCGCATCGATGGTGACGACCGCGTCGGCCGTGGCGACCGCGGCCTGCATGCCGGCGATCAGGGCCGCCTGGTGCCCGAAGTTGCGGGAAAAACGCAGCCCCCGGACCCGCGAGTTTTGGCGATGCGCGTCTTCGATGATGGCCCAGGTGCGGTCGGTCGAGCCGTCGTCGACAATCAAGAGGTCGAGACGGGCGGTCGCCGGGCTTTGGGCGGCCACGGTGTCTTCGATGGCCAAGAGGCGCTGGATGGTCGAAGGCAGCACGGCCTCCTCGTTGTAAGCGGGAATCACAATCGTGAGTTTTTGCGTGTTCATGCGTGAGCCTTCCTTTCGATCAAGCGCTGCAGGCGACACTGCAGCGCCGCGGCGCCGGCGGTTGCCGCCGCGCCAAAACTTGCGGCCAGCAAGGCGCCGGCCAAGACATCCGAGGCGAAGTGGTCGCGCAGGTAGACGCGCGACGCGGCGACCAGCCCGATCCACACCAGCGCCAGCAGCAGCGCCACCAGCTGGGTCTCCTGGTCGCCAAGCTCCGGCAGGAAAATGACAAGAAGCAGAATCACCAGCAGCGTGGTGGCGAACACGTGGCCGCTGGGGAAGCTGAAGCCGGTGTCCGCCACCAGCTGGTGCGTCGGGCGTTGCCTTCCGGTCACGCCCTTGACGATCTCGGCGGCGGCCAGCCCGGCGACCTGAACGCCGGTGAACCACAGCGCCACCGCCGCGTCCCGGCGGCGCCACAGCCACCAGCCGATGATGGCGGCGACAATGAGGCAGGAAGCGGGGCTGCCGAGCACCGCCACCGCCTTGAAAAGCGCCGTGTTCAGCGGCGTGATGCCTCGGGTGGCGACGCCTCTGGCCGCCGCGTCGAGGTGGCGCAGCCAGGCGGCGTGGCTGACGACGCCAAGCGCCAGCAGGATGAACAGCACCAAAAGTGTCGCGGCCAGCCACTGGGCGAAGGCGCGGTGCGGCGATAAGGCGCGGCCTGGCGCAGCCGCCAGGGTGTTGGGTTGTGACATGTTGCGACCTCCCATCTGAATGACTCTAGGATAGGCGCCACGGTCGCTTGTTCCCACTCACGAAAACTGAGGCGAAACTCAATTTTCTTCAGCCGGCCGGCGCGAGCCGCGTGGCGGCGGGAAGCGAAGCTGAAGATTTTTCAGAAAGCCAAAAAACCACCGCCAAAAGTTTTTTGACGGTGGTTGCATCAGCCCTTGGGCAGGGTTAGAAAGAAAACGGTGCCGCGCGGCTGGTTGTCGGCGACGGCAAGCGTCGCGTGGGTCAGCTTGGCCAGCTGCGCGGCGATTGCCAGCCCAAGCCCGGTGCCGGCGACGGTGCCCCGCACGTCGGCGCTGCGGTAGAAGCGTTCGAAGACGTGTGCCTTGTCCGCCGAATCGATGCCGATGCCGCCGTCTTTGACGGCTACCACCGGCTCGCCGGCCGCGTTCGGGCTAAGCGTGACCGTAATCGGACAGTCTTTGGGCGAGTACTTGGCCGCGTTGGTTAGCAGGTTGACCAGGATCTGGTCCAGGGCCTGCGCGTTGCCTTGGGTGTGGAGGCCCGGCGTCAGGTCGGTTGCGATCGGCTGGGCGATGGTGCCGACCAGCTTTTGCACGGTGGCGGCGACCGTCGCGGTGAGGTCCAGGTCACCAAGATCCAGCGCCAGCCGGTCGGCACGAGACAGCTGCAGCAGCTCGGCAATCAGCTGCTCCATCTGGCGCGACTCTTCGGTGATGTAGCCGACGGACTTGGCCACAATCTCGGGATGCGCGACGCCGTGCCGCTCGATCAGCTGGGCGTGGCTGCGAATCGTCGCGATCGGCGTTCGCAGCTCATGCGCGGCGTTCATCACGAAGAGCTTCTGCTGGGCCTCACGCTCGGCGAGCTGGTGCAACAGCGCGTTGAAGTTGCCGGCAAGCTCCGTCACCTCGGTCGGCCGCTTGGGCACCGGCAGCTGCAGGTCGCCGGGCTCCTGGGCCCGGGCAATCGCTTGCGTGGTCTGCGACAGCGCCGTCAGCGGGTCGGTCAGCCGCTTGGTCAGCCGCCGAATGTAAAACGGCGTGAGTACCAAGGTCAGCACCAACAACACGACGGTCACCTGCACCACCAGCGTCAAAACGGCGAGCTGCGGCGCCATGTTCTGCCACAGCGTGTAGTAGATGCCCTTGGCGTGAACCATGCGGTGGTACAAGAAGCCGATTTTGGGGCGGTAGTACAGATGGGCGATTAAGGGGACCTTGACCGGGTCGACTTCCAGCACGTCGTCGGCGTTGGGCGACAGGTACTGGGTGACCTTGGCGTCCTTTCGCATGTTGTGAACGTAGACGTAGGTCTGGCTGGTGTCCAGGGTGCTGTTGCGCCGCCAAGTTTCCCAGTCGTCGTTGCCGTCGATGTCGGCCTGGCGCAGGCTTTGGCTGATGTGAGCCGTGGTGGTGCGAACCTGGGCCAACAGCTGATGGCCGACCGCCAAAATGATCGCCAGCCCCAGCGCCACCGTCACCACGGCGATCAGCTTGGTCAGGCTGCGCAGCATGATGGCGGCGCTGGACTGGTTGTGCGGCCGGCGCCTCATGCCTCTTCGACCTTGGCCGACAGCATGTAGCCGACGCCGCGAACGGTGTGGATCAGCTTGGGGCCGGAGGGGCCGGCGTCGATTTTGTTGCGGAGGTTGCGAACGTAGACGTCCAAAATGTTCGGCTGCCCCTCAAAATCCACGCCCCACACGGTGTCGAGTAGCGCCTCGCGCGAGCAGGGCTGATCGCGGTTGGCCGCCAAGGCGACCAAAAGCTCGTACTCGCGCTGGGTCAGCGGAATGATGGCACCGCCGCGGGTCACGCGCTTGGTCGCCGTCGTCACGGTGAGGTCGCCGACGCTGTACGTCGCATCGCTGTCGGACACTGGGCGGCCGTGGCGCAGCGCGACCTCGATGCGGGCCAACAGTTCCTCCATCTCGAAGGGCTTGGTGATGTAGTCGTCGGCGCCGCCGGTCAGCCCGGCCACCTTGTCGCCGATGTAGTCCCGCGCCGTCAGCATGATGATCGGAATCTGGCTGGTTTTGCGAATGCGGCGCAGCACCCCGAAGCCGTCCAGCCGCGGCAGCATCCAGTCTAAGATGATCAAGTCGAGCGTCGCGGCGTTTTGCGCCCACCGGTCCAGCGCCTCAAGGCCGTCCTTGGCCCAGATCACGGTCATGCCCTCCAGCTGAAACTCGGTGGTCAAAGAATCAGCCAGTCCGGCCTCGTCTTCCACCAATAGAATTGTCGTCGTCATTGTCTGCCTCCTGTGTGCCATTGCCAACAGTGTGGCACGGCGCCGCCAGCGTGTAAAGCCTGGCGGCGAGTCTAGCGTAGCCTGTTTTGGGAGGTAGCGCCACGCAGGGAAACTGAGCGCAATCTGAAGAAAACTCAGATGAGAACAGCCGATCGCATCGACTTGTCAGAAGTGGCGGAAAAGACTCGGCGGCTTGGACACGCAGCAAAGCGCTTAACCCTCAGCCCAATCGCGGCGATGTTG
Source organism: Lacticaseibacillus parakribbianus (assembly GCF_025490915.1). GTDB lineage: Bacteria > Bacillota > Bacilli > Lactobacillales > Lactobacillaceae > Lacticaseibacillus > Lacticaseibacillus parakribbianus. The sequence continues at coordinate 97,355 of NZ_JANQBA010000006.1, read as the reverse complement.
GACAAGGTACCCGTGATTCGGATAGTGCAAGAACCGTTCGTCAGCTGATGCGCCAATTGGCTGACAACGGCAAGCTGGTGATGGTTGCCACCCATGATCCGGTAATGGTAAAGATGGCAGATTTGCTGATTGAGTTGGGGTGATGTCGTTGAATCAAGGCAGACAGGCCCCGGCTGATACGTGTGACTAGTCGCAGAATTGATCCGAAACTGCACGAACGGCGCGATGCCCCCCTGCACTGCTACGGGATGGCTTCGCGCCTTTTGGTGTTTTGGGTGAGGCGTGGGTGCGACCAGCTAAAGGCACACTCGCGCACAACTTGGCGCGTCACGACAACTGGTGCGAAACGTCTATCATTGCTGCCGGTCCGGCCCGGCCTACTTCAGCTTCGCCAGCCCCTGGGCGAGGTCGGCCTGCAGGTCGCGGGGGTCCTCCAGGCCGACGGAGAAGCGCAAAAGCCCCGGGGTGATGCCGCAGGCCAGCTGCTCCGCCGGGCTCATCTCGGCGTGGCTCATCTTGGGTGGGTAGGAGAGAATCGACTCGGCGCCGCCCAGGCTGACGGAGAACTCGGGGATGGTCAGGCTCTCGGCCAGGATTCGGGCGTTGGCCTCGCTGCCGACGTCGAAGCTCAGCACTGCCCCGCCGTTGACCGCCTGCTTGGCCTGAATCGCGTGGCCGGCGTCGCCTTCAAGCCCCGGGTAGCAGACCCGCGTGACCTGCGGCTGCGCCTGCAGCCAGGTCGCCAGCGCCAGCGCCGCCTTGCTCGAGGCTGCCATGCGAACACCCAGCGTCTTGATGCCGCGCAGCAAGAGGAAGGTGTCGGTCACCCCGAGCGTCGCGCCGAACGCGTTTTGGATGAAGTAGATGCGGTCGGCCAAGGCGTCATCATTGGTGATCGCGGCGCCGGCCAAAATGTCGGAGTGGCCGGACAGGAACTTCGTGGCGGAATGCACCACGATGTCGACGCCAAGCGCCAGCGGTTTTTGCAAAACCGGCGACATGAAGGTGTTGTCGGCGATGGTCAACAGATTGTGGCGGCGGGCCAGCTCGGCGACGGCCCCGATGTCGGTGACCGCGAGGACCGGGTTGGACGGCGTCTCGATGTAAATCGCGCGGGTGTTGGGCCGAATCGCGGCCTCAACTGCGGCCAGGTCGGTCGGGTCGACGAAGGTGTGGGTGATGCCGAAGCGGTTGAGCACCTCCGTCAGGATGCGGAAGGTGCCGCCGTAGACGAACTTGGAGACCAGCAGGTGGTCGCCTTGGCTGAAAATCTCCAGGACGCTGGAAATCGCGGCCATGCCGGTGCTGAAAAGAAAGCCGTGCTTGCCGCCTTCAAGCGTCGCGACGGCGGCCTCGCCGACCTGGCGCGTCGGGTTGCCGGAGCGTGAGTAGTCGAACTCGCCGAAGTGGTCGAAGTCTGCTTGATAAAAGGTGGAACTGAGGTGAATCGGCGTGTTGACGGCGCCGCTTGCGGGGTCCTTGACCGTGGTGGCCTTGATGATGGTGGTCCAATCGTGCATGATGTGCCTCCTGTGTGAAAAATGCGTGGGTGGTTGCGTGGAATCGGTGGCGGCGCGGCTCTCAGGCCTTGGCGCCTGCGATGGCCTGGGTCAGGTCGGCCAGCAGGTCGTCTTGATCCTCTAGACCGACCGAGACGCGGATCAGCTGCGGCGTGATGCCTAGCGCCAGCCGCTGCTTTTCCGGCATGTCGTGGTGGGTCTGCACCGTCGGCACCGTGACCAGCGTCTCGACGGACCCCAGGCTCTCGGCGAACGAACAGACGCGCAGGCCGCGCAAGAAGGCGTCGACCGAGTAGCCAGTGGCCAGGTAAAAGCTGATCATGCCGCCGACCCCGGCGTAAAGCAGCTTGGCCACGCCGGGCAGCGCGGTGAGCTTGGCCGCCAGGTACTGGGCGTTGGCGGTGTGTGTACGCATCCGCACGGCCAGCGTTTTGAGCGACCGCAGCAAAAGCCACGCGTCGAACGGCGCCAGCGTCTGGCCGGTGGTGGTCAGCTGCGCCGCCAGCTGCGCCGCCAACGCCGCGTTTTGGACCACGACGGCCCCGGCCAGCAGGTCGTTGTGGCCGCCGAGGTACTTGGTGGCCGAATGCACCACGACGTCGGCGCCGAGCGTCAGCGGCCGCTGGTAGACCGGGGTCAAAAAGGTGTTATCGACGGCGATCAACACGTCGGGCCGCACCGCGTGAACGGCGGTCGCGACGGCCTGGATGTCGATGATTTTCATCGTCGGATTGGATGGCGACTCCAGCCAGATCAGCTTGGTGGTCGGGGTCAAAAGCGCGACCAGGTCGGCGACGTTTTGGCCGTTCCAGGTCCGGTAGGGGATGTTGTAGCGGTCGCGGCGCGTGTCGAAGTAGCGGAAGGTGCCACCGTACAGGTCGTCGCTTGCGATGATCGAGTCGCCGGTCTTCGTGAAGGTGCCAAAAACCAGGTCGATCGCCGCCATGCCGGAGCTGACGGCAAAGGCGTGGCTGCCGCCTTCGATCGCGGCCAGCTGGTCTTCAAGCAGCGCCCGGGTCGGCGTGGTCACCCGCGAGTAGTCGTAGCCGGTCGACTCGCCCAACCCGGGGTGGCGAAAGGCGGTGGAGAAGTATAGCGGCGGCACGATGGCGCCGGTGTTGGCGTCGTCGGTGCGGTTGGAACCCTGAATCAGTTGCGTGTCGAGTTTAGTCATGGTGTTGCCTCCAATTGTGATGTGATGGTTGAGAGAGACGAGTGGCGCCGCAGCGGCGGTTTGCGCCGGCGGGGCACCGCGGGAAGGGTAGCTTGGGTCGTCACTCGAGGCCAAGCCCGGGCCTCAAGCGCCAACCCTACGTTACCCGTCCCGCGCATTCGCCCGGCTGCGCCCTGGTACAAAAAAAGTCCCGCAGCAATAGTTCATTGCTGCGGGACGCGTTGGCGCGGTACCACCCGGTTTCGGTCGGGCGTCGCCGCCTGGCCCTCATCTCGTACGGCGCAAGCGCGATACGATAGTACGTTAACGGGTACACCCGGTCCGCGCTCGCATCGCTCACGTGGGCGCGACTCCAAGACCATTTTCACCGCCGCCGCTGACCGGTTCGCACCAATTCCGGCTCTCTGCACAGCTTGTGGGGGTTACTTATCTCTTCAACGTCGCTTATTGACTCGTATCTTAGGCCAAATGCGGCCGCGCGTCAATGATTTTTGGTCGAAGCGAGGCAAGTCTGTTACACTAATTAATGGTAAGTCACAAGTTTTCTGATAAGGAGCGAACAAAATGGCACATTTGACCAAACTGACCGACACTTACACGCTGAACAACGGCGTCGAGATTCCCATCGTGGGTTTCGGCACCTGGCAGACCCCGGACGGCGACGTCGCGCGTGACAGCGTCGCGGCCGCCATCGCCGCCGGCTACCGCCACATCGACACCGCCGCCGCATACGGCAACGAGGACAGCGTCGGCGCCGGCATCCGCCAGTCCGGCGTCAAGCGCGACGAGCTGTTCGTCACCACCAAGCTGTGGAACGGCGAGCACGGCTATGACGCGACCCACAAGGCGATTGACGCCTCTTTGACCAAGCTGGGCCTGGATTACGTCGACTTGTACCTGATTCACTGGCCGAACCCGGTCGCCTTCCGCGACCGCTGGGAGGCCACGAACGCCGAAACCTGGCGGGCGATGGAGGAGATTCTGAAGGCCGGCAAGGCGCGGGCCATCGGCGTGTCCAACTTCCGGCCCAAGCACCTCGACGCCCTGGCCAAAACCGCGACGGTGCAGCCGGCGGTTAACCAGATCTTCCTCAACCCGTCGGACCTGCAGCCGGAAGTGGTCGCCTACAACAAGGCCCACAACATCCTGAGCGAGGCCTACAGCCCGCTTGGCACCGGCAAGATTTTCGACGTGCCGGCCCTGGCCAAAATCGCGGCGCGTTACCACAAAACCGTCGCGCAGATCGTCCTGCGCTGGTCCCTGCAGCACGATTTCCTGCCGCTGCCAAAGTCCGTTCACGCGGCTCGCATCCAGGAGAATGCTCAGTTATTCGACTTTGAGCTGAGTTTCCACGACATGGAGCAGATCGACGCGCTGCGCGGCGTGGCCGGTGAGGCACTGGATCCGGACCTCGCCACCTTCTAGCACTTTGTGGTGGTTCTCACGATAAAATAGTTACGCAATGCAACCTTTTACAAACTTTTTACAATTCGTCGAGCCGTAAAACGTTTGCAATTTAGCGTGACTGGTAGTATCATGACACCGTAGCGATCGCAGCGCGGCCGGTCGATACCGCCGCCGCGCAGCACGCGGGACCCGCCTGTTTTCCTCATTCTCATCTGATGAACGTCGACCTATGTCGACCACGTCCGCGGCGTGAGTGTCTAGCGACGAAGAAATTCGCGTAAATGAAAACAGCTTAACTGGTTTGAGTCCAGAAAACGGGGCGGGTCCCGGTCCGATACAGGTATGCAACACCCCTCAAGCGTGGTGGTCTTTGCTGAGCGGACCACCGCCGTTCCGCGCTCGGCGCAAGCCAGCTTTCAACCGAGACACTGTGGGCTCGCCCGCAGTGCCTTTGTGCGTCCAACGCCAAACGGCAGCCTCCCAACGCGGGGAGGCTGCCGTTTTTTTGGTGTGGGAGACTGTTTGGGGTGAGTGAATTTCTTGTGTTCAGTGACTTTTTTGTGCGAGCGATTTTTTGGTGTGGCCGGTTCTTGTGTGGTCGCTTCTGGTGTGGCCAGCTTCTCGCATGGCGACTGTCCGGTGCAGACTGCTTCCGGTCGACCAATTTTCAGCGCGGTCTGCTTTTTGGTGCGACCTACTTCTGGTCGACGGCGTGGCCGCCGAACTCGTTGCGCAGCGCCGCGACCACTTTGCCGGTCATGGTGTCGTCTTGCTCCGAGCGGTAGCGCATCATCAGGGCGCTTGAGATCACCGGCGTCGGCACGTGGAGGCGCTGGGCCTCGGTGACGGTCCAGGCGCCTTCGCCGCTGGAGTGCATCACGCCCTTGATCTGGGTCAGGTCGGCGTCCTTAGAAAAGGCGGATTCGGCCAGCTCCATCAGCCAGCCGCGAATCACGCTGCCGTGGTTCCACATCTTGGCGACGGCGGCGTTGTCGTAGTCGAACGGACCATTGGCCAGCACGTCGAAGCCCTCGCCGATCGCCTGCATCATGCCGTATTCGATGCCGTTGTGAACCATTTTGAGGTAGTGACCGGATCCGGCGGGGCCGACGTAGAGGTAGCCGTCGGTCTGCGCGATGGCCGCAAAAATCGGCTCGATGGTCTTGAAGGTCGCCGCGTCACCACCGATCATGAAGTTGCCATCGGCCCGGGCCCCGGCCATGCCGCCGGAGGTCCCGACGTCGAAGAAGTGGATGCCCTGTTCCAAGAGTAGCGCGGCGTGGCGCAGCGAGTCTTGGTAAAAGGAGTTGCCGCCGTCGATCACGATGTCTTCGGGGTCCAGCAGCGTGGCGAGGCTGGCGATCGTCGCGTCGGTCGGCTTGCCGGCCGGTACCATCACCCAGACGATGCGCGGGGCAGGCAGCGCCGCTTTGAGCGCCTCGAGGTCGGCGCAGGCGGTGGCGCCGGCCAAGGCCGCGTCCTCGCGAGCGGCCGCGCTCAAGTCGTTGGCGGCGACGTCGATGCCGTGGTCCCTGAGGTTTTTGACCAGGTTCAATCCCATTTTGCCTAAGCCGATCATGCCGATTTTCATTGTGTGAGAAGCCTCCTTGGTTGATGCCTTAAGTGTATGTAAATTTGTTACAAAAATCAATCGAATCTGATGTAAATATTTTTCTCAAGGCGGGTCTGGTATACTAGTCTCGACTGGAGGGATTACGATGCCGGATTTCAACGCACTGCTGCAGGCCAATCGCCCGCACCTGAGCCAAAAGGAGCAGGGGTTGGGCGACTACCTGGTGCAACACGCCGCGGCGGCCAGCACGATGTCGATCTCGGCGCTGGCCCAGGTGACCGGCGTCAGCACCGCCACGCTGTCGCGCTTCGCCAAGGCGCTGGGGCTCGCCAATTTTCAGGCGCTGCGGGTCGCCTTGGCCCAGGCGCCGGCTCACCTCCCGCTGTTTGAGGAGCTCGACGCCAGCGACGCGCCGCTTGCCGTGGCGAAAAAACTGTTCGCGCTGAACCAGACCGCGCTGGCCGCCACGGCCGACCGCCTGGACGCGGCGACGCTGGAGCAGGCGACCGGCCTGATCACCGGTGCGAAGACGCTCGGGCTGTTCGGGCTGGGGGCGTCGAACCTGGTCGCGCTTGACGGCTACCACAAGTTCCTGCGAACGCCGATTGACGTGGCCTACACGATGGATTACCACATGCAGCTGATGGCGGCCACGCGTCTGGGCGAGCAAGACGCGGCGCTGGTGATTTCTCACACCGGCATCGACCTGGATGCCTTGGCCCTGGCCGAGACGCTGCAGCACAACCAGGTGCCGCTGATTGTAATCACCGGCGACGCCCGGTCGCCGCTGGCGGCCAAGGCCGACTGCCTGCTGGTCGCGGTGGCGGAGGAAACCGAGTACCGCGCCGAGGCGATGCATGCGCTGATCGCGCAGCTGTCTTTGATGGACACGCTGTTCGTGCTGGCGGCCAGCGCCACGGACACGGACTCCGCCAAGGTGCTGGACGCGATTCGCGGCACGATCGCCAAAACCCGGCGGTGATGCGCAACCCGGGGGCCACCCGGCGACGCGCAACTGGGGAGAAGTGCTACGGTGGCGCGTAACCCGGGGGAAAACTGCCCGACCACTCGGCGACGCGCGACCCGGCGGAGCCGTAACGGTCTTGCACGGTCGGCGGCGAGCGGTTTTGACCCTGATTTTGAGGCGTCACGTAGCAAGATAACGGAATGGAGCGACAACATGAGCGTGATTATCGGCGTTGACATCGGCACGACCAGCACCAAGGTGGTGGCCTTTGCCCCGGACGGCACAGTGCAGGCCCAGGCCGGCGGCGGCTACCCGCTGGAACGGCCGGTGCCAGGCGCCGCGGAGCAGGATCCGCGGCTGATTCTGGCGGCGGTGCGAGCCGGGTTGGCCCAGGTGGTGGCCCAAGTCGGCGGCCAAAACGTCGCGGCCATCAGCTTTTCCGCCGCGATGCACAGCCTGATGCTGCTGGACGCGGCCGGCCAGCCGCTCACGGCGATGATGACCTGGGCGGATAACCGTGCCGCCGCGGTCGCCGCGGCCCTGGCCAAAGCGGCGACCACGGCGGCCCGGCTGCGCCAAACCGGGGTGCCGATTCACCCGATGAGCCCCTTGGCCAAGCTGATCTGGCTGAACCAGACGCGTCCCGGCCTGGTGCAGCAGGCGGCGCAAGTCGTCGGCATCAAGGCCTTCGTCTTGCAGGCGCTGTGCGGCCGCTTGGTGGTGGATCGCTCGCTGGCCAACGCCACGGGGCTGTACGATCCGGCCACCGGCGACTGGGCCGCCGACCTGCTGGCGCTGGCCGGGGTCACCCGGGGCCAGCTGCCGGCGTTGTGCGAGCCGACCGCGGCGGTCGGGCCGCTTTTGCCTGCCGTGGCCGAGTCACTGGGGCTGGCCCCGGCCACCCCGGTGATTGCCGGGTCGTCCGATGGCCCACTGAGCAACCTCGGGCTCGGGGCGGTGGCCCCCGGGCAATACGCCGTGACCATCGGCACCTCTGGCGCGGTGCGGGTGGTGGCGCCCAAGCTGGCGCTTGATCCCGCCGGGCGGCTGTTCACCTACTACCTGGGGCCGCGGCAGTGGGTGATCGGTGGCCCGGTCAACAACGGCGGCAACGTGCTGCAGTGGCTGAACCGGACGCTGGCGCCGCAGCTGACGCTGACCGAGTTGACGGCGCTGGCCGCCACGGCACCGGCCGGCAGCCACGACCTGCTTTTTTTGCCCTACCTGGCGGGGGAACGGGCCCCGCTGTGGAACGCCGCGGCGACCGGCAGCTTCGTGGGACTGACGACGACCCACACGACCGCCGACCTGGTTCGCGCCGGCATGGAGGGCGTGATTTTCAACCTCGCCGCGGTGCTGGCGCTGCTGACGCCGCTGGCCGGGCCGGTGACGACGCTGGCGGCGGCCGGCGGCTTCGCCAAAAGCCCGCTGTGGTGCCAGATGCTGGCCGACATCACCGGCTGCGCGGTGACGGTGCCAGCCAGCGTCGAAAGCTCGGCGCTGGGGGCGGCGGTGCTTGGGGCCCAGGCGCTGGACCGGCTACCGCTGGGGCAGGCGCTGCCAACCGCCGCCACGCACCGCTTCGTGCCGAATCCCGAGGCCGTTGCGATTTACCGGCCGCTGGCGGCCGAGTTCCGGCGGCTCACCGCGGCGCTGGCCTGACGTGCAACGCCGGCTTACTTGTGGTAAGTTAATTACATTACAATTCATTGGAGGTACGTATGTACGACGCAAGCAAAAAGACCCACGTCAGCCCGACGGTGGCCAAGGTGTTCCCGACGGCCGTGACCGATCAGCTCTTCGAGGTGATCAAGCTGATGAACAAGGCCGACCAGCTGGTGACGGCGCCGGTTGCCATCGCCTTTTCGGATGACTACTCCGACGATGAACTCTACGCGCTGCTGATCCAGGGCAACCTGGCGCCGGCTCAGGAGTTCCCCATCACCTACGTTGGCGACAAGGACGCCTTTCTCGGCCACGGCTACATCCTGATCGTCAAGGACAACCCCAAGGCCATCTACATCGACTTCAGCCAGGCCAACGACCTGAGCGAGCTGAAGCAGGACTGATGCAAAAGCGCGGCGCCGCGATGGCGACGCGCTTTTTGGACCGCCAGGCGGCTGGCTTACACCGCCGCCTCGCATCGGTTACGATGACGTTAATCAAATACGCGAAAGGGTGATTTGCGATGACGAACACGGCGCTGGCGAGATTCATCGCCTCACTGGGAACCTTGAACGGCTACGGCAGCACAGTTTATCAGACCAAGTTGGCGCTTGATCGGCAGTCGCCGGCGCCGCTTCGCCAGGATAATTCAGACGTGGCGATTTTCACGGATGCACTCAAGGGCATCGCCGCGGTTGAGGTCACCGGTTTCAGCGCGGCCGGGATCATCGCCATCAACCGGGCGTTCGATTCGCCCTCGCCCGAGGAGTCAGCGATGCCGGGGCATTTGCGGAATGCCTATTATAATCCGGACGACAAAACCGCGATTCTGCTGGACGCGCATGGCAAGGCGGCGTATTTTCCGCCGGATGTGGTGACGCAGGCAGATCTTGAGACGATTGTGGGACAGTACCGCGATTCCGCGAAGGCGGAGGCTGAAGCTTGGCGGGTGTTCGCACGACTCGCCAAGCTTCAGCCCTGCCAAGACGGCAACAAGCGAACGGCGCTAATCGCGGCCAATGCGGCCTACAACACGCTGACTAGCGGCGATTATCTGCTGCTGCCGATTAACGACCTGGACCGTGCCGAGTTCATGATTGCGCTGATGCGCTATTATCAGGCCACCGACTCTGCCGGTGAGGCGCAGGCATTCGCGCGTCTGCTGGCATTGCTGCCAAGCCCGGCCGCTCGGCGGCAGGCGCTGGCGGCACCCATCACGCCGGACGACCCGGGACCGCTTGCGACGCGGCGCATTAAGCGGACGTTTCGCTGAGTGCTGGGCTTGGAGACGTGAAAAGCAAACAGGCGGTGCCACCGCCCTCGCAATGAGGGGGTGACACCGCCTGCGTAGTTCTGGCGCTTACTTCGCGTTGTTCCAGCGGTCGTAGGCGTCTTGGTAAACCTTGACGTACTTGTCGACGTTCATGCCCTTGATGGTCTTCACGTAGTTATCCCATTCGGACAGTGGGGTCACACCGGTGATGAACTTGGCTTCGCTTTGCTGAACGAAGGTCTTCAGGTCGTTGGCGATCGGGGACACTTCGTCTTGTTCCGCGTTGGTCAGGTATACCAGTGGGTAAGGAACGCGAACGTACGGGTCGATCTTCTTTTGGGTTTCGGACACGGCGAACTTAGCGTAAACGTCGCCGGTTGGGTCGTCGGTCTTCTTTTCCAAAATGGTGTTTTGGTAAGGGTCCTTGGAGAGCTCGCCGCTCAGGCCAGGGGAGGTGATGCCGTAGTTCGGGGTGATCTTGGAGCGGAAGTCTTCGGAGTTGGAGGAGTCGATGCCCTTGTTGAAGACCTTGGCCTCGTTGCCGTCGGCGGTCTTCTCGTAGTGCCACATCACGCCTTCAGGGCCTTGGTTCATGAAGTTTTGACCCTTGACGGTGTAGAGGTAGTCGACCCAACGCAGCGCCGCTTCAGGCGATGGGCAGGCCTTGGTGATCACGAAGCAGCCGCGGTTGATTCGGGGGTTACCAGGGATGATCGCCTTTTTGGAAACGGAGCTGGTCAGCGGCTGCCACATCGGGTTGGTAGCCTTTTGGGCCGCGGTGGTTTCACCGTTGAAGCCCGGGGCGTAATCCTGGGTGAAGCCGACCAGGCCCTTGTCCATCTTGGCCTTCTTGGCGTCGCCGGACTGGGTGAAGGTGTTCTTGTCGAGCAGCCCTTCCTTGTACAGCTTGTTGAAGAAGGTCAGGTAAGCCTTGTAGTTATTGGTGATCGGGTTGTAAACCACCTTGTCGCCGTTGTTTTGCACGTCGTTGGACAGCATGCCGAAGGTCGACATCAGCCAGGTGCGGCTCCAGAAGTCCTTCATGTCGGAGTACGGAATTTCATCCGCCTTGCCGTTGCCGTTCGGATCTTCGGTCTTGAAGCGCTTGAGCAGGGCGTAGAACTCGTCTGCGGTCTTCGGCAGCTCGGTGACGCCGAGCTTCTTCAGCCACGTGCCGTTGTACCACATAGGGCCAAGGTACCAGTTGGAGGTGTCGCCACGCTGCAGCATCGGCAGGGAGTAGATGTGGCCGTCCGGGGTGGTGATGGACTTTTCAATGTTCGGGTCGGCCTTCATCAGCTTGTAGAAGTTCGGTGCGTATTTTGGCAGGAGCTTCTCCAGTGGCACGATCAGGCCCTGCTTGCCGTAAGTGATTTCGTTGGCGGTGGTGAACGTCGAGGTCCCGGAGCCGTAGATCATGTCCGGCAGGTCTTGAGAAGCGAAGGCCAGGTTCAGCTTGGTGCCGTAGTCGGAACTCGATGGGGTGTTGTACTTGAGCTTGATGCCAGTCATTTTGGCGTACTTCTGCAAGGTCGGCATGTCCTTGTACTCGGCGTTACCGGCGACGTTCGGGGCCATCAGGGTCATGGTCACACCCTTTTTGACGATTGGGAAGCCCTTGGTGGTCACCTTGATGTCGCTGGACTTCTTGCCGGTGTCGGACCCGGACTTGCCGCCGCAAGCGGCGAGTGCGAGCAGCGACATCGCGGTGATGCCAGCGAGTTGGATAGCTTTGGACAGTTTCATAGCAATACTCCTTTCGATTCTTACCCTAAAATTTTTTAAAGCCGGGGCCTCACCCTAATTGAGGCGGCGGTGTTTAACCCTTCAAGGAACCGATCAGAACCCCTTTGACGAAGAAGCGTTGCAGGAAGGGGTAAACCAGGATGACCGGCAGTGATGACACGATCATGACGCCGTACTTGATGATGGCGGCGAGTTCGGCCTTGCGTTCCATGGCCTCTGCGGCACTGGCGGTCACGGCCGAGCCGGTCGCGGCGCCTTGCTGGATGTCTTGCAGCACCAAGATCTGGCGCAGCACCATCTGCAATGGGTACAAAGCCTTGTTTTGCAGGTAAACCAGGGAGCTGAAGTAGCTGTTCCAGATGCCGACGCCGTAAAACAGCGCCATCACCGCGATGATCGGTGCCGACAGCGGCAGCACGATGCGGAAGAAGATCTGGAAGTCGGACGCGCCGTCGATCTTGGCGGCCTCTTGCATCTCCCAGGGCACGTTGGACTGGAAGAACGCGCGGGTTACGACGATGTTGTAGACGGACACGGCGCCGGGCAGCAGAATCGCCCAGACGGTGTTGAGCATGCCCATCGACTTGATCAGCAAGTAGCTTGGAATCAGGCCGCCGTTCAGGAACATCGTCACCAGCATGAAGGTGGTGAACCATTTTTTACCCGAAAAGTCCGGGCGGGAAATCGCGTAGGCGCAAGGCAGCGTCATGAAGAGGCTGATGGCCGTGCCGGCGACCGTGTAGAAGATGGTCATGCCGTAGCCACGCCAGATGTCCTTGTACTTCAGAATCACTTCGTAGCCTTCAAGCGAGAAGCCCTTGGGCCACAGCCACATGGCCCCGGAGTTCACCGCGGTCGGGTCGGAGACCGACGCGCTGATGATGTAGATCAGCGGGTAGATGACGATCAAAACCGCCAGCAGGATGAAGAGGTAAAGGAAGTACTTGAAGATGCGATCGGCCTTGGTGTCTTTGATCAGTGTTGTGTTCATATTACCCCTCCTTTACCACAGACTTGTCTCGGAGACTTTGCGGGCGATGTTGTTGACGACAATCAGCAAGATCGCGTTGATCAGCGAGTTGAACAGCCCGACGGCCGCCGCGTAGCTGTAAGCCCCGTTGATCAGCCCCTGCTGGTAGACGAAGGTTGCAATCACGTTGGAGCTCGACATGTTCAGCGGGTTTTGCAGCAGCAGGACCTTTTCGTAACCCATGGAGAAAAGGCTCCCGACGTTCATGATCAACAAGATGACCATGGTCGGCACAATCGACGGCAGGTTGATGTGCCAGACGCGCTGCAGGCGGGTGGCGCCGTCGACGATCGCGGCTTCGTGAAGCGATGGGTCAACCCCGGCCAAGGCGGCCAGGTAGATGACGGACCCCCAGCCGGTGCCTTGCCAGACGCTGCTCAGCACGTAGACCGTTTTGAACCAGCGCGGATCGCTCATGAAGGCGATCGGCTTGACCCCGAACAGGCCGAGGGCGTGGTTGATAATCCCGGTCGATGGGTCCAAGAAGGCGACCAGCATCCCGCCCATGACAACGACGGAGATGAAGTTCGGTGCGTAGGTGACGGTTTGGCTGAACTTCTTCCAAAAACCGTCCTTCATCTCGTTAAGCGCCAGGGCCAAGATGATCGGCAGCGGGAAGCCCAAAATCAGGCCGTAAACCTGGATACCCAGGGTGTTGCGCATCAGGTCCCAGAAGTAGTAGGAATTGAAGAACTGGTTGAAGTACTTCATGCCCACCCACGGGGAGTTCCAGATGCCCAAGGACGGCATGTAGTCCTTGAAGGCGATCAAAACCCCGTACATCGGGACGTATGAGAAAATCAGCAGGCAGAGAAACGCCGGCAGGATCAGCACGTAAAGCTGCCAGTTCTCCTGCAGTCGCTTGAGTGAAAAAAACTGACGTGTTCGTTTCTTCCGCTTGGCCTCTGGAATGGCAAGCGTAGTAGCCGGTTGCATGGCGGCCATAGAATCAACTCCTTTGTAGAGAGTATAAAAGCATTTACTTAGCGGGTAGGGTCATCAGGTGATCGTTGTGGATTCGGGCTCCGGCCCGGACAAGCAGCTGTTTCCGCCTCCGAGCCGGGGCGGCGGAACGCGTGGGGCTCCCTGGAGCCCGTGCCGGTCTCCAGACCCGCCCTTGCTGTAAGCCGGCAAGGGCGGCCGCCTAACAGCAATTTCACGCTGGCTCGCCCCGGTTCTCCGTCTCCAGCAGCCGCTTGGCCAGGCCTCCGCCCGACAAGGTGGATGACGCCTTACACCGCGTTAATGCTAGCTGCAGGACGTGTTGTGCGTATGGGACCCAGCACAGCTACGCCTGCGTTGCAGGGCCAGTTAGTGGCGCGTGACGTTCGGCGCCGGTCTTGCGGTCCGAGTGGCGAAAAACCGTGCGGGTGAGGCTACTCGGGCCGCTTGGCCAGGGCGATGCCCGGCAGCAGCCGCTGACGCAGGCCGCCCGGCAGCTTGACCAGGTCACCGTCGCGGGTCAGCGGGGTGTTGGTGCCGAGCAGGCTGGCCGTCGTCACGGCATCGGCCAGGCCCAGCGCCTTCAAGTCGATAGCGGCACTCGGCACCTTGGCCTTAGGGAACAGGTAGTAGTGCGTCGCGCCTTCGGTGATGAAGTACTTGAGGTCTGCCGCCCGTTGAATCAAGTCGGCGCTTGCGGCGCGGGTGTTGTAGATGCCCTGGCCGTTGAGGTTCAGCCAGCCGCCGAGCTGCAAGAGCAGCTTGACGCCGACCTTCGGCAGGGTGCCGTCGGGCTTGGGGCCGATGCCCAAGACGATGTTGCCGCCGAGGGTGACGACCTGCAGCACGTCTTGGATGACGGTGCGGCTGTTTTTGTAATCGGCGTGGGGGACATAACCCCAGTCGTTACTCAGGGGGATGTTGCTTTCCCAAGGCAGGCGCGGCCGGTCGGCCAGCGTCGGAATCTGCCGCTCCGGGGTCACGTAGTTCTCGTAGCGGCCGCCCATGGTGCGATCGACCACCAGCATGTCCGGTTGGGCCTGGCGAATCTCGGGCATCAGCTCGTCGAATCCGAGCGGCTCGCGCTCGCCGTTGACCCAGCCGGCGTCCAGCCACAGCATCCCGAGCGGCCCGTAGTTGGTGGCCAGCTCAAGTAGCTGCTTGTGGACAAAATCGGTGAAGCGGCCCCAGCGTTCGGGATCGTCTGCCGGCAGGTAATCGGCGTGGCGGCTCTTGGGCTGGCCATCCGGGCGCCAGTAGTCGGGGTGGTGCCAGTCGGCCTTGGAGTAGTAGACGCCGGGCACGATGCCGGCCTGGCGCATGGCGTCAGCGTAAGGGCCGACCAGATCGGCGGCCGTTTTATAATCGCTGTACTGCGTATTGAATAGGTTGAAGCCGTCGTGGTGCTTGGTGGTCAAAATGGTGTAGCGGATGCCGGCGGCCTTGAAAATCTTCGCCCAGGCCGTTGGGTCGTAATGCTGCGGGTTGAACTGCTTGGCCAGCCCCCAGTAGTCTTTTTTGAGCTGATGCATGTTCGGGCGGAACGGGTGCTTGCCCCGGGCCCAGGTGTCCTCGTCGGACAGCTGCCAGGATTCGACGATCCCGGCCTGGCTGTACACGCCCCAGTGCATCAACAGCCCGATCTTTTGATCTTGGAACCACCGCCACTGCTTGACCAGCGTCGGATATTCGGGAAATTGCGCGAAATCCTGCGTGGTCCAGCCGGCGGCCTTGGCGGTTTCAATGTCCTCACGGGCCGTGGTAGGTTCTGTCATGTTGCGTCCCCCTTTCGAAATTCAGCATAACCCGGGAAATAAACCGCTTACAATATGTGGATTTTTCGGCTATGTTGTTCTTGCGGTTTCCTTGTCCCCCAAGGGTCTGCTGGGTATAGTGAAACTTGTAAGCGATTACGCTAATCATAGAAAGAACGGAGTGACAATATGCCGACACTGATGGCCTACCTCGACGACGGCAAGCCCTGGACGGTGGCCGATCTGCGCCTCGCCGACCTGTCCTGCATCAACTACGCCTTCGCCAAAATCGACGGACTGAAGCTGACCCGCGAGCTGCAAAGAATTGACCTGATCAACGCCGAAAAACCCAAGTACCCGAACCTGAAGACCTGCATCTCAATCGGTGGCTGGACCGCGGATGGCTTTTCCGACGCGGTGGCGACGGCCGCCAACCGGGCCGTTTTCACCCAAAACATCATTGAATACATGCGCCGCTACGACTTCGACGGCGTCGACCTGGACTGGGAGTACCCGGGCATGGACACCGCCGGCATCGTCGCGCGGCCGGAAGACGCGGCCAACTTCCTCGCATTCGTCAAGGGGGCCCGGGCCGCCTTGGACGCCGCCGGGGCGGCGGATGGCCGCTATTACCGGCTGACCGCGGCCATTGGGGCGGCCGAGCCGCTTTTGGCCACCATGAGCCCGGACGACAAGCACGAATACGTCCAGTACCTCGATTACCTCAACGTGATGACCTACGACATGCGCGGCAGCTGGACGAAGCTGGCGTCGCACCACACCAACCTGCTCGGCTACACCGCGGCCAACGGCAACTTAAGCGCCCAGCAGGCGGTCAACAAGCTGCTGGCCGTCGGGGTGCCGGCCGCCAAAATCGTCATCGGCTCGGCCTTTTACTCCCGCGACTGGTTCGAGGTCTCGGCCAAGGCCGCACCGCTGGGCCAGCCGACCGCCACGCTTGGCACCCACACCACCAACTACAACGA
Organism: Lacticaseibacillus parakribbianus; assembly: GCF_025490915.1. Taxonomy (GTDB): domain Bacteria; phylum Bacillota; class Bacilli; order Lactobacillales; family Lactobacillaceae; genus Lacticaseibacillus; species Lacticaseibacillus parakribbianus. Next base: position 81,318 of record NZ_JANQBA010000006.1, on the reverse strand, counting down.
GCTCAAGCTGCTGTTGGCTGAGCATCCGGCCAATGTACATTGGGATGACGAAGCCAAGGCGCCGTACTACTGCGACGGCGACCGCTTCTCTTCCTATGATGACGCCCGGTCGATGGCGGCCAAGGCCGAATACGCCGTCGCCCATGGGCTGTGCGGCCTGATGTTTTGGGAGTACTCGCTGGACCTGTCGGGAACGCTGGTCCAGGCCGCCGCAGACGTGTTCAACCGCCAAGCCTAAAAGGAGGTCCTGTCGATGCGCCGCTTCTTAAAATTGCTGCTCACATCCGTTGCCTTGGTGATGGTCGCCGCCGCCGTTGCCTTTTTCCTGGTCGACCGCAAGATTGTGGCCGATGACGTGTCGGCAAGCGGGGCCCAAAGCGCCGAACGCGCCGCCCAAACCACGTACCGCCAAAACGTGGCGGCGATCAACGCCGGCGACCAGGCCGCCTACCTGGCCACGGTGCCGCCGGCTAAGCGAGCGGCCACCGAGGCGAAGCTGGGGACCAGCCTGAGCCAAGGCACCCGCGTAACCCTGCAGTCCTTCAAGGTGCAAAAGGTCACGGCGACCGGCGTCGTGGCGAAGGTGTCTTTGAAGCAGGTGACCAAGCACCCGGCCAAGACCCAGGTGCTGGAGAACACGGTCGAGTTCGTTCGCCAAGGCGGCCGCTGGTACATCCAAAAAAGTGTGCTGGTCAACGTGATTCCGGCCAGTTGAGCCGCCAGTGACCGACCCGTCCGAATGGCCGACTGAAAGTGGCCTTCTTCGACCCGCACCACCGCCCCAAGCGCCGCCAGCCGGCGCCACCACGATTCCACGGAGGACTTCGATGATTGAACGCCAGATCCACCTCGACTTTCACACCAGCCCGGACATTCCCCAAGTCGCCGCCGCCTTTGACGCGGCGGCGTTTGGCGATTACTACCGCGACCTGGCCGCGACCAGCGTGACCGTGTTCGCGCGTGACCACCACGGCTACCTGTTTTTTCGCTCGCAGGCAGAGCCTGGGGCGATGCACCCGACCAGCGTCGTGCCGGACCTGCTCGAGCAGCAGATCGCGGCGCTGCACGAGCGCGGCATCCGGGCCCCGATCTACACCACCGTGCAGTGGGACCACCGCACCGCCTTGGCGCATCCCGAGTGGCTGTGCCGCGATGCCGACGGGCGGGTGATCAACACCCAAGACGTGCCGGCGCCTAATTTTTACGACAGCCTGTGCTTGAACACGCCGTACCGCGATTACCTGCTCGCCCACATCGCAGACATCATCCAATCGGTCGGGCCGGCCAACGTCGACGGGCTGTTCTTTGACATCGTCAACGTGGTGCCTTGCGCCTGCCCGAGCTGCCAAGAGACGATGGCAGCGGCCGGGCTGGACTGGCACGACCCGGCGGCCTGCAGGCAAAATTGCGCGGCGGTCTTGGCCGCCTTCAAGGATGAGGTCGCGGCCTTGATTCGCCGGCAGCTTTCGCACGCGACCATTTTCTTCAACGCCTCGCACGTCGGCCCGGGGCAGGAGGCGACGCTTGCGGACTACACGCAACTTGAGATCGAAAGCCTGCCCAACGGCGCCTGGGGCTACGACAACTTCAGCCGCGTGGCGCGATACACCCGGACGCTCGGGCTGCCGTACTTGGGCATGACGGGCAAGTTTCACACCTACTGGGGTGATTTTCACTCGCTCAAGCGGCCGGCGGCGCTTGAGTTCGAGTGCTTCCAGATGGTGTCGCTCGGCGCCGGGTGCTCGATCGGCGACCAGCTGCTGCCAAGCGGGGCGCTGTTGGCCGGCACCAAGGCGCTGATCGCGCCGGTGTATCGCCGGCTCAAGGCGCTGAGCGAGCGGCTGCCGCAGACCACGGCCGTCGCACCGATCGCGATTTTGACGGCGGAAGGCGCGTTGACCAGCCCGGCCGGGGCCGCTTCGGCCTTGACCGGCGCGGTGCGGCTCTTGGAGCAGGCGCATCAGCAGTTCGACATCGTCGATGCGACCAGCGACTGGACGCCTTACCGGCTGCTGGTGGTGCTAGACGTGCTGCCGGCCGAATCAACGGGCTTGGCGGCCAAAATCAAGGCCTTCATCGCGGCCGGCGGCAAGGTCTTGGGCTGCGACCACGCGGCCGAGCTCGGCGCGTTCGGCGTCGACTACGCCGGCCGCTCGCCTTGGCAGCGCGACTTCATCCAGCCCAACGCGGTGCTGGGCCGCCAGTTGGTCGCGGAGCCGTTCGTGATGTACGAAACCGGCGCCGCAGTGGCGGCGGCCGGGGCCGAACCGGTGCTTGAGACGCGCGTTCCTTACTTCAACCGCGAAGGCACGACGTTCACCTCGCACCAACACGCCCCAAGCTCTGGCGTTGCCGGGGTGCCGGCGGCCTGGCGAACCGGCGCTGTACGTCACCCACCCGCTCTTCACGCTGTACTACGACTACGCCCCGGACTGGGTGGCAAGCCTCTTCCAAGACGCGCTGGCGCTGCTGGCGCCGGAACTGGTGGTCGCCACCGACTTGCCCGGCACCGCCCGAGTCGAGGTGCGACGCGCCGCCAACGGAGACCTGTACCTGCACGTGTTGAACTACTGGATTCAAAAAACCGGCCGCCTGACCTACTCGGTGGCCCCGAGCCCGGTGCTTGGGGCGGCCACCATCGCGCTGCCGGCCGGCTACTGGCCAGCCGCCACCGCCCAGGCCGCCGGTCACCCGGCCGCCACCGCGGCGGGTCCGGGCAGCTCGGCTGGATCGGACGAAGCGAAAGGCGCCGGGCCGGCTGGGCAGGCCGCCGCGGCGTCTGAGCCGCGCGACGCCGCCACGTTCGTCGCCACCGCGCCGCTGGCCACCGATGTGGAAACCGGCGCCGCCCAGGCCGTGAGCGTCACGGCCGCCGGCGTCACGCTGCACCTGCGTGAGGTGCGGCCTTATCAAGTGATTCACTTAACGACTAGTGAGGGAGAAAACTGATGACATTAAACTTTGTGACCCTACCAGAGGAACTGAAGCAAGGCGTCACGGCGCTGATTGAGGACTGCCAGCTGGGCGAGCTCGAGGCGCCGGTGGCGGTCACCGTCACCCACGCCGACGACCTGGTGGTGAGCTACCGCGGCGGCGTCGCACATATCGGCTACCCGTTCCCGGCGGCGTTTTTCCGCGGCCTGACGGCACTGGCCAGCGCCGTGCGAGCCGGCCGCGACCTGGATTTGGTCGAGCACCCGCAGTTTGACACCACCGGCATCATGATCGACATGTCCCGCAACGCCACGCTGAGCCCGGCCGGCCTGCGCCGGTTGATCAACCTGTCGGCGCGGCTGGGGCTCAACGCCGCGCTGCTTTACATGGAAGACGTTTACGAAGTGCCGGAGTACCCGTTTTGGGGGCACCAGCGCGGCCGGCTGAGCCAGGCGGAGCTGAAGGCAGCCGACGATTACGCCGCGGCGCTGGGCGTCGAGCTGATTCCTTGCATCCAGACGCTGGGCCACCTGAAAAACCCGATGCGCTGGTCGTTCATGAACCCGATTCGCGACACCGATGGCATTTTGCTGGTGGGGGAAGAGGCGACCTACACCTTCTTGCGCAACATCATCACCGCCGCCTCGGCGCCGTTCCGCAGCCGCAAGATTCACATCGGCATGGACGAGGCGCATGAGCTCGGCCGCGGCCAGTACCTCGACCGCAACGGCTGGGTCGACCGCACCCAGATCATGTTGGATCACGTGTCGCGCGTCACCGCGATCACCACGGACCTCGGGCTTGAGCCGATCATGTGGAGCGACATGTGGTTCAACGCCGCCGGTTACGGCTACGGCGACCCGGCCACCGAATTCTCCGATCAGCTCAAGGCGCAGATCCCCAACGTCGGCCTGATGTACTGGGACTACTACAACAACTCCCAGGCTAACTACGAGCAGGTCTTTCGCATCCACCAGACGCTGGGCCAGCCGGTCAGCTTCGCCACCGGCGTCTGGACCTGGAACGGCCTGGCGCCGAATTACGGCAAAACGATGCAGACGATGGCCGCCGGCATGAGCGCCGCCAAGGCCGTGGGGCTCGACACCGTTTTTGCCACGATGTGGGGCGACGACGGCGGCGAGACGCCGTTCACCGCCGGGGCTTTGGGGCTGCAGAGCTTCGCCGAGCAGTGCTACCACCAGGCGGCGCCGGATGCGGCGGCGCTGGCATCGGCCTTTGCCACCTACCAGGGCAAGAACGCGGCGGATTACTGGCTGCTCGACGACTTCGATCAGCTGCCGGAGCTTGCGGCCGGCAACCCGGACGCGACCAACCCGAGCAAAATCGTGCTGTACTCGGACCTGTTGCACCCGTTGATGGCGGCCAACTTGGCGCCGTACGACCTGCTGGACCACTACCAGGAACTGGCGGCGCAGCTGGACGCGGTGGTGCCGACGCCGGCCGATGAGAGCCTTTTCACCTTCTACCGGGCCCTCGCTCACGCCTTGGTGGCAAAGCTTTCATTGATGGAGAAAATAAACTCTAGCTATCAAAGTGGACAAAAGGACCAGCAACCCGTTATAGTAGACTTATCGACAGAGTTAGTTAAACGCTTGCACGACCTGCGCGACGCGCATCGGGCGGTGTGGTTCGAGCTCAACGCGCCGTTCGGCTGGGAGGTCATGGACATTCGCTACGGCGGCCTGATCGCTCGCGTCGATACCGCGCTGTGGCGCCTGCAGCAGTGGGAGGCTGGCCAGGTGGCCAAGCTGGACGAGCTCGAGGTGCCGCGCTTGACGATCGGCAAGCCGACGGACCGCAGCCTGGGCCGCGGGCTTTACGCCGACCTGGCGACGGTCACCAAGCTCTCCGGGGTCTGAGCCACGGCGGTCGCCTGGTCGTCCAGCCGCGTGGTCAGCGGCGGTGCTCGCCGCGGCGGGGCCGCCGGTGGGTCGGTGCCGGTTGCGTCGCGGCGGTCGTCGCGTTCGCGGCGGCCAGGCGGTTCGCCACACCGCGCGGGGCGGTCTGGCCGCTCCCGCCGGCGTGGGTGCGACGCACCAAGCGAGCCGGCGTGTGACGAGGTTGTGCCAGGCGCAAACGGCGAAGGTCGTGCGGCGCCGCCAAGCGGGGGCAGGGCGGTGCCGCGGTGGTTCACAGTGGCCACCATTAGGTAACTGGGTTGGACGGACGTTTTAGAATCGTATAGGGGGTATTCGACATGATGGGAGCGGAACCACGAGGCATCGTGAAGCTGACGTTCAAGCTCGGGCAGGTGCTGTTGTTTGGCATCAAGCTCCAGCTGTTGTGGTGGTGGTGGACGCTGCGCGGCGGGATTGTTCTCGGCGCGTTCCCGGCGCTGGCCAGCTGCGTGAAGCTGCTGTTGCGGCGGCTTGAAAGCACCGAAGACGACCGCTTCGGCGGCGAAGCGGCGCAGCTTGGCGCCATGAACCGCGAGTTCGGCCTGTTTTGGCGGCAGTCGTTCAAGGACGCCAACGGCATCGGCTTCATCAGCGGCGGCGCCATTGTGCTCTTGATGCTGGACCTGGCGGTGAACCGGGTGCTGATTCGCTCGGCGGTGCTGCAGTACGGCCTGATCGTGCTGCTGGTCGCGGCGCTGATCTACCTGATGTACATCCTGACGGTGTTCGGCCGCTACCAGCTGAGCTTTTGGCAGTACTTCCGCCAGGCCTTCGTGATTTCGGTCGCGCGGTTCACCGACACGCTGGCGATTCTGGTCGGCACGATGGTGGCCACGGCCCTGGTCGTGCTGTTCCCGGCGCTGTCTTTGGTGGCCCTAGTGCCGCTGTACCTGACGCCGGTGGTGTGGTTCTCGCTTCACGCCTGCCGCTACGTCGAGGCCGTGATCAAGGTGGCATCCGACCATGCTTGAGCGGCTGCGGCACTGGCAGCCCCAGCGCATCATCACCATGTACTGGGCGTTTTTCGCCGTGGTGTTCCTGGTGCCGGCCGGTATTTTGACCGCGACCTGGATGCACAACGAGGTCCAGGGACAACGCGCCGAGGTCGATACCGCCCGGGAACGCGCCTTGACGTCGGTTCGCACCAACCTGAACGATAACCTGGCGCATCTTCTGACGGCGGCCAACCAGATGGCCATCGACCCGGCGTTCGCCCGTGACCCCCAGAATTTTGACGACTACGCGGCCATCGAGGCGGCGCTGCACCGCTACAACCTGTCGAGCCCGTTGGTCCAGCGCAGCTGGGTCAACATGTTCCGCCGCCCTGAGGCCCTGTACTCGGCGGATGGCACCTACGACACCCAAGACACCTTGTACAAGTACAACCTGTTGCCGGCGGGAACCAAAGGGGACCAGCAGGACGCCCTGATTCACAGCAGCGTCCCGCACCTTTTGGCGACCGGCAGCCGCGACCAAGACGCCCAGCTGACGCTGGTGGTGCCGTTGATGCCGCTGTCGGGTGAGCAAAACGGCGTGGTGTTTTTCACCCTGAACACCGAAAGCATCCAAGACATCCTGGCCGCCGGCGCCAGCTCGCCGGACCAGGTGTTGGGGCTGGCGGTGGCCGGTCGCACCGAGCTGTTGTCCAAGCCGCGGCTGCAAGACGTCGACCTGGCCGGGATGGTCGGGGCCAAGCCCAAGACCGAACGCGTCAAGGCGGCCGGGCAGGCGCTGGCCGTGACGGTCAGCCCGGACAAAGGCGCCTTGTTTCAGGCCGTGTCCTACGCGCTGCCGTACCGCGCCGGCCACTCGCTGCTGCGCTTCCTCGGCAACAGCCTGTGGCTCCTGGGGCTGGTGGCGCTGCTGGGCTTTGGCCTGATCCACTGGTTCGCCAAGCGCCAGTACGCGCTGATCGCGCGGCTGGAGTCGGCGCTGCCGTCGGTTCCCGACACCGCCAGTGCGGTCGGCCCGGAATCCGCCCGGCTGCAGACGGCGATCGAGGGCTACATCGCCGATCACCAGAACCTGATCACCACCTCCAAGGTGCAGCTGCCCTTCGTTCGCAACCAGATTCTGCAGCTGCTGCTCAACGGCCGCATCCAGGACCCGGACACCACCGGCGACCTGCTGGAGGTGGCCGACCTGCACCTGCCGTACAAGAACTTCGTCGTGGCGCTGCTCGCCAGAAAGGCGCAGTGGAACGCCGACGACCTGGCGGCGCCATACACCGCCGAAGACTACACCGTTTTGCCCATGCATCGCACCAGTGAGGCGCAGGTGGTGCTCCTGATCAACTACGCCGACACCCAGACCCCGGCCGCGATTGTCGCTGCGCTGCGGGAACAAGGGGACATGGTCGATGCCACCACCGTGCTGTACCTGAGCCGGGCCCACCGCGGCCTGGCCACGCTGCATGAAGCCTACATCGAAGTTGTGTCGACGCAGATCACCGCGCATCCAGGATTGGGGGAGAGTGTAACGTATGAGACCGGAGCGGCCCTGGCGGCCAGTCGCGAGGACATGTTCGACTTCACCACGGAGCTGAAGCTCGACAACAGTCTGTTGCACCGTAACTTTGACCATGCGCAGGAGGCCTTCGAGGTGCTGTTCAACCTCGCCAGCCAAAACTACGATCCCCGGGCCCGCTTCGATCTTGGCATGTCCAACCTGATCACCCGGGTGCTCAAGGCCGATTACCAGCGCAACCTGCAGGTCTCAGACGAACTGGTTCGCCAGCTGTTGGCGGTCGAGTCGCTGAGCCAGCTCCACACGCTTTTGCTCAAAACGATCCGCGTGATCACGGCGCCGGAACCCGTCGCGCAGACTGCGGACCAGCCGGAAGACGTCGGCGCCAAGCTTCGCGCCTACATCGAGGCCAACGCGGCCAGCCCGACGCTGTCTTTGGTGGATGTCGCCGACCACTTCGGCTACTCGGTGCCTTACACCAGCCGCTACGTCAAGGAGGTGACCGGCAAGACCTTCACCAACTTCGTGGCCGAGCGGCGCCTGGTGATGATCGAAACCGCGCTGGTCACCACCAGCCTACCGATCAAAACCATCATCGAGCAAAACGGCTACTACGACGTGGCCAACTTCACCCGCAAGTTCAAGAAGCTGACCGGCATCACCCCGGGCGAGTACCGCCGCACCCACGCGGTGGCGGCGGGGTAGGCGGGTCGGCTCACAACCGAGTTTCAGGCCACCGCAGGCAACGCTTGCGGTGGCTTTTTGGGTACCAGAGCGACGGCCGGCGAACGTAGCGGGACGGGTCGCGCAGCCGTGGCGCTTGGGGCGGGGCGTGTTACCGCAAACAAGTCGCCGCCCAGGCTTTCAACCGCCGCGAGAAAACGGTATCATTGAGCTGACACCTGATTTCGCGTGAAGGAGAAGGAACACACATGAAAGCCATTCAATCCGTTGAACAAGAGGGCCAGCTGGTCACCATCACCTACGCCGATGGGCAGTTGAACCTGCAAGTCGTCACCCCGCAGATCGTCCGGGTCCAGCACGGGCCGTGGCAGCCCGGCCACTCCTACGCCATCGCAGGCGACAAGGTCCAAGCCGCGCCGTATCAAGTCGATCGCGGCTCGCAAGAGGTGGTGGTGACCACCGCCGCCTTGAAGGTGGTCGCCGATGCGGAAGGCTTCGTCGACTTGTTCGACGCGGCCGGCACCCCGCTGGTCCAGGATTTTCGGGGACCGCGCCACGCCTTGGCCCGAGACCTCTCCAAGGCACAGGCCGACCTGGCCGCGGCCGAGGGCCACGACCTGGCGCAGGTGGAGGCGGCCAACGCCAACCTGGTGGTCAAGGTGCTGCACGAACACGAGCACCTCTACGGCCTGGGCGACAAGGCCGGCTTCATGGACAAGCGCGGCTACGAGTACGACATGTGGAACACCGACAACCCGGTGCCGCAGCTGGAAAACCGCACCCGCCTGTACAAAACGGTGCCGTTCATGATCGGCCTTAATGACGGTCACGCTTACGGGCTGTTTTTCGACAGCACCGAACGCAGCCACTTCGACTTGGGCAAGGAGTCAAGCGACTACTTCTACTACACCAGCGCGATCGGCACGGTCGATTACTACCTGATCGCCGGCGCCGGCATCCCCGGCGTCCTTGAGGCCTACACGTACTTGACCGGCCGGACGCCGCTGCCGCAGAAGTGGACGCTGGGCTACCAGCAGTCGCGCTGGAGCTACGGCACCGAAGCGCAGGTCAACTACATCGCCGACAAAATGCGCGAGTACCGGCTGCCTTGCGATGTGATTCACTTAGACATCGACTACATGGACGGCTACCGCGTGTTCACCGTTGACCACAACCACTTCCCGCACTTTGCTTCGCAGCTCAGCGATTTGGCCAAAAAGGGCATCAAAATCGTCACCATCATCGACCCCGGCGTCAAGGAGGACCCGGGCTACCACGTTTACGACGAAGGCGTCGCCCAGGGGCTTTTTGCCAAGAACACTGACGGGTCGGTCTACGTCAACGCCGTGTGGCCAGGCGCCGCCGTCTACCCGGACTTCGGTCGCGCCAAAGTGCGGGACTGGTGGGCCAACAACGTCAAGTTCCTGACCGATAACGGCGTGGCCGGGGTCTGGAACGACATGAACGAGCCGGCCAGCTTCAAGGGCGAGATTCCAGACGACATCGTTTTCTCCGACGGCGACCAGCCTTCGACCCACGCGACGATGCACAACGTCTACGGCCACAACATGTCCCAGGCGACCTACGACGGCCTGCGCGAGCAGACCGGCAAGCGGCCGTTCGTGATCTCCCGCGCGGTATACGCCGGCTCGCAAAAATACGCGACGGTCTGGACCGGCGACAACCACAGCCTGTGGGTTCACCTGCAGTGGTCCGTGCCGCTTTTGTGCAACCTCGGGCTGTCCGGCTTCGCCTTTGCCGGCACCGACATCGGCGGCTTCGGCTCCGACACCACCCCCGAGTTGTTGACCCGCTGGATCGAGGCCGCGATTTTCAGCCCCCTGCTGCGCAACCACTCGGCCATCGGCACCCGGGCCCAGGAGCCTTGGCGCTTCGGTGAAAAAACGCTTGGCACCTACCGCAAGTTCCTGGAGCTGCGCTACCACCTGATCGATTACCTCTACGACCTGTTCGAGGCCGGCACCCGTACCGGGCTGCCGGTGATGCGGCCGCTGGCCGTGCATTACCCGCAAGACGAACGCGCCGCCACCATCAACGACGAGTTCCTGGTCGGGGCGGACCTGCTGGCGGCGCCGGTGTTGACCCCGAACACCGCCGAACGCCTGGTCTACCTGCCGGCCGGCGAGTGGTGCGATTTTTGGACCGGCAAGGCCTACGCCGGCGGCCGCTCCTACGTGATCGCGGCGCCGCTTGACGCGCTGCCGCTGTTCGCGCGGGTCGGCGCCATCCTGCCGTGGCGGCCGCTGACCCAGTACGTCGACGTCGCGACCGAGACGACGCTTGGCTTCAAGTGCTTCGGCAACACCGGCACCTACTCGCACTACCAAGACGACGGCGAAAGCTTCGCCTACGAAACAGGCGCCTACAACCGTTACGCGGTGACGGTGCAAAACGGCGCGGCCAAAGTCACGCTGACGCACCAGGGCTACGCCAAGCCGTACCAGACCATCACCGTGGCGGTCGCGGACGGCGCCGTCCAGACGCTGACCTACGACGCCGCGACCGGGAGCTACCGGGCATGAGCGGCGACCGGGACCAAACCGCGCGGGACGTAGCCGCCCGGGCGGCGGCCGCGCAAAATGCGCCCGGACAAGCGGCAGCGACACAAGGGCCGACCGCGCGTGACGCGATGACGCTGACCACGCTGGCCGCCGGCATCGGGCTGCCCCAGGCGGTGCTTGAGGCCGCAACGGCGGCGCTGACCGTACAACTGCAGGGGGGCTCGCCGCTGGCGGCCGCCGGCACCAGGCCTGATTCGGCCGCCGCAACCGCCGCAATCGCCCCAACTGCGCCGGCAACCGCCGCCGCCCCGACCTCGGCCACTGCGCCGGCAACCGCCGCCGCCCCGACCGCCGCGACCGCCGCGTCGCCCGAGCCCGTGGCCCCGGCCCAGACGCCCGGCGTGGACTGGCCGGCGGCTTACGCCCAGGCGCTGGCCCAGACCAGCGACACCGCGTTTCACGACTGGCAGGCCGCCTGCCTGCCGCTGCCGGATCCCAGCGGCCTGGCGACGCTTGGGCTGCAGCTGAACCTGGCCGTCCAAGCGAATGGGCGCTACCGCGAGCTTGGGCTCAGCGATGCTGTTTATTTGGCCTCGATGGGCTACTTCTCCCGCACGGTGCGGGAAAGCACGGCCGAAAGTGGCCGCGCCGGCTTTTTGGTGCGGGACTGGTCGCGCCGCCAGCTGCAGCTGCGCGAGTTTCGGCTGGGGAGCTTCGAGTACGAGCGGGTGGGTAGCACCATCAACCTGCACATTCCCGGGGATGCCGACCTGACGACGCCGGCCCGGCTGGCGTCGTACCGCGCGGCGCAAGCCTTTTGGCGCGAGTTCGCCGGGCTTGCCGTCACCCAGCTTGACTGCGAGTCCTGGCTGCTGGCGCCGGTGCTTGACCGGGTGCTGAAGCCGCAGTCGCACCTGCGGCTGTTCCGCGGCGATTTTCGCCTCACCGGCAGCGACCCGGCCCCTGAAGACTACCGCAAGTGGCTGTTCGACAACGACCAGGGACCGGCCGCGGGGCTTGCGACACGCACCTCGCTGCAGCGCGGGGTTCGCGACCTCGTGCTGCACGGCGAGCCAATCGGCATCGGCTTTGGCGTGATCGACCTCACCGCCATTTTGGCCAACTGACCGCCTCTGACCGGCGCAATCCACTCGGGTTGCGCCGGCTTTAGTATCGCTTCTGGTCCAGTTGTGCTAAGCTAAGAAAACAGCGGTTGGTGAAGGAGACGGAGAGATGTCGAGACGACGCAAAATCTGGCTGTGGGTCACCTCGCTTCTGGTGGCTTTTCTGCTAGGCTTCAACGTATTTTTCCAAATCGATCACACGGAAGGCGACTCAATGGCGCCGACCCTTCGCGACGGCCAGTGGCTGCTGGTCGCCCGCAACCGCACCGTCGCCCTGACCGGGGCCGGCTACCACTACGGCGACATCGTGATCGTCGTCAACCAGGCGACCAACCTGGACGAAAACGCCCACCGGCTGCTGGTCAAGCGCCTGATCGGCAAGCCCGGCGACCTGATCAGCGTCAGCCGCTACCACGTGTTTCGCAACCTGAAGCAGCTCAAGGAGCCCTACGTCTACTACCCGATGGACAATCGCAAGTACGACTACGACGGCGAGCCCGGCGCCGGCCTGCTGTTTCAAAGCACCCACTACATGCGCTCGACCGCGCTGCACAAGGGCCAGTACTTCATCCTCGGCGACAACCGCCCGATTTCGGCGGATTCGCGCTGGTTCGGGCCGATTAATCAGGACCAGCTGCACGGCAAGGTGGTCGCGCAGCTGGCGATGAACGACCACGTCGCGTGGCAAAAGGCGCTGGGCGTCGTGATTCGCTTCCTGCCGCTGGGCGTGATCGCGCTGTGGCTGCTCGGGCTGTACGGCCCGAGCCTCGCCCGGTGGTGGCGCCGCCGCAAGCGGCCGCAATGAGCAGGGGGGGACCGCCGCGGCGGCCCCCGTTTTTTGTATCGAAAAACGTTATTTTATTTACACAACATTTACCAAACATTTACACGGATGCAAGTCAAATCGCTTGTCAAAAGCGGCGACCCGGTGTTATTCTATCTGCGTAGAATTCGACAGCGCCTCTCGGTCGCACGGCCGAAGCGCAGCTTAAGGCAGCTCGCAGTGACTATCATCCTCATCTGATGAACGTCGACCTATGTCGACCACGTCCGCGGCGTGAGTGTCTAGCGACGAAGAAATTCGCGTAAAAGAAAACAGCTTAACTGGTTTGATTCCAGGGAGCTGCGACTGCCGGGTCCACCACAGTGCGTACCACCAACCGAATCGGTTTTACCATCTGGCGGGGGCGGTCTGCCTTGCAGTTGGGGCGATTCCTCAAGTTAATATCAACCGGGGACACTGTGGGGTAGCCTGCGGTGTCCTTTGCGTGTCGCGTTGGTGCGGCCGCCGAACCGCCGATTGGAATGCCTCGCGACCGGCCGCGGCCCGGGCCGGTGCTTGGGTGTAATCGGGCGCGACCGCGTATCGGGCCCTGCATCCGGCCTTGCATCCGGCTCTACATCCGGTTCCGCCTCCGTCCCTGCATCCGGCCTTGCATTCGGTCCTGCATCCGGTTCCGCCTCCGTCCCTGCCTCCGGCTCGGCATCCAGCCTTGCATCCGACTCTACATCCGTCCCTGCATCCGGTCCTGCATCCGGTTCCGCTGGCGGTGGTGCCAACTCGGCGGCCGCCGGTGGCCATTGGTGGTACAATCGAGGCAAGCGCCTGCGTTGGCGGCGCAATCTGTGACGAGGTGAGCGAATGTCTAGCATCAAGATTGAAGAAGGGTACATGCCGTTTCACGAGTTCAAGACCTACTACCGGATCGTGGGAGAGCGGACGCCGGGCAAGGCGCCGCTGCTGTTGATCCACGGCGGCCCCGGGTCTTCGCACAATTATTTTGAGCTGATGGACGACTACGCGGCGACCGGCCGCCAGCTGATCATGTACGACCAGGTCGGCTGCGGCAAGTCCAGCCTGCCTGAGGACGAAAAATGGTACGTCAAGGAGACCTGGGCCGAGGAGCTGATCGCGCTGCGCAAGTACCTGCACCTCGATTCGCTGCACATGCTCGGCCAGTCCTGGGGCGGGATGCTCGAGATGCTGTATCTGACCCAGTACGACCAAACCGGCGTCAAGTCGGTAATGATCGACGGCTCGCCGGCCTCCATCAGCCTCTGGACCCGCGAGCAGCACCGCCTGATCTCGTATTTGAGCTACGAGGACCGCGAAGCCATCGCCCGCGCCGAGGCCACCGGTGATTTCACCGGCGCCCAGTACCTGGCGGCCAACGAGCGCTACATGCAGCGCTACTGCTGGGACGCCCCGACGGCAGCGGACCCGGAGTGCCTGCGCCGCGAGACCAACGGCCAACGCGCCAGCCGGATTGCGGAAGGGCCCAACGAGTTTACGGAAAACGGCACGATTTCCGACTTCGAGCTCAGTCACGAGCTGCACAAGATTCACGTGCCGGTGCTGGTCACCAACGGCACCGACGACCTGTGTACCCCGCTGATCGCCAAGGACGTCTACGACCACATCCCGGGCGCCAAGTGGCATCTGTTCGCCAACTCCCGCCACCTGGCCCTGCGCGACCAGCACGACGAGTTCATCCAGGTGCTGGATCAATGGGTCAACGCACACGACTAGATTGACTGAGACAGGCGGCTTCGGCGGCCTGTTTTTTTGCGCCGCCGCCACCAGTGGCGCGGATGAGCGGCCAATGCGCAAGCCCCGGCGGCGCGGTCGGGGCGGGGCGTGACCACGTCGGCGCTATGCGCGGCACTTGGCGCGGCGGTTGGGCCGCAGCGGTGGCCTGACCCGGCAAGGATTGACGCACCCCAGCCGGAAGGGTACACTGGGTCGGCAAGCCGCCGCCGTTTCGGCCGCGACCGAGTTTACACGGATAAGGATGATCAACATGTCAATCACAACAACAGCCATCACTGGGCAGCGGAGCAAGCCAATGGGAGACGCTGACCCACGTCGTTGAAGGTGACGAAAGGACGATAGGCCCGAGCTCGTCAATCTGCCATGGCCTATCTTGGCAAAAACAATGTTTCGCTATTTATTGCAGCACCCCTGGCGCCTGAGCCTGGCGCTGTTTTTGAACGTCTTCGCCTCGGCGGTGCTGGTCGGCTACGCGTTTGCGATGCAGCTGATCACCGACATCGCCACCGGCCGCAGCGACATGACCTTCGCCGTGGCCGTGCCGGTCGTGGTCGGCTACCTGCTGCTGCAAGGCGCAAGCTATGCGGCAAGCGACTACCTTAACCAGGTGCTGCCGGCCCAGGCCGGGCTGGACCTGCGCCGCGAGTTGTTCGCCCATGCGCTGGCCAGCCGGGCGACGCATTCGACCGGTACCGTCATCGCCCAGCTGACCAAGCAGGTCGACGTCGCAATCGATAATTACTTTCGGGTGCTGCTACAGGCGCCGGCCCAGGTGGCGATGCTGGTGTTCGCCGCGGCCGGCACCCTGTGGATCAGCCCGGTGATCACGCTGTGCGTGGTGGCGATGAGCCTGCCGGCGCTGCTGTTTCCCTTCCTGGTCAAAAAGGCGCTGGAACGCGCCTCCGACCGGGTGGTGGCCAGCGTCGAGCGCTACACCGCGCAGATTACCGACGCCTTGGCCGGGCTGACCACCATTCAGCACGGCCTGGCGCAGGGACCCTTCGCCAAGCGCCACGACGCGGCCAATCAGGTCCAGTACGACACGCTGCGCCAGGATCAGCGGATCCAAAAAATTACCGGTGGGGTCACCGATTTTCTCGGCGACATGATGTACCTGGGAACCTGGCTGGTCGGGGCCTACTTCGTCCAGCAGGGCCGCATCACGATGGGCCAGCTGGTGGCCTTTTCCCAGCTGATCGCCTTTTTGAACACGCCAATGGCGGAGCTGCCGGAGATGATGGCCAAGTTCTACGGGGCCCGGCGCGTGACTGGGAGGTTGACCGCCGTGCTGGCCGCACCGGTGCCGACGCAACCGCGCCAGGCGCTGGCCCTGACGACCCCGCTGCTGGCGGCCGAAGCGGCCGACGCCGGGGCCATCCTGCACGACATTACGCTCACGGTCGCGCCGGGGCAAAAGGTGCTGCTGGTCGGCGCCAGCGGCAGCGGTAAAACCAGTCTGGTGCGGCTTTTGCTCGGCGAAACCGCCCCGACCGTCGGCACCGTGACGCTGGCTGGCCAAGCGCCGACCACGCTGAATCCGGCCGACATTTTCGGCCTGATCGGCGTCTTGGACCAGCAGCCGGCAATTTTTGCTGCGACGCTGCGGGACAACGTGACGCTTTTGGCGCCGGGCTATTCCGACGCGCAGGTACAAGCCGCCTTGGACGCGGCGGGGCTTGGCGCCTGGCGCCGCGAGCGGTCGCTGGACGCCGTGGTTTCTGCGACCAGCGCGAACCTGTCGGGCGGCGAGCGGCAGCGGCTGGCGCTTGCGCGGCTGTTGCTGCGCAAGACCCAGTTCTTCGTCTTCGACGAGCTGACCACGGGGCTTGACCCGCAGATTGCGGCGACGCTTCAGGCCGACCTGATGGCGATGCCGCAGGGGTTGCTCCTGATCACGCACCAGTACTCGGCCGCGACCTTCGCCGCGGCCGACCGGGTGCTGGTGATGCAAGGCGGCCGCTTAATCGCAAGCGGCCGGGCCAACCAGCCGGCGGTGCAAGCGGCGCTGCGGGAGCTGGGCATGTTGGTTTCGGCCTGATGAGAAGAGACGTTGCCTCGCCGGAATCGGCGAGGCTTTTTCGTCGCGCCATTGGCGTGGCGCTGGGCGTGGATCGACCGTATACTAGGCGTGGCGACGAAGCGCCACCACAGGAGGCCATGCGCATGAGGACGGAAAAACAGGTTTGACACGACTTTGAACATTGTTCATCACGACGAACAGTCCCCATCCCATACCGCGTCGTGGTGTGGGGTGGGGACTGTTGTCAAAGACGTGCAGGGCATCGGGCTGGGACGGGGTCTAGCACCGCACCGCCATCACAGGTCGCCCTGGTGCCGGCGGTACTTCGCCCAGAGCATCACGGCCCCGCCGGCGGCCAAAAGCCCCAGCAGCAGCGGGTCGAGGCGGTGACGCGGATCCAGCGCGGCCACCACGGCGGCCCCAATCAGCACCAGCCCGACGACAAGATTCGCCTTGTGCGACCGCCGCTTGACACCTGGGCTGCGCAGGGCCTGGTAGCGATGCGCCGTCAGGCCGATCACCACGAGGTTGAGCCAGAGCAGCGCCAGCAGGCCGTACTGCGTGGTCGGACCCATGGTCAGGCCCGGCACCGCCAGTTTTTTGCCGAGAAACAGGAGCGTGATGCCCAGGCTGACGGCGACCGCCGTGAACTCGGTCCAGGCGGCGCGTCTGCGTTCCTGTTCCTTTATGCGTAAGTCATTCATCATTCGCTTGTCCTCCTTAATGAGTGTATCCAAGGAAAGCCCGTAGAGGTCGCTGAGCGTGATCAGACTCGCGATGTCGGGGTAACTGCGACCGGTTTCCCAGTTGGAAATCGTAGTCCGGGTGACATGCACCTGCGCGGCCACCTGGGCCTGCGTCATCGCCGTCGTAGCCCGGGCCTTCTTCAATCGCTCACCAACTGCCATTGTTCTTTCCTCCGATACCCTTACTATGAAGCCGCTTCCTTCATTCTACTAGCCAAGTTGCTGCGCAGCCAGGGGGTGAGACGCCAAGAATGTTGACATCGGGGTTAATCGGACTCAATCGTGGGGGTGGCGCCCACGCGGCAAGGTACAACTGCCGGCAGCGGTTGGAAGCAGACCGGCTGGTCACGCGCAACGCCCCGGCGTTACCGCGCCGGCTCCGGCAATATTTCCCGGGAACAATGGCACATCTCGCGCCCGTCCCGTGGTATCAAGGTTTCTAGCACCACCGATTTTACTGTGGCACAGTTTTGACCCTTTTCAAATTATTTTGGCTCATCGGGCACCTCCTTGGAGAATATCCCGTTGAGCTTTTTTGCGACTTCAAAGTTACTGTTGGGGTAAAGATGACCGTAAGTGCCGAGCGTCGTTTCGATGTCCTCATGTCCCAGACGTTCTTTAATCTGGAGCGGGTTTTCACCGAGACTGATCAACAGCGACACATGCGAGTGGCGGAGGCCATGCACGGTAATCCGCTGAACTTTGGCGAGTGTACTGTACGCGTCCACAATATCCAAAAATTGCCCGTCAGAGCACGGAATCCCATCACGTGAGAATACCCACTCGGACGTCACCATCGCCGCTTGTGCGACCTGCCACGCATCTAAGCACGCAATGGTATCATCATCAAGCGCCACGGTACGGCGACTGGCGGCAGTCTTTGGCGCTGGAGTTTCAAACCAGTTGCGGTTGTGATAGTCCATGGTCTTATTGATGTTCACCGTCTTAGCTTCAAGATCAACGTCTGTCCACTTTAACGCCCGTGCTTCACCGCTACGCAAGCCAGACATGAACATGAACCACAACATCGTGTAATCAAAGCGGCCAGTGTACGTGTTGGTGTTCGTCTTGGCGAGTACCTTTTGGAAGTCGGCTTGCGTCCAGAAATTGATCTTCGCTTTCTTCTTTTTGATGAGGCCAACGACCCGTACTGGATTCTCGTTGATGATACCAAGCGCCTTAGCACGTTCAAGCACTTGGCCTAACATAATGTTGATGGTACGCGCATAGGATTGCTTACAGTCTTTGAGTACGCTGACTTGCCAATGTTGCACATCAATCGGCCGAATTTGGTCAATGACGATGTCGTTGAACCTAGTCAGATACTCACTGTTCATCAAGACTAGCCGCTGACGGTAGGTGCGTGGCTTTACTTGGGTTTTGTACCAAGGCTTGAACACGTCTTCCATAAAGTCGACAAACTTAGTCTGCTTGATGTCCTCATCATCGGCGATCCCCGCCGCCAACATTGCAACTCTTGCTTTTTTCGCCTCCGTTTTCGTTTTGAAGCCGCTGGCACGTTTTTGAATTCGTTTGCCAGTTCGTTTGTCAGTTCCTAAGCTTACGCGGAAGCTAAAAGTGCCGTCCGCCTGTTTGGTAATATGGTCTTTCGTAGTCAAGATAGTTCCTCCTTAACTGCGGAAAGGCCACTTGGTGCACCCTCAAGTTGGCTTAGTTTCAAGCCTAATACTGCGTCTACTGCTTCCACTGGAACACGGTCTACGCCTTTCTTACCGTACCATCCAAGGCCACGTTTGAGCAACAACTCTTTTGCCATTTTGATGATACGGCTTGCTTGCGATTGACTGTACCCCAGCTTGATAAGGTCAGCTCTAGTCATCGTCAGGAAGACTGGCTGTTCTGGTACGTTAATATTCAATCAAATCACTTCCTAAAGTTTGGTGGGAGTGAGATAATCAAACCAGATAGAACCCATATTTTATCTGTGAAGGGTGACTACTTGCTTTGGTCGGCGTAGTCGCTCTTTTTTGATTTCTCACGTTGCTTTGAATCGGTCATAACACCGTTGCGTTGGTGCTGAAAATGGTGGATCACGTCCCAGTGGCGTTGCGTCAACTTACCACTGTCGATGATGGCTTTGAGTTCGTTTGTGTTATTGTACTGGTCAATCAACTGCAACATCTTGAGTGAGGGTGCGACTTGCTTTCTCAACCACCGCGTAATATGGTCATAGTTTAACGGTTCTGGATTAGTGGAAAGTCGCAGCTTATCCCGATTGTTACCGATGAACGCCGCCCAACGAGGATCTAACACCCACTCACTTCTGGGTTTATGACTTGGCGTCAAGAAACGCAGATACTGATTGATGATGCCGAACACGACTTGTTCGGGATCGCGCGTCGCCAATAGATGTTCAACCGCTGTGGCGGCACGTTCGCGGCGTAGCCGCACTTCAAAGCGAGTACGGATCGGTTGATCTTCAATGGCGATTTCTGGGTGTTTCTGATGTTGCTCAAATGCCTTGTCGTAGATACAGAAATTGACTTCGCTTTGTGGCGAACCAAGGTACAAGGTGCGCCCAGAGGCGTGCCACTGTTTGGTGCGGTTGTCCCTGAACCCGCGAAAGCGTGAGCTGAATTCATCATGGTCGCACTTCTCAATTAGTGTTGGCACATCTAGTAATCCGTTGCGGTCGTTGATGGCTAAATCAAGTCGGGTAAAGTGGCAATCCAGTTTGAGACAAGTTTCGAGAAAATCGTACCAAGTTCGATGTTGCGATTGCAGATACGATTCGACGTAGCGACAACCTTGACCTTTCAGCTCAATCATTGTGCCACTGTCGTCTTTCGGGTTGTAATCTTCGGCATCCACATCTTGGTAAGGTGATAACATCATCTTGATCTCACCGCATGTTAAGGTTGCTGAATAGCCGTAGTGAGCGCCGTCGTGGAGATTGAAATGGATCGGGCTGATTTGGAACAGTTCGTTAATCAACTCTTCGTAGTCGTGCGTCTTGAAGGTGACGCTGAGATAGTCGATACAGACGTCCAGATTATTCTGACCGGTCAACGCACGCAACGCCAACGTCAGTTCTAATCGGGCTTTATCGTTGAGCGGCTTCTTGCGACCCAGCAGTTGATTCAGGTGTGACCGGCTGTAATTAGCCATGTCTGCGAGCTGACCTTGAGTAATATTGTTATCGCGCATTTCGTCGTGGACTTGATCAAGCCAATCTTTGTTGGTCATGCCGCCAATTAGGTTTAAGTCTTTGAGCATGTTAGCTCCTTTCCAAGCGTCCTAACAGCAATTCGGCGTTTTACCTATACGGTAAGGCCGTGCCACAGGCGCTTTATGCCTACCGTCGGATTTCTTGTTACTTGTATTTGCCCCCCTATTAGACACTGGGGGCTGATGGCGGTCGGCTAACGCCGACCGCCGCCGCTCGCGCTAGCGGCTTTCGCGCTGCACGCCGCGCACGGCGGCAAGGCTACCTCCTTTCAAAAAGATTTGAGAACTTTTGCTCTCACCATATACAGACAGCTTTTACAGCGTATTTGAAACCAAAGCTCTGAAATGTAATGGTTTCCTAATATTTAAGGCACTTTACGCTCCTCAAAAATTCTGAGCCTCCACTAATCACCAAGTCACTAACCGTCTTTGTATAACACCTCGTAAGCAATTCCGATTTATGCCAATTCAAATTTCTGCTTACATATACACGGAATGTAAGTCCTATAACGCATTCGAAGTGAATAACATGGATTAAAAGGCTTTATTACTACCACTTTTCGTAACAAGTGCTCGGCGTTCTTTATCTGCTCTAGTCAGTGCCAGAGATTCGGATCACGGATTTGACGCTGTTGAGGTCAACCTAGGTCCGTTCAAGTTCAGACTATTAAGGATTTGGCAAGCATATGGAAGACCCGCTATTTGTATTGTGAGGCCCAATGTAAGGCAATTAAGGTATGACGCCACAACTACTTGTTGCCGGAAATTCGAAGCCTTCTGAAATCTTCTTATTGATTTAATTTCCAAGCTAGTTGTTTGGGTGTTGACGAAATATCGCCTTGACTAAATAAGCCAATCAGGATATTCCTAACTCACTAAAAGAAAGAGACGAAGTATAATGACTAAAATTACGATTTGTGGAAAAGGGAACATGGAGCAAGCAATCGGTAATGCCTTTATATCGGTGGACAACGCTGTCAACTACATTGATGTTGGGGATTCGGACGACAATATCGGTGATATTGTCGCAAACTGGGCAACAAAGCGAAGCAGTAACAGATGATGAACCGCAGCAGCTAAGAAAGCCGAAATCTACTCGGCAGCAGTTGTTGGCGAATGATCTACCGGTAAGAACCACCTTTGTTTCCAAAACCGATGAACACAGTGAACATGGTCATGAATTGAAATTGGTAGGCACTCACTTTGTTCGCGAGGTCGTTCATAGAATCCCAGGGCGTTTGTTTGTCGAGAAAATCTATGAGAAGACCTACAAGTGCTCGACTTGCGAACTTGAAGATGGATGTAGTCATATCTATCGTGGTAACGCGCCGAAGGCATTAATTGCCCACAGCATTGCGACGCCTTCGTTGATCGCGTCGATTTTGCATCAAAAATGCATTCTCGGGACACCGCTCTATCGCCAATTAAAGGATTGGCAGCGTGCAGGCGTCTTATTAAGTGAGACCACAATCTCAAATTGGGTCATCAAGTGTGCCGAGTTAGTGAAGCCAGTTTATGACCTGATGCGTAGCCACTTGATGAGCCAAGGTTTTCTCCAAGGCGATGAGACCCCTTATCAGGTACTTCAAGAGCCTGGCAAGTCGGCGCAGAGCAAGTCGTATATTTGGGTAGCCCGTAGTATCACGCGGTGCGAAACGCCAGTCGTCATGTATGCCTATGCGAATACTCGCTCCGGGAAATTCGCTCAGAACTTATACAGTGGCTTTCCTGGTGTCCTACAATGCGACGACTACGCCGGCTACAATCTTCTGGGTGATTCAATCACTCGCGTTGGTTGTTGGGCGCATGTACGGCGTAAGTTCTTCGATAATTTCAAGAACACTAAGAAGATGACGCTGGGCTTGAAGCTACTCAATCAGATGTTTGAACTCGAACGGAATTGGGCAGGCTTAGATAGCGCATCACCCCTGGAAAAGCGTCAAGTGGTGCTTAAACCGTTGATCGAGCACTTTTGGGAGTGGTGTGATCATGTCGAGACTTTACCAAAAGATCGTCTAGGTAAAGCATTGGCGTATGCGCAGGGGCAACGTGTCGCATTAAATCGCGTCCTAGAATTTGGGGAAATCGATTTAAGTAGTGGCTGTTCAACTAGGCCACCATATTCTTGGTGCTGGTAGTAAATTTGTACCGGAAACGATAGGTTTGCCCTTCGTTCGTGGTTGAAATTAAAATTGGTATAGCAAACACTCTCAAGAATGTCAGCGCATTGCTTAATACCATTGCCTGATCGATTTTAACGGCCAATGACTCAGCTGTTCGGGTATTGACTAAGTCCAAGCCTACTGACCCTTTGAGAAAGGCAAATCGGCGTTCAATGGCACCGCGTCGATTCTCTGCGTCCGTATCCTGGCGACGTTTCTTGGCATCAACGTGTTTTGGTTTTGCGCCCAGTTTTGGGCCACAGATCATGATACCTAGATCTTTACACAACTTGCGATTGTCGCGGTTGCGGTAAAGTGTATCCGCCAATACCTCATCTGGGTAATGGCCATGCAAATCAAAGTAATGATCCAAGGTCGCTTCAAAGTCCTTACTTTCATTTAAAGCACTGAATTCAAAGCGCTCAATATCAACGATACCTTCGCTTAATGAAGCGTCGATTTTGGCACCAAACTCAACTTTAGCTTTCGCCTTACCGCGCTGGATCGGTCGAATATAAGGCTGTTGGAGACTAATAATGCGGTCTGCGACATGGTGAATCTTGTGTGTAAACATGTGCCACTGTTGGTCAAACAAGATTCGGATGACACCCAAGCGTACTGCTTGTTTGGCGGTTAAGATTGCCCCTGCATCAATGAATTCATTGATGTAGCGCAAGTCGCGACGGACGTATTGAAGTTGCGCTTTAACTTGCTTGTGAACGGATTGCTTTTGGCTCTTTGGATGGCGTGAGAAAGCCGTCCAAACTTGTTTAGCTTCACGCTTATACATGCGTGGATTAGGGACATTCAGTTGATGCGCCATGTCAATGGCCATGTCTTCAAGATTCTGGCGGGCTTGATTGAGCAGCGAGGTATCTTGGGGATAGCGGATCTTCACCGGAATCGCTGTGGCATCCGTGATCATGACGTCAACTTTGAATGGCACCACCGCTTCGATCTTGGCACGAAGCCAATCATTGATAATGTTTCTGACCAGTTCAGAGATATCCGCAATCCGTTTACGGAAGGTACACAAGCTGGTGTATGCGAAGGGCTTCTCTGCACGATATTCCGAGAGCCCGATGAAATACTGATAAGCCGGCGTATCTCGAATTGCGTCGACCACACCGCGATCGGTTAGTTTCATTCGATTCTGAATCAGTCCAGCGCCATAAAGCATCCGAAATGGCTTGGCCGCTCGCCCAGTACTTTTCTTGGAAAACTCCAATTGGTATGCCTCATCGAGTTCTTTCCACGGAAAAATATCGGCTAAGCGAACCCACTCATTATTTGGACTGAGCGGTGTACTCAGACCGCAACCAAAGGATTCAAAAGAGAGTTGGTGGGGACTTTGACGATAAACCATGGATAAAACCTCTGAGTGAATTTCGTGAATGCACGGGAAATGTCTGAAAACCAGGATTTCGTATGCATTTATTATATGACATTAATGACCTAAAATCACTAGTATCAAACGCTACACGTTTTTGAACAGCCACTAAGTAATAACGCTTCTGAGCGCAACATGAAGAGTTATGTGATTGGCCGGAAAAACTGGCTGTTTAGCACTAGTCCAAAAGGTGCCGAAGCCAACGCCATCTGGATGACCGTGGTTGAAACCGCGAAAGCCAATGGGATCGATCCGCGGAACTACATCACACAACTGTTAGAGATTGTCTCACAGCTACCAACATTCGCAAAAACGGAATCGTTGGAGGCGTGTTTGCCATGGAATTTAAAGACTAACAGTTCAAACGTAGAATCAATCGTTTAAAGAATACGAAGGCCCGCAATCTCAAAAGACGAGATTGCGGGCCTATTTCAGCGGTCGATTACTAGGTGCCTACCTTACGAGCGGGATTCATATGCGGTCAGTTATTGGGTGCTTACGAATGAAAGGGCATAAGAAAAGCACCTAGACCAGTTAAGGCCCAAGTGCTTCATAAAAAAATTATCAACTCTACTTGACGAAGAGCCACAATCTCAAAAAACAAGTTTGTGGGGTTCCTTCGTATGGTCGAATATTAGGTGATTACTAATTGTTAGCGGTTTACTGACGCTCTAAAAATTTGAGTCGCAGTTCTTTTACTTCACTAAAACAATCCTTCAGCACCAGAGGCCCTTATTTTCTATCTCTACTGGCGTTCTCGTCTGTAAAGATTGAAAAGACTGTAGGTGAACATACTGAGCAACAAAGCCACTCCCATCAGTGTCGTTACTAAACTATTGCCATCTCCTGTAGCAGGCATGTTTTGGTCGCCTTTGTGCTTATCGTTGTTACTTTGTGATGAACTCTTCTTAAAATTCTTAGCCGTAACTACAGACTGTTTGCCACTAACTTGTAGGTCGATAGTAAATGAAAGCTTACCATCATTCAATTCATAACCAGCAGGGGCAGCAGTTTCAACAAAGTAGTAGTCGCCTGGCTTCAGGTCATCAACTTTAATCTGACCCTTGGCATTGGTGGTCAAGCCACTGGCAACCTTCGTCCCGTCCTTCTTATACAGATTGAACACGGCGCCCGCCAGGGCTTTACCTGTATCACCGTCCGTCTTATTCAGAACAACGGAACCGGTCTTTTCGGCATTTGTGGCCGAGACGGTCGCGACCTTGGTAGTTGTTTGTAGTTCAACCGTGAAGATCAGCTGACTGTCATTTAGTTCATAACCAGCAGGGGCGGCAGTTTCAACAAAGTAGTAGTCGCCTGGCTTCAGGTCATCAACTTTAATCTGACCCTTGGCATCGGTGGTCAAGCCACTAGCAACCTTCGTCCCGTCCTTCTTATGAAGATCAAACACAGCGCCCGCCAGGGCTTTACCTGTATCACCGTCGGTCTTATTCAGGACAACGGAACCGGTCTTTTGGGCGTTCGTAGCTGAAACGGTCGCAACTTTGGTGGTTGTTTGCAATTCAACCATGAAGCTCAGCTGGCTGTCATTCAATTCATAACCAGCAGGGGCAGCAGTTTCAACAAAGTAGTAGTCGCCTGGCTTCAGGTCATCAACTTTAATTTGACCCTTGGCATCGGTGGTCAAGCCACTGGCAACCTTCGTCCCGTCCTTCTTATGAAGATCAAACACAGCGCCCGCCAGGGCTTTACCTGTATCACCGTCGGTCTTATTCAGGACAACGGAACCGGTCTTTTGGGCGTTCGTAGCTGAAACGGTCGCAACTTTGGTGGTTGTTTGCAATTCAACCATGAAGCTCAGCTGGCTGTCATTCAATTCATAACCAGCAGGGGCAGCAGTTTCAACAAAGTAGTAGTCGCCTGGCTTCAGGTCATCAACTTTAATTTGACCCTTGGCATCGGTGGTCAAGCCACTGGCAACCTTCGTCCCGTCCTTCTTATGAAGATCAAACACAGCGCCCGCCAGGGCTTTACCTGTATCACCGTCCGTCTTATTCAGAACAACGGAACCGGTCTTTTCGGCATTTGTGGCCGAGACGGTCGCGACCTTGGTGGTTGTTTGTAGTTCAACCGTGAAGCTCAGCTGACTGTCATTTAGTTCATAACCAGCAGGGGCGGCAGTTTCAACAAAGTAGTAGTCGCCTGGCTTCAGGTCATCAACTTTAATCTGACCCTTGGCATTGGTGGTCAAGCCACTGGCAACCTTCGTCCCGTCCTTCTTATACAGATTGAACACGGCGCCCGCCAGGGCTTTACCTGTATCACCGTCCGTCTTATTCAGAACAACGGAACCGGTCTTTTCGGCATTTGTTGCGGAGACGGTCGCAACCTTGGTCGTTGCCTGGAATTCAACCGTAAAGTTCAATTTACCGTCATTCAATTCATAGCCAGCTGGCGCTGCTGTTTCAACAAAGTAGTAGTCACCTGGCTTCAAGTCATTAACCTTGATTTGACCCTTAGCGTCTGTGGTTAAACCACTGGCAACCTTAGTGCCGTCCTTCTTATACAGTTCGAATACCGCACCGGCAAGTGTTTTACCAGTATCACTATCCGTCTTGTTCAAGACAACGGAACCAGTCTTCTGAGCATTTGTTGCGGAAACGGTCGCAACCTTAGTCGTTGTTTGTAATTCAACGGTGAAGTTCAGCTTACTGTCATTCAATTCATAGCCAGCTGGCGCTGCTGTTTCGACAAAGTAGTAGTCGCCTGGCTTCAAATCATTGACTTGGATCTGACCTTTAGCATCTGTCGTCAAACCACTGGCAATCTTAGTGCCGTCTTTCTTGTACAGATTGAATACTGCACCAGCAAGAGTTTTACCAGTATCGCCGTCTGTCTTGTTCAAGACGACCGAACCTGTCTTCTCAGCATTGGTTGCGGAAACGGTCGCAACCTTGGTTGTTGTTTGTAACTCAACCGTGAAGTTCAGCTTACTGTCATTTAATTCATAACCAGCTGGTGCTGCTGTTTCGACAAAATAGTAGTCGCCTGGCTTCAAGTTATTGACCTTGATTTGACCTTTAGCATCTGTCGTCAAACCACTAGCAAGCTTTGTGCCGTCCTTCCTATACAGATCGAACACGGCACCGGAAAGAACTTTACCAGTATCACCATCTGTCTTTGTTAGAAGAACGCTCCCTAATGCTTTATCATTTGTGACTGGAACTTTTAATTGAATACTATCGCCATTAATTGTAAAGGCATGCTGAGTATCATCTAGCTTATATCCATCAGGAGCCTTTGTTTCGACAATATAATAGTCTCCAGCATTAAGACCGGTATAACTTACAGTGCCATCTAATCCCGTCTTAAGATTCGAAGCAACCTTAGTCCCGTCTTTCTTATAAAGATCAAATATTGCTCCAGCTAAAGGACTTGAGTTATCAGCATCAGACTTCTCAATCGTGACCTTGCCTTTTTGATTAGTGGCAGAAACCAAGATATTATTATCAGCATTTGCTTCATTATACTGAAGATTGATTTCTTTTCCATTTGCCAAACTGGTAGAAATCACATAGCCATCTGGGGCCTTTGTTTCAACTAAAATATATTTTCCAGATTTAAGATTACTCCATGTGATACTGCCTGCAGCATCCGTCGTCCCTGTACGAAGCTTCTGCCCTTTTTGTCCGGAAACATCCGACCAAAGTTCAAAAGAAGCTCCAGCAATTGACTTTTTGGTATCTGCATCACTCTTAGTGAGAACAAGATTGGTGTTCTTACCAGTTGCTGACCCGCTATTGTTTACTACTGCCGTCGATCCACTGGTATTGTTATCAACATCTTTTTCGCCTTTTCCTGATATTGAAGCTGTATTTGTCAGCGTATCATTAATCTTTGACGAATTGATCAGTGAGCGATAGTGTATCGAGTAAGCCGAGCTGATTTCATTTGTAAAGGAAATCTTCATCGTTTGCTTACCAGTTGCATTATCAGTCTGCAAATCCACAGAGTAATCCTTACCAAGTACTAATGGATTACTCGTATCTTCGGTAAAGTTACCATTAGAAGCTACCTTTCCTGGATAGATCACAATAGAACTCTGATCAATAATCTGATTGTCAGAAGGCTCATCGGTAACAACTGCATCGCTGAAAGTTGATTGTGCTTTATTGACCCATATTGTCCACAACGCATAAGCAGAGTTCGTTGGATCTTGTTTACCACTCTTATCCAGAACATTACCACTGTTTGGCACTGTCACCTTAGCCGTCAAATCACTAGATTTTTCGTTATTTGTATAGGTTGCTGTATTGTCATATGACTTTTGATCAATGACCTTACCAGAGAGACTAGTCTGGTAAATCAATACATAAGCTTTAGAACTATCATTTGGTAATTTAGCAGTAAGCTGTTTCTTAGTACTGTCAAAGGAAATATTAGCGGAAGCAACTTGTGTCCCCAAAACATATGAGCCATTTGTGTTAATAGAAGCTTCATACAACTTGGCGCTATCTGCTACATAGTCTTGGTCACCAATAATTGGATCAGTAATGGAGGCATTGCTAAGTTTACGTTGATTATAGTTAGTAACCACGGTCCAAGTAATTTGCTTCGAAACGGCGTTGTAACTTCCTGACTTGCTGCCATCATTTTTAAACTCAGTCTTAGGAGTGAAGTCTGCCTGTCCCTTGTTTGTATGATCGTGACCGTCTTTGTCAGTCCAAGTTGCCGTCGCAGTGTTAGTCCACTTGCCCCCATCTGGAAGGCTATTCGTTTCAAAGGCAGTTTTATAACTTAGTGTATACCAACTTGTGGCATGTTCCTTTAAAGCATTAGCAAAGGATATGGTAAACCCGTTTCCCTGCTTGCTAATCACATAGTCCGTTCCTTCACTGAGAGTTGTATTATGATCTTTATCCTTTAAAACAAAGGAATCATAGTCTACGGTCAGCCCATTCGGGACTGGATCGGTCATTGACCAATTGCTCATATCTTGCCGAGCCATATTGATATCAAAGTTCCACGAAACAGTCTTAGCGTTGTAGTCAACGCTACCGAGTGACTTAGTTAGTCCCTGCTGTCCGACTGAATGATCTCCAGAATTCGAGGTTTTGCCGTTGCTAGTTACCGAGTTACTAATCTCTTGGCCTTTATCACCAATTGGGTCTGTTACTTGTGACTGATACGAAATTTTGACTCCCTTGTTCAGCCCATTGGGGAAAGTAATAGTCATTTCCGTTCTATCAGTGTTGTAAGTCACTTTATACTGATCGGGACTAATAGGGCCACCAGCCTCATCAACTAATGAAATCTTATTGTTCTCAGGGAATGTTTGACCCGGTGATAACGTATCCACCAATTTAGTATTAGCAGGAAGTGTCTTTTCGCCATAATTGTAGTCAATATGCCAATTATACTTTTGACTACCATTATTATCTTGACCGTCAAAACTCTTGTTTAAAAGTTTTCCGTAGTTAGCGTTGACTGTCGCACTAGCTGGATAGTTTTTATCACCGTTAGTTAAGGTAGCGTTGTTCGTAAAGGTTAATTTTCCACCATTATCTGGCAATTTACTCGAATCAATATCGCTAGTGTATTCAACCTTAAAAGCCTGATAGGTATCTGCATATGCACCAATAAACGTGATTTTTCCATTTTCAACCTTGTAATCTGTACCTTCTTTAAGAGGATCGCCAGTTTTAGTCACATTCCCATTCAGATCAACTGTCAAGGGATATACACTAACCGATTTCAGCGTGGTTGGCACAGTGTTAGTAGTATCACTTGGCATTGGGTCAGAAATTGTTGCATTCTTTAGCTCTTGACCATTGGTATTAATTGTGACGTTCCACGTAATCCCGGTTGGATTATTTCCAGATGTGTTAGCGCCAGTTAGTTGACCAGTCTTTGCGATGTCGTTACCACCTGATGGCTGAACAACGATTGGTATCGTTACCGGTCCAGTAGTCGTGTCAATGACAATGCCTTCTTTGCCAGACGATGAGTCACTGCTGATGGTAGAAGTATAACTAAATGTCCCTTCAATGTGGTTCACGTTTTCAACATCACTGTTAAAGGTGAACTTAACTGTGCCATCAGCAGCTATGCTATAAGTTCCATAGTCACCGAGAGTTCCCGTACCTGGTTTATAGGTAATTCCTTCAGGTAACTTAAATGAGAAATAGTCACCATCTTTAATTTGGTATCCGTCTTTCAGCTCATCCGGAATTGCCCACGTATATTGAAAATTAAGATTGGTATCTTTTGTCACTTGTGTAGGATCAACAGTATTACCTTTGCTATCTGTGAATTCAATATTTGCTCCGGTAATGATTGTTCCTTTGGAGGCATCTGGCAAATATTGTGAGATATCATTGCCCTCAGCACTCTCAGATACTGTCTTTACGATTTGGCTCTTCGAAGCAACACTAGAAGCATCCTTGCTGCTAACATTGGCTAAAGGCATATAAGCTTTTGCTGTTGAAGTAGTATCAGACAGTTTTGCAGTAACGTTTTGACCATCCGTTGAGAAATTGATAGATCCTTCTAAGGATGAAGTATCTGTGAGGCCTAGTTGGATCGTTGCTGTTCCAGAAACATTACCTAAAACCTCTAACTGTAATTTGTTGGCCGAATAGGTATATTTTCCAACAACTTTTTGACTGGCATCGAGAATATTAGAGTTGCTCGTCTCTTTCAGTTTCTGATCACCTGATAAGGATACTGAAACTTGCTCTTGAACAATTTCATCCGTTGAGTTGTTTAGTGAAAGTTTCAGCCCAATTGTTCGCGATCCAGGCGTTTCTTGGGTAGCCTTTAAAAGTTGAACAGTCTTGGAATCATTAGTACCGCCAGAGCTATCCGTCACCGCCCCTACAACTTGTGCCGAGGATTGTAAGAACAGCAGAAGCACTAAAACTAAAGCATATATTTGCTGTCCAATTTTCCTTTTATCCATGTTTTTTACCTCTTTCCATGATTGAGTTTCTACCCCTCAATTTATACATGATAATTTGAACACCCCACTTTCTTGAAATTCGAGTTTCCGCGTCTAACCATATGTTAATTTATATTACTAACCTGATGTGGTTTTGACTACGGTTACACACTTTAAATATACCAGGCTTCCACCGTTTATTCCACTTGTATAACAATGCGTTCAAACGTAACCTAAAAACAGACGCTCCATGTGTTCGACTGAAAAACTGGTTATTCAGTATAAGTCCAAAAGGCGCAACAGCACCCACGACTTAAACGGCATCGATTGAAAGCTGCAAACCAAACACGCTTACGGCCATCTAACAATTTAAGGACCTGCTTAAAAAAATCAAAACTATAGACATTCGCAAAGGATAAAGAACTGGAAGCTTGTTTGCCACGAAATTTAATTCACGCCCAAACCTACATTTTTAAATTGCCATTGACATCAAGTTAAAATCGGAGTTACAAGAAGCCCGAACTCAGTATAACGTTTTGCTAGTAAAAAAAAAGAAGCCAACACGCTTCTCTTTTTTCGTGGGGTGGCACGTTTGTGGCACATTCCATCAGCACATTATATAATATTGATTTAGCAAAGTGTCCTAAAGGGCAGTTTACACCGCGATTCTGAATTTCATTCGTTTGAGACGTTTATTTCCCGGGAAATACTGCCGCGTCCAACGCTTTTGACACCCGGCGGCAAGGCTTTGATGGTAGACTGGCATAGTTCCTGAGACGATGGGCAAGAGGAGGGCGAGACATGCAGATCGGCAAGCAGATTCAGACGCATCGCCAAGACCTGGGAATGACCCAAGACCAGCTGGCGGAGAAGCTGTACGTGTCGCGGCAGACCATCTCGAACTGGGAGAACGACCGCCACTACCCGGACATCGAGAACCTGCTTTTGCTGAGTGTATTGTTTCACACCTCCCTCGACGACTTAGTCAAAGGAGATGTTTCGGCAATGAAGCAAAAAGTGTTCACCGCTCGCTCGACGCGAGACGTCAAGTGGATGCTGGGGCTGCTGGCGGCGGCCATCGTGTCGATGGGCCCGACCGCGTTCATGGGGGCCCCGTGGTGGTGGCTGGTTCCCGGTCTGCTCTGGGTGGCGGCGATGGTGCCGGCCACCCACCTGGAAGTGCTCAAGCACCGCGCCGACGTGCGAACCTACCAAGAGATCATCGCCTACGAGAAAAACGGCGACATCGCGGCGCTGCGGGCCAGGCGCAGCAAGTGGCGCAACTTCTGGCAGTTGGCGCTGATCGTGGCGGTGTTCGGCGCCGTCGTCTTGGTGCTGGCACTGATTGTGATGGTGCCGTTCATGATCTGGGGCGGCCGGTGACCGCCTGAATTGCCGTCTGGCCCGGCGACCGGCTAAATTGGCGCTTGCCTCGGTAGTGCCGAGGCAAGCGCTTTTTGATTGGGTCGGGGCCGTGGCCCCATGTGACGGAACTGTTCGTGCGTCGCCTCGGCTCTGGCCGTATACTTAATCACGATAGCCGCTTGAATCTCCATCCCAAGGCGGATGTGACAGGGGCTTAACGTGTTATGCTATTCACAATGTGGATGCCGCCGGCAAGACCGGCGGTACCACATCACTGCGCCTGGGTTCACGCTGTGAGGCCAGGCGACACGGAGGAGGAGTAATATGAGCACAGTTTTGACAGTCGACCACCTCGACAAATCGTTCGGCAGCAAGCAGGTCCTGCACGGCGTCGACTTTTTCGTTGAGGAAGGGCACGTGGCGGGGCTGGTCGGCCCCAACGGTGCGGGGAAAAGCACAATTATGAAGGCCATCCTGGGGCTGATTCCGGTCAACGGTGGCGGCGTCGAGATCACCGGCCAACCGGTGTCCATCACTAGCCACCAGGCGCTGCGCAAGGTCGGGGCCTTGATCGAGTACCCGGGCATCTACCCGTTTTTGACCGGCCAGCAGCACCTCGAGCTGTTCGCTGATAAGCACAACAAGGCCGCCAACATCAAAGAAATTGTCGACGCGCTGGGCATGGGGACCTACATCAACCGCAAGGCCAAGCTCTACTCGCTGGGCATGAAGCAAAAGCTCGGCATCGCCCAGGCGCTGGTCAACCAGCCCAAGCTGGTCATCTTGGACGAGCCGATGAACGGCCTGGATCCCCAGGCGGTCAAGGACTTGCGCGACATCATTCGCAAAATGGCCGCCAACGGCACCAGCTTCCTGATTTCCAGCCACATTTTGTCCGAGCTGGAGAAGGTCGCCGATGACGTCTTGATCCTCAACCACGGCCACATCGTGCGGGAGACCGGCATGGCCGAGCTCGCGCATGACGGTGGCGTGACCTACGAGATCACCACCGGCAACCTCGACCAGGCCAAGGCCGCCTTGGCCACGGCCAACGTCGCCTTCACGCAAAACGGCCAAAATCTCGTGATCAAGGACGACGAAGCGGTTGGCACCCTGAACCAGGCGCTTTACGCCCTGGTGCAGCACGGCGTGGCCATCACCGCCGTCGACCAGAAGACGCGCGACCTCGAGGCGTCCTTCCTCGACATGGTCCAAAAAGACAAGAAGGAGGCTTAACCATGGGAACGTTGATCAAACAGGAATTTTACAAGCTTTTTCACAAAACCGGCACCTGGATTGCCATCGGCATCATGGTTGCCTTGCAGATTGTCTTCGCCATCGTCCGGATGGTCAACCCGGACCTCTTCACGCTCGGTGACCTCGTGTCCCTTGACTTCATGGGCGGCGGCCTGGTCATCATTTTGGCCGTCGCGGCGACCGCGAGCGTGGTTGCCCAGGAGTTCCAGTTCGGCACGATGAAGCAGCTTTTGTACCGCAAGTACTACCGCAGCCAGGTCTTCATCAGCAAGGTGATCACCATGGTCTTGTACCTTTTCATCCTGCAGGCCATCGCCACGATTGTCACCGTGGTGCTGTCCGTGACCACCGGCAAGTACGACTGGCTCAAGGTGGTCGGCAAACACGCCAACTGGGAGACTTACGGCATCAGCGTGATCGGCTTCTTCTTGGTCAGCCTGCTGTTGCTGTCCGTCGTGCTGCTGCTGTCGACGCTGCTCAAGAGCAACGCCGCGGCCGTTTCCACCGGGATCGTCGGCTACTTCCTGATGAACATCGCCTCGGGCATTTTCATCGCCCTGATCGACAAGTGGGAATTTCTCAAGTGGAACCCATTCACCTTCCTGATGGTCGGCAGCCAGGTGGCCAATGAGACCTACAGCAAAATGACCCACCTCTCGACGCCGGTGATGATCGGCGGTTCGCTGGTCTACACGGTGCTGTTCACCGTGATCGCCTACCTGAGCTTCCGCAAGCGGAGCGTGTAAGAACCAGAGCGTAAGGACGCGCTCTTAGCGGGACGGGTAGCCTAGCGCCAGCGCTTGAGGCCTGAACTTGGCCTCGAGTGCTGGTGCGTAGCTAGCCGCTCCCGCGTTGCGGCCTGAAGCTCGACGAACCAGAGCGTAAGCCGGCGGGATTAGCGGGACGGGTAGCCTAGCCCTGGCGTTGAGGCGGGTTATGCCTCGGCGCCAGGGCGTAGCTAGCCGCTCCCGCGTTGCCGGGTGAAGCTCGACGAAACCAGAGCGTAAGGACGCGCTCTTAGCGGGACGGGTAGCCTAGCGCCAGCGCTTGAGGCCCGAACTTGGCCTCGAGTGCTGGTGCGTAGCTAGCCGCTCCCGCGTTGCCGGGTGAAGCTCGACGAAACCAGAGCGTAAGGACGCGCTCTTAGCAGGACGGGTAGCCTAGCGCCAACGCTTGGGGCCCGAACTTGGCCTCGAGTGCTGGTGCGTAGCTAGCCGCCTCAACCACGAATTCGTCCGACACACCAAAACAACCGGTCCTCCCCAAGCGGGGGGCCGGTTGTTTGCTGTCTCGTCGGCATTTTGGTCGGCGGCGTCACTTGCTGAAGGTCACCGATTGGGGTTGTACGGCGGTGGTCGCACCCCAGGCGATCAGCGGCCAGCGCAGGGTGAAGGTGACGTGGGTCGCGGCGGTTTGCGGCGGCGCGGTGCCGGTCAAAACGAAGGTGCGGCCGCTGGCGCGAACCGTCAGCTCGCCGCCGCTGGCCGACACGATAGCGCCGGTGTAGGTGGTCAGGCCGCGGCCGCCGCCCCAGAGCCCAAGCATTAGCGCCAGCGCAACGGCCCCGCGCCAGACGCGACCGCGTGTGTTGGCCCGACGCGCGTCGAGCCCGAGACCGACCAGAATGGCAGCGACGCCGACCAGAATCAGGCCGCTGCCCAAACCGTTGGTTACGCCGCCCAAGGCGAGGCCGGCGCCGGGTTCGTAATCCTGAATGGGGAGGGGCATCGGCATCAGCAACACCGCGCCGAGGACAACGGTGCCGATGCCAAGCGGCGCCAGGTAGCGCCAGTGGTGGTGAGTTGCGGTCATGCGTCGTCGCTCCTTTGCCCGAAAGTCATCGTCAGTCAGCTTTTAACCGGCGTTCCCTGGCGGTGCAGCTGCTTTTGCCCCCAGTGATAGACCGCGCCGAACACCAGCGAGCCGGCCAGCACCAGCAGGTAGACCAAGACCAGCCAGTGCAACCCCGGCCGCACCAGCCCGACGCGCTGCAAGAGCCCAAGCACCAGCGGATGAACCAGGTAAACCGGCAGCGATACCGCGGCGAGAAAGGCGACGCCCCGCGGCAACGGCCGGTTCCAGTAGGCCTTAGCCAGCGAAAACCAGCCGGTCGCTTGCAGCAGAATCCACAGCCCGAGGTTGGCCTGGAAGGCCTGATCGAGGTGACCGGCGGCGACCGACGCGACTTGGGTCAGCCAGATCATGCCCAGGGTGCCGACCAGCCCGGCCGCGGCCAGCACCCAGGTCTGAAGCCGCGAGAGCGTCGCACGGTGCAGCGCGTAGCCCAGCACGAAGTAAAACACGTAGCTGCCAAGCGTCGGCACGTGAAACTGGGTCAAAAGCGCCAGCACCGGGCTGCCCGGCCGCAGGAACGGCTGGGCGGTGGCCGGCAGCACGGTGAACACCGCCGCAAGCGTCAGGGCCCAGCCCATCAGCCGCGGATTGGCCGTGATCGGCCGCAGCAGCGGCACCATCAGGTAGCAGCCGATCAAGGCGTAGAGGAACCAGAGGTGGAAGGGGCCGAGCAGCAGGGTGTGGGTGACTTGGGACCAGTCGTGCGACCGCACCCATTCGGCGACGGCGTAGATGAGGTTCCACGCGACCAGCATCACCACCAGCCGCAGCACGTTTTTGCGCAGCAGGCGAGCGAACGCGACGGGGCGGTCGGGATCGAGGAACAAGGCGCCGGAGATCATGATGAACAGCGGCACGGCGGCGCGGGTGCCGTTGTTCAGGGCGGCGGTCACTACCCAGTAGCTGCGAGCCGGGGGGCCGATTAAGAACTGCGAGGTGACGTGGGTCAAAACGACCAGCAGGCAGCCGAGGGCCCGTAGCGCGTCGAAGTAGAAGATGCGGTGAGATTGTGGCATGTGATGAACCTTTCATTATCCGTGATTGTGGCGTTAATTCAGTTTACCCCAAAGATTCGCGGCTGTTAACTTGCCGGTTAGTTTCATATAATGGAACTAGCCTAATCAAAGTGAGGAATGCCTGTGAGTGCCTATGTTTTTCCCCTCAAAATGGCGGCGCTGACCTTCCCGGTCATCGCGCTGCTCATCGCCTTGCCCTTCCTGCTCGGCCAGTACCGCCGCTACGGCAGCCTGATCGCCTGGCGAGCGGTGGTGGTCTACACCTTCATCTTCTACCTGCTGGCCGCCTACTTCCTGGTGATCCTGCCGCTGCCGGACCGCGCCAGCGTTGCGGCGTTGACCACGCCGCGCTACAGCCTGGTGCCGTTCCACGAGCTGGCCGAGTTCCTGGCGGCCACGCCGTTCGTCTGGAACCAGCCGGCGACCTGGCTGGCGACGGTGCGGGAGTCGACGTTTTTCATGCCGCTGTTCAACGTCGCCTTGACGCTGCCCTTCGGCGTGTATCTGCGCTACTACTTCAAGCGGCCGGTGTGGCAGGTGGTGATCGCGAGCTTCACGCTGAGTTTGTTCTTCGAGCTGACCCAGCTGTCCGGCCTGTACGGGTACTACCCGCGGCCGTACCGGCTGTTTGAGGTCGACGACCTGATCTTGAACACGCTTGGCGGGACGTTGGGTGGCCTGCTGGCGCCGACCTTGATGCGCGTTTTCCCGTCGCGCGACGAAATGGACCAAGCCGCCATCCAAAAAGGCCGACGCGTGACCTGGACGCGGCGGCTGGTGGCGATGCTGATCGATAACCTCATCGTGGCCAGCCTGCTCGGGGCCCTGGCTCACCTGCTGCTGCAGCTGCTCGGGGTCGCCACCGATCTGACCTTGTTCGGCAACGTCGCCGGGATGCTTTTGACCTTCGGCTTGGCGCCGCTTCTGATGAACGGCCAGACGCCGGGCAAACGGGCGGTGCGGATCCGCATCGTCCGGGCCGATGGCAGTCCCGCCAGCATCTGGCGGGTGTGGTGGCGCGAGTTCCTGCTGTACGGCGCCGCGTTCAACGTCATGCGAGCGTTCCAGTGGGTGTTCGAGCAGATTTTCAGCAAGTTCCACCGCACCGAGACCAACTTCATCTTGCTGGGACTGCTGGCGATACCCGCGGTGTTCTTGGTCGCCAACTTCCTCTGGGAGGTCGTGACCCGCGACAACCGCTACTTCTACGACGTCTGGGCCGACACGACCCAGATCAGCACGGTGCAAGACGCGACTTTGAGCGACCCAGCCGCCCCGGACGGCACCACCACCGACGACGACCGGCCGGAGCCGCGGTGAGCGAGACGGCGCCCTTGACCGCTCGCGGCAAGGCAAGCAGGATGACCGACGACGTAAGCGGTGCTTTTTCCCTGCCCCCAATCCGCGACCAAGTGCGTTACAATAGAGTTAAGTAACGCCCAAAGGAGGCACACCATGGCAAACGCAACGCGCTACACGGTTGTTAACGCACAAGGGGAATTCCTGGAGGCCGACAGCCTGCTGCTGCTTGCCGCGTGGACCCCAGACATTCGCCGCACCTGGCTGACTTACAGCGAGCTGGAGGCGCGGCGCGTCGCCCACCAATCCGAGGGCCAGGCGGTCGCCGTGACCCTCACGCCGCTTCTGCCCGACGGCGAGACCGTGTCGCACCGCGGCCTGCCGATTGCCGTGCAAAAGCAGGTGATCGCGATGCGCGAGCAGGGCATGTCCTACCGCGGCATCGCCCGGCTGCTCAACATCAGCAAGTCGACGGTCGGCAACATCGTCAGCCGCAAGTGACCAGTCGGACGTCAAAAGCGAGCCGCTTTCCCGAATTCGGGAAGGCGGCTCGCTTTAGTTTTGTCGCGGCCCAGCAAAGCCGTGCGAAGGCTGGCCGCACGGTTCGAGGGGCCCGGCGGCCGCGGCCCTTAGCTCGCCAAACGATTTCGTACCCGTCCCGCTAAACCCGCCGGGCTTCGCCCTGGATTGTCGGGCTCCGCGACGCAACGCGGGAGCGGCTAGCTACGCCGCGGGACTTGGGGCTAGGCTACCCGTCCCGCTAAATACGCGCCGCTCCGCCCTGGATCGTCGGGCTCCGCGACGCAACGCGAACGCGATTAGCTAGGGCCGTCACTCGAGGCCAAGCCCAGGCCTCAAGCAACGGCCCGGCGCTACTCGGTTCGCTAAATACGCGCCGCTCCGCCCTGGTCACTGCAGCACCCAGTGGTCTTTTGCCACTGGGGTCAACTTGGCGTCTGGGGCCGGGGCCGAACTGGTGTCTGGGACCAGGATTTTTTGGTGCTCGTAGATTGGGTCGGCGTGGGGGACCGCCGACAGGAGCGACTTGGTGTAGGGATGGCGCGGGTCGGTGTAGACGGCGGCCGTGGCGCCGGCCTCGACGATGCGGCCGTGCGACATCACCAGCACCCGGTCGCAGAGGTACCGCACCATCGACAGGTCATGCGCGATGAACAGGTAGGTCAGGTGGCGGTCGCGCTGAATCTGCCGCAGCAAGTTGACAATCTGCGCCTGAATCGAGACGTCAAGCGCCGAGATCGGCTCGTCCAGCACCAGAAACTCGGGCTGCACCGCGAGGGCCCGGGCGATGCCGATGCGCTGGCGCTGGCCGCCGGAGAACTCGTGGGGGAACCGGTTGGCGGCGTCGGGCGGCAGCCCGACCTGGGCCAAAAGCGCCTGAACCTGGTCGCGGCGTTCGGCCGCGCTGTTGGCCAGGCGGAAGTTTTCGATGCCCTCGGCGATCGCGTCGCCGACTTTTTGCCGCGGGTCCAGGCTCGAGAAGGGGTCCTGGAAAATCAGCTGGACCTGGCGGCGGAAGGCGCGGCGGTCGAAGCCCCGGGCTCCCAGCACCTGGCCGCGGTAGCTGACGGTGCCGCTCGTGATCGGGCCGATGCCGGCGATGGCGCGGCCGGTGGTGCTTTTGCCCGAGCCCGACTCGCCGACCAGGCCGACGGTGGTGCCGGCGTCAATGGCGAAGCTCACCCGGTCGACGGCGGTCAGGGCCCGGCGGTTTTTCCTGAAAATAACACTGAGGTCTTGGACTGCAACTAACGGCTCAGGCATGGCTGGCCTCCTTCATGATTGCGGCGTAACGGGCCCAGCGGCGCTGGATGCTGACCGGCGGCTGGTAAGGCGGGGTGCGGGGGTCGAGCAGCCACGACCGCACCCGGTGGGTCGGCGTGACGGCAAAGACCGGCGGCGCCTGCTGGTAATCGATCGCCAACGCCTGGGGATTGCGCGGGGCGAACGGGTCGCCGACCGGCAGCTGGTGCATGTCCGGCGGGGTGCCGGGCAGCGTGAACAGCTCGCTGCGATCGGCCGTGTCGTCTGGTACGGCGTCGAGCAGCCCCCAGGTGTAGGGGTGCTGCGGGTGGTAGAAAATCTCGGTGGCGGTGCCGACCTCGACAATCTGGCCGGCATACATGATGGCGACGCGGTCGGCGATGTTGGCGACCACGCCCAGGTCGTGGGTGATGAAAACGACGCTGAGGTCGCGCTTGGCTTTTTGCGCCTGAATCAGCGCCAGCACCTGCGCCTGCAGGGTGACGTCAAGCGCCGTGGTCGGCTCGTCGGCGATCAAAACCCGCGGCTGGGCGATCAGCGCCTGGGCGATCATCACGCGCTGGCGCTGGCCGCCCGACAGCTCGTGCGGGTACTTGCTGGCGACTAGGGCCGGGTCGGGCAGCTCGACGTCGGCGATCGCTTCCAGCACCGCCTGGCGCAGCGCGGCTTTGCCCGGGTGGTGCCAGACGGTCAGCGCCTCGCCAATCTGGCGGCCGATGCGCATGGTCGGGTTCAGGGCACTCAGGGGGTCTTGAAAAATCAGGGACGCCAGCCGGCCGCGAACCCCGGCGAAGTCCCGCGGCGTCGCGTGGGTCAAGTCGACGTCGGCCAGGCGCATGGCATCGGTCGTGACGGTCGCGTCCTTGCCCAACAGACCGAGCAGCGCGTGGGTCGTGACGGACTTGCCGGAGCCGGATTCGCCGACAATCGCCAGCGTCTCGCCTTGATGGACGGTCAGGTCGACCCCGTTGACGGCGTGGAGAATGCCGTGGTCTTCTTGGAACTGAACGTGCAGGTTTTGAATCTCAATGATGTCTGACATGGTGTCCTCCAATTAAAAAGCGGCGCCGCGCATTCTGTCCGGGACGAGTCGACCGGGTGTGGCACCTGGGCCAGCCCTTGGCCCGGCGTTGCGGCCTCGGTGCAAGCGGTCTTGGCTTCGCGCCTCAGTGCAAGCAACTTCCGCGATGCTCGGCCCAGCACGTTTAAGCGAGAGGGCCCAGCCCGTTGACGCGAGAAGGCCGATCCCGTTTAACGCGAGAGGGCCCAGCCCGTTTACAGCAAGGTGTCCAAGGCGGCGCCGATGGCGATTGCCGCGGCGAGCCCGGCGATCAACCGCAGCGGTCGCGGGGTCGCCCGGCGATAGGCGGCACCGAGCCGGCCCGGCCGGAGGGGCGAGACCAGCAGGCGGCCGGCCAGGGCCAAGGCGGTCAGGCCGGCCACGCCCCAGCTCAGGCTGTGGCCGGTCCAAAGCACGGCCACGGCCAGCGGGTAGCGGGTCAGGTTCCAAGCCAAAGCGGCCAGGCCAAGGGCCAGCCCCAGACCGAGCAAGGCAATGTGCCGGCGCCTAAGCTGACGCTGCGGCAAGGGTGCGAGCGGCGTTTTGGCGTGAGTCACTGGCATGCGCTCACCCCCTGAACTTGGGGTCGAGGGCGTCGCGCAGCCCGTCGCCCAGAATGTTGAAGGCCAAGACGATGACGACCAGAATCGCCACCGGGATGTACAGCTGGCTGGGCGACTGCAGCATCTGGTTTTGCCCGTCCGAGATCAAAAGCCCGAGGCTGGTGTTCGGCGCCTGGATGCCCAGGCCTAGGAAGCTCAGCCCGGCCTCGGCGAAAATGTTGCCGGGGATGCTTTGGCCGATGTCCAGAATCAAAATGCTCATCATGTTCGGCACCAGGTGTCGCGCCATGATTTTGTAGAGCGGGGTGTCAAGCATCACCGCGGCGGTGACGTAATCGGCCTGGCGCAGCTGCAGCACCAGCCCCCGGGCCTGCCGCGCCGCCCCCGACCAGCTGGTGATTGCCAAAGCGAACAGCATCGTGGAGACGCCGTTGCCCAGCACGATCATGATGATCATGGTGACGAGCAGCCCCGGCAGCGAGTTGAAAATCTCGATGATGCGCATCAAAAGCTCATCGACCCAGCCGCCGAAGAAGCTCATCACCATGCCGTAGACGGTGCCAAAGCCGATGGCCAAAAACGTGGCGACCAGCCCGACGGCCAAAGACACCCGGACGCCCAGGCAGGTGCGAACGAACAGGTCGCGGCCCAGGTGGTCGGTGCCGAACCAATGCGCGGCACTCGGCGCCGCGTTCCGCAGGTTGACGTGAATCGTGTAGGGGCTGGCGCTAGACGCCAGCGGCCCGATCAAGGCGACGAGGACCAGCGCCAGCAAAATGACCAGCCAGACCATGGCCAGGTGGTCCTTGAGCAGCTTATGCCCCGCGGCCTGCCAGAACCCGATGCTTTTGGGCGGTTGCGCGGTTGGCGCAGCCGCATCGGGCCGGCGTGACACGAAGCGAAAGGCGGAATTATCCATGGTGACCTCCAATGATTGTTGTGCGAGTGTGGCGGTGAGCGGTGACACGCTCGAAACGGGCTTCCCGTGACGTCGCCGAAGTGCGTCCTGCTCGGGTCGCCTGGGGCCAAGTGCCGGCCCCAAGCGCTACGGCTAGGCTACCCGTCCCGCTAAGGTCGCTCGGCGCCACCCTCTAAACGGGTTCCGCCGAGCAACGCGGGAGCGGCTAGCGACGCCGCGTCACTCGGGGCCAAGTGCAGGCCCCAAGCGCCACGGCTAGGCTACCCGTCCCGCTAAGGCCGCTCGGCTCCGCCCCTAAACGGGTTCCGCCGAGCAACGCGGGAGCGGCTAGCGACGCCGCGTCACTCGGGACCAAGTGCAGGCCCCAAGCACCACGGCTAGGCTACCCGTCCCGCTAAGGCCGCTCGGCGCCACCCTCTAATCCTGGTACAGTTTGATTCTTGGATCCACCGCCATGTACAGCAGGTCGGTGAGAAACAGGGTGACGATGTAGAGCGCCGCCAGCAGCACGGTTTCGCCCATCACAATCGGCACGTCGCGGTTGGTCAGCGCCTGAACGAAGTACTGACCGACGCCGGGAATGACGAAAATGCTTTCGACGAACACCGAACCGGTGATGCCGAACGCGACCGTGACCGGCAGGCTGGTGACAATCGGAATCGCGGCGTTACGAATCACGTGGTGAAGCACAATCCGCGGCTCGGACAGCCCCTTGGCCCGGGCGGTCAGCACGTAATCGGCCGACAGCACGTCGAGCATCGAGTTTTTCAGCAACCGGGCGTAAGCGGCGATGTAGCCAAGCCCCCCGGCGATGGTCGGCAAAATGGTGTAGGACCAGCCGCCCCACCAAAGCTGCGCCCCCTCCGGCCAGCCGATGATGGGGAACCACCCGAGCTTGCCGCCGAAGTAGCTTTGCAAAAGCAGCGCGATAATCAGGCTGGGCACGGACATCAGAAGTAAAACGGCCACCGTGATCAGCCGGTCGACCCAGGTGTTTTTGAACACCGCGGCCAAAACGCCGAGGAGAAGCCCCAGGGGGATGCCGATCAGCATCTCCTGCAGCCCCAGCCTGGCACTCGGCGGCAGCTTCTCGGCCAACACGCGGCTCATGGTCTCGCTGGGGTCGACGATCGACGTGCCGAAGTCGCCGTGCAGCATCTTGACCATGGTCAGGCCGTAGCGCTCAAGCACCGGCTTGTCCAGCCCGGTGTTGGCGTAGACCTGCCGCCGCGTCGCCGCCGGTAGCCGGTCGGTTTGCGCCGACAGCGCGTCGCCCGGCACCGCCGCCAGCAGGAAAAAGGTGGCACTGGCGATGAGAAACAGTGAGACGAACAGCTCAACGAGCCGCCTCAAAATGATTTTGAACATGACTTTCTCCTTGTGGCGAGGATGTCGATGGACGTCGTGAGACAGTTTCAATCCTCGGTGGTCGTGGCACCAATCGTCCAGCCGATCGCAACGTGTGGCCTGAATCCGCGCCTTGATTGCAAGATGCCGATTCGGGCTCCCAAACGCGTTTCGCACAGGTCGTGAGTCGATTACCCAAGCGCCTGACGCCCAGCACAACCACTATGTAGCGGCCGCAGGGCCCCGGGCCACCTCGGACCGTGAAAGGATTGGCGGCCCGGATGACCCGCGGGTCTTGCGGGGCATTCGCGCGGCCAATCCCGGCAAAAGCTGAGACAAGCACGGGGCCGTAGGCAACGGCTTGGCTCAGCTTTTAGGCCGGAGCCGTGCGGAGGCCGGCCGCACCGTTCGAGGTGGCCCGGGGCCCGGAGGCCGCGGCCTTCAAACGGGTTCCCTGCAGCAACGCGGGAGCGGCTAGCGACGCCGCGTTACTCGGGACCAGGCCCGCGTCCCAAGCGCCACGGCTAGGCTACCGGTCCCGCTAAACCCGCCGCAGCTCACCCTCTCGTCGCGTAGACGTAATCCAAATCCGGGCCGAAGGTTGGGGTCTGAATGCCCTTGATGTCCTTGGCGACATAGTAGCGGTTTTGGTCGGAGATCAGCGGGGCGACGCCGTAGTCCTTGGTCAAAAGCAGCGTCTCCAGGCGCTTGTAGATG
Source organism: Lacticaseibacillus parakribbianus (assembly GCF_025490915.1). Lineage (GTDB taxonomy): Bacteria > Bacillota > Bacilli > Lactobacillales > Lactobacillaceae > Lacticaseibacillus > Lacticaseibacillus parakribbianus. The sequence goes on along the minus strand of NZ_JANQBA010000006.1, from coordinate 37,534 downwards.
GCCAGGCGCGACTTGGTGTCGGCGACCGGCGCCAGCGTCGCGTAGAGCTTGTCGTAGGCGGGGTCGTTGTAGCCGCCGAAGAACTGCTGGAAGCCGCCGGTGGAGACCCACAGGTTCAGGAAGGTCGACGGATCGTCGTAGTCGCCGTTCCAGCCGTTGGTCAACAGGTCGTACTTGTTGCCATTACGCGCGGCGATGAAGGACGCGGAATCCGGGGCGACCACGGCCTTGACGGTGATGCCAAGCGACTGCTTGTAGGTTTGGGCCAGAAAGCTCGAGGTGTCCTCGTCGCCGGCCATGGTCAGGTAGGTCAGCTTGACCTTCGCCAGGTCGGTCGACTGGCCGAGCTCCTTGAGGCCGGCCTTGAAAAGCGCCTGGAGCTTGGCGTTCGTGTTGTACTTGGCCAAGGCTGGTTTCAGCAGGTCGCCGGCGTAGTCGTGGTAGTTGCTGGTGCCAACGGAGATCGAGGCCGGCACGAAGCTGTAGACCGCCTTGCTCTGGCCGTTGGCGACGGCCTTGTTGTAGGCCTCGCGGTTGATGGCCAAAGACAGCGCCTGGCGAATTTTGGCGTTGGTCATCAGCTTAGACAGGCCGCCGTTGTGCTGGTTGAAGGCCAAAAAGGAGGTGTTGCCGCTGGCCTGCGTCGACTTGCTCAGCTTGGCGCTTGAGGATAGCTTGTCAAAATCGGCGGCCTGGGCCCCGCTGGCCTTCACGAAGTCCAGCTGCCCGGATTGCAGAAGCGACAAGACGGTCGCGTCCTTGGCGGTGGTGGTGATGTTGACCTTAGTGAAGCTGACCTTCTTGGCGTTCCAGAACTTCGGGTTTTTGGCCAGCACGATCTTGCCGTTCTTCTTCCAGGACTGGATGGTGTAGGCGCCGTTGGAGACCTGGTCTTGCCAATCGGTCTTCCAGGCCTTGGTGCCGCCGGCCTTTTGGATCAAATCCAGCCGCACGGGGTAGAAGACGACGCTTGCGAGCTTCTTGAGGAAGTACGGGGTCTTGTTGGCGAGCGTCAGCTGCAGGGTGTGGGCGTCAAGCGCCTTGGCACCGACCTGCGCCGCGGTACCCTTGCCGGTGTTGAAGGCCTCGGCCCCCCGTATGTCGTAGGCCATGGAGGCGTAGGCGAACGCGTTCTTGGGGGTCAGCTCGCGGATGATGGAGTCGACGAACTGCTGGGCGGTCACCGCCTTGCCGTCGCTCCACTTGGCGTCCCGCAGCTTGAACGTGTAGGTCAGACCGTCCTTGGAGACGGTGTAGGACTTGGCCTGCGCCAGCTGCAGCCCGTCGTGGCCGTTCTTGGAGGTGATGCGAAACAGCCCTTCTTGGGTGGCGTTCAGCACGTCGAACTCGTTGGCGTTACGCACGTCGTTGACGTCGACGGTGGTGGGATCGGAGGCCTGAACCAGATTCAGCGTGGCCGTTGTGGCCGCGTTTTGCTTGCCGCCGCAAGCGCTGAGCAACAGCGTTAAGGCGGCGGCGGTCAGGGTGATGCCAAGTGTTTTTCTCTTCATAATCAATTCTCTCCTTGAGTGGCGTCGCACGGGGCGGCCAAGCCGGTGCGACGCGGTGCGATCGCCTTGCGTCTGCAGTCGCAAGGTGGTCGATTGGATACAAAAAGGCGGTGTGACAAGAATCGCTTCTCGTCACACCGCCAGTCGTTGCGCTCACAAAAACAGGGTTAGACCGTGACCGGTCGCCGGTGAGCATGCACTACGGGTACGTGAAAGAAGCCGTTATGATTGTCATAACAGCAACACATAGCCATGCACATGCTCAGCGTAACCTGGGCCATGGTAATCCCTCCCTTGCGAACTTGAGTCAAGCCTACTGCATGACATTTTTCCTGTCAACCTTAAAAACTGATTTCATTTCGGTGGCAGTCGCCATAAATTTCAAAGAAAGCCGGCGCGACCCCTGTGATCGCTGCCAATTCCCGCCGGTTAAGGCGCCACCCGCCGCCCAAGCGAATGAGAGCGGGATTTAATTACCGCTAATGTCAGCTTAGCTCACATTATCACTCGACCCGTCCGAGCATTATGGGTATGCTCGTTCTTGTGCCGTCGCGGCCGCGGCGGTCACCCAACAAAACAAGGAAAGCGGTGTAGGTGATGAGACGCAAGCTATGGGTGCCGGTATTGGCGCTGTTGCTATCGATTATGACATGGGGGAAGCCCCAGGAACAGCAGGTGCAGGCAGCCGAACAGACCTACACCATCGGGACGGACGTGACCTTCGCCCCCTTCGAATTCGCGGACAAGAACAACCAGTACGTCGGCATCGACATCGACTTGCTCAACGCGATCGGCAAGGCCGAGGGGTTCAAGGTGCAGTGGAAAATCCTGGGCTTCAACGCGGCGGTTCAGGCGCTTGAGGCCAAGCAGGTCGACGGCGTGATGGCGGGGATGAGCATCACCCCCGAGCGGCAGCAGAAGTTCGCGATGTCCGACCCGTACTACCAGTCGGGCATCGCGATGGCGGTCGCCAAAACCAGCAAGGTCTCGGGCCTGGCCGGCTTGCGCGGCAAGCGCGTGGCGGTCAAAACCGGCACGGAATCGGCCGCCTTTGCGACGGCTCACGCCAAGCGGTACGGCTTTTCCGTCGTCACCTTCGACGACTCCAACAACGTCTACCAAGACGTGACCTCCGGCAACTCGCAGGCCTGCTTCGAGGACTTCCCGGTGATGCAGTACGGCATCGCCCAGGGCGTCGCGTTGCGGGTGGTCAACTCAAAGCCTTACGCGGCCAACGACTACGGCATCGCGGTGCAAAAGGCCAAGCCGCAGCTGGTCGCAAAGATTAACGCCGGCCTCAAGAAGCTGCGAGCGTCGGGCGACTACGCCAAGATCGTCGCCAAGTACGTCGGCGACGGCTCGCAAAAGTCGCAGTCGGCGGCGACCAAGAAGACCCAAGAAACCGATCGCAGCTTCTGGGGCCTGTTGAAGGCCAACCGCCAGACGCTTGTGGCCGGGCTGGCCGAGACGCTGGAGCTGACCGTGGTCGGCATCCTCTGCGCCACCGTGGTCGGCATCCTGGTCGGGCTGCTCGGCGTGATTCCCAACCGCTTCGCCCAAGGCGTCGCCGCGACCTTCGTCTACGTGTTCCGCGGCCTGCCGATGATCGTGTTGGCCCTGTTCATCTACACCGGGGTGCCGGGGCTGATTGGTTTCAAAATTCCGGCCTTCGTCGCCGGCATCATCACCCTGACGCTCAACGAAGGGGCCTACACGGCGGCCTTCGTCAAGGGCGGCATCGCGGCGGTCGACCGTGGCCAGATGGAGGCGGCGCGAAGCCTCGGCCTGCCTTGGGGCAAGGCGATGCGGCGCGTGATCCTGCCGCAGGGCATCCGCATCATGATTCCAAGCTTCGTCAACCAGTTCATCATCACGCTCAAGGACACCTCGATCCTGTCGGTGCTGGGCCTCTTGGAGCTGACCCAGACCGGTAAAATCATCATCGCCCGGAACATGGAGGGCTTCAAGATCTGGACGATTGTCGCCTTGATCTACCTGATCTTGATCACCCTGTTGACCTGGCTGTCCAACTACATCCAAAAGAAGGTGCGATAATGACCAAGACCCGAATCGAAATGAAGGACGTTCACAAGCGCTACGGTCACAACGAGGTGATCAAGGGCGTCAACCTGGCGGTGCAAGACAACGAGGTCGTCGTGCTGATCGGCGCCTCCGGGGCGGGGAAAAGCACGGTGCTGCGGATGATGAACGGCCTGGAAACCACCAGCGCCGGCGAGATCCTAATCGACGGCGTCGACATCGCCAAGCCGCACGTCAACATCGACCAGGTGCGAACCAAAATCGGCATGGTGTTCCAGCACTTCAACCTTTTTCCCAACCTCACCGTGCTGGGCAACATCACGCTGGCGCCGGTCGAGCTGGGTCTGATGAGCAAGGACGCGGCCGCCAAGGAAGGGCGGCGCCTGCTGGATGTGGTCGGCCTGGCCGACAAGGCGGATGCCCGGCCGGCCAAGCTCTCCGGCGGCCAAAAGCAGCGCGTCGCCATCGCCCGGGCCCTGGCGATGAAGCCGGACATCATGCTGTTCGACGAGCCGACCTCGGCGCTTGACCCGGAAATGGTCGGCGACGTCCTGGCCGTCATGCGCAAGCTGGCCAAGCAGGGCATGACCATGGTGATCGTGACCCACGAAATGGGCTTTGCCAAGGAGGTCGCCGACCGCGTCGTCTTCTTCGGCGACGGCCAGATTATGGAGCAGGGGACCCCGGAGCAGATCTTCAACCACCCGCAGTGCCCGAGGCTGCAGAGCTTCTTGGAAAAGGTGTTGGAGGCGTAACCGAACAACCGTTGTGGCCGTCACGCGTGAGCGTGGCGGCCTTTTTGGTGCCGCGACGAAGATTAAGGCCACGCTAACTTGCGGCGCGTGGCGGTGGTCGCACCGCCGCCGCCGCGTTAGTGACGGCTGCACGGCGGCCAACCGCTGAGGTGCCAATCGGCAGGCCGTTGTTCGTGCGACAACGGGCCGCGGTGCGACGCCTCCTGGTCCCCTTGGCTAAAGTTAGTGTCGGCGAACTTACCGAAATGCCTAGTTACGGGCATTCGTCAGCGAAACCGTCGCGGAATGCGCTGGAGCTCGCCTCACATAAAAATTTAATTAAGCGTGGCGAACTTTTTTGAGATTCGTTAGGAGGCGAATTTTCGGCGGATAATAACCGATTGTCCGACTCAATCGCCTTCGTTGTAACGTAAGAAAACGGTTTTTCTCGCGCCGTCAAGCCTCGAACCAGCGACGAATTTCGCTTAAACGGTCGCTCAGTCAACTTTAGGTGGAATTGGTGGCGTCTTCTCGGAACGGTCATTGGCATTTTGCGACGCTTGTTTAGATCGCCGTTATCATCTCGCGACGCTGCCCAAAATTGACGAGTTAGCCGTGCCTTAAAAAATCCTTTAACTTCGGCAAGGACCGCCGTATACTGATTTTGGAATTATTAGGAACATGATTGTGACGCCGCGAATGCGGCAGCCGGGCCGCGGTGGCCCGGCAGAAAGGAAGGGTAGCATGGCAGAAGAACCACGCAAGCACAAGCTGATCGAATACGCGAACGGGCCGTCTTTGGAGGAGATTAACGGCACCGTGGAGGTCCCCAAGGGCAAAGGATTTTGGCGAACCTTATTCGCCTACTCCGGACCCGGGGCCCTAGTCGCCGTCGGGTACATGGACCCCGGTAACTGGTCGACCAGCATCACCGGTGGTCAGAACTTCGGCTACCTCCTGATGAGCATCATCCTGATTTCGAGTCTGATTGCGATGCTGCTGCAGAACATGGCGGCCAAGCTCGGCATCGTCACCCGCATGGACCTCGCCCAGGCGATTCGCGCCAGGACCAGCAAGCCGCTGGGCATCATCCTCTGGATCATGACCGAGTTTGCCATCATGGCGACCGACATCGCCGAGGTCATCGGGGCGGCGATCGCCTTGTACCTGCTGTTCAAGATTCCCCTGGTCATCGCGGTGTTCCTGACCGTTTTGGACGTCTTGATCCTGCTGCTTTTGACCAAAATCGGCTTCCGCAAAATCGAGGCGATTGTGGTCTGCTTGATTCTGGTGATTCTGCTGGTCTTCGCCTACCAGGTCGCCTTGTCCGACCCGCAGTGGGGGCAGGTGATCCTCGGGTTGGTGCCTAGCGCCAAGTCCGTCGCGATCAGCCCGACCGTCGCCGGCATGACGCCGTTGAGCGGGGCCTTGGGCATCATCGGGGCCACCGTGATGCCGCACAACCTGTACCTGCACTCCGCGATTTCACAGACGCGCAAGCTCAACCACGACGATCCGGACGAAGTCGCCACGGCGGTTCGCTTCTCGCAGTGGGACTCCAACATTCAGCTCAGCTTCGCCTTCGTGGTCAACGCGCTGTTGCTGATCATGGGGGTGGCGGTGTTCAAGTCCGGCGCCGTCAAGGACCCGTCCTTCTTCGGCCTGTACGAAGCGCTGTCGAACACCGACACGCTGAGCAACGGCGTGTTGATCGCCGTCGCCAAGTCCGGCATTTTGTCCATCCTGTTCGCCGTCGCCCTGCTGGCCTCGGGCCAAAACTCCACGATCACCGGCACCCTGACCGGGCAGGTGATCATGGAGGGGTTCGTTCACATGCGGATGCCGCTTTGGGCCCGGCGCCTGGTCACCCGGCTGATCTCCGTGATTCCAGTTTTGATCTGCGTCGCGATGACCAGCGGCCTGAACAAGGTCGACCAGCACGAGGCGCTGAACACGCTGATGAATAACTCGCAGGTATTTTTGGCCTTCGCCCTGCCGTTTTCGATGCTGCCGCTTCTGATGCTGACGGACAGCCCGGCCGAAATGGGGGCCCGGTTCAAGAACTCAACGTGGGTCAAGGTCTGCGGCTGGATTTCCGTGATCGGCCTGACCTTCCTGAACATGCTGAACCTGCCGAAGTCCTTCGCCGACTTCCTGGGTGACGGTGCCAGCGCCGATGCGGTACTATCGGCTCACATCGCGGCCTACGTGGCGATTGCGGCGATCCTGGCGCTTCTGGTCTGGTGCATCGCCGACCTGCGCCGCGGCAACCAGCGGCTGGCCGACCACATCGCCGCGGCAAAGTTGCACGAGGCGACCGCCACCCGCGATAATTAAGTTGATAGGGTAGATAATTCTTAGGGAGGCACAACTATGGCAGAAGATTATACCAAAATTCTGGTCGGGGTCGACGACTCGGCGGATGCGCTGGCGGCTTTTCGCTACGCCATCCACCGCGCCAAGGCCGACGCGGCCGAGCTCATCATCACAAGCATTCTGGAGTCCGGCGAGATGAACGTCTACCAGGCGCTGAGCAAGGATTACGTTCACGGCGAACGCGCCGAGCTTGAGGCTCACCTCAACGCCTACGTCGAGCTGGCGGAAAAGGCCGGCATCGCCAAGGTTCGCGCGATCATCGGCGAGGGCGACGCCGGGGAGACCATCATCAAGACGATCATTCCCGAGGTGCAGCCGGACCTGTTGATCATCGGCGCCGAGTCCAAGAAGGGCCTGGCCCGGCACTTCGGCAGCCAGGCCGCCTACATGGCCAAGTATGCCGACATCTCGGTGCTGATCGTGCGGGAGTGAGGCCGGTGACGACGATTGAAGGCCGCGGGGCAACGGACCCGCGAACGCGCCTGCTGACGCTGGCCCGGCACCTGTTTGCCACGCAGGGGTACCAGGCGACCACCACGCGGCGGCTGAACCTCGGCGGCAGCGAAAGCCCGGGGCTGCTTTACTATTACTTTCCCGGTGGCAAACGGGCGGTACTCGATGCCATCATCGCCGCCGGTGCCGACTGGCCGCCGCTGCCGGTGTGGCAGCTGGGCGCCCCGGCCGACGCGGCCGCGCTTGAGGCAAGACTTTTGACCGGCATGGCCGCCTGGTGGCAGGTGCTGGCGACGCCGGCGGTCGCCGAGACCCTGCTGATCCTGGTTCGCGAACGGCCGCTTCTGACCGCAACGCAGGTGAGCTGGTGCCGCGAACGCGAGGCTCAGGCCACGGGCAGCGTGGCCCAGGCACTGGCGGCGATGCGCGGCCCCCTGGCGATGGCGGAAGCGACGGCGGCGGCCCTGGCCCCGGTGATTCGCGGTCTGTATCAAAAAACGGTGCTTGAGGAGCTGCTGATTGCCGGCAGGTCGCACGACACAATCGACCTGGCCGCGGCGGTGCAACCCGGGCTGCGCCTTTTGACCACGCGCATGGGGCAAGCGGCCGCTGTGCCGACCCGCTGACCCTTCAGGCCACGATTCAGTGTGAATCGTGGCCTTTTTGGTCCCGTTAAATATGGTAGAATCGTGGTGCGGCTCGCCGCGCTGCCGGCACCCGAACGACGCGTCGACAGCGCAGCGAGCTGGGGCCCAGGCCGCCGCGGCCACGGTAGCCAAGGTGGGCGGTCACGCAACGGCCACGGTTACCGTCGCAGTTCCGTTTTCGGCGCCGCTGGCCGGCGGCGCATGATTGGCTGGTGCAGCCATTCCTTGCCCAGCCGGACCAGGGCTCCGGGATAGTCCAGCATGAACGGCTCGTAGGCTAGTGATCGCCGCGGTCGGGCGGCGCTTGCCATCCGGGTGACGTAGCGGGGTTCTGGCAGCACTAGGAGTGGCACCAGCTGGCTTTGCAGGGTCGCCAGGCGCCTGTCTGCGGCGAAGCTGCGACCGGCGGCGACCCAGGCTTCAATCAGGGCGGCGCCGGTGCCGGGCGGGGCGATGTACCAAAGCTGGGTGCGGCCGCCGACCAGCGCCGTGTCGCCGCACCGCACGTCGGCCTGGATGAAGGTGGGGGTGAAGCCGACGCGCAACGCGTTGGGGGCGGAGACGAAGGGACGGGTGACGGGTTCGCCGGTCCGGGTGGTGCCGGTGGTGGTGTACAGCGTCAGGCGGTTGAACACGCCTTGCAGCTCGCAGGGGTCTGCCATGGGTACGCTCCTTAATCGAATGAATGTTTAGAAAACGTTTACATCTAGTGGCAATGCAAAAGCGCCGCACGGGTGGCGGGAGGATCGAATGAAGAAGCAGGCAGTGATTTTTGACCTAGATGGGGTGCTGATCGACAGCGAGCCGCTGTACTTCCGGTGGCGGCAAAAGCAGTTCAGAGAAACCGGCGTGACGCCGGCGCATTTTTCGCTGGCGGAGACGGCGGGGGTGGCCGACGACGCCTTTTGGCTGCAGGCATTTCCGACCGATGCCGCGCTGCGGCAGCGGCAACGCGCGATGTTCGAGGCGGCCGTCGCGGCGCAGCCCGTGCCGTTCCCAAGCATCCTGAAGCCCGGCGTGGCCGCGGCCCTGGCGTGGCTGCGCGGCCACGGCTTCCAGCTGGCGCTGGCCTCGGCCGGGGCGATGCCGGACCTGCAGCGCTTCGTCGCCGAGTGCGACCTGCGCTTCGACCGGATCATCAGCGGCGTCGACCTGCCGGCCAACAAGCCGGACCCCTTGATCTACCGGACCGCGCTCGCCGCGCTGGGGCTTTCGGCCGCCGCCTGCCTGGCCATCGAGGACAGCGCGGTCGGCATCGCCGCGGCCAAGGGTGCCGGCCTTGAGACCTGGGCGGTGCGGCCGACCGGCTACGCGCTGGACCAACGCGCCGCCGACCGGGTGATTGCAGGTGTCTTTGAGCTGCCGCGGCTTTTGGGCGAAGGCGGCGAGTAGACGGCCGCCCCGTGACTACAATAATGGAAAATTCCGGCGCCGGCAATTTTTAAGCTCGCGTTGGCTATCGTGTATCACGACACTGTGGGACACGACTTGAATCCGGCGGTCGGGCAAGGCGGCCTGCGGCAGGGGTTGTGCGTTCCGCTTGGCTATGAAGACGCCACATGTCACAGCGGCTTCCCCGCGTTGTGCAAACACTGTCACCACCTCAGAACCTGCCCCGGCACGATTCTCCAAGTCGTGCCGGGCGGTCTGGTTTGTTGCACCACCCGTGCCACAATTTGGCGGCCGCAACGACGTGAGAACGCCGGTGCGACCGCTTTTTGGCGCCGCCAATCGGGCCGTGGTTGCCTTTTGAGCGAGGCTTGGGTAGAATTAGTGTAGATAGTTTAGACGTCCCTAAAAATAATGGAGGTGCCGCATGCTCAAGCTCACGGCCCTCACCGTTGCTTACGATGACACACCAGTCTTCTCTGATGTTGCCGTGGACTTTCACGCAGGCGCCATTACTGGGATCATCGGCCCCAACGGTGCGGGTAAATCAACCATGATCAAGGCCGCCCTCGGCCTGATCAAAGCCACCGGAACCGTCACGTTCAATGACCGCCCGATCAAGGACAGCCGAAAAAACGTCGCTTACGTCGAACAGCGCAAGGAGCTGGACCTGACCTTCCCGGCCTCGGTGCTGGACGTGGTGCTGACCGGCACCTACGCCAACCTCGGGCTGTTCAAGAGCCCCGGTAAGGCCGAAAAAGCCGCCAGCCTCAACGCCTTGCACCAGGTCGACCTGACCGCCTTCACGCACCGGCAGATCGGCCAGCTCTCCGGCGGCCAGCTGCAGCGGGTGTTCGTCGCCCGGGCAATCGTCCAAGACGCCGACCTGATCATTCTTGACGAACCCTTCGTCGGCATCGACGTGCAAAGCGAGGCCGCGATCATGACAATCCTCAAGGCATGGCGCGACGCCGGCAAGACGATTATCGTGGTTCACCACGACCTGAACAAGGTATTCGACTACTTCGACGAGTTGGTGATCGTCAACCGCGGCATCGTGGCGGCCGGGCCGACCCGGCAGGTCTACACCGCGCCAAACATTGCCAAGGCCTTCTCGCAGGACCTGGCCACCGTGCTTTTTGAACCGGAGGTGACGGCATGACCACCCTGACCGATTTCGTAGCGGCGCTTGGTAAGTACGATTTTCTCCAAAGCGCCTTGATCACCGCCATCATGGTCGGTGTGATGTCCGGCATCGTCGGCAGCTTCATCATCCTGCGGGGGATGTCTCTGATGGGCGACGCGATCTCCCACGCCGTGCTGCCCGGCGTCGCCGTCGCCTACATGCTCGGCATCAACGTGCTGCTCGGGGCGTCGGTGTTCGGCATCCTGGCAGCGATGCTGATCGGCTTCGTCGCGTCACGCAGCAAGATTAAGACCGACACCAGCATCGGCATCGTCTTTTCGGCCTTTTACGCGCTGGGCTTCATCCTGATCTCGCTGGCCGAAAGCGCGACGAACCTGCACCACATCCTGTTCGGGAACATCCTGGCCGTGTCGGATTCGGACATCATGACCACCGCCGTTGTGCTGGGGCTGGTCGTCGTCTTCGTCGTGGTGTTTTACAAGGAACTGTTCATCACCAGTTTCGATGAGACCTTCGCCCGGACTTACGGGTTGCCGGCCCAGGTGGTGCATTACGCCCTGATGCTGGTGCTGACCCTAGTGACCGTGTCGTCGCTTCAGACCGTCGGCATCATCCTGGTGGTCGCGATGCTGATCACGCCGGCGGCCACGGCGTTTCTTTGGACCGACCGGCTGCACGTGATGCTGGTGTTGGCCGCCGTCATCGGGGCGGTCGCCGCCACCGCGGGGCTGTACCTGAGCTTCACCTTCAACTGGGCGTCCGGCCCGGCCATCGTTCTGGTCGCAGCCGCCTTGTTCGGCCTGTCGTTCGTCGCCTCGCCCAAGCAGGGCTTCCTGCGCCGGAGGGTCACCCAATGAGAAAAATTCTGCTCACCCTGGCCGCCGTCGCCGCCATGCTGTTCGGCGTCCATCACTTCATCGCCACCCGGGCCGCGACCCAGCAGCAGGCGACCGGCGCCAAGCTGCGGGTGGTCGCGACCAACTCGATTCTGGCCGACATGGTCCAAGAAGTCGGCGGTCGCGACGTCGAGGTCTACAGCATTGTTCGCCGCGGCGTCGACCCCCACGAGTACGAACCGCGGCCCAGCGACGTCGCCGCCGCCGCCGAGGCCGATCTGCTGTTTCACAACGGCCTGAACCTCGAAACCGGCGGCTCTGGCTGGTTCAAGAAGCTGGTGACCACCACCGGGCAGGCGTTCGGCAAGACCGTTTTCGCCGCGTCCGAGGGCGTCACGCCCAAGCACCTGACCACCAACGCGAACGAGGTCGACCCCCACGCCTGGCTGGACTTGCAAAACGGCATCCAGTACGTTCGCACCATCGCCAAGCGCCTGAGTGCGGCCGACCCGGCCAACGCGGCGGTGTTCGGCCAAAACGCCGACGCCTACGTGGCCAAGCTCGAGGCGCTGCACGAGGCCGCGGTCGCCAAATACCGCAAGCTGCCCGAAGACCGGCGCGTCCTGGTCACCTCGGAAGGCGCGTTCAAGTACTTCGGCGCCGCTTACGGCGTCACCCCGACCTACATCTGGGAGATCAACACCGAGTCGCAAGGCACCCCGGCGCAGCTTCAGGCGGTGCTGGGCAAGCTCGCGACAAGCACCGGCCGTCACGTCTTCGTCGAAAGCTCGGTCTCGCCCAAGGCCATGCAAAAAGTGGCCAAGGAAAGCGGCCGCACCATCTACGCCAAGCTCTTCACCGACTCCTTGGCCGCCGCCGGCACCACCGGCGACACCTACTACACGATGATGAAGTGGAACCTCGACCAGATCTACGCAGGGCTTGCGGCCTAGGAAGAATTTGCCGAGTCGGGCTCCGGCCCGGATGGACCACTATGTCCGGCCCCGGCCCGGCCGGACCAGCGCTAAGTCCTCGGACCAAGAGCTGGGCTGGGCGACCGCACCGCGATGGGTGAGCTGACCGAGCTGCACCTGACTCGGCGTTAGGCCGGTGCTGCGCTAGCCCGGCCCGACTGTAGGTGAACTCGAGCAAGTCCGAGCAATTCGAACAAGTCCGAGCAATTCGATCAAGCCCGAACAAGTCGAGCAAGTCGAGCAAACCGAGCAAGCCCGAGCAAGCCTGAGCAAGCCCAAACCAAAAAAAACGCTGGAACTGGCCGTGATGTCGCATCACGACCGGCTCCGGCGTTTTTTTGGCGTAGCTGGATTCAGATCACCGAACCTAGTGGCCCAGCACCAGCCGGCGGTAGCGCAGCTGCTGCACGACCGCCGCAGCGGCCCAAAAGCCGACCGCCCAAACCGCCAGCACGAGAAAGACGCTCGCCGGCGTCGTGTTGTTGAAGGGCTCGGCCTTGGCCAAGATGGCCGGCGGGTTGGTGTAAAAGGCCGGCAGCACTTTTTGCACCGCCAACGGCAAGGCGTCCAGCACGTGCAGCGGTGCCAGGAAGAACGCGGCGCAGGTCATCAGCAGCGCCAGCAGCGGGTTGTCAGTGAGCTGCGTGACCAGGAAGGCGACGCCGGCCAAAAGCGCTGCCCAAAGCCACAGCATTCCGAGCTGCAGCGCAATCTCCTGCCACATCGGCGTCAGGTAGACGCTGGCCGGGGTGGTGTGAAGCACCGGCTGCCACAGGGTTCCCATGCGCTTGCCCGGCACGATGGCGGTGATCAGCATCGCCAGGCCGACCAAGGCGACCAGCACGACGGCGATGACGGCGAGCGTGAGGGCCGCCTGCGTCGCGACCATGCGCAGGTCGCGGCGCGGCGTCATGCGCATCAGGGTCTCGGTGTTGTGGCGCTGGTCGTACCCAAGCGCCGCCGTCAGCACGAAGGCGGCGTAGAAGAGAAACACCCAAGTCAGCGTGGTGCCGGCGTTGAGCTTGTAGAAGTAGTGCTTGCGGGTGCCGACCATCGTCCACTTCCAGACGTGGCTGCCGTAGTGGGAGAACACGCCGTAGACCGCAGCGGCGGCCGTGCCGCGGCTGGCGATCGCCGGCAGCGCGTTGATGCGGTGCTTGACGTAGTAGGCTAGAATCTGCTGCTTGGCCTCCAGGTTCAGCTGGGAGCTGGTGAAGGTGTTTTCGATGAAGTCCAGCCTCCCGATGTTGTCGAGAATCTCGGGGTGCTTGGTGATGGCGGCGAGCGTCAGCCGGTCGACGGTCAGGTAGTCGCGTTCGGCCAGCGGGTCGCGAATCGCGCTCAGCAAAGCCAGCGTCGGCTTGGCGGCGGTGAGGTTGGGATTGGCCTTCAAGTCGGCAAGTACCTGGCGCTTTGCGGCCGCTCGCTGGCCAGGCGCCGCCTGTTCCATCGTCGTGGCGGGGCTTGGGTCGTAGGAGGGAAAACGGGTGCCGGCGACGTAGCGGTAGGTGGTGGTGAGAATCCCGAGGTGGTGCCCCAGCGGCACCGCGAAAAGCAGCAGCAGACCGAGCAGGGCAGCGAGGTGCAGCGACCAGGGGTGCTTCTTGAGCTCGAGCGACAGTAATCCGTGCATGGCGGCCTCCGTCAGCGCGACCGTGAGTCTCACGATGCGCTCATTTTCTAATCATTCTATCACTCAACGGTTGGGACCGCTATCATTATTTGCCGCCAAAAATTTCTTGCGAATGGCGGCTCGCAGCTGGGTGACGCGCTGGTGCGACAGGCCGAGCTCCCGGGCGATCGCGGCGTTGGTCGCGCCTTGGTAGGCCAGGTTCAGCACCCGCCGCTCGCTTGCGGTGAGCCGCGGCCAAAGTCCGACCAGCGCCTCCGTCACCAGCAGCGGCTCAATCGGCTGCGCGGCCGGCGGTGGCTCCCGGACTGCCTCCTGCAGGACCCGGGCGACGCGGTCCTGGCGCCGTTGGCCAGTGCGGCGGTTGCGAGCCAGGGTGGCCAAGCTGCGCTTGAGGCGCCAGGCCAGCAGGTGAGCGAAGTCGTCACTTGCGCCGCGGGACTGGTAGGCCGGGTACTCGGTGGCGATGAAGTGCCAGGCGAGTTCCAGCGCCTCCCCGTAGAACTGGTCGAAGTCGCCGGCGTGGGTCGCCACCCGGCGAATCAGGGGGTCATAGTCGCGGAGCAGGGAATCGATGTCAAGGGTCATCACAATGCCTTCTCGGACGCGGTCGCTGCAGTCAACCGCGCGGGTTATTCATCGATGATGACGTCAGGTTACCGCGGGGTCGCGCCGGCGCCAACGCGACCTTCGGCGTGGCCAGGACCGATACGACGGGGCCTGGCGGCACTGGGTCCGGTGCGGCCGGCGCAAGTGGCGGCCGCACGGCAATTGTTAAGTGAAACTCCGGCCGATTTTTATTCGAAATGAGCATAATATTCGTATATTTATAAAAATGTTGCTAGAATGAAAACGATTTTAGGCTAAGGAGGGATTCAGATGAGAACGACAAAGCAAAAATCGGCGGTGATCCTGACGCTTGATGGTTACCCGGTCGCGCCGCAAGCGCTGACCACGGCGGATTGGCACAGCGGGGCGTCACTGGACGGCGTCGCGCTGCTAGTGGCCGTCGCCAACGCTTCCGGTGGCCCTGGTGCGGTGCTTTTGGCTCACGGCCGTTGGTACCGAAGCGATTGTTCGCCGGCCCAGCTGATCGCGGCCGCCCGGGACAGTCAGAAGCGGGGGGCGGCCGACCTCGCCGCCTGTGAGCGGCAGGTCGAAGCGGAATTGGGGGTTGCCGCGCTGCCTTGGAGTCTGCCGTACCTGCACAACCACCTGGTGTGTCTGACCCGCAGCCCGACCGGCAGCTTGTGGCTGGGGATGGGCCGCGTGTACCGCGCGACCTGCCTGGGCCCGGCAGGCTTCAGCTGTCAGGTGCGACTCGGCGACGGGCGGTGGCACGTCCTGCGGCTGGTCGCGACGCCGATGAGCCCAGCGACCTTCGTGCGGCGCTGCGAGGCGGCCGGGCGCCTGCGGAAGCTGGTGATCGACGACCTGCAAAGCGGCCGCAGCGCGTTCGGCTTCCGCTGAACCGGGGCGGCCAGACCGCGGCCGGTGCGAACGCTGCCTTGGCCCGATTGAATTTCAAAAAGCCGCGGGTGCCGGCGCAGCTGCTGAGACAGCAGCCGCGTGATACCCGCGGCTTTTTGGTCTGTTGGCGGCGGTCGGGTCACGCGAACAGCTGAGTGGCGGTCAGGGGTCCGACGATGCCATCGGCCACCAGCCGCCTGGCCTGCTGGAAGGCCACCACCGCGGCGCGGGTCTTGGCGCCGAACACCCCGTCCACGCCTTGCGGGTCGTGGCCGGCCAGGTGCAGGCCAATCTGAATCAGCCGCACCAGGTCGCCGCTGGCGCCGGTGCCAAGCGGCCGCACCGCCTGGGCCGAGCGGGGCCCGAACACGCCATCGACGGCCAGCCCCGCGTGGTACAAGGCGTTGAGCGTGGTCTGGACACCACGCACCAGCGCCTTTTTCGTCAGCGGTCCCGCCACGCCGTCGGTGGCCAGCCCCGCCTTGAAGCGCTGGTTGAGGAAGGCCTGGGCGGCGGTCACCACCGGGTCCTTGGGCGTGACCGCCGCGGTATTCTTGGCGCCAGCGGCCAGGGCCGCCCAGTCGGCGCTGCCGCCGCTGAACACGTCGAAGTCCAAGGGCCCGGCCCAGCCCGGCAGCCGGCCGCTGCTGGTGTACTGAAAAAGCGTCGCCGCCGGCCACCAGCGCGGTGCGGCCGGCAGCGGCCGGGGCTGGTAGCCGGTGACCTGGTTGTAGTTGTTGTACTGGGCCAGCCACAGGCCAAAGCCCCCTTGCACGACCTTGGCCCAGTTGCGGGTGCGTTCCTCGGCCAGGTTGGTGTAGACCAACGGCCGGACGCCGGTCAGGCTGACAATGCGCTGAAGAAAAAGCAGCCCGTGATCCGGCCCGGCCTGGCTGAGCAGCGGCCCGTCTTCGATGTCGAGCGCCAACAGCGCCCGGCCCAGGTAAGGCCCGGCCGCGTCCAGAAAGTAGTCGGCCTCCCGCACCGGGTCGTTGTTGCGCAGGTAGTGGTAAAGCCCAATCAGCTTGCCCGAGTCGCTCGCCTGCTTCAGGTTGAGGGCCATCACCGGGTTCTTGTAGGCGACGCCTTCCGTGGCCTTGACGATCACGAAGCTGCCGGGGATGCCGCCGGCGTTGATGTAGTGCCCGTTGAGTGCGTTGTTGCTGGAAATATCGATGCCATTGAGTGTCATTGTTTTCGCCTCCTTACTGACTAAGACAACAATTTTGACAAAAGTTGCTAGACCCCCTAGCACTTTTGGCCAAAATTGTTGTCTTAAAGGTGTAGGCCCAAGCGAGAGCTTAATCCGGCCGCAAGGGAGGTGAGTGCAATGCAACTGATTCAATCTGTTCACGTGGTGTACACCTACGCGAACGACACTGACGCTACGGACACGTTCAAGCGCAGCTTCGGCAACGTCAACCTCGATCCGCGCGACGCGTCGGTCACCAGCTACGGTGAGGCCCTGGCGATTCTCAACCCAGGCTACCACCTGGCGGACGCCGTGATGACCAAGGTCTACCAGGTCACCGCAGACAGCGAGGCGCCGACCGCGTAACCGTGAGGCGGGAGGCGGGAGCGGGTAGGCTATCCGTCCCGCTAACTGCACGGCGTTCCACCGGCTAAACGGGTTCCCCAAGGCAACGCGGGTGCGTCCAGCTAGGACTGGCACTCGACGCAAAGGACGCGCCAAGCGCCAGTCCTACGCTTGCCGCCCCGCTAAACCCGCCTTGTTCCACCGGCTAAACGGGTTCCCCAAGGCAACGCGGGTGCGTCCAGCTAGGACTGGCACTCGACGCAAAGGACGCGCCAAGCGCCAGTCCTACGCTTGCCGCCCCGCTAAACCCGCCTTGTTCCACCCTCTCAACGGGTTCCCCAAGGCAACGCGGGTGCGTCCAGCTAGGACTGGCACTCGACGCAAAGGACGCGCCAAGCGCCAGTCCTACGCTTGCCGCCCCGCTAAACCCGCCTTGTTCCACCCTCTCAACGGGTTCCACCCGCTCTTCTCGAAAGGAGGTGAATCACATGAATGATACCGTTCAACTGCGGCTGGTTTTTGCCGCCGCGAGTGGGCTTCGGCGTACCCTGACGATGAGCAACATCGGCGCGAAGCCGTCGACC
The DNA here is from genome assembly GCF_025490915.1 of Lacticaseibacillus parakribbianus. Taxonomy (GTDB): domain Bacteria; phylum Bacillota; class Bacilli; order Lactobacillales; family Lactobacillaceae; genus Lacticaseibacillus; species Lacticaseibacillus parakribbianus. Next base: position 20,206 of record NZ_JANQBA010000006.1, on the reverse strand, counting down.
GAGGCCGTCGAAACGATGATGGCGGCGATGGCCAACGCCCAGCTCTTCAGCATTGGCGGCATCGCGCTGTACGTCCAGCCGCTTGAGGCTTGGTACATCGCGACGGATGTCGAGCAGATCTATCAGGCCTAGCGTCGCCCGGGGAGTGAGCTCCCCGGTACATAAGCGTTAACGCGCGAAGGAGGAAGCGCCATGCGATTAATCTTGTTGCTGCTGGCTTTTGTCAGCGTGAACCTGGAGTACCTGTTCCTGCTGCTGTTTTTGCTGCAAAAATACGCGCCGCTTCAGGTCACCTTGGGCTACCTCGCGGCGGATGCGGTGCTGATGGGGCTGAGCTACGCGCTGGGCCTGGGGCTTGAGCTGATCGTGCCCGATTGGGTGGTCGGCGGCGTCGGCCTGCTGCCGCTGGTCTTCGCGCTGCACGCCAAGTCACCGACGGACCCGGCGCTGTCGCCGCAGGCCGCGACGGTGGCGGTGGTGCTGACGGTGCTTGCGGTGACCACGCGCTGCCACCTCGCGCTGTACCTGCCGATTCTCACCGGCATCGGGGCCACGGAGGCGCTGCTGGCCGGGGTGCTGATCGGCGTGGCGACGGTGGTCGTAATGCTGGCCGCCAGCACCGTCGCGCGTCACCCGGCCTGGGCGGCAGAGATTCAGGCTCGCAGCCTCGCGCCGACCAAGGCCTGCTACGTGCTGGTCGGCGCCTATGTGATGTGGGATTCGGACTTGCTGGGGCAGCTGCAGACGGCGGTTCGCGCGGCGCTGCTAGCACTGGGCGGGTGAGCCGATTGACGCGGCGCGGTTGGTCGCCGGAGCGAGTGAGGGAAAACGCGCCCCGCCAAGCGGTGTTGGACCGCGGCAGCGGTGTGCCGTCGCGGCGGCGTGCTTCAGATTCGCGCGTCCTGACACCCTGTGGTAACATGGACGCATAACGTCATGGGGGTGGCATTTTTGGAGACAACGGCACAGGCACGGGGTACGGCGCAGGAGCGGCTGATCGCGGCGACGGACCAGCTGATGCAGGTGAAGGGCATCGGGCACTTCAACGTCAGCGAGATCTGCGTGCTGGCGCGGGTAGATTACGCGACGATGCGCAACTCGTTTCGCAAGGACGAGCTGATCGACCTGGCGGGGATGCGGGCGTTCTCGCGGTTCTACCGCCAGGCGCAAAAGCAGGCGACGGCGCCGGGGGTGTCCTTGACCCAGCGCATCACGCAGTTCGCGGCCTGCGCCCAGGCCTTCCGCGCCGGCATTCCGGGCAAGGGCTTCCAGCAGCTGTTCTTGCGGCTGCAGGCGTCGCCGACCCACGCCGCGCAGCTGACGGACTGGAACAACGAGCTGTGGGCGGCCATCATCGCGCAGGGTCGCGCCAGCGGCGAAATCGCCGCGACCACCGACGAGGCGACGCTGCGCCGGTTCCTGATGATTCTGGTCGACGCGCTGATCGACGCGCAGCCGGGCAGTGACCAGACCAAGCTGACCGCGCTGTTCATCGCCGGGGTGCGGTGAACAATCGTGTTTCTTCTATATAGTCAGTCAGTGGTGGCACTTGGCCACCGCTGACGCCGACCCGCCTGGACAACCGGAACCACCGGCTGCCCAGGCGGGTCTTTGCGTCGGCGCAATCTTCGGCATTTGTCGGTCGGACCGGCTTGGGGTCGCGGTTTTGCGCCGATCCCGGGAATATTCGGCGAATAGTTTGTGACATTTTGGACAGAGTGGAACGACTGGGGCCAGGCGGCCGCGAGACCAGGCGGGACGCGGGATTGCGGCCGCTGGGAGCCGAGCCCGTGTGTTACAACCGACCGTTTTCATGACAAGCGCCGCGAATCGTTAACTTCACTGTAACAGCGCTGTAACTTTGGTCTGCTATATTCTTAGACAGTGAAGTAAGGGAGTGTAATTTATGAAATTCGCAAAATCAATCACAGTGGCTGCCCTGATGACCATCCTGGCAGCAGGCACCTTCAGCACCAGCAACACCGTCTCCGCCGACGATGTCAGCTCGGCGAAGTCCGCGCTGAGCAACAAGAAGAGCGAAGCCACGACCTTGCTTAAGGAACTGCAGACGGCCCAAGAGAAGGTCGCCAAGATCGATAATAAGGTCTCCGACAAGACGCTGGCCATTATCGACACTAAGAAGAACATCAGCACCACTGAAGACACCATCGCCAGCTACGCAGCCAAGATCGCCAAGGAGAACCAGGAGATCAAGAGCCGCAAAGCTGTTTTGAAAAAGCAACTGGTTTCCCTGCAAAAAAAGGCCGGCGACTCCATCACCGGTAACGTCTACGTCGACTTCGTCCTGAACGCCAAGGACCTGTCCGACCTGGTCTCCCGCGGGGTCACCGTCAACAAGCTCAACTCCGCCAGCAAGGATGCGCTGGACGCCGTGAACGCCGCCAAGGCCAAGGTCAAGACGCTCAAGGCCACCCAGGAAGACAAGAAGGCCGACCTGGTCGCCACCAAGAACCAGCTGGAGGCCGACAAGAAGGAACTGACCAGCTTGCAAAAGCAGGCCAAGAAGGACTCCGCCGCCTTGGCCAAGAAGCTGGATGACAACAAGGACGAAATCGCCGCCCTTGAAAAGAAGCTGACCACCGCCACCGCCCAGGCCGCCGCCCTGAAGGCCGCCGCCGAGCAGGCGAAGGCCACCGCTGCCGCCCAGGCCGCTCAAGACACTGCGATCGCCAAGGCCACCAGCGCCGCAACGACCGTCAAGAAGGCCACGAGCAGCAAGTCCAGCGCCGCCACCGTCGTCTCCAACACCAGCTCCAGCACCTCGCACCACAGCAGTGCCGCCAACACGAACAGCTCAAGCTCAAGCGCCAACACCGGCAGCACCAGCCACGTCTCGGCCGGCAGCTTCTCCAGCATGATCGCCGCCGCCGAATCTCAGCAGGGCAAGGCTTACGTCTGGGCCGCCGCTGACCCATCCGTTGGCTTCGACTGCTCCGGGCTTGTGATGTGGTCCGCCGCCCAGGTCGGCATCTCCCTGCCGCACCAGGCCTCGCAACAGGCTCACTACGGCTCCGAAGTATCCCTGAGCAGCCTGCAGGCCGGTGACCTCCTCTTCTGGGGTGGCCGCAACAGCGCCTACCACGTCGCCATCTACATCGGTGGCGGCCAGTACATCCACGCGCCTCAGGAAGGCGACGTGGTTCGCATCGCGACGATCTCCGCCGGCTTCATGCCAAGCTTCGCCCGTCGCCTGTAATTTCAGACTGAATAGGTCACACCGTAATCGGTTCTGCCAGCTGGCAGGGCCGATTTTTGTTTGGTATAGCCCAGTCGGCGAGATCAAAAAGTCGGAAAAATTGGCACCGAAAATAGCCCGGTGCCGCCTGACCGGCCGGGCGGCTGTCGACGCCACGCGAACAGTGACTGCACCGGTCAGCGGCGGCGATTGGTACGGGTGATGCCCTCGCATGGGAGTTTGCACGTCATGTTTTCAACTATTCGGTTATAAAATTTGATAAGTAACATAAGAAATTAGAGGAAACGTTTTTGTGCAAGCGATTTCACAAAGCCCGACGCGACGGGACGTGACCGCTCCTGACCGCTTGTTTCGCGGGAACTCCTGCGGTACAATCACCCAGACGATTATTGAAAATATTCGCACTAAAATTTGCAAAACCATATACATTCAACAAAAATTCTTGTAGGATGGACCTGTATAGCCTTTGAGTTTATTAACCATAACCTAATGCGCATTTACTTGGGTACAGGTTGAATTCGTATCGTGACGCGACACAATTTTCGGGGCAACGTGTAAGTTTCGCACCCAGCGTAAGCACTGGGCCACCACTACACATCAACAATGACTGGGGGGTTATTGTTGATGCAACAGCAACTAGCACAGCTGAGACGACTCGGTCGTCTATTAGGCGCAGCATTGAGCCTGATGGGCGTCTTTTGGGTCGCCTATTTTGTGCTGGTCAATGCGTTTGCAAACACCAATGCCGAAACCACCAGTGATGTTGAACCTCGGGTCACACAAGATCCCCGCATGACCGTCGATTCCGGTATCGGCAGCGACGACGCACGATTACCGATTTCCCAGATTCAGACCTACGCCAATGAATTCCCCTCCACTCAAAATGACTACCTCGGCAGTGCCCAGCACTTCACTATTTTTGCTAATACGGTGACCCTCTCCAGCAACGTTCACGGGAACGTCGCGGCCGGCACGATATCGACTGGGGGTAACGGGATTGCCAGCCCAGTTCAGCTCAAGAGCGAGCTGGTCACCGGCCCAGGTGCCAACGATACGGATGGCCGCGACGTTTTCTACTATCAGAACTTTGCGGATGGCACGAACACACTTCCTGATATCACGGATGATCCATCGTTGAATCCGAAGTTAGTTCTTGGCAGCGGCATTAGTGGCCTTCATGTTACCACTAGAGTCGGGCAGATTTATGCGATTAACGGCCGCGACTTTAACCACTTGAAGGCCGGCCAGGTCGCGCTGGCCGATAGCGTTGCGCCGTACATCAACATCTCCGCCGTCCTTGATAGCCTCGACCTCAAGTCCGATGAGCTGTCCAACGATGACAAGCAGGAAAAGCTGACTGACCTGGACACCGCGGATCCCAACCTCACCATTTACGACTTGAACAACACCGGTACCGCCGATGCCTACGGGGATACCTACGAGAATGCCTACGCTCTGAAACTGACCAAGAAAGATGCCGAGACCGGCGCCCTGTTGGCCGGGGCCCGGTTCACGGTGCAGTACCCGGTGTATCCCGCGACCTACACCGGCAGTGGTTCACCGGACCCGGTGAAGTGGGCGGATATGGCGCCAGGAACTGAACTGCCGGTGACCGATGACGACGGCAACCCGACCTACGATGAGAACCACAAGCTGATCACCAAGCCGGCCAGCCTGTATGACGCGCAGCACCAGATTATTCCGGATGACACCGCCTACAACGATTTGTACAAGGTGGCGGATGGCAAGCAGTACGGCCTGACCGCCGGCATCTACATCCTGAATACGAATGACAAAGGTGAAATTAACGTCGCCGTCAACGTCTCCGGTAACTACCGCTTTCGCGAAGTGGCGGCGCCAAAGGGCTACGCGATGCCGACCACCATCGATACCGATGTCACGACCTTCCGCACCAGCACGACGCCAATGGCCCGTGAGTTCAACATTCCTTACGACCAGATTTTTGCGGTCGGCAGCAATGTCACTTCCGGCGGGAAAGTGTACTTCCTGAACATGGATCTGTCCAAGCACGCGGCGCCAGTTGAAATCAATATCGACTTCACCGGAGCCCCGGACAACCTGGACGTCGGCGCCCCGAACGTCGTGTTCGTCTCCGCCGCTAACTCGCCCAAGGATGCGCTTGATGCGGCTTCAGCCACCCCGATGCCGCTCGAAGAGGATGCAGATCGCGCCCAATATTCCAACAAGATTCTTTGGAACTACAAGAACGCCGAGGGCAAAACCATCAGCGTCTCCAGTGATACCTTCTACGGCACGATTTTGGCACCTGGGGCCAACCTGATCAATAAACAGGGTCACATTTTCGGCTCGATGATTGCCAACTCGGTCAATGTTTCCGGTGGTGAGGTTTCCCGTTGGGACCTGCAGTACAACCCTTGGACTAGTACCACCGATGAAAAGTCGAACAACCGAATCGTCACCAACGAACCGAGCAAATTACCCGATACCACTAGCGTCACGGTGACCAAGAAGTGGTCCGGCCTGACCGGCAGTAATCCGGCCAGCGACTCGGTCACGATGGCGCTTTACCAGCGCATCACCGATCCGGACGGCACCACGCATGACACGAAGGTCGACCACGATCCGCTGGTTTTGTCGAAGGCCAATAACTGGTCGATCACCGTCAGCAACCTGCCGACGCGAGCGGATGGTTACGAGCTGGTGTATTACGTGAAGGAGACGGACCCACCGAGTGGTTACACGCCGGTGTATGAGGCCAAAAACATCGACGGCAGGCGTGAGCTGACCGTCACCAACGCGGAGTTCGGCTTTGATATCACCAAGCTGACCAAAGACGAAGACGAGCCGCTGGCTGGCGCCAGCTACACGCTGACCGATCTGAGCAATCCTGGCACCGCACCGAAAACCATCACCACCACCGAGGCTGACCTGCATCCCACGACGAAGCTGAAGCCAGGAACTTACCTGCTGCAGGAAACCAAGGCGCCGACGGGGCTGCAGCTCAGCTCCAAGATCTACGCGCTGCGCCTCAGCACCACCGGCAATCCGGTGACTGGTACAACGTACGACTGGCAAGAGACGGTGCTGACGGCTACCACCATTCCGGAGGCCGAGGCGCAACTCACCGACGCCTCAATCTGGACTGACCTGCCGTCGCAGACCGATAACGGCTTTTCGGCAGACAACACGCAGAGCGGCCCGATTCACCTGGTGCATTTTACCCAAGAGGACGCGTTGCAGCCGCTGACCATCACCAAGGTCAATCCGCAAGGCAATCCACTCGGCGGCGCCGTCTTCTTCTGGCAGCGCGGAGATGACAACCCGGGCGTCTTGATTACCGACATCGATGGTCACCTGACCAACTTCAGCGCTAGCCCCGTCACCTACACGCACAGCATGCAGGCAGGGGTGCGTTACAAGCTGTGGGAGATTTCGGCGCCGGTTGGCTACACGGTCGACAAGACTCCGATATACATTCAAAACGGTCAGCTTGTCGACGACAAGGGCTCGCCCCTGTCAGACGATGAGATTAAAAAACTGCCGGTCACGCTGAAGCTCACCGACGACGGCTACGCCATGACCTTCACCGACCAGCCCGAGGCTAAGCCCTGGTCCCTCAAGGTCGTCAAGGTCGACCAAGACACCGGCAAGCAAATCGATGGGGCGGCGTTCCCACTGACCGGATCCGACGGCAAGGCCGTCACCACGCTGAAGCCGACGGCCACGGCCGGCGCCACCATCGAGAACCTCGACATGGGCGCTGGCTACACGCTGGAGGAGGGCACGGCGCCGGCCGGCTACGTGCCGCTGAACGGCGCCATCACCATCAAGACCGCCAGCGACGACTCGCCGCCGACACTGACCTGGCAAGGGGCCACGGTGACTGCGGCCGACGCCAAGGACGCCGCCTCGCACCAGGTGGTGGCGAGCGTCGACACGACGGCGCATGTCGTCACCATCACCGTGAAGGATCCGAAGAAGGGCATTTTGCCCAAAACGGGCGGGACGGGGCCGCTGGTGCCCCTGATCCTGGCGACTCTGACCTTCGCCGCGGCGGCCGGGCTGTTCTGGCTGGCGCATGTGCAGCGAAAGGCGGGTGAGCGCGGATGAAAAAATCGCTTCAAGTGTTCATCGCCTTGCTGATCGGTTGCGCCTTGGGCCTCGGCCTGAGGGGGCAACCGGTGAGAGCCGCCAGCGCCACCGTCGTGATCCACGCGCCAAGCGCGATCACGTCGCGGGGGCACCCGAATTTTTCGGCCTACGACATCACCGCCTACGTCCAAAAGCGCAAGGCGGCCGGCGAGTCGCTGGACGAACTAAGGCTGCGCCTGCAGGCCGCAGACGCCAGAAAGCTGCGCCAGTTCGTGGCCAACCACCACCTGGTGGCCGCCGCGACCGGCGCCGAGAGCCTGGCGGTGCCAAGCGACAACCGCGACTACCTGCTTTTGCAGGACACGGCGGCGACGCTGGACTTCGCCGGGTTCGCCCGGACGCTTGCGGTCATCGTTGAGGTCACGCCGGCAGACGGCGTGGTCGGGGCGTATCCCAAGCCGGTGACCGAGACCGCGGCCGTGTACTTTTACAAGTATGCGACGCTGGTCGATGGCGCCAAGACGCCGCTTGCCGGCGCGAGATTCGTACTTGCCCGAACCCACGACGGGTCGCGGCAGTACCTCGGCACCGGCGGCGGCTGGGTGGAAAGCACCGCACCGCGAGCCGACAAGGCGGTTCGCAAGCTTCGCTCGGATGCCTCGGGCGCGGTTTTGCTGGAAAACATCCGGCTTCCCGCCGGACGCTACTGGTTCCGCGAGGTCCGAGCCCCGCAAGGCTTCACCATCACCGCCGCGGCCCGGCGCGTCGACTTGCGCGTCACGGCCACGGATCTGTGGCTGAACGGCCACCGGCTCGCCAATCTGCTGGATGGGCACATCCAAAACGGCGAGTCGGCCCGGGCCGTCCTGCGGGTCTACAACCCGCAGAAGCCGGCCGGACCGCCTGGCAAGGAGACGACGCCGCCAACGCCGGCGACGCCTTCGACGCCAAGTACCAAGCCACCGGCCACCACGCACCACAGCTTTTGGCCACACCTGCCGATCACCGGCGGTTGGCTTCCCCAGACCGGGGAGGCCAGATCCGCGATGGCGCTCTTGGGGATCGTCATCATCGGCATCGCACTATATTTTTGGTTCCACACCAAGACGAATAAGAGGGAAAAACAATGAAAAAAGGACAACTCAAGCACCTCCTTGCCAGCGCGTTACTGATTCTGCCGCTGGCATTCCAAGCTGCCGTAGGGGTTCAGACCGTTAGCGCGGCAGACGAACCGTCAACAACGGATCAAACCACCGTAACCGTTCACAAACTGGCCTATGATGAAGATGGCTGGAAGGCCCTTCAGGATAGCCAGAAGGACGGCAACGCACAAGAAGCAATCGATAACACCGGTGCCATTCTTTCGAGCGATGAACTCAAGGGTGGGACACCGATGCCCGGCGTTGAGTTCACGGCATACGACGTTACCTCGGCCTACAAGAAGGCACTTGATACTGACGGTACAACTTCGCAAAAGGCAATTCAGTCAATTCAAAACGAAAAAGATCTAACCACGGTTGGCACCAAGGTCGGTGACGCACAGACGACCGGCGACGACGGGACCACGACGTTCAAGCTTGATAACAAGGTTGGCGGCGACTGGGCTGTGTACATGCTTCTTGAAACCAAGTCGGCCGTTTCTGGTAACAAGAGTGGTGCAACTATTGAAAAGGCGAACCCAATCATTCTGGTGCTGCCACTGAAGGCTGCGGATAACGGCGCTACTGTCAATGTGTACCCAAAGAACGAAATTGGTAAGGCAGCTACCAAGGACCTTGCGACAGACAGCAAATCGAACTTGGATCTTGCCGGCAACGCTGCTCACCAGCTCGGTGACGATGTGACCTACAACGTCATGGAAACTATCCCAACGGATATTTCCGTGCTGGACGCTTACACACTTGTCGATACACCGGACGTTGGGCTGAACATTGATGCCAGCTCCATCGCGGTTTACACGGACGAGGCTCACACCAACAAGCTGACACTCGGCACCCACTATACGGTTGAGGCCACGCCTCAAAGCGACAAGCAAGGTGCCGGCTTCACACTTACTTTCAAGAACGATCAGATTGCCGATGCAGCGGGTCAGGCCCTCTACATCACTTACAATGCTCAGATCAACAAGCTGCTTGCCCCTGGCAAAACGTTGAACAACAGCATTACCGTTCCAAACGCACCAAAGCCAATCACCAGTACGACACCGCTGACGACCGGCGGCAAGCGCTTCGTCAAGGTTGACGCGGATGATAAGACCAAGACGTTGGCGAATGCCAAGTTCGTCGTGTTGAGCAAGGACGGAAAGCAGTACCTGACCACCACGAAGCCAGTCGCTTCGACCACGACCGATGCAGACGCAACGTCCTCCGATTCGACGTCTACGACCAGTGAGAGCTCGACCAGCGAGACGAAGGCTGCGGCAAGCACCTCCGCTCCAACCAACTACTACTGGGCCGATGTCAACGGCGCCACTGCGGCAGAAATTGCCAAGAAGGATGGCGCGGTGACCCTAACCTCTGCTGATGACGGGACCTTCGAAATTACGGGTCTGGGTTATGGCTCGTACGAGATTCAGGAATACGAAGCACCTGAGGGTTACGCGGTTGCGACCGCACCGTTGTCCTTCGATGTTGATGCAACATCGTACTGGACCGACAAAGACTACTCGGACGCTGCCAAGGCGCAGCAAGTTACCAACGCCCCTAAGGGTATCCTCCCAAGCACCGGTGGCATGGGGATCTACATCGTCATCGTGGCCGGGCTGGCCATCATGGCGGCTGGCGTCTTCTTCCTGCGTCGCGGCAAGCACCACGAAGAGGTTTAAGCTAACTTAATCCGACCTTTTAACAGGCGCCAAGTCGCAAGGCTTGGCGCTTGCTGTAAGGGTCGAATGGAAAGGATCGCAATGGCACAAAAACACCCCCGGGCCCGTGGCCACCTGATCACCCAGGCGATTGCCGTCGTCTTGCTGATGGTCGGTGTCGTGGTCGCGTTGTACCCGTTTTACGTCGAATCGCTCAACAGCCTGCTGGACGCGCGGCGCGTGGCCCAGGTGGAAAAGCAAAATGCGGCCAACGTCGAGGCCCAACGCGCCAAGATGGCCAAGGCCAACGCGGCTTTGAAGAAGTCCGGGCTGCATGCCGACGCCGATCCGTTTTCCGGCATGGACAAAAAGGACAAGGTCAACCTGCAAAAAGACCAGCTCGGCACGGTGACGGTGCCTAAGATTGCGCTGACGGTGCCGCTGTTCAAGACGCTGACCGACGACACGCTGGCCGTCGGTGCCGCCGTGGTGCCGGGGACCTCGCTGCCGACCGGCGGCCCCAGCACCCACACGGTGGTCGCCGGCCACCGCGGCCTGGTCGACCGCCGGCTTTTTTCCGACCTCAACCGGGTCAAGAAGGGCAACCTGTTCGTTTTCACCGTCGGCAAGCACCACTTGGCCTACAAGGTCTTCCGCATCCAGGTCGTGCTGCCGGAGGACACCGATGTCTTGAAAATCGAGCCCGGCCGCGACCTCGCGACGCTTCTGACCTGCACCCCGTACATGATCAACTCGCACCGGCTGCTGTTGACCGGCTACCGGGTGCCGTACACGGCCAAAATCGCCAAGGAGGTCAAGGCCGCCCAAAGCGCCGAGACCTGGCAGCAGCTGGCCATCCTGCTCGGCTGCATCGCGGCCTTGCTGCTGACGCTGGGGCTACTCGGCCGCTACCTGCACGGGCTCTTGCTGCGGCGCCACCTCTTTGACCTCTGGTTCACGGTGGTCGACGCGAACGGTGACCCGGTGCCGGGCGTGACGTACCGGCTGTGCAAGCCCAACGGCAAGCCGCTGTACCGCAAGCGCCAGGTGCTGACGGTGACCACCGCGGCGGATGGCACCGCAAGCATCGACGACCTGCCGGGTCGCACCTACCTGCTGAAGGAGGAAGGCCGCAAGTGGCGCGTCGCCTGCGGGGTCAAGAAGCTGCGCCAGCAGAAGATGCGCTTCTACCCGAAGAAGGGCCAGCGCGTCACGCTGGAAGGCGGCGTGTGGCGGATTGTCAAATCGTAACTGGGAAGGGCCGCGACCGCGGCCCTTTTGTGCGTGGTGAAAAAGTGGCGGCAAGCGAGCTTAATAGTTGACGGCTGAAATGGCAGGGCTTACACTTGCTTCAGATGATTATCTTAGGACGGGGTGGCGGCTTTGATCACAGCCGCAGCGCGACCACCGTCTATGGGGAACGGTCCGGGACATAAGCATTCCCAGTACCCCACTCATGCCATGCCGAACCAGGCAACAACGCCGACGTTTTCGTGCAACGGTCCCCTCCGATTGGGACCGACCACCAGGGTGTGGACCACCACCCGCCTGCCGCAAAGCCTGACGCCTACTCGCATTGCGAGGTAGCTGCGGCGCCGACTGACAGGCGGCTTGTGCCAAGGCACCGCGCAGCAGCGCGGTTGCCGCGGCGCGATCAGCACCAGAGCGCAGGTCGCCAACGTAAGTACGCAAGTCATCAACACAATAACCGAGGCTGCCGCGGGGTTACCCCTGCGGTGGCTTCGGCGCGTCCGGCGCAGTGGGGCCGGGCGCTTTTTTGGTGTGAACGGGTGGCGGCCGGTTGACGCGGCCACTCGGTGATGGTTTAATGAGTCACAATATTGAACGGCGGAGCGAAGGAGGAGCACGATGACCAAGGTGCTGGTGGTTGAAACCAATGTGATGCAGTACGGTGAGCGAGCCGAGCCGACCGGGCTGTGGCTGGGCGAGGCCGCCGAGTTCGTCTCGGCGATGGCCGCTCACCACGTGGCAGTGGATTACGTCAGTCCCAAGGGCGGCTTCGTGCCGCTGGATCCGCGCAGCATGCGCTACGTCGACGCCGACATCATGCGCGTGTACGAGCAGCCGGACTTCATCGACCGGGCGCTGACCCACACGCTGGCCCCGGCCGCGGTCAACCCGGCCGATTACGCGGCGATTTACTACACCGGCGGCCACGGCGTGATGTGGGATTTTCCAGACGACGCCGGGCTGTCTCGGCTGGCCGCGGCCATTCACGCGCAAGGCGGCCTCGTCGCCTCGGTGTGTCACGGCATCGCCGGGCTTTTGAACGTGACCGACGCCTCGGGCCGGCGCCTGATTGCCGGTCGCACCATCACCGGCTTCACCGCCAGCGAGGAGCTGCTGGCCGGTAAGCGCCGCGTCGTCCCGTTCCTGAACCGCCAGGCCGCCACGGCCCGTGGTGCTCACTTCGTCCAAAAACGGGCCTACCGCGAGTTCGCCGTGCAGGACGGCCAGTTGATTACGGGGCAGAATCCTTTTTCCGTCAAGGCCGTGGCCCGGCTGGTGCTGGCGGCGATCGGGGATTAGGTTCGAGACGGCCATGTGTTGCTCAAAGGCGCCGACTACGGCGCCTTTTTTGCGCGGAAAAACATGCGGTGCAAGCGCTTTTCCACTATAATCGAGGTAGACGGAGGCGGCGATAATGCAAACGCTTTACTTAATGCGCCACGGGGAGACCCTGTTCAACGTGGAGAACCGGATTCAGGGGTGGTGCGACTCGCCACTGACGTCGCGGGGCATCACCCAGGGCCAGGCGGCCGCGGCGTGGTTCGCGCGGCACCACATCACGTTCGACGCGGCCTTTTGCTCGACGGCCGAACGCGCCTCAGACACCTTGGAGCTCGTCACCGGCCAGCCGTACCGGCGGGTGAAGGGGCTGCGCGAGTGGGGGTTTGGCCGCTTCGAGGGTCAACCGGAGATCCTCAACCCCGCCATTCCCTACAACGACTTTTTCGTACCCTACGGCGGCGAGGCCCAGCAGGCGGTTGAAAAGCGCGTGGCGCAGACCATCGGCTCGCTGATGGCGGCGACGCCCGGCCAGTCGGTGCTGATGGTGTCACACGCCGGCGCGATCCGCAACTTCCTGGCGCGTCACGCCGACGCCGCCGTGCTTCGATCGCGGCTGCCCAATTGCGGCATCGTGCAGTTGACCTACGCGGCCGGCTCCTTCTCGCTGGTGCGAATCGTCGATCCGGTCCAGGACGCGTAGAAGCGACCGCAAGCGCCGGCTCAAGCCAGTCCCACCACTGCGAAAGGCGGTGCTTCGATGACCAACCGTGTTCACCCCGAGGAAGTGCGAGCCTTGGCCGTGCTGCGCCAGATCGAGCCGGTCAAGTTCGCCGGCGCGTTCAACGCCGATCGGCCCGACATTCAGACGCCAGGCGGCCGCGTTGGCTGCGAGGTCACGCGAGCGATTGAGCAAGACGTCTCGGCGCTGTTGGCCCGGGACCGTCACGCCGCCCGGCGGTACGGGCCGCACCAGGCGATGCGGCTGGTCCACGCGCCGGGAGGGCCCCGCGACGCCGTGTTTCCCAACGCCCGGACCGCCTCCGGCAACGACTTGGTCGCGGCCTACGAGCGCAAGCGGGTGCTTTTGCCGGGCTACGCGGCGTTTGCCGAGCAGGACCTGTTCTTGTTCATGCTGCCGGAAGCCGCCGACCTGACGCGGCTGCGGACCTTTTTGCAAGCGAATCCCGACCGGCAGGCATTCGCGGTTGTCTACCTGTACGACGCGCGTCACTGCTGGCGGCTGACGGTTTCGACTAATACCATCACGCGCTTCGCGCCCATTTTGAAAGGAAAATCATGGCTATGAGAATCATCACCACCAAGCTCGATCGTTACCACACCGACGCGACGTTGACCGCCTACCTGCGCGACACGACGCCGGACATCGTCACGACCACCCGGCCGGGCATCATCATCTGCCCCGGCGGCGGTTACGCCTTCGTCTCACCGCGGGAGGCCGAGCCGATCGCGCTGCAGCTGTCTGCCCAGGACAACCAGGCCTTCGTGCTGGATTACAGCACCACCGATCGCTCGGACCGGCGCTACCCGACGCAGCTCTTGGAGCTGGCCGAGGCGGTGAAAACGGTCCGGGCCAACGCCGCCGATTGGGGCGTTGACCCCGAGTGCATCATCGTCGCCGGTTTCTCCGCCGGTGGCCACCTCGCGGCCAACCTCGCGACCCAGTGGGACCGGCTGTTGACGCTGAAATACGGCTACGACCCGGCCAGCATCCGCCCCAACGGCCTGGTGCTGGCCTACCCGGTGATCACCAACGGGGCTTTTGGCCACCAGGATTCGTTCAAGAACCTGCTGGGCAAGCAGTACGGCGACCCGGCGCTGATGCAAGAAACCAGCCTGGAGCTGCAGGTGACGCCGAGCGTCCCGAAGACCTTCATCTGGCACACCGACGAAGACACCCTGGTGCCGCTGGAAAACACCCTGCTGTTCGCCCTGGCGCTGCGCAAGGCCCATGTGCCGGTGGAGTTTCACGCTTTTGCCAAAGGCGGCCACGGCCTGAGCCTGGCCACCGAGCAGACGCTCAGCCCGGCTCGCACCGAGCTGCAGGACGCCGTCGCCGTGTGGCCGCAGCTGCTTGAGAAGTGGCTGAAACAGGAGTTCTAGCGCTAACGTCAAAACCCGGCCCCGCCGCCTGCACGTGAATGCAGGCGGCGGGGCCGGGTTTTTGTTGGTGGTGGGTGACAAGGGCTCGGCTGACAGGGTCGGGCTTCGGTTCGGTGACGTTCGTCCCGGGTTGGTCGCGCCGCCTAGCGCGGCCGCCTGCGACTCAGGCGCGTGACCACAGCGTCAGCTCGGCTCGGGCCAGCACGTGGCCGGTGGCGGCGCGGCGCAGGTCGTTGAGCCAAAAGCCCGGCGTTAGGCCCAGCGTGGTGTCCAGCGCGAACACCAGCAGCGTGTAGGCGTGGTCCTTGTCCGGCGGCTGGGGGCCGACGTAGCCCTGGGCGACCTGCACGTCCGTGGCGCGAACCAGGCCGCCGGCGTTGGAGTTGCGCCCTTGTACCATCGGCACGGCCGCGGTGCGACTGGCGTCTTCGGGGATGGTGGTCACCGTGGCCGGAATGTCGGCGGCCAGCCAGTGGAGCCAGACGAAGCCGGACACCGGCACGGCGTCGTAGTCGATGAAGGCCAGCGCGAAGGTCTTGGTGTCTGCCGGCGCGTCTTGGATCTCGATGGGAAAGCTGCGCTTGGGGTGAGCGGCGTACACGTCGGCGCCGGTTGCGTGTTTGCCAAAGCGAGCGGCGAGGTAGCCGGCTTCGGTGGGAACGATGAGTTTCATGGCAAAAACCTCCTTGGACTTTTGCCTCCAGCTTACCACACTGGACCCGGGGCCAAGCAAGAATCCGCTGCGGCCGTGGCGCCGACGCGGGTCGATTGGGCTTGTGATTGGACACACTGGCTCGCTCGCGGTGCCGATGCCTTGGCGGGACCGCGACACCATGTTATAATTAAACCACAAAAAAGAATCGGTGCTGCTAACACCGATTCCCCGCGCCGAAGCGCTGCAGCGATTGTTGCGGCGGTGGCACGGACATTACGGATTTGACCCGCTTAGCCATGCGTCGGCCGAGGCGGGCCTTTTTGTTTACCCTACCGCCGGTCGATCAGCAGTAGGATAAAAGTCAGCAGCGCGAACAAAAACATGCCGCCGACAAAGAGCAAATCAGGAACATCATGGGTCGACATTCTGGCAGCGTTCTCCTTCCTGGAGGGGAACGCCGCCGGTTAGTCACCATGGGCATCACCTCCGGCGTGTTGAGCGCCTCCGCCTGAGTAATCACTGTTCCGTGATTGTAACATGGCCTGAGGTGCCTGAAAAGCTGCGATTTATCGCGATAATCGGCGAATAACGATTGGATGTATCGCCGGCATAATTATTTGAATCTCAACCGTCGCGAGCGGGTCGCCGACTCCTCCCGCGGCATTTTTCATGGTAGAATTAGTGCAGTATCTGTCCGTCGGGTCACACAGGAGGTTATCGCAATGATTCCAGAGAAGCTTCAGCCGCTGTTCGAAGAGGTGCAAAAGCGCTACACCATGCCGATTGAGGTCGTGATTGACGGCCCGGCCAGCGGGGTTTTGACCCACGCCCAGTCGCACCAGGAGCTCTTGGCCAACGACCACCTGCAGATCACGGTGTCGGACACGACCAATGTCGACTACACGCTGAGCCACGAGCTGTTGCACATGCGCTTTACCGCCGCCGGCTTCCCGCCGCTGCAGTTTCACCTGGCGTCCGGCGATCCGGATGTCGACCAGCAGTTCTTCGCCGTCGCCACCGCGCTGTACGACGCGGCGTTGCACGGCCAGATCAAGGCCTGGCAGCAGAGGCTGGGCGTGTGGGACGAGGTGGTGGAAAAACAGCTGACCGACGGCTACGTGCAGACGCTGGGGCTCGACGCCCCGGGGCTGAGCGTGTTTCGCACCCTGACGGCGCTTGACGCCTGCGTGATGATCGGCACGTTCGGCGACTGGACCACCACGGCGCCGGAGGAGGCCGAAGCCGCCCAGCAGTTGTACATGCTGCTGCAAGACAAGCCGCTGGACACGCCGTTCGCCTTTCGCCGCGCCGTCGTCAAGCTGTGGCGCCAGTTCGATAACGTGCTGACCCAGCACGGCTACCAGGCGACGTTGAACGACGAGTTTGCGACCCTGCCGCCGGTGTTGTCCGAGCGGCAGCTGCGCCTGGCGGTCAATCAGACCTACGAGATTCGCCACAGCGCGATGCGCGATCGCACCACCAAGCACCGCGCCTACGTGGCCCAGGCCAAGGGCGACGGCCAAAACGTCTTCGTGCTGCCGCTGCAATCCGAAAGCCCCGAGGCCTTCCAAGACCTGTACCGCCGGCCGCTGAAGGAAGTGCTGGACCAGTACCAGCTGGATTACACGATTCGCGAGTGACCGGCCGGTCGCCGCGAGTTCGCGGCCGGTTGGGCAGTCCGATCGGCGCCCGCAGCCGCGGCGAAGACTGAGCAGCTGCAAGTGGCGCGACCGCCCGGCCGCCCGGGTGTGGTGCCGGCGAGTTAAGCGCCTGGCCGCACCGGCTCGCCACGACTGGCGATTGCGGCGAGCCGGTGGCGCCGCGGCCATCCGCCGCTCACGCGCAAAGGGGGATGCGAGCATGTTTGATCTGAAACAAGCGATTGCGCAAGCGCATTTTGTCACGTTCATGACCGGGGCCGGGGTGTCGACCGCCTCGGGCATTCCGGATTACCGCAGCAAGGGCGGCCTGTATTCGGCCATGACGCGGCCGGAATACGCGCTGTCGGCCGACAACCTGCGCGACCACCACCAGGCCTTCCACGACTGGGTGGTCGCCAACATGTTCTACCCAAGCGCCCAGCCCAACGCGATTCATGCGGCGATGGCGAGAATCACCAACGCCAAGGGGGCGATCGTCACGCAAAACGTCGACGGGCTACACCAGGCGGCCGGCGCCAAGCACGTGACCGAGTTCCACGGCAACTTGTACGACATCCGCTGCCTCACCTGCGGCCGCCGGGTGCCGTACCAGGATTACCTGGAGTCGGACGTTCACACGGTCGACGGCGGTCGGCTGCGGCCGCACATCGTCTTGTACGGCGAGCCAATCGACCCGCAAGTCAGCGCCGCGGCGATTCGCGCGGTGCAGGCGGCCGACCTGATCGTGGTGGTCGGCACCAGCTTTCAGGTCTACCCCTTCGCCGGGCTGATTCTCTTCGCGCAACCCAACGCCTTACTTTTGGCGGTCAACCGCGAGCCGATCGCCTTGCCGGCCGGGGCTCACCTGGTGGTGGGGGACGCCACCGCAGTTTTTGCCACACTTTAACGCACAGGCTGGTGGGGGCTGGCCGAAAGGAGCATGCTTATGCCGAAAAGTCGTCTGGAAGCCTTCACGGATGGCGTGATTGCCATCATCATCACCATCATGGTCTTGGAGCTGCGGCCCCCGGTCGGCGGCACCTTCGCCGCCTTGTGGGGGTTGCGCTACGCCATTTTAATCTACCTGGTGTCGTTTTTCACCCTGGCGGTGTACTGGAATAACCACCACCACCTGTTCTTGATCGTGCGGCGCATCTCGGGGCGGGTGCTGTGGGCCAACGTGCTGTTCCTGTTCACCATCAGCCTGTTCCCGTTCGTCACGGCCTGGGTCGGCGAGCACCACGTCGGCGCCGCGGCCCCGGAGATGACTTACGGCATCGTGGTGGCGGCGACCAACTTCGCCTTTTACCTGCTGATTCGCTGCCTCAGCGCGGCCGACCAGCACAACGCGGCTTTCGCCCAGCTGGTCGGCGCCGGCTACTACAAGCCGCTGGTGTCCGTGGTCGGCGCGGTGGTCGCAATTGGGCTGGCGCTGGTCTGGCCGCCGTTGACCATTCTGGTCGACACGGCGCTGTTGCTGTTGTGGGTGCGGCCGGAGCGGCGCATCGAGGCGCATGTTGCGCAAAAGGAGTCCCGATGAGAAAAAACCACCACCGGCTGCTCGCGCTGCTGGCCGGCCTACTGCTGGGGCTTGTGCTGTTCGGCTTCGCCCGGCCGGTTCGCGCCGCTCACAACGCCTGGGTCAACGACCACGCCGGGGTGCTGAGCCCGGCCACGCTGCGCCAGATTGCGACGCTCAACGACACGACCTTCGCCAAGCTGCCCGGCTCGCCGCAACTGGCGGTGGAGACCTACGACCGCATTCCCGGCGGCGCCGACATCGATGATTTTCGCGCGAGCCGCTTCAACACGCTGGGCATCGGCCACAAGGATTGGGACAACGGGCTGTACTTCGTGATGGCGGTTAAGGACCGCAAGTTCGGTCTGGAGGTCGGCTACGGGCTGGAAAGCGCCGTGCCGGACGGTGCCTCCAGCAAAATCGTGACGGCGGCGGTCAAAAAAAAGCTGCGGGCCAGCGACTACGACGCGGCGATGCAGCAGATTGTGCAAAACATCGCCGCAACGCTTGCGGCCAACCGCAGCGCGATCATGACTCCGACCGGCATCGCCGCCAAGCGCCAGCAGGCTGCGACCATGCGCCGCATCATGATCGTGGTGGTCGAGTTGACGGCGCTGCTGGCCGCCGGCGGCACCGCCTGGCTGGTGATCCGCAAGCGCCGGCGCAACGCGCGGCTGCAGGCGCTGTTCGCCGCCCCGGGGGCGGGGCTTGCGCTTTTGGCCAGCCTGCCGCAAGCCGAGCGCGACCGCTTCGTCGCCCAGGTCAAGGCCCCGCTGAGCGGCCCCATCGACCTGGCGCTGCAGCAGACGCGCTTTGCCGCCTACCTGCGCGATAACTTCGGCGAGCTGAGCCTGCGCCTGGTCACGGGCAGCCCGTTCCCACCGTACGTGTTCGGCGCGATCACACTTCACCAAGGCGCCGCCGCCCTCAACGCCTACCCGGACTTCGCCGCCTTGGTGGCCGCCTGTGCCGGGCAGCTGCAAGCCGTCAGCGGCCCGTTCGCCCCGTACCAGCCGGCCTTTGAAGCCTGGGCGGCCGACATCAAGGTGACGCCCTTGGACCAGCAGCAGGTCTGGGCCGAGTTCGTCAAGCACGTTCGCGCCAAGGACGCCGCCAAGCTGACGCCGCAAAAGCAGCGCAAGACCTTCCAGGCCATCTACGATTACCAGTACGGCCGCGACACCCACACCGGCGACCTGCCGCTGTGGGTCGGTGTCAACTACGCGCATGATTCGACCACCTCAAGCGGCTCTGGCGGCGACTTTGGCGGCGGCTTCGGCGGCGGCTCAAGCGGCGGCGGTGGCTTCTCCGGCGGCTGGTAGGTCATCAATCAAAGCTTAGCGGCCCCGCGGGTGTATCCCCACGAAGCATCTGGCTTTGGCGCAGCACCGACGCGGGATTACGGCGCTACGATATTTGGAGTTGATAGGCTACTTGCCTGCCAACTCCTTTTTCTATACCATTTAGTTTCCAGTACAAAAACAGGACACCACAAGGTTTCCTGTTCATCTTAGTTTCCAGTACAAAAACAGGACACCACAAGGTTTCCTGTTCATCGTCCCGACCAAAGAATTCAGAAATGGAGTTTGTGTGATGTCCCTTACTAGTCAGTCTATCCGACTTGCCCTTGAAATTACAGACCCAA
>NZ_JANQBA010000005.1 GCF_025490915.1 Lacticaseibacillus parakribbianus | reverse complement strand
TGAGCTGTTTGAATAGCTCGATTTGTTGTTACTAGCGAATTGACTTCGCAATGTTTAATTCTTTTCAATTAAGAAAAGCCCTATCACATTTACGAAACTTTGTTCAGTTTTCAAAGGACTACCTTGTCGTTAAGACAACTTAATGAGTATATCTTATCGCGACGATGTTGTCAACGGTTATTTTAAGGGGTGAATATTTATTCATCCGTGCCATTCAGCAACCGGTGGGTCGCTTCGACAACAACAAGTATCTTACCAGCCAAAGGGGCGCAACGTCAACCAAAAATCTGCTTTTCCCCAGAAAAAAATGAAGAACCGAATGTCTTCCGAACGCTCGCCCGGCGATGAATATTCAGTTCCGTGATTCACGAACGGTGATACCAATTTCGGAGATTTTATTCGTGCCGGGTCGGGATAAAAAAAGAACGCGCTCACTGCGCGTCCTTCTCCAACTCCCTTAAGTACTCCGAGACCCATCCGTCGAGGCGGCTGGCGATCGGGGCAAACCCGGTGTGATACTTCCGGTTCGTCCAGTAATGCTTGCGATGCCGATAAGTCGTCATCGCCGGCGCCGGCTGAAGCGCCCGCAGTGACAAACTGATCTTGCCCGAGTACTCATCGATGTCCAAGATGACCACCGCCAAGCTCTGGCCCACTTTGAATAGGTCCCCGAGTGCCTTGACGAAGCCGTGCTGGCACTCGGAAATGTGGATCAGCCCCTGGTGGTCCTCATCGAGCAGGACGAACACCCCATACGGCTGAATCCCCGTGACTTTGCCAGTAATGATATCTCCGATGCGATACTCCATGCTGACACTTCATTTCTGTTTTTCGATTTCCCTTAATAGTATACATGAAAAATCGCACGTGACCAGCCTACTTTTGGATGGTGACCGACTCGATGGTGATCGGCGTGTTCGGCTTGTCGGCCGTCGTCTTGACCTTGCTGATTTTTTGGACGATGTCCAGGCCGTCCAGGACGTGGCCGAAGACGGTGTGGCGCATGTCCAACCACGGGGTGCCGCCGTTCTTGTAGGCGTCAATCACCGGCTGCGGATAGCCGGCGCTGGGCATCTGGCCCAGCATGTTCTGGTTGATGTGTTCGTTGGAGACGATGAAGAACTGGCTGCCGTTGGTGTTGGGACCGGCGTTGGCCATCGACAAGGCGCCTTGCAGGTTGAAAACGGTCGGGTTGAACTCATCCTCAAAGGCCTTGCCCCAGATGCTTTCGCCGCCGGCACCGGTGCCGGTCGGGTCGCCGCCCTGAATAATGAAGTCCGGAATCACGCGGTGGAAGGTCACACCGTTGTAGTAGCCTTTTTCCGCCAGGCCGATGAAGTTCTCAACGGTCTTTGGGGCCTGCTTTGGAAACAGCGCCAGGGTGATGGTGCCAAGGTTTGTGACCATCACCGCCTTGGGGCCTTCAAAGTGTTCGAGATCAAGTTGTGGGTACATAATTTCCTCCTTACGCGCGGTGGCCGGCACCACGCATGTGTGTTCAGCTTATTTTACCTTAGCGGCCGCGTGATTACCATGCGGCGGCAAAATGTGATACCTTAGGTCAGTAAGTCAGAAATGGGGAGAGACTATGTCAGAACACACCTATGAAATCACTGTTATCGGCGGCGGCCCCGTCGGTATGTTCGCCGCCTTTTACGCGGGCCTGCGTTCCGCCGACGTCCTGCTGGTGGAAAGCCTGAGCGAGCTGGGCGGCCAAACCGGCAACTTGTACCCGGCCAAGACGCTGTACGACATCGGCGGAATACCCGGGGTGTCCGGCCAGGAGCTGGTCGACCGCCTCAAGCAGCAGGTGACACACTTTCAGCCGACCATCCGCACGGCCACGGCGGTCACCGGCATCACCCCGGTTGACGGCGGCTTCACCCTGACCACCACCGGCGAGCCCATTCACACCAAGGCCGTGATCGTCGCCACCGGCGGCGGGGCCTTCACCCCGCGGCGGCTGGCCGTCGACTACGACCCCGCGCTGGACGGCCGCAACGTCTTGTACTTCGTCAAAAATCTCGAGTCGTTCCGCGGCCTGGACGTCGCCATCGCCGGCGGCGGCGACTCCGCCATCGACTGGGCCCTGGCGCTTGAGCCGATTGCCCAGTCCGTTCACCTGATTCACCGCCGTAACCAGTTCCGCGGCCTGGAATCAAGCGTCGAAACGCTGCAGGCCTCAAGCGTTCAACTGCACACGCCGTTTTTGATCGACGCGGTGACCGCCGCTTCAGACCGCATCGACGTCGCCCTCAAGGAGGTCCGCGGCCCGTCTTCGGCGACCCTGAACGTCGACCGGCTGCTGGTCAACTACGGCTTCATGAGCGACAACAAGCAGCTGCGCAACTGGGGGCTTGAGCTTGCCGGCAACGCGATTGCCGTCGACTCGCAGATGGCCACCAGCATCCCCGGCATCTACGCCATCGGTGACGTCGCCGACTACCCGGGCAAGCTGAAGCTGATTGCCAGCGGCTTCGGCGAGGCACCGACGGCCGTCACCGGCGCCCTCAACTACCTGTACCCGGAACGCAAGCAGGCGCTGCACAGCACCCAGCTCTACCATTAGGAGGCATTATGACTAACGAGGCAAAATTGTACGAACACACACTCGCGCTTTTGCAAGAGCGCGGCGTGACCCCCGAGGCGATTGGGGAACTGGTGATGTTCCTGCAGGCCAAGTTCATCCCGAGCCTGACGCTCGAGGTCGCCACCCAAAACGCCCTGATCGTGCTGAAGAAGCGCGAGGTGCAAAACGCGGTGATGACCGGTATCGCCCTGGACAAGGCGGCCGAGGCCAACAAGCTGGAGCAGCCCTTGCAAAGCATCATCGCCGAGGACGAAGGGCTGTACGGGGTCGACGAGATCCTGGCCTTCGCCATCGTCAACGTCTACGGCTCGATTGGCTTCACTAACTACGGCTACATCGACCGGGTCAAGCCCGGCATCCTGGCCAAGCTCAACGCGCATGAGCCGGGCATCATCCATACCTTCTTGGACGACATCGTCGGCGCAATCGCCGCGGCGGCGGCCAGCCGGCTGGCGCATGCCCACCCCGAGCTTGAGGACGACAATTATTAAGCTTTGGCCAAGCCCGGCGCCTTCGGCCTGGGCCGCGCGTATAATACGGCTTATAATCGCGCAAAGGAGTAAGCCATGACGCAACTGATCGACTTCATTCTTCACATCGACACCCACTTGGTCAGCATCGTGAACAACTTCGGCAACTGGACCTACCTAATCCTGTTTGTCATGGTGTTCATCGAAACTGGGATCGTGATTTTCCCCTTCCTGCCCGGGGATTCGCTGCTCTTTGCCGCCTGTGCCCTGGCCGCCAATTCCGCCTACCACCTGAACATCTGGCTGCTGTTCGCCCTGTTTTTGGCCGCGGCGGTGCTCGGCGACACGGCCAACTACGAGATTGGCCGCCACCTGGGGCTCGCCGCCGCCAACACCAGCTGGTTCGCCAAGCTGATCAACCGCGAGAAGCTGCAGTCGGCCGAGGCCTTTTTCAACAAGCACGGGGGCAAAACCATCGCGATCGCGCGGTTCATGCCGCTGGTGCGAACCTTCGCCCCGTTCGTCGCCGGCGGGTCGAACATGCACTACCCTAAGTTCATCCACTACAACCTGCTCGGCGGCTTCCTGTGGGTGACGATGTGCTGCGTGGCCGGCTTCTTCTTTGGCAACCAGCCCTTCGTCAAGGCCCACTTCTCCGTGGTGGTGCTGGCCATCGTCGCCGTTTCGCTGGTGCCGGTTTTGATCACCGCACTGCGGTCCCGCCGCGCCGGCAAGGCCTAATCGCCCAGACACCAAAGGCGCCGCCTGCAATCCAGTCGATTGCAGGCGGCGCCTTTTTGATTAGTCACAGTGGGGCTTCGCGGCAGGGCCAGTCACAGCCCCCGAGCGTCGCGGCGGCCGGTCACGATGCCCCAGACCATCAGCGCCTCGAAAGCGGCAAGCGCCAGGGCGAAGCAGGCCAAAAAGAAGTCCTCCGGCAGCACCAGGATGATCGGATCGGTCACCGGGTTGAACAGCCAGTCGTTGTTGCGGAACATGATTTTGTGAAAGGCGACGAACACGGCGTCGAAGTTCAAAGACATCAACGCTCCCAGCACCAGCGGGGCGACGGCGCCGATCTGAAACGGCCGCACCAGGCGGTAGCGTTCCTTAACCCGGCGCAGCTTGGCCAAAAACCGCACGGCAATCGGGCCGGTCACGATGCAAATCGCGATGTCCAGCAAAAACAGGTGCTTGACGTCGCGAAAGTGCCGGGCCCCGTGAACGCTGACCGGAAAGTCGCTCATGTGCAGATGCGTCTCCCAAGGCAGGTGCAGGTAACCCATCAGCTGCACGTAATTGTGGTACAGCTTGCCCATGCCCATCCCCGCCACGTCCTGCAGGTGATCGAGGTGGACGAACAGCGGAAACAGCGCAAAGGACAGCAGAATTGTCAGCCAGATTGCGCCGCTGACCAGAAACAGCCACAGGGCTAAGAAGCGCCAGCGCATGTCACACCTCCCAGTCGGCCAGCGAGTCAACCGAATGCGTCGGCTGAACCGCCTCGGCGCGAACCTGCGCCTTGGTGGAGATGCCGGAGTACACCAGCAGCTGGTCGATGCCGGCGTTGATGCCGGCCAAGATATCCGTGTTGTAATTGTCGCCGACCATCACCACGTCTTGCTTCTTCAGGCCCATGCGGCGCAGCCCCTGCTCCATGATGATGGCCTCGGGCTTGCCGATGTAAAACGCCTTTTGCTGGGTGCTGCGCTCGACCAGCGCGATCACCGAGCCGGCGCCTGGCACGTGACCGCGCTCGTTGGGCAGGTTGGTGTCGGCGTTGGTGCCGATGAACTTGGCGCCGCGCTGAATCGCCAGCGTCGCCAGCTCGAACTTGTGGTAGGTCACGTCGTAGTCCAGCCCGACCACCACGTAATCGGGGTCGACGTCGTTGAAGCGCAGCCCGATGTCAAGCAGCGCCTGCTTGAGGCCGAGCTCGCCGATCACGTACACCGACTTGCCGGTCGCATCGCCGTTGTTTTGCGCCTGAATCCAGGCGGCGGTGGCGAGGCTGGGCGTGTACACCT
Source organism: Lacticaseibacillus parakribbianus (assembly GCF_025490915.1). Classification (GTDB taxonomy): domain Bacteria; phylum Bacillota; class Bacilli; order Lactobacillales; family Lactobacillaceae; genus Lacticaseibacillus; species Lacticaseibacillus parakribbianus. Next base: position 189,508 of record NZ_JANQBA010000005.1, on the reverse strand, counting down.
GGTCCGGCGTCGCGTGGATGTCGTGGTTATCCGCCAGGTTGCGGCAGACCGCGGCCGGCGACTTGGTGGTGTTGTTGGTCAAAAACAAAAACGGGATGGCCTTGGCCTGCAAACGTTCGATGAACGCCTTGGCTTCCGGGATGCGTTCCCGGCCGCGGTAAACCGTGCCATCCAGATCAATCATGTATCCTTTGTATGCCAAAATTTCGTCTACCCTATTTCTCGTTAGTCTCGCGCGAGTGAATCGTGAAGTGACGCTTGCGCGGTTGGTGCGGCGCCACGGTTTCCGCCTTGCCAGCGGTCACCTGCGGCTTTTTGGTGATGCGTTCGCTGTACGGCTTACGCGCGGCCTCCGAACGCCTGCCGGCATCGCCGCGGCGCTTTTGGTTGCGGCCGCCGCGCGAGCGTTTTTTGACCGGCTTGTCCGGCGCGTCCAGCCGCTGTAGCACAAAATACGCGCAGCCGAAGTTGCAGTACTCCAGCAGGTAGTCCTGCAAGGTGCGGATCAGCTGGTCCTTGTTGGCCCGGCGGTTGTCATCGGCGTAAAAGCCGCGCAGCCGCAGCTGGTCGTAGCCCCAGTCGCCGACAATGTAGTCGTACTTCTCCAAAATGTCGGTGTAACGGGCGGCGAACTTCTCGCGGTCAAAGGCCTGCTTGTGATCCAAGGCGATGGCATAGCGCCGGCCGTCGACGGTCACCAAGTCGGGGGCGACCTGCACCACGCGCTGGGCCAGCGCCGCTTCCGGATTCACGGTTTGATCCTCATTCACGTTCATGCCCCCTTCACCGCCACCGCGGCGGTTGATATTGGTTAAGTATAGCACGAAACCGCCGCGGTTGGGGCGGCAGCGGCGGCCGGCACTCGGGGCGGCCCGAGTGCCGGTTGGTTGTGACGCGATTCGCTAAACCCGCCTCACTTCGCTCTGGTCGTCGAGCTGCGAGGCGCAACGCGGGAGCGGCCTGCTCGAAGCGGCATTTGGGGCAAGACCCGCCCCAAGCGCCGCTTCTACGCTACCCGTCCCGCTAAACCCGCGCCTCTTCGCTCTGGACCAAAAAAAGACCGGCCGCAGCCGATCTTCTCTTGCTTGTCTGTGAACTTGGGTTACATCATGCCGCCCATGCCAGGGGCACCGGCACCCGGCTGTGGGGCATCCGTCTTCGGTTCTGGCTTGTCGGCCACCACGGCCTCGGTGGTCAGAATCAAAGCGGAAACAGACGCGGCGTTTTGCAGCGCGGAGCGGGTGACCTTGGTCGGGTCGATGATGCCGGCCGCGGCCATGTCTTCCCAGACGTCCGTTGCGGCGTTGTAGCCGAAGCCCGTGGCCTCGTGCTTCATGCGCTCAACGATGACGGAGCCTTCAAGCCCGGCGTTTTCGGCAATCTGGCGAACCGGTTCCTCAAGGGCACGCAGCACGATGTTGATCCCGGTCTGCTCATCGCCTTCCTCGCTGAGGGCGGCAACGGCCTTTTGGGCGTTGACCAAGGCGACACCACCACCGGCGACGTAGCCTTCTTCAACGGCCGCACGGGTCGCGTTCAAGGCGTCTTCAATGCGGTACTTGCGCTCCTTGAGCTCGGTTTCGGTTGCGGCACCGACCTTGATCACGGCCACACCGCCGGCCAGCTTGGCCAGGCGTTCCTGCAGCTTCTCCTTATCGAAGTCGGACGTCGTGTCCTCAATCTGCTTCTTGATGGTGGCCACACGCTCGGCGATGGCGTCCTTGGAACCTGCGCCTTCGACGATCGTCGTGTTGTCCTTGGTAATCGTGACCTTGCCGGCCTGGCCGAGCTGCTCGAGCTTGGCGTCCTTGAGGTCGAGGCCGAGGTCGCCGGTGATGACGGTGGCGCCGGTCAGAATCGCGATGTCTTCAAGCTGCGCCTTGCGCCGGTCGCCGAAGCCTGGGGCCTTGACGGCAACGACGTTGAACGTGCCGCGAATCTTGTTCAAAACCAGGGTCGGCAGCGCTTCGCCGTCCACGTCGTCGGCAATGATCAAGAGGGCCTTACCTTGCTGCACGATTTCCTGCAGCAGTGGCAAAATGTCCTGGATGTTGGAGATCTTCTTGTCGGTGATCAGGATGTACGGGTTGTCGAGGTCCGCTTCCATCTTGTCGTTGTCGGTCACCATGTACTGGGACAGGTAGCCGCGGTCGAACTGCATCCCTTCAACGACGGACAGCTCGGTTTGGATCCCCTTGCTTTCCTCGATGGTGATGACGCCGTCGTGGCCGACCTTTTCCATCGCGTCGGCGATCAGGTCGCCGACTTCAGGGTCGGCGGAGGAGACGCTGGCCACCTGCGCGATTTCCTTCTTGCCGGACACGGTGTGGGAAATCTTGTGCAGCTCGTCAACGGCCGCCTTGGTGGCCTTTTCGATCCCGCGGCGGATGCCAACAGGGTTGGCGCCGGCGGTCACGTTCTTCATGCCTTCGCGGATGATGGACTGAGCCAGAACCGTCGCGGTCGTGGTGCCGTCACCGGCGATGTCGTTGGTCTTGGTTGCGACCTCGGCGACCAGCTTGGCCCCCATGTTCTCGTAGTGGTCTTCCAGCTCGATGTTCTTGGCGATGGTCACACCATCGTTGGTGATTTCAGGAGAGCCGTAAGACTTGTCCAAAACGACGTTGCGCCCCTTAGGCCCAAGGGTCGTCTTGACCGTGTTTGCTAACTTGTCGACGCCGGCCAGCATTGCGTGGCGTGCGTCTTCGCCGAATTTAATATCTTTTGCCATGTGTCTCGTTCACCTCATATGATAGATTATTGACTCAGATTACTCAGCGATCGCCATCAGGTCCTTTTCGTGCAGGACCAGGTACTTCTCGCCTTCGTACTTCACTTCGGAACCGGCGTACTTGTCGTAAACAACCACGTCGCCCACCTTGACGGTCAGCGGCAGCAGCTTGCCTTCAGGGGTGCGTGTGCCTTCGCCCACGGCGACGATTTTGCCGGATTGGGGCTTTTCCTTCGCGTTGCTGGCGAGCACAATGCCTCCAACAGTCTCTTCTTGTTCCTCAACGACCGATACGACGACGCGGTCTCCTAATGGTTTTAACAAGGCAATCCCTCCATACATAATTGATTAGGCTTAGCACTCTTGTGTCCCAAGTGCTAACTACATTCATTACTATAACGAGTTTGCCGCCTGAATGCAACCCCCAAGTCGGTCTGTTATACTGACCCTGAACGAAAATCTTTGGAGGTGCCTGATGTCTGGAGCGAAAAATGCAATTGCGATCGTCGGCTGCTACCTGGTCGCCTTGATCGGTGGCCTGTGGCTGACGCGGTGGGGAACCGGCGGCCTGTGGCTCGCGGCTGCCTTGGGCCTGGTCTGCCTGATCGTGGCCCTGCTAGCCAACCGCCGCCTGATTGTCCCCAACGCCATCGAGGCGGCCGGCGTGGCCAGCCCCACCACCCGGGCGGTGTGGGGCATCTCCGGCATCGCGCTGGTGCTGGCGGTGCAGCTCGGTGCCAGCCTCTTGGAGCAGCTGCTGTTCAACCGCGCCGGCGGCTGGGCGTTGAACCAGACGCTGACGGCGGTGCAGGCCGCCCCGGGCTACCTGGTGAGCCTGGTGGTCGTGATGCCGATTCTTGAGGAGCTGACCTTCCGCCGCATCGTGTTCGGCAACCTCGCCGGCGTCACCGGCAAGGTCGGGGCGGCCCTGATCGCCGGGCTGCTGTTCGCCTTGGCCAGCGACCCGACGCACTGGTTGGTCGCAAGCCTGGTCGGGGCCACCTACGCCTTCTTGTACGATCGCACCGGCAGCATCCAGCCGGCAATCATCGCCCATGTCGGCACCGTCGCCTTGACGCTGATTGACGCCTTCGCGCATTAGGCCGGCGGGGGGAACCGCGACCGGCGGCGAGCTTAAGGATGCGTTAACAATGGCCGCAACCTGACGCAGCCGCGGTTGAGTCGGTACAATAGCTTTAAGGAGTGATTGCAATGGATACTCGCACCAGCCGCCACGACCAGGGGCGGCCGCACCGGCCCTGGCTCAAGTTCGTTTTGCTCATCGTGTCGACGCTTCTGGTCACCGCCGGGTTGTACGGCCTGCGCCTCTACAGCCAGGCCAAGTACGCCTTCGACAAGACCTACGCGTCGTTGGACAACAAGGCCAACCCGACGATTCAAAACAAGAAGCCCTTCGCCGCGCTGTTGATCGGCGTCGACTCCGGCGCCTTGGGCCGCACCGACAACGGCCGCTCGGACACCTTGATTGTCGCGGTGGTCAACCCCAAGCAAAAAAAGACCACCCTGGTCAGCGTTCCGCGCGACACCGCCGCCAAGATGATCGGCACCACCCACTTCAACATGCAAAAAATCAACGCCGCCTACTCGATCGGCAGCTCCAAGATGGCGGTTGCGACCGTCTCCGCCTTAGTCAACGTGCCGATCGATTACTACCTGACCGTCAACATGGGGGCGCTTGAAAAAATCGTCGACGCGGTCGGCGGCATCGACGTGCAGGTTCCTTTCTCCTTCACCGACAAGGACACCGGCTCCCAGCACTTCGTCAAGGGGCCGATGCACCTCAACGGCGCCTGGGCCCTGGCCTACGCGCGAATGCGCCACGAGGATCCGGAAGGCGACTATGGCCGCCAAAAAAGGCAGCAGCAGGTGATTCGCGCGATTCTCAAAAAGGCGTTGTCGACCGACACGCTGACCCATTTTGACCGCCTGCTCAAGACCATCTCCGGCAACATGCGAACCAACCTGAGCTTCTCGGATCTGACCACGCTGGTCACCAACTACCGCGCGGCCGCCGGCAAGGTCACGACCGACCACGTGCAGGGCCACGACGCCTGGGTCTACCCGGGGCCGTCGTCCTACCAGATTCCCTCGACTAGCGAGCTGCAGCGCGTCTCCGACAAGCTGCGGACCGCCCTGGGGCTTGCGACCGAGACCATCGCCAACCAAAACGTCCGGGAGAACAAGGCCAACACCGGCTTCAACTTCGATAACCCGGCCGCGCAGGTCTACACCATCTACAACCCCGAGCTCTAACCCCAAAACGCCGTCGCAGGCCATCGCGGCGGCGTTTTGGCGTCCATCGGCGCCGCGGTTATGGGGCCACGCCAAAAGCCGCCGCAACGATGGGGGTGCGGCGGCCGCGCCGAAGCCACCGGACTCACCCAGTCCGGTGGCCTTGGCCTAATTCGGTTACGTTGCTGTCCATTGCTTACTATGGTGGTGCCACCACCGCGCTCGCCGGGGCCGCAGCTACCTCGAGTTGCGAGTAGGTCCTAGCTTGGTGCGAGCGGTGGGGTGGTAAAATCCTTTACCCTGGTATCTCCTCCTAAGTTGAAGGAGTTGCACTAAAACTCTTGAGTTTGAAAGCCGTGTGGCGCTACACTGCGGCTTGGCATGGGTGGGGTACTAGAGGCGCTTGCGCTCCGGATCGTTCCCCTATGCGGCAGAGGTGCCAGCGCTGCGGCCGCAGCGCCATCCCCGCACGTGACTGATCATTCGCGGATAGCTTAACACCGGACCAATTTGCCGTCAAGCATTTTGACTCGCCTAATTCTACCCGTCTCTCGCTAACCGGCCGGCGAACCACTCGGCACCCAAAAAGGCGCATCCCCGCTGGGGATGCGCCTTTTTCGTGCCTCGGCCGGTGCCGCATGCGCTTTGCACTGCGTTGAACCGCGACCCGGCCCGTGTCGTGCCGCACCCGGTAGCTGAGCCGGGGCCTGGCTGGGCCTCGCCCGGCGCCGCGGCGCCTACTCGGCCTTTTGAACCGCGTCGGCCACCGGCTTGGTGCCGGCCTTGGTGCTGATGGTGCTGTTGATCACCTGCTCCAGGTCGATGCCGGTCATCTGGTGAATCATCGCCAGCTGCTTGGTCATGTTCTCGACCGACTGGCCGGTCACGTCGCCTTGGCCGTACAGCGTCACGTGGTCGACGTTCTTGTAGGCGTCGGCGTTGGCGGCAAACAGCGCCGGCAGGACATCCAGCACCATCTGCAGCTTCCCGGACTCGTTCATTTTGGCCAGGGCGGCGGCCTTCTTCTCGGTCGCCTCGGCCTCGGCCAGCCCGACGGCGCGGGTCTTGGCCGCCGTCGCGTTACCGGTCAGCTCCGTGGCCTTGGCTTCGGCTTGCCCCTGCACCTCGACTTGGTGAGCCGCGGCGTCGGCGGCCTGGCGAACCTGCTCCGCCTGGGCGGCCGCTTGCAGCTTGACCTGCTCGGCAGACGCTTCGGCCGACAGCTTCACCTGCTCGGCTTCGGCCTGGGCCTTAGCGATGCTGGCCGCCTTTTGCGCGGCGGCCTCCTGCTCGGCCTGGTAGCGGTTGGCGTCGGCCTGCTTACGCACGGTCGCGTTCAGCGTCATTTCCTGCAGGTCGGCGTCTTTTTGCGCCAGCTCGATGTCTTTTTCCTTTTGGACCTGCTTGGCCTTCATCTGCTCGGCAATCGAGGCCTGATCCGCCTGGGCCTTGGCGATCTGCTGTTCCTTTTCGAACTCCGCGACCTGCACGGCCTGGGCGCGTTTGGAGTCGGCGACCTGCGTCTGGCGCTTGATCTCTTCTTCCTGGGCCAGCTGGTCGGCCTCGGCCTGCTTGATGCGCCGCTCCTTGTCGGCTTCGGCCTCGGCGATCGCCGCGTTCTTTTTGACCTCGGCGATCTGCTTTTTGCCCAGGCTGTCTAAGTAGCCGTTGCTGTCGGTGATGTCCTTGATGGTGAAGGACACGATCTGCAGGCCCATCTTGGCCAGGTCGGAGCTTGCGACCTCTTGCACCTTCTCGGCGAATACCTCGCGGTTTTGGTAGGTGTCCTCGACGGTCAGCGTCCCCAAAATGGCGCGGAGATGGCCTTCCAGAATTTCGGTGGCTTCGCCGTTGATCTGCGCGTCCTCCTTGCCCAGGAACTGCTCGGCGGCCGTCGCGATCTCCTCAAGCGAGGAGCCGATCTTCAGGATGACCGTCCCATCGACCTTGATCGGCACCCCGGCCTTGGTGTAAACCTCGGGCGTGGCGACCTCGATGGTGCGGGTGTTGAGCGACAAGGCGTCCCAGCGCTGCACGATCGGCAGGATGAACGCCCCGCCGTTGGTGATCAGCTTCACCTTGTTGCCGTTGGTGTCTTGGTAAGAGTGCTTGCCGCCGATCATCGCCCCGGAGATGATCAAGACCTCGTTGGGCAGCGCCGTCTTGCGGTGCGTGACCAAAAAGACAAAGAACAAAATGACTAGCACGGCGATGACGCCGATGATGATCAGACTCGAGTAGTTTTCCATCATGACACTTCCTTTTAGTAGCGTGTGGCCGGTGCAAAGGCGCCGACCGGACTGTAAAACCCCTTATTTCGTGGTCGTCGTGGCCGGATCGCGAACCGGTTGCACATACGCCACCCCGGCCTTGAGCTCGATGACGACGACCCGGGTGCCTTGCGCGATGCGGGTGCCGGGGTCGTAGGCGCGAGCGGCGTAGGTCTGCCGGGCCCGGCCGTTGCCGACGACCATCACCTCGCCAAGGCCACCGACCGGAATCGTCAGGCTGAGCCGGCCGACCAGGTAGGCCTTGCTGCTTTCGGCGGTGCTGTTATCCACGCCGCGAAACAGCCGGCTCAAGGCCGCCAGAATCGGCAGCGCGACCAGGGAGAAAAGCGCCCACAAGAAGGCGCCACCGATAATCGCCACGAGGAGGCCGACCAAGGCCAGCACCCACCAGGGCTGATTCCACAATGCCTGCATGGACTCACCTCATCCCATGAAATAAAGCCAGAGCAACACGATCGCGACCACCCCGAGAATCAGTGTCCCCCAGTTGATCCCGCCGCCGGGCTGCTGGGCCGACTTGGCGGTGTTGCCCTTGGCCGGGTTGGCTCGCGGTTGCGCCGCTGGTTTGGATCGCGCCTGATCGCTGTGAGCCGCGGCACCACGCGGTTGCGCCGGGGCCGCGGTCGGCATCCGCACGTGGGTGGCGTTGGCCTGCCGGTGCGACTGCTTGGCGGCATTGCGCGGTTGGCGCTCGCTGGCCCCGCCAGTCGTGCCCTGGGTCGCCCGGTCGTGAGCGGCGCCTTGCCCGTTGCGGGCGGTCTGCCGCCCACCGTTGCGCTGGCCGCCAAGGCCTTCGCTTGGGCCACCGCCTTTCGCCAAGCGCGAGCGCTCCGCTTGGGTCGCATCGCGCGAGCGCCCGGCCTGGGCCGCCCGGTGGCCGGCCACCGCCTGCGCCGTTCGGCTCGGCTTGGTCGCAAGCCCGGGGCGGCCCAGGCCCAGCCCCGGTCGCAGCACGTGGCGCTGCTTGAGGCTGACGCTTGAATGGTGCTGTTTCAACAACTGACTGCCGCGCTGCCCGTCTAGGCTCATGCCGCATTCCTCCCCGCTAGTGATCGAGGTCAATATACCAATTTGTAGCGCTTACGTCAACGCGACAGCCCGTGTCTCCCCGGTCCCGCCGCCGCCAACGCTCGCCTAGCAAAAAAGCCGCCTCTTTGTGAGACGGCTCGCTTATGTTAGTCTTCCTCGGTGTCCTGCAGGGTCGGCCCGTAGTGTTCCAGGAAGTAAATCAGCGTCTGCAGCTCGGTGGCCAGGTCGACGTTTTGGACCCGGACGTAGCTTGGCACCGAGATGCGCAGCGGGGTGAAGTTCATCACGCCCTTGATGCCGGCCTTCACCAGGTCGTCGGTGATGCCCTGGGCCGCGTCAATCGGCACGGTCAGGATCACGATTTCGATCTGCTGCTGGCGCAGCTGCGACACCAGCTCGGACATCGGGTACACCGGCACCCCGGCCTGAATGGTGCCGGCCAGCTGGGGGTTGACGTCGAAGGCCGCGCTGATGCGAATGCTGTTGGTCTGGCGGAAGTTGTAGTTCAAAAGCGCGTGACCGAGGTTCCCGACGCCGACCAGCGCCACGTTGGTCAGGCGGTCCTGATTGAGAATTTTCTTGAAAAACTTGATCAGGTCCATCACGTCGTAGCCGTAGCCGCGCTTGCCCAGCGCCCCGAAGTACGAGAAGTCGCGCCGAATGGTTGCCGAATCCACCTTGACCGCCTCGGACAGCTCCGTGGATGAAACCTTGGTGGTGCCGGAGTTCGCGAGGAAGTTCAGGTAGCGGTAATAAAGCGGCAGTCGCTTCGCCGTGGCCTTGGGAATCATCGTTTCAGCCATCAATATGCCTCCTAAGTTGGCCGCGTCAGCGCGGCAGCTCTGCATGCCCAATTGTGAAATTGTCAGCATGCTTCTCAAAATATAGTAACCGCTTTTTCATAAGACTGCAAGTTTCTAGACCGGTCATGCTCAACTTTTTTCACAACCCGAACATTCCTTCTATGGTAAACTGGAATTATTGACGACTGAAAGGAACGATAAGATGATCATCATGCAGGCCCAAGGCGTCGGCCGCACCTTCGACGGCAACGACTTATTCACGGGCATCACGCTTGAGGTTCAGACCAACTCCCGCATCGGCTTGGTCGGCCCCAACGGCATCGGCAAAACCACCCTGCTGCGCATTCTCGCCGGGCTCGACCCGGCAGACGGCGGCCTGGTCACCACCGGCAAGAACATGTCGATCGGCTACCTGGCGCAGGATTCGGGGCTCGACTCCAGCCGCAACATTTTCGACGAAATGCTGACGATTTTTGCCAAGCAGATTGCCCAGGAGCAGCGGATGCACGAGCTCGAGGCCGCGATCGCCGACCCTAAGCTCGCGGAGAACCAGGCCGACTACGACGCGGTGCTGAAGCAGTACGACCAGCTGCAACACGACTTCGAAGCGGCCAACGGCTACGGCTACCGCGCCGAAATTCGCGGCGTCCTCACCGGCTTCAACTTCCCGGAAAGCACCTGGCAGATGCCGATTCACACGCTGTCCGGCGGCGAACGCTCGCGGCTGGCCCTGGCCAAGCTGTTGCTTGAGCACCACGACCTCATCATCTTGGACGAGCCGACCAACCACCTGGACATCGACACGCTCAGCTGGCTGGAGGGCTACCTCAAGACTTACGCCGGCGCGATTCTCACCGTCAGCCACGACCAGTACTTCCTGGACCACGTGGTGTCTGAGATTTACGAGCTGACCCCGAGCCGCGCGGTTCACTACACCACCAACTACACCGGCTACCTGCAGCAAAAGGACCAAAACCGCGCCTTGGCGTGGAAGGCCTACGAGAAGCAGCAGGAGGAAATCGCCAAGCTCGAGGACTTCGTGGCCAAAAACATCGTCCGGGCTAGCTCGACCAAGCAGGCCCAGGCCCGGCGCAAGCAGCTGGAGAAGATGGACCGCTTGCCGCGGCCGGACGGGCCGGAGAAGACCGTGCATTTTCGCTTCAGCCCCGAGAAAACCTCGGGCAACGAGGTGCTGCAGGTCCAAGACGCCGCCGTCGGCTACCCGGACGGCCCGGTGATGGCCGGCCCGATCAACTTCCAGGTCAACAAGGGCGACCGCATTGCGATCATCGGCCACAACGGCGTCGGCAAGTCTACCCTGCTCAAGTCGGTCCTCGGCCAGATTCCGTTCAAGGCCGGCCACGCGCGGTTCGGCACCAACGTCACCACCGGCTACTACGACCAAGACCAGCACCAGCTGCACTGGGACAAGTCCGTGATCGCAGAGATCTGGGACGACCACCCGACCATGGCGGAAAAAGACATCCGCTCCGCGCTGGCGGCCTTCCTGTTCGACGCCAACGACATCGAAAAGCGCGTCGGTGACCTGTCCGGCGGCCAAAAGGCGCGGCTGGAGCTGACCAAGCTGTCTTTGAAGCACGACAACTTCCTGGTTTTGGACGAGCCGACCAACCACCTGGACATCAACTCCAAGCTGGTCCTCGAGCAGGCGCTGGCCGATTTTGAAGGCACCGTGCTGTTCGTCTCGCACGACCGCTACTTCATCAACCAGCTGGCGACCAGCATCGTCGCCGTCGAGCCGAGCGGCGCCGACCTGTACCTGGGCAACTGGGATTACTACCAGGAGAAGCTGGCCGAAAAGCTGGCGCTGGCCCAGGAGAACGCCGACCCGGTCGCGGGGCCGACCGTCAGCGCCGCCAAGGTCGACTACCAGCAAAGCAAGGCCGACCAAAAGGCCCAGCGCAAGCTCGAACGCGAGGTTGCGGCGCTTGAGGACCAGCTGGGCGAGCTCGCCGATCAGGCCGACGCGCTGCAAAAGCAGATGACCGCCCCGGACGTGTTGACGGATTACGTCAAGATGCAGGACCTGCAGACCAAGCTCGACGCCGTCAACGCCAAGGTGGCGACCACCGAGGACGCCTGGGAAACCGCCAGCCTGAAGCTGGAGGACCTGCAAGGCGCCTGAGGCCCAAACAGCGGCCCGGCCGCACTTCCATTGCGAAGTGCGACCGGGCCGCTGTTTGTTTTTCGATTATCGGCGGCGCCGCACCGGTCCGGGCTTGGGCAGCACGACCTCGCCGCGGTGGCCCAGGTCGGGTTGCCCGGACTTGGGCTGTGGGGTCTGGGCGGCGCGAGCTTGACCGGCCAAGGCCTGCGCTTCGGTCGCCGCCGCAACCGGCTGCGGCTGGCTTGCGCCGGTCGCAACGGCTGGTGCCGCCTCGCTGGCCCGGGGGAAGTTCAGCCCCGGCGTGGCGGTCAGCGACTCGTCGGCCAGGTGGTGATGCGCCAGCTCGATGTGAGCGGCCGCACCGATCATCGCCGCGTTATCGCCGGTCAGCCGCACCGGCGGCACGATCAGCGTGATGTCGGGGTGATGAGTGGCCAGCGCCGCGGCCAGCGCCGCGCGAAGCCCCTGGTTGGCCGCCACCCCGCCGGCCAGTACCAGCTGGGCCACCGGATGCGCGGCGAGGGCCGCCATGGTTTTGGCCACCAAGACGTCGATCACCGCGGCCTGGAAGCTCGCCGCCAGGTCCTCGCGGCTCAGGGTCTCACCGATCTGGTCGGCGTGGTGAACCGTGTTGATGAACGCCGACTTCAGGCCGCTGAAGCTAAAGTCCAGGTCGTCTGAGTCGACCATCGCCCGGGGAAAATGAAATGTGTCCTGCCCCAGATGCGCCAGCCGGTCGACCTCCTTGCCGGCGGGATAGGGAATGCCCAGCACCCGCCCGATTTTGTCGTAAGCCTCGCCGGCCGCGTCGTCGCGGGTGTCGCCGATGATTGCGAACTCACCGGGTGCTTCGACCGTCACCAGCTCGGTGTGACCGCCGGACACCACCAGCGCCAGCAGCGGGTAGGTCAAGGGCTGCACGAACCGCGCGGCGTAGATGTGGCCGGCCATGTGGTTGACCGGAATCAGCGGCAGGTGATGCGCGAACGCGACCGTTTTGGCCGCCGTCACGCCGATCATCAGGCTGCCGACCAGACCGGGCCCGTAAGTCACGGCCACCGCGGTCAGGTCGGTGTAAGTCACCTGCGCCTCCTTCAGCGCCAGGTCGATGACCTCCGTGATCTGCTCGACGTGGTGGCGCGAGGCGACCTCGGGCACGACGCCGCCGAAGCGCTTGTGCGAGTTGATCTGCGTGGCGATGATGTTGCTGAGAATGCGGGTGCCGTCTTCGATCACCGCAACCGAGGTCTCGTCGCAGCTGCTTTCGAAGGCTAGAATCAATTCACTCAAAGTACTCGTCCTTTCAATCCAGTGGCCGCCACATGTCCATGGCGTCCTTGTGCGTGGCCACGTAATACCCGGGCTTGATCGCCCCGTCGTAAAACCCCAGCTGGTGGTACAGGGCCTGGGCCGGTGCGTTGTCGGTGCGAACCTCAAGCGTCATCTGCCGGGAGCCGAAGTCGTAGGCCTTATCGATCATCACCTGCATCAAGGCGGTGCCGATGCCCAGCCGCTGCACGGACGGGCCGACCGCGATGTTCGTGATGTGAGCCTCGTCTCTGGTGAAGCTGGCACCGACGAACGCATCGATGCCGTAGTCGCCGGCCAGCACCAGGTACAGCGAGTGCTGCACCTTGCGCAGCTCGGACAAAAAGGCCACGCGGTCCCACGGCGTGTCGCCTTGGTAAACCGCGCGTTCGATGCCCAGCGCCGCGTCGATGTCGGCGTTGCGCATGCGCCGCAGCGTGTAGGTCACACCGTTAATGGTCAGCGGCCGCTCGGCGAAGGCCAGGCTGGCCGGCGGTTCGTGGTCGAGCCACGACTTAAACTTTCTCAACATAAGGGGCATGTCCTTTGTCGTCGTGCGTTTTCAGCCAGTTGGTCTCCGCCTCGGTCAGCCGCAGGTAGCGCGGCACGAAGGTCAGCGTTGACACCGGGGCGGCCAAGGCGCCGAGCTGCGCCAGCCGCGCGGCATCGGGCAGCGCCGTGATGGCGTCGGCAAAGCTCGCCGCGTGACCCAACGCCGCCTGAATCGGCTCGCGGAAGGCCACGGCGTCCGGCCCGGTGAAAACGGCCGGCTGCTTGAGCACCGCAAGCTCGGCCAAAAGCTGGTCCAGCGGCAGGTGGCGGTCGGCAATCACGTTTTCAAGCCGCCCGTTGGCCCATTGGTAGCCGCCGGCGAACACGTTGTGGCGCCGGGCGTCCATCAGCGGCACAATCACCGCGGTGGTCGCCGTGACCCCGGCGGCCAGCGCCGCCAGGCTGGACACGCCGACCAGCTCCAGGTTCAGCGTGTAGGCCAAGGTCTTGGCCGTGGTGACGGCGATGCGCAGCCCGGTGTAAGAACCCGGCCCCTGCGCGACCACCACCCGGTCCAGCGCCGAGGCGGCCAGGCCAGACACGTCCAGCAGGCGATGAATCGTCGGCAGGAGCTGTTCGCTGTGGGTTTTCTTGCGGTTGATGGTCATCGTGGCCAACACCAGCTCGCCGTCGGTCACGGCCACGCTCATGGCCTGATTGGACGTGTCGAGCGCTAAGATCTTCATGGTTAAGGTCAACTCCTATTATCTCTGACAAGGCGCGGTGGCCCCGGCCGCATCCGGCCCCGCCCCGGTCGCACCGGGCCAAGGCGCTAACCTGACCCGTTCGCACCAGGCGGCGGCAACTTGGCCGGTCGCAGCGGCCCGAAGCGGCAACTTGGCCGGCCGCGACGCGACGCCAGCGCCTGACCGCGCGTTTTTCTCATGCCCCTTAGTGTACCACAAAGGGACCGCCTAAGCGGTCCCTGGCTCTTGCATTCAGTTGAGGTGCGGCTTGATGCGTTCGACGGCCTTGAGCGTCGCGTAGGACAGGAAGGCCTGAATCGGCCACATCGCGAGGTTCTTGACGGTGCGAATAGCGATGATCCCCTGCCACGGCGTTCCCAACATGTCGATCCACACCGTGTTCATGAAGATGTTCACGATGATAATCACCAACCCGACGGCGGTGACGACGCGCCAGACGGTGACCTTCTTATTGTAGAAGAAGACGCCGTAGATGATCGCGGCCAGGACGGCACTCAGCGTGAACGGTGGAAAGTTCGCGCCGGGGTTGAAGACGATGGTGGTGAACTGGTCGGTGACGGCGGCGGTCAGCCCCGCCAGCCACGGGCCCAGGTAGTAGGCCATCAGAATGGTGGCGAAAAAGGCCGGGCTGAACTTCAGGAAGCTCGTGCCAAACGACAGGCGACCCAGCACCACCTGCATCGCCATGAACATCGCCATGTAGACGAGGTTGCGGGTAGTGAGCTTCGGGCCGGTCAAAGATAGTGCTTGCATATGATGATCCCCTTTGCGGAGACGCCAAAAGCGGCGAATGCGGACCCACCACCGCGGCAATGCCTTCGTCCGCCGTTCACATTCCGTTCCGGCGGCACTTAACGCGGTGGGTCCTACTCCTTAGATTTTTGGTACGGCCTTATTATACGTCTTTTTCTGAAAAACCGCAAGAAACCGCGACCTTATCGAATTATCGTTCGGGGATTATGCTTTAAAATGATATCGGTTTTGCACGAACTTTCCGACCTGGTCAACTTGCGCTTGCAAAGCGCCGGGTGCATGTTACGCTAGTGAAGACGCGGCGCGTGACGCTCGCGCATGCTCTGGAGGCGACTGATGATGAAACACATTTTGGCTTTGCACACCGGCGGGACCATCGCCATGACCGCGGATGAAACCGGGGCCGTGGCGCCTGGCGCCCACAACGCCCTCTTGGCCCAAGACGCGACGCTCGACGGCATCGACGTGACCAACGAGGAAATCTTCAACCTCCCGTCGCCGCATATCACCCCGGCGCGGATGCTGGCCTTGTCCAAGCGCATCCGTCAGGCCGAGGCAGCCGGCATCGACGGGGTCGTGGTCACCCACGGCACCGACACGCTGGAGGAGACGGCCTACTTTCTGGACCTGACGCTGGACCCGACGATTCCGGTGGTGGTGACCGGCGCGATGCGCTCGGCCAACGAAATCGGCTCGGACGGCCGCTACAACTTCCTCGGCGCGATTCGCACCGCGGCCAGCGCCGGGGCCCGGCACAAGGGCTGCCTGGTGGTGATGAACGACGAGATTCACACCGCGCGGTTCGTGACCAAGACCCACACGACCAACGTCGCGACCTTCCGCACCCCCACCTTCGGCCCCATCGGCCTGGTGACCAAAACCGGCGCCGTGTTCTTCCAGGAGCTGATCAACCAGGCGGCCTGCCCGATCGACCGGGTCGTCTCCAATGTTTTCCTCCTCAAGGCCTACGCCGGCATGGACGCGACCCTGCTCGACGCCTTGCCGGCCACGACCGCGGGGCTGGTGATCGAGGCGCTGGGGGCCGGCAACCTGCCGCCGGCGACACTGCCGGCACTTGAGCGGCTGATGCAGCGCAACGTGCCGGTGGTGCTGGTGTCGCGCTGCTTCAACGGCGTGGCCGAGGCCGTCTACGACTACGAAGGCGGCGGCGTCAACCTGAAGAAGGCCGGCGTGATTTTCTGCCAGGGCCTGAACGGCCAAAAGGCGCGAATCAAGCTGATTGTCGGCCTCAGCGGCGGCAAGTCCGGGGCGGAGCTGGCCGCGTATGTGAACAATGCGATCAGCTGAGTGGTCCTTGACCGACCTTTACGCGCAACTCGGCCAGGCGCTTGGACCCAGCGGCTGGTGGCCGGCCGACTCCAAGTACGAAATCCTGGTCGGCGCGGTGCTGGTCCAAAACACCAACTGGGCCAACGTCGACCGCAGCCTGGCCAACCTGCGTGAGACGACCGGCTTTGCCCCCGACCAGCTGGCCGCCTTGACCCAGGCCGACTGGGTGCCGCTGATTCGCCCCAGCGGTTTTTACCAAAACAAGAGTCGGGCGTTGGTCGGCCTCTTCGCCTGGCTGGCGCATTGGGACTTCGACCTCGCTTTCATCGGCGGCTTCCCGCCGGCGACGCTGCGAGCGCAGCTGTTGGCCCTGCGCGGCATCGGCCAGGAAACCGCGGACGCGGCGCGGCTGTTCGTCTTCGATCAGCCCACCTTCGTCGCCGACGCCTACGCCAGGCGCCTGTTCGGCTTCCTCGGCCGGCCGTATGCGACCTACCAGGCGCTGGCCAAGGTGACGCAGGCGGTCGCCGGCTGGTCGCTGCACGACGCCCAGGAATTCCACGGCCTGATCGACAACTTCGGCAAAACGGTCAAGACCCCGGCCGACTTCGCCGCCAGTCCCCTGGCCGGTGGCCGCCTGACGCCGCTGAGGGCGCCACTGGCCTGATGCCCCGAACCGCCAAGCGACCGCTGGGTGATTGATTGCACCGTCGATGATTGCACCGCCGCACTTGATGCGGCGGTGCTTTTTTGGCATGGCGCTGAGTCACGCAATCACACCGCCGCCGCGGCTTCTTGGCATCTGATGGCCGGCGTCTGTGGCGCCTGCCACCACACCGCCACGCCCTTTTCATGAACTAAAACTTTGGTGGCAACAACGCGCCGGTCCAGCGACGGCCCCCGCCTCAAAGACCACACGGCCGGTGAAGCGGCCACCGCCGGCACAAGTCGCGGATATTGTGATTTTAATTGAGGCCGGCATTAGGTGGTACACAACCCAATTGACCCGTGTCGTGACACTCCGTATACTGAGGCGGATGAGACCACTCATCAAACCCGCTTCCCAAGGAGGAAACTTATGACAGAGCTTCGCAGCAGCACGACCCGGAAGAATCGCCACCGCATTTGGGTGACCGCCGCCCTCGCCGCCACGACCCTGCTCAGCTTCCAAGCGCTGAACGGCCGGCCCGTCAGCGCCGCCAGCGTGATGGTCAGCCAGGCCGGCGTCACCGCCGCCCCAACCGCACCGATCACCGACGCCACGGAAAACGGCGCCGCCGACCAAACCGGCCTCGGCCGTCCAAGTAACAACCAGGCTCGCCCGAATACCGACGCGTCGTCACAAGGCACTACCGACCAAACCGGTGCCGGCCGACCGGACTACAACCAGGCCGGCCCGAACACCGACGCGGCGGCGCAAGGCGCCACCGACCAAACCGGTGCCGGCCGACCGGACTACAACCACGCCGGTCCGAACACCGATGCGTCGGCGCAAGGCACCACCGACCAAACCGGTGCCGGCCGACCGGACTACAACCAGGCTGGTCCGAACACCGACGCGGCGGCGCAAGGCGCCACCGACCAAACCGGTGCCGGCCGACCGGACTACAATCAGGCTGGTCCGAATACCGACGCGGCTTCGCAAGGCGCTACCGACCAAACCGGTGCAGGCCGACCGGACTACAATCACGCCGGTCCGAACACCGATGCGGCTTCGCAAGGCGCCACCGACCAAACCGGCGCCAGCCGGCCCGACTACAACCACGCCGGTCCGAACACCGACACGACTTCGCAAGGCGCTACCGACCAAACCGGTGCAGGCCGACCGGACTACAATCACGCCGGTCCGAACACTGACGCGTCGTCGCAAGGCGCCACCGACCAAACCGGTGCCGGCCGACCGGACTACAACCACGCCGGTCCGAATACCGATGCGGCTTCGCAAGGCGCCACCGACCAAGCCGGCGCCGGCCGACCGGACTACAACCACGCCGGTCCGAACACCGATGCTTCTGCGCAAGGCAGCGCCAACCAATCCGGCGCCAGCCAGGCCGCAACTGACGCCTACGCCAAGGGCCTGATGATCGGCCAAACCGGCGCCGCCTTCCTGCCGACCAGCGTGTTGGCAGGTCTCAGCGTCGAGGAGAAAGACGCCCTGCAGAAAGGGTTTGCCGCCGGTCACACGCTTTGGGCCAACCGCCTCGACGCCAAGACCAAGCCCAACACCGATGCTTCTGCGCAAGGCAGCGCCAACCAAACCGGCGCCAGCCAGTCCGCAACCGACGCCTACGCCAAGGGCCTGATGATTGGCCAAACCGGCGCCGCCTTCCTGCCGACCAGCGTGTTGGCAGGCCTCAGCGCCGAGGAACAGGAGGCCCTGCAGAAAGGGTTTGCCGCCGGTCAGTTGGTCTGGGCCAACCACGTTGGGCCCAAGCCTGAACTGATTATCCCGGCTCCCGAAATTGGGGAGAAGCCGACCCCGACGCCAGAGCCGGAACCAACCCCAGAACCCGCACCAAAGCCGGAGCCTGAGTCGAAGCCTGAGCTGAAACCGACCCCGGAGCCAGAACTGAAGCCGACCCCGGAACCGACGCCTGAACCAAACCCAGCACCTGAACCGAAGCCAACGCCGGAACCTGGGTCGAAGCCGGCCCCGAAGCCAGCCGAAGTGACCCCGGCCACCGCAACCACCCCGGCCGTGCCGGTCACCACGCCGACGTCGTCGAAGGGCATTCCTACGGCCGGCGGTCAGTCGAAGGGCCTCAGCGCGACCGGCCGCGTTCACACCCGCAGCGGTCGGGCCACGCTGCCGCAAACCGGTGCCGAGCAAAACCGCCTGCTGAGCGGCGCCGGCCTCCTGGTCGCCTTGGCCGGACTATTCGGTCTGGCCGAAAGCCGCCGCAAGCGCGTCTAGTCACCGTACAGCCGGCGCCTTCGCGGTGCAGACCCACGCCACGCCCTTGGCCCGGTGACGACCGGAATGCCTCCCCGAGTCGTCACCGCGACTCAATTCCGCGGCCAACACCCGGGAGTGTACTTTGAATCGCATTTTGAATCGCATTTCGAATCGCACTTTGAACCCCACTTCAAACCACGCTTCGAATCGAACCTCGAATCGGCAATTAACCGCCGCCTCGGGGCCAGTCAAAAACAGCGTCACAACTTCGCAATCGCTGCAAAGTTGTGACGCTATTTTGCCAATTCGGTTAAGTTAGCGAACGCCGAACGCCAGGCGCAGCGTCGCCATCGCGTTGTCGCCGCTGATGGTGTAGTAGGCGCTGGTCTCGCGCCAGCTCACCGTGTTCTGGCGCTTGGTGCCATCGGCGACGTGCAGCACGATGGCGCCGCGCGTCGCGGTTCGTGGCAAGGCGTTGCTGGCCAGGACGCTGACGACGTTCTTGGCCAGCTCCTTGGCCTCGGTGGGATCCTGCTGGTCGTCGGCGACGATGATTGCGTAATCACCCTGCCGCCAGCTCACGGTTGACTGCCCGGTGGCGGTGCTGACGGTGCCGGTGAGGCCGGCCCCAAGGGTCGTCTTGGTCTTGTCCGGATCGGGGGCGCGGTAGGCGAGCTTGCCGGCCTCGGTCTGCGCCTGGGCTGTGCTGGTCGGCGTCACCTTTTTGAGCGCCAGGGGGGCCGTCGTGGTCGTCAGCTGCGCGGCATGCTCGGCAAAAAGCAGCCGGTAATCGCCGACGCTGCCGGTCGCCTTGGTGTGGACGGTCACGCCGTCGCCGAAGGGGTTGACGGTCGGCACCTTGACGCCCGGCAGCTGCGCCTCAAGCGTGGCCTTCAGGGCGGCCAAGTCGCTGGTCGCCTGCCGGGCCGCCACCCGGGTCGCCTGGCCGGCTCGCACCGTCTTACCAACGTGCCGGGCCACCACTACGGTGTGCTCGGCCTCGGCCTGCGGCGCCGCGCCGGCACGGCTGGCGACGTAACCCGCGCCGCTCAGCAAGAGGATCGCCGGAATCAACAATAGTCGCTTATTCATCTGCTCCCCACCCTTCTCTCATTTCATTCTACGCCAGATTGTGGCGGCTGGCCAGCGCTTTGTGAAGCCGATTTCAGATTTTTCAGGCCTTACCACGCCTATTTTTCGCCATCGCAAGCGCCATAATGAAAGCGACCATTGAAAATTTCATTACGTGAAAACCATGAGAAAATTCCAATCAATCGGTGAGAAAAAGGCGGCACCCAATGATGGGTGCCGCCTGCTTCAGATTGTCTCCCAGGTCATCGTCGCCGTCGCGTTATCCGCCCCGGCTACCGAAATCTGGTGGTGCGAGGCCGTGCCGTCGATGGTGTAGGCCGACTCGACCGTGCTGCCGTACGTGACCTCACGCGCGAACTTGATGTCGACGCCGGTCAGCCGGTGGTGCGTCAGAAAATCCGCCCCTAGCGCGTCTTCCATCCACTCCATGTAATGGGTGTTGTTCACGTGGCCGTTGCCGTCGATGTCGAAGTACCGCACGGTGTAAGGCTGGCGATGCGCGAAGTCCGTGAGCTTGGGCAGCCGCGGGTAGCGCCGCACCTTGGTCGTTTTGGGTGCCTCGACCTTGGCCGCGAAGCTCTCGATGATGGGAATTAGCTTGCGGGTCGTCAGGTCCATCATCACCCACGCGCCGCTCATCGTCGCCAGCGTGTTGCCGGCGGGGTCTTTGACCCAGTACTCGCGGTAGGTCATCAGCTTGTTGTAGCCGGACGCCTCCGTGCCGACCACCAGTGGCTCCTCGACCTTGGGCATCCGGGTGATTGCGATGTGGTACTGCGTGATCACCCAACCGGCGCCGTGCTTGGCCAGCGCCGCGATGCCGGCGTCCAGCCGGTCCAGCTGGTGCTCGGACGTCAGGAGCATGATGTTGGTCAGGGTGGCCAGGCTCAGGTTGCCGGTCTTGGTGCCGAGGAAAAAAGGCACGGTGACCGCTTCTTCGTAGATCATTGCGGCGCCTCCAATTCGTGATAGGCAGCATAGACCGCCTGCTTCTTCAGACCGTTTTGCTTGGCCACGGTCTTGATCGCGTCGTTGGGGCGGGCCCCGGCCGCCACCAGCGCCTCGACCTGCTCACGCAGCGGCACGGTGCTTGGCGTCGGGGCGACGACCGGCGCCGGGCCGACCATCACGACGAACTCGCCACGCGCGTTGTCGACCGCCCAGTCGGCCAGTTCAAGCAGGCTGCCTCGGGCGAACTCCTCGAATTTCTTGGTCAGCTCCCGGGCCAGCACCGCCGGCCGGTCGCCGAACACCGCGGCGATGCTCGTCAGCGTTTTGGCCAGGCGGTACGGCGACTCGTAGAAAATCACGGTCTGCGGCTGCGTCGCCAGCGCCTCAAGCGCCGCCTTCTGCTCGCTAGCCTTGCGCGGCAGGAAGCCGTAGAACATGAACGGCTGCGGCGGCAGTCCCGAGGCGATCAGTGCCGTGGTCGCGGCGTTGGCGCCGGGCAGCGGCACCACGGGAATCCCGGCCTCAATCGCCGCGGCGACCAGCTCCTTGCCGGGATCGGAGATCGACGGCATCCCCGCATCCGAGACCTGCGCGATGCTGTCGCCATTTTGCAGCCGGGCCAGCAGCTCGGGAATCCGGGCTTGGGTGTTGTGCTCGTGGAAGCTGATCTGCTTGGTCGCGATGTCGAAGTGGTTCAAGAGCTTCTGCGTGTTGCGCGTGTCCTCGGCGGCGATCACCGCGACCTGCTGCAGGACGTGAACGGCGCGAACCGTCATGTCCTCGAGGTTGCCAATCGGCGTCGGCACCAGGTACAAGGTGCCGACGTCGTGTTCGGCGAAGCTTTTTTGCTGTTTCACGCCCATCAGTGTTCACCGTAGATGATGTCGACGCAAAAGGCGCAGGGCTCATCGTTGACCCGGCGCTGGCCGTACATGTACGGGCAGACGTGGAAGCCTTCCTCGTACAGGTTCTCCAGGTTTAGCTTGGACTTGGACAGCTCCACGGCGCCGGTCGACTTGTGGTCGCTGCTTTTTTGCAGTTCCTCCAAGTGCTCGCGCAGGTGGCGGTTCTCGATTTCAAGCTCCGCGTTCTTCTCCAGCACCGTCGCCATGTCCGTTTTCAGGGCCGCCAGCTGCGCCAGGATGGCCGAAGTCTCGTGTTCTAACTGCAAAAAGCCGTCATAGAGATCTTTCTTCTCCACGGGCTCACCTCCACTACTCGTGACTCATGTGATTAATTCAGGTGCAATCGCTCGGGAACCAGACCAGCCGCGCCGACCGCACCAAACGCGGCGATTTCGCGCCGCCAATCGGACCCGCCAACTTCGCGCCAACTTCGCGCCACCAACCGAACCTGCCTGTTAGGCGGCCCCAATGGCAGCCGGGGGCCTCGGTGTCGCCTACCCCGCCGCCCCCAGCGCAATCACCAGCGCCTCGGTGGCCGATTGGAAGGTCACGTTCTGACGCAGGCGAATCTGGGCCTGCAGGATGGCGGCGAGACCGTCACTCAGGCGCCGGCCGCTGGTGCCGGCCAGCCGTGCCACGCGCGGCTCCTCGCCGAACGCCGCGACGCCGGCCACACCGTAGTGCTGGTTCAGCGCATCGGCGTAGGCCTGGGCCAAAAGCGCCAGCACCTGCTCTTGATCCGGCGGGGTTTTGGCCAGCGGCACCAGGTCGGTTTGCACCGCGACGAAGGCGGCGGGGTCGCCGGCGGCCAGCTGGTCGACCAAGGCCAGCACCCGCTCGATGCGCTGGGCGAACTGCGGATCGGCGGCCATCGCGGTGCCGGCCTCGATCGAGGCGCTCAGGTGAGCGGCGACCCGGGCCAGCGCCGGCGTCACGCCGGCGGCCTCCAGCTGCTCGATCACTTGGCTGCGAGCCGGCGCCGGGAAGTTGATCACCTGAGCCCGTGACAGAATGGTCGGCAGCAGCTGGTTTTTGGCCGTGGTGGTCAAAATGATCAGCATCCCCGGCACCGGCTCCTCGTAGAACTTCAGCAGGCTGTTGGCCGCGCCGGGCGTCAGCCGCTCGGCGCCTTCGATCACGAACACGCGCTGGTTGCCTTCCACCCCGCTTTTGCTCATTTCTTGCTTCAGGCCACGCACGTCGTCAACCTTGATGCTTTTGGCGTCGCTGCGCAGCCAGACCACGTCCGGGTGGTTCTCCGACAGAATCCGCGAACACTCCGGGCACTTGCCGCAGGGTTGGCCGTCTTGCAGATTCTGACAAAATAGGCGCATCGCCAACCACTGAGCGAACTGCGCCTTTCCCGTCCCTTTTTGGCCGTTGAAAATGTAGGCCTGGCTCAGCTGCCCCTCCGCGATGACCTGGCCGAACTGCCGCACCAAGGTCGGCTGCAGCGCCTCGATGTCTGGCATCAGAAGCGGTGGAACGCGTCGACCGGCAGCACGAAGACGGTGGCGCCGCCGACTTGGACCTCGATCGGGTAGGCCATGGTCGAATCGGAGGTCGCGTCCAGGTTGACCGGCGGCGTCATGAACTGTTCGCGCGTCTGGGCGGATTCCTTGATGATCTGAAGCACCTCTTGAACGCGTTCGTCGTCGATCCCGATGATGAACGTGGTGTTGCCGGACTTGAGGAAGCCGCCGGTGGTCGAAAGCTTCGTTGCCCGAATATTGGCATCGATGAATT
Source organism: Lacticaseibacillus parakribbianus (assembly GCF_025490915.1). Lineage (GTDB taxonomy): Bacteria > Bacillota > Bacilli > Lactobacillales > Lactobacillaceae > Lacticaseibacillus > Lacticaseibacillus parakribbianus. The sequence goes on along the minus strand of NZ_JANQBA010000005.1, from coordinate 166,073 downwards.
CACTCGACAGCAGGTTGGCGTCCTTATCTTGAACGATGGCTAGAATCAACTTCATGGGCTTACTTCCTTTCTGCGCCGCTAAGCCAGCCAGCTCGCGGACAAAACCGTGTGCAACGTACCCAGACAATCCGAGACGACTTGAGCCAGTGGCTTGGTGGCATCGATGGTCACAATGCGCTCGGGCTCGCGTTCAGCCAGGCGCAGGTAGGCCCCACGCACCCGCTGGTGAAAGGCAATGGATTCGCGGTCCAGTCGGTCGTACTGGCGATCTTGCCGATGCGCCTCGATGCGAGCTAGGCCGACCTGGCTGGGCACGTCCAGGTACAACGTGCGAACCGGCGTCAGTCCTTCGGTGGCGAACTGGTTCATCGCCAAAACCGCGTCTTCGCCGATCTGCCGCCCGGCGCCTTGGTAGGCCACCGAGCTGTCGACGAAGCGATCGCAGATCACGACTTCTCCGGCCTCAAGCGCCGGGCGAATCACCTCGGCCAGGTGCTGGCGGCGCGACGCCGCGTAGAGCAAGGCCTCGGTTCGCGCATCCATCTCGGTGTTGGCCGGGTCCAAAATCAGCTCCCGGATGGCCTCGGAGAGCTTGGCGCCGCCGGGTTCGCGGGTGAGGCGAACCGGCTTAGCCAAATGCGCCTGAAGCTTGGGCATCAGCGCCGCCAAGACGCTGGTTTTACCCGCACCGTCGGGTCCCTCGAACGTGATGAATGTGCCTGCCAATACACTGCCTTCTTTCTCGTCAATATCTATAGTGTACTTGAATTCAGCGCCGATTGCACCAAATACCAGGGCGAAGGCCGGCGGGCTAGCGGGACGCATAGCCCAGCCGTGGCGCGTGAGGCCCGAACTTGGCCTCGGGTGACGCGGCGTAGCTATGCGCTCCCGCGTTGCCGGCCGCAGCCCGACGAACCAGGGCGGAGGTCGGCGGGTTAGCGGGACAGGTAGCGTAGGGCTGGCGCTTGGGACCCGGGCCTGGTTCCAAGTGACGGCGCCAGCTAGCCGCTCCCGCGTTGCCGGCCGCAGCCCGACGAACCAGGGCGAAGGCCGGCGGGCTTAGCGGGACGGGTAGCGTAGGGCTGGCGCTTGGGACCCGAACTTGGGCGCAATCCAAACAGCCCGGCGGTGGCCTTGGAGGCTCACGGCCGGGCTGCGGTTAACGGCTACTTCTTGCTGAGCTGCCAGCTTTGGTTGTCTTCTTGCAGCTGCTGGGCCGCCATCTCGGCGACCAAGGCGCCGGAGACCTCACGGACTCGGGCCTGACGGTGCAGGAAGTCGAACAGGCCCTCCTGCAGGTTGACCTGGGCCCGGGTCGCCTCGTCGACTTCGCGGAACGTGGCGACCAGCTTGCGCTGCGCCGCCATTTTGTCGCGAACACGGTAGACCGTGGTCATCAGCTCGCGGTCTGCCTCGGTTTTGATGTTAGGACGCTTCTTGAAAAACATGGCCTCGCCTGCTTTCTACAGTTCGGTTCGCCCTTCGACGGCCTTGAGCAGGGTCATCTCGTCGGCGTATTCGATGTCTGACCCGACCGCCAGCCCATGGGCCAGGCGGGTGACCTTGATGCGAGCCGGCTTGATCAGCCGCGCCAGGTACTGGGCGGTGGCCTCACCTTCCGGCGTCGCGTTGGTGGCCACGATCAGCTCCTTGACCGAGGGATTGGCTTGGAGCCGCTTGATCAGGCTCTCGATGTTCAGGTCCTCGGGGCCGCGTCCTTCGATCGGGCTGAGGACGCCGTGCAGGACGTGGTACAGGCCGTGGTACTCGTTGGTGCGGTCGATGCTCATCACGTCCTTGGGCTGCTCGACCACCAGAATCGTGGTTTGGTCGCGGCTTTGGTCGCGGCAGATTTCGCAGGGCTCGGTGTCCGTGATGTTGCCGCAAATGGTGCAGTAATGCAGGTCGTTTTTGGCGGCGGTCAGGCTCTTGGCGAAGGCCGCGACGTCGTCTTGGTTCATGTCGATGGTGTAAAAGGCCAGGCGCGTGGCGGTTTTGCTGCCGATGCCCGGCAGCTTCATGTAGCTGTCAATCAGCTTGGCGATGGGTTCTGGGTACTGCATAACTTCCTCCTTCGACAACCACCGCGACCGGCCGCGGTGCGGGAGCGGTCGCGGCCAGACGGCGAGCGGTCGGGGCTACATCCCCAGGCCGCGGGTGTACTTGCCCATCTTGGCCTGGGTGGCCGTGTCGACCTGCTTGAGCGTCGCGTTGACCGCCTCGATGATCAGGTCCTGGAGCATGTCCGGGTCGTCTGGGTCGATCGCTTCCGGCTTGATCTTGATGTCTTTGAGCTGCTTGTCGCCGGTGAAGGTGGTGGTGACCATGTCGCTGGCGGAGCTTGCGGTGAACTCGGTTTGGTTCAGCTCGTCTTGCGCCTCGGTCATTTCCTTTTGGAGCTTCTTCATCTGCTTCATCATGCCCTGCATATTGCCCATTCCACGCATATTCGTCATCCTCTTCTTTCAGTCATTCTTGATTGCAACATTGTCTGCGTCGCCGAACATGTCGGCGATGGTGGTCAAAACCGGGTCGGCCGCCTGCTTGGCCGGCTTGGCCTTCGGGGCCCCCATTTCCTGGAGGTAGGCCTTGCGAACGCGCGGCCACTCGTCTTTTTGGACCAAAACGACCTTGAGCGTCTCCCCCATCAGGCGGTTCAACGCGCCTTCCAGCTCGGTCATCAGCGCCGCGTCGTTCATCGCCCGTTCGACCAAAATGTCGTAGGCGAAGCTGACGATCACCCCGCTGGGGCTGGCGGCGACCGGATCGGAAATCCGCATCATCGCGCGTTTGGTGACCGACAGCATGTTCAACAGGTCCGGCCAGATGTCCTTGACCTTCAGCAGGTCGGCCTTGGTCGCCGCCCCGAGAATCGGGTAGAGCTGCGCCTTGTTGACCTGCGCATGTTTTTTGGCCGCCGGCTTGGCCTTCGGGGCCGGCGCCGCCGCGACGCCGGCTTGCTGGATGCCAGCGACCGTCGCCTGCAGCTTTTGAATCTGTTCCTCAAGGGCCGTGACCGACTCGCTCGGGGCGGCTTCGGCCGCGGCCGGCTGAGCCGTCACCGCTTGCGGGGCCTCGCCCAGCCGCACCGTGGCGACCTCTAGGTACAGCGTCGGGTGGTTGGTCAACCGCAGCTGCCCCTGCGTCTCGTTGAGCACGTTGATCATGTGGTACAAGGCGGCCGGCTGCAGCGCCTGGGCCAGGTCCTTGAAGTGGCTGTCCTGCAACGCGCTGGTCTCACCGACCAGGCTCGGGGCCTGCTGGAACACCAGCAGGTCGCGCAGGTAGCCGATCAGATCGTCGAGCAGCCGCCCGGCATCCTTGCCCGAGGCCAACAGCTGCTCGATGGTCTCAAGCGCCTGGGCCGGCTCGCGGTTGGCCACGGCGGTCAGGTAGGTGCCAAGCTGCGCCACCGCCACGCCGCCGGTCACGTCCAAGGCGTTTGCCACCGTCACGTGGTTTTGGCCAAAAGACAGCACCTGGTCCAGGATCGACAGCGCGTCTCGCATCCCGCCTTCCGCGGCCTTGGCGATGATGGCAAGCGCCGCTTGGTCGTAGGTGATGCCCTTGTCGTCCAGGATGTAGGCCATCCGCGAGACGATGTCGGCGGCGGTGATGCGGCGAAAATCAAACCGCTGGGTGCGGGAGATGATCGTCGCCGGAATCTTCTGCGGCTCCGTGGTGGCCAGGATGAACACCACATGCGCCGGCGGCTCCTCGAGCGTCTTGAGCAGCGCGTTGAACGCGCCGGTCGACAGCATGTGGACTTCGTCGATGATGTAGACCTTGACCCGGCCGACGGTTGGCGCGTACTTGGCCTTGTCGCGGATGTCTCGAATCTCGTCGACGCCGTTGTTGGATGCCGCATCGATTTCGATCACGTCCGTCAGGCTGCCGTTGTTGATCGCCTGGCACATGTCGCAGGTGTTGTCGGGCTCGCCGTCTTGCAGGTGCTCGCAGTTCAGCGCCTTGGCCAGAATCTTGGCCACCGAGGTTTTCCCGGTGCCGCGCGGGCCACAAAACAGGTAGGCGTGGCTGGTCTGCCCTGTCACCAAGGCGTTTTTGAGCGTGGTTGTGATCGCGGTTTGGCCGATCACATCCGCGAAGGTCTGGGGCCGCCAGACGCGGTATAAGGCTTGGTAACTCACCTGACTCATCCTTTCTGTACTCGTTCAAGTGTACCACACGGCCACCTTTTTCGGGGTGCCAAACGCGCCGAACTGCACCCGAGTTGCCGGTCGGCGGCGGCGCCGGGCTGGGCCGGGCCGGGAACCCGTGCCGCTTCACTCGGGGTCGGCGAGCTACGAGGCGCAACGCGAGAACGTCCAGCCAGGCCTGTCACCTGAGGCCAAGCCCGGGCCTCATGCGCCAGGCCTGCGCTTGCCGTCTCGCTAAACCCGCGCCTCTTCGCTCTGGGGTCAAAAAAACCGGCCATCCATTCGATGGCCGGGCTCATTGACTACAAAACTTAAGGCACATGACCGGCGATTCTTAGTGCTGCTTCCTTCCGGACCTGACACAATTCGAAAGGCGGTCATTGCCTCAAGGCCTTTCGGCAAGAATAAGTATACCCGTTTTGGTTGCTTTTGGCCAGCCCGGGTTCGATAATGGCCATAACTCAGAAGGGAATGATTCCATGTCTTACAGCGTTACCTTGCTCAAGCACCAGGTTCTTCGCACCGACCGGCTGGTGCTGCGGCCGTTCGCCGTCACCGATGCCAAGCGCCTGTTCGAAATCGGCAGTCAGGCGCCAGTCGCCGAGTTTTCCATCAAGTACAAGACACTCGACGCCGCTTACGCCGGCCTAGCCGACTACTGGATTGGCAGCCCCCTGGGCAAGTTCGCCGTCACCCTGGACGGCGAGCTGATCGGCGCCTGCGAGCTGCACGCCGATGAGAAAAACCGCAAGGCGGAGATCGGCTACCTGCTGGATCCGGCCTACTGGGGCCACGGCTACGCGACCGAGGCCGCCGCGGCGGTGATGGCCCTGTGCTTCGACCTGCTCGACGTCACCCGCGTCGAGGCGATGCACGACGCGCGAAACCCCCGCTCCGGCCGCGTGATGCTGCGGCTGGGCATGCACGAGGAGGGCCGGCTTGAGGCCGAGCACATCGAAGACGGCGTGGCCGTGACCACCGTCGTGATGGCCAAGCTCAAAGACCGCAAGTAGCCGCGGTTCCGCTTGGTGCGTGGCCAGCGGTCCGTTCTCGCCGGCGATGCACCGACCATTGGCCGCGCCACCACTCGCCCGAGGCACCGCGGCCGTGCCACCGGGTCATGCGGCCGCACCCAGCGCGGCCGCCGTCACTTCGCCTGGCCCCGCCGCGCCTTTTTGGCCGCCTTACGCTTGGCGCGGATGGCGCGAAAGAAGCCCTGCAAAAGCGCCGCTGCCTCGCCTTCGCGAACGCCTGGCACGACTTGAACCTGGTGGTTGAAGCGCGAATCCGTCAGCAGGTTCATCAGGGTACCGGCCACGCCGGCCTTGGGATCGGCGGCGCCGTAGTAGCAGCACCGCACCCGGCTGTTGATCATGGCGCCGGCACACATCGGGCAAGGCTCCAGGGTCACGAACAAGTCGCAGTCCTCAAGGCGCCACGACTTCAGGGTCGCGCAGGCCTCTTGAATCGCCAGCACCTCCGCGTGCAACGTGCTGTCTTGGCTGTGTTCGCGCAGGTTGTGGCCGCGGCCGACGACCACGCCGTCGTGGACGATCACGGCCCCGATCGGTACCTCGCCGACCAGGCCGGCCCAGCGTGCCTCTTCCAAGGCCAGGCCCATGTAGTGTTCAATGTCTGCTTTTTCCAATCGGACCTCCGTTTCGCCGAGGCGGGTTCTTTGTTACAATGGACGTGAAAGTTGGTGAGACAATGGCAGCAATGCTCCCATTACTCAAGCGGGTGGTGCCGGTGATCACGGCGCCGCCTTTTCCGGAAAACGCGCTGGTCGTGACCGTCGACAACCAGGTCGTCGCCATCGATGCCGAGGCGCTGACGCCGCGCGAGGTCGCGCTGGTCAAGGCGCTGCTCCCGCAGGCCCAAAGCCAGCATCCCTGGGCCCGATTCCTGCGCGGCGAGGGGCTGGCCCCGACCACCCATCCGGTTCGCATGCTCTATTTTAACGTGGATCTTCACAATAGCCAAGCGACGCCCGGGGCGTGGCTCGACGCGCTGTGCAGCCTGTTTGCTAGCGCGGTCACCGGCTTTTTCGACACCGCCTCAAGCGGCGTGGTGATCGAGCCGACCGAAAACTTCATCGCAAGCACCGCCGACCTGGCCGGCATTCTCGACACGCTGGACTCGGATTTTGACTCCAAAACCCGCCTGTTCATCGGCCACCCCTGGCCGGTCGACGACGAGCTGCCCGGCCTGGTCGCCGCGGAACGCCAGCTGGCCGCCGCCGCCCCGCAGCGCCTGGCCACCATTCAGCAGACGGCGCTGGCCACGCTGACCCGCAACGCTCGCCAAAACAACCCGCTGCTGCAGGCACTGACGGCCGTGATCGCCCAGGACGCGGGGATGCAAGACGTCATCACCACGCTGTACCACGAGCAGGGCAACCTGACCGCGGCCGCCAAGGCGCTGTTCTTGCACCGCAACACGCTTCAGTACCGGCTGGAAAAATTCGAGCACCAAACCGGCTTCAACCTCAGGCAGATGGACGACCTGGTGCTTTGCGCCTTGCTGATTCAGGCCTGACGCACTCAAAAACGCGCCGTCGCATACAATTGCGACGGCGCGTTTTTGGTGGCCGACGGTGGTTTGTGTCTGTCCCCTACCGTGAAATGGGTTCCCTCCGCTAGGCCTTCGTCGCCTTCAGGATGTAGTAGCCGTGTTCCTTCTTGACCACGGCGGCGTCGCCGAAGGTGGCCTTCATCAGCTTTAGGGCCGACGGGGCGCCTTGCTTTTTTTGCAACACCACGAAGAGCTGACCGCCCGGGGTCAGGTGGGCGAAGGCGCCGCTCAGAATCGCCGATACCACGTCCTTACCGGCCCGAACCGGCGGGTTGGTGACGATTACGCCGAATTGACCGGTGACCTGTTCGTACACCGAGGACTCAAGAATCGTGACGTTGTCGATGTGGTTGGCCGCGGCGTTGCGCTTGGCCAGCGCCAACGCGCGTTCGTTGACGTCGCTCATCGTGACGTGCCGGGCCTCAAAGTGCCGGGCCAGCGCCAGCCCGATCGGCCCGTAGCCGCAGCCAACATCGAGGATGTCACCGGTGGCAAGCGCCTGGTCCGCCGCCACCACGTCGATCAGGACGCGGGAGCCGAAGTCGATGGTGTGCTTGGAGAACACGCCGTTGTCGGCGGTGAAAAGCAGGTCGTGGCCGGCCAGCTCAAAGTGAAAGCTGTGTTCGTCATGCGAAAGCGTCGGGTCGTTCGTGTAATAGTGATTCATGGGTACCTCACTTCTTGGGAGTCAACACCGAGCCGATCTGGCTGACCAGGCCCAGGTACTTGTGCCACAGGCCGTGCGGTGCGGCCGTCACCGGGGTGTTGACGAGCATCAGGATTTGCAGCAGCGTGAACAACAGCGACTGCCGCTTGCGGTACGCGACGTACTTGGGGGTCCAGGTGGTCACGTACTTCTCTTTATAAGAGCGTAACCCCTGGAAGCCGTAAAAGCGATACCCATATTCATAAACCAGGTGAGCCATTTTCTCTTCCAGGAAGGCGAAGTCGGAGGTCCCGACGTTGCTCAAAGGCGCCATGCCCATGTTGAACTGGGTGTAACCCTCCGCCTTGGCACGTTCGAACAAGTTGACGAACAGCGCGTCCATGATGCCGCTTGGCGCCGCGTCGCTGGAGCGCATCAGGTCGATGGACATGACGCCCGGGCCCATCGGCATGACGCTCGCGAAGGACACGATGCGCCCCTTTGCGTCTTGAATCACGGCCACCGGCGCCTGGTTGAGGTAGCGCGGGTTGAAGTAGCCGAGGGAAAAACCGATCTCGGCCTTGCCATCCAGCCAGCTGTCGGAGACCTGGCGCAACTGCACCATGGTCGCCGCGTCGAACGGCGGCGTCAGCCAGGCGAACTGGTAGCCCTGGCGTTCGAACTTGTGCATCAAGGCGCGTTCGCCCTTGCGCTTGGTGCCGGCCAGCGTGAAGTCGGTCACGTCGACCGTGCCTTCCTCGCCGAACTTCATGAAGTCAAAGCCGTACTCGTGCAGCATCACGGTCAGCCGCTCGGACACCTCGTAGAACACCAAAGATAGGTCCTGCTTGTCCGCCTCCCGGATGAAGTCGGCGATGGCCGGCGCCCAGTTCTCGGGGGCGCCGATCGGCTCGCCGAGAATCACCAGCTTGTCGCTTTTCTTACGGAACAGGAACAGCACGGCGTCCTCGCCGTCGACTTGGTAAAAGCGCATCAGCTTATCGCCGGTGAACGCCAGGTGCGACACGGCGTTGCCGCCGACCCGCGCGATGAAGGCGCGAAGCCGGGCATCGTCGACCAGGCCACCCAGCGTTTTTTGCGGATTGCTCAGGTAACCGTAGATCAGGCTCAGCGTGATCGCCGCGACCAGCACCCCGGCCAGCGTGGTCACCCACATCCGCTCGGACGGGAAGAAGAACACCGTCGGCACCGGGTGGCGGTGGTGAATCTGCGGCACGTTGTAAAACAGCGCGACGGCGTAAAACAGCGCGGTGACGGCGAAGATGCCGCCGTCGACGATGCGGTTACCCCAGGGAAAATCCATCCGGTCGCGCGTCAGCTCGCGCTTGGCGAGCACCGCCGCCAGCAGGATCACCGCCAGGAAAACGATGAACTTCACGCTGACCTCGCGCCGCAGCGACGCGATCAGCGCCAGCCCCAGGATTACCAGCGTCGGCCAGTAGGCGCGACGCACCCGGTTGGCGATGCCTCGCGCCAGCCCGAAGATGATGAAGGCCATCATGATGTTGGTCACGCGGCTGAGAAACAGGAAGGTCCAAGGGTACAGCCTGAGGTACACGGCGTTGCGCAGCGCGACATCCGGCACCACGCCGCGCAGCAGCAGCATGACGGCCGAGAAGTACAAGAACACCACCAGCGTCACGTGGCCGAGGCGCGTGAACACCTGGACCGGCAGGCCTTCCAGCCGGGCGTTGAGCTGGCGGCCGGCGTCTTGGATGAACAGGCCGACCCCCAGGACGAAGGGTACGATGTAGTAGAACAGGCGGTAAAACAGCAGCCACACCACGCCGATGTTGCTGTTGACGCCGACTTGCGCCAGCCCCATCAGCATGAAGACGTCAAAGGAGCCCAGCCCCCCGGGCACCATCGAGATCACGCCCAGCACGTTGGCGACTAAAAATAGCGGCAGCACATGCGCCAGGTTGACCGGAGCCCCGATGAAGTGGCCGATCAACAGGAAGAAGCCGGCCGCGGCCCCCCACTCGCAAAACGACCCCAGCGTCAGCCGCAGCTGCCGGGCCAGCGGCATGTCGGCGAACACCCCGCGGCCGTTCAGGTGCGTGACCAACATCAGCACCGGGAAGTAGGCGCCGCCGCCGATCAGCCACACCCAGTAGTCGGTGTACATCCGCCCGATGCCGAGGCCAAAGATCAGCCCCAAGGCGATCAGCGACCACAGCGACAGCCCGGCCAATAGGAACAGCGCGATCTTAGCGATCGCGGCCAGCACCTCCTTGTTGGTCGCGTGCTTGTGGTAGAAGTTGGCGCGGAGGCTGGCGCCGAGAAAGCCGCCGAACCCCGCGATGTTGGTGAACGAGTTGACGATCCAGCCGGACTTGGCCACGTACCACGGCCGGTACGACCCGGGCAGCATCTCGGTGATCACGAAGTCGTAGTTCAGCATCGGCAAGACCGCCGCCATGCCGATGACGGCCATGGCCAACAGCGACCACGGGCTTTGCGTCGCCAGGCTGGCGCGGACCTCGTCGCCGTTCAGCTCGCGAAAGATCCGCCCCAGCATCACGACGGCAAAGACCAAGACGGACACGACGAACAGCACCTTCAACAACGTGAGGTGCTGCTTGACCCAGCCGACGATTTTTTTCCCTAAAGTTTTCAACAGACGTCCTCCATTCAGACCTCTATTATATGAAATTTGGGCGCCTCTGTGCGGCAGGTAACAAAACTCTTAGCTCGCCGGCCACCAGACGCACCAAACCCGCCGGTGGAAACGCCCCGGCGGATCTGGCGTTGCGGTCGCGTGAATGACTAAGCGGCGTTGGGTCACCGCGGTTGGTCCCACCGCGCCGGGACCAACCCAAAACAGCTGCCCCCTATCCTGCAATCAGTGTAGCAGGTGAGCGGTGCCCCGGCGAATTGGAAGCGCGGATTGCCTAACTTGTGCCGGCTCACTTGGCGAACAGCTTCAAAAGCGTCGCCTCGTCCAGGAAGGGCAGGAAGCGGCGAATTTGCGACTCCGCCGCACCCCCGGCGGCCCCCAGCCGCTTGATGTGAGCCGCCAGCACCGCCGCCTTGACGAACGGCGCCATGGCGACCAGCCGCTCATCGGTCACGTTGGCCGCCTCAATCGCCTCGAAACGCTCGGCGGCCAAGTCGTAGCCCAAGAAAGGCAGTGCGGCCTTGAACAGGTCGGTGTCGGCCGGCGCCTGGGCCAGCAGCTGGGCCAGCGCCTTTGCGGACACGAACGGCAGCAGGTGGCGAATGCGTTCGGCCGGTTGCGGCGCGTCGGCCAGCCGCAGCGCCACCGCGTCAACCTTGGTCTGAGTCAAAAACGGGGCGAGCTTGCCGATGTAGGCGATGTCGGCCGCCTGACCGCTGGCCAGCTTGGCGTCGACGATCGCGTCCAGCGCCGGTGCAGCCAAGAACGGCGCGAGCAAGACCACGGCCGCATCGTAATCCGCGGTTCCTTCAAGCGCCTGCAGCTGCTTGGCCAGCGTGTCGCTGCTGAGGTACGGCGCCAGCGACTCGAGGTTGGCCAAGTCCAGCTGCAGGCCGCTTGCGCTATGCTCGACTTGCGCCGGCTTCATCACCGGCGCCGCCTGGGCCAGGGTCTCGGGCTCAAGCGGCGCGTCGGCCTCCACGATGTGAACCGTCGCCTCCGCCTTGGCCGAGCCCAAAAGCTCGGTCAAGGGCAGCTGCAAAACCGCCGCCAGTTGCGCGTATTTGTCGATGTCCGGCAGCGACTGGCTGCGTTCCCAGTTGGACACCGCCTGGTAGGACACGTTGAGCTGGTCGGCCAAGGCGCTTTGGGTCAGGTTCAGGCGCTTGCGAGCCGCCGCAATCTGTTGGCCGATGCGTTGAGCGTCAAAAATGTAGGTTTCTGTCATGATCGTTCCTCCTGCCGCACTCGGCGGCGCTGTGATGTGATGCTGACCCCAGACTACCCGACTGCGGCCAGCTTGCCTATCAAGCCGTGCTTGAGTCGCCGCCACAAGCCGCTTGATAACGGTTCAGCGCTTTTCGGCTCGCCTAGTATTCATAAAAGTTAAGGGCTATAATTTTAATTAAACTCATGAGAGGACGGTGAGGACATGCGCCTGCCGCACAGCCTGGCCGGCTTGGCCACGCAGATTGGCTTTGACCTCAAGAAGAACTGGCGCTCGACCACCAACCTCGTGGTGTTCGTCGTGTTTGCCGCGCTGCTTTTGATCACCTTTTTCACCGCGCAAAGCGGCAGCGACCTGTCGGCTCGGCAGACCTACCAGGCCTACGCCAGCGCCGACAACATCATCCAAAACCAGGCCTTCGCGCTGCAAAAAACGGCCGACCGGCGCAAGCTGACCGCGGCCGAACGCCAGCGCCTGAGCCGCAAAATGGCGCAGCACGAGTACTTCAAGACCATCATCTTGGCCGACGCCGCCGTCTTCTCGCCGACTCTGACCAGCATGCGCGAGGCCAAGCTGACGTCGCAAAAGGCGGTGCTGGCCTACCAGCGCTACACGCTGCGCGAAACCCGGGCCGGCCGGCTGGACCTGGCGATCATCGCCGTGCCGGGCAAGCAGCCCGACGCCAGCCTCCTGGGCCGCAAGCTCGACGTCGCCTTTTACCAGTACTTGGTCGACCACAAGCTGGTGGAGATTCCGGTGACGCGCCAAACCGCGCCGGCCAACAACTACATGATCAACGTCTTGCTGTACCGGTTGTCGCCGCTTTTGCTGCTGGCGGTGTTTGCGGTTCAGGCCGGGCTGCTGTTCACCAACGAGAAGCGCCGCGGCACCATCAGCTTCATGAACAACCTGCCGACCGGCAAGCTCGCGATTTTGACCGCTCGCATGACCAGCTACGTGCTGCTGACGCTGCCGCTTTTGCTAATCGCCGGCGCCGTCACCTACGGGCTGGTCGCCCAACGGTTCGGCATCGGCAGCTGGCGGTACCCGATCGTGTTCTCGCCGGATGGTCAGCACGTCGCGACCATGTTTCCCGCCCAGTTTCTCCTATTGTACACCGGCTTGATTCTGGCCGGGGCGATTTGGCTAATGGCCGTCAGCGCGTTGACCAGCCTGTTCTCCGGGTCGCTTGGCGTCAACCTCGGGGTGCTGGCCGCGGTAATGCTGACCGCCCTTCCGCAGGTCACCGGGCTGTCGGTTCTGCGCGGCGTCGCGCCGTTTCTGCCGAGCAGCTACCTGCAGGTCTCTTCAGTCGTCTTGCACACCACCGCCGGCCCGATCCTGAGCGTCGGGGCTGGGGTGGTCGTGCTTTTGGCCTGGAGTGCCGCGCTGTACGTCGTCTGCGCCGTGGTCTTGCACCGGCGTGAGCGGCTCTAGCCGAAAGGAGGAACACCATGCTTGCACTAATTCGCCTGGAACTGCGCAAACAGCCGTGGGTGATCCACGCCATCGCGCTGGTCGGGATGCTGATGCTGTTCGCCGCACCGCTGGGCCATTACCTCGGCGTTTTGCCCAACCAGTACTACATCCTCAACGGGGTCAAGCACTACTTGAGTACCCGCCAAACCGCGGACGACCGCTACCATGCGGTCGTCACCACCGTCGACTCCGAGCTGAAGGCCAACCTCAAGCAGCAGGCCTACTACCCCGACCACAACCGCGCGGCGGCGGTCGCGATGCTCAAGGCGGTCCGAAAACCGCTGGCCGACCGCGATTTTGTCAAGGTCAACCGGCTCACGCTGGCCGCCATCACCAAGCACCCGACGATCGTCTACAACGACTACGCCAAGGGGTTCCTGCAGACCAGCGGCGCCAATCAGGTCAACAAGTGGGAACGCGTCGCCTACCCGCTGCGGTACCTGGTGAAGCACCGCGAAAACCGGCTGCTCGCCATCGACCAAACCACGTCGGCCGCGGCCATCGTCTACAATGTCTGGGCCAAGGCTGGCAGCCACGCGGCCCAAACCGCCAGCGCCGATGACCCCAGCCAGATGACAGACTCGACCGCCATCGACCAGGGGACGCCTCTGATGTGGGCCTTTTTGGCCTACGCAACCATCGTCTTGACCCTAGTGTTCAACTTCGACCAGCGCAACCACACCGAGGCCTTCATGCGCATGACCCCGGCCGCCGACTTCCGGCTGGCCGTCTCTCGCGCCTTGATTACGCTGGCCGTGATTTTCGCGGTGATGCTCGCCTTGATCGGCCTGGCGCTGGCCGTCAACGCTGCCGTCCCCGGCCAGACCTGGGGCAGCTTGCGCCTGCCGATTGCAGACACCTTCCAGTCCCACACCACCGCCGTGCCGATCTGGCTGTACCTCGGCCGGGCCTTGGCCCTGATGATGGCCTGGGCCGCCCTGATCGCCGGCATCGCCTTCACCGTCAGCCAGTTCTCCGCCAACGCCTTGGTCGGCATGATGGTAGCCGCGGCCCTGATCCTCCTGATGCCGCTGCACGTGCTGGATGCCTTCAGCCAGCCGGTTCGCCAGCTGTTCCCCGCCTATTACACCAACCAGGCGGCCTTGCTCAACCACCTGGACTTTTTTGCCGGCATCACACTGGGCCAGGTGCTGGCGCTGTTCGGCCGGTGGCTGGTCGCCACCTGGCTGATCGGCGGCGTCGTGCAGTGGCTGCGCAGCCACGTGCGAGGCCCGTGGCTGGCGTGAGGTGACGCGGGAGGCGCGGCGAAACCGCCGGCCGGGCTAAGCCCGTGCCTCCGCCAGCCCGATGCGAGCCGCCTCGCGGACCCGCGGCTCGCCGCTTGGAACCGTCGAGCTCCGAGCCGCAACGCGAGGGTGGCCTGCCGCTTTGGACACAAAAATGCCGCCGCACGGCTCCCGATTGGGAATTGTGCGGCGGCATTTTTAACGAACCGTGAGCTGAATTACTTCAGGGTTACGGTTGCGCCAACGGCTTCAAGCTGTTCCTTGATCTTGTTGGCTTCTTCTTCGTTAACGTCTTCCTTGACGTTAGCTGGGGCACCGTCAACCAGGCCCTTCGCATCCTTCAGGCCAAGGCCGGTGATCGTGCGAACTTCCTTGATAACCTTAACCTTTTCCTGGCCAACTTCGGTCAGTTCAACGTTGAAGGAGTCCTTAGCTTCTTCAGCTGCACCAGCAGCTGCACCGGCAGCGGCTACAGGAGCTGCTGCGGATACGCCAAATTCTTCTTCGATTGCCTTAACGAGGTCGTTCAGTTCAAGAATGGAAGCTTCTTTGAGCTGGTCGACGATTGCTTGTGTGTCTAAAGCCATGTTTGTTTCCTCCAATTTATATTGTATTTGAAAATTAGGTTGAACTCAGGCTGCTTTAGGCAGCTGGTTCCTCGCTCTTGCTGTCGGCAATAGCCTTGACAGCGTAAGCAACGTTGCGAACTGGTGCCTGCAGAACAGACAGCAGCATGGAAAGCATGCCGTCGCGATCTGGCAGCTTGGAAAGGGCAAGGACTTCTTCAAGGCTTGCAACCTTACCTTCGATGATGCCACCCTTGATTTCAAGGGCATCGATCTTGTCGGCGTACTTCGCCATGATGCGGGCAGGTGCGACAACATCGTCGTTAGAAAAGGCGATGGCGGTCGGGCCAGCGAACACATCATCCAGTGCCTCGTAACCGTTCAGGTCAGCGGCGCGGCGGAGGTACGTGTTCTTGATAACTTCCATCTTGACGCCGGCGTCACGGAGCTCCTTACGAAGTTCGGTCACTTGTGCGACGGTCAAGCCACGGTAGTTCACAACAACGGCACTCTTAGCAGCCTTGAACTGTTCAGAAATGCCTTTAACGATCTCAGCCTTCTGTGCGATAATAGCTTCACTCATTTGGTTCACCTCCTGTTAGTTTGTTGAAGTTTTTCGCATAAAAAAACTCCATGTCCACCAAGACATAGAGGTATCTAATCGTTCCGATACCACCTCGGCAGGATGATTAAGGCTTGCGCCCCCTGAGTCTTAGGTAGAGTGAAATAATCACGAGGCCCATCTTACCATTGAGCGCGTCGCGGCGTCAAGGGGGCGGGCAAAATAAAAGGCGCTGCCGCAGCAGCGCCTTGGTCGCGTCTGGAACCGCGACGGTCACACGTCCTAGTTGTTAGCCTGATACCGGTCGTACATGAAGGCCTGGGAATTGTAGAAAACCGTTGGCACTGGGCCATGCCCAACGTACTTGCCGGCGCTCAGGCCGAACTTCGCCGTCACGCCGGCGTAGGTCAGCTTGTAGGTCGTGATCGGGGTGGTGAACCCATCCCCGTCCGTGTCGGACAGCAGGATCTTGAAGGTCTCGGGCTCATCGTCTAGGGCCAGCTCGATCAGGAGGTTGCCGTTATCCTTCCACACCCCGACGACCTTGTCACCGCCGTCGGTTTGGCTGTCGTTGCTGAGCTCCCAGCTGTACGACGTCCCCTCGCCCTTGAACTTGGAGTACATCGCGTCCTTCTTGCGCAGCCGGTGGCTGGCGTTTTGCTCAACCACCGGGGAGATGCCGGTGAACAGGTTTTGCCACTCGCTCTTGGGCACCGCCTGCTTGTGCGGTGGCAGAGCCGCCGCCGAGGCGTCGACGGCCTGCTTGCGCAGCCCGGCCGTCCACTTGGCCACGGTCGGCAGCTTGACCGGCGCTTTGAGCTTGCGGCCGAAGTCCGTGGTGTCGGCCTTGTCCAGCTGTATCTGCTGCGTCACGAACTTGCCGTTGCGCTTCTCGCCTTCCGCCACCTGGTGTTTCCCACTGTAGGTCTGCTTCACCATGTTGTGGTAGGTCGGGGTGATGCGCGTCGGCGTCCACTTCAGCTTGCCCGTCAGCAGATTGAGGTGGTAGGTGCCTTCCGCCATGACTTGATCCGTGCCAGCGGCAACCGCGGGGCTGAGCTCGCCACCCGCCCGGGCCACCTTGCGCCAGGCCGCGGGTAGGACGGTGGTCGGCGTTTTGACGTACATGTAAAAACGCTTGTCGGTGAACGTGGTGACGCTTTTGCCCACCGAATTGCTCAGTTGATACGAGTTTCCGGCCACGGCCTGGTACTTACGCGCCAGCCTCAGGTACTGCGACTTGGCGCTGGGCATCGTGCTGACGGATGGGCCCTCAACTTTTTCCTTCTTGTTCTGCTTCTCGCCGTTGAACTTGACTAGCCGGTAGTGCTTATCGAAGGTCAGCTCGATCGTCGCGTCGTCTTCCTTGGTCGCGTACTTCCCGATCAGATAGATGGCACGCTTCTTGCCCTTCTTGGCCTTGAGCTGCCGCGCGTACTGACCCGACCAGGTTGCGGTAATCGTCAGGTGCCGGCCCTTACCCTTAATTTTGCCGCTCGTATACTTGACCGCGTCGTACTTGTTGGGCCCATCGCTATACCCCGGGTATTCGATGGTCGGCGTCTTGCCGACCATCAAAATATCGGCGGTGTGATCCGCGTTGAGCTGAACGGTCATGGTCTCCTTGGCCCCATGTGCGTCCTTGCCGGTAATCGTGTAGCTCATCTGATCCACCCCCGGCACCCGGTCGGCCACCGGCTTGCCGCAGGCGGTCAGAATCAGCCCCAGCGCCGCGGTGCCGAGCAGGAGCCATCGCTTCAAAGGTTTCATTCGTGGTTCCTCCCCAGCAGGTTGAGCAGGATGCCGACGCCGTAAACCACCATCACGGCCACCGGCAGGTACTGCACCATCGTCGCCAGGTTGCCGATATCGTCCAGGCTCGCGCCGCTTTCGTAGGCCGCCCGGGCCGCCTGGTAGGCGCTGGCGAAGGGATGCGCGTAGACGTAGCTGGCCGCAGCCGCGGCCGCCGCACCGGCCAAAACGGCCAGTGCCTTGAGAATCGCCCCGCCGTTGGCCTTGTGCATCAGCCCCTTGACCAGCCCCCCAACCACAGCCAAAACGCCGATCCGCACCGCCAGGTAACCCCAGATGAACACGTAACCGTCGCTTGACAGCGAGCCGGACTGAATCACCGCCTGCAGCTGGCCGATGCCATCGGTCACGCCCTGGCCGCCTTGCTGCTGGGCGAGGTAGCCGACCACGCCGACCACCAGGCCCAGCCACAGCTCCAGATTGTTGGTGAAAAGCGGCTGGTGCGGCAGGGCCACCGCAGCGGCCTGGATGGGTTGCCCAGCCGCGGCTGCCGACCCCGACTGACCGCCGACCGGTTGCGTTCCGGCGGCGCCGGTCGCCTGGGCGCTGGTCGCCTGGTCGCCTGTCGCCTGGGCGCTACTCGTGGCCGCGTCGGCGCTACCCGCGGCCACCGGGCCCCTGGCGTTTTTCACGCTGTCGGCCAAGGCGCCGGCCTGCTGGCTCAGCTCGTCTTTGACCTGGTTCAGCCGGGCCAGCTGCTGCTGGTTTTGCCGGCGCCTGACCTCCGGATCGGCCAGCCAGTCGTCCAGCCGCCGGTCCCAGCCAAAGCGCGTCTTGCGCGTCAAAAGCGGGTAGGCGTAGCACAGCACCATGTAGGCCAGCATCAGCCAAGTTGCCCACCAGGCCGGCAGGAACACGGCGACCCACGCGACGGCGAACAGCATCAGCGGATTGGCCTGAAAGAACCGCAATGCCTGAATCCAGTGCTTCTGGTTCGGTGCCAGCGCCGCGGTGAACGAGCCGGCCGGGGTCTGCGCCGCCAGCTGGCGCCGCAGTTCGTCGATCTGTGCCTGCAGGTCGGCGTCGCCGGTCGGCTGTGGGTTCTGGGTCACAGTGGCAATGCTCGAGCCGACCGGGGCGGTGTTCGAATCAGCACTGCCAGACGCCGAGGCGGCGGTGTTCGAATCACCGGCATCCGTGACGGAGGCGGCGGTGTTCGAACCGCCGGTACCCGCGACAGCCGCAACCGGGTTCGCCGCGCCAGCATCAGCGGTCTCCGCCGGCGGGGCAGCCTTCGCTGGCGCCGCAGCGCCTGGCGTCGGCGTGGTCGCACCAGGCGTCTCGTCGGCCGCGTTCCCCGCCAGTGGCGCCGCATCCCCCGGCGCCGAACTCAGCGCCTCCAGCTGCGCCGCCAAGTCCTTGACCGCGTCATCCGAAGGCGTGGTAAGCTTCTTTTCCATGCTTTCTCCTCCAAGCGACGGCGACACACAAAAAGCCGGCCGCGTCGCAATTATTCCCCATCCGTTGCATATCTGCAGGTCCGGAGTGGGTTGAGCAATAATGACTTAGTCGGCCGACTATTTTTGAAATTCGAATTATGCCTACATTGTAGGCGAAAACGGGCAAGCAGACAACCTTAATCTGCGGCGCCGCTCACTTGACCTCAAGGCGCAGCAGCTGGCGCATCCGGGTCTTCATGGCCAGCGTGCGGTTGAGCTCGTCAATTTGGTTGGCGCGAAGCTCAAGGCTCGCCAGCAGGTGGCGCAGCCCCAGTGTGTCGCCGGTCGGCGCGGCCGCCAGATACGCGGTCATCCCCGCCGCCACGTCGCGGTGTTGTGCGTCCAGCGCCGCGGTCAGCTGCGCCAGCTCCTCATCCAGTCGTGCCAGTTCCTGTTTCGCTGTCATGTCGCAGTCCTCCTGTCGCGCCCCCACGCGTATTTGCGCCCATTATCGCATGTCAACGCCGCCTTGGCTAGTGGTATACTGGGGGCCAGACAATCCCGAGGAGGTCCATCATGTCACTCACCATTCGCCCCTACCAGCCAAGCGACGCCGCGGCCTGGCTCGCCGTTCGCGCCGAATCCTACAGCCGCTCGCAGTTCAACGACCAGATCGAACCCGTTCGTGAGCAGTACCCCGAGGCCGACTTCGGCTACGCAAGCGTGGTCGAGCTGGTCGCGGAGCTTGACGGCCGGCTGGTGGGGCTAATCGACGCCGGCGTGTTCAACGCCGACCGCACCCAAGGCGACCTGTACGTCCAAAATCTTGGCACCGGCAGCTACATCGAGGTGGTCGCCGTCGCGCCGGCCACCCAAGGCCAAGGCGTCGGCCGCGCCTTGCTCACCGCTTGCCTGGCTGCGCTGCGCGAACGCGGGGCCGCCTTCGTGGAAATTTTCACCCGCAGCGACGAACCGGCCAACCGCCTCTACCAAGGCATTGGCGCGGTTGAAATCGCCCACAGCTGGCGGGTGCTGGGCACCCGCCGCGACGCACCGGCGCCGCACCACCACTGGCACTTCAACTCGGCCAGCCGGGAACTTGAGGTCACCGACGACGCCGGCCAGCGCCTCTTGTACCGCGCCGAGCAGCCGCAGTGGTTCACGGTTTTCACCGCGGCGGCGCTTGACGACTTCGATATCGAGGTGCAGTACCGCGAGCGTACCTACTTCCTGAAGCTGAACTGATCACCCAAAAGGCAGCCGGTGTGAGCCCGACCCGTCAATCGACGACGTCGGTACTCCCCTGGCTGCCTTTTGACATAATCGCGACTAGCTCGCCGGCTCGAAGAACGTCAGCAGGTCGCTACCCAAAAGCAGCTCGGAGCGATACTTGCGGGTCAACGCGATTTTGCGCTGCGCCGTCGCGTCGCCGCGGTCGGCTGCGGCCAAGGCGGTGTAATAGGTCAAAACGGCCTGCTGGGTGTAGGCCAGCTGGGACCACTCGCCCTGCAGCTCGCGCAAAAGGCGGTTGACGATGCCGGTGAGGCCGAGGCGCTGGGCCCGGCGCAGGATCATCAAGGCACACATACCACGCGCCTCGATCACCGCCGGGTCGACCACCGCGCTGAAGTCGATGTAGTCCTCGAACGTGCGAATCAGCCGCAGAAAATCGGCGTCGGCCAGCAGGTCACAGCCCAGCGTGAACAGTTGGATGACCGCGGTCGGCCAGATTTTTTGCGCCGCGAAGTACTTGCCGAGGGCCGCCTGCTTGCGTGGCGCCAGGCTACCCTGGCGCAGTCCGGCGATCACGACCTCAAGCTGGCGGTCAAAGGCGTCGTTGAACACGCTTTGGCTGTTGGCCACGATGGTCGCGGCGTTGGCCAGCCGCACCGCATCCAGCCGCAGCGTGATCCGGGCGGTGATCAGACCGTGCAGCAAGACGCCGCGGTCGGTTTCGCGAAAACAGGCCCGGGTGAACTCGGTCACGCTGAAGCCCAGGTGATTGAGAATCGCGACCAGCCGCGCGAACGAAATGTTGGCATTGTTGCGCTCAAAGTTCGACAGCGCCTGGGCGCTGAGCACCCCGTCCGCCGCCTCGCTCAGCGTTTTGCCTCGCGCCACGCGCAGGTGATGGAAGGTTCCCCCAAAGTCCAGCTGCGTCTCCTCGGCCATGTGCCGCGCCTCCTTTCTCTCAACGACTCCATGTTAGGCGGCGCGGCCCTAGGATGGGTGCGAGTGAATCAGAATGTGCAAAAACGCCTCAATTCGTGCATGACCGGTGGCACTCAAAAGGCACCAACCACGGCTAGCCAACTTTCTGACCGTGATTGGGGCCCTCAATTGTGTCTTTTTGCGGCCCGATGTGCCTTTCTGCGACTTCCTTCACCTCAATCGCACTTCACCGCACCTCACTGCGGCTGGGCCCTTTTTGCCGTACCCATGAACTCGCGGTCCTCTTCGGTCACCACCTGCGGCGGGTTGCCGGCCTCGCATGCGACCGGCCAAAGGTCCGAGGCCATCAGCAGGTCGTGGTTGCCGCCCAGAATCGCCAACAGCACCGGCTGCGGCTCCGTCATCAGTGTCTTAATCTGCTGGCACAGCCGCAGCCACGCCGGCGCAGCCTTGGTCGGCCCGGCGGTCACCACCGCCGCCACATAGGCCGCATAGCGCCGCAGGATACTCCACGCGAGCGTGTTGGGACCGCCTTGCTGCGGCGTGGCTAGTCCTTGAATCGCATCGGTCACCGTCAGCACCGCGGCAACCTCGTGGGTGCGGTAGGCCACTAGGAGCAGGTTCACCCACAGCGTCACGTTCGTCTGCATCGGCACCTGCGTGATTACGCAGTTGGGGGTCGCAATCGACTTGAGCAGCCGCTGCATCACCAGCCGCGCAGTCTGCATGTCGGCGTAACCCCCCAAGTCGCCGAACAGGATGTAGTCGTGGTAGTTCCAAGTGTCGTAGCTCATCAGCTGTGCCAGGGCCGCCTGCGCGATTGGCAGTGCCGCCGAATTATCGTCGCTACCTTCGACGTCAACGGTGCGAACCAGCCGCCACAGGTTCAGGAAGAACGGGCTGCCTGCATCCAATGCGAACTGGTGGAGTTGCTCCGTCTCGTCCTCATCGGCCGCGGTCAGCCCCTCCCGCAACCGAATCACAAGGTGCGACTGCATGACATCACGAATGCGCTGGTTGCCTGGCAGATCTTTGAAGGAGAAAAACTCTGGCAGCCCAATGTGACAGCAGTCCAAAAGCCGGCACAGCTGATCCAGCCGCAGCGTGTTGCTGCCGTCGCAAAAGCGGCGGTAGACCCCGCGTGAGATGCCAGACAGGCGGCACAGGTCCTTGACGCTGACGCCCTTGCCACGACGCAGCGCGGTGAAACGCAGTCCGAAGTTCACGTCACGCTGAACCGGCACCGGCTTAGCGGCCGGCCGGTGGCGCAGGCGGCCGTCGTGGTGGTAAGGCCCCCCGGCCAACAGCGCCTCCTGCAGCCGCGCCACGCGGTCGGTCACGCGGTGCGGCGCATCGTCCTGCCACGCGGTCAACACCGTCACCCGCGGCTCACACACCGCGGCGATGGCGGTTCGGGTCGCCTGCGGCTGGGCAAACAGCGTCACCAGGTCCTGCGTCAGCCCCTCGAACACCCGCCCGTCGTACACCATCTGGCTAGCGTCGCTGAAGGTCTGGCCGTACCACGAACACGCCTGAACCACGTTCTCGCAGATGTGGGTATTGGCCGCAGCACGCACATAGGCAATCAAAAGCAGCTCTTGGTAGCCCAGAGAGTGGCGCTGGGCCGCCTCACCGGCCGCCCCGAACGCCGTCCCAGTCGCGTACTGCGCCATGCAGTGCGATACGATGGACCAGCTGAGGTAAGGCGCCGCTACTAAAAAGCACCGGAGCTCGAAGTAGGCCCAGTGCTGCCGTTGCCGCAGCGCTGTGACCACCCGCCGGGCGATGGCCGGCCGCGCTGCCGGGGCGGCCTGACGCAGGTCGATCAGGGCCACCAGCAGGTCGTAGTCGCTTTGCCCCGTCTGCGCCGCCACCGCCGTGAGCGTCTCCCGCAGTCCGGCCGCGTCACGCAGTGGCGCAGCCGCGAGCAACTGCATCGACGTGCGGTCCTCCACCGTGGTCAACCGAAAGTAGTCCGCATTCAGCTTCTCTCCGATTTCCGACCCCGGTGTCATCATCATGAAGTCGACCCACCGGCAGAACTCGCGAACCTTGGGGCTGCTTTCCCCGCGCAAAATGCGGTGATAGGTCGCAGGCGAGAAGCCGACGTAGCGGCAAAGCGTCTTCACGCTGATGTGATGGTCAACGCGTGTCGCCTCAAGGTATGCGCTGTAACTCAACTGTGCCATTCCAACTAGGCCTCCAAAAAATTTGTCCCTCTCATTTTGCCGCCCGGCCGGCTCAGGCGCAAGCGCCTCACCGTCTCAACCAAAGTTTTGGCAGCCGTTCTCAAGTATACTTGACGGCGGCGCAATTTTTCGTGCTGTCAGTCAAGTTCACTTGGGCGACAGCATCACCCAAAAAACGCCCGGCGCAGACACTGCGCCGGACGCGCCGAAGCCACCGCAGGGTATCATCCCGCGGCAGCCTCGGTATTTTTTGCTGATGACTTGCGTTCTTGTGCTTTCGTCCCCCGATCATCGCACCGCTGCGCGGTATCGTGGGACAAGCCCCCTGTCAGTCGGCACCGCAGCTACCTCGCAAGCGAGTAGGCACCGGACTGTGCGGCAGGGGGATGGTGGTCCACACCCTGGTGGTCGGTCCCAATCGGAGGGGACCGTTGCACGAAAACGTCGACGTTGTTGCCTGGTTCGGCATGGCATGAGTGGGGTACTGGGAATGCTTATGTCCCGGACCGTTCCCCATAGACAGTAGAGTTGCAAGCGCCGCGGCCGCGGCGTTTTCCCTGCCCGTTGATAATCATCTGAGGCTAGTGTAAGCCCTGCCATTTCAACCGTCAAATTTTAAGCTCACGCTTTGGCCCAATAAAAAAGCAGTCCCTCGAAAGGGACTGCAATTGGTTCAATTAGAAGCCCAGGGCATCGGTCTTGACGCCAGGACCAAAGGTGGTCGTAACGGTCAAGCTCTTGATGTACTGGCCCTTGGCGGAAGCCGGGCGAGCCTTCAAGATCACGTCGTTCAGGGTCTTGAAGTTCTCAACCAGCTTAGCGTCGTCGAAGGACACCTTGCCGATTGGGGCGTGAACGATCCCCGCCTTGTCGGCACGGTAAGCCACTTGACCAGCCTTGATGTCGTTGATCGCCTTAGCGACGTCCATCGTCACGGTACCGGTCTTCGGGTTAGGCATCAAGCCTTTCGGGCCGAGGACACGGCCGAGACGACCAACCTTGGCCATCATCGGTGGCGTTGCGACCGCAACGTCGAAGTCCAGCCAGCCGTCCTGGATCTTTTGAACCAGGTCGTCGCCGCCGACAACGTCGGCACCGGCATCTTCAGCGGCCTTAGCCTGAGGACCTTCAGCGAAAACGATCACGCGGCTGGTTTTACCAGTCCCGTTAGGCAGCACAACGGCGCCACGGATCTGCTGGTCAGCCTGCTTAACGTCGATGTTCAAGTTGTAAGCAACTTCAACGGTCGCGTCGAACTTGGCGAAGTCGATCTTCTTGACCAGGGCAACCGCTTCAGCGGGTGCGTAGGTCTTGGTGGCATCAACCTGCTTTGCTGCTTCGATATACTTCTTTGCTTTCTTAGCCATTCTGGAATTTTCCTCCTTGCAAATGTGGTCAGCGGGCCGAAGCCCTTCCACTTGATTCATTCAGCTTTCGCTGATGATCCGGATTATAAGCCCTCGACGGTGAAGCCCATCGAACGAGCGGTCCCTTCAACCATGCGCATAGCAGCCTCTACGTCTGCAGCGTTAAGGTCTTGCATCTTCGTCTCAGCGATCTGACGAACTTGGTCCAACGTGACCGTTGCGACCTTCTTCGTGTTCGGTTCGCCCGAGCCGTGTTCAACACCAGCGGCCTTCTTCAAAAGGACAGCAGCCGGTGGGGTCTTGGTTACGAAGTCGAAGGAACGATCTTCGTACACGGTGATCACAACAGGGATGATCATGCCGGCCTGGTCTGCAGTCCGTGCATTGAAGTCCTTGGTGAAGCCCATGATGTTGATCCCGGCCTGCCCAAGAGCAGGACCTACCGGGGGAGCTGGAGTTGCCTTCCCCGCAGGGATCTGGAGTTTAACGATGTTTGCTACTTTTTTAGCCACGAAACATAACCTCCTTAAGTCCGTGATGTGGTGATGATGGCCAAGACAATTTTGGCCTCCCACGCGTATGCCTAAACATACCTGAATAAATTACCATGAATGCCCGCCAAAAGCAAGCACCGGCGGCCAGGTCGCACCCGGCGTGGGACCGAGCCGGCACCGGTCCGGCCGCTTGGCGCCGCTTTGGGGCGGCGAGCTCTAGGCCGCAACGCGGGAGCGATTTGCTACGCGCTGGGTCGTCGAGTCGCTAACCCCGCGCTTCTCCGCTCTGGTTCGTCGAGCTTCGAAGCGCAACGCGCCTGTGTCTAGCTACGCCGCGGCACTCGGGGCCAAGCCCGGGCCCCCAGCGCCACGGCTAGGCTAGCCGAGCCGCTAACCCCGCGCTTCTCCGCTCTGGTTCGTCGAGCGCCGAAGCGCAACGCGACTGCGTCTAGCTACGCCGCGGCACTCGGGGCCAAGCCCGGGCCCCCAGCGCCACGGCTAGGCTAGCCGAGCCGCTAACCCCGCGCTTCTCCGCTCTGGTTCGTCGAGCGCCGAAGCGCAACGCGACTGCGTCTAGCTACGCCGCGGCACTCGGGGCCAAGCCCGGGCCCCCAGCGCCACGGCTAGGCTAGCCGAGTCGCTAACCCCGCGCTTCTCCGCTCTGGTTTTTAGTGCTTGTCCACTTGGTCGAAGTCCAGTTCGGCCTCGACTTCGCGCTCGAACATCATCATGGCGACCTTCAGCTTGTTCTTCTCCTTGTCGACGGCGGTGACCTTGCCGTCGGTGCCGGCGAATGCGCCGTCGACGATGGTGACCGGCTCGCCGACCGTGAAGTCCAGGTTGGTCTGGCGGGTGCTCATGCCAAGGCTGTGCAGGATGGTCGCAACTTCTTCAGGCAGCAGCGGTGACGGCTTGGAGCCGGCCCCGTGGGAGCCGACGAAGCCAGTCACGCCTGGGGTGTTCCGCACAACGAACCAGGATTCGTCGGTCATGACCATTTCGACGAGGACGTAGCCCGGGAAGGTTTTCTCCATCTTGGTCTTCGCCTTGCCGTTTTTGACCTCTTCTTCTTCTTCTTCCGGCACGATCACCCGGAAGATGTAGTCGTCCATCCCCATCGACGTCGCGCGGGATTCGAGGTTTGCCTTGACCTTGTTTTCGTAGCCTGAGTAAGTGTGCAGCACGTACCAGAGCTTTTCTGCTGATTCGACCATCATGATTCTCCTTTTTTTGAGTAAAATAAAAAACCCGCCCCAAGACGGGACGCGGTTCGATGTCTGACACTAGTATAGCAGGAAAGCTGCCGAATACCAACTAGAAAATGAAGGCGTTCAAAAGCAGCAAGATGATCCAGTCGGCCAGCGCGAAGTACAGCGCGAACAGCAAGGAGGTGATGATCACCGTGGTCGTGTCGCGCCGCGTCTCCTTGGCGGTCGGCCAGGTGACAAGCGTCATTTCGTGAAACACACTCTTGATGAACTTCATGGTCTTACTCCTCCCTTACTTGGTTTCGCGGTGCTCGGTGACCCGCTTACAGTACTTACAAAATTTATTTAACGTCAAGCGCTCAGTCCGGCGCGGATTCTCCGGCACGAAGTAGTTCCGGCGACCACACACTGAGCAGGCAAGTGCCACTTTTTTAACAGACATTTCGGGCCTCCAGTCATTCAACCTAGCCTACCAAAATTTCACCCAGTGTGCAAGCCCGGCCAGGCCGATCAACACCGCGACCTCGGCGCCGAAGGTCACAAGCATCGTGTGAATTGCGGTGATGAAGGTCGCCTGCTTGCTGGGGTGCTGCAAGAAGCGGTGGGTGTTGTGATGCGCCAGCGGCCAAAGCCCCCACACCAGAATCACCGGCCAGGGCAACAGCCGAAGCAAGACACCGACGCCGATGCTCAGGTAGGCCAAGGCCGGCAGCCACGGGTAGACGCGCAGGGCCCGGTCGCGACCCAGGTAGTAAGGCAGCGTGAAGCGCTGGTTGCGGATGTCTTGCTCAAGGTCGCAGATGTTATCGGCAAACATGGTGGCCGCATCCAGCAGCACGATCGGCAGCGCGACCACGAACAGCCGCAGCACGGTCGAGACGTCGACGCTCAAGGCGAAGGCGCGACCGGCCAGGCTTAGGTCAACCGGCCGCGGCACCACGTTGACGAACACGGCGATGAAAATCGTCCCGAAGCCCTCGCACAGCCCGGCCAGCACCTCACCGCTGGGGATGCGCGACAGCGGCACGGGCCCGAACGTGTAAAACACCGCGACGAAGATGCCGGCGCCGCCGATCAAAAGCAGTGCGAGGTTGGTTCGCCACACCAAAATCACGCCGCTGACGCAGGCGATGGCCAAAAACCCGAGCATCAGCGCCAAAATGCGGTGCGGGTCCAGGTGTTCGCGGCCCAGAATGTTTTGGGTCGCGCGGTAGTGGGCGTCTTGGGCCTTGTAGAAGTCCTGCACGTTGTTGAAGCCGGTGACGAAAAGCGCGATGCTCATCTGACCGACGAAGTACACCAGGGTGTTGACCCAGTCGAGCTGGCCGAACATCACCGCGGCGTAACTGACGCCGAACAGGAACGGCAGCAGGCTTGCGGCCTTGGCCGGCAGCCGAATCAGCTCGAGAAACAGCGGCCAGGTCAGCGGCTTGTACGTTGTGGTCATCCCCTCACCCCACCTTCACCAAAAGACTCAGCGCCAGACCGGCGGCCAACCCACCGTTTTCAATCACTAGGTTGGCAATCGCCAGCGGAAAGGTCTTGCGCTTGTCCGGCTTAGCGGCAAAGCGCCTGGCGTTTCGCGCCGCCAGCGGCACCGTCAGTACCGCGGCCAAGGCCGGCCAAGACACCGCCCCGAAGAACACGGCGGCGACCAGCGCGAAGTACCCGGCGTAGGTCAACCCCTGCCACAGGCCCAGCGCCTTGGCCTCACCGAGGTACATCGGCAGCGTCGTGCGGTGGTTGGCCAAGTCCTCTTGCAGATCGGACAGGTTGTTGGCCAGCATAATGTTGGCGATGGTGGCCATCGGCGTCACGCAGATCAGCCCCAGCGCGATCAGCGAGATGAAGTCGCCTTGCAGCGTCAGCGTCGGCCACGCCAGCTCAAGCCCCAGCAGCTTGCCCGGACCGGCGTTGACGTATACGGCGATGAACGGGATGCCCAACCCCATGGTCACGCCGGAGAACACCTCACCCAAGGGCAGCTGCGCCAAAGGCAGCGGCCCGAAGGTGTAGAAAATGCCGACGCCAAAGCACAGCATGCCGATGACCAAAAGCAGCCAATCGGTTCGCCACACCAGAATCAGCCCCAGCACCGTGGCCGCCGCAAGCATCGCGGCGATCAGCGCCAGCACCCGCCGCGGGTCCAGGTGAGCCCGACCGATCACGTTGACCGTCGCGGCGTAGGTCGGGTCCTTGGCCTTTTTAAAATGCACCAGGTTGTCGATGGCGGTGGTGGTCATGTCAAACAGCAGCATCGCACAGAAGAACAGGCCGGTGTTGACCAAGTTGAGCTCACCGAAGTAGACATAGCCG
This sequence comes from Lacticaseibacillus parakribbianus, assembly GCF_025490915.1. Classification (GTDB taxonomy): domain Bacteria; phylum Bacillota; class Bacilli; order Lactobacillales; family Lactobacillaceae; genus Lacticaseibacillus; species Lacticaseibacillus parakribbianus. The sequence continues at coordinate 138,036 of NZ_JANQBA010000005.1, read as the reverse complement.
AACAGGGTGCCGACCACGAATGGCAGCACCGACGCCAGCTTGGTTCGCAGCTCGACCAGCTCCAAAAATACCGAAAGTGTCATGTCTTCCCCGTCTTTCTTCTATATCAATGCCCCAACCATTGCACCGGCAAGGCGTCCAGCTCAGTCAGAACGCCGGGCCAAGCCCGGGCCCAACGTCCTGCCCGACGCTTGCCGGCCGGCTAAACGGGCGCGTTTCTGCCGGCTACAAAACGGGTTCCACCAAGCATCGCCGACGCGTCCAGCTCGCGCAGACCGCCGGGCCAAGCCCGGGCCCAACGTCCTACCCGACGCTTGCCGGCCGGCTAAACGGGCGCCAACGCGCATCGCCGCCGCGTCCAGCTCGCGCAGAACGCCGGGCCAAGCCCGGGCCCAACGTCCTGCCCGACGCTTGCCGGCCGGCTAAGCGCTCGGCGCCACCCTCTACTTCAGCGTCGCCATGGTGTAGCCCGAGTTCTTGAGCAGCTTGAACTTGTTTTTCAGGCCGCTTGAGATGTAGACCTTTTTGTCCTTGGTGATGAAGATGGCCTCCGCGTCCTTTTGCTTCTCGATGAAGGCCAGGCCGCCGCGTAGGCCCTTGTCGAAGGTGGCGGTGGATAAGGCATCGCCGTTCACGCTTTTTTTGGTGATGATCGACACGCCCATCAAGTTGTTATCGAAGGGGTAGCCCGTCTTGGGATTCATCAGGTGCATGTAGATCTTACCGTCGACCTTGAGGTACCGCTCGTAGATGCCGCTGGTGACGATGGTCTGGTTGCTGGCCGGCAGGGTGCCGATCGACGTCCCCCGGGTCTTCTTCGGGTCTTGGATGCCGATGGTCCAATCCTTGCCCGGCGCCTTGGGGCTGTGCCCCAGCACGTAGATGTTGCCGCCGAGGTCGAGAATCGCGGTGGTGACGCCGTTGGCCTTCATGGTGGCGGTCGCAAGGTCCGTGATGTAGCCCTTGGCGATGCCGCCGAGGTCGATCTTCATGCCTTTTTTCTTCAGGTAAACCGTTCGCTTAGCGGCGTTGAGCTCAACGTCTTGGTAATGCACCAGCGGCAACACCGCGTCGATTTCCGACTGGGCCGGCTTCCGCGCGTCGTTGAAGCCGATGTGCCACAGCGACGTGATCGGACCGATGGCCAGGTCGAAGGAGCCGTTAGACTTCTCCGACCAATTCTTCGCGTACTTGACCAGGTTGAACACATCGGGGTCGACCTTCACCGCCTTCTCACCGGCTGCCGCGTTGATTGCGTCGACCTGCGAGCCCTTCTGGTTGACGGTGATGGCGTCGGCCAGCGCCTCGATGCGGTCGAAGGCCTTGGTCATCACCTTGCTTTTGCCCTGGTCGTAGATGCGCAGCGTGACCACGGTCCCCATCAAAAAGCGGGTGTCCTCGTACGGCGTGTTCAAAAGCGCCGCTGCTTGCGATGAGCTTGCGCTGCTTTTGGGGGTCGCGTCTTTGGGTTTGCAGCCGGCCAGGGTCGCCACCAGCGCCAGCCCCAAGGCGCAGCCAATCAACCATTTCTTCATATTGAATCTCCTTTGAGTTGCGTGCATGCATTCAGTATAGCGGGTCGCAGGCTGGCCGCCAAGTTGAATAAAAAAGAGCCGAGAGCATCCTCTCGACTCCAGAACTTGCAGAAGCTGACGCTTATTCAGCGAAAACGATGTTGTCGACTTCAATCTTGGCGGTGTTGCCGGCCTGAGCCGCGTTGATCAGCTGTTCAGCGTAAAGCACGAAGCTGTTGGAGGAGCTCGTCGCACCGGACACAGCATCGACTTCGGCCGGGTTTTGGGCCTTAACCAGCTCGTCGTTCAACTTCTTGGTGTATTCGGCAGGGCCGACGCCGTTGACCTTCTTCATGCTCTTTTCGTAAGCGGCATCCTTGGTCTTAGACTTGCCGTCCTTGTCGACGTTGTCGTAGGCACTCTTGGTGATCTTGCCGCCGGCCACGGTGATGGAGAAGACCACGCGGTAGTTGTGCGAGTAGTTCTTCTCTTCGAGCGTGTAGGTGCCGTCCTTCATCTTATCGCCGTTGTGGATCTGAATGGTATCGGTATTGCCGGCCTGAGCCGCCTGAACCAGCTGAGCCGCGTAGTTCTTGAAGCTTTGGCTGGATTCCGTCGCCCCGGAAACCACGTCGATGGCGCCGACGTTGCTGCCGTTCTTCTTGAAGGAGTCGTTCAGCTCCGGAATGTATTCCTTCGGGCCGGTGCCGCTCTTGGCCTTCATGCTGGATTCGTAGTCCTTGTCGTCTTGCTTGGACTTGCCATCCTTGTCCACGTAGTCGTAGCTGGTGTCCGAGACCTTGCCATCGGCAACCGTCATGGACATCTCCACCTTGTAGCCGTGGCTGAAGGCGAGCTCTTCCAGCTTGTAGGTGCCGTCCTTCAAAGCACCGCCGGCCGTCTGCTTCGCTTCTGTAGTCTCTTCCTTCTTTTCGGAGGACGAGGACTTCTTGGCGACCTTGGAGCTGGAGGTCTTGCTGCTGCTAGAATCTTTCGAATCGTTGGCGTTACCACACGCCGCAAGCGTCAACGCCGCCACTGCGACCAGGGAGACACTCGTTAAAGCCTTTGCCAGTTTCATATCCAAAAACCCCTTTAGCTATCTATTTGGAAAACTTTGTGTTACATTTCACACAAAACAAGTGTAATCAGAACTTGTGCAAAATGCAACAAGAAGTCGGCCTTTATCAGCGCTTTCTCATTTTTTTGGCGGCGCTTACCAAGGCGGATCAAGGCCCGTCGCATCGGCATTGCGTCCGGATTCAACAAATCGCCCCGAGAATTCGTGAAGAGATGGACAAGACCTGTGTTCTAACTGTATAATCGGTGTTGCAATCAGCCAGTCAACTGGCATTATTCACATTAAGGAGTGTTACCATGGCGCAAAAAAATATCGTGATCGTCGGCGCCGGTTTCGCGGGCGTATACGCCACGAAGCGGTTAGCCAAACATTTCAAGCGCAATCAGGACGTCTCCATCACCCTGATCGACAAGCATTCATACTTTACCTATATGACCGAGCTTCACGAAGTCGCCGCCGACCGCGTCGACCCCGAGGCGATTCAGTACGACCTGCAGCGGCTGTTCTTCCGGCAGAAGAACGTGAAGCTGGTCACGGACACCGTCACCAACATCGACCGGGACAAGAAGCTCGTCAAGACCAAGCACGGCGCCTACCCTTACGACTACGTGATGCTGGGCATCGGCTCCGAGCCCAATGATTTTGGCACCCCGGGCGTCAAGGAACACGGCTTCACGCTGGGCTCCTGGGAGCACGCGGTTGACCTCAAGCAGCACATCGAAGAGGTCGTTCGCGCCGGTGCCGTCGAGCACGATCCCGAAAAGCGCCGCGCCCTGCTGTCTCTGGTGGTGGTCGGCTCCGGCTTCACCGGCACCGAAACCATCGGCGAGCTGCGCGACTGGCGCGATGCCTTGGCCAAAAAGAACAAGCTGAACCCCGAAGAGCTGACCTTCACCCTGATGGAAATGGCGCCGACGATCATGAACATGCTGGACCGCTCGGATGCCGACAAGGCCGAGCGCTACCTGGTCAAGCGCGGCGTCAAGATCATGAAGAACACCGGCGTCGTCGGCGTTCACGAGGACCACGTCGACCTCAAGGACGGCTCGACCTACCCGACGGCCACCCTGATCTGGACGGCCGGCGTCAAGGCGACGGATCAGGCTGCACAGTTCGGCCTGACCCAGGGCCGCGGTGGCCGCATCGTGGTCGATGAGACCATGGCGTCCAAGGACGACCCAGACATCTACGTGGTCGGCGACGTGTCCTTCTTCGACGGTCACTCCGACCGCGGCGAGCCTCAGATCGTGCAAGGCGCCGAGGCCAGCGCCGGGACCGCGCTGAAGAACATCGAGGCCAAAATCGAGGGCCAACCGGCGACGATTCCTTACAAGGCGTCGTACTCCGGCTTCATGGTCAGCCTGGGCTCGCAGTACGGCGTGGCCAACATCATGGGCTGGCTGCACCTTTCCGGCTTCTTCGCGATGCTGATGAAGCACCTGGTCAACATGCTGTACTTCCTGCAGAACTTCTCGGGCTACTACTTCTTCCAGTACCTGATGCACGAGTTCTTCCGCACCCGCACCGACCGCAACATCATGCACGGCCACATTTCCCGCCAAGGCAACGTGCTGTGGGCCGTTCCCGCCCGAATTTTCTTAGGCGCGATGTGGCTGGTCGACTGTGCCGGCAAGGTGTCCGGCAAGGAATCCTGGTTCATCGACAAGCTGCGCCTGCCGTTCGACTGGCTGCAGCCGGCCGCGACTAGCGGCGCCAGTGCCGCCGGCGCCGACGCCACCAGCGCGGCAAGCGGTGCCGCCGACACGGCAACCGCGGCGACCAAGGCCGTGTTCTCCCTGTCCTACCAGTACGGCAAGGACCCGATGATGGTCTTTGAAAAGATGCCGAAGTGGATGTACAACATCACCAAGGCCATGATTCCGAACCAAGACGTCGCCTTCTTCATGCAAAAGACCATGACCGTGGTCGAAATCCTGATCGGCCTGGCGCTGATCGCCGGCCTCTTCACCTGGGCCGCCGGTGGCATGTCGGCCATGTTCACCGTCATTTTCTGCCTGAGTGGCATGTTCTACTGGGTCAACATCTGGATGATCCCGATGTCCATCGCCGTGATGAACGGTTCCGGCCGGGCATTCGGCCTCGACAAGTGGGTGGTCCCTTACCTGCAAAAGACCTTCGGCAAGTGGTGGTACAAGACGCCAAAAGCGTTGTACGGCACCGACGTGGTCAAGTAGCGTCGTTGTCCGGCTTAGGGTTCTGGGGTAAACTGGCCCCAGGACCTTTTTGTTTGGTGGCCTTGGCCATGGTCGTGGATGAAATTGCGGACCGGGTCGATTCCAGCTTCCGACTATCGATCAAGACGGTGACCCACCCAATTTCTCGCCCCACAAAGTCTTTCCTCAAGCGCGACCGACAAGTGATGATTGTCGCTTCTGGTCACCTTCTGCGGTCGCGAACCGCTATCCGCACCGTGACCTAACTTCTGCCATGTAGCGGCCCGAAACCCGGAGGCCGCGGCAGTCCCAGCGACCGGCTAAACGCTCGGCTCCGCCCTCTGACTAAACGGGCTTCACACCGCAACGTCGAAACGGCTAGCTACGCACCGGCCATCGGGGCACAGTTCGCCCCAACGTCCGGCGCTAGGCTACCCGTTCGACTAAACCCGCGGCCCTCCGCACTCTCATAAACGGGCTTCACCGAGCATCGCCGGTGCGGCCAGCTAGGCCCGGGATTTGAAGCAAGGACCGCTTCAAGTCCCAGCCCTACGCTGGCCGCCCGACTAAGCCCTCGGCTCCGCCCTCTGAAAGGAGTTATCATGCGCAAGTACCTTCATATGATCAAGCCGCTCGATGTGATCATCGTCGTCGCGCTGATGCTTCTTTCCTTCCTGCCTTACGTGTTGTTCGCGCGGCACGAGGCGGCGAGCAACGCCCAGCGCGGCGGTCAGCCGCGGGTGCTGACCGCGGTGGTGTCGCACGACGGCAAGGAAGTCTACCGCATCCGCCTGACCGGTCACACCGGCACCAGCAAGTTTCGCTACAGCGACGGCCACGACTACAACGAAATCGTGACCACCGGCAGTCGCATTGCCATCACCGACGCCAACTGTTCGGATCAAGTCTGCGTTCGCAAAGGTCAGATCTCGCAGCCAGGCGAAACCATTGTGTGTCTGCCGCACAAGCTGCTGATTGAGATCAAGTCCAGCACCGGCGAGCAGACGGGAGGGATGGTGACCCAATGACCAAACCCTACCGTCCCGACCGCACCCGGCAGATGATTTTCATCGCGTTACTTTGCGCCCAGGGGGTGGTCATCGGCCTGCTGGAGCGCATGATTCCTTTCCCCTTCGCCTTCGCCCCCGGCGCCAAGCTGGGGCTGGCGAACCTGATCACCATTGTTTCGCTGTACACGATGTCCGTTTCCGACAGCTTCCTGCTGTTGATTTTGCGCCTGCTGTTGACCACGCTGCTCGGCGGGACGCTTTCGACGTTCATGTACAGCGGGGCCGGCGCCTTGCTCAGCTGGCTGGGCATGCTTGCACTGAGCCTGCTGGGGGAAAAGCGCATCTCGATGATCGGCATCAGCGCCGCCGGCGGCATCCTGCACAACGTCGGCCAGCTGGTGGTCGCCAGCTGGATTGCCCAAAGCTGGACCGTGATGCTGTACCTGCCAATTTTGTCGTTCATGGGCATCCTGGCCGGCATCGCGGTCGGCATCGCCGCCAACTTTTTATTCGAACACATCGACACGCTGCGCCGCCTGCGCTTTGATTCCGCGCGGCACAGACGAAGGAGAGCACAATGAAGATCCATCCCATGTGGGCAGCTTACCCCACCTTAGCGCCTGAGCTCACGGCCACCCTCGATCTGATCGAGAGCCAGATTCAACCGCAGAACCAGCCGGTGGCGACCGCCTTACTGAGCATGATCAACGCCGGCGGCAAGCTCCTAAGGCCGGCCTACTGCCTGCTTTTTTCCCAGTTCAAGCCGGTTGACCGCAAGAAAATGATTGCGCTGGCCGCGGCCGTCGAGTCGCTTCACACCGCCACGCTGGTTCACGACGACATCATCGACAAGTCGCCGACGCGGCGGGGGTTACCCACGATCGCCGCCCAGTTCGGGCCGGATGTCGCGGTTTACGCCGGCGACTACCTGTTCGTGGTCTGCTTCAAGTTGATCGCGCATTGGGCGTCCGACCTGCGTTCCGTGCAGCAGGACGGCGCCTCCATGGAGCGGCTGCTCAACGGCGAGCTGTCGCAGATGGCCCGGCGCTACAACCAGGCGATCACCATCGACGACTACCTCAACCAGGTCTCGGGCAAAACCGGCCAGCTCTTCGCCCTCGCCGCCTTCATCGGTGCCTACGAAAGCGACAACACGCTGCGCTTCGCCAAGACCTGCGAGAAAATCGGCATGGACATCGGCATCGCCTTCCAGCTACTCGACGACATCCTCGATTACACCTCAACGGCCGAGACCATGGGCAAGCCAGTGCATGAAGACATCCGCCAAGGCGTCTACTCGGCCCCGCTGATTCTGGCCATGCGCCAGGACCCGGCGGCCTTCGCCCCTTACCTGACCAAGGAGGGCGCCGCCACGGACGCCGATCTCGCTGCCGTCGTCGCCTTGGTCGCCACGCACAACGGCGTCGCCTCGGCCCAGGCGCTGGCCGCCGACTACACCCAACGCGCCTTGGCCGGCCTGGCCAAGCTGCCGGATCAGCCGGCCCGGACCACCCTGATTCGCCTGACCACCCAGCTGTTGAACCGCAAGAGCTGACGGGCCGGGCCAACTAGGCTGCGGGGGGGACCCGCGGCGCTTCGCCCCACGACGCGCCGGTCTTTCGGCGCCAATCGCGACGTGCCAGCACGTCGGTGTCGGCGGCGCCGCGTGGCCACCCAACAATCACACCAAGGCCCCATGCCACCGGCATGGGGCCTTTCATCTGCCTTCGCGTTGATCACTCGCGGTGCAGGTCCTGCAGGTGCTGCACCAGCTTCTTGTGAACCCGCTCCATGGCCCGGCGGTCGTGTCGCGCGGTCGCCTCAATCACCTCAAGCGACTCGGGTTCCGCGACGACGCTGGCCGCCAGCGCCGCAAGCTCCCGCGGCGACAGGCTGTTCCAAAAGCGGTAGGCCTCGAGGTACATCAGATAATCCGCCTCGACGGCCGCGGCGTCTTGGCGTTGGTCGACCCGCCGCTCGCCGACCTCCCAGACCGGAATGGCCTGCGCATCGCTTTGGCGCTTCAGGGCCAGCTGCCGCCGCAGCAGGGAGTTGAAGTGCGAGTGCAACACCAACTGGTAGTAAGGGCCAAACTGCGAACCGCGCCGCCCGTTGAAGTGCTGCACCGCCTTGTACATCGCGATGCGCGCCTCCTGCAGCCAATCGTCGCGGTCAAAATCACGCAGGTTGTAGCGCTTGAGCTGGCCATACACCAGCGGTCGGTACTGGTTGAACAGTGTCTCGAAGTCCTCGGAGTCGTCCTGAGCGCGATGAATCTGTGCCAGCTCGGCTTCGTTCATTGCGGTTCACCTCCAAGACGGCGTGACCGCCTCGCGGCCACGGCGTCCCATCGTCCTTCGTTCGGCCGCGCCTTCGCCCCTCCCCGCGGCCTCCTCACCTGTCCGACCGAATCCCGCGACCGGTCGCCGCGCCGCCGCACCGGATGCCGAACCCATTGGCGGCGTGGGGTCAGGATAACGCGGTGACCAGCGCTTTGGCTAGCGAACACCCGTTGCCCTTGAATCTGTGAAATCGCTATCATTCGCCGAATGAAAGCGCCCTCTTGAAAACGCGTTGTGGCGGCGCTTCTTTTTTTCTTGCAATCGGTCTTTAGACCGCATTTGTTCACATTTTAATCAAAATTTAAGGGTATAATGGGCCATTATACGTAATTGGAGATGAGCAATATGGACAACGCGACTGAACTTGCCGCCAACCAGCCGAGGCCACACGGTGCCAGCTGGCATCGTCTGCTACCTTGGCTGATTCCCGTGCTCTTGATCGGCACGTGGCAAGTCGCCGTTAACGCAGGCTGGCTCAACAGCAACCTGCTTCCCTCACCGTGGTCCGTCGTGCAAGACGGCATCGCCTTGACGCAGACCGGTGAGTTACCAAGAAACATCAGCATTTCCCTCTTCCGCGCCACCGCCGGCTTTGCCATCGGTGGCAGCCTGGGCTTCGTCCTCGGGCTGGCCAACGGGCTGTCCAAGGTGATGCGGGGGCTTTTTGACACCACCATTCAGATGCTGCGCAACATTCCGCACTTATCCTTAATCCCCTTGGTGATCATCTTGCTTGGCATCGGTGAGACCGCCAAGATCTCTTTGGTCTCCGTCGGCGTGATGTTCCCCATCTACATCAACACCTACCACGGCATCACCAGCGTCGATCCGGAGTTGCTCGAGATGGGCAAGGCTTACGGCCTGTCCAAACGGGCGCTTTTGACCAAAATCATTTTCCCCGGGGCCTTACCGACCATCCTAGTCGGCGTTCGCTACGCCCTCGGGGTGATGTGGACCACGCTGATTGTGGCCGAAACCATTTCCTCCAACTCGGGCATCGGCTACATGGCCACCAACGCCCAGGAATTCATGAACATGGACACCGTGCTCCTGTGCATCGTCATCTACGCGCTTTTGGGCAAGCTGTCCGACATCATTGCCAAGGCGCTCGAAAGTCTGTGCCTGGAGTGGCAGAAGAAAGGACGCACCCAATGAGCGAAGCATTAGTGACCCTCAATGGCATCGGCAAGCAGTACGGCGCCACCGCGGCGCTGCACGACGTGTCGTTTGCGCTTGAACGCGGCCAGTTCATCGCCTTGGTCGGCATGAGCGGCGGCGGCAAAAGCACGATTTTGCGCCTGATCGCGCAGCTCGAGCAGCCGACCGCCGGTTCCATCACCTACGCCGACCCGAACCTTGTGACCCGCGTGATGTTTCAAAACGACCGACTCCTGCCCTGGATGACCACGCTTGAAAACATCTCCTTTGCCAGCCACGACAAGGCCCAGCAGGCCAAGGCCCAGGCCGCGCTCGAGGCCGTGGATCTTGCGGCCTTCGCCGACGCCTACCCCAGCCAGCTCTCCGGCGGCCAAAAGCAGCGCCTGGCCCTGGCTCGGGCGATGATGGCCGATCCCCAGCTGCTTTTGCTGGACGAGCCGCTCGGCGCCTTGGACGCCTTGACCCGCCGCAACATGCAGCAGTTCATCACCGAGATCTGCGACCGGTCGCACCTGACCACCTTGCTGATCACCCACGACGTCGACGAGGCCGCCCGCATGGCCGACCGCGTGATCGTCGTCAAGTCCGGCACCAACGTCTACGAGGCCAAAGGCGCCAAGGGCAAGGACGCCGAAGCGGTCGCCAAGGTAGCCGATGAGGTGCTGAAGGTGATCCTAGCGCCAGAGGACGAAGCCGCGCGGGTCTAGCCGCCTCCGTATTGCGCCTCGTCGTCCGTGTAAGGGGCAAAGCCGCGCGGGTTTTGCCCTGGCTTTCCCCCGGGCCACGACTCGCCCCGGGGGCCGCAGCGCCAATAAGGCAACCAAGCACCACCCAACATCCCCGCGACATCTCGCGTCACACCAGTTTTGGAGGTCCTGATTATCGTTACTGCACCGACCACTACCCTGCCCAAGAAGAAGAAGCGCAAGTACCTGCACGAAGTCGACCTGATGCGGGTCTTCTTCATCTTTGGGGTGCTGCTCAACCACACCACCACCGCATTCGCCCAGACCATGGCCGACTCGCAGGGGACCCCGTTCGTCACCCTGCACTCGCTGCACTTATTCATCCACTTCACGCGGATGGGTTTCATGTTCATGACCGGCCTGGTGCTGACTTTGAACTACTACAACCGCAACGACTGGCCGACCTTTTTCAAAAAGCGCTTCGCGGGTTCCGGCTGGCCCTACCTGCTGTGGAACTTCGGCCTGCTGGTCCTGTCTTGCGCGTTGGCGCTGAAGGGCTTCGCGTGGTCGAGCTTCGGCAAGACCTTCTGGAGCTCGATCATTCACGGCGACCAGTTCTACCTGTACTACATCCTGGTCACCCTGCAGCTGTACCTGTGCTTCCCGTTCATGGTCCTGCTGTTCAAGAAGCTCAACAAGCACCACCTGGCGATTCTGGTCACCAGCTTCGCCGTGCAGATGCTTTTGATGTTTGGCATCAAGTACGGGCTGCCGCACGTCGATCGCACCAACTGGCTGTGGTGGTTCCGCGCTTACGGCGTCAACGTCTTCACCTACCAGTTCTACTTCATCTTCGGCACCTACGTCTCGCTGCACTACCAGGCCTTTTACCAGTTCGTGCAAAAGCACCTGCGCCTGATTGTCGGCACGACCTTGGTGCTGGGCGTCGGCACCGTGCCGTACTACTTCTGGAACATCAAGCACCTGGACTTCACCCACAGCGCCGCCGTGTCGCCGCACCAGCCTTACATGCTGGTGTATGACGCGCTGATGATCGTCACCGTGTTTGCCATCGGCAAGGCCTACGCCAAATGGCGCGACCACGGCATGCCGAAGTGGTTCGACGCGTTCATTCGCAACGGCGCCAAGGTCTCTTTTGGCATCTACCTGGATCAGACCATCGGCCTGCTGGTGCTTGAGAAACTCTTGACCTACGTTCACGTCTCGGACTGGACGCTGTTCGCCCTGATTCCGCTGGGCTATGCGCTGGTGCTTGGCATCTCCTTTGCCATCGCCTGGTTCTGTTACAAGGTGCCGCCGTTCGGCCTGCTGATTGGCCGGCCCCAGTGGCACGTTTTGAAGAAAAATCGAAAGGGAGCTAAACTCGCATGACTGCGCTTAATGATTACCTGCGCAAACAGCTGGCGACCCAGCCGGACCGCCAGCTCGTCAAGGACCTGACCCAGGATCGCTGGTTCACCGGCGCCACGCTGCAGCAAGACGCCGACGCCTTGGCCTCGGCCCTGACCAATCACCTGATTGGCCGCCACGACCGGCTTGTGGTCTGCCTGGAAAACAGCGCGACCTTCTGGCCAATCGACCAAGCCGCCTGGTCTTTGGGGATTGCGGTTCACCCGCTGTCGCCAAGCACCCCGGCCTCGGAACTGCTGGCCGATCACGCCGAGCACCACTACCACGCGATGATCCTGACCGCAGCCCTCGCCGCCGCGCTGCCGAGCGACTTTTCGCAAGCCACCGTGCAGCTGGCCGGCGGCACGTTGCACCTAGCCTTCGACCCAACGCTGACCGCCGGGCGTCAAGCGGCCGACCAAAGTACCCCGACCGAAGACGACATCGCGCTGATTATGCACACCTCCGGCACCACCGGCAAGCCCAAGCGCGTCGGGTTGTCGCACCGCATCATCTTCAACGCCGCCAAGCACAACGCCGCCAGCAACCGGATGAGCGAAACCACCGTCGCCATGATCTCCATGCCGCTTTTTCACATCAACGGTCAGGTGATGGCGATGCTGGCCAGCCGGGTCGCCAACTGCCAGCTGGTGATCGCGCAGAAGTTCTCGGCCAGCCGCTTTTGGACCCAAGTCGCCGACAACGGCGTCACCTGGACCACGGTGGTGCCGACCATGATCATGATCTTGCTGCTCAACGACAAGGCCAACGCCGCCTACGCCGAACGCGCCCAGGCCATTCACCTGGAATACGTGCGGTGCTCGAGCTTCTCGCTGCCGGAAGACAAGCTGCAAGGCTTCGAGCAACGCTACCACACCCGGGTGCTTGAGGGCTACGGCATGACCGAGTCGGCCAGCCAATGCACGATCAACCCCTACGACGCCCCGAAAATCGGCTCGGCCGGCAAGCCCGTCGGCACCACCATGGCGATTCGCCTGGCGGATGGCACGGTGACCACGGCGGCCAACCAGCTGGGCGAAATCGTGGCCAAGGGTGACCACGTGATCACCAGCTACCTAGATCCGCACCCCGATTCCTTCAAGGACGGCTGGTTTTTGACCGGCGACCTCGGCTACTTCGATGAGGACGGCTACCTGTTCGTGCGGGGCCGCACCAAGGACATCATCTCCCGCGGCGGCGAGAAGGTCGCCCCGGCGGCGGTCGAAAACGTCCTGGATGTGCTGCCGTTCATCGCCCAGCTGGCCGTGATCGGCGTTCCGGACGAGCTGTACGGCGAGGCCGTCTGTGCCGTCGTCGTCAGCCGCACCCCAGGGGTCGACGAGGACCAGCAACGCGAAACGCTGCTGGCTTTTGGCCGCAGCCACCTCGCCAAGTTCGAGGCCCCGACCCAAGTTGTTTTCGTCCAAGACTTCCCACGTAACGCGACCGGGAAAGTCCTTCGGCCGCAACTGCGCGACCAGATTCTAGGAGTTCACGCATGAAGCATAAAACCAAAGTAATCGGCCTGCTGATCGCGCTAGCCGCGTGGCTGGCCGTCGCCGCTTACGGCTACACCCAAACCGACGCCGCCAAAACCAACCTGACCCGCGTCGTGATCGGTTACCAAAAGGCCGACCCCGTCGACATCGCCCGGCAGCACGGTGAGCTGGCCAAGAAGATGAAGGACAAGGGCTACAAGGTCGTTTTCAAGGAGTTCCAAGACGGCGCGGCCCTGATGACGGCGCTGAAGTCCGGCAACATCGACTACGCCCGGCTCGGCGACACCCCGCCGGTGGTCAACCAGGCCGCCGGACTGGATCTGGTTTACATCGCGGCCGGCGGCTCCAAGGTCAAGGGCACCGCGGTGCTGGTCAAGAAGAACTCGAAAATCAAGTCGATGGCCGACCTCAAGGGCAAGCGCATCGCCTACGCCAAGGGCACCACGGCCCAGTTCATGATGGTCCAGGCGCTGGGCTCGGCCAACCTGACCGTCAACGACGCGACCTTGGTCAACATGGACCAAAGCGCCGCCTCAGTCGCTTTCGCCAAGGGTAACGTCGACGCCTGGGTGACCTGGCCGCCATACACCGAAACCGCCGAGGTCGAGCAAGGCGCCAAGATCCTGATCGACGCGAGCGGCCTGGCCAAGGACCGCGACTTCTTCGTCTCCACCCGCAAGTACGCCAAGAAACACACCGAGGTCTCCAGCCTTCTGGTCTCGTACCTGGCCTCCGACATGAAGTGGGCCAACGCCAACCACGACAAGCTGATCACGATGCTGGCCAAGACCCTGCACCTGTCCAAGACCATCGTCAAGCGCATGATCGACCGGCGCCACTTCTCGATGGGCAAGATGACCACGAGCATCGTGGCCGAGCAGCAAAAAATTGCCGACGTGTTCTACGAGCAAGGGCTGATCGAAAAGAAAATCAAGGTGTCAGACGCGCTGCTGAAGTGACGCGCCACGCCAACAGGCCGGCCCCGTTCTCCATTGTGGAGGCGGGGCCGGCCTGTTTTGGTGTGGTCTGGCGCAGCCGCGACAGTTGCGGGTTGCGGGTTGCGGGTTGCGGGTTGCGGGTTGCGGGTTGCGGGTTGCGGGTTGCGGGTTGCGGGTTGCGGGTCGCGGGTTGCGGGTCGCGGGTTGCGACCGCCACCGTGTCCTGCGCCGGTGGCAGGCCACCGGCAGTCGCGGTGCGGGGGCCCAAGCACGGCAAAAAGCCACCGCAGACGCGCGGTGGCCCGATTGTGATTAGCGGGGGCGCCGGCTTAGACCGTCGCGGCCAGCAGCTGCGCCTGAAGCGCCGGCCGCAGCACCTTGCCGGTGATGTTGCGCGGGAATTCGCGAACGAAGCGAACCTCGGTCGGCGACTCGAACTTGGCCAGGTGGGTCTTGGCGTAGGCGAAAATGGCGGCGCGTTGCGCGTCTTCGTTGACCCCGGGGGTGGTGCTGACGACCACGGCGCAGACGGCCTCGCCGTAGAGGTCGTCCGGCATCCCGATCACGGCCAGCTGCTCGATGAAGTCCAGCTCGTTGAGCACGTTTTCGACCGCCGCCGGGGCGACCTTTTCGCCGCCGCGGGAGATGATCTCCTTTTTGCGGCCCTTCACGAACAGGTAGCCGTCTTCGTCGAAGTAGCCGAGGTCACCGGTCAAAAACCAGCCGTCCTGAAACGAGTCGGGGTTGGGATCCATGTAGCGGGTGATCACGTGGTCGCCGCGAATGGTGATCTCCCCCATCACCCCGGCCGCCGTCGTGCGTTGCCCGTCCGTGCCGACAATGCGAACTTCGGTGCCGTAAGGCTTGCCGGCCGAGCCGATTTTCGGGGCGGTGAAGGGGTTGATGGTGCATTGGCTGGCGGCCTCGGTCATGCCGTAGCCCTCCAGAATCAGCGTGTCGAAGCGGTCCTGGAACTCACGCAGCCGCTCCTCCGGCAAGGCGAAGGAACTGGAGCGAACGTAGCGCAGGTGGATACGGTCCTGCAGCCTTTGGTAGGCGGCATTGGCCTGCTCGTTGAGCAGCAGGAAGGACACGATGGTCGGCACCACCGAGACCCAGGTCACGCCGTTGTCGGCGACCTGGTCCCAAAAGCGCGAGGCGGAAAACCGCGGCGTCACCACAATCCGCGCGTTGGCGATGCGGCTAGACAGCGTCGACATCACCTGGGCGTTGATGTGAAACATCGGCATGGTAATCATCGCGACGTCCTGGTCGGTCATCTCGTTGCTTGCGGCATCGTACCGCGCCGCGTTCAAAAGCATCGCGTGGGTCAGCCCGACGCGCTTGGGCTTGCCGGTGGTGCCGGAGGTGTTCAAAATCAACGCGAGGTCGTCATCCGCCACCGGCGTCACCGCCGCGGCCGGTCGGGCGGCTTGGGCCAGCACCGCGATCCGAGCGAAGGTGTTCAGGCTCAGCTCGCTTTGGGTGAAGCCCCCAAGCGACCAGGCCGCGGCCAACGTCGGCGTCACCAGCATCACCGGGTAGCCGTGCTGCCGCCAGTCGGCCTCCAGCTCGGCGACCGGGGTGCTGGGCGAGATCGGGTGAACGATGATGCCGCGGTGCCAGGCCGCCTGGTTGATTACCGGGAAAACGGCGGCGTTGGGCAGACACACCAGCACCTGCGAACCGTGGCCGAGGCCCAGGGCGGCAAAGGCCTGCTGCAGCGTCGCGACGTCTTCGGCCAGGTCGGCGCCGGAAAACCAGGTTCCCAGCCCCTCGTCCTTGATAATCCGGCGCGTCGGGTTTGCGGCCAGCTGTTGATCCAGTATCGTTGTGAGTTCCGTCATGTTACGTCAATCCTTTCGTGTGTTGAAGCGAAACCGGCGGGACAAGCCGCCGGTGCTGAGGGGCGACTGGACCGCTAACCGGTGTCGCGGTGAGGCAGCGGCCCAGGCCGCCCGAGTACCGCGAGGTCGGGTCACTAACCGGTGTCGCGGTGAGGCTGCGGCCCAGGCCGCCCGGGTACCGCGAGGTCGGGCCACTCGCCGCTTCGGTGGGCGTCAGCCCAGCGCGATCACCTTGGTGGCAGCGAATTCGTGCAGCGCCTGCTCGCTCATTTCGCGGCCGAAGCCCGAGTTTTTCACCCCGCCGAAGGGCAGCTCCGGTTGGGCGACGGCCTGCTGGTTCACGAACACCTGCGCCGTGTCCAACCGGGCCGCCACCGCGGCGGCGTGGGTCGGCTCGCCGAACACTGTGCCGGCCAGCCCGTACTGCGAGTCGTTGGCCAAAGCGATGGCCTCCGCATCCGAGGCGACGACGTGCAGCTGTCCCACCGGCCCGAACAGCTCGGCGTCAAACACCGGATTGTCCGGCGCGATGTCGGTCAAAAGCACCGGCTTGAAAAAGTTGCCGGGGCCGGCCACGGTGCCGCCTTGTACCAGGGCCCGGGCCCCGTGGCTCAGCGCCGCATCCACCTGGGTCTGCAGCCTTTGGGAAGCGGTGCGGGAGGCCAACGGCGCCAGCGTCGTCGCCGGGTCATTGGGGTCGCCCAGCACCTGGTTTTCAAAGCGCTCGCTGATCGCCTGGGTGAAGGCCGCGGCCACCCCCTGGGTGACGATGAAGCGCTTGGCCGACACGCAGACCTGCCCGGCGTTGCGCAGCCGCGACCCGACCGCGGCGTCTGCGGCCGCGGCAACGTCGGCGTCGTCCAGCACCACGAACGCGTCGTTGCCGCCAAGCTCCAGCGTCACCTTGGTCAAGGCGGCGCCGGCCTCTGCGGCCACCTGCCGCCCGGCTCGTACCGAGCCGGTCAGCGCGACGCCTTGCACCCGGGGGTCTGCGATTACCGCCGCGGCCTGGTCGTTGGTGAGAAACAGGTTTTGAAAGGCCCCGGGGGCGATGCCGGCCTCTTGCACCAGCCGCACCAGCAGCTCGGCGCATTGGGCCACCCCGGGGGCGTGCTTTAAAATCACGGGGTTGCCGACCATGTAGTTCGGCGCGAACACCCGCATCACCTGGGTGTAAGGGAAGTTCCAAGGCTCGATAGCCATCACCACCCCGCTGGGCCCGTAGCTGATGCTCGCCAGGCGCTGACCCTGGTACTGGCGCAGCTGCGGCTGCAGGTACTCGATGCCATGCGCGGCGTAGTAGTTGATCACGCCGATGCTGCCTTGGACCTCGCCCAGGGCCTCGCGGTGCAGCTTGCCCATGTTGGCCGTGGCGACCTGCGCCAGCTCCGTGCGGTGGGCCTCAAAAACCGCGGCCAAGGCCGCCAGCTTTTGGGCGCGTTGGGGCCGGGCGGCGGGATCACCGTTCCAGGCCGCGGCGCGTTGCAGCGTCGCTTCAATCTGCTCGTCGGTGGCGACCGGGTAAGTCGCCAGCTGCTGTTGGGTGTATGGATCAATGACGGTGTATGCCATCGGACAAACTTCTTTCTGTGTGAGGAGTAGTAGCGCGTAAATCAGTCTTGTAGGACCGTGACGTGGCCCAGCCGTGGTCGCTCAGGGGCGGTGCAGCCCGGCGAACATCAGCGCCTTGTAGGCCTCGACGCCGGGCTGGTCGAAGGGATTGACCCCTTGCAGCGTGGCGGAGATGAACACCGCGAATTCGAAAAAGTAAAACAACGCGCCGAAGCTCGCCGCATCGATTCCCGGCAGCGTCAGCACCGTCACCGGCACCCCGCAGTCCTGATGGGCTTGAATGGTCGCCGCTTCGGCCACGCGGTTGACCGCCGCGAGGTCCAGCCCGTCCAGGTAGTCGAAGCCATCGGCCACGCCGCTTGGCTGAAGCGTCAGGTCCCCCACGGGGGTGGCCACCTTCAGGAAGGTCTCGGCCAAAAACCGCTGGCCCTGCTGGACGTACTGCCCCAGCGAGTGCAGGTCCTCCGAATAGCTCAGCGCCACCGGATAGAGGCCCGAGTTGTTTTTGCCCTCGCTTTCGGCGAACAACTGGGTCCACCAGCGCCCGAAGTAATCGAGCTGCGGCTCAAAATGCGCTAGCACCTCGACGCCCCCGCCGGCCAGTCGCCAAAACTGGCGCAGACTCGCGTAGGCGTAGGCGGGGTTTTGGACCGAGTCGTCGGCCACCAGCGCCGCGCGTTCGGCCTTGGCGCCTTCGACCAGCGCCGCGATGTCGATCCCGGCCACCGCCATCGGGAACAACCCGACAGCCGACAACGCCGAGAAGCGGCCGCCGATGTCCTCAGGGAAGGTCAGGAAGGGGTAGCCCGCCGCCGTGGCCAGCTGTTCAAAGGCCGACCCGGGCGTCCCGGTGACGATCAGGTGCGACGCGTAGTCCTCGCCGTACTTGGCGACCAGGAAGGGCTTGAACACGCGAAAGCCGATGCCGGGCTCCAGGGTCTGGAAGTTCTTGGCAATCACGTCGATGGTGACGTCGCGGTCGGCCAGGCTGGCCAAGAGCCGCTGGTAGTAGGCCGCCGACAGGTTAACGCCGGCGTAGACGATTTCACACGGCGCCGGGTCCGGCTGCAGGGCCGCGATCGCCGCTCGGGCCGCCTGGTTGGAGCCGCCGACGCCGACCACCACCAGCACCTGCGACTGCCGCTGGACTTGCTTGGCCAGCTTGGTCAGGGCCGAAAGCCTAGCCGGGGGCGCCCACTTGTCGGCGGTCAGCCAGCCGAGGTCGGCCTCGTGGCTGTCGCCGGCCGGCTTGGTCGCCAACAACCGCTGCAGCACCGCCACGTGGTCGCGGCGATACGCCGCCAGCGCCTCTGGTGCAAGTGTGGCAGTGGTCTGAGTCTCAATTTCAATCATGCTTGTTGCCTCCTTGGGTCAGCCCTGTGCGACGGCGCCGCTTTCTTGGTATACCTTGCCCCAGACGTCCTGCTTAATCTTGAGGAATTCCGGCGACAGCCGCACGGCCTGGGACCGCTCCGCCGGCAGCGGCACGTCGATGATTTCCTTGACCGTGCCGGGGTTGGCCCCCATGATCACGATGCGCTGGCCGAGGAAGATCGCCTCGTCGACGTCGTGGGTGATGAAAAAGCAGGTCTTCTTCTCGGTCGCCCAAAACGCGCGGAGGCTGTCTTGCAGCTGAGCTCGCGTCTGGGCGTCCAAGGCACCGAATGGCTCGTCCATCAACAACACGGCGGGATTGGCGGCGTAGGCCCGGGCGATCGCAACGCGCTGGCGCATCCCGCCGGACAGCGCCTTGGGGTAGCTGTCGGCGAACTTGGTCAGCCCGACCATCTGCAGGTAGTGATCGACAATCGGCCGGCTGGCCGCGGCGCTTTTGCCCTGCATTTTCAGCCCGAAGGCGATGTTGGCGCGAACGGTCAGCCAGGGAAACAGCGCGTATTGCTGGAACACCACGCCGCGGTCGGTGCCGGTGCCCTCGACTTGGCGGCCGTCGCAGGTGACCTCGCCGGCGGTTGGCTGGTCGAGCCCGGCGATGATGTTCAACAGCGTCGACTTACCGCAACCGCTGGGCCCGATGACGGTGACGAACTCGTTGGCCTGAATGGTCAAGTTGATGTCGTCGAGTACCAGCAGGTCGCCTTCGGGATGCGGAAAACTTTTGCTCAGGTGCGAAACCTGCAGCTTGGCTACTTCTCCTGCCATGTCGTCACCCTCCTTTCGATGGCGCGACTGCCCTGATCCAGGCTCACGCCGATGATGCCGACGATGATGATGTAAAGCACCATCGGCGCGGTGTCAAAGTTTTGGCTCAAAGACTGTATGCGCATCCCCAGCCCCGCGACGGCGCCGGTGGATTCGGCGGCGATCAGCGTGGTCAAGGCCGTGGTCGCCCCCAGCCGCACCGCCGTGACGATGTAGGGAATGACCGCCGGCACGATGATGTGAACGAAGAGGTCGCGGTCGCGAGCCCCCAGTACCTTGGCCGCCTTGATCAGCAGCGGATCGACGTTGACGACGCCTTGGTAGATGGTCACGGTCATCACCAGGAAGGTGGCGAGCATGATCACAATGATCTGCGCCTTGGTGCCGATGCCGGCCGACATCACCACCAACGGCACGTAGGCCAGCGGCGGAATGCTTCTGATGAACTGAATCCACGGGCCGATCAGGTTCTCAACCGGCTTGTACCAGGCCATCAGAATCGACGTCGGCAAGGCCAGCGCGAAGCCGAGCACGAAGCCCCCCAGGACCGACAGCAGGCTTGAGCCGATGTCTTTGAGCAAAACACCCTTGCCGTACATGTCGCCGATCGCCTGGGCGACCTTGATCAGGCTGGGAAAACTGTCGGCCGTCGCGGCGTTCAGCGACATCAGGCTCCAAGCGCCGATGGCCAACAGCAGCGAGGCGGCCAGCCACACAGCGCGTGGCAGCGGTCGGCGTTTGGCCTTGGCCGCACCGGCGGCCGGCGTCGTGGCCGGGATTGCCGAAGCGGTGGTCCGGGTGGCCGAAGCGGCGGCCGGCGTCACCGGCGCCGTCGCCTGGCTCGCCGCTTTGATTGGCCGGGCCGGTCGCCCGGCCCCGCGGCTGGCGTCTGCTTCGAGCGGCCGGGCCGCCTTGCGCGAGCCGCCCCAGTGCCTTGCGGAAGATGATTCAATAATTGCGGAATGATTCGTTGCCATGCGTTGCGCTTCCTTTCTCGTGCTGGGTCAGATGGCGGTGACGGTGATGTCTTCGGCCAAGGCGGCGACGGCCGCCGAGTCGACGCTGCCGGTGGCGACCTGGCCGGCGTTGACGGTGCCGCAGGCCGTGGCCCAGGCCAGGGCGGCCGCGTCGCTCATCCCCTGGGTGATGGCCCAGGTGATGCCGGCGGTGGTCGCGTCGCCGGACCCCACCGCGTTCACCGCGGCGATGGTCGGTACCGTCACCCGGTAGCGCTTCGCGCCGTGCCGGGCGATGGCCCCGTTGCGCCCCAGCGACACCAGCACCCATGGCACGGCGGCCAGCGCCGGCGCCGCGAGCTGCGCCGAAAGCGCGGCCGCCGTCGTAGCCACCGGCTGCTTCAGCAGGTCGGCCAGCTCTTGCTGGTTGGGCTTGACCAAAAACGGCCTTGCCGGTCCGGCCAGCACCGCGTCCAGCTCGGGCCCCGGCACGTCCAAAAAGACGGGGACGGCGGCCTGCTGAGCCAAGGCGATCAGGTCGCTTAGCACGGTCGGCGCCACATCCGGCGGTAGGTTGCCGGCCAGGATCACGGCCGTGGCCGTGGCCAGGCGAGCGGTGAAGGTCGTGGTGAACGCACGCAGCTCGGCGGCGGTCACCCGTGGCCCGGCCGGCAGAATCTCGGTTTGGGCCGTGCCGTGCAGCAGCGCGACGCACTCGCGGGTCTCCCCCGCGATCGGAGTGAAGGCGTTGGGGATGCCGTCTCGTTGCATCAGGCGACCCAGCTGACGACCCCGAACGCCGCCGGCCAGGCCCAGCGCCAGCGTCGGGGCCGCCAGCTGGGTCAGCACCCGCGCGGCGTTAATGCCGTTGCCGCCGGCCGATACGGTGCCGTTGCCGACGCGGTTCACGTTGTCCAGGTGCAGCGTCGCCATGCGGTACTGCACGTCGACGGCGGGGTTCAGGGTCACTGTGAGAATCATGGGGTTAGTCCTTTCTGTCAAGCAGGCGGCCGCGGCTGTACGTGGCCACCAAGTCCATGTCTTGGGTCAGGCGGTTCAAGTCGGCATCGCGGCCGGCCACCAGCAGTCCTTTGTGCGTCAGGCCGAACTCTTGGGCCTGATTGACGCTGGCCATCTGGACGGCCGCCGCCAAGTCGGCGGCGGTGTAGCGCTGGATGTTGGCGAAGGCGCGGTCGAAGGGCAGCACCGAGCCGGCGATGGTGCCGTCGGCCAGCCGCGCCTCGACGCCGCGAACCGTGACGGTTTGGCCGCCCAGCTCGCTTTGACCGTCGCCCAAGCCCTTGGCTCGCATCGCGTCGGTCACCAGCTCCAAGCGACCCGGCCCCTTCAGGCGGTAGGCCAACTCGAGCATGTCCGGCGCGTTGTGAAAGCCATCGGCGATCAGCTCACAGGTGATCGCCGGCTCCAACAGCCCGTGACCCATCACCCCAGCCTCGCGGTGAACCGCCAGGCGCTGGGCGTTGTACAGGTGGGTGACGTGTCGGGCCGGGCAGTGCAACAACGTCGCCCGGGTCGCGTCGCTGTGGCCGATTGACAGCGCGATGCCGTGATGCTGGCAGTAGGCCTCAAAGTCGCGGGGCTCGCCGACCTCCGGCGCGTAGGTCACCAGGCGAATCAGCCCCCGGGCCAGGCGCTGCCACCGCGCGATGGTCTCGGCCGACGCCGGCTGGATGTAGGCCGCCGGCTGGGCCCCTTTGTATACCGGCGAGATGAACGGCCCCTCCAGGTGGATGCCCTGAATCAAGGGCGTCAGCGTCGCCGCCTGGGCGATGCCGGCCACCGCCCGGTCGATGGCGCCGGGAGATTGGGTCATCGTGGTGGGAAAAAGCGTGGTGACCCCTTCTGCCGCGGCGATGCGCTCGGCCATGCCGGCGATGGCGGCGGCGTCGCCGTCCATCGCATCCACGCCGTAGCCGCCGTGAACATGCACATCGATGAAGCCCGGCACAATCAGGTCACCGTGGACATCCGTCACCGCTTCGCCCGGCCGCGGCGCAAAGGCGGTCATCGGCCCCACGTTTTGCACCGTCTCGGCGAAGCGGATGAAGCCGTCTGGCCACTCGGCGGTGCCGGTCACCAGATGCGCGTGGGTCAAAACCCGCGGCTTCATTCGACCGCCTCGAACGCGGCCACGGCCTCCGGCACAATCAGTTCGGCGTTCGGGTGGGTCTGCACCAGTGTGACCGGAAAGGCCGCAGTCGGCGCCGCGCCCACCGCCTGTCGCACCACGCCGCGGTGCCAGTCGCGAAAGCACCCCAACACGATGCGGTCGGCCGCCAAAAGCTCACGCATCCCGAGGGTGACGGCCTGTGTCGGCACCAGGGCCAACGCCCCGTGGGTATCGCCGATGGCGCTGGCGATTCTGGTCGCCGGCGTCAGGTCGACCACGCGGGTCGGCAACGCGGCGAAGGCGGCCACGGACAGGCCTGGCTGCGGCTCATTGAAGGCGATGTGGCCGCTCAGGCCGATGCCGCCGATCACCAGGTCGGCGTGGCCCAGCTTCGCCAGCAGCCGGTCGCTGGCGGCTGGGTCCTGCGGGTCGGGAAACACGCGCTGGGTCACCGGCGGCGCCAGCGCCGGGTCCAACCGGTCGTACAAGTTAGCCTGCATGAAGCGGTGGAAGCTCCAGCTGGAGTCGCCGGCGATCCAGCGGCCGGCCACCACGTACTCGTCCATGTTCACGAACCAGGTGTGGCGCAGGTCGAGGCGTTCGGCGTTGGCCCGGGCGACGAAGATTGGGTACTGCCCCAGCGGCCCCACCGGCGTGATGATCACCGACGGCCGGTTTTTCGCGTTGTTGGCGGCGTAGACATCTGCGGCCGCGGGGACGACGGTCAGCGGCAGCCGGGCCCGGCGCTTGAGTTCCTCAACTGAGTAGCGGTAGTAGTCTTTCATCGGTGCCTCCTAATCCGCGGCCTTTTGAATCACGTCCACCAGCAGGTAGTCGCTGGCCGTGGCCAGGCTGCCGGTGTCCTTGAGGGTGCCGACCTTGATGAAGTTCTGCTGCTGGGCGTCGTACAGCTTGGCTAGCTTGCCGCTTGTGGCCATCTGCTTGATCTGCTTGCTGGTGTAGAGCGTCTCCATCCCGACCATCTGGGCCTTGGCCTGCTTAGTGGTGATTGCCAGTTGCTTGGCGATGTACGGCGCGACCTTGCTGATGGAGGCGGCACGGGCGTCGTTGGCCGCCATCAGCGCCTTGGTGATTTTGACCACCCGGGCCGCGTTGGCCTTCTCGTACTTGGCCGTCACCACCCAGGAGCTGATGAACGGCATGCTGCTGGCAAAATCCTTGTCGGAGGCCAGGGTCACCGCGTTGTCACCCAGCTTGTCCTTGATGGTGGTGGTGCTTGGCGACCAAGTGGCGGCCGCGTCGACCTTGCCTGAGGCCATCGCGCTGGCGATGTTGTTGGCCGACATGTTGACGACGGTGACGTCTTCGGTCTTCATCCCGGCCTTCTTCAGCGCCGCTTCAAAAATCATCTCGGAAGTGGTGCCGGCGACCACCGCGACCTTCTTACCCTTCAGGTCAGAGATTTTGGTGATGCCCTTGGCCGAGTTGCCGATCAGCTCGTCGGCGGTGCTGACGCCGTCGATCATGATCACCTTCGCGGCGCCTTGGGCCAGCGCCGTGTGAGCCCCGGAGCCGATGTTGCCGACGTCGATGCTGCCGGACTTCATCGCGGCGAGGATCGACGGGCCGTCGGCGAAGGCGACCAGCTTGACCTTGAAGCCCTGCTTCTTGAAGTAGCCGGCCTGATCGGCGATGGCGGCTAGGCCGACCGAGTTGGCGTTTTCCATGTAACCGATCTTAATGGTGGTGAGGCTTGAGGTGCCGCTCTTGCCACAGGCCGTGACGATCAGCATCATCACCGCAATCAGGGGTAGCAGGAGCCAGCGCCAGCGTCGTTTTGTCATGTCTTTATCCTCCGAACATTTGATTATCGTTAGTTTAGTCTGAGAATATCCAAAAACCGGGGCCGAGATTGGAACGAGTTGTTGATTTTTTGTGAACAAAGTGTGACCGGCATCACGGCGCCGGTCCCAACCCGTCGCGACACGCCGGGCGAACTCCGAACGTTGCGACCGTGCCACCCTAAATGTGAAAAAACTGTGCTTTAGATGAGAAAATGTTAGGCTTTGATCGGTCAACCGCAGTCAAAAAGCGCGGCCCGTGCCGCCCTCATCGGGAAGCACAGGCCGCGCCTGTGGGTGATGCTATTCTTGTTTGGGTTTTGGTTTCCGCTCCAGCTTCCGCCGGGCCTTGTCCAGCTGCAGCAGCTGGTCGGTTCGCCACGGCACGTTGCGGCGGTTCTCCCGCATGATGAACGGGTCGGTGGACTTGGTGAACTCGTTGTGCGACCGCTTGACCTCGCGGAGGAAGTCGCGCGAGGAGATGCGCAAGGCGCCGCGGGAGAACACGGTCCACTGCTCGGCCTGATCGGAGGTGACCACGGTCAGCTGGACCAGCGGCGTGTTCAGGTCGTTGGCGAGCTTTTCGATGTAGGAGTCGGCGGTCAGGTCCTGCTGGGTGAATACCACCTGAAGGTCCCACTTGTCGTATCGCTCCCCGATCCCCGGCACGAACATCGCGTCGAAGACCACGATCATATTGGCGTTCTCGTGGCTGCGGTACTCGGCCAGCTGATCGAGCAGGCGGTCCCGTGCGGCGTCGAAGTGACCATCGGCCTTGAGCTTGGCCAGCTCCGGCCAGTTACCGATCACGTTGTAGCCATCCACGATCAAAATGTGCTTGCGCATGTCAGGCCTTCGTGCGAGCGGTGAAGGCCTGGTACATCAGGATGCCGGCCGCCACGCTGGCGTTGAGGCTTTGGACGTGGCCGACCATCGGAATGGTCAAGGTCGCGTCCATCAGCTTGGCGACGCCCGGCGAGATGCCCTTGCCCTCGTTGCCGATCACCAAGGCGACGGCACCTTGCGCGTCCCACTCGCGGAAGTCCTGGCCGTCCATCGCGGTGCCGAAGACCCACATGCCGCGGTCCTTCAAAGTTTTGATGGTCGCGGCGAGGTTGGTCACCTTGGCCACCGGCACGTGTTCGATGGCCCCGGTCGAGATCTTGGCCACCGTGCTGGTCAAGCCGACCGCGCGGTGCTTGGGGATGATGATGCCGTCGACGCCGACCGCGTCGGCCGTTCGCATGATGGAGCCCAAGTTGTGCGGGTCCTCGAGGTTATCGAGCACCAGGAAAAATGGCGCGTGGCCGGCGTTTTGCGCGTGTTCGAACAGCTCATCCAGGGTCGCGTAGGCGTATGGCGTCATCGCGACCAGGACGCCTTGGTGGTTGCCGCCGTCGGACAGCAGGTCGAGCTTGGCCTTGGGAACGCTTGAGACCAGGATCTTGGCCTTGGTCGCCTTTTGGACGATGTTGCGAATCTGATCGGCATTCAGGCCGGTCTGGACGAACAGCTTGTTGATGGTCTTGCTGCTGCCGACCTTCAGCGCCTCTTCGACCGCGTGGCGGCCGAAGACGAACTCGTCCTCGTGTTCCGCGTCGCTCGGCCGGTCGCGGTACTTCTCCGGCACCACGTTGGCCCGGGGCTTGCGGTCACCGCGGCTGCTCGGCCGCTCGCCGCCGCGGTTGGCCGGCCGCTGACCGCCGCGGTTATTGCTAGGCCGGCGGCTGCCTGGCCGGTTGTCGCCGCCCCGACCGCCTTTGGGGCCGCCGGTGGTGGCCCCGCGGCCGGTTGGGCCTTGTGATTCTGAATGCGCGTTAGGCTTTGCCATGACCGGTTCCTCCGTTCTCCACGTAATCGATGCACCACTGCGCCAGCTGATCGATTCGCGTCAGCTGGCCGTCAAGCTTCAGGTAGCCGAACAGCGCCTCAAAGCCCGTCGAGGTGCGATAGGTCACCACGTCTGTGTTCTTGGCGTGGGTGTAAGACTTGGCGTTGCGGCCGCGCTTGAACATCTCCCACTCGTCTTCGGTCAACAGCGCCGCGTCCGCCATGCCGGCGATTAGGGCCGCCTGGGCCTTGGCCGACACGAAGGACTTCGCCGTTTTTTGCAGCATGTTCGGCCGCACGATGCCGCGGTTGAGCAGGTGCTCGCGAACGTAAACCTCGTATACCGCGTCGCCGAGGTAGGCCAAGGTGACCCCGTTCAGTTGTTTTGCTTCAGTCAAATTTTTCTCCATCTTGTGCCTTGCGGGGTGTCTTCCAAGACGACTCCGGCTTCCGTCAGTTGGTCGCGAATCGCGTCGCTGGTGGCAAAGTCCTTCGCCGCCCGGGCCGCATTGCGCTTGGCAATCAGCGCCTCGACGTCTTCGTCCAGCAGCTGCGCCTTGAACTCAACGCCAAAAATCGCCAGCCACGCCGCCTGGGTGTCAAGCAGCAGGCTCAGGCTTGCGGCCTGCACCTGTGTCGCCGCGGCGTAGCTGTTCATCAGCTTGGTCAGCTCGTACAAGGCGGCCAGGCCGTTTTGCACGTTAAAGTCGTCGTCCATCGCCTGCGTGAAGGCCTCACGTAGCGTCGCGACCTGCGCCGTGATCGCCGCGTCCTCACCGGCCGCCGCGTCGGCCTGGCGGTAGGCCACGGCGTCGTGGGCGTTGCGCAGCTTCTCCAAGTTCCGCGCGGCCTCGTCCAGGCCGGCCTGCGAGTAGCGAATCGGCTTGCGATACTGGGTGGTCGCCATCAAGAAGCGCAGCACCTGCGGGTCGACGGTCTTGACGATGTCATGCACCGTCACGAAGTTGCCCAGCGACTTGCTCATCTTCGCGTCGTCGTCGCCGACGGTCACGAAGCCGTTGTGCATCCAGTAGCGAACGAAGGGCTTGCCCGTCGCCGCCTCGCTTTGGGCAATCTCGTTTTCGTGGTGCGGGAACTCGAGGTCCTGGCCGCCGCCGTGAATGTCGATGGTCTCGCCCAGCATCGACGTTGACATCACCGAGCACTCGATGTGCCAGCCCGGCCGACCGGCGCCCCAAGGCGAGTCCCAGCTGATCTCGCCCGGCTTGGCGCCTTTCCACAGGGCAAAATCGATCGGGTCCTCCTTACGCGCCGTCTCGGCGTCGGCCGTGTGCTGGCTGGCGCCTTGCTCGAGCTCGTCGAGGTTCTTGTGGGCCAGCTCGCCGTAATGCGCGAACTTCCGGGCCCGGTAGTAGACGTCGCCGGCGACCGCGTAGGCGTAGCCCTTGTCAATCAGCTTCTGGACGAAGGCGATGATCTCCGGAATCATCTCGCTGGCCCGCGGATGCGCCGTGGCCGGCTCGATGTTGACGGCGGCGGTGTCTTGCATGAACGCGTCGATGTAGCGCTGCGCCAAGGCCAGCGGCGCGACGCCTTCCGCGTTGGCGCGGTTGATGATTTTGTCGTCCACATCCGTGAAGTTGGACACGTAATCGACCTGGTAGCCCGAGTACTCGAGGTAGCGGCGAATGGTGTCGAACGCGATAGCGCTTCTGGCGTTGCCGATGTGGATGTAGTTGTACACGGTCGGACCGCAGACGTACATGGTGACCTTGCCCGGCGTCAGCGGGTGGAACACCTCTTTCTTGCGCGTGAGGGTGTTATAGATTTCAAGCATAAGCGTTATCCTTTCGCAAGTGTCTCACTATTAGTGTACTCGAAAAGCAGGCCGGGCGAAAGCCGGCGGCCGCAATGTTTGTCGCTTACCGCGCTGCGGTGCGGCGCCGCGATCGGCCCGACTGATACCGGGTGTCGACCTGCACCGTTGCCGATCGCCAAGCGCCAAGCGCAGACCGCTTGGCGTCCTGCCCACGCTGGCCGTGTGGCTAAGCCTGCGCGTCTTCGCCCTGGTCTTCTGCCAGCGCGGCCAGGAAAGCCTCGCCGTACTTGTCGAACTTGGCCTGGCCGATCCCCTTGACCGCCAGCATCTCGACTTCGCCTTGCGGCTTGGCCGAGCAGAGGTCGCGCAGGGTCTGGTCGGAGAAAATGACGTAAGGCGGCACCCCGCCCTTTTCCGCCAGCTCGCGGCGCAGGTCGCGCAGCTTCTGGAACAGCGCGTCGTCGACCGGCTGGGTGCGGGTCGCACGAACCGCCTGCTTGCGCGACACGGTCTGCTGACCGCGCAGCACCGCGGCGCCGGCCGGTGTCACGTGCAGCGTCGGGTACTGGCCACCGATCGGCGTCAGGTAGCCGCCGGCGGTCAGAAAATCGATGAACCCGCTGATGTCTTTTTTGCGGAGGCTACTCATCAAGCCGTAAGTCGAGAGCTGATCGAAGTGCAGGTCCAAGACGCGCTGGGTCTTGGCGCCGGCCAGCACGTCGGCGATCAGCGCCTTGCCGAAGCGTTCGTGCATCCGGTAGACGCAAGACAGCACCTTCTGGGCGTCGACGGTGACATCGAAGCTCTCGCGGTCGTCCAGGCAGTTGGAGCAGCGGCCACAGGGAGCAGATGCCTGGCCGAAGTAGCGCAGGATGAACTGCTGGAGGCAATCGCCGGTGTTAGCGTACTGGTTCATCACCTGCAGCTTCTGGTACTCGCTGGCGCGGTAGGCCTCGTCGCCGTCGCTTTGGTCGATGAAAAAGCGCCGAATCTGTAGGTCGGCCGGGGCGAACAGCAGGATGGCCTCGGAGGCCAGGCCGTCACGGCCGGCGCGACCGGCCTCTTGGTAGTAGGACTCGAGGTCGCCCGGCACCTGGGCGTGGATGACGAACCGCACGTTGCTCTTGTCGATGCCCATGCCAAAGGCGTTGGTCGCGACCATCACCGGCTTGCGGTCGTAGAGAAAATCCTCCTGGGCGGCCGACCGCTCGCCTTCCGACATGCCGGCGTGGTACTTGGCGACCTGGATGCCGTTTTTGGCCAGCAGGGCATACAGCCGCTCGACCTCCTTGCGGGTGGCGCAGTAGACGATGCCGGCGGAATCCGGGTTCAGCCGCAGGTAATCCAGCAGGTAGGCGTCCTTGGCCTGGTCCTTGATCACCTTGAAGCTGAGGTTGGGCCGGGCGAAGCCGGTGTTGATGCGGCCGGCTTCGGGAATCGCCAGCCGCGAGCTGATGTCTTCGGCGACGCGGGTGGTGGCCGTGGCGGTCAGCGCGATGACGGTCGGGTGCGACGGGAGGCTCGCGGCGACGTCGGCGATGGCCAAGTAGCTGGGGCGAAAATCGTGCCCCCACTGCGAGATGCAATGCGCCTCGTCGACGGCCAGCAGGTCGATTCTCAGCTGCCCGAGCTCGGCCTGAAAATCGGCCATCTCCAGCCGCTCCGGGGCGACGTACAGCAGCTTGACCTGCCCCCGGGCCGCCATGTCCAGCCGGTGGTCGGCCTCACCCCTGGCAATCGTGCTGTTGATGAAGGTGGCGGGGATGCCGTTCTCGTTCAAGGCGTCGACCTGGTCCTTCATCAGGGCGATCAGCGGCGACACCACCACCGTCAGCCCGTCCAGCATCAGCGCCGGAATCTGGTAACACAGCGACTTCCCGCCGCCGGTCGGCATGATCACCAGCGTGTTGTCCCCGGCCAGCACCCGGCTGATTGCCTGGCCTTGACCGGGCCGGAATTCGTCGTAGCCGAATTTTTCCTTCAATAAAGCATGCTGCGTGTCCATCTCGCGTCTCCCCCGTTTCGTATCCATCCATTCTACGCGTTCGGCCGGTTGAAGTAAATTACGCCAAAAAGGCCGCCTCCCCGCAACCGGAGGCGACCAAGTCGGCTTCAAGCCGGCCGTTGCCAAGATTAGCCGTCCCCCAGCCCCGGTGCGACGGCGTTTGGGCCGCGGGGGGTGACAAAACGGCGGCTGCCTTGCGACACTGGGGCTGTCGCTACGCCCTGCCGCGTGATACCGCGCCGGAAAGGGGTGGCATCACTTGTCGGATTTCGATGTCGCGGTTACCGCACCGCTGATCGTGGGCGTGCTCATTGCACTTTTTGAGCACTGGCTGCAGCACCACGACTAGCGCTTGTAGCGACGCGCTCAGCCTCCTGGCGCCACACCGGCCACCGCGGTCCCACAACCCGCGGTGGTTTTTGATTGCACCAAAAAACCGCTATCCCCACAACAGGTAGCGGCTTGGGCATCTCTTGTCGAATTTCGATTCGCAGTGAGTATACCACGATCAGCAGTTGGGTGTAAAGAACCGGCATCTGCGACCCGTTGTTGCGCCGCTTCAAATCCGCCACAGCCGGTTTTGGGTCACCCGAATCGGCGCCCAACCGGCGCCATCACCGGGTCACCACTTGCGGTCACCGGTCCCAACACCCAAAAGGCCGCCGCAACCCGAAAAGTTGCGGCGGCCGCGCCGAAGCCACCGGACGCGGTGAATCCGGTGGCCTTGGCCTAATTCGATTACGTTGCTGTCCATTGCTTACTATGGTGGTGCCACCACCGCGCTCGCCGGGGCCGCAGCTACCTCGCGATGCGAGTAGGTCCCAGCTTGGTGCGAGCGGTGGGTTGGTGAAATCCTTTACCCTGGTATCTCCTCCTAAGTTGAAGGAGTTGCACTAAAACTCTTGAGTTTGAAAGCCGTGTGGCACTACACTGCGGCTTGGCATGGGTGGGGTACTAGAGGCGCTTGCGCTCCGGATCGTTCCCCTATGCGGCAGAGGTGCCAGCGCTGCGGCCGCAGCGCCATCCCCGCACGTGACTGATCATTCGAGTGTAGCTTAACACCGGACCAATTTTTCGTCAAGTAATTAGACTCACACGCATTTCGCGTCTGGTGCGTGCCTGAAAATCACCGTGCAACCCCCTCAACCACGCGGTACCCCCGGCCTGCCCCGCCCCAAAAATGACGACGACGCTCACCCCTGCTAGATTATGACCGTCGCTACGCCCGGCACCGCGTGATCCCGCGTCGGCAAGGGGGGAGCGAGCTGGTCTACTTTTGATCGCGCAGTCACTGCGCCCCTCATCGTGGGCATACTCCGGTGCGTTATCCGACGACTGGCTGAGCCACCACAATGAGCGCAAGTCGCGACACGCGTTCGGTCGATCCGGCCGCTGTGGTCCACCGTTCGCGCAAAGAGCCGCTATTCCACAGTCGCTAGTGGCCTCCGTACAAATCTGACCCGCAATGTCTCTACATAGCCAGCGCGTTACTCAAGTTTTCCTCGAACGGGCATCGCGGCTTGCGGCCGCGTGGGTCGATCACCGCATTAAAAAACCGTTATCCCACAACAGATAGCGGCTTGGGTATCAAGATTGTCTACTTTTGATGCAGCACCAGCATAACACGCCGCCCGGTTCTCCTGTTAAGTCAGCGCCGGCTGGGCCCAGTCAATCGCGGCCAGGTGCCTGTCGTGTCGGCCTTGGCGCCACCCCGCATCGTCCTTGCCGCCGACTCAAAAACCGCCGCCTTCCTGAACGGAAGACGGCGGCAGCGGGGCTACTTGGTCATTTCGGCAATCGTCTTGTCGATGTTGGCCAGCACCTTGTCGCGACCCATCAGCTCGATGGTCTCGGCCAGTTGCGGCCCGTGCATGTGGCGGGTGGTGGCGATGCGGATCGGCATGTAGAGCTTGCGGCCCTTCACGCCGCTTGAAAGCCGCACCGAATTGACCAGCTCGTTGACGAAGTAGGCGGCGAAGGTGTCCAGGTGGTGCAGCTTTTCAGCCACGGCCTTGATCACCGGCAGCGCGTTGTCGTCTGCGAGCTCCTTGAGTTCGTCTTCGGTCAGGCTGTCGCGGTCGTCGAAGAAGATGCTCGACATGTCCGTGATCTGGGCGGTGTAGCTCATCTGCGGAATGTAGAGGCTGATCATCTGGCGGGTCCACTCGATGGTCTTCGGGTCCGGATCCTTGGCGATGCGGCCGGCCTCGATCAGGTTGGACAGGGCCAAGGCGGCGAGCTCGGAAGGATCCGTCTTCTTGACGTACTGGTTGTTGACCCATTCCAGCTTCTTTTGGTCGAACCGCGCCGGGGACTTGCTCAGGCGGTGTTCGTCGAAGAGCTTGATGAACTCCTTCTTGGTGAAAATCTCGTCTTCACCCTTCGGCGACCAGCCGAGCAGCGTGATGAAGTTGAACATCGCGGTCGGCAGGTAGCCGAGCTCGCGATACTGCTCGATGAACTGCAGCACGTTCTCGTCGCGCTTGGACAGCTTTTTGCCCGTGGCGCCGTTGATGATCAGCGTCATGTGGCCGAAGACCGGGGCCTCCCAGCCAAAAGCGTCGTAAACCGCCATCTGCTTAGGGGTGTTGGCGATGTGGTCGTCGCCGCGCAGCACGTGCGTGATTTCCATCAGGTGGTCATCGATGACCACGGCGAAGTTGTAGGTCGGCATGCCGTCGCGCTTCAGGATCACGAAGTCGCCGCCGATGGTGTTGCCGTCGATGGAGATGTCGCCCTTGACGATGTCTTGCCACTCGTAGGTCTTGTCGGCCGGAATGTGGAAGCGGATGACCGGGGTCAGGCCCTTGGCCTTGGCCGCCTCGATTTTGGCCTGCTTTTCAGCCTCGCTCAGCCCTTCGTACTCGTAGACATAGTGCGGCATCTCGTGGTTAGCCTGCTGGGCTTCGCGGTCGGCCTGCAGCTCCTCTTCGGTCTTGTAAGACTCGTAAGCCTTACCTTCCGCCAGCAGCTGGTTGACGTACTTGAGGTAGATGTCCTTGCGCTCGGACTGGCGGTAAGGGCCGAAGTCGCCGCCCTTGTCGGGACCTTCATCCCAATCGATGCCAAGCCAGTGCAGGTTTTCGATCTGACTCTTTTCACCATCCGCGATGTTGCGCTTGGTGTCGGTGTCTTCGATGCGCAGCACCATGGTCCCGTTGTTGTGACGCGCGAACAGGTAGTTGAACAGCGCAGTACGCGCGTTGCCGATGTGTAAGTGCCCGGTTGGACTTGGTGCATACCGCACCCGAATTGGTCGATCTGTCAATGCATGACGCCTCCATTTGTTTTAACAATGCATTGCTAGTGTACCACAATCCCTCATAGATGGGGGCGAAAATGCCAGAGTTGCGGCCCGGGCCCAAGGCTTGCGCTCACCTCCCGCCGGTGGCCGCTCGCCGGTTCGCCAGCCGCCGCACGAACGGCGCGTACACGGCGGCACCCAGCGCAAGCTCGAGCAGCTGCAGGGCGGCACCGCGCCAGGAGCCAGTCGCTAGCCACCCGGAAACCAAGGGCGGCGTGGTCCAGGGCAGCATCACCCCGTTGGGCCGCGGCACCCAGCCGAGGTTAAAGGCGGCGCCGGACACGACGACGTTGAGCAGCGGCACCAGCACGAACGGCACGGCCAGCATTGGCTCCAGCACGATCGGCAGCCCGAACAGCAGCGGCTCGTTGATGCCAAACACCCCCGGGGCCAGCGCGAGCCGGCCGGTGCGACGCAGCTCGGCGTTGCCAACCCCCAACAGCACCAGCGATAGCGACAGCGTGGAGCCGCCGCCGCCGTACGTGGTGAAGAAGTCGATGAACGACTGGGTGTAGATGTGCGGCAGCGGCAGCCCGGCGGCAAAGGCCTGCAGGTTGTCCAGGCTCAGGCCCAGCCCAAGCGGCGACCACACGGCATTGACCACAGCCGGCCCGTTGATGCCCAGGCTCCACAGCAGGCTGGACAACCCAGTGTACAGCAGCTGCGCCGGCATGGTGTCGGCCAGGGCCAGCAGCGGCCCTTGCACCCAAGTGTCAGCCAACCGGGCCAAGGGCGGCCACCACGCGTCGGCGGCCACCCGCAGCGCCGCGCAAAAAGCAACCAGCACCACCCCCGGCACCAACTCGCTCAAAGACTGCGCGACGGCCGGCGGCACCGCGGCCGGCAGCCGGCGCGGCCACGGGTGGCGGCTCAGCCAGGCCAGCGCCTCAGCCGCCGCCAGCCCGACCAGAATACCGAAAAACAGACCACCGGTGCCCAGACCCTGGGCCTGGGCGGCGGCGTCCCAGGTGGTCAGCTTCGCCGGCAGCGTCAGAATCGTCAGGGCCAAGCCACCGGCCACCGCGCCGACCGCCGGCCGCAACCCGCGGTTTCGCGCGTGGCTAGCACCGACCGCCACGGCCAGCGCCAGGCCCATCAGGGTGCTGGCGCCGTGCATCGCCACGTTGGCCCACTCGTGCCAGGCCGGCCCCAGCAGCTGCTGCCAAAAGGCGTCCCACCCCGGCAGCGGCAGGTTGACCACCAGCAGCACCAAGGACAGGGTCGCAACCCACGGCACCACCGCCGCCAGGCCGTCTCGCAACGAGCGCAGCACCAGCCAATCGGCGACACCGCCCAGCGGCGCCAGCCGCTTCTCAAGTTTCTCCATCATCTGCGTTCTCCAAAGTCTTGTCGTGGTGGGCCACGCCGCGGCCGCTTCTGCAAGCGCCGCGTGACGCAAAACGGCGCCGCATTCACCCGCGCCGCGGCACGAGCGGCACCGGTCGCGCGGTTTTGCGCGGCGTCAGGCCCTCGGCATCAGTTCCGCGCTGGGTCGGCCAAACCCGGCACCGGCGCCTTGATCCGCTTTTCGTAGGCGTCCAGCCAGTCCTGCGTGATCGGTTCGATCGTCGTGGTCTGGTCGGGCCCGGGGTTGGCCAGCAGGATCCGCGCCGGGTTGCCCTGCGTCGCCACGCTGAAGGTGAACTCGACGTTGGTCGCCACGCCCCACTCGCCTTGGTGGTTCATCGCGATCAGCGAGAACTCGCCGGCCTTGCCGTAGCGGCGGCGGAGTTTTTCGATGAACGGATACACCGCCGCATCGCAGGCCTGCTGCGGGGTCTGCCCCTCACCCATGCGCCGGACGATTTCGTAGGCCAAGCAGCCCTTCATGATGTCCTCGCCCAAGCCGGTGGCCGCCGCGCCGCCGATGGTCGAATCGACGTAGTAGCCGGAGCCGGACAGCGGCGAGTCCCCCACCCGGCCGGCCTTTTTCATGAACAGGCCCGAAGTCGACGTGGCCGCGGCCATCGAGCCCTGCTTGTTCAGCGTGATGGCGCCGACCGTGTCGTGGCCGTCGTAGGGGTTGAGGTCTTGGTCGCGCATCTCGGCCAGGCGGTTGAGCCAGACCTGCTTGGCGCGAGGCGTCAGCATGTTGGTCATCTCAAAGCCCTGCAGCTGGGCGAACTTGGTCGCCCCGGCACCGACGCGAAAACTGTTGTAATGCTCGGCGCTCAACGCCCGGGCGACGGACACGGCGTGCATCACGTTGTGAATGCCGGCCACGGCGCCTTGCGCCAGCGTATCGCCGTCCATGAAGGCCGCGTCCATTTCGACGACGCCTTCCTCGTTGGGCAGGCCGCCGAAGCCCACGCTTTTGTAGTAAGGGTAGGCCTCCACCAGGTTGATCAAGGCCTCCACCGCGTCGCCGGCGCTTGCGTCTTGCGCCAGCAGCTCGCTGGCCTTGACCACGCCTTCATGTGCCATCCGCCACGTTGCAATCGTTCCCCAAGTCATGTGCGTCATCCTTTCTGTTTACCAGTTACACCTATTATGCACCGCCGCCGCTCGCGCCGCCAAGTTTGCGGTCGCCGACCGGGCCGCCGGTGAGCCGGGCAGCCCACGGCCGGTTGCGCGACCCCGTCAGCCGCTGACCGCGGCCAAGGCCCGAGCGTAAATGCGAACGCAGGCGATCAAGTCGGCCTTGGCCAGCCACTCGTCTTCCTTGTGGGCGATGCCTTTTTGCCCCGGGAAAGACGGGCCGAACGCGACGATGTTGGGCACCGCCCGGGCGTAAGTCGCACCGGTGGTGGTGACCGGCGCCGCGGTACTGCCAGTCACCGCCGCGTAGGCCGCAGACAGCGCCTGAATGCGCGGATCCAGCGGGTCGTGGCGGGTGCCGGGCAGCGACCGGGTCACGGTCACGCGGCTGCCGGTCGGCACCGCCGCGGCCAGCCCAGCCGTGACCTGCGACTCGGTGACGCTGACCGGGTACCGAACCGCCAGCTCAAGCGCCAGCCCCGTCGCCGTGAGGGTCAGGTTGTACGGCGTCTGAATCAGGCTGCCGCTGGCGACGTCGTGAAAAACGATGCCAAGCCCCTCACCGTGGTGCTTGCCGTGCAGGCCACCCAGCCAGCCGCAGTAGGCGGCAAGCTGCCCGGCGGCCACCGGGGCCACCGCCTGTGCCAGCTTAGTCAGCGCGTTGTCGCCGAGCTCCGGGGCGTTGCTCGGCGACCGGTGGCCGTGAGCCTCAAGCAGCTGCCCGGCCACGGTCGCACGCATCACCGCCGGCACGTGGCCGCGGTCGGTGTCGCCGCTCAAGGCGGTCAGCGCGGCCAGGCTGCCGTCAACGATCGGCGTGTCGATGCGGTAGTTGACGATGCCGCGTTCGCCGTAAACCACCGGAAACTTGCAGTCCGGGGTCCAGCCGAACGCCGGTGCCCCTGCCGCCGCCAGGTACCGCGGCATGTCGCGGCTCCCGCTTTCCTCGTCCGACCCCAGCACCAGCCGCACCCGCCGCCGCGGCGTGAAGCCGGCGTCCTTGAGCAGCCGCATGGCAAAGAAACAGGCCCAGGCCGGCCCCTTGTTGTCCAAAACCCCGCGGCCGTAGTAGCGCCCGGCGCGTTCGGTCAGCACAAACGGGTCGCTGTGCCAGTCCGCCCCCGCCGCCACCACGTCCAGGTGGCCGAATAGGCCGATTCCACCATCAGTCGCCGGGGCCGCGACGGTGGCTGGCGGTTCGGTCCCGCCTGAGGTCCCGGCCGCGAGCCCGGCCGGAGTCGCCGGCGCGGCCCCCGCCGCCCCTGGGTCACCCGCTGCTGCGGCCGGTGCTTGGGCTGCCGGGGCCGCGACCGTCGGCCCCCAGGTCACCTCGGCGGCCGCGTCTGCGACCACCCGAGCCGAGAAGCCGGCGGCCGTCGCCAGCTCGCAGGCCACGTCCAGCACCCGCCGTGGGGCCTGGCCGAACGGCGCGTGGGGCGCCGGCTCGCCGGCGCTGCTCGGCACCGCGATCAGCGCCGCAAGGTCCGCCGCGAACTCCGGCAGCCGCCGCGTGACGGCCGCATCCAATGCTGTCCAATCGATCATGTTCGCACCTCCGTTGTCTTGTCCATTCTAGCGGGACCGGCCCCGAATTGGCAAGCGCTCATAAACTTTCACATTCGGCCGTGTTAGCGCTTTCCTCTGTGATATAATGAACGTATCAACGAAAAGAGGGTGGCAGAATGACTGAACGAAAAGTGATCCTGTATTTATCTGAGAGCTTAGACGGTTTCATCGCCGAGGAAGACGGTTCCACCAGCTTCCTGAGCAAGCTGAACTCAAGCGCGGCCGACCAAGCCTACCAAGACTTCTACCAGACAATCGACACCGTTTTGATGGGCCGCAAGACCTACCAGCGGGCGCTGCGGCTGGCCGGGGTCTACCCGTACCAAGACAAGGAAAGTTACGTCTTCTCCACCACGCTGCACGACACCGACGACCCGACCTCGGTCGTGGCCGGGAACATTCCGCAGTTCGTGCGGCAGCTCAAGGCCAAGAAGGGCAAGGACATCTGGCTGGTCGGTGGCGCCGACATTTTCACCGACCTGCTGAAGGAAAAGCTGATCGATGAGCTGATCATCACCGTCGCACCGGTGCTGCTCGGCTCCGGGGTCAGCCTGGTGTCGACGAACCTGGCCGACGTGCCGCTGCGGCTGACCAACGCCGTTCAGCACGACCAGTTCGTCACCCTGACCTACGCGCTGGACTAGCACACCGTGGCGCGGTTGGGGCCCACCCTGCCGCTGGCACCAATTCAACCCACAACGTAAAAATCGCACCGCCGCCCTTGTCGGGCGACGGTGCGATTTTTGCGTCTCAGTTGAACAAGCCGGTGACCCAGTCGGCGATCGCCTTGAAGAACGACACGATGGAGTCCCAGACCTTCTGCAAGAAGTTGCGGTTCTCCTGGGTGTTCAGGCTGGACAGCTTGGAAAACAGGCTCTTGGCCGAGTCCTGAATGCTGGTCGCGAGCTTTTGGGCCTGGGCCTTGAAGTCGCTGGACTTCAAGGCGCCGGAGCTTTGAATCTTGACCAGCAGGTTGATGATCTGCGTGCGTTGGTTGTTGTTGATGATGTTGGTCAGGTTGTTGACCTTGAGCTGCGAATCGACGATGTTGCCGATCTGATTCTGCGACAGGGTCTGCTCGCCGCTGTTGCTTTGGCTGGCCATGTCCTTCTTCATGCCGGCGACGGCGTTGTTGAGCTGCTTGTCGGTGTAGCCGTCCTTGTCCTTGTTCTCGGCGGTGATGCCCGACAGCGTGTTGACCTCGCTTTGCGCCGCGTCAATCTGGCTGGCGTTCAGGGTTTGGCCGTTTTGGGCGAACGCGGCGTAAACGCCGGCCAAGGCCCCGGAGCCGTCGATCTTGACGGCACTGGTGATGTACAGGTTCGCGTTGGTCACCCCGGCGGTCAGGGCCGCGTTGCGGTACTGGTCGGCGGTGATGGTCGTGATGTTATTGACGTTGTTGTACGGCACGATTTTGACGTTGATGCCACCGTCGCTGGTCTTTTGCACCAAGGCGCTGGACCACACGCCGCTGGCACTGGTGAAGCTTGAGCCGGACGGGTTCAGGTACTTGACCAGGGTGTCGCCGGTCACGGTCAGCTCGTTCACCGTGTCCAGGCCGGCGGCGCCTTTCAGGGTGCTGAGCGTCCCGCTCTTTTGATCCGTCGTCAGGCTGGTGCCAAGCGTCGCCACCGGCTGAAAGCTTTCGGCGGCGCGAACCGGCTTGGCAGCCGCCACCGCCGCGGTGGCCAGGGCCGCCACCGCCGTTAGTGTGATGAGCCATTTTTTCATGCTGAACGCTCCAATCTCAGTCTGTTTAGCTCAGTGTAGCAGACTCGCCGCGAATGCGCCGCGATTGGCCCCGGGACTTAACCAAAACTTCTCGATTGTGACGCCAAAGCAGCGGCCCCCAGGCGGGAGCCGCTGCTTCGGTCGTGCTTGCGTTGGGTCGTATCTAAAAATAAAACCAGCCTGTATTTAGCCTTGGCATACCACTTATTAGTGGCGTTACCACTAGGGAGGGCGGAGGCTTGGGACCACCATTGCTACGGCGTAGGGCCGGGGCGAGCCAGCGTGAAATTCCTGTTAGTCGGCCGTACTTGCCGGCTTACAGGAAGGGCGGGTCCTGAGACCGGAACGGGCTCAGGAGAGCCCCACGCGTTCCGCCGCCCCGGCCCGGAGCCGTAGCAGTGATCCTCCGTTCGGGCCGGAGCCCGGATTTTCAGATACTGCCTAACCCTGCTCATGCGCGTTGAGGTAGGCGTACAAGGCGCCTTCGCGCAGGCCGTTTTGGGAGAAGGTCAGGCGGTCGGAGTCCAGGTAGCGAATCATGGTGATCACCGGAATCAGGCCGCCGACGATGATGTCGGCGCGTTCCTTGGCCAGGCCGGGAATCGCCTTGCGCCCCTCCAGGTCCTTGGTCAGAATGTCTTCGAAAATGGTGTTGGCGGCGCTGGTCGCCATGCGGTAGCCGTGAATGTCCTCGAAGTTGACCGCCTGCTCCTTGCGCCGCTGAATCTTGGCCAGGGTGCGGTTGGAGCCGCCGAGGGCGACCACCGGCAGGTTCAGCGCCTTTCTCAGCCACCAGATCGAGTTGAGGACCCGGTTGAACTCGGAGATCAGGGCGAACAGCTCCGCCGCCGTGATCAGGTTGTGGTTCAGGTACCGCTCCGTCAGGTTGACCGAGCCGACCGGCAGCGAGATGCGGTGCTGCAGCTTGCGGTTTTGCACCAGCACCAGCTCCGTTGACGCGCCACCGGTGTCCATGATCAAGGCGTTTTGAATCGGCAGCGTGTTGATCACGCCGAGGTAATCGAGCTCCGCCTCGCGGGTGCCGGGAATCACCGTGATGGTCAGGTTGCAGGCCTGCTGCACCTGGCGCAGGAAGTCCTTTTGGTTGACCGCCTGGCGAGTGGCCGCCGTCGCGAAGGCCTCAAGCGTCAGGTCCGGGTAGGCCGAGGCGGCCGCCACGAACCGCTTGAGGGCCGCAAGCGTCCGGGCGATGGCCGCCGGCTGCAGGGTCAAGGTCTGCCCCATGCCCTCGGACAGCCGCACCATTTCCTTGAGCTTCAGGACCTGCCGCGGCGCCGCGTCCTGGTCCAAGGCCCACACCGACAGCCGGGCCGAGTTGGAGCCCAGGTCGATCACACCGTAATGCCTCATTCGTCTTCCTCCTCACTGTCCGGCGCCTGCATCGGCGTGAAGCGCCGGGTGTTTTGGACGTCGCCGACCTTTTCGGCGGCGTCTTCGGCCTTGGCCTCCTTGATGGTCTTGGCCACGGCCTCCGCCATGAAGGTCGCCTGGGCGTTTTGCTTGGTCTGGCCGCGCAGGTCGATGCGCTCCCACGAATCGTCCGGCATCAGCACCCGGGTCTTGACGTTGTCGGCCCACAGCGTGTCGAAAATGTCGCAGACGCGCTGATGGATGTCCGGCTGCAGAATCGGG
The DNA here is from genome assembly GCF_025490915.1 of Lacticaseibacillus parakribbianus. Taxonomy (GTDB): domain Bacteria; phylum Bacillota; class Bacilli; order Lactobacillales; family Lactobacillaceae; genus Lacticaseibacillus; species Lacticaseibacillus parakribbianus. The sequence continues at coordinate 97,409 of NZ_JANQBA010000005.1, read as the reverse complement.
AACAGCAGCTCGACGCGCCGCGACAGGTTGCGCTTCATCAGGTCGGCCGAGCTCAGGTACAGGTTCTCGGCCCCGCCGGCGTAAAAATAATAGATGCGCGAGTGCTCGAGGTAGCGGCCGACGATCGAGTGAACCTCGATGTTTTCGGAGACACCGGGGATGCCGACCTTGAGATTGGTAATGCCGCGAACGATTAGCTCGATTTTGACCCCGCAGGCCGCCGCCCGGTACAAGGCGGCGATCATGCCGGCGTCCGACAGCGAGTTCATCTTCATCCGAATCAGCGCCGGCCGGCCGGCCTTGGCGTTTTGGCACTCCTCTTCGATCCGCTCGTAGAGAAAGTCGCGGATGCCCAAGGGTGCGATCACCAGCTGGTTGAAGTAGGCGGGTTCGGAGAAGCCCGACAGCATGTTGAAAATGTTCGAGGCGTCTGCGCCCATTTCGGCGTTGGCCGTGAACAGCCCGAGGTCGGTGTAGACGTTGGCCGTCACGTCGTTGTAGTTACCGGTCGCCATGTGCATATAGCGGCGGATGCCGGTTTCCTCGCGCCGCACCACCAAAGCCAGCTTGCTGTGGGTCTTGAGCCCGACCAGCCCGTAGATCACGTGGCAGCCGGCGCGTTCCAGCTCTTGGGCCCAGTGGACGTTGTTCTCCTCGTCGAATCTCGCCTTCAGCTCGACCAAGACCGTGACCTGCTTGCCGTTTTCGGCGGCCTGCTTGAGGTAGCGGATGATCGGTGACTTGGAGGACACGCGGTACAGCGTCATTTTCACCGCCAGCACCTGCGGGTCCGTCGCCGCCTGGTGGATGAACTCGACCACCGGCGTGAAGGCGTCGTAGGGGTGCTGCACCAGGATGTCGCGCTTGGCGATCGCCTCGAAGATGTTGCCCTCGATCAGCTTGCGGTCGACGTACGGCGTGAACGGCGAGAACAGCAGGTCGGGGTGGCCCTGCACCTGCTTGACGAGCTTGCTCATCACGTTCAGGTCGATTGGGCCCTTGATCTCGTAGACATCGGCGGCGGCGCGAACCTCCAGGCCCTTTTCGAGGTGCTTGCGCAGGTACTTGCTCATCCCCGCGTCGATTTCAAGCCGCATCACCTTGCCGCGCTGGCGCTTTTTGAGCTGCGACTGAATCTCCTTCATCAGGTCCGACGCGTCCTCTTCGGCCACGTCCAGATCCATGTCGCGGGTGACGCGAAAAACCGCGGTTTCCTGCACCGTGGCGCCGACGAACAGCTCGCCGACGTAGGCCTGCACGACGTCTTCGAGCAAAATGAAATCATTCTCGGCAGCCGGCAGCCGCAGCACCCGCGGGAAGACATCCGGCACCTGCACGGTCGCAAAGCCCCGCGCCTTGTCGTCATCGCCGTCCGGCCGCTGCAGGCGAATCGCCAGGTTCAGCGAGTTGTTGGCCAGGAAGGGGAACGGCCGCGTCGGGTCGACGCCCATCGGGGTCAGCACCGGGTACAGCTCCTGGTGGAAGTACTCGGAGACGAACTCGTGTTGCTTGGGCGCGAGCTCGGCGAAGGTCTTCAGGCGAATCCCCAGCTCCTCGAGCTTGGGCACCAGGGACCGCGACCAGGTGGTGTACTGCTTTTCCACCATCGCGTGGGCGGCCTTGGCGATGTGCTGCAGCTGCGTCGCCGGGGTCATCCCCGCGGCGTCCGGCGTGTTGTAGGCCACCGCGACCATTTTGCGCAGCGAGGCGACCCGGACGTTGAAGAACTCGTCCAGGTTGCTTTGGGTGATGCCCAAAAACCGCACCCGCTCCAGCAGCGGGTTGTTGTGGTCCCGGGCCTCTTCCAGCACCCGGTCGTTGAAGGCCAGCCAGGACAGCTCCCGGTTGGTGTAGTACTTGGGGTCGGTGTAAGTCGCTTGCTTTGCCATTAGACGCGCGTCCTTCCTTTCAGTTCGATTGGCAGCCCGAACACCGCGGCGAAGAACTGCCCCTTACGCCGCAGCGTCCACTTCTCAAGCGCCACGTCGTCGTTGGCCGTGGCCGACAAAAGCACCCGCGTCGGCTGCACCGACACGCGGATCTTTTGAATTTTCTGCTGGCGGGAGGCGTCCAGCGAATCGGCCACCCGCAAAAGCGCCGAGAGCTTGGCGATCACCAGCCGCCGCCTCGAGTTGAGCTCGCGCAGATCCGACAGGTCGGTCTGCGGCGTGTCGCTCGAGTGGTACCGCGCGATGGTCGCGACCATGCGCTGCTCGGCGGCGGTCAGCCCCATCAGCTCGGAGGCCTGAATGATGTAATCGGAGTGCTCGTAGTGCTTGTGGGTGTCGACGTAGCTGCCGATGTCGTTGACCGTCGCCGCAATCTGCAGCAATAGCCGCTCGCGCCGCCCCAGCCCGTGGAGGCGCCGCAGCCGGTCGAACAGCTGCAGGGCGAAGGTCACCGTCGAGTCGCGGTGCTTGATGTCGACCTGGTAACGCTCCGACAGGTTTTGGGCCGAGATCAGAATTTCCTTGGTCGGGTCGATGGTCACCGCCGGGCTGTTGGCGGCGACGGCGGTGTTGATCTCCAGCCCATCGATCAGCTTGAGGTTGGAGATCCACAGCCGAGACGACTTGAGCACCTGCACCAGGCGGTAGACCAAAAGCACCGTCGGCAGCACCTGCGCCGTCTGCGTCGGCGTCAGGTCGTACTGGTCGCTCAGGTATTGATCGGAGGCGTGGGTGACCTCGTGGTAGATCAAGGCCAGCCCTTCCGAGTCGGTTTCAACCGTCACGTCGCCGGTGGGAATCAGGGTTTCAAACATCGACAAGGCGCTGCCCATCAGCACCAGGTTCGGGTAGTGAATGTCCTTGGGCAACAGGCGCATGAAGTCGACCAGCCGCGAATCGATGTAATCGCGCATCACGGCCACGTAATTGGGCACACTGCGCTGCAGGTCGCTCATCACCTCGAACACGCGCAGCGGTCCGATCGACAGGTTGCGCGAGAAGCCGAACTCGCCTTGCGTGAAGGCGGTCAGCTCCACCGAGCCGCTGGAGATGTCGATCAACAGCGTCCCGTCCTGGGTCACCGCCGAAAAGTTCGGGAACTTCGCCAGCACCGCCTGGGTGCGGTAGAACGACTCCTGCGACAGCGTCAGGGGCTGCAGCTGCCAGCCGGTGCGGCTGAGAATCTGATCCCGCACGAACTGCGCGTTATGCGCCTCGTAGAAGCTGTGCGAGCCGACCACCGAAAGCTTGGTCACGCCGTAATCGGCGAAGACCCGCGCGATGGCGGCCAAGGCGGCCACCAAGGTGTCGACGGTGTCCGGTTCGATCTGGTGCGTGGCGAAAATGTCCTCGCCGATCGCCACCGGGTACTGCCCCCGCTCGATTGTCTCCATGGTGCGAAGGTTCGTGATGCTAAAAAGTGTGCTTTGGGCGCCAATCACCACAAAGCCCTGCTCAGTCGCTGCCATATTGCCCCTCCTATCTAACTAAAGCCATTCTACCACGCATTGCCACCGCGCGTCGGCCCTAGGTGCCGCCCGGCGCCGCTGGGCGACCACCGGCGGTCGCGCGGCCACTGCCGGTCGCCGAGTCGCGGCCGCGTTCGGCCCGGTCGCGGCCGAACCTGACCTCCGGGCGAGTTGAGTGGTCGGGGCATCACAACTTTTGCGGCCGGCGCCGCAACCTGCGTCGCGGCAGTCTTGCACCCGTTTTCACGTTGTGCTACGCTAGCCGCGAGGTGATAACTTATGAAAATGATCGACCTGGGCCAAAGCGGCCTGAAGGTATCCGCCATCGCGCTGGGCGTGATGCGCATCACCGGCCTCGACTTGGCCGGCGCCACCAACCTGCTGGAAGCGTCCCACGATGCCGGCATCAACTTCTTTGACAACGCCGACATCTATGGCGACGGCAAGTCCGAGACCTTGTTCGGCCAGGCGCTGAAGAACGCCAACTTCAAGCGCGAGGACGTCATCGTTCAAAGCAAGGCCGGCATCGTGTCAGGCCAGCGCTACGACTGGTCCCACGACCACATCATCGAGGCCGTCGACGGCAGCCTGAAGCGCCTCGGCGTCGACTACCTGGACGTGCTGCTGTTGCACCGGCCGGACGCCTTGTTCGAACCGGAGGCGGTCGCTTCCGCCTTCGATGAACTGCACAACAGCGGCAAGGTCCGTAGCTTTGGCGTGTCCAACTGCAACCCAAGCCAGATCGAGCTGCTGAAGTCGGCCGTGAGCCAGCCGTTGGTCGCCAACCAGCTCCAGTTCTCCCTGATGCACACCGGCATGATCGACTCGGGCATCCACGTCAACATGACCGATGACCGCTCGCTCGACCACGACGGCGGCATCCTCGAGTACAGCCGTCTTCACAACATGACGATTCAGGCTTGGAGCCCTTACCAGTACGGGTTCTTCGAGGGCGTCTTCATCGACTCGCCGAAGTTCCCGAAGCTCAACGCCAAGCTGCAGGCGCTCGCCGACGCCTACCACACCAACAAGAACGCGATTGCCTCCGCCTGGCTGATTCGGGTCCCGGGCACCCAGGTGATCGCCGGCACCACCAACGCCCACCGCATCCAGGAAATCGCCGAGGCCGGCAACATCCGGCTCCAGGCGCAAGAGTGGTACGACCTGTACTTCGCGGCCGGCAACGACCTGCCTTGATCGCTGCACCGCGCAAAAAAGAGTCTCAGCTCACGCTGAGGCTCTTTTTTTGGTGTCATTGGCTCGGCGCCGTCTCACCACGTCTGCGCCTTGCTCAGCGGCCAGTAGCGCCACTTGACCACGCCGATGATGCCGGCCCGGTCCACGAAGCCGAAGTTGCGGCTGTCGTAGGACACGCGGCGGTTGTCGCCCATCACGAAGTAGGATCCCGCCGGCACGGTAGCGCGGTGGGTCGCCTTGAGGGTGGCCAGCGTGAAGTCATCGGTGAAGTGGCCGCTGGTGGTCACGTGCTGCTGCTTGGCCCAAAGCCGCACCGAGGCGGCCATGAACTTGGGCTTCAGGTAGGGCTGGGCGACCTGCTGGCCGTTGATGTACAGCCGCTCGTTTTTGACCCAGACGAAGTCGCCGGGCAGGCCGATCACCCGCTTGATGTAGGTGCGGTCCGGGTCATCCGGCCCGTGCAAAATGACGATGTCGTTGCGCGTCACGCTGGCGCGACGCACCGCCACCACGCGATCGCCGGGGTGCAGCGTTGGCTCCATCGAGGTGCCATCGATCACGTTGTTGGTGAACCACAGGCCCAGCAGCGCCTGGCCGCCCAGAATCACCAGGGTGACCAAAATCAGGGCCCCCATCAGGCGCAAAAGGGCAATCAGCTGCCGCCAGGTCTTCTTATCCGTCACGGTCGCGCCTCGGGGTGGTCATCCAGACCCGCTTCCAAGGCCCCGCGCTGCGCGTCCTCTTTTTGCCTAATGGTTCGCATCGTGCGGAAGTACATGGTGATCAACACGCAGACGGAGCCGATCCAGGCCAGCGGGTTGGCCATCGAGGCGCCGGCGAAGCCGAACTGGCCGACCAGCACGATGCCGGCGAAGGCCCGCATCGCCAGCTCGAAGAACCCGGCGACCGTCGGCACCAGCGTGTGGCCCAGCCCCTGCAGCAGGTTGCGCATCGTGAACAGAATCGCGAGCAGCCAGTACATGCTGGCGTTGTAGTGGAAGTAGGTCTGCGCAAGCGCCGTGACCGCCGGCTGGTTCGGCCCGAGAAACAGGTTGACCAAGGGCTTGCCGAAGACGATGATCAACGCCCCGAGGGCCGCGGAAATGCCGACGTTCAGGGCCAGCGTCTGGTGGACGCCCTGGCGGATGCGGCCGTACTCCCGGGCCCCGAGGTTCTGGGCCGCGTAGGTCGCCATCGCCACCCCGAAGGACGACGCCGGCAGCGTGGCGAGCTGATCGATCCGCCCCGCCGCGGTGTAGGCCGCCACGGCGTTAGTGCCCAAGGTGTTGAGCATCACCTGCAGGATGACGGAGCCGATGGCGATGATCGACATGGAAAAGCCCATCGGTAGCCCGACCACCAGGTGGTGCTTGATCTCGTGCCAGTCGATGGCGAGGTCCTCGCGCCGCAGGTTCAGCATCGGGATTTTCTTCTTAATGTAGATCCAGCACAGGATGGCCGAGACCACCTGCGCCGTCACCGTCGCCCAGCCGGCGCCGGCCACGCCCCAGTGAAAGCCCAGGATGAACAGGAACTCCAGCGCGATGTTGATGATGGTCGCGATGATCAAAAAGAACAAGGGCGTTCGCGAGTCACCGAGGGCCCGCATCATGTTGGACAGCAGGTTGAACGCCATCGCCGCGATGATGCCGTAGAAAATCACCCGGATGAAGGCCACCGAATCGTTCAAAATCTCCGGCGGCGTCTGCATCAGGGTCAGAATCGGGCGGGTCAGCCCGGCGGCCAGCACGGTCAGGATCAAAGAGATGCCAAGCGTGATCCAAACGCTGGTGCCGAAACTTTTTCGCACCCCCTTGGCGTCCCTGGCCCCGTACGCCTGCGCCGTCAGCACCGACAGCCCCGCCGTGGTCCCCTGGGCAAAGCCGATGATCAGGAAGTTGACGCTGCCGGTCGCGCCGACCGCGGCCAGCGCCGCCTTGCCGATGGTGCGGCCGACGATCAAGGCGTCCATGAAACTGTAAAGCTGCTGAAAGACGTTCCCAATCAGCAGCGGAATGGTGAAGAAGAATACCAGCTTAAGGGGGTTCCCCTTGGTCAAAGTACGCAACGCTTGCCCTCCTGTGTGTGACGTCGCGAGGTCCTGCCTCGCCCGAAAGATTCGATTCTCGGTACACCTTATCACACTTGACCGAACCAAGGGACCCCCTGCCGCCAAAAAGATTGCAATTGTCGCCGGGGCCTGGCGGTTGGTGGCGCTGCCGGCAAGGGCCGACTCGGCGGCGGGGGCGCCAAGGCGCGACCGCCGGCGGCCGCGGTGGTCTAGGTCGCCGAGAAGCGGCCAGGCAGTATGTGCAGCGCTGCACCGACCAAGCCGGTAGCGTCGCAGTTGCCGGTCGCTCGGTAGCGTCGCAAAAAGCCCTCGCCCGAAATCTACCGATTCCGGGCGAGGGCTTCCGTCAGCCGACCACGGGGTCACTGCAATCCTTCCTAGCCCAGCTGCCCCAACAGCCCCTGGAGCAGCCGGCTGCCCTGCGCAATCTGATCCAGCGCCGGGCCGAGCTTTTCGGACTCGGGCTCGATCACCAGCCAGCGCGTTCCGGCCTCCTGGGCGGCCGTCAGAATCGCCGGCCAGTCGTTCTCGTCCAGTGCCGAACCGAACGGAACGTCGTAGCGGTGGCCGTGAGCGAAGGGCTTGCAGTGCAGGAACGCCGCTCGGCCCGGCAGCCGCCGCAGCCAGGCGACCGGATCGGCGCCGCCCTCGATGCAGTTGCCAGAGTCGACCTCGATGGCCACGGTTGAGTAAACCCGCTTCATCAGAATCTCAAGCGACGGCGCCACGCCTTCGACCAGCTCGCCGTAATCGTAATCGTGGGTGTGATAGGTCAGGCGCATGCCGTGCTTGGCCAATTCGTCTGCGATTTCGTTGATGCGAGCGGCGTGGGACTGCCACATCGCCACCGTGTTTTCGCTGACCTTGTGGCCGGACTCCCACGGGCCGCCCAGCGCATCGATGATCACCTGGTGGTTGCCCAGCGCCTTTTGGTAGGCGATGGTCTCGGCCAGCGCGGTCCCTTGCAAAAGGCGCCAAGGCACCTGGTAGCCGGTGATGGTGATGCCGGCTTGGGTGGTGCAGTTCCGCAGCGCGGCCGCCGACATCAGGCGCGGCCCAAACATTTCCAGGCCCGCCACCCCGGCTCGGCGCAGCGCCGCCAGCGTTTGCGCCGGGTCCTGCTTGAACTCGGTCAAAACGGGAAACAGTTCAGCTGCAAGCCGCATCGTTTTTCGCCTCCAATTGTTCAAACCCGTACAACCCGCAGCCCTGAAGCGCGATTCGGTTCGGGTCAAGCGTCGTGTTCGCAACGCCGCCGGTGACAAAGCGCATCGTGTCGTTGGCCAAAAGCGGTTGCAGGTGGGCCGCCAGCCAGCCGCCGGTGGTCACCCCACCACCGAGCCGCACCGCCTTGGTGTTGGTCAGCCGCACGACGTTCATCACGAGGTTGGCCAGGGCCAACAGCGCCTCATCCACGACTTCACGCGCCAGCGGATCGCCTGCGTCGTAAGCGGCGAAGACATCGGCAATCGCTGGCAGCCGCGTCGCCGCCACCTTCAAGCTGGTGCGGCCTTCGTATCGCGACGCCAAGGTCTGCACCCTGTGGGCCATCCCCAAGCCCGAGGCCAGGGGCTCCACGCAGCCGTAGCGCCCGCAGATGCAGCGAACGTCGCTGTGTTGATCGACCACCATGTGGCCGAGCTCACCGGCGTCGTTGTCGCGCCCGAGCAGCAGGTGCCCGTCAACGACCAGCCGCCCGGCGATGCCGGTACCGATGGCCAGGTAAAGAAAATCGCTGTAGGTCTTCCCAATGCCCAGGCGCTGCTCCGCGTAGGTCGCCGCCACCAGGTCGTTGAGAATCACGCACGGCAGCCCGAACCGCGCCCGCAGCCTTTGGGCCAGCGCCAGCGGTTTGGCGTTAGCGGGGCTGATCTCATTCCAGATGCCCTGCGTGCTGTCGACGCGGCCGACCAGGTCCACGGCGATGCCGCAGATCTGCGTGTCGGGTCGCGGCTGCCTCAGGTAGGCCGCGATTTGGCGTTCGATGTCCGCTGCGGCCAGCGCCTGGCTGGCTACGTTGGACGGGGTCTTGTGATGTGTGATGACGGTTCCGGAAGCATCAACCTCTCCGACCAAAACCTTGGTCCCGCCGAGATCGACGGCTAAAATTGTTTGTTGTCTCATGAGGTCTGCCTTCCTCAAGCTGATTACTGCTGTTCGTGTTCGGCGATCAGGGCCAGGCCGTCTGCCAGGACCTTCTTGCCGTCCATCATGCCGTATGCCCGTTGGTCAATCATCACCACGGGAATCGCCACCTTTTTTTGCAGGTCGGGCACCGCGTAACGCACCTGAGGGCCGATCATGACCACGCCGGGGTGGTGCTTTTCAACCTCACTGGGCACGACCTTGATGGCGACGGCCGAAACCGAGACGTCCAGCCCCTGCGCGTTGGCCTCGGTCTGCATCCGTTGGGCCAGCATGCTGCTGGACATCCCGTTACCACAAGCGACCAAAATTGTCTGTTTTGCCATAATGATTTCTCCTTTGTTGTTCTAACGCGCCGTGAACCGGAAGTCGCTCCACGGCTTCAGCGCATTCATCAGCACCTGCTGATCGTCTGCCAAGTGCCCGACCACGTTGACCCGGCCGTCGTTGGGCATGTCCTGCAGCGCGATTTCCGCCTCGCCCTTGTACTGGCCGTAACCGCCGTTATCGATCAGCACGTCGCCGCGGTGAATGGCCGTGGTGTCATGCGCCGGAATCGCACTGGCCTGATACGCAGCTCGGGAAGCGGCGCTACGCAGCAGGTACTCGCTGTGGTCACCGCGGTAGCTGTGCTGCCCCTCAAACAGGATTGCGCGTTCAACCGGCAAAATACCGGGCCGCGTGGTGACGGCAAGCTGCGGGTACGGCTGGTTGAACGCCGCTGCCGCCGCCTTGAGCTCGGCCTCATCGGCGTAAGCGTTGGCGATGATCAGATCATCGGCCACGCCCAGCAGGCGGTGGTGCATCACCTGCGAAGCCAGCGGCATCGTGCGGTGAGCCTCAAGCGTCGGCAGCCCGTCTTGGGTCGGCCACGGGCCGAACGTCGCGCTGTGAGCGTTGAGAAAGGCGGCGGTGTGAATGCGATACTTCAGAAACGGGGCGCTGGCCTGCTTGAAGTAATCCACCCCCAGCCCGGCGAAGCGGTGCGGGTAGAAGTTGTGCGAGCCCAGCAGGTTGGCGCGGTTGGGTGAAAAGGCCATGATGTTGTCGATCAAAGGCGTCCCCTGCGACATGTTGACCTCAATCTTCAGGTTGTAAGGGTTGCGGGTCATTGCCGCTTCGACCATGCCGTTGAACCCGACGTCCAGGCGAATGCCCCAGGCCCCCAACGCGTGGAAGAAGGCTAGGTCGTCGTAGGACACGCCCAGCTGCTTGAACAGCCCCGGGTTGATGTCGACCATCACCTTCAGGCCCAGCTGGTTGGCGTGCGTGATCACCCGCTTGAAGCCGGCCAGCACCGCATCCTTGTCACCCTTGATCTCAAGCAGCGACGTGAACACGCGGCGGTAGCCTAGCGCGGCCGCCAACCCCAGGTAGGCCGCATCCTTGTCAAAAGTCGAGCGTTCCGGGTAAACAGAAACCCCTAATTCTCCCATGGTGACTCCTTTCAGGCCGCGACGTCTTCGCCGGCCTCTTCAAGCTTTTGCTGTTTGTTTTGCGCCATCAAGAACGGCATGTAAATCGCAATGTCGAGCACGATGTTGATGGCCTGCAGCACGGAACCCGCCACGCTGTTGGTCGCCAGGAAGCCGGAGATGATCGGCGGCATGGTCCAAGGCACCACGGTCCCGGTGCAAAGCGGCACCAGACCGGTGCTCATGGCGGTGTAGGTGGTGATCGCGTTGACCATCGGCGCGATGACGAACGGAATGATCAGGCTGGTGTTCAGCACGATCGGCATCCCGAACATCGTCGGCTCGTTGATGTTGAAAATCCCAGGCGTCAGCGTAATCGGCGCCAGGGCCTGAAGCTGCTTGCTGCCACGCTTGGTCACAACCAAAAGCGAAATCGCGATGACCAGGCCAAGCGTCGCACCGCCGCCGCCCATGTAGATGAAGTTATCGATGACGGCCTGGGAAATGATGTGGCCGCCATTCGCGATGGTCAGCTTACCGGCCTGGAACAAGGCGCGGTTGGCATCGGTGTTCATCAGCCAGATTGGCGTCATCACACTGTTGACAACACTGGAGCCGTGGATGCCGACGAACCAAAACGCGCTGTTCAAGAACACCGCAACCAGGGTCCCGGGCAGGGTGTCGCCCAACAGCCCAAGTGGCCCGGACAGTAGGTTCATCAGCAGGTCATGCACGTTGCCAAGCCCGGTCCAGGTGAAGAAGGCGTAGACGGCACCGAACAACGAAATGGTGACCGCGCCTGGAATCATCGCAGAGAAGCTCTTGGACACGGCAGGTGGCACCGTGGCCGGCATGTGAATCTGAATGTCGTGGTTGATGCACCACTGGAAGATGCCGCCGGCGACCAGTCCGATCAAAATGGCGATGAACAGCCCCTTGGAACCCATGTAGGCGTAGGGAATGCCTTCAACCGGCGCCTTGTCCCCGCTCATGATGCTTGGGGTGACGACGAAGAAGGATGCCACCGCGATGACCCCGGCGGATTGCCCGTCCGTGCCGTGGGACTCCGCGTAATTCGACGCGATCCCGAAGCAGGCGATCACGCCCAACAGCCCAAAGGAGCCGTTGACGATTTTGTTGAAGATATCCGCAATCGCGACCCCTTGGATCTTGGTCACGCTGATCCAGGTGGTCCAGGCGTTGATTGGAAAACTGCCGAGAATCAGGAACACGGAACCGATGATAATCAGTGGCATGCTCAGCGCGATCCCGTCGCGGATGGCCATCAGCGGCTTGTTGCCGCTCAGCTTCACCGCGATTGGTAGCAGGTGGCGCTGAATGAACCCGTTCAGCCCACCGTTACTTTCTTTGTCCATGACTAATGTCCTCCCGTAAAACCTCTTATGATTTCATTGTCTCTTGCGAGCGCTTGGGCGGCGCGGCCAACGCGGCCCTAACTGGTTACCCGATGAATCGGCGTCAACTTAGAAACGTTACCAAATTCTTGAGCTCGGGTATTAAGCGCTATCACTCAACAGCCACATTGTTGCACCGCGTGACTACCCTGTCAACCCCAATTTGGTAAGGTTACCAAATTGGGGTTGAGCTCCCGCGGCCAATGGCCTAGAATGGGGATATCAACGACGAGGTGATCACATGACGCCACACATCACAATCAAAGAAATCGCTAAACTGGCCGGCACATCGGTCTCCACGGTATCGCGGGTCCTGAACAACAGTCCCTCGGTATCCCCGGCCAAACGCGCCAGGATTCAGGCCATCATCGACGACAACCACTTCGCGCCCAACATGCTGGCGCGTGGGATGGTTTCCAAGACCACTAAGACGCTGGCCGTCGTGGTCTCCGACATCGGCAACCCGTATTTCACCGACCTGGTCTCCCAGATCGAGCAGATCACGCGGGGCTTCGGCTACACGCTGATTCTGGTCAACACCATGACCGCCGGCGGGACCAAGAGTGCCAACAGCACCCAAATCGAGGTGGCGGCCTTTGCCAGCATCGCCGAACGCCAGGTCGACGGCGTTTTGATCTTGGGCGGCGAAATCGACAGCGAATCCGTCTCCCAATCTTACTTGGAGGCCCTGAACCGCCTCAATGCCAAGACGCCGATCGTCATCATCGGCCAAAAGGTGGCCGGCTGCGACGCACATTTTGTCGAACGCGACCAGGCGCGAAGCGTGGCCCTGATCACGCAACACCTGCTGGCCCTCGGCAACCGCCGAATCGCCTTCATCGGTGGCGAGCCCGGCATTCGCGTGACCACGCAACGCCTTGCCGCTTTTCGCACCACCATGGCAACCTACGCCCAAGTCGACGAGGCTTTGATCGTGCTGAACGACTACTACCCCCAATCCGGCTACGACGCGATGCGTCAGCTGCTGACAAGCGGTCAGGCCCTGCCCGACGCGGTGGTGGCGATCAACGACCGCGTCGCCTGGGGGGCGATGCGCTGCCTGGCCGACCACGACCTGGCCGTGCCTAACGACATCGCCGTCGGCAGCTGCGACAGCTTCCCCAACGGCGAGTTCATGGTGCCGCGCATCACCACCGTCGACCAGCACAACGAGCGGCTCGGCCGCATCGCCATCGACCAGCTGTTCGCCCTGATCGACCACAAGCAGCCGGCCGCCGCGGCCGAGACCCACCTGCCCGAGCTGATCATCCGCGAATCCTGCGGCGCCCAGCTCAAGGCGCAGCACTAGAAAGGAAGTTCACCATGTCCAATCCCACTATGTTGACCTACATTCAAAAGGAACAGGCCGCGATGCAGCGCATCCTGGCCGCCTACCCGACCGCCCAAAATAAGGCGTTGGCCGAAATTCCGCTGGGCGATGCGCCTTGGCTGATGCTTGGCATCGGCTCAAGCTACAACGCGGCCCTGTCGGCCAAGCACTACATGGAAACGCAGGCCGGCGTTCGCATTGCGCTGGCGCAGCCATACAACTACCTGCATTACGAACGGGTCGACCCGGCCTTGCGGGTCGTCTTGGGCGTCTCGCAAAGCGGCCAAAGCACCGCCACCATCGCCGCCCTCAAGCGGTTCAACCGCGAGACGTTCACAATCGGGGTCACTAGCGCCCCGGGCAAGGCGCTGTCTTTGGCCACCGACACGACGCTTGACATCGGCATCGGCCACGAACGCGTCGGCTACGTGACGCTCGGCTTCACCGCCACCGTGCTGAACCTGATGCTGTTGGGGCTGCGCTTCGGCGCCTTGCGCGGTCGCATCGACGCCGTGTACGAGGCCCAGGAGTTGGCCGAGTTCCGGACCCTTGCTGCGCAGTTGGATGGTATCGTTACCACAACCACGGGCTTTTTCTGCGTCCATGCTTCGGACTTCAAGGCGGCCACGCAGCTGACCGGCATCGCCTACGGACCGGCGGTGGGCACCATCAAGGAGCTTGAAACCAAGTTCACCGAGACGGTGCGGATTCCAAGCGACGGCCAGGAGCTCGAGGCCTTCATGCACGGGCCATACCTGGGCATCAACCCCACCCACCGGTTGCTGTTCATCCAGTCGCCGGCCGAACCGGCGGTGGCGGCCAAGGCCCAGGCGCTGCGAGCCTACGAGCAAAAGTGTACCCCCCACGTCTTCACGCTGAACTTCGCGACGCCGGAATACGCCGGCCAGACGCTGAACCTGGGGCCGGTCCAAGACGAGGACAAGGTGCCGTTCATCGCGGCCACCGCCGTTCAGACCCTGGCCTGGCTGACGACCCAGGCCAAGGGCATCGACTTGGCCGTGCAAATTTTCACCGATTTTGCCGACCAGGTTCACAGCAAAACCGAACACCAGAATTACGTCTGAGGAGGCCGAACCATGAAAATTCTGATCAACCAGATCGGCTACACCGCAACGGCCCCCAAAGTCGCCGTGGTGCAAGCCGCCTCGCCGCTTGCCGCCGGGGCCTTCACGCTTGAAGACGCCGCCGGTCGCACGGTCTACACGGCAACGCTGACGCCGGTGGGGCGAGTGGCGAACTGGCACACGGGCTACTACGCGACCGCCGACTTCTCGACCTTCACCGGCCGCGGCCGCTTCACGTTGACCATCGGCGACCACCACTCGCACCGCTTCACCATCGACGACGGCGCGATGGACCTGCGCCTCACCTCGGCGCTGGCCTACTGGTTCAAGGGGCAACGCGCAGACGGTGAGTGGGCAGCAAGCGATCACCACGCCGAATTTGCCGGGCCGCGCGTCGGCCCCGTTGACGTGGCCGGCGGCTGGTTCGACGCCTCCGGTGACGTCGGCGTCTACCTGTCCCACCAGTCCCACACCAGCTGGTACAACCCGCAACAGATGGCCTTTGCCGCCTACGCCTTTTACCAGCTCAGCGAGCAGCTGGCCGGTGCCGATCAGAACTACACCGCGGTGCGGCGCCGCATTCTCGCCGAGGCCGCTTACGGCGCCGATTCCGTGATGCGCCGCTACGTGCCGGGCCGCTCGTTCCTCAAGGCCGTCACCCGCCAAGACGCCTTGGCCACCGTGTCCGAGGCGCGGCGGGTGACCTACGAGCTTCACCACAGCAGCGCCCAGTTCGGCGCGGCGGCAACCGCCGATCAGGAGCCCGTCACCGACCTGAACTACGAGGCCTCTTTTCGCTCGGGCGGCGGCACGGCCATCGCGGCCCTGGCCATTGCGGGGCGGCACTACTACCCCGGCACGGCCAATCCGGCCGCGGCCTACATCCAGACGGCCAAGAACGCCTTTGCCTACCTCAAGGCCCACAACGCCGAGGTGACCAACGACGGCCAGTTCAACCTCGTGGACGCTTACTGCGCGTTGCTTGCCGCCGTCGAGCTCTACAAAACCACCGCCGAGTATGGTTACCTGCGCGACGCTCGCAGTTTTGCCCAGCAGATTCTGGATTCTCGCGCCGATTTTGCCGGCTACCGGTGGCTGAGCGTCGCGCCTGACATGCCGTTCTTCCACCCTTCAGATGAGGGGCTGCCGATCGTCGCCTTGGTGCTTTACGCCGGCATCGAAAACCAGCCGGTGGCCAAGGCCGCCGCGCTGACCGGCGCAAGCGAGCTGATGGCGACGGCGCTGCGGCTGACCGCCGCGGTCAACAACCCCTTCGCCTATCCGCGCGAGCTGACCAAGTGTCGTCCAGAAGAGCCGGTCGTTCCCCAGTTCTTCTTCCCCCACCACACCGCCGCGACCCCGTGGTGGCAGGGCGAAAACGCGCGGCTGGCCTCGCTGGCCTGCGCCGCTTACGCCGTGGCCGGCACAAGCGATGACCCCAAGTTTGGCGACCAGCTGGTGGCCTTCGCCCAGGCACAGCTGGACTGGCTTGCGGGACGCAACCCCTACGACGCCTCGATGATCGAGGGCTTCGGCCGCAACCACGTCCAGTACCACTTCGGCGAACGCCTCGACTTTCTGAACGCCCCGGGCGGCATCATCAACGGCATCACCTCGGGCCTCGACGACGAAGGCGACATCGCTTTGATCCGCGGCCCCCAAGACGGCATTGACGACAACTGGCGCTGGGCCGAGCAATGGCTGCCGCACGTCGCCTGGACGCTGTTGGCGCTAGGTGAAAAGAACCGCCTGCACCAACACCGCCCAACTGAATAACGACCCCGTCACCGGGCGTCACGCTTGCGCTGGTCCTACCCAGCCGCAAGCGTGACGCCCGGTTTGGCTAGCCAAAAAACGCCCGGCGCAATCGCTTAGCGCCGGACGCGCCGAAGCCACCGGGAGTCCTAGAACCCCGGCAGCCTCGGTATTTTTTGCTGATTCGTGGCAATCTTGCGGTGTTGACCTCGCAGTGGTGCTGCGTTCAAGGCCGCTTGGAGCAAGCCACGCGCCGAGCCCCTCCGCAGCTACCTCGCAAGCGAGTAGGAGAGACAGTGTGACTGCGCGTGGGTGGTGGCGCTCGCCCTGGTATTCGGGCCCATCGAGGGGCGCCGTAACGCGAAAACACGTGTGTTGAAAGCCAGGTTCGGCTTGGTATGGGCGGGGGTACTGGGAATGCTTATCTCCCGGCCATTCCCCCTTGGGACAGTGGACGCGCAACGACCAAGGCCTTTGGCCGCCTCCCTGTCCTAGAATAATCATCCAAAGTCAGTGTAAGCCCTGCCATTTTGGCTGTCAATTTTTAAGCTCACACTACAGTTGCAACGTTCCCCGGTTCGCTAAAGTCGCTCGGCTTCGCGCTGGTTCGTCGAGCTACGAAGCGCAACGCGAACACGCCGGCTTACGCTCTGGTTCGTCGAGCTGCGCCGCGCAACGCGGGAGCGGTTAGCTACGCCGCGTCACTTGGGACCAGGTGTGGGTCCCACGCGCCGCGGCTAGGCTACCCGTCCCGCTAAACCCGCTCGGCTCCGCTCTGGTTCGTCGAGCTCCAGCCGGCAACGCGAACACGCTTAGCTCGGGCTGGCACTCGGGGCCAAGCCCGGCCCCAAGCGCCAGCCCAACGCTACGCGGTTCGCTAAACCCGCCGGCTTACGCTCTGGGCATCAAAAAAAGACCCATCCGCGGATGGGTCCTTGGTTGTCTCAATTAGACGTCGGCGCCGCCACCGCCGGAGCTGCCGCCGCCCCAACTGGAGCCGCCGCCACCGCCGAAGCCGGAACCGCCGCCGCCCCACGGGCCGCCGCCACCGCGGCGCGAGCCGGACAGCAGGATGTCCAGCAGCCACCACAGCCACCAGCCGGAACCGGAGCCGCGGCCACCACGGCCACCGCGACCGCCGCCGCCCAGGCCGAGGAAGATCACGACCAGCACAACGATGAAGAACAGGCCGATGATTCGCACCAGCAGGTTGGACCCGCTGTCGCCGCCGCGGTCCGCTGTCGCCTGGCGGTAGCTGGCCATGCGCGAGTCGGACACCGTGTTTTGGTCCTTGGGGAACTTGTACTTCTTGTCGATCACGGTCGCCACGGCGTTGAACACATTGGTGATCGCCTTGTTGACGCGGCGATCGGACTTGGCCTTGATGTCCTTGAGGTTCTGGTTGAGGATGCGGCCGGCCAACGCGTCGGTCAGCGTATCCTCCAGGCCGTAGCCGACCTCGATGCGCATGTTGTGGGCCCCGTCGTTGTCGGCAAAAACGATCAAGACGCCGTTATCCGCGCCCTTTTTACCGATGCCCCACTTGGCAAACAGGTCCGGGGCGTACGAGCCGATCGCGTCGCCGCCGGTCGACTTCACCACCGCCACGCCGATCTGCGGCCTCTGGCTGGTGGTCTGGTAGTACTGGTTCTTCTGGTCGATCAACGACTGGTTGGCGGCGTCCAAAAGCCCCAGCCCGTCGTAGTAATAATGCGCCGCCGGGCGAGCCGGCAGCGTCGCCGCCTGAGTCGGCTCCGGCCGCCACAACCCAAGCGCCAGCGGCAGTAACAGCAACCAAAGCCACCACGCGCGTTTTGTCATCGCGGGCCTCAGTCGGTCAGGTCAACCGTCGGCGCCTTGTAGGCACTCGGGTCGGCCTTGAACGTCGCCTTTTGGCCCAGACCCATCATGTTGGCGAACAGGTTCTTCGGGAAGGTGACGACGCTTGAGTTGTAGTCGCGAACGTCATCGATGTAGCGCTTGCGCTCGACGGCGATGCGGTTCTCGCTGCCTTCGAGCTGCGTCATCAAGGTCGAGACGTTACCCGAGCTCTTGAGGTCCGGGTAGCTTTCCTGAATCACGTTCAGCAGGGTGCCGACGCTTTGGTTCAGCTTGGCATCGGCCGCGGCCTTGGCCTTGGTGGAGCTGGCGCTGCTGTATTCGCTGCGGGCCTTGGCGATGTCGTCGAACACCTGCGTCTCGTGCTTCATCTGCCCCTTGACGGCGGCCACGAGGTTCGGGACCAGGTCGGCGCGGCGCTGCATCACGTTTTCGACCTGGCTCCACTGCGCCTCGACGGCTTGGTTCTGCTTGGCCAGCCCATTGTAGGTGGTGACGCCAAAAATCGCCACGAACAGCGCGATGACCCCGATCACAATGCCGGTCACGGCGACCGGACTGAGCTTTTTGTTTTGCATACTTTTCTCCTTATTGGTCCTCAAGTATCCCCATTGTATCATGCCGCCGTAACCCGGCATCAGTCCCAAGCATGATTTGCGGTCAACAAAGCCGGCCCCTGACGCTGCGAATGGCGTCTGGAGCCGGCAATTGAGTGGCGGTCACCCGCCGGGATCGCTTGCGTTACTTGAAGTAGTTGAAGCCGATGGCGTCTCGCACCTCGGCTAGGGTCTGGTTGGCGACCGAGTTGGCCTTGGCCGTGCCGTCAATCAGAATCTGGGCGACCTGGCCCATGTCCTTGGCGTAGGTCTCGCGCCGCTCGCGAATCGGCGTCAGGATGCCGTCCATCACTTCATTGAGGTAGCGCTTGATCTTGACGTCGCCCAGGCCGCCGTGCTGGTACTGGGCCTTGAGCTCGGCCACCTTGGCCTTATCCGAATCGAAAATGTCGAGGTAGGTGAAGACCATGTTGCCCTCGACTTGACCCGGGTCCTCGACGTGGATGTGGTTGGGGTCGGTGTACATCGACATGATTTTTTGCCGCACCACGTCGGCGGAGTCGGCCAGGTAGATGCCGTTGTTCAGCGACTTGCTCATCTTGGCGTTGCCGTCGATGCCCGGCAGGCGGCCCTGCCCCTTCGGCGGGAAGTAGCCCTCGGGCTCGACCAGCACTGCCTGGTTGTAGGTGCGGTTGAAGGTACGGACGATCTCGCGGGTCTGCTCGAGCATCGGCTCCTGGTCGTCGCCGACCGGCACGGTGTCGGCCTTGAAGGCGGTGATGTCGGCGGCCTGCGAGACCGGGTAGATCAAAAAGCCGGCCGGAACGGACTCGCCGAACGCCTTTTGCTTGATCTCGGTTTTGACCGTCGGGTTGCGGTTCAGGCGCGACACGGTGACCAGATCGAGGTAGTACATGGTCAGCTCGGTCAAGGCCGGAACGCCGCTTTGAACCAAGATGGTGGACTTGGCCGGGTCGATGCCGACGGCGAGGTAGTCCAGCGCGACTTCCATCAAGGAGTTGCGGATTTTCTCCGGATTGCGGGCGTTGTCGGTCAAGGCCTGGGTGTCGGCGATCATGATGAAGTTGTTGTACTCGCCGGAATTTTGCAGCGCCACGCGATTTTGCAAGCTGCCGATGTAGTGGCCGATGTGCAGGCGGCCGGTCGGGCGATCGCCGGTCAGAATCGTATGTTTGGTCATGTTTTCTCCTCCTATTTGCAAAAAAAGGCCGCCCTATCCCAAGGATAGGGCGGCTGAGCGCGGTACCACCTATCTTGCCGCATTGCGGCCTCTAAGGCTTAAGGCGCTCCCACCGTGTGTCTCACGCGAGCCAATTCACCCAAGCGTTGCGTCGCCTTCCCAGTCCCGGCGGCTTCCTGACCAACCACTTGCGCTACTCATCGCGTTCACTGACGTCTGCCTTCATTCTAAGGGGGGCGGCCGGAGGTGTCAAGCGCTGCCATGGCCGGACCCGGGCAGCCCGCTGCGCTTGCGGTGACTTGGGTCGGGGCGGCCGCAAAAGCTGCCGGTTGGCCATCACCGCGGCGCCGCCGAGCGCTGCCGCACGGGTCGGCCACCCCGCCCCTGCGGCCATCGCTGTCATCACTCACGGCCTGAACGATTCGCTTCGAACGCCGGTCCGCTGGCCTGACCAGGCGGGAATTGGCCGCGCCGCCGTCGAATTTCTTTCGGCGGCGGCATTAAATATTTTATAATTACTTATGAAGTCAATAATCACCGCCAAAGGAGGACCCTATGCCCCTGTCGCTTGCCCCAGGCCCGGCCAATCCGTTCCCCATTCCCGGTGGCATCATCAGCCCCTGGCTCGAATCACTCGGCCTAGCGCTTTTGCTGATTGCCGTGGCCTCGTTTTTGATCCTACTCATCACATCCCGCGGGTCTTAGACCGCCAACTAAGGAGATGGCGCCATGTTCCACCTCATGATTTTGTTCGTCGCAGGTCTTGCAACCTTCAACTTCGCCCGGATTTTCACCTCACTGGCCGTGGCCAACTTCGCCAAGGCCAAAAAGCTCCGCGCCGCCAAGCGCCAACCGGTGCCGACCGCCGGCATCGCCGTGGTCATCCCCGCTTACAACGAGGAGAAGGACATCGAAAAATGCGTTCGGTCCGTCGTCGCCAACACTTACCCGCACAAGCAGGTCATTGTGGTCGACGACGGTTCGACCGACGCCACCGACGCCGTCCTCGACCGACTGGCCCAGGAATTCGCCGACTTGGTGGTGGTTCACCAGCCCAACGCCGGCAAGGCCCGGGCCCTGAACAACGGCATCATGAACTACGCCGATTACGAGCTGGTGATGGTGCTGGACGGTGATTCCGCGCTGGCCCCAGGCGCCTTGGCCGCCATGGTCGCGCATTTTGAGGCCGACCCGACGCTGATTGCCGCAGCCACCAACGTCGTGATCGAGGCCGCCCATAACGTGATCGAATACACCCAAAAGCTCGAGTACCTGATCGGCAACAAGTACAAGGAGGCCGAACCGGCGCTGAACCTCGAGTACATCGTCGGCGGCATCGGCTCGACCTTCCGCAAGAGCGCGTTGCAGGAAGTCGGCGGCTACAGCACCGACTCGATTACCGAAGACATCGACCTGTCGATGAAGCTGATCCACCACTTCGGTAACCAGCGCTACCACATCGACTACACCGACGACGTGGTCTGCTACACCCCGGCCGCTCACAGCTTCGCCGACCTCAAGACCCAGCGGCTGCGCTGGAAGTACGGCCGGTTCAAGGCGCTGGCCAAAAACCGCCGGCTCTTTTTCTCCCGCGACTTCGCCAAGTACAGCCCGACTTTGACCTGGTGGAAGCTGCCCAAAATCGTCTTTTTCGAAGAGCTGATGATGCTGTTGGAGCCGGTATTCCTGTGCCTGATGGCCTACCTGCTCTACTTGTACAGCGACCTGACCACGATGTCCGGCACCGCCATCGTCTACGCCCTGGTGGCGTTCACCGCGATCTTCGCCGATGCCCACCTGCCGCGCCGCGAGCGGCTGCAGCTGCTGGTCACCGCGCCGTTCACCATCTGCCTGCTGTACATCGTCAACGTGGTCGACTTCGTGTCCCTGATCAAGTGCCTGGGCAAGTCGCGCGAAATCGTCTTGAACACCAACCAGACCTCGGCGTGGGAACACATCGAACGCTGACCCCGACGCCTGCAGAAATGCGGGCGTCTTTTGGTACCCAGAGCGTAGCCGAGCGGGTTTAGCGAACCGCGTAGCGCTGGGCCGGCGCTTGGGGCCTGGGCTTGGCCCCGAGTGACGGCCCGAGCTAGGCGTGTTCGCGTTGCCGGCTGGAGCTCGACGACCCAGAGCGGAGCCGAGCGGGTTTAGCGGGACGGCTAGCCTAGCCGTGGCGCTTGGGACCCGCACCTGGTCCCAAGTGACGCGGCGTAGCTAGCCGCTCCCGCGTTGCGCGGCAGAGCTCGACGACCCCGAGCGTAAGCCGGCGCGTTTAGCGAACCGCGTCGCGTTGGGCCGGCGCTTGGGGCCTGGGCTTGGCCCAAAGTGACGCGGCCGGCGACGCAATCCACGATTCGGCTTTACATCTGCGGCCAAAACGCCTAGACTTGATGAACCAAATTAAGCGCGGCGGGGGCAACCCGCCAGTCGGGAGGGCCCATGCAGGAACAGACGAAGCAGCAGGAACAGGCACGAGTGGACTGGGTGCGTGAGCAGATGACCGCCCGGCTGGCGGCCGTCAAGGCGCAACAAGCCGCCGCCCATCAGGAAACCACCCGCGTCGAGCAGGCTTACGGCGAGGCCACCCGCGTCAACATCACCGAAATCGACGACCGGATGGAGACCAACGCGGCCGTTCAGCAGCAAAAAATGATGGTGGCCCGGGCCGTGGAAAACGAGACGATTCTGCAGCACGAGGAGGACCGCCTGACGCGGCTTTTGCCGGCACCGTATTTTGGCCGCATCGACATTCAACAAGACGGCGAGCAAGAGACGCTTTACATCGGCACCGGCACCTTCATCGACGGCCAGGACCACTTTCTGGTTTACGACTGGCGAGCCCCGATCGCCAGCGTCTACTACAACGGCACCCTGGGCCCCGTGACCTACCAGGCGCCGGTCGGTCCGATGACCGTCACGCTTGAGAACAAGCGCCAGTTCACCATCGAGGCCGGCCGCGTCACCAACGTGTTCGACACGGACGAAACCGTCGGCGACGCGGTGCTGCAGGCGGTGCTCGGGGCCCAAAGCGACGCCTTGATGCAAAACATCGTCGCCACTATCCAAAAAGAGCAAAACGACATCATCAGAGACACCACGGCCGACGTCTTGGTAGTGCAAGGCGTCGCCGGCTCGGGCAAGACGTCGGCGGCGCTGCAGCGCGTCGCCTACCTGCTATACCACAGCCGAAAGACCCTGGACGCCGATCAGATGGTGCTGTTTTCGCCCAACCAGCTGTTCGCCAATTACGTCTCCGCGGTGCTGCCGAGCCTCGGCGAGAAAAACACGCGCCAGGCCACGCTTTACGAGTTTTTCGCCAAGCGCTTCTCCGGCCTGCACGTCGAGACGCTGTTCGAGCGGTACGAACGCGACCTGAGCGGCCTGCCCGAGGCGGCGCAGCGCATCCGCCGCTTCAAGGAGCAGTCCCGCTACCTGGATCTGATCGACACCTACCTGAAGCAGCCCGAGCGGGTGCCATTTTTCGTCGACATCACGCTTGACGGCGAGGTCTTCTTCTCGGCCAAGACGATCGCCAAGATTTACGCGGCCCAGCCGGCGACCGCGACGGCGGCCAACAAGTTCTTGGACACCAAAAACACGCTGATCCGCCGGCTGAAGCTGCGCGTCGGCATGGCGCTGGGCGACGACTGGGTTCAAGAGCGGCTCGGCAGCATGTCCGAAGAGGAGGCAAGGCGCCGGCTGGGCGGCCACCGCTTCGCAAGCGCCGACGCCGAGGCGACCTTTTTGGCCCGGCAGCTGGTCGAAGAGGCCGACGCCCCGGTTTACGACGCGATTTACAACGACTACTTCCTCGATGCCTATCAGGAGTACGGGCGCTTCCTCGACGCGGTGGTTGCCCCGGTCGCACCCAAGGTCTGGGCCGTCGCCGTCGCCGCCTACCGCGCGGATCTGGAGGCGCATGTGCTGCGGCTGGAAGACGCCGCTCCCCTCCTGTGGCTGCGCGACGCCTTGACCGGCGGCGGGGCCAACCACCGGATGCAAAACGTGTTCGTCGACGAAATGCAAGACTACAGTGAGGTGCAGCTGCGCTACTTGCACCACGCCTTTCCCAAGGCCAAGCTGACGCTTTTGGGCGACGCCAAGCAGGACGTGTTCTCAAGCGGCTACCAGGCCCTGGACCTGCGCCGCGAGCTCGGCCGCGTTTTCCCCGGGCAGCGGGTTCACCAAGTCGACCTGATGCGCAGCTACCGCTCGACGCGGCCGATCACCGAGTTCGCCAAGGCGCTTTTGACCGACGGTTCCCACATTCAGGCCTTCAACCGCGACGGGGCCAAGCCGCGCCTAATGGTCCTGCCGCACGACGGCTACCGCGACGCGCTGATTGCCACGGTCACGCGGCTTTTGGCCACCAACCACACCGTGGCGATCCTGACGCGCGACGCCGCCACCGCCGCCAAGCTGTTCGCCACGCTGCAGCTGGACGTGGCGGTGACGCTGCTGACCCCGGCCGACCACCAGATGCACACCGGCTGCGTGATCCTGCCGGTGTATCTGGCCAAGGGACTGGAGTTCGACGCGGTGGTCGGCTTCGATGTGTCGGCGAAGCACTTCGCGGCGGCAGGCGATGGCGACGTGCTTTACACGCTCGCCACCCGGGCCTTGCACACCCTGGTGCTGATCGCGCTGGACGCGGTCAGCCCGTTGATTGCGGCACTGCCGGCCGAGCTGTACGACCGGGTACCGGCCGAAGCTCCCGCAACGAATTAACGTCAAAGGGCCGCCTCGCAATCGCGAGGCGGCCCTTGACGTCACCGGTGCCAGCGGGGCCGGTCGTAGCTGACCGGGCGACCGGGTCGCACCGCCAGCCACCGACGACCTGATAATTTGGTTAGAACGGTCCGGCTACGCTCGACCGCTGCGGCGTTGAGAAACAACAGGGCAAACCCGACGCCCTTGGCCCCCCAGCCCATGGCAAAAGGCGACGGCCACGGCAACGTCAGCAAAAGAATTAAGGCCGCATTCACCCCATAGCAGGCCCAATACACCCACCGGCTGTCGGCCACCAGCCGCTCGCGCTTGGCCAGCACCGCTCGCATGGCGGCGTCCCCTTTCAGCAGCGTGTCGAGGCTGACGCCCAAAGTATCCCCGATGCGAACCAGTGACGCCAAGTCCGGGTAGCTACGCCCGTTCTCCCAGCTGCTGATGGTTTGTCGGGCGACGCAGCACGTCGTCGCCAGCTGGTCCTGGGTCAGCCCCTTGGCGCGACGTGCCGCCGCCAACCTCTCTCCAAACATTTCGTCACCTCCATGGTCTTCAGTATACGAGATTCGCCGCGACTTGCCGAGATCATTTCCCGGGAAATAACGGCTAAGAATCTTGGCGTCGCAAAAGCCCTGCGCGGTTGCGCAGGGCTTTCTTGTCCAGCTATTTCACTGGTCCTTGGAACAAGTCTTGGTGGGACCCGATCCGCACAAGCCGAATGAAGAGATTGCTTCGCTGTGGCTTGTACAAAACAAGGACAGCTACCTCACCGTCGGCTAAGTGGAATTCGCTGTGACCATTAATTCAGCGCCGCGGTTCGCGGTCGCTCAGCCGACGGTCACGGCCGCAACGTCGTGGCTGTCAAGCGTCGTCAGCGCCAGCGCCGTCAGTGTCGAGGCGAAGGCGGCCGCATCGACTTGCGCTTGCGGGGCGTAAGCGATCAGCAGAAACTCGGTGGTGGCCGGCGTGACCATCGCCCGGCGCGAATCGCTGGTGGGGCTGCCGAATGGCCCGGCCGCGTCGGCGGCCACGATCAGGTGAGCCAGGTCGATGCTGCCCTTGCCGATGCCGGGGTAGCTTTGGCCAGCCTCGCCGACGGTGACCGTCAGCGGGGCGGTCAGCGCAGCTCGGTCGTACAGGCCGCAGCTGACCCTGAAGCGCAGGGACAGGTAGTTGTTCAAGTCGACGGCGCGGTTGACCCGGTACAGCCCCTTGCCCTGGGCGATTCGCCGCCACAGCGCCTCTTGCGATGGCCGGTAGCGCGACGGCTCCTTGCCCAGGCGCTTGTAGACCGCTCGCATGGCGGCGATGGCGGGGTCTTGGGCGACGGCGGCCGGCGTTTGGTACGGGCAGTCGGCGATCAGCGGCGTGAGGTGCGTGGTCCAAAGCTGGTCGGCGGCTTCGGCATTCGCGCCGGAGAAGGTGAAGGCGAACGGGGCAAGCCCCGCGGCGGCGACGGTGGCATTCAATTCGATGTGCATGATATAGTCCTTTCAGCGGTTGACTCGGAATCAGGCAACGGCTGGGGTCGGCACATCGTTTTCAAAAAGCGGCGCAAGCAGCATGGCGAATCTCCTTTCTCACAGGAACAAGGCGACGAAATTGTTCAAAAAATGCAGGCCGACGTCGTAGCGCAGGTCGCGGGTGTAGGCGTAAGTCGCGGCGAACACCCCGCCCATGGCGACGTAAATCGCGAGGTTCAGCGGATCGTCAAACCCGGTGTGAGCCAGGCCGAACAGCAGGGCCGACAATATGCTGCTGGCCACCCGCCAGCCGACGCGGTCCTGGTGCGGCAGGCAATGCATCAGCAGACCGCGAAACAGGAGCTCCTCGGCCGGCGGCGCCCCGACCACGGTGATCAAAACCATCGGCAAGGGCGACTGCTGCATCATTTTGATCAGGTCGGTCTGGTTCTCGGCCTCCGGCGTCACCTGCCAGCTGACCAGAAGGCTTGAGACCACCTGGATCAGCACCAAGGCGGCGACCATCAGCGCCATGTAACGCGCGACCGGCCAGTCGAGCCGGCGCAGCCCGTAGACCTGCGGCGACTCGGTCTTCAGGAACCGCTGGTAAATCTGCCACACGGCCAGCAGCAGGCCGCCGAACAACACGGTGAACCACACCGCGTTGGCCAGTGCGGTCTGCGGCCGAATCAGGTTCGGGGCGAGCACGAACGCCGCCACCAGTTGGTACAAAATGAACAGGCCGCCGACAATCAGCAAGCGGCCGACCGTGCGGCCAATCTGATGGCGCATGGGCGTCACTCCCTTCGGTGTTACTAGTAACTATACACCAGTCTGCGCGAATCTGCCGTTCTGCCCTACCACCCCGCCGCCAAAATGTGTTAGGATGGGCGAACGCCTCGCAGCAAGGCACACCAAACCGCCCGACCACGGGAACGGTCGGGCGACGGCTGGCGCATTACAATGGTGGGGTGGCGGGAAACGGGTTCCACCGCGCATCGCGGGAGCGGCTAGCTACGCCGCGTCGTCCGGGCCAAGATCGGGCCCAAACGCCACGGCTAGGCTACTCATCCCGTTAAGCGCTCGGTTCCGCCCTCTCCTAAACGGGCTTCACCCGGCAACGCGAACGCGACTAGCTCGAACCGGCACTCGGAGCCAAGACCGCTCCAAGTGCCAGTCCTACGCTACTCGGTTCGCTAAACCCGCCGGGCTCCGCCCTCTCCCAAACGGGCTTCACCCGGCAACGCGAACGCGGCTAGCTCGAACCGGCACTCGGAGCCAAGACCGCTCCAAGTGCCAGTCCTACGCTACTCGGTTCGCTAAACCCGCCGGGCTCCGCCCTCTCTTAAACGGGTTCCACCGAGCATCGCGGGAGCGGCTAGCTACGCCGCGTCGTCCGGGCCAAAATCGGGCCCACACGCCACGGCTAGGCTACCCGTCCCGCTAAGCGCTCGGTTCCGCCCTCTCTAATCCATCAACACCTCGTTCGCCGTTTCCAGCAGCTCGATCAGTTGGTCGAACTGAGTCTGGCCCATGCCCTCGCGCAGGCGGTTCATCGGCTCGAAGTACGTCGGGCTCAGGGCGGCGACCTCAGCCTCGCCGGCCGGGGTCAACGACAGGGTGAAGCTGCGGTTGTCGCGAACGTCCATAGTTTTGGTCAGCAACCCGTCGTCGATCAGGGGGTTGAGCATCTTGGTGATGGCGGCCTTGGTCAGGCCCATGGCGTCGGCCAGGGCCGACGGGGTCGGCGGCTGGTCTTCGGCGGCCACCCAGAACAACAGGTTTTGCTGCGACAGCGGCCGCTTGGTGTCGTCAATGGCGGGACTGAGGCGGTTGAACTGATTCAACGTCTGATTCATCTGCAAGTGTTTGAGTTTCATAGCGACGCCCTCCTTAACTTAATTGTACCGGGGTGCAGTAGCGGAACTCAACGAATTAGGAGGTTACGATGAACGAAAAAATGCTTTGGGCACACGCCCAACACATCCTGGCCCAAGACGCCTCGGGCCACGCGATGGATCACATCACCCGGGTGGTCGCGACGACCCGCAACCTGCTGCGCCAGACGCCGGCGGCCGACGCGACGATTGCCGTGGCCGCGGCGCTTTTGCACGACACCTACGACGACAAGTTGGTCGCCTCGGTGCCGGCGGCCAAGGCGGCCACCGCCGCGGTGCTGACCGCGGCCGGGGCGACGGCGGCGCAGGCCACCGCGATTTTTGCAATCATCGATCACATGAGCTTCAAGGCCAACCTGGCCGGCCGGCAGCCGCTGAGCCTCGAGGGCCAGCTGGTGCAAGACGCCGACCGGCTGGACGCGATCGGCGCCATCGGCATCGCCCGGGCGATGATGTACGGCGGGGCTCACGGCAGCCGGCTGTACGACCCGGCAATCCAACCGCGGGAACAACTGGACGCGGCCGGTTATCGGAGTACCGAAAGCACCATTTTGAACCACTTCGACGAGAAGCTCCTGAAGCTCGCCGCCCTGATGAACACGCCGGCGGCCAAGCGTCTGGCCGCCCATCGCCAGGCCGTGATGCAGGACTTTCTCGCCGAGTTTCACGCCGAGTGGGACGGGCAAAGTTAAGCACCGACAAACTTTTTCGGTCAAAGGGTTGCACCCCACGCGGAAATATTGTATATTAATCAGGCAGTTGTTTTACGACAACATGCCGTCTTAGCTCAGTAGGTAGAGCGCATCCATGGTAAGGATGAGGTCGCTGGTTCGAATCCAGTAGACGGCAGAAGCTAGAAATACACGCGTGAATCCCGCTGAATTCGTTCAGCGGGATTTTTGTTGTGGTAGTATGGAATAAAAGTAAGCAAAGAAGGCCGCGTTATGAATCCAACAGACATCATCGTCAAGGGGGCTCACGTCAACAACCTCAAGCACCTCGACGTCACCATTCCCCTGCACCAGCTGATCGCCATCACCGGGCCCAGCGGCGCCGGCAAGTCGTCTCTGGCCATGGGGGTGCTTTACGCCGAGGGCATGCGGCGCTACGTCTCGGCCCTGTCCACCTACACGAGGCGCCGTTTGGGCCAGGTCGGCCACGCCCAGGTCGATTCGATTCAGCACATTCCCAGTGCCATCGCGCTGCGGCAGCGGCCGGTGGTGCCGGGCATTCGCTCGACGGTCGGCACCACGACCGAGGCCCTGAACGTGATTCGCCTGGCCTTCTCGCGGCTGGGCTCGCCGCGCTGCCCCAACGGCCACCAGCTGCCGCCGACGCTTGAGATCGCCCATGCGATGGACGTCGCCGGCAAGGACGCGACGCTGACCTGCCCGGTCTGCGGGGCGGTGTTTCCGCTATACGGCGCCGAAAGCTTCGCCTTCAACTCCGTCGGCGCCTGCCCCACCTGCGACGGCACCGGCCAGGCCAAGCACCTGGACGAAACCAGACTGATTCCCGATCCAACCAAGACCATTCGCGACGGCGCGGTGGCCTCTTGGCGGCTGCCCGGCCGCAACTTCATGCAGATCGTTGCCCAATACGCCGGTATCGACATCGACACGCCCTTCCAAGCGCTGCCGCAGGACCAGCAGGACTTTGTCTGGCACGGGCCGCGCAACCATTACGCGATTAACATTCCGTCCAAAACCGGGAAAATTTTCCACATGGACAACGCCGTCTACGAGAACGCCTACAACGCGGTGCTGGACTCGATGGCCACCACCACCAACGAACGCGCCATTGCGCGGCTCAACCGCTTCTACGTCTTCGGCCTGTGCCCGACCTGCCACGGCACCCGCTTTGACCCGAAGCTCTTGACCCAGCTGCTGGCCGGGCAGACCATCGCCCAGGTCTCGGCGATGACGCTGGCGCAGCTGAGTGCCTTCATCCCCCAGGTCTACGCCGCCTTGCCGGAGGACATGCAGCCCTTGGCCCACGACATTTTGCGGGAGCTCGCCGGCATCCTCAAGCCGCTGATCGACCTGGGGCTCAACTACCTGAGCCTGGACCGCGCCGGTGCCAGCCTGTCGACCGGCGAGCTGCAGCGCATCCAGCTGGCCCGGACGCTTCGCACCCAGACCACCGGCGTCTTGTACGTCCTCGACGAGCCGTCGATCGGGTTGCACCCCGCCAACGTGGCCGGGTTGATCGCCGTGATGCGCGGCCTGGTCGCCCAGGGCAACTCCGTGGTGGTGGTCGACCACGACACCGCCATCATTGAGGCCGCCGATTCGGTGATCGAGATCGGTCCGGTCGCCGGGGCCGGCGGCGGTCGCCTGATCAACCAAGGCACCCCCCAGCAGCTGGCGGCGGCGCCGCATTCGTTGATCGGCCCTTACCTCACCGGCACCGCGCGGCTGCGCGTCCGGCCCGAGGCGGCGCCTGCGACCAAGACGTTCGGCCTGACGGTGTCTGACCGCTTCAACCTCCACCACCTCACCGCCGCCTTTCCGATCAACCGGCTGTCGGTGGTGTCGGGCTTCTCCGGTGCCGGCAAGTCGACCTTAGTATTCGACGCCTTGGTGCCGGCCCTGACCGCGACCCGCCGCCAGCCGGCGCCGAGCTTCGTGCAGGACCTGCACCGCGGCGGTCTGCGCCGCGTCGTCGCCATCGACGCCGCCCCGGTGGGTAAAAACGTGCGCAGCACCGTGGCGACCTACACGCCGATTCTCGACCACCTGCGGGCGCTTTTCGCCGCCCAACCGGCCGCCCAAGCGGCCGGCTACACCGCCAGCAACTTCTCCTACAACGTCGCGGCCGGCGCCTGCCCGACCTGCGGCGGCACCGGCAGCATCAGCCTGGACATCCAGTACCTGCCGGACATGCAGCAGACCTGCCCGACTTGCGGTGGCAAGCGCTACAACCCGGACGTTTTGAAGGTGACCTGGCACGGCTACTCGATTGCCGACCTGCTGGACCTGGATGTCGATCACGCGCTGACCGTTTTGGCCGATCAACCCGCCGTCGCCGCCGCCTTGCAGACGCTGCACGACATGGGGCTAGGCTACCTGCACCTGGGTGAAAGCACCCCGAGCCTGTCGGGCGGCGAGGCCCAGCGCCTCAAGCTCTCCGCTCACATGGGCCGCACCCAAAAAGGCACCTTGTTCGTCTTCGACGAGCCGAGCGTTGGGCTCCATCCGCTGGACATCAAGACCCTGCTGCAGGTGTTCCAGCGCCTACTCGACCAGGGTGGCACGGTCTTGGCCATCGAGCACGACCTGGACGTGATGGCCAACGCCGACTACCTGCTGGACCTCGGCCCGGAAGGCGGCAGCCGCGGCGGCCAGATTGTCGCCGCCGGCACCCCGGCCGCCATCGCCCAAAGCAGCGGTCACACCGGCGAATTCCTCGCCGCTCACCTCGCCAAGTTCGGGCTCGCTGAGGCCAAATCAGTTAAATAATGTTATCGCGGCGGCCGCACCTATCATTCGCGCCGCCGATGCACTCTCTTGCGGCCTCGCACCGCCTATCGATTAACTGCAAATAAATTTTGTTACTCACGCAAAAGCACCCCGGACCCGGCAGTCAGCTGCTGGTGTTCGGGGTGCTTTTGACGTGATTGAGGCGCTGACGCAGGTGCCACCGGGAAGTCGCGCGACCTGCGCCACCGGGAGAACGGCCCAGGCCAGCGGGAAGCGGCGGCCTGGCCCGGCGCCTGGTGCTTACAGCGTCGTCAAGCGGTCGATCTCGGCCAGCTCGTCTGCGGTGAAGGCCAGGTGGTCCAGCGCCTGCAGGTTGTCTTGCAGGTGCGTCGTGCTGGTGGTGCCGATCAGCACCGAGGCGACGATTGGGTCGCGCAAAAGCCACGCCAGGGCCATCTGGGCCAGCGTCTGGCCGCGGCCTTGGGCCAGGTCATTGAGCTGGTTGAGGCGTTGCACCACCGCCGCCTTGCCGTTGGCGAAGGTCTGCTGGTTGGTCGGGTGAATCTTGAAGGTGTCCGGAATGCCCGCGAGGTAGCGGTCGGACAAAAGGCCTTCCGACAGCGGCCCGTAAGCGACCAGGCCGGCGCCCGCGCGGCGCAGCGTGTCGAGCAGCCCCGAGGTCTCGACGTCGCGGTTGAACAGGTTGTAGCTCATCTGGTCGACCACGAACGGGGTGCCGAGCGCCGTGAAGCGGTCGATCGCCTCTTGGGCCTGCGGGGTGTCGAAGTTCGACACCCCGATGTACAAGGCTTTGCCGGCTTTGACCACGTCGTCCAAGGCGCGAACCGTCTCGGCGACCGGCACCGTGGTGTCGAAGCGGTGGGCGTAAAGCAGGTCGACGTAATCCAGATTCAGGCGGCCCAGCGAGTCGTCGATGCCCTGCAGAATCGCCTTGCGACTGGTGCCGGTGCCGAACGGGCCGGGGTGAATCTCGTAGCCGATTTTGGTCGCGATCACCAGCTCGTCGCGGTACGGCCGCAAGTCGCTCGCCAGCACCTGGCCGAGCAGCGCCTCGCTGGAGCCAAAGTCGCCGTCGCCGTAGTGGTTGGCCACGTCGAAGTGAAACACCCCGCGGTCGAACGCGGCCAAAATCACATCGCGCCGTGCCGCATACGGGTCGGCGGAGCCGTAATGCTGCCACAGCCCCAGGGCGATCGGCGGCAGTACCAGGCCACTTTTGCCCAGCGGCCGCGGGGTCACGTTGTCGTATCTCGTGTCATTCGCTTTGTACATTGAACTCATCCTTTCCGGGCCGCTTCGGCCCAGCTAAGCGTCTCACGCTTGGCCTGCGCTTGCAACTTTAAGCCCACTCAGGCGAAAAAGTGGTTCAAAAACTGCGCGACGCCGTCCTCCTTGTTGCTGACGGTTTGGTACCGCGCCGCCGCCTTGACCGCCGGCACCGCGTTGCCCATCGCGACGCTGATGCCGGCGGCCTGAAGCATCCCCAGGTCGTTGAGGCCGTCGCCGAACGCGATGGTGCGAGCCGGGGGAATGCCCGTTTTGGCCTGCAGCTCGGCGATCGCATTGGCCTTGTCGACCTGGTGGGGAATCAGCTCCAGGTTGGTCGGGTCGCTGGCCGACACCGCAAGCGCCGGCTCGCGCTTCAGCTTGGCGGCGACGGCGGCCAGGCCGACCGGATCGTCCAGCGAAAAAACAATCGCGTTGGCGATGGCGCCGGCGCGTTGGCCAAGCGCCGCCGCTTCGAGCTGCTCGACCCCGACTTGGGCGCTGGCCGGCGCGAAGTGCGTCAGCATGTCCTGAATGGCCTGGGCCGGCGGCGTGGTGTAGTACACCATGTCGTCCGTGAAGTACAAGGCGGCCAGGTCGTGTGCCGCACAGGCAGCCTCGATCGCGGTGATCGCCGGCTCGCCCAGCAGGTGATGCACCCGCGAGCCGCCGAAATCATAGACGGCGCCGTTGGCCGCGATAATCTCCGCCCCGGGGCCGATTTGCGCCGCCATCAAAGCTGCTAAATTATACATGCGCCCGGTGGCCAGGTAAAACAGGTGGCCGGCCGCCAAAAGCCGGTTGACCGCGGCCTTGGTGCCAGCCGATATCGTCGCGGCGTCGTAGGCCAGGGTGCCGTCAACGTCGCTGACAATCAGGTATAGGTTGTCCATCGTGTGCCTCCTTTTCTTGCTTCCTTTAGCCTACCACTCACGCCCCGGTTTGGGCACGTTGAGTTTCGGTGCCAGGGCAACGAAAAGCGAGCGACTCGCACGGCGTCAATCTGGGGGCGGCGAGCTGCGCTGAGCCACACGAGAATGTCCAGCTCCGCTCTGGGTCGTCGAGCTCCGCTGAGCAACGCCGGAGCGACTAGCTTGGGTCGGCCACTGGACCAAGCCCAGGCCCAATGCCCAACCCCACGCTACTCGTCCGGCTAAACCCGCTCGGCTCCGCTCTGGGTCGTCGAGCTCCGCGGGGCATCGGCGACGCGGCCTGCTAGGGCCGGTGCCTGAGGCCAAGTTCGGCCTCAAACCCCAGCCCCACGCTAGCCGCTCGCCTAACCGCCCCGCTCCGCTCTGGGACAAAAAAACGCCCCGCACCGCGAGGCGTAAAGCGTTAGCGTCCTTGGGCCACCGCGGCAATTTCGCGGTCGAACCAGGTCTGCCACGGAATGTCGGGAATGCCGTTCGCGTTGAAGGTGGACTTCAGGACCTTCAGCAGCGCAATGAAGTTATCGCTGCGGTTTTGAACCAGGCCCTGCAACTTCTCATCGTGAAGAAAGTTCACGTTATCAACCAGCCACTGATTGATATCCGCGATGTGGCCACTGGTATCGATCTGCGCGAACAGGTCGAGTCCCTCGTGCTGGTACTTATCCAAGTAAAATTTGGCGAACGATTCCACCGCTGCATGCTGTGCTTCGGGGGTCAATTCGCTGATGGTCAACGTTCCATCTGCCATTGTCGACAGCCATCCTTTCGTGTATAAGGTTCATCCCTAGCATATTCCAGTGCCCGGCTGTTGGCAAATCCTAACGAAACGTTAAGAAAAGCGATAAATCACTTGATTTATCCAATCGCTTGTTATACTATGCTCCCTATCAATTGAAGACCCATTGAGTCGTGAAAGGAAATGATTCTGTTGAAGAAGGAAGACATCCACCTCGGCGACACCTTAACCGTGAAGGTGAAGGAGGACATGGAGCGTCCATTCACCGGCACCGTTCAGAAGGTCTACGAGAACTCGGCGCTTTTGATCATCACCGACTACGAATCCGCCGACAAGCAAAACGCCGCGGAGCTGAACTTCAAAATCGTGATCAACTTTAAGGCGATTGTGAAGAACCTGGGCGGCGGCCGCCCGAACCCAGAACCGGCCGAAGCGGAAGAGCACTAGCCAGCCGCTGCCGCCTGGCGCATTAATCTAGACATGAAATACGGCCCGAGGCGCTTTTGCCCCGGGCCGTTCGTGTCTTCAGGCGTCGCAGTGGCGAGCCAGGCCTAGGCCGACCACTAGGCCGATGGCGGCCGGAACGCACCAGCCGAGCCCGACCGCCGAACCCGGCAGATGCGCCGCCAGGGCCAGCAGTTGGCCGACCCAGCCGCCTTGCCAGGCCGCCGGCAGCGCGTTGAGCCCGTCCAGCAGGGCCGGCCCCGCCGTCGCCAGCGTCACCGTGCCGAACAGCCAGCGCGACTCGCCGAGCCACGGACTCGCCAGCGCCAAGGCAATCAGCACGATGGCCAGCGGGTACAGCGCCATCAAGGCCGGGGTGGAAACCGCCAGCAGCCGGTCGAGCCCGACGTTGGCGAACACCAGCGGCACCACGGTCGCCACGCCGATCAAAAGCGGGTAAGGCAGCCGCGGGAACAGCGCCTTGAAGGTGTCACCGAACGCCGTGATCAGGCCGATCGCCGTTTTGAGGCAGGCGAGCACCACGATGATGGCCAACAGCACGTTGCCGAAGTCGCCGAAGTAGGCATGGGCGACGTTGGCCAGAATCGGACCACCGTTGGTCGCGCGACCAAAACGGCCCAGGGCGTTTTTGCCCAGCAGCGCCAGCAGCACGTACACCACGCCCATCAAGGTCGCGGCCAGCACCCCGGCGCGAATCGTGGCGCCGGCCACCGCCTTGGGCGCGGTCACGCCCAGGCCGCGAATCGCGTCGACCACGATGATGCCAAAGGCCAGGGCCGCCAGCGCGTCCATCGTCGCGTAGCCATCGGTGAAGCCGGTGGTCAAGGGCTGGCCCTGGTAGCCGGCGACCGCGGCCCCGCCACCGCCCAGCGGCCTGAACACCGCGGCGGCCAACAGCACCCCAAGCGTCACCAGGAAGGCCGGCGTCAGGAACTTCCCAACGTAGGTCATGATCTGGCTCGGCCGCCGGGCGAACCACCAGGCCGTCCCGAAGAACAGCACCGAATAGGCGGCCAACGCCCAGTGCGTTGATCCCGGCGCGACGAACCGCACCAATCCGACCTCATACGAGATCGACGCGAGCCGCGGCAGCGCGAACGCCGGGCCGATGCACAGGTACAAGGCGATGGTGAACACATACGCGTAAGGACGCCCGACCTTGGCGGCCAGCTCGAACACCCCGGCGCTGCCGGTCATCCCGATGGCCGCGACCCCGAGCAGCGGCAGGCCGACCCCGGAGGCCAGGAAACCGACCATCGCCCAGGGCAGGTTCGCCCCCGCCTGCTGCCCGACGAACACGGGGAAAATCAGGTTGCCGGCCCCAAAGAACAGGCCGAACAGCATCGCCCCGATTACCCACAGCTGCCGCGGCGTCGGCTTCGCGCTACTCATGCCGCGGTCCCGCGGCCGAACCCGCTTCGCCGGTGTGGCGAGCGGTCGCACCGGTCGCCGCGGCACCGCGCCGCCCCGCCGCCACCAGGCTCAAGTCGTCGAAGGCGCCGACGCTGAAGCGCGAGCCATCCCAGGCCACCCGGGTCACGCTGCAGTTGTGCAGCATCTCCTGGCCGTGGGTGTCAAAGCCCAAAAGCGCCAGCCACATCAAAACCACCGTGCCGTGGGCGACCACCAGCAGGTTTGGGCCCGGGGCCTGACCCACGATATCGCGCATCGCGGCGTCGAAGCGCCGCTGCACCATCGCGTTGTCCTCCGCCCCGTTGGCCCCGGCGTTGGCGGCGTAGGTCGCGTCGGCAATCTGCGCCAGGCTCAGCCGGTGGTCCAACAAGGCCTGGGTGAAGTCCGGCAGCCCGAAGACCGCCTGGGCAAAATCATTGGTCAACTGCCCCTCGAACTTGCCGTAATTCTCCTCCCGCAGCCCGGTGTGAAGCGTCAGTGCCAGGCGCGACTGCCCCGCGGCGTCCAGCGCATGCCGCGCGGTGTCGGCGGCGCGGGTCAGGTCACTGGCCCAGGCCGCAGCGAAGTGAACCCCGGCCTGGGCCAGGCCGCGGCCCAAGGCGTCGGCATCGGCCACGCCTTGGGCGGTCAGCGCGGA
This sequence comes from Lacticaseibacillus parakribbianus, assembly GCF_025490915.1. Classification (GTDB taxonomy): domain Bacteria; phylum Bacillota; class Bacilli; order Lactobacillales; family Lactobacillaceae; genus Lacticaseibacillus; species Lacticaseibacillus parakribbianus. Next base: position 61,003 of record NZ_JANQBA010000005.1, on the reverse strand, counting down.
GTTGGCCATCCCCTGAACCCGGTCTTGCCGGTTGTACTCGGTTTGGCCATGCCGCACCAGCCAGATTTCTGTCATCAGTCATTATCCTTTCCAAACTTGCGCGAGCTACAGGTGCAGGTACCGCACCAGGAAGTTGGCGACGCCTTGGTGGTCGTTGTCCGTCGGCGTGACGGCGTCGGCCGCCGCTAGAATCTCCGGCCGCGCGTTTTGCATCGCGACGCCGACGCCGGCGTATTGAATCATGTCCAGGTCGTTCAAGTCGTCGCCGAACGCGACAATGTCTTGCTGGGCGATGCCGTAAGCACCGGCAACGTAGGCCAGGGCCCGGGACTTCGACGCGTTGCCGGCGGTCACCTCAAGGGCGGTGTTCTCGCCGCTCCAGGCCCCCCAGGTCTTGGCGGTCAGCTGCGGGAACCGCGCGGCCACCGCCGCGGTCAAGGGCGTCAGGTCGCGGTCATCGATGAACATGGTGACCGAGATCGGCGCCTGGGTCAGCCCCGCCGCGTCCAACAGCGCGGTTGGGTGCGGCAGGTCGGGCAAGAACGGCACGTTGACGTAGCCGTGATCGGCCCGCAGTAAGCGCTTGCCCTCCGCCACCATCACCTTGATGTCAAATTCGGCCTTGAGCTCCCGCAGCGCAAGCGCCGTGGCGATCGGCATGGTCACCGCGCGTTCGGCGGCCCAGTCGCGGTGCGGCACGTGAATCAAGGCGCCGTTGAAGTTGATCATCGGCCCGGTCAGCCCGAGTTGGTCGTAGAGGTCCTCCGAAATCGCGTCGGGGCGACCGGTGGCGATCACCACCAGGTGGCCGGCGGCGGTCGCCGCCTGCAGCGTCTGGATGGTCGGGGCGGCCAGGCGACCGGCGCGGTCCAGCGTGGTGCCGTCGAGGTCCAAGGCAATCAGTTTGCGTGGCATGGCGAGACTTCCCTTCAATATGGCTTGGCCTCAATTTTAGCAGATAATCCCCGATTTGCCCAAACCCGTGTCAGCAAGTACACTGATAGAGTTACGGGAGGTAAACATGGCAGAAATTCAACTTTACACCGACGGCGGCAACCGCAACACCGGCAACGTCGCCGGCGGCTCCGTGCGGCCCACCGACAAAAGCGCCTGGGCCGCGCTGCTCATCTACGGCGAGCACCAGAAGATGCTGACCGGCGGCGAGTTCGGTCGCACCAACAATTACATGGAGATCACCGCCGTCATCGAGGGCCTGACCGCGCTCAAACGCACGGACCTGCCGGTGACCGTCTACTCCGACTCCGCCTATGTCATCAACACGATGACCCAAAAGTGGTACGTCAAATGGCGCCAAAACGGCTGGCAAAAGGGCAGCAAGCCGGTGATCAACGCGGAGCGGTGGCAAAAGCTCCTCGCCCAGGTCGCCCGCTTCGACGACCTAACCTTCCAAAAGGTCAAGGGTCACGCGACCAACCAGCACAACAACGAGGTCGACGCGGCGCTGAACAAGACGATGGACCACCTGACGCGGTGAAGCGGCAAGCCGCAAACCCGCACCGCCACAGCGTCACCCGCGGCTCGCGGTGGCCGTCTGCACCACCGCGACTCGCGCCGGCGACTGATTGAATCGGTCGCCGGCTTTTTGTGGCGATTAAAGCTGGCCATCGTCGGGTGAGGGGCAGCGCTCGCTCACGCGAACACCGGGTGGCGCGACGGCCCGGATTGGTCGCTGCGACTCATTCCCCAAACAGGCAGGCCTTGCCGTACTCGCGGCGCAAGAAGGCCTTGATCACCGTCAGCATGTGGGCGACCGACGGTGATTTTTGCGTGGTCGGGTTCATCACCAGGCACAGCGTCCGGGCGAAGGGCTGCGACAGCGGGTAGACGTTGACGTCCCCGGTCAGCTTGGTCAGGGCCAGCCGCGGCAAAATGCCCCAGCCCAGGCCGGATTCGACCATCGACAGAATCGACTGGTCGTCGATCGAGTAGTTCAGCGAGTTGGTCGAGACGTGGTAGCGGTCCAGCGCCGCCTTGGTATCGCGGTCGTAGTCGCCGCGCTGCAGGATGAAGGTGTGGCCGTCCATGTCGGCGCCGGTCATGTCACGCCCGTTGGCCGGCGTGAAGGTGGTCGGCGTCAGGCAGTAGATCGGATCCTCGATTAAGGGCGTCACCACCAGGCTGTCGTCGGCCGGCAGCAGCGAGAAGCCGATGTCGATGGCGCCGGTTCGCACCTGGGCGACGATGTCGTTGAAGCTGCCTTGCATCACGCTGACGTCGACGTCGGGGTACTGGCGCTTGAAGTCCAAAATGATCGGCGCCAGCCAGTTGGTCGATACCGACGAGAAGGCGCCGAGCCGCACCCGCCCGGTGTTGAGACCGTTGATGTTGTCGGCAATCTGGGTCAGCTGGTCCTCGAGGTTCAGGATCGACTGCACCGTCGGCAAAATGGCGGCCCCGTCCGGCGTCAGCTCGACGCCGGTGCGGTTTCTGATGAACAGCGGAAACCCCAGCGCCGACTCCAGCTGGCTGACGCTGTGGCTGACGGCGCTGGGTGTGACGTTGAGCTTGTTGGCCGCCTGAATGAAGGTCCCCTGCTCGACCACGGCGCGAAAAACCTCGTAACTGAAATTGCTCATGTTGGCTCCCTTCCGGCGGCGTGGTTGTTTTAGATGAATCACGTTCACTCACCGCTGAACAAGTTGAAGTTTACTTCATCATAGGAGCGGGTTACGATAAAGTCAATCAATAGAAACGGAGTGAGCGGCATGAAATTGGCAGCGAGACTTGAGGCTTATCAGACCAACGGCTTGGACGGTGTTTTGGCCGCCAAGGACGCGCAGACCATCGCCTTTGCCGGCGGGTACCCCGACCCGGCGCTTTTCCCCCAGGCCGCACTGGCGGCCGCCTGGGCCCAAAGCGCCAGCGAGAAGACCCTGCAATACGCCGGGCCGACCGGCGACTTGGCGCTGCGCCGCCAGCTGGCCCAGCGCATGGGCCAGGACGCGGTGGCCTGCACCGCAGCCGACCTAATGCTCACGCAAGGGGCCCAGCAGGCGCTGGACCTGATGGCCAAGCTGCTGCTGGACCCCGGTGACGGCCTGGTGGTCGAGGGGCCGACCTACATCGGGGCCCTGTCGGCCTTTGACGCCTACCAGCCGACCTACTACGAGGTACCGGTGCAGCGAGACGGGATGGACCTGACCGCCTTGCAGCAGGTGCTCGCCACCCGCAAGGTCAAAATGATCTACACCGTGCCCGACTTCCAGAACCCGACCGGCACCGTGATGTCGTTGGCCAAGCGCCGCGCCTTGGTCGCCTTGGCCAACCGCTACGACGTCGTGATTCTGGAGGACGCGCCGTACCGCCAGCTGCGCTACCGCGGCGTTCAGCTGCCGCCGATCAAGGCCTTCGACACCGAGGACCGCGTGGTGTTCGTCTCGAGCTTCTCCAAAATCCTGGCGCCGAGCCTGCGCCTGGGCTGGCTGGTCGCCGGCCCGAGCCTGATGGCGCCGCTGCGGGCCCTCAAAGGCGGCTGTGACCTGGAGACCAGCGGCCTAACCACCGCGGCGGTCGCCGCCTACCTGCAGCGCAACGACCTGGACCGCCACATCGCCCGGCTGAAGGAAGTGTACAGCGCCAAAATGGCCCGGATGCATACGGACCTGGCGGCGGCGCTACCTTCCGGCTTCACCCTGACCCACCCGGAAGGCGGCTTCTTCCTGTGGCTGACCGCGCCGCAAGGCTTCGACATGCTAGCCTTCGCCCAGGGGCCGCTGCGCGACGCGAACGTGACGGTGGTGCCGGGCAGCGGCCTGAGCCCCTTCGGCCACTTCCAAAACGCGGCGCGGCTGAGCTTCACCGGCGCCAGTCTCGCCGAAATCGACCGCGGCTGCCGGCGCCTCTGTGCCGCCTTGACCGCGGCCGGCCGCCCGGCGCAGGTCGTCGCGCGGTAGCGCCTGCAACTCCGTGCCAGCTCCCCGTGGCTACCGCGTCGTGCAATCCCGTGCCAGCTTCCCGTGGCTACCGCGCCGTGCGGTCCCGCACCCGGACCCGTACCGCCCGTCAGCCGTATGTGCCCGACCGCGACCCTCACCCGCAGGCGCCGCGGCCGGGCTTTTTTTGGCGCGACGTGTCCAGTTGTATTTCGCGATGCATTGGCTTACGCTGTGAGTCAAAAGGAGGCGTGTACCATGCAAGAAGAAACCGATCCGCTGCTGCGCCAGATCAAGGCGCTGGCCCGAGGCCTCGGGGCCATGCTCGGGGCCAGCGGCGGCGAGCCGAGCCACGAGGTCGTGTTCCCCCAAGCGGACGCGCGGCGGCTGCCTTACCAGGCCGAGCTTGCGGCGGCAATTGCTGCCGGCGACCTGCACGGCGCCACCCGCGACCTGTTTGCCCGGCGCTACGCGGTGCCGGAGGCGCAGTTCATCGCGCTTGGCACCTGGTTTTTCACCCGGCTCAACGCCCTGGACGACGACGCCTTGGCCAACGCCGAATACCGCCGCGAGGACATCGCCGCCGGCCTGGCGCAGCTAACGCGCATCCAGGCGGGGGAGGCGTGACATGACCCGCGACTTAACCGCCATTCAACGCGACCTTACCCGCTACGTCACGATCAACACCCGCTCCGACGCTGCCTTGGCCGACCGCGTCCCCTCGACGCCGGGCCAAACCGTGCTGGCCAAGCAGCTGGTCCAAGAGCTTCAAGCCCTCGGCCTCACCGACGCGACGCTGAACCCGGCCGATGGCTTCGTCACCGCCACGCTGCCCGGCACCGCCCCCGGCCCAGTCATCGGCTGGATCGCCCACCTGGACACCGCCGACTTTGCCGCCGAACACGTCCGGCCCCAGTACCACCCCGACTACCAAGGCGAGCCGATCCACTGGGCCAACGGGCTGAGCCTGACTGTGGCCGAGTTCCCGGCGCTGCAGCGCTTCTTTGGCCAGACGCTGGTCACCACCGACGGCACCACGCTGCTCGGCGCCGACGACAAGGCCGGCATCGCCGGGGCGATGGCCGCACTTCGCGAGCTGCTGGCCCATCCCGAAATCCCGCACGGCCCGATTCGCCTGGCCTTTGGTCCCGACGAGGAAATCGGCGTCGGTGCCGACCGCCTCGCTGTCACGGCCTTCGGCGCCGCCTTCGCCTACACCCTGGACAACGGCGAGCTCGGCCAGATTGAAGACGAGACCTTCAACGCGGCCGAGGCGACGGTCACCATCCGCGGTCGCGCCGTTCACCCGGGCGACGCCAAGGGCCTTTTGGTCAACGCGATCACCCTGGGCGAACGGCTGGACGCGGCGCTGCCGGCGGCCGAGCGACCGGAAAACGTGGCCGGTCACGACGGTTTTTTCATGCTCGACCAATTCCGCGGCGGGGTCGCTTCAACCACGTTGACCTACATCCTCCGCGACTTCACGACGGCGGGATTCGCCAGGCGCAAGGCCCAGCTGCGCCGGGCCGTCGCCGCCCTGAACGCGACGCTTGACGAACCACGGCTGAGCCTAACGCTACACGACCAGTACCAAAACCCCAAGCCCGTCTTAGACCTTGACCCCACGCCGCTCAGGCTGGCCGAGGCCGCGATTCGCCGGGCGGGGCTGACCCCGCACTACGCCCCCTTTCGCGGCGGCACCGACGGCAGCAAGCTGACCGCCGCGGGGCTTGCGACCCCCAACCTCTTCAACGGCGGCCTGAACTTCCACGGGCCTTACGAATGCGTGTCGCTGGAGGCGATTGCCAAGCTGGCCGAGGTCCTGGTCAACATCGCGCGGCTGAGCCCGACGCTGGCGTGAACCGCGCCGCGGCTTGACCCAATCCCAAAAATCGGCTTGCCCAATTGGACAAGCCGATTTTAATTGCGGCCGAACCGGCGCCGCTTTTGACGCCTAGGCCAGGGCCTTGGCCTCGCGACGCTGGGCCCAGAGGTTGATCACCAAGGCGATCAGCATCAGGGCCAGCGCCAGCAGCATGATGCGGTGCAGCCCGTTGTGCAAAATGTCGCGCATCTGCGGCAACAGCCGCGCCGGCAGGCTCTTGACGCTTGCGGCATCCGACAGCTTGTTGAGCATCGCCATCGTGATGGTGCCGTGCGACCGCCGGACGCCGGCGAACAGCTCCTGGTTCATCAGCAGGCCGAAAATCGCGGTGGTGAAGGTCTGGCTGAGCATCCGAATCAGGAAGGAGAAGGACGTGGCCACCGGCATGTCGGCCGCGTCAACGTCTTGTTGCACCTTGACCTGCAGCTCGTTGAAACAGCCCCCGTTGCCAAAACCTTCCAGCGCCCCGGCGACCAGCAGCACCCAGTACGGCGCCTTGACACCGGCGAATACCAGCACCACGAAAGCCAACGTCAGCGGCACGATGTTGAGCGTCAGCACCTGGTGCGGCGAGAAGCGCCGCCTCAGCGCCGGCACCGCCTCGGAGCCGATGATATCCGTGACCGAGCTGGGAATCTGGGTCGCCCCGCCGATCAGGGCGGTGGTGCCGAGCAGCGCCTGGGCCCACATCGGGCTGTAGGTCAAAAAGCCCATGAACGCCCCCCAGATGATGGTGAACAGCACAAAGTCGACCACCAGCGGCCCGTTGCGAAACAGCCGCCCCGGCACGATCGGGTCGGCGGCCGCTCGCTCCACCTTAATCAAGGCGGCGAAGCTGGCCGCGGCGACGGCCAGCGGCAGCAGGATCAGCCACGGGCTGGTCAAGCCGACCAGCTCCAGGGCCCCGAGCAGGCTGACCAGCCCGATCACCATCAGGCCGGCGCCGAGGTAGTCCGTTTTGGCGCGGCTGGGGGTCACGGTTTCGTGGGTGTAAAAGACCTGCACCAGAATCGCCGACAAAAGCCCGATCGGCACGTTGATGTAAAACACCCAGTGCCAGGTGAAGAGGTCGACAATCGCGCCGCCGACCAAGGGCCCGATGATGGTCGCCGTCGAGTAGAACGCGCTGACCAGCCCCAGCACCTGCATGCGCTTGCGCGGGTTCTCGTAGAGCTTGGCGTAGATGATGTAAGGCAGGCTGATCATGCCGCCGTTGCCGATGCCGGCGATCGCCCGGGCGAGGATCAAAAACAGCATGTTCGGGGCCAGCCCCTGCAAGAAGCTGCCGACCACGAAGAACGCCGCGGCCAGCTGGTAGGCCTTTTTGTTGCCGACCCGCTCGCCCAGCTTGCTCCACACCAAGGTCGACACCGCGGTGCCGAGCAGGAAAATGGCGACGATCCACGCCATCCACTTGAGCCCGTGCAGGTCGGCGATGATGGCCGGCAGCGCCGTGGTGACGATGGTGCCGTCCAGGCCGCTCATGGCGTTGGACAACAGCAGCGCGATGGTGACAATCAGGGTGTTGCGTTTGGACAAGATGCTCGCTTCTCTCTGCGTGAAAATTTGACGTACCTATCCATTCAACACCTGTCGGTCGCCGGACGCAAGCCGCCACGCCAAAAACGCCCGGCGCAACCGCAATTGGTTGCGCCGGGCGCGGCAAAGCCACCGAGGGGTGAGCCCCCGGCGGCCGCGTTCTGATTCGGTTACGTGACTGGCTTCGTCTAACCAAAGTGGTGCAATTGCGCCCAGCGGTTCCGGTCATCCGCGCGGCTAACTCGTCTGGGAGTCGCGGTGGCCGGCCTGCAGCCGGTGGGGTGGTGCGGCGTCCCTGGTCTTCCCCTAAGTATGGTCCCGGGGTTGCACGAAAACTCTCGAGTTGAAAGCCGTGTGACGATACACTGCGGCATGGCATGGGTGGGGGCCGTCGCCTTGGTGCGAACCGCTGGCGCAGTCCCGCGCGGTGGATACTGCGGCAGCCAAGGCCTTGGCCGCCTCCCCGCACAAGAACAATCATTCGAGTGTAGCTTAACACCAGACCAATTTTCCGTCAAGCAATTTGCCTCGCGCGTTGGAACCGCGTCAGGCGACCCGTCTTCCTCACAGGAACTTGCTGCCTTCCCGCGTCGCCAGGCGGCTCAGCGTGTGATTTGCCAGGAAGTCTCGCACCCACTGCGGGTCGGTTTTGCTGTACTGGCGCAGGGCCCAACCAATCGCCTTTTGGATGAAGAACTCGTCCGTCTGCCGGTCGTACACAATCGCCGCCGTCAGCAGGTCCCGGTCGGTGTTAGCCTTTTCCATCAGTTGCAGCGTGATGGCGATGCGCCGCTCCCACATGGCCGGGCGTTCGGCGAACATCCCGTACAGCGGGTTGCGCCAGTCCTGGTGCCGGGCCAAGGCGGCGCCGTAGACCCCGCGCCACGCATCGACCGTGTCCCACCAAGGTTTTTCGGTCACCAGCGGCCTCAGCGCCAGCAGGTCGGCCAGGCTCAGCCGCGGCGCGACGGCCAGCGCCAGGTCGACCGCGACGTACTGGTACTCCCGCTCCGGTCGGGCGTAGAGCTCCCGCACCCGCGTCAAAACGGTCGGCACCGGCCGCGTCTTGGCGGCCTGAAGCCACGGCCGGCTCTGAGCTCGCCGGGCCACGCTTTGCACCCCCAGAAACGGGAACTGGTTTTTCATGTAGGCCGCCATCTGCGGCGCCTTGACCGGGTCGCCGACAAGCGTCATCACCGCGCGTTGCTCACTCATCGTCAACCACCACTGCCACCACCGGCGTGGTCAGCCGCGTCGTGACGGCGCCTTCCCCCAGCGGCTCCAGGATCAGCACCGCCGGCCGGCCAATCTGCGCCTTGATGCCGGCCAAAAGCAGCCAGTCGTCGTCTCGCCGCAGCGCCGCGTTGGCGTTGTGCCGCCGCACCCGCCGCCTCCCGCTTGGCAAAATCTCGATCTCATACTCACTGCCGGAGGCCGTCAGCAGCCGGTAGTGCCCGGCCGGGGTGCGGTCGCTCAGCCCGGCTTGAGCGGGGTTGGTGCCGAAATCTTCCGTCGTCATGTGTTCCTCCAATCGTCTGGGCTGGTCACCGGGCTACCCGTCCCGCTAATCCCGCCGACCTGCGCTATGGTTTCGTCGAGCTCCGCTGCGCAACGCCGGAACGATTAGCTCGGGTCGGACACCGGGCCAAGTTCAGGCCCAATGCCCAACCCAACGCTAATCGTCCGGCTAAAATCGCGCCGCTGCGCTCTGGTTACGTCGAGCTCCAGACCGCAGCGCGGTCTTACGCCCTGGTTACTTTTTCCGCCGCTTCCTCAGCACCTCGGCCAGGGCCGCGATGTCCTTGGCCGAGGTCGTCGTGTCGTTCAGGCGCAGGTTCGGGAAGCTCTTGAGGATGCGCCGCTGGACGTAGCTCAGGCGAGGCAGCTTGGCCCGGGCCGCCGCGTCCTTTCGGTACTGCTCAAGCCACGGGTACTCCTGCTCCAGCCGGTCGCCGGCCGCCGCCGCGGCCGCAGCCAGCGCCTTTTTTTGCCCCTCGATGGCGTCGCCGATGCGCTTGGTCGCCGCGCCGAACGCCAGCATGTTGGCGAGCGTGAAGCCCAGGTCGAACATGAACAGCGCGATCAACAGGAAGCTGGCGAACATGCCGTACGTCGTGTCGACGCGGCCGACCACCTGCGAGACCAGCGGGTGAACGTACTTGACGATCACGACCATCCCCAGCCCCCAAAAGGCCGAGATTGGCAAGGCGACGCGGCCGTTGAGGTTCAGCGGCACGTTACTGTAATCCCACCACCGCGCGTGAAACAGCGCCTCCATCAGCCAGCTGGTCACGTACTCGATGATGGTGATCACGACCGCCGACAGCAGGTACAGCGCGACGATGTTGTTTTGAAACGGGGCGATGGCGGCTAAGACGGCGGTCATCGCGAAGCCGTAAACCGGAATCCACGGGCCGTTCAGGAAGCCGGAGTTCACCCAGCGGCGTTTTTGCACACTGACGAACCCGCTTTCCCAGACCCAGCCGACGAAGGCGTAGGCGAAAAAGTACAGGATCCAGCTTGAGAAGGCTTGCTCGAGTCCGAGCAGCTGTGGTGAGTGCATGTGTGTCCTCCTTACGCGCGTTGCAGCAGTGCGGTCAGCAGATAGTAGGCGCCGCTCAGGCCGATGAACACGTAGACCAGCCGGCTGATGGCGGCGACGTCCAGCCGCACCACAATGCGATTGGCGATCAGCGTCCCGAGCAGGCCGCCGACCAGCCCCAGCGCCACCAGCCGCAGATCCCCCAGGTGAAGCACCCCGCCGGCGAAGCGAATCGTGGTCACGTAGAGCGTGTCGAGCATGAAGAAGGTCTGAATCGACGCGAGGTACGCCTCCTTGGAGTCGGCCAGGGTCAGGAAGTACAGCGCCATCAGCGGTCCCCCGATGCCGAACAGCCCGTTGAAAAAGCCCGACACCACCATGAACACCAGCGTCACCCAGGTTGCGAAGCGGTGCGTCCCGGCTTCGCGGCTGAGCGTAAAGTAGGTCGCAATCGCGATCAAAAGCGCCCCGAGCAGCGCCTTGAGCGTCGGCACCGGCAGCCTAGTCCCCAGATGCACCGACCAGGTCGCCACCGCCGAGTAAATCAGGAACGGCACCGGCAGCCGCCGCCACTTCAGCGCATGCCGGTAGCGCCAGACCATCATCAGGTTGGCCACCACCATCGTCAGCGTCGAGACCCCCGCGCTGCGCCCAATCGGCAGCAGGGCCGGCAGAAAAATCATCATCATGATGCCGGAGCCAAACCCCGTGACCCCTTGCACCAGCCCGGCCAGCGTCCCCGCCCCGAGCATCACCCATATCCAACTCATGGCCCCATCCCATCCGGCTCTCGCCTGTTGCCTCCATTGTAGCAAACTTCGGCGCCGGATGCGGTTTCACTTGCCTGACCGTAATCGCACGGGTTTTGCCCAGCGAGCCATCAAAAAAACGGAACCGCGGCCCCGTTTTTGGATGCTATGCCGCGGCCTTGCGCGGTCCCTGGCTGCGCCGCCAGTAGCCACGGGTCCGGGCTCGCAGCAGGAAGGCCCCGAACACCCAGGCCGCCACGCCCCAGCCGAGAAACACCAGCCACACCGGCACCAGGCTGACAATGCCACGAAACTGCTGGTCTTGGGCGAACAGCGCCGGTGGGTTGGTGTAAAAGGCCGGCGTCAGCTTTTGCACCGCCAGCGGTAGCAGCTCCATCAGGTGCAGCGGCACCGCCAGGAAGGTCAGCGCATCCAACGCCAACAGCAGCAACAGGTTATGCACCACCTGGGAGAAAACGAAGGTAAAGCCGCTCAGCACGAACACCCACAGCATCAAAAGCAACAGCTCATTGCCGATGTACTGCCACACCGGCGAGACGTAGGCCGTCGAATGCGCCACCGTCACCAGCGGGTAGGACCAGCTGCCCCAGATGTGGCCCGACACAATCGCGTTGGCCGCGTTGCCCAGCAGCGTGAAGCCGATCGCCACGGCACCGATCAGCGCGACCGTCACGGCCGCCCGGGTGACAATCATCCCGAGGTCCCCGCGCGGTGTCAGCCGCATCAGGTTCTCGGTATGGTTGCGCCGGTCGAAGTTGAAAACGCTGGCGAGAACCAGCGTGGCGTAACACAAGAACAGCCACGTCAGGGCAGTGCCGGGATTAATTTTGTACCAAACGTGCATCCCGCCATTAAGCCAAAGCCTTTTCCAGACATAACTGCCGTATCTGCTGAAGACATCATACGTTGCAACGGTCGAGCTCTGCGTGTCGTCAGAGGTCAGCGGGTGATCGACACCGTGTTGAATGGCATACCTGAGGCGCTTGGTCGCTGACTCCCACGCCGTCACCTGCCCGGATACGTAAGGACCGCCAAGCAAGTCGTAGAGCTCATGGCGGTAGACCAACTCGGGATACCGCGTGATGACGTCCAGCAGAATCGAATCAACGGCCAGGTATTGATGCGCGAGCAGCGGTGCCTTGATTGCCCGAACCGCCTTTAAAGCCGCACTGGACGCCTTGTTGGCCACTGTCTTGGTCTGCGCCGCCAGCGCCGCCACCGTCGACTTCTGCGCGGTCACCATCTCTTGGTGTGCGGCCGCCGCGGTTCGATGCTCATAATCGGCGTGACGCATGCCATCCGTGTACGAGTAAGTCGTCTGTAAAATTCCCAGCTGATGCCCCAAGGGAACACAAAACAGCAGCGTCAGCGCTACCAGCCCGGCCAGGTGCAGCAGCCAGGGCTGCTTCTTTAACTCAAGGCGAAACGGTCCCATCCCCCGCCTCCTAATTTGTCATTAATCATATTCTAATCATTCGTCAGTCGCCTCGCAATCACTAATTGGTCAAAATGTTTGACGCTTACATGCCGCGGTGATAGGCTTGCCTTGCCTATCGCAAAGGGGAGGAAACGTCATGGGGTTCACGTACAAACAACTGCTGTTGTACCGCCTGATTGCCGTCGTCGTGTTCGCCTTCGCCGCCGGCTACACCACCTACCAGGGTCGCGCGGAGTTTCGCACCGTCGGGCCGCGCGGCTGGCTGTGGGTGCTGCCGGCGCTGCTGTGGCTAATTCTGACCGCCTACCACGCCGTTCGCCTGTGGCGCCTGGCAACGGCCGCTGAACGGCACTGACCGCCGAATTCACCTGCAGCCGGGCCACACGTCGCCACCGGCCGGGGTGAGCCGGCACCCTGGCGCCTTCGCGGCCTCAAGCCGACCACACAAAACAGCCCTCGCAAGCCGAAACTCGCGAGGGCTGTTCTTGTGAGGAGCAGTGGCTTACTGGCCGCCGTTCTTCTTGATGATTTCTTCTTGGATGGACTTCGGCGTTGCTTCGTAGTGGTCGAAGGTCATCGTGAAGGTCCCACGGCCCTGGGTCGCGGAACGCAGGGTGGTGGCGTAACCGAACATTTCGGCCAGCGGTACCATCGCGTTAACGACTTGGGCGTTACCACGGGCTTCCATGGCTTCAACGCGGCCGCGACGGGCGGTCACCTGACCCATGATGTCGCCGAGGTAGGCTTCAGGCGCCACGACTTCAACGTGCATAATCGGTTCGAGGATCACGGCACCGGCCTTGGCGGCGGCTGCCTTCAGCGCCATCGAGGCCGCAACCTTGAAGGCCGTTTCGTTAGAATCGACTTCGTGGTAGGAACCATCGTACAGCTTGGCCTTGACGTCGATCAGCGGGTAGCCGGCGAGGACACCGTTAGCCATCGCGTCCTTCAGACCTGCTTCAACGGCTGGGATGTATTCACGCGGAACCACACCACCGACAATGGCGTCTTCGAACTCGAAGCCCTTGCCTTCTTCGTTCGGGGTGAATTCAACCCAAACATCACCGTACTGACCTTTACCACCGGACTGACGAACGAACTTACCTTGGGCACTCGCGGTCTTGGTGAAGGTTTCACGGTAGGCAACTTGAGGTTCGCCGACCTTGGCTTCAACCTTGAATTCGCGCTTCATGCGGTCAACCATGATGTCCAGGTGCAGCTCGCCCATGCCGGCGATCAGCGTTTCGCCGGTTTCCGGGTTGGTCTCGGCACGGAAGGTCGGGTCCTCTTCGGAAAGCTTTTGAAGCGCAACGTCCAGCTTATCCCGGTCTTCCTTGGAGTTAGGCTCGATGGAAACCTGGATAACCGGTTCCGGCACTTCAAGGGATTCGAGGATCAGCGGGTGGTCAACATCGGTCAGGGAATCCCCGGTCGTCGTGTTCTTCAGGCCGATCGCCGCAGCGATATCACCGGAGAAGACTTCTGGGATTTCCATCCGGGTGTTACTGTGCATCTGCAGCAGACGGCCGACACGTTCGCGGCTGTCCTTGGTTGCGTTCAGCACGTAGGAACCCGCCTGCAGCGTCCCACTGTAGACACGGATGAAGGTCAGACGGCCAACGAACGGATCGGTGGCAATCTTGAAGGCCAGGGCGGCGAACGGCTTGTCGTCGCCGGCGGTCAGCTCAACGGCGTCACCGGTGTCCGGATCCGTCGCGTTGTAAGGCTTCACGTCCAGTGGGGATGGCAGGTAGTCAACGACCCCGTCAAGCATCATCTGAACACCCTTGTTCTTGAAGGCGGAGCCGGCAAAAACAGGGTAGAATTCCAAGGCCAGGGTGGCCTTACGGATGGCAGCCTTCAGCTCGGCGATGGAGATTTCCTCGCCTTCCAGGTACTTGTCCATGATGCCGTCATCGACGTCGGCCACGGCTTCAACCAAGGCGTTGTGGGCCTCTTCGGCCGCTTCCTTGTAGTCGTCCGGGATGTCGACAACGTCCCATTCGGAACCCAGTTCGTCTTCGTCGTACAGGTCGGCCTTCATCTCGAGCAGGTCGATGACGCCTTCGAAGTTGTCTTCGGCGCCGATCGGCAGCTGAACGGCGTGAGCGTTAGCGCCCAGGCGATCGTGCAGGCTTTCAACGGAGAACTTGAAGTCCGCACCAATCTTGTCCATCTTGTTGACGAAAACCAGGCGCGGAACGGAGTACGTGGTGGCCTGACGCCACACGTTTTCAGTCTGAGGTTCAACCCCAGCCTGGGCGTCCAGAACGGTGACCGCACCGTCAAGGACACGCAGGGAACGCTCAACTTCGATGGTGAAGTCAACGTGCCCTGGGGTGTCGATGATGTTGATTCGGTTGTTCTTCCAGAACGCGGTGGTGGCAGCGGACGTGATCGTGATCCCACGTTCTTGTTCCTGGGCCATCCAGTCCATCTGCGAAGCCCCTTCATGGGTTTCACCGATCTTGTGGATCTTACCAGTGTAGTACAGAATCCGTTCAGTCGTCGTGGTCTTACCAGCATCGATGTGGGCCATGATCCCGATGTTACGGGTCCGGTCTAACGGAAATTCACGCTTGTTGGCCATGTGAATGTGTTGCTCCTCTCAATTTTGTTGTATTTTCGGATAAAAGAATTGGCTACTATATGCCAGCATTCGGATATAATAGCCAAATCAGTCTTACCAACGATAGTGTGCGAACGCGCGGTTAGCGTCAGCCATCTTGTGCGTGTCTTCACGCTTCTTGACTGCGGCACCGGTGTTGTTAGCGGCGTCCATGATTTCCCGTGCAAGACGGTCGTCCATGGTGTGTTCGCCACGAGCACGTGAGTATTGAACGATCCACCGCAGACCCAAGGTCGTGCGACGGTCCGGACGTACTTCGATCGGGACTTGGTAGTTGGAACCCCCGATACGACGAGCCTTGACTTCGAGGACAGGCATCACGTTCTTCATGGCCTGTTCGAAGACATCCAAAGGTTCGTTGCCGGTTTCCTTCTTGATGATATCGAATGCATCGTACAGAATGGTTTGCGCCTTACCGCGCTTCCCGTCGATCATCAAGTGGTTGATCAGGCGAGTGACCAGCTTGGAATTGTACACTGGATCGGGTAAAACGTCGCGTTTTGAAACATTGCCTTTACGTGGCATGCTGATAGCCTCCTTATGGGTAGTTTAACCGCCAAAGCGGCTGATCGTTTACTTCTTAGCAGCCTTAGGGCGCTTAGCACCGTACTTGGAACGGCTCTGCATCCGGCCGTCAACACCAGCGGTATCAAGAGCACCACGGATGATGTGGTAACGAACCCCTGGCAAGTCCTTAACACGGCCGCCACGGATCAAGACAACACTGTGTTCCTGCAGGTTGTGGCCAACACCTGGGATGTAGGCGGTGACTTCGATCAAGTTAGACAGACGAACACGCGCGTACTTCCGCAGAGCGGAGTTTGGCTTCTTCGGTGTCATCGTCCCCACACGAGTAGCGACCCCACGCTTTTGAGGAGCAGGGTTATTGGTAAGAGACTTCTTCTTGCTGTTGTAACCGAAGTTCAGGGCTGGAGAGTCCGACTTCGTTACCTGAGATTTACGACCTTGACGCACCAATTGGTTAATGGTAGGCATTCAAAGTTCCTCCTTCCTGATTATAGGTATCTTTTCAAGTCCACACATCCAGGCGGTTCATTTTTCTTCATAAAAAAATGGCCGACCCGGGCGCGGAGTGGCAATTCACCAGACCGCGCCCGGGGCAAACCCGAACACACTGGAAAAAAGCACCTTTGATAGTGTACTATCTTCCGGCGCAGGGTGTCAAGGGCTGATGTTGCAAAAGCGCGAGGAAAATGCGGCAGGCACGGCCGCTGGCCGACGCACACCACCATCATGTCGCAACTTTGTCTCACCGCTCTCCGTCATCACCAGAGATCCTCGCGTTTGGCGGTTCTAAATGCGATCCGACTGAGGTGTGTGACTTCCACGCCTGCCGGAAACTGACGCATTGTTTTGAGATTTAGTAGTGAGTTTGGGGTAAGCAGGCGGCTCCCCGAGTACGCGGACAGCGTCAACCCGATGATTGCCTGATGTGTTCGCAGCGCAAAATCGTACTTTAGCATTAACAACGAGCCATTCGTGACAAGCCGGACCCCAGGTTCAATCAATCTAGGCAACTGATCTAGCACCCGTAGCTTGAGTAACGACGTCCCGTCACTTTTCACCCGCAGTTTGTCCAGACTAAGCCTTTTACGCTTAGCCAATCTGGAAAACTCACGGCCGCTCGTCCCGTAACTCAGACCGCACAAGTGTGAAAAATTCGCTTGTTCAACTTGCATTGAAACAACCGAATTTTTCGTGTGGTAGATGAGCTCAAATCCAATTAGCTCCCGGTCGCAAAAGCTTGCCGCCGCCATCACCTGCGGCAAATACCGATGCAACTGCCTCTGTTCCGTCACAGTCGGTTGGCGAAAGCCACCGGTGATTGCCATCGTCTCTCCCTTCAAAAAAACTCAGCGGCATGATGCCACTGAGTCGCGCTGGTTTTTACGGAGTCCGCCTCCTGCACGGTATTGGGCCGTACACTTTTCGAGTTTTTTCGATGCTCGCCATCCATACGCACTTATGTCGTAGATTGCTTTCGGATTGATTCGGAGCCAGCACTCCTTACTACGGCACTATTGTAGCAGAGGGCTTGTCTTGCGGTCAAGTCAATTGCACGGCACATAGCTGAAAAGACAAAACACAATTGCTCACAAAGCCTGCCTCTTGCGTAATCTCCAGTGACGCGTTCTCACACCCGCTGGAGGTGATGGTTATGTCCCTTGTCACGCTTGCGACCGGCCTGGGCCTGCTGGCGTTCGGCCGCTGCGACTGGCGGCGCCGCAGCGTTCCCGCCTGGCCCTTTGACCTGTGGTTGCTGGGCCTTTGGGGGGTGGCCCGGGCGACCGGTTCGCCGCTTCACCCCGCAGTCGGGCTGGGCTGGCTGCTCGGCCTGCTGGCGCTGCGCCAGGCAACCGGCGGTCTCGGCGACGCCGACGTGCTGGCGATCGCCGCCATCGCGACACTTCGGCCGCTTGAGTGGGGGCTGTGGTGGGTGCTTCTCGCCTGCGCGACGGCCGGGCTGCACCACTGGCTGCGCCGCCCGGCCACCCTGCCGCTGTTGAGCCACCTGGCCGTCAGCTTTTGGCTGATGTTAGCGCTTCACTTGCTTCTATTATAAAGGCGCCAGGTGTGACGCCAGCCGACCTGCATCACCACCAGCGCCAGCAGGATCAGGGTCCCGCCAATCAGCAGGTTCAGCGTGAAGGGCTCAAAGCCCAGCGCCACGGAGAATAGGCTGCCAAACAGCGACTCGGTCATCAAGATCAGTCCCGCCGGCGTCGGATCGGTGTGGCGCTGGCCGATCACCTGCAGCGTCTGGGCGCCGAACGACGACAAAAGCCCCAGCACCAGCACCGGCCACAGCCCCGCCTGCCAGTCGATGGCCGCGTATGCGTGACGCTCGAACAGGCCGGACCAGGCCAGCCCGTACACCGCCTGGGTGGCGCCGAGCATGAAGGCCAACACCCAGGGGCTCGACTCGGCCGGGGCCGTGCCGAAGTAGACGATCTGAAGCGCGTAAAACACCGCCGACGCCAGCGTCAGCAGGTCACCGAGGTGCAGGCTCAGCCCCTGGCCGAAGACGTTGGTCAAGACCGCCATGCCGATTACGCAGATGCCGATTGCCACGTAGCTTTTGCGTTCCGGCCGCTGCTTGAACAGCAGCCAGCAGATGAACGGCACGAACAGCACGTAAATTGCGGTCAAAAACGCGTTATTGGCCGGCGTGGTGTAGGCCAGGCCGATGGTCTGCAGCTGAAAGCCCAGGAAGTTGATGGTGCCGGCGATCAGCCCGACGGCAAAGTCCTGCCGCGTCATCTTGGCCAGCGCCTTGTGAAACAGCAGCCCGGCCAGCCCGGCGTAGATCAGGCCGCGGATGCCGTTGATCAGCCCCGCCGGCATCCCCGCGTTGGTCGCCAGCTTCGTGAACAGGTAGCCGGACCCCCAGATCATCGCCGCCACCGCCAGCATCGCGTTGGCTCGCGTTTTTGTCACCGTCATGTCGCACCTCCCGCAGTCATCGGGATTAACTTTACCGATAACCGCGGCGTTTTTCAATGCAGGCGACTCAAATCCTTGGCCGGCGGCGCGAACCGGCGGCGGTGCCGGCGTGACCTGACTGCGACGCCAGTGCGAACCGGTCGCCAACAGGCGGCGACGCCAGCGGCGCGAACCGGCGGCGCCCCCTCACCGCGGCCGCACCCGGGCCGCCGGGGCAACCCCCAGCAGCGCGACGTGCCACCACAGCCAGGCGATGCCGGCCCAAAAATCTGCGGCGGCGACCGTCACCTGCAGCCGGGCCAGCGTGGCGTAAGGCAGCCAGGCCAGCGCCGCCTGGTTGGGTGTCGCCACCTGCCACCACGGCGAGCCCGGCCGCACGACCAGGGTGCCGGCGGCGGGGGCCACGGCGGTCGTCTGAGGCCAGGCGGTGGGAGCGGCCACGCCGTCACGTCCCTTCGCAACCGGCGCCGTAGTTGCCCCGGCGGTCGCAGCCGCCCCGGTCGCCGCGCCTGGTCGGCCTGGCTGGGTTCCCGCCCCGGTCGCGGGCGTTGCCGCACCGGATCCGGCCTGCACCACCTGGGCCGCCGTGTCGGCGAGCAGCGCCGCAATCAGCCCCTGCGGCCAATCCGGGAAGACCGCGGCCAGCGCCGCCACCTGCCGGGCCTGCCACGCCGTTGCGGCCGCGGCCACCGCCGCCACCGGATAGGCCGCCGGCAGCCGGGCCCCGACCACCACCAGGCCGCCGTGAGCCTGCAGGGACTGGGCCGCGTTGGCCTTGGGCTCAAGCGGCGACCAGGCCAGTGGGTACCAGCGGCCGCCGCAGCCAAAGCCGGTCAGCGTTCGCGAAGCGAGCCTGGCCTGAAGCGCCGTCGAAGCGCAGAGGCGCAGGTGGAAAAAGCCGTAGCCGCCAGGCGCCTGCTGCCCCACCCAGGCCCCACCACCCGCTGCCGGTTGTGCCTGGCAGCGGGTACCATCCGCGAACCCCAGGCACAGCTTCCGACCGCGGGTCAGCTCCCGCCGGCCGAATGTCTTCACCACGTTTTGAGTCATGCTCATCCCTCCCGTCCCCCTCACAATGCCACGCCGGGCGATTGCGATGCAAGAAAGTCGGCTTGCGGGTTGCATTTTCCCACCGGCCTTCGTATACTTACTTTTAGTAAGAAAAGGAGGCAGTATCCATGACAGATTACGCATTCGGCCTGAACACATTCGGCGACCTGGCCTTCGCCGACGACGGCACGGCGCTTGAGGCCGGCGCCACCCTGCGCCAGGTCGTGAAGGAGGCGCAGCTGGCCGACGAGCTGGGCATCGACCTGTTCGCCTTGGGCGAGCACCACCGCAGTGAGTTCGCGATTTCCAGTCCCGAGGTGGTGCTCGGCGCGATGGCGCAGGCCACCCGCAACATCCGCCTCGGCACCGCGGTCACGGTGCTGAGCTCCGACGACCCGGTGCGGGTCTACGAGCGCTTCGCCACCCTCCACGCCTTGGCCAACGGCCGCGAGGAGATCATGCTGGGCCGCGGCTCATTCACCGAGTCCTTCCCGCTGTTCGGCTACGACCTGGCCGACTACGATGCGCTGTTCGTGGAGAAAAACCGCCTGTGGGACAAGCTGCGCCACGGCCAGCCGGTGACCAACAAGGGCGACTTCACCACACTTTTGGACGACACCCAGGTCTACCCCAAGCTGCCGAAAGGCGAGAGCATTCCGACGGTGCTGGCGGTCGGCGGCTCGCCCGAGTCGATTCTGCGGGCCGTCACCTTCGACTACCCGATCGTCATCGCCATCATCGGCGGTGAGCCGACCCGTTTTCGCCCCTACGTCGACTTGTACCGCCAGGCACTGCGCCAGTTCAAGAAGCCGCGCCGGCCGCTGGGGATGCATGCCCACGGCGTGATTCTGGAGGATGAGGACCGGGCCAAGGCGGTCGGTTGGCAATACATCAAGGCCGAGATGGACCGCATCGGCATCGACCGCGGCTGGGCGCCGATGACCCGCGACCGCTTCGAGTTCGAGACCGGCCGCGGCGCCTATTACGTCGGCACCCCGGCCCAGGTCGCCGCCAAAATCGCCCGGAACATGCAGGCACTGGACATGCAGCGCTTCGACCTGGTCTATGGCACCGGCGGCCAGCTGCTGTCCGACCGCCTGGCCACCATCCACAACTACGGCGAAAAGGTGATTCCGCGGGTTCGCGAGATTCTGGCCGGCGCGGAGCCGCAGGACGTGGCCCCACACGGCGCCGCAACCGCGGCGACCGCGACTGACGCAACCGGGCCAGCGACCAACGCCGCCAAGCCAAAGGTAACCGCGACTGACGCCGCGACCGCGCCGACCGCAACCGCTGCGCCGCAACCAACCGCGACCGACACGATCGCCGACGCCCAACCCGGTGCCGCGGAGGCCGCGCATGACTAGGCCGGTGGTCGGCATCCTGGGCGCCGGCAAGCTCGGGACCACGCTAGCCCGGCTGACCGTCCACGCCGGCTACAAGACGCTGATTGCCAGCCGCAAGCCGGTCGCCGCCCTGAAGTGGATCATCGACACGCTGGCGCCTGGCGCCGACACGGTCAGCGCCAGCGACCTGACCCAGGCCGCCGACATCGTCATTTTGGCGATTCCGCTCAGCCAGATTCCGACGCTGGACCCCGCGGCCCTGGCCGGCAAAATCGTCCTGGACGCGGCCAACTACTGGGCGGATGTCGACGGCAGCACCAACACCTACTCCAGCCTGACGGAGGGCTCATCCGAGGTCACCCAGCGGCTGCTGGCCCAAAGCCTGGTGGCCAAGGCCTTCAACCACATGGGCTACCACGACCTCGAAATCGAGGTCACGCGCCACGCCGCCGAACCCAGCGCGATGGCCTTTGCCACCGACCACGACCAGATTCGCCCGGCGGTGAGCGAGCTGATTGTAACACTCGGTTTTGCCCCGCTGGACCTCGGGCCCCTGCGGTTCGGCCTGCTGCTGGAGCCCGGTAGCCCCCTGTTCGGGCTCGCCGAGCCGGTGCCGGCCTTCCAGGCGGCGCTGGCCAACGTCTACCAAAGCCCCTTTGGCCGCCACGTGATTGCGGCCCGGGGCCAGCGGATTCAGTAGGCCCGACCCGAAGAAGCCTTGCCCTTTTTTGCGAAGGGCAAGGCTTCTTTTTTTGATTTTACCAGGTCACGTGCAGCTTACCCTGGGCGGCGCGGCTGGTCAAAACCAGCGTGAGTCGGGTGCCGACCGGGTAGCGGGTCAGATCCACGGTGTGGTTGCGGCCGAGCGGCAGCACCACCGACCGGCCGGTTGCCGGCCTCAGCGTGAGCGTGGCGCGGCCCTTGGTCAGCGAATCGCTGACGGCCAGCTGCGTCGTCGCCTGGGTGCGGGTGAAATGTTGCGCCTGCTGGCCATTCAGGTACCAGAAGTTCATGCGCCAGTCGCCGGGGGTACTGGTCTGCAGGCTGCACAGTGAGATATCGGCCTTGGCCAAAAGCGCCGGGTGCCGCACCGCATCGACCGCGACGTCGACCGTCAGGCTCAGTGCGGTCAGCACCACCACCCCGACCCACACTAGCGGCCGCCGGTTGGCCGGCAGCGGCTGCGCCGGCGGCAAGGTTGCGCCGCAGTACTCGCAAACCGGCTGGCGGCGCGGTGTCGGCCGGTGGCAGACCGGACAGTCGCGCATCGCGCGGCGCCGCCCGACCAACAGGTACAGCAAAAGCCCAAGCAGGCTGGGGGCGAGGATCACCACCAGGGTCCAGGCCAGCGGCGCAATCAGCCGAGCCGTCGCGTCAACGTAGGTCCACCAGCCCAGGCCCAGCTTGGCCAGCGGCCAAAGAATTGCCAGGGCGATAATCACGATCATCAGCGTCATCGCGGTCCCACCTTTCGCATCGCGCCGCCGAGCAGTGCCAGCACCCCAAGACCCGAGCCCAGCACTACCGCTGCCGCCAGCCAGAACCACTGTGGGGCCACAAAGCTTGGTCCCAAAAGCCGCCAGCCTAGCCACAGCAACAGGCTGCCTTCAGCCATCATCGCCACCACCAGCGCCGGCAGCAGCCACCGGCCGCGGTGCGACGCGCGGTCGAGCCGCCGCATCAGCAGGGCCTGAAGCGCCGGCGGCACCGGCTCGCGGCCTTGCAGGCCCTGCTTCAGCATTTTGTCCAAGTCGTCATCTTTCATAATGGCATCGCTCCAATCCCGTCTGCAGCTTGCGCCTGGCTTGGTGCAGGCGACTTTTGACCGTTCCTTCCGGGATGCCCAGGCACTCGGCAATTTCGCCGATGCTCAGCTCCCCCATGTAAAACAGCAGCACCGGCACCTGCAGCGGCTCCGGCAGCTGTCCCACCAGCGTTCGCACTAAGGTCGCCGCGGCGCGTTGCTCGCTGATGGCGGCGGGGTCCTGGCCACCGGCGACGGTGGCCAGCGCCTCATCCGGGGCCGCCGGGGCGATGCGCCGCCGCCTGGCGAACTTGCGCCGCGAATCCTGCCACAGCCGCACCGCCACGGCCATCAGGAAGCCTTGCGGGTTGCGCGTCAGGTCGACCGGCGTGGTCATCGTCAGAAGCCGCAGGAAGGTCTCCTGGTACAGGTCCCCGGCCGCATCCGCCGAATGCGTCAGGTGCTGGCAAAAATGATACAGGCTGGCGCCGTGCTGCTCCGCCAGCCACGCGACGGTCTGCTGACTGTTGCCCATGACCCGCCTCCTTTCCTTCCACCCCGTTATCCGCACAATTCACCTTCGGGTTCAAACTTTATTCAACGCGTCGCGGTCGCCGTTGTCCATCCCCAAAACGGCGAGGACCGCAACGCTTGGACCGCGGCACCAACCTCCCCACAAGATCACTTTCACGTCGCAAGGCACCGGTCGCGGCACAAGGCACCAGCCACACCCAAGGCACCGGTTATGCCACCCGGCACCGGCCACACCGCCAGACATCGGCCATATCGCAAGGCACCGGTTACGCCGCAGGACACCAAAAAGGCCGAGCCCCCGCTTGCGCGGTGGTTCGGCCTAATTGCTCAGTGCTGGATGTGTTCGCGGCCGGTGCCTTCATGCGTCAGGCCGAGCGGTTTTAGTGCTTCTTGTAGCCGCCCTTAGCGCTTTGACGCTCGGAGCGCTTCTCGGAGTAGCGCCGGCTCTTGTCGTAAGGACGCTGGCTGTCGCGGTTGCTGTGGCCGCCGCGGTGGTCGCCTTCGCGGTGATCGCCGTTGCTGCGGCCCTTGTAGCCGTTGCCGCCGCGCGAGTTGCCGTTGCCGCGGCCCTTGTAGTTGCCGTTGCCACGGGAGTAGCCGCCGCGGTGAGGCAGTGGCCGTTCCGGCGTGATTTTGACCGGAACGCTCGAGGCGTCGTCCGGGCTGACCGCCTTGAGGTAGGCCGCCGCCAGCTGAAGCGGGGTGAACTCCTCGAGCAGGCCTTCCGCCATCGGCTCGTACTTCTCGTAATCGTTCGCCGCCACCTGGTCCTTGATCGTCTCAAGGCCGGAGGAGACTTGACCCAGGAAGGCTTCCTTGGCTGTCGGCGGCTGAAGCGGCATCATCCGCTTCTTGGTCAGGTCCTCGATGGTCCGCAGGTAACCGACCTCGTTAGGCGTCACGAAGGTCACGGACATCCCGGACTTACCGGCACGGCCGGTCCGGCCGATGCGGTGAACGTAGGAATCCGGATCCTGCGGCACGTCGTAGTTGTAGACGTGGGTGACCCCGGAAATATCCAGGCCACGGGCCGCAACGTCGGTGGCGACCAGGAAGTCGAGCTCGCCGCCCTTGAACTGCTTCAGGACGCTCATGCGCTTTTGCTGCGTGAGGTCGCCGTGAATGCCTTCGGCGCGATAGCCCCGGGCTTTCAAGCCGCGGGTCAGCTCGTCGACGCGGCGCTTGGTGCGGCCGAAGATCAGGGTCAGCTCGGGTGCCTGAACGTCGAACAGGCGGGTCATGATGTCGAACTTTTCAAAATCCTTGGCGCGAACATAGTACTGCTCGACGGTGTCGGCGGTCAGCTCCTTGGACTTGATCTTGACGGTGACCGGCTCGTGCATGAAGGTGTCGGTCAGGCGCATGATCGGCGCCGGCATGGTCGCGGAGAACAGCAGCGTCTGGCGCGTCTCCGGGGCGGTTTTGACGATGCTTTCGATGTCTTCGATGAAGCCCATGTCGAGCATTTCGTCGGCCTCGTCCAAGACCAGGGTCCGCAGGTTGCCGAGCTTCAGGGTGTGGCGGTTCAGGTGGTCGAGCAGACGCCCTGGGGTGCCGACAACGATCTGCGGGTGGTCGGCCAGGCCGCGAATCTGGCGGCGAATATCCGCGCCACCGTAGACGGCCTGAACCTTGACGTGCTTGTCGGCGCCAAGCTTGTAGAGTTCTTCTTGGGTCTGGACGGCAAGCTCACGCGTCGGCGAAATCACCAGCGCCTGAACGTTGCGGTCCGTGGTGTCGATTTCCTGCAAAATGGGCAGGCCGAACGCGGCGGTTTTACCGGTCCCCGTCTGCGCTTGGCCGATAACGTCCTTGCCTTGCAACATCAACGGGATGGTCTCTGCCTGGATCGGCGTGGCTTCCTCGAAGCCGGCGCGTTCGATCGTTGACAGCAGTTCCGGTGCTAAACCGAGTTCATTAAACTTCAAATAGGTTCCTCCTTGATTGTGCGAAAAGCCGCGTTCAACCAAGGCCTCCCCGGGTCAATGACGGCTATTTTCTGAAAAGTGTCCTAACCATCTTAACATTAGTGGCGGGGGAACACAAATGCCAGAGCGGAACAAGGCGTATTTAGCGAACCGATTAGCGTAGCGGTGGCGCTTGAAGCGGTCCTTGCTTCGAGTGACACCGCTAGCTAATCGCGTTCGCGGTGCCTTGCGGAGCTCGACGACCAGGGTGGAAAAGCGCGTGTTTAGCGGCAAGGTCAGCGTAGGGCTGGCGCTTGGGGCGGCACCTTGCCCCGAGTGCTAGCCCTAGCTGGACGCAGCCGCGTTGCGCTTTGGAACCCGTTTACCAGAGCGGAAGCCGGCGTATTTAGCGGGACGGCTAGCCTAGCGCCGCGGCTTGGAACCCGCACTTGGTCCCGAGTCGCGGTGCGTAGCTAGACGCTCCCGCGTTGCCGGCTGAAGCTCGACGACCAGAGCGGAAGCCGGCGCATTTAGCGGGACGGCTGAAGCGCAACGACTCAAAAACAAGCTGTCACCTTCAGCACAAGGCAGCAGCTTGGTCAGTTCAATTCAGTTGTAATCGATCTTTTTGACTCCAAGCACACAACTCGGTGCCGTAGTGTGCGGCCAACTTGCTCGCCTTTTCCGGCATCGGATTTTCGAGGTCGTTATACAGCACGATGTAGCGCAACTTCGTCTTCTGATGCGCCATGGCCATTCGAATGTCGTCGAAGGTGGCACTTTCTGCCGCAATCCGCTCGAAGGTCAGCCGGTTAATTGCCTGCACAAGCCGAAGCGGGTGGGTTTTGGAGCCGGCGATGGCAAAATCGATGGTGTACGGGTTGCCCGTGCTGCCAACCACTGAGTACTGCAGTAGGGCCCCGATGTCGCGGTCGTACAAGTACTTGGCCACCTCTTGGTTGAAAATATTCGACACCACGCCCTTGCGTGTTTGAACGAGGTCGTCGACGCGTAAAATGGCCTGAAGCAGGCGCTGCTTCATCAACGGCACCTCGCGGTAAGGCCCGACCACCCGCAAAATCCCGTCAGCGTCAAGTAAGACATCATACTGCTGCAGCGTCGAATCAATCAGCATCTGCCGGGTCTGATTGGACACGTCGACGCCCATCATCTCCAAATCATTCAGCGTGTTGCCGTCGTCCGTCAGCACTGCACGTCCCGACGCATCGCTAGACGCGTAGAGGCGAATGTTGTCGCCAAGCGAATTGGTGAAAGGTGTCGAGATCTCATCGCCATCCGTCAAAGCCGTGATTCGATACTGTTCTCGAAGCCAAGTCGCATACTGATCAAGCCACGTATCGGTTGCCATCGTCTCACCTCCTTGCCCATCGCTGCCGGTCAAAGGGCGGTGCCATTGATGGCAACACCGGTCAGCGTGACGCGATTGTACAGCAAAAACCAGGCCAACGCGTGAATCAGATTCTCAGGCGACGACGCATCAAGCCGCAGATCACCCAAGTCAGCCCCTGCAATGACGACCCTGCCGTTGTGGTGCTGCGCGTCAAAAACGTGCAGATGCGGCGTCGGCACCCAGTTGTGATCCGCGCCAACGATGTCGTAACGCATCATCACCCCGCTGGACTTGGAACGCATGATCAAGGTCAGATTGTTGCGCTGAATATGGCCCTTTCGGTTCATCAACGCGATGAACCGCTCGTCGGGCTCAAACAGCGCCGTTATATTGTACCGTGCCTGCTCGCCGGTGGTTGGCAGATTAAGCGTTGACTCGTCACACCGCTTCTCCAGCTCCAGCAAGCGGATGAACTGCGCGGTCTCGATGTCTGGAATCATGGTGGCCTCCTGCAATCCTAGTACGGCTATTATAGCCTACCGGCACTGGGCCGTCACTCAATTTGAACGGTTCTTCGCCCCGCCCAAACAGGCCCCGCTCAGCTGAGCGGGGCCTGTCGTGTCTTACCCGCGGTCCCCTTCGATCAGGGCGTCGAGGACTTTTTCCAAGTGCAGGCCGTGGCTGGCCTTCAAGAGCACCATGTCCGAATGGCCGACATCGTCCATCAGGGCCGTGATCAGGCGCGGCTGCTGGTCCTTGGGAAAGTAGTGCAAGTCGGCGGCCGGGTACTTGGTCGCCAGGGCATCCGCCAGCGGCCGAATCTCGTCGCCGTAGAGGTAGACGACCTGGACCTTGGCCGGGTCCAACGCCGCCGCGACGCTGGCGTGAAGCTCAGGGCTGGCGGCACCGAGCTCGAGCATGTCGCCCAAAACGGCAATGCGCCGGCCGGCGACCGGGAACTCGCCGAAGTCGCGCAGCACGGCCTTCATCGCCGTCGGGTTGGCGTTGTAGACGTCGCTTAGAATCTGCTCGCCGTCGTCGCCGGTCACCCACTGGGTGCGGTTCTTCGTGATTTTGAAGCTGGCCAGCGCCTGCTGGATGGCCTCGGGCTTGACGTGGAAGCGCCGACCGACCAGGATGGCGGCCAGGGCGTTGGTCACGTTGTACTCGCCCATCACCGGAATGGTGAAGCGCAGGTCCGGCCAGCGCGACAGGGAAAAGTCGGTGTGGGTCTCGAAACTTTCGATGTCACGGGCGAACAGCTGGTTGTCCGGATCCAGGCCGAAGGTGCGTTGCTCCTGCGGGACGCTGGTCGCGCGGTCGCGCAAAAGCGGCTCGTCGCCGTTGTAGACGAACAGGCCGTCTTCCTTGAGCCCGTCGACCACCTCCATCTTCGCGTCGGCGATTTTGTCGCGGGTCTTGAAGAACTCGATGTGGGCCTCGCCGATCATCGTGATCACCGCGACGTCCGGCTCGACCAAGACGCTCTTGTCGTGCAGCTGGCCGGGCCGGTCCATGCCCATCTCGACCACCAAGACCTCGGTGTTGGTGTCCATGGCCAGAATCGTCATCGGCACCCCGATCTCGTTGTTGAAGTTGTCCTTGGTCTTCCAGACGTGGTACTGGGTGGCCAAAACGGCGGCGGTCATGTCCTTGGTCGTGGTCTTGCCGTTGCTGCCGGTGATCGCGACCACCTTGGGGTTGACCTTCATCATCAGGTAGTAACGCGCCAGCGCCTGCAGCGCGGCCAAGGGATCTGGCACCACCAGCTGCGGCACCCCGGTCGCCAGCGGCGCGTGGTCGGCCGCAACGAAGGTCGCGGCCGCGCCTTTTTTCACCGCGTCGGGAATGAACGCATGGCCGTCTCGCGCGTCGACCAGCGGCACGAACAGGTCGCCGGGCACCAGATCGCGCGTGTCGAACGCCACCCCGGTGATGGTCGGGCAGCTCACCTCGGGCAGTGGGCAGGTGGCCCCCACCACCCGCGCGATCTCGTTAAGCTTCATCTTCATTACACTACACTCCTGTCTATCCATTCGTCGCATTGCGCGGTCAAAAGCGCCCTAACGCCTGGCCGAAGCCGGCGGTAGAGCGCCCAAAGCCTTGGAACTGTGAATCATTGCCGCCACTCGATGCGCCAGGAATCGGTCGAGCGAACCAGAATCAGGTCGCCGAGTCGCACCACCTGGTCGGGCGTGAACGCCTGATCGGGCACGAAGCGGTTGCGGGGCCGGGCCAGCGGGATTTTGACCTGGTCGCGGGAGAAAATGCCCCGGGAAAAGTCCATCAGCACCCCTTCCTCAAAGGCGCTGTAAAGCATATCGATCACCGACTTCGGCACCGGCGCGAAGTGCTGAGCCCCCAGGCGCAGCCAGAACGGCTGGTCGTTGGCGGCCAGGCGCAGGTGCCGAACCAAGGCGGCCGACAGGGTTCCCGAGAACAGGTCGCGGCGCCGGAAGTACATCGTGACCATTTCGTTGTTCAGCGGTAGGTACACCAGCTGATTTTGCAGCTTGTAGTAGTACGGCGGTTGGATGTGCGTCTTGGCGTGGCCCAGGTACAACAGCTCCGCAATCTCGGTCGGCAGAAGCTCGCGCAGGTAACTGCCGTGCTTGTAATCTAGCCAGCAGCGATCCCGCGCCTTTTTACTGCGCAAAAAGGCCGTCACCGCCTCCGCGCCGCTGATTTCGTTGAACCCGGTGTGGGGGTCAATGAACTCGTCTTGATCGACCGGCGGCAGCAAAAGCAGGTGCCGAAATGGCGTCGCAGTCGCCTCCAGCACATCGCTGGCCGACAGCCCTGCGGTTAAAAATAGATGCGCCAATGGCTCGTAATGCACGTAAATCACTGTATTGCGCAACGCTTAGACTCCTTATCCGTTCTATCGTGATTATATCGCAAAATGAGTGGGGATGCTGAGAATTAGAGGGCAGAGCAGCGCGGGGTTAGCGGGACGGACTGCCTAGCCGTGGCAATTGGGCCCGCACTTGGCCCAAATGACGCGGCGTAGCAGGCCGCTCCCGCGTTGCGCTGCGGCGCCCGTTTAGCGTGGAGAAGCGCGGTTAGCCGGCCGGCTAGCGTCAGGCTGGGCATTGAGCCTGGGTTTGGCTCAGTGTCCGGCCTGAGCTAGCCGCGTCGGCGATGCGCTTCGGAACGCGTTTAGCGTGGAGCCGAGCGCTTAGCCGGCCGGCTAGCGTCAGCCCGGGGCCCTCCGACCACGACATAGCGAAAGCACCACGCATTAGTCTAAACCGAATGTGTAGACTGGCACACCCCATGCATTCCGCAGCCGACTGCAGACTTTTCCGCACCACCGACGTCTTAGTCGCAACTTTTCCGGTCGCTTCGCCTCGCGCGGTTGCATCACCCACCGCACTTCGCTATCATGGCGCTGAAGACGACCACCGAGGAGGACAAACATGATCAACTGGCCAGCCACCATTCCCGCACTGCCGCTACCCAACTTACCGGCCGACCCGCGCATTCCGCGGGCCTACTTCGATCTGATTGCCCAGGGGCAGTGGCCGCGGCGCTTTTTCGTGACCACGACCGAGCCGACCTCCGAAAGCCTGACCGGGGTGTCGGTTCACGCCTTCCTGGCGCCGGGGCCGCGGCCGCTCACGCCTTTGACGCCGGACCTGGTGCCGTTCGCGCAGGACGGCAGCCAAAGTTTTTGCTTCGACCTGGCGCATGGCGGGGTGCGGTTCGTCGACAGCGAGGTCGACCAGTGGCTGACGGTGGCGCCGAGCCTGGAAGCGTTCGTGGCGCAGCTGACCTGGCAGCCGCCGCAGCTGGTCGCGCCGGTGTCCGATCAGGCGTTCTACCACGCGCTGATGGTGGCCACGGACGCGGAGCTGCCGGCCCTGTTCGACCTGGCTCGCGCCGACAAGCGCGATTACCTGGACTGGCTGCCGTTTTTGCCGACCCCAAGCGCCCGGGCCGAGGCGGCGTTTGCGCTGCAGTACATGCCGCTGACGCCGGCCCAACGCAAACTGCTCAGCGCTTGGTGAACATGAAGGTCTCAAGCCACCGCGAGTCGCGCCGGACGCCGAAGAACGTGGCGAGGCCCAGCAGCACGGCGCCGAACACATCGGCGAAGAGGTCACCCATCGTGTCCATCAGCGCCGCGCGGCCGGCCAGCAGCGTGTGACCGCTGGCGTAGCGCTGCATGTTCATACCGAACAGCCCATCGCCGGTGAACTCGTAGAATTCCCAGAAGACCCCCAGCAGGACCCCGAAGCTGACCGCAAAAATGGCCAGCAGGCGCGGGTCTATTTTTGACCGCTGTTCCTTTGGCGTCAGCGCCATGAAAATCGCCAGCCCCAGGCCACCGAGCAGCGCCGCGGAGAACAGGTGGAGAAACTTGTCCCAGTACGGGATGTTGTAAAACTGCATCCCGGTCCCGAGCAGCACCGACGCGAGGATGAAGCACTCGTAGATCACCTTGAGGAGGCCCGGAAAACCGAAGTGAAACAGCCGCTCCAGCCCGAGCGGCAACAGCGCCAGCACGATGCCGGCGACCACCTGGCCGGCGAGCATCGCCTGACCGGGGTACAGCGGGTGACCGGCCAAATACGCCGGAACGCAGATTGCCAGGTAGAGCAGGCCCCCGGCGACGTTGAGTCCGTACAAACCCTTCAATAGCTTAGACATCTCGCCACTCCTTTCGACCGGCCGCCTTGCCAGGCGCCGGCACTCACCTTCAGTCTACCGGCCCCAAGGCAACGGTGCAAGTGACGCCGCCGTGGGGCGCTTGCCGCACCGAGGCACCTAGACTCACGCGAATTACCCGCCGTTCCCGGACCTAATCGGGTTTCGCCAGGCCAGCGCGTCAGTGGCCGGCCACGCTGCGGCGCCTGTTCCGCCCTCTGATTATCGTCGCGCCTCGTGCGGCGGCGCCGGTGTGATTAGCGAGGCCGGGTACTGGACCCTGGCCCGACGCCCAGCCCCGCGCGAATCGTCCGGCTAACCCGCCGCTCTGGGCAAAAAAAAACCACCATCGCTGGTGGAAAAGTTTGGGGGAACTTTTTTGGGAGTGTAAGTTAATGTGTAAGCATAAGGCCGATTACCATTGCCTTAATATGGTTCTATTGTAACGTGTATATCTTGGTAAAAGGATTCAACATTTGTAAATATGCTTTCCAGAGTCTGTCACGCCAGTTTTTGGACTCGGGCCCGGCGCCACTGCGCCAGTTTCGGCCAGAACCACCACAGCAGGCACAGCGCCAGCACCACCAGCGGCGTCCCCAGGCTGTTGGCGAACTCGAAGTAGCCGTAGCGCGACCAGCTGATGCCGAAGCCGAAGCCGTACAGGACGGCCAATGTGCTGAACAACACCTGAAGCGGCCGCACCAGCACCGCCGCG
The DNA here is from genome assembly GCF_025490915.1 of Lacticaseibacillus parakribbianus. Taxonomy (GTDB): domain Bacteria; phylum Bacillota; class Bacilli; order Lactobacillales; family Lactobacillaceae; genus Lacticaseibacillus; species Lacticaseibacillus parakribbianus. The sequence continues at coordinate 29,545 of NZ_JANQBA010000005.1, read as the reverse complement.
TCGTGCTCCAGCGACAGGTGGTTGAAGCCCCAGGCCCCGACCAGAGCCAGCCCCACGGCCAGCAGCGCCATTGCGATCAGCGTCGGCCAGTAGAGCCGCCCCGGCGTGGCCAACGCCCCGCCGAAGCTGTTGTAGTTGACGTGATCCACCAGCTGGGCGTATAGCCCCTGGAGATTGCAGAAGGTGGCGGTTTGTGACCACAGCAGGATGACTGAGACTACCCCGACCTGCCACAGCCGCCCGGCGAACATCGCCAGCACCGTTGCAATCACGTAAGCCATAAGCGCCGCCACGGCATCGTACAGCAGCAGGCCAAAAATGGCCAGGCCGGTGACGTTGATGTACTGCGCCGGAATGTTCGCGTAAAGGCTGCCCATCATAATCGCCTGGCCAACAATCACGCTGCCAAGCACCGCAGCGGCGCCGAGGCCGACCTTGCCCCAGTAGAGCTTGCGGCGATCAAAGCGGGTGCCGAGAACGAAGCGGTCGAACTTACCGAAGTGGTCCCAGCCGGCCAGCGCCAGGCCGAACCCGAAGGCGGCCAGGAGGTAAAGCGTGTTGACCCCGAGGTTGCCGACGCTTGGCGGCATCATCGGCGTGTGGTCGCCTTTAGGCAGCTCGTCTTGGTAGACGTTCAGCGTGTCTTGCACGAACTGCGCGTAAGACACCTCCTTGTAAACCTTACCCTTGTTTTTGGCCAAGTCCTTGGCTTGGTCCTTGGCGTAAGTCTTTTTCGACACCATGTTAGCCTTGGCCTCGTGGTAGGATTCGACCTCGTTAGACACCATGGTGCCGGCGGTGACGGCCAGCAGCGCGAACAGCGCCACGATCAGCCAGCGGTAGCGCCGCCCGTACAACTTGAGAATCTCACGCATGTTCAAGCCCTCCTTCGGTGTGGTCGAACTCGCTTCTGAACAGGTCGGTCAAGTCAAGCGGCCGCTGTTCCATGTAAACCGGGGCGAGGTCCCGCAGCTGGCGATCCAGTGCGTCGGTGTAATCGGCGAACAGCACCGTCACCACGCGGCCTTGGACGTTGAGAATGCGACCGTTCTCGCGAATCAAGGCCGGCAACTCGGGCGTTTTGAACACCAGCTGCAGCTTGACCGCCTTTTCCCGCACGTCCTCCAGCCGGTAGTCGTGGCTGATGGTGTGGCGCTTGAGAAAAAGGATTCGGTCGGCGATGCCGTCGAGCTCCTGCAAATTGTGCGACGCGATCAACAGGCCGCGCTTGCCATCGGCCACGGCGTCGACGACCAGCGAGACAATCGCCTCGCGGATGAACAGGTCCAGCCCGTCGAACGGCTCGTCCAGCATCACGAACGGTGCGTTGCTGCACAGGCTCAACAGCACAACCACCACCGCCTGGTAGCCCTTGGACAGCTCGCGGAAGCGCTGGCCCGGTGCCAGGTCGTAATCCGCCGCCGCGGCGAAGAAGCGCTGACGGTCGAAGTCCGGGTAGGCCAACGCGTAATCGGCCACGCTGGCGGCCAGCGTGTTGCCAGCGAAAAACACCTGGCTAGGATCGATGTAAATCAGGTTGACCCGCTGCCCCGGCGCCTGCGCCAGGTTTCGGCCATCAACCGCAACCGTGCCGCCATCCGGCAGGTACTGATTGACCAGCGTTCGCATCAGCGTGGTTTTGCCGGCGCCGTTCTCGCCGACCAACCCGATGATCTCGCCCGGCCGCCACTCAAACCCGACGTCTTGCAGCACCGGCCGCCCGACGATGCGCTTGGTCAAATGCTCAACCGTTAACTTCATGACTCATGCCCCATTTCTTCTTCTACCCATTGTTGCACCGTCGCCTGGTCGACCCCGGCCGCCTGAATGGCGACCATTAAGGCGGCGAAGCGCTGGTGCAGCGCCGACACCTCGGCCTGCTGCGGCGCCTTTTGCGCCGCCGCGATGAACGACCCCAGCCCCGGTCGGACCTCCACCACCCGGTCGGCCTCCAGCTGCTTGTAGGCCTTGGCCACCGTGTTGGGGTTGAGCTGGCTACGCTTGGCCATCTCCCGCACCGACGGCAGCTTCTCGCCCGGTGCCAGGATGCCGGCCGTGACCTGTTGCTTAATCTGCAGCACCAGCCGCTGGTAGTAAGCGAGGTGCGTGAACCGCGCATCATCCATGTGACTGCCTCCTCGAACCGCTTTTGTATTACGTGTACTATTATACACAGTACACCGTTGGAAACAAGCCCCGCGAAAAAAATGCCGCAGTCCGAGCTTAAAATTTGCCAGGTAACCGCTTACCTGCTAAGCTAAACTCAAGTGATCACTAGGATAGGGGTCGGTGGCCGGCCACCGTGACAAACCCTTCTTCGGCGGCGATCCAGTGGCAAGCGCCACGCTACCTCACGCAGACCAGGCCCCAGCCCGGCCCCGTCCGATGCTATCAGTGGAACCCGTCGTACCTTGGGCGGGAATCATTAATCGTAGTGGATAACCGGTTGCAGTTTCATCAAACGTCCAACTCCAAGTACGGAGGTAGCTGCGGGCGGGAGAGGCGGCCGGGACGCGTACCGGCCAGCACAACAAACCGTTCCGGAGGCCCGGAAGGTGTGCTGGCTCAGGCGGCGTAACCCGTTTCAGAGCCAAAGCACGACCGCCTGCTCAGGCGTGTGGATGTCACCGCACGGCGCAGTCCTGAGTCAGGAGGGTAAGACCCCAGCCCCGCGGCGCGTCCGCAGGAGTTGGGACGGCGGCACCGCGCGGCAGTTGCAAGCTGCCAGCCGGTGCCGGACAGGTGCGGGACCTGGTTTTGGTCCCACTGCGGCGCTGCAGCGTCGCGGTGGGACAGGAGCCTGGCCACCCAACGCCTTGTAGACCCCCACGTGACCACAATGCCCAGCTCCGCCGCCGGGGTACTTCCCGCCGGCGGATTTGGTGCGTCCTGGAATGGGCCACCGCGCGTGGTAACGCAAAGGGCGGCGCGAAGTCTTGTCAACTTCACGCCGCCCTTTCCCTATTCAACCTGGTTGACCGGCTCACTTCACCCCGGCGAGTGAAACCCGCCGGCCTGCGCTCTGGGCACGTCGAGCTACGAAGCGCAACGCGGGAGCGGCCTGCTGCGCCGTGACCCTTGGGCCACCGTGCAGGGCCCAAGGGTCACGGCCGGGCTACCCGTCCCGCTAAGTTCGCGCTTCTGCGCTCTGAACATCGTCGAGCTGCCGCCGGCAACGCGAACGCGACTAGCTAGCACTGGCACTCGAAGCAAGGACCGCTTCAAGCACCAGTGCGACGCTACTCGGTTCGCTACACCCGCCGGCCTGCGCTCTGGGCACAAAAAAAGACGACACCCAGTTCGTCTTTCTAAGAAGCCTTTTCTTCGTCATCAAACTTGATCTGAATCGATTTGGTGAGGAGGTCTGCATAACTGTAGGATACCCGCTCGAAAGAATTCTCGTCTTGATCAAGGTCGACCACGAAAATTGCTGGGTAAGTTTCTTTGAGGGTTCCCTTGCGGCGAGTCACTTTCTTGCGACCCGCTTGGGCAACGACGGTCAAATTCTCCCCGATTTTTTTATCGAGTTGTTGCTTGATGCTTGCTAATGTAATGGGCATGCACTTCACCTCTTACAAAAGATTATAGCACGAACACAAGAAATTTGCAATTATACCATTCAAAGTTCTTGTCTGCAACTCTTTGAACCGCGCTGTGACGCACTTTTAACCGATTTCTCATCAAAAATTGCGGCTCAGAGCCCCGCGGCGGCCAGGGCATCGGTCAAAGCGGCGAATGTCGCAATCGACAGCTGCTCCGCCCGGTTGTTCGGGGCGACGTCAACCGCCGCCAAAGCCGCGGTGAGCTTGGCTTTGGTCGCCTCGTCCTTACCGAAAAGATTGGTCAAATTATTCCACAAAGTTTTGCGTCTGGCGACAAAACTGCCGCGAACCAACTTATCGAACGCCGCCTGGTCGGCCACCGCGACCAGCGGCTGCTCGCGCCGGCGCAGCGTGACGATCGCCGAGTCGACGTTCGGCGCCGGCACGAAGGCGGTGCGGCTGACGGTGAAGGCCACGGCGACGTCCATGTTCTGCTGGACGCCGATCGACAGGCTGCCGTAATCCTTGCTGTTAGGCCGAGCCGTCAGGCGAGCGGCCACCTCTTTTTGCATCATGACGGTGATGCTGGCAAAATCGATTGGCGTGTCGATCAGGTGCATCAGAATCGGCGTCGTGATGTAGTACGGCAGGTTGGCGACGACCTTGACGCGGTGCTGGCCGTCAAAATGTTCGGCAATCAACGTCGCCAGGTCGGCCTTCAGCACGTCGGCCTCGACCACGTCGACGTTGTCGTAAGGCGCCAGCGTCTCGGCCAGAACTGGCAAAAGCCGCGGGTCGATTTCAAGCGCCAGCACCCGATGGGCGGCCTCGGCCAGAAACTCGGTCAACGCCCCGATACCGGGACCGATTTCGATCACGTCGTCGTCCGGCCCGACCTCACCGGCGGCCACGATGTTGGCCAAGATCTTGGGGTTGGTCAGAAAGTTTTGGCCGAGGCTCTTCTTGAAGCGGAAGCCGTGGCGGCGCAGGATGTCGTTGGTGCGAGCTGGGGTTGCGATGTGTTCAGGCATGATTGTCCTCCGAGTTGAGTTGGGCCAGCGCCTTGGCGAAGGCGGCCGGCGTAATCTGGAACTGCGCCAGGCGCTTTTGCAGCTGCTTGCCGTTGGTGTAGCCGATGTGCAAAAGCTCGCCGAGCCGCTCCCGGCGGTGGCGGGAGCCGGCGCCGCCGATCAGCCCGGCCACCAAGAGGTCGCCTTGGGGAATCAGCTCCGGCGCGTCGGTCTGCTCGGTCACCAGATGCGCCAGCGCCTTTTTCAAAGACGCCGGCGTCGCGTGTTCCACGCCCAAGGACCCCTGCCCGTCCGGCACGGCCTCGCCGCGCGGCAAAAAGGCGTGGGTGACGCCTGGCACCGCGCGGCTGATGGTCTTGCGAATTTTCTCCCCCGGAAAATCGGGATCGGTCAGCACGATCACCCCGCGGGTGGCCTGGGCCTTGGCGATCAGCGCCAGGGTCTCCTTGGAAATCGCGCTGCCGCGGGTCTCGATGGTGTCAATCGGCCCGAACGCCTCGAACAGGCGCTTGGTGTCGTCGCGGCCCTCGACCACGATCACTTGCTTGAATGCTGTCACGAAAAATCCTTTCCTGCGCCGGCCGAACCGGTGCGTGTCCATGGGTGGTGGCGCGGTTGCATCGGCCGCTGACCAGCGACTGCGGTGGCTTGCGAACGGCGGCGCCTGATGCGCGTTGGCGCGGTGGCACCGGTCGCCGATGTGCGTTGGCGCAGTGGCACCGACCGCTGACAAGCGACGACTGCCGCTCGCAAGCGGCGACGTTGGCACCGGCCTACTTCAGCCCGAACACCCGATGCGCGTTGGCGTGGGTAATCGCCGCGATGTGTTCCGGGGAATCCTCGCGCCACTTGGCGACGGCCTCGACCACGTAGCGGGTGTAGCCCGGCTGGTTCGGCTTGCCGCGGTAAGGCACCGGCGTCAGGTACGGCGCATCGGTTTCGACCAGCAGCCGGTCTTCGGGAATCAGCTGGACGCTTTCGTGTTCCTCCGGCGCGTTTTTAAAACTGACGATGCCCGAAAACGACACGTACATCCCCAGGTCCAGGAACTTCCGCGCCCATTCCCCGTCACCGGTGAAGCTGTGCATGATGCCGCCGAAGTCTTCGAGGTGAGCGGCCTTCAAAATGTCGTAGGTGTCTTCGAACGCATCGCGCGAGTGAATCGACACCGGCATGTGCAGGTCACGCGCAATCGCCAGCTGCCGCCGGAAAACGCGGCGCTGAATCTCGCGGGGGCTGGTGTCCCAGTGGTAATCCAGGCCGATTTCGCCCAGCGCCACCGTTTTGGCGGCGGCCAGCTGCGTGATCAACAGATCCTCGGCCGCCTGGGTGTAATCCTTGCTGGACTCGGGATGCCAGCCGACGATCGCGTAAAGGTTGGGAAAACGCGCGGCCAGTGCCATCGCGCCGGCGTTAAGCGCCGTGTCCGACCCCACAATGGCCATCTCGGTAACGCCAAGCGACGCGGCGGTTGCGACGTAGGCCGCCTCCTCCCCGGCGTAAGGTGTGTCGTTCAAATGCGTGTGCGAATCAAAGATCTCCATGTGACGTCGTCCTTTCCAATCATTCCTATCCAGTATACGCGGAGTTGGGGGAGGGAACAAACAGAGGGTGGAACCGAGCGCATTTAGCGAACCGGCTAGCGTAGGTCAGACGCTTGAAGCGACCTTTGCTTCGAGTGTCTGACCGAGCTGGACGCGTTCGCGTTGCTCGGTGGAACCCGTTTAGAGGGTGGAAAAGCGCGGGGTTAGCGGGACGGGTTGCCTAGCGCTGGCGTTGGGGCGGGTTATGCCCCGGCGACGGTGCGTAGCTAGCCGCTCCCGCGTTGCTCGGTGGAACCCGTTTAGGGGGTGGAACCGAGCGCATTTAGCGAACCGGCTAGCGTAGGTCGGACGCTTGAAGCGTGCCTTGCTTCGAGTGTCTGACCGAGCTGGACGCGTTCGCGTTGCTCGGTGGAACCCGTTTAGGGGGTGGAAAAGCGCGGGGTTAGCGGGACGGGTAGCCTCCGCCGGCACCTGGCCCGACCTTGCCCCGGGCCTCGCATCCCCAACGCAGACCGGCTTGGTCACAATCCGGCTTCCGCCCAATTTTTTCACCTGCAACGACACCCACCGCTAACCAGTCTGATATAATGTATTCGTAAGAATTGATATGGAGGAATATTCATGTCTACTGTTGATTTGATCGTGCGAGCTTACACGGACCTCGACCGCCACAGCGTCATCGAGGTCATTTTCGCCAGCGCCGATCACGACCAGGCGGCGGCCAAGCTCGCCGAGCTGCGCCAAGGCAGCCCGGCGCATATCCACTACATGTCCTACACGGTGCCTTTGGACACCGACCTGACGGCGCTTGCCACCTACCCAGTGTTCGAGACGGCGCCGAACAACATGCCTTAATCACACGAAAAGCTGCCGGTGGCAGCTTTTTTGATTGACGCAAAAACGCGATGCGCCTTCAGCGACGCACCGCGTTACTCGGTTCAAAACTGGTGGTTCCGGCCTCGGCCGTCGGCGCCAACAACCCGCCGACGTGGACAATTCATCGTCGGCTACCGCTTGCCGGCCAGCCGTTTGCGTTCAGCCAGCGTGGCCAGTCCCAAAAGGCTCAAAAGTCCAACGCCAGCCAGCGCCAATGCGCCGCGGGTGGTTTCGCCGGTTTGCGGCAGCTGCCCTGTTGTTTGAGCCGCAGCCGCCGCGGTCGGTGCCAGTGCGGCAGCGGTCGTCGCGCCGTGCCGCGGTCCGGTCACCGGCAGGCTGGTCGGGGTGGTCGAGGTCGCCGTCCCGGCGCCGGTGGTCGGCTGCTTGCCCGGGGTCAGCGCCGTCACCGCCGGCGTGGTGGTGCGGTGATCGTAGTAGGCGGCCTTCGTCACGCTTGGTGCGACGTCCGGCACCTGGTTGCGAACCCGAACCCCTTCGTCGAGTTCACCCGGCGTCAGGTTGTTGTAGTAGTCGGCCTCGGTCACGCTCGGCGCAACGTCCGGTACCTGGTTGCGAACCCGAATGCCTTCGTCGAGCTCCCCTAGTGTCAGATTGTTGTAGTAGTCGGCCTCGGTCACGCTCGGCGCAACGTCTGGTACCTGATTGCGAACCCGAACGCCTGCGTCGAGCTCACCTGGTGTCAGATTGTCGTAGTAGTCCTCGGCTGTCACCGATGGCGCAACATCCGGCACCTGGTTGCGAACCCGAACGCCTTCGTCGAGCTCACCCGGCGTCAGATTATTGTAGTAGCCTTCCTCGGTCACGCTCGGCGCAACATCTGGCACCTGAGTCTTTCGGTAAACATGGATACCACCTGCCGGCTCTCCTGGGGTCAGATTGTTGTAGTAACCGTCCTCGGTCACACTCGGCGCAACATCTGGTACCTGAGTTTTTCGGTAAACATGGATACCATCCGCCGGCTCTCCTGGCGTCAGATTGTTGTAGTAACCGTCCTCGGTCACACTCGGGGCGACGTCCGGTACCTGGTTGCGAACCCGGACACCTGCGTCGAGCTCACCTGGGGTCAGATTATTGTAGTAGTCCTCGGCCGTCACCGTTGGTGCGAGGTCCGGTACCTGCGTTTTCTGGTAAACGTGAATGCCACCCGCCAGCTTGCCTGGGGTCAGATTGTTGTAGTAGTCGGCCTCGGTCACGCTTGGCGCGACGTCCGGCACCTGCGTTTTCTGGTAGACACGAATGCCACCCGCCGGCTCCCCTGGCGTCAGGTTGTTGTAGTAACCGTCCTCGGTCACGCTTGGCGCGACGTCCGGCACCTGCGTTTTCTGGTAGACGTGGATACCATCCGCCGGCTCCCCTGGCGTCAGGTTGTTGTAGTAACCGTCCTCGGTCACGCTCGGCGCAACGTCCGGCACCTGGGTCTTCTGGTAGACGTGGATCCCACCGGCCGGCTCCCCTGGCGTCAGGTTGTTGTAGTAACCGTCCTCGGTCACGCTTGGCGCAACGTCCGGGACCTGGATTTTTTGGTAGGCGTGAACACCGCCGCCTGGCATGCCGGCAATCGGCGCCACGGCCTCGAACTTGACGACAAAGTACTGATCGGTGGCCGCGTCCTTGTCGAAGGTCGCGCCAACCGTGCCGTCGGCGACCAAGTTGTAGCCGTCGCTGATCAGCTTTTGGATGGTGGCGACGAACTGGGTATGGGTAATCGCGCTGCCGCTGGTGCCTTCAATCTGCATGGCCGGAACCAGCGGTCGGCCGCCAACGCCCACGAAGTAGACCGATGCTTTTTGCACATCCGGGGTGTAGGTCACCGTGACCTCTGGTTGGATCAGAATCGGCTGCATACTAATGGTTTCGGAATTCAGCTCCATCAAGTTCAGCGCAGGAACGTCTGCAGTGTAACCCGCAATGACCGGCGAGGTGACATCTGGCAAATCCGCCTGGCGGTGCCACTTCAGGATCCAGCCGCCGATCAAATCGACTTCCGGAATGTAGGTGAAGGTAATCTCCCGGTCATCCAGAAGTTTTTCATGCGTATCCGCCCGTTGGTAGTGAATGATCCGGTGCGTCGTGATGGCCTTGTCCGGCTGAAGTGCCGTTGGGTGCTGGACCATCACCTGGTACGTCTGACCCGCCGCCACGTCAATGCTGGTGGTGTCGGGATCGACCAGCTGGTACACGCTGGTGTCCAGACCGCCGTCAGCCAAGTCAATCTTGTAAGTCCCCTCGTCGAAAATGGCGGAACCAAGGTGTGCGGTCCCCACCGGTGCCGTTACGCCTGCCCCGTTGTCAAAGACGAACTCGATGGTGTAAGGCTGCGCGTCGTACCGGACGACAATCGGCGGTTGATTCTCCGACGGCGCCCAGCTCGTGTCCGCGTCCTGAACATCAATTTCCGAGAGATTCGGTCGCTCCGCCACCATGCCGGCGATCTGCGGATTCGGCCGGTCCAAAAAGTGATTTTGCACGTGGTACATCACCACGTTGCCGGTCACCAGGTCGATTTCCTTGAAGTAGGTCTGGTCAATCACAAAGCCCGGTGCGACCTCAACGTTCTCATCGTCGGCCCGGACGTAGCGAACCGGTCTGTGCGTCACCAACGGCTCGTCCGTCAGGATTTGCGTCCGGTGCTTGACCTCAATCTGGTAGGTCTGATCGGCCGCCACCGCGATGCTGGTGGTGGTCGGATCGCTCAGCTCGTACTTCGCCGGGTCCAGCCCGGCATCGGCCAAGTCGATCTGGTAGGTGCCGTCCTTGGCTTGGCCCAGATACGGCTTGCCCTCAACCACCTGGTGACCGCGGTCGTTGGTGGTGACGAATTCGATCGTGTAGGGATGGTTGTCGTAAACCACCGTGACTTCCGGTGCATCGTGTGGGACACCGTTCTCATCGAGGTAGGAAACGGCGGCCAGCTCGGTCGTCGCTACGCCATCGATGGTCGAGATCATGCCGGCAATTTGCTGGATGGGCCGCACCCCTTGCCCCGTCTCGCCCATCGGGGTGTAGGTCGGCGCATACGGGCGGTTATGCCGCTTGGCCCCGAACTCACGAACCAGGTCGGTGTCCGTGTCCCAGCCCAGGTTCCACTTTTGGTCGTCGGCGACGGTGTTGCCATCCGCATCTTTAAAATGGACAACCTGCGTGAAAAGCACGCTTCCTGTTTCGTGCCGGTGCCGCAGCTCGATGGTGATCTGGCTGCCGGCGGCCACCGCCGAATCGATCACCTCGCCTTGCGCGGCGGTGCCGTCCTCGTTCAGCCCGTTGGCCTTGCCGCCTTCCGCCGCAAAGCCGGCCGGGTCGTAGTCGTAAAGCGCCGCCAGCTCCGCAATTACGCCGCCCATGCTCACTCCGTCGGACCCAGAAGTCAGCATGTCCGGGCGGCTGGAAAAGCCCGTCGCGTGGCCGCTGTAAGTGGCGACCTCGTCACCGCCATTATCAAGGTCAACGAAGTGGTACTTGACGATGCCTGCCGCCGCGTCCTCCGGGTCAATGGTCGGGGCAGCGTAGGTGAGCGCCTCTTTTTCCCCAACGCGGTGGTACGGCACGTAGATGTCCATGTCCCCCGTCGCGTAGTTGTGGCCGCCCATCCGTAGGTCGCCCGTTGGGTAGGTCGCCACGGCCGGGACCATCCCCTCAACCGTCGGCGACGTAACGGCCGGGAAAAGTGCCTCGGGTTCGTACCACACCCCTTCGTCTCTGGCCAGGTCCCAGGTGACCGTGAACGATTGGGTCACGACGGCGGATTCGGCCACCACTGGGTGATCCGCAAGCTTGCTGAACCCGCCTGCTGCCACGAAATCGTAATCGGAGAAATTGTCCCCCGCCTCGGCCGCCACGTAGTGAATCGTGGTGGTGACCACCAGCGGTTCCTCAAGCACCACGGTCTTGTCCTGCACCTGAACCTGGTACGTACCAGCTGCCGCGACTGGCAGGCTGGTCGGCTGCGCATCGGCCAGCTCATACTTCTGCGGGTCCAGGCCGGCCGCCTTCAGGTCGACCTGGTAAGGCCCCTCCGCCGCGTTGCCCTCGACGGTCGCCAGAACCTGGTTATTGCCGGTGTCCTTGGTCACGTTCACGTACTCGACGCGGTAGGACTGCGCCGAGTCGGCCGGCGGATCACTCGGCTCGGCGGTTGCGGTCACGTCTGCCGTGGACGCCGCAACAGTGGTCGTGGCAGCCACCGCGGCGTCGCCTGCGGGGGTGGTAGCTACCGTGGCGGTGCCTGCGGGGGTGGTGCCTGCCGCGGCGGTGGCTGCCGCGGTGGCGGTGCCACTCACGCTCGCCGTTGCACGTAGGGTTTTGCTTGGCGTTCCGGTCGCCTTCGTAGTGGTTTCGGTTTCGATTCCGGTACCGGTTACGGTTGTCGCGGTCGGCGCCGCCGCTGCGCTGCCCTCGGCGCTGGCAGTCCGAGACGCGGCCCCACTGCCGTCTTCCCCGGCGGTCGCCACCACGGTTCCAGTTGTGTCGGTGGTCGCCGCGGCCTGCACCGGCCGACCGCCGACGGCCAGCCCCAGCGTCACCGCCGCGATGCCGGCGATGACCCACTGGCCACCTGCCTTGTACAGCTTGAAGTGCAGCCGGCGCTGCGCCGTGGCCGCCATCATCTTTGCCCTGCCTTGCTCATACTTTGCCATTCGTGTGCCTCCCAAATCCTCGTCGCTGCCCGTCCTAACGATTAACACCATTGCCTATATCAGAAAAATTTTAGCATGCGATTGCTCGGGAAAAACATCACAATTTGTAAATAATAATTGATTCATTTGTTCGAATTTATTCGTCAAAAGGCGTATTTATCGTCTCGTCCATTTATATCGACAAATATATTTTAGGAACGGCACAAAAAAGCCACCGCAATCTGCGGTGGCTTGCCGTGTCTGTGTTCAGTTAGCCGATCAGGCTGCCGTTCTCCAGGTCATCGGCGACGGTCAGCAGGGTGATGTGGCCTTCGCTGTCCTCGGCCGACAGCAGCATCCCCTCGCTCATCTCACCGCGCAGCTTGCGCGGCTTGAGGTTGACGACGGCCATGACCTTCTTGCCCTTCAACTCCGAAAAGTGCGGGTAGTACTTGGCGATACCGGAGAGAATCTGGCGGGTACCTTCGTCACCGGCGTCCAGCGTGAACTTCAGCAGCTTGTCGGCGCCTTTCACCTTTTCGACGTTCAGAATCTCGGCGACGCGAATCTCCGACTTGTCGAAGGCGCCGAACTCGATTTCGTCCTTGCGGGTCGCCGGGTCGACGGTCGCCTGCTTCTTAGGCGGCTGCATCTGGGACTTGATGTAGGCGACTTCCTCCGCGGCGTCGAGCCGTGGGAAAATCGGCGTCCCCTTCTCGACAATCTTGGTGCCGGCCGGCAGGTGACCCCATTCGAGGGTCTCCTGGGCGGCGATGGCGGAATCCAGGCCGAGCTGGCCGAAAATCTGCTTCGGGGCGTGGGTCATGACCGGCTGGATCAACAGCGCAATCAGGCGCAGGCTTTCGGCCAGGTGACCCATGACGCTGGCCAGCTCTGAGGCCTTGGCCGGATCCTTGGCCAGGTTCCACGGCTCGGTTTCGTCGATGTACTTGTTGGCCCGGGCAATCAGCTTCCAGGTCGCGTCCATCGCGTCGGAGAACTGAAGCGCGGCCATTTTTTCGTGGTAAGCCGCGATGCTCGAAGCCGCGGTGGCCTCGAGGTCGGCGTCGAACGGGGTGGCCGAGACCTGGCTCAGGTCAGGCAACACGCCGCCGACGTACTTGTTGATCATCGCGATGGTCCGGTTCAGCAGGTTGCCTAAGTCGTTGGCCAGGTCAAAGTTAATCTTGTCGACGAAGTCCTCTGGCGTGAAAATGCCGTCGTTGCCGAACGGAATCGCCCGCATCAGGTAGTAGCGCAGCGCATCCAGGCCGTAACGCTCGACCAGCATCTCCGGGTAGATGGCGTTACCCTTGGACTTGCTCATCTTGCCGTCCTTCATCACCAGCCAGCCGTGGCCGTAAATCTTCTTGGGAATCGGCAGCCCCAGGGCCATCAGGATGATCGGCCAGTAAATGGTGTGGAACCGCACGATTTCCTTGCCGATCAGCTGCAGGTCGGCCGGCCAGTACTTATCGAACAGGTCGTGGTTGTCGGAGCCGTAGCCCAGCGCCGTGATGTAGTTGAGCAGCGCGTCGACCCACACGTAAACCACGTGCTTCGGGTTCTCCGGCACCGGAACGCCCCAGTTGAAGCTGGTGCGACTCATCGCCAGGTCTTCCAGACCTGGCTTGATGAAGTTGTTCAGCATCTCGTTTTTGCGCGAGGCCGGCTGAATGAAGTCGGGGTGGTCGGCGTAAAACTGCACGAGCCGGTCGGTGTACTTGCTCATGCGGAAGAAGTACGACTCCTCCTTGACCAGCTGCACCTCGTGGCCGGACGGCGCCTTGCCGCCGATCACCTTGCCGTCTTGGTCGCGGTAAACCTCGGCCAGCTGCGGCTCGGTGAAGTACTCCTCGTCTTCCACCGAGTACCAGCCGGTGTATTCACCTAGGTAAACATCACCCTGCTTAATCAGGCGTTCGACGATTTTCTGGACGGCCTTGACGTGTTCCTCATCAGTGGTGCGGATGAACTTGTCGTTAGTGATCTCGAGCATTTTCCACAGCGCCTTGATCTGCGACACCATGCCGTCGACGTAGGCCTGCGGGGTGATGCCCAGCTTGTCGGCCTTCTGCTCGATTTTCAGCCCGTGCTCATCGGTTCCGGTCAGGAAAAAGACGTCGTAGCCCATCAGGCGCTTGTAACGCGCGATGACATCCGCGGCGATGGTCGAGTACGCGTTGCCGATGTGTAGCTTACCGCTTGGGTAGTAGATCGGCGTCGTCACGTAGAACGTTGGTTTTGACATGGTTAATGTGCCTCCTGCAGCGACTTGAATTATTTTAGGGTACCCGCGACGTGCCGCGAGCCAAAAAAGTGCCTAAACTGGTATCAGTATACCATACAGAAGGCACTTGGGGAGCTGTTTAGAGGTCGAAGCCCGGCGGGTGTAGCGGGACGGGTAGCCTAGCGCTGGCGTTGAGGCGGGTTATGCCTCGGCGTCAGTGCGTAGCTAGCCGCTCCCGCGTTGCCGAGCGGGGCACGTTTAGCCGGCGAAGCTCGGCGGGTTCAGCGGAACGGGTCGCGTCGCGTCGTGCAAGTGTTGGCGGCCGGGTGCCGGTGCAAGCTAGCCGCTTCTCAGCTGCGCTGGCCGCGGTGGCGCGGCGCGTTGATCACCTGCTTGGCCGCAATGAGCTTCAATGGGTCCAAGTCGAGCTTCGCACACATGTCGAAGACGTAGATTAAGACGTCGGCCAGCTCCTCCGCGACATGGGCCGCCTCCTGTTCACTCAGCGGCTCGCCGACGTCCTTCCAGGTGAAAATTTCAAGCACCTCGGCGGCCTCGACGTTCAGGGCCGTCGCCAGGTTCTTCAGGTGGTGGGTCCAACCGCGTTCGTCGCGGTCCTTGACCAGCGCCGCCACCGTCGCGCGAATGGCCGGAGCGGAGTCGGCGTCCAGGCGCAGCGCGGCGCCGTGGCGTTCAGGGTCCAGGTCGTGGAAGTCTTTGCTCATGGTTTGTCTCCTATTAGAATAAACTCAGCTGGCTGGGGCCCAGGCCGGTGAAATCAAGCCCCAGCAGGCGGCAAAACTTCTGCGCGTTGCCGGCCGCGTCGTGATTCCCGTTATTATTGAAGCTGACGATCACCCGGCGTGAGGCCAGGCCGGCGGCAACCGCGCCGAGTTGCGTGAGCTCGGCCTGCGAGTAGTCGTAGGCGGTGCGAAGGTGGCGCAGCTCGGGTCGCCGCTCCAGCCAACCGGCCGCGTTGCGACCGTGCAGCCGCAGAATGGTCAGTTCAGGCGTCGTCGCGACCGGCACTAAGGGAACGCTGCCGGCCGCGGTTTGCGGCTCATCGACCACCACGTGAATCAGGTGCAGCTCCCGCATCAAGCTCAGGGTCTGCTCGCGGTACTCGGCCGCATACCAGCCGTTGTTGCGAAACTCCAGCGCCACAGGCAGGTCCGAGTAGAGCTGGCGAATTCGCCGCAGGTACCGCACGTTTTCAAGCGTCACACCGAAGTACGGCGGCAGCTGAAACAGCACGGCGGCCAGCTGCCCGGCCGCCGTAAGCGGCGCCAGAGCCCGACGCAGCGCGGTGAACTCGGCCACCAGCTCGTGGCCCGGGTCGTCCTTGTGGCGCGTCATGTACTGCGTCGCCTTGACGATGAACTGAAAACCGGCCGGCACTTGGCTCTGCCAGCGCTGCACCACCGCCACGCTCGGCACGGCGTAGAAGCTCGAGTCGATCTCGACCACCGGAAAATGCCCCGCTAGCTCTCGCAGCGTCGAAGCGCGACCCACGGCCAGGCTGGGGTGATCGGTGACGGCGGTCAACCCGACCAGAATCTCGGGTCGCGGCGCCGGCTGCCCAACGGCCGGTTGCGACTGCGAACCGGACTTGGCTGTGGCCGGCTGTCCCGGCCGCGATGGCGAACTGGGCTCGGCCACAGCCGCTCGCTCCGGCTGCGATGGCAAACCGGACTCGGCTACTGCCGCTCGCTCCGGCCGCGATGGCGAACTGGGCTCGGCCACTGCCGCTCGCTCCGGCTGCGATGGCGAACTGGGCTCGGCTACCGTTGGCTGCTCCGGCTGCGGTTGCGATCCTGGCCCGGCCGCGGCCGGTCGTTCCGACCTGGCGCCACGCGTCGCCTCTTCGCCGCTCACCCGCGGGGCCCCAGAATCTCGAGCCACTTGAAGTCCTGCCCCTCGAACCACGCGTTGTAGACCAGGTCCTCACCGGCCAGCACGTGGGGCAAAAGTGCCTTGAGGTCGGCGACCAGCCCGAGGTTGTCCGGTGCCTGCAACCAGTCAAGCGGCCGCGTCGCCAGCAGGCCTTCGCGGGTGTCTTGGGCGGCCACCGCGGCCTTGGTGTGGGCGTAGTAAAGGTACAAGTCGCCTTCGAGCTTGCCATCGACGTGCCAATGTACCAGGCCGGCCGGGACCGTGTCGGCCAGCGCCAGCGCGACGCCGCTTTCTTCTTTCACCTCGCGAACGGCGCCTTCAAGCGGTGTCTCGCCGGGCTCGACCTTGCCGCCCAGCCCGTTCCACAGGCCGCGGTACGGCGGCTTGCGCCGGTTGATCATCACGATGCCGGCGGGGGTCGCCACCAGCACAACTGTTAACTTCTGAACCATTTTTCTCACCTCGCTTGCAGTTTACCAGATTGGCGACTTTGGTCAATCCGCCAAAAAATCGCCGGCATCTTTGTTCACTTTGGCAAGGGAACGTGAACCGCTTACATTTATACTGAAATAGTAATCAAGATAGGAGTGTGTCAAATGGTAGAAATCGCACTGGACCACATTTACAAGCGTTACCCTGATGCTAAGGAAGGCGAAAAAGACGCCGTTATGGACTTCAACCTTCACGTTCGCGACAAGGAATTCATCGTGTTCGTCGGCCCTTCTGGCTGTGGTAAGTCCACGACCCTGCGCATGATCGCCGGCCTTGAAGACATTACCCAAGGCGACCTGAAGATCGACGGCAAGGTCATGAACGACGTTGCCCCTAAGGATCGCGACATCGCGATGGTCTTCCAGAACTACGCGCTGTACCCGCACATGACCGTTTTTGATAACATGGCCTTCGGGTTGAAGCTGCGTAAGTACGCCAAGGCTGACATCAAAAAGCGTGTCGACGAAGCTGCCGACATCCTGGGTCTGAAGGAATTCCTTGAAAGAAAGCCTGCCGACCTGTCCGGTGGTCAGCGTCAGCGTGTTGCGCTGGGCCGTGCCATCGTGCGTGATGCCCCAATCTTCCTGATGGACGAACCACTGTCCAACTTGGATGCCAAGCTGCGTGTTTCCATGCGTGCCGAAATCGCCAAGCTGCACCAGCGCCTGAACACCACCACGATCTACGTTACCCACGACCAGACCGAAGCGATGACCATGGCGGACCGTGTTGTTGTTATGTCCGTTGGTAAGGTTCAGCAAATCGGGACCCCTGCCGAAGTTTACGACAACCCTCGCAACATGTTCGTTGCCGGGTTCATGGGCTCCCCTGCGATGAACTTCTTCAACGTTTCCTACAAGGACGGCAAGATTTCCGATGGTCAAGGCCTCGAACTGGCCATTCCTGAAGGCCGTGCCAAGGTTCTGAACGACCGCGGCTACAACGGCAAGGAGATCACATTCGGGATTCGTCCTGAAGACATCCACGCCGAAGAAGCCTTCATCGAAACCTGGCCTGGCGCAACCGTTCACTGCGAAGTTGTCGTTTCCGAATTGATGGGTGCGACCTCTCAGCTGTACGCCCGCGTTGACGGCACCGAATTCGTTGCAACCGTTGATGCCCGTGACTTCCACAACCCTGGCGACAAGATCGACATGGGCTTTGACATCAACAAGGCACACTTCTTCGACAAGGAAACGACCAACGCGATCGTGACCAAGGAAGCTGAAGATGCCATGAACGCAGAACAGGCCAAGGCCTAACCACTAAGGTTCAGTATCCAAATCTGAGTGATAACCCCCAAACCAATTATCCAAACAACCCCCTTAAACCCCGCCCGGTCGCCCCACCGGACGGGGTTTTTCTTGTGCCCAGAGCAAAGCAAGGCGCAGTTAGCAGGACGGCTAGCGTCGGGCTGGCGCTTGGGGGTGGACTTGGCCCCAAGTGCCGGCCCTAGCTGGACGCTCCAGCGTTGCCTTGCGGAGCTCGACGAACCAGAGTGGCGCCGAGCGGGGTTAGCGAACCGAGTAGCGTAGGGTTGGCGCTTGGGGCTGGGCTTGGCCCCGAGTGCCGGCCCTAGCTAGTCGTGTTCGCGTTGCTCGGCAGAGCTCGACGAACCAGAGTGGCGCCGAGCGGGGTTAGCGAACCGAGTAACGTCGGGCTGGCGCTTGGGGCTGGACTTGGCCCCAAGTGCCGGCCCTAGCTGGACGCTCCAGCGTGCCTTGCGGAGCTCGACGAACCAGAACGGCGCCGAGCGGGGTTAGCGACCGAGTAGCGTCGGGCTGGCGAGACCGGTCGGCCCGGGCATCTCACGAATGACGGTAGACGGTGATGGAATCGGCTTCGATCACCAGGCCTTGACACGCAATCACAATTACGGCCCGATTATGACAACATAATTAGCCCGTAATTAAAATTCTAATACAGGCAAAAAAGAATTAAAAATATTTTTAACTTTCTTTACCTCTAATATTCGGACATTATTTTGGCGTGATCTGGGAATACCGCCACCCAGTCAACGTTTGCTCAGTTAACAACCGCGGAGACTGTTTTCACGGCAACAGGCCGTTTGAGTGGTACGATTTTGTGAACTCTGTCCCCAATTAGTTCCCCGACGCATTCATGGATTGAAACTCATATTCATAATTTTGTGACAACTTAGGCCATCAAGAGACTATGAAAGTGTGAATGAACTCGTTTTCAGCCCATGGTAGACTACGGCTGACGTTAATGTGTAAAAATTTTTAGGGGGAACTATGATGAAGAAGAATTGGGCAACACACGTGTGGCAGGCGCTGGGGGCGCTTGCACTCGCTTTACCGCTCGCGGCGGCGCTGACCGCTCACCAACCGGTTCAGGCGGATGACTCCAACGACGCTTCTGCGTCAACCACGCAGCATGTCGTTTTGACCAAGTTTGGGTTCAAAGACAGCCAGACATCAGCCGAACACAGCACCACCCAGACGCCGGATCAGGCCAAGGCCGATTGGGCCGGGGACGCCACCCCGCTTGCCGGGGTCAAGTTCTCGGTTTACGACGTGACCGGCCAGTACTGGGCCGATCCGGACAACTTCACGCCGAAGCTCAACGACAGTGATTTGGTCACCAAGACGCCGCTCAAAACCGACGAACAGGGGCAGATTGCCTTAGATTTGAACGTTCAAAGCGGTGACCACACCGCCGTCTACCTGTTCCACGAAGCCGCCGGCCGCACCGGTTACGCGGATTCCAAGACGCCTGATTTTTGGCTGAGCCTGCCGGCGGAGAAGGCAGCGGATGGGAACGTCTACGTCTATCCTAAGAACGAAAAAATCGCCACGCACTTCCACAAATTCATCAAAAAGGATGGCCAGACCAACCAGGTGCTGAAAGGCGCCGAATTCAGCATTCAAGATTCCGCAGGCAACCAGCTGCTGGTCACCGACGAAGACGGCGAGGCGCAAACCGAGCTGACCGGCTACATCGACGCGGAGGCCCAAAACTACAAGCTCAGCTGGGCCACCACAGGGACCACGTTCGTGACCGATTCGGCCGGTGCGTTCGGCATCAGCGGCCTGGAAGACGCAACCACCACCTTCAAGGCCGTCGAAACCAAGGCCCCGGCCGGCTACGAGAAGGCCGATGCCACCGACTTCGCCTTCGATGACAAGGAATCCGACATTCTCGATCAGCCAACCGGCCTTCTGCCACACACCGGTGGCGCCGGCATCATCGGGCTCTTGGCCATCGGGGCCGTCCTGATCGTTTTGACCGTGGTCGGCATCCGCAAGCGCCAGGCCCGGGCCTAACGGGGAAGGCGTCATGACTCCGCACAATGTCAGCCGAAGACTGACCGGTGTTTTGGCGTTCGTTCTGGTGCTGCAGGGACTCTTATGCGGTCTCACCCGGGCCGTCCCGCTCGCGGCGGCGGAAGGTGGCCGCGATTTGGCGCCACTGGTGACCAATGGCACGATTATTGACCATGTCGATCACACCTTTGTCGATGCCGATGGCCAGCCGGTCGCAGACACGGCTGTCACAACCGCCTCTAACTTGGCGCTGACCTATCACTGGTCCTTGCCCAATGGGCTCGTGCAGCCCGGCGACTACTTTCGCTTTACGCTACCGACCGAGGTGCCGCCGTTCACCGCAGATGGTGATCTGCTGAGCACAACCGATCAGCCGCTCGGCCATTTCACCGTGCAAGGCGGCGAAGTCACGCTGACCTTCACTCAGGAGGCGGTGGGATTAAGCGACCTCGCCGGTGATTTTCACCTCACCTCGACCGGCCTGAGCTTCGATGAAACCGGCAACCACGAAATTCTGGTGCCGGTCAGTCAGGACAAGGTCGTCAGTGTTCCGGTGACGGTCAAGCCGGCTCACGTCGCAGACCTCACCAAGACCGGACAGCAGGTCGGCACTTCTGCCAACATCGACTGGACACTGAACGTCAATGCCGGACTCAAGCACCTGGTCAACGGTCACCTGGACGAGCAGTTGCCGGCCAGCCTGGCGCTGACCGGCGTCGCGATTCAGGTCGCCGACGTGCTACCCGACGGCTCGCTTCACGCCACCGGCACCACGCTTGAAGAAGGGCGCGACTTTCGCGTCGCGGATCACCAGATTTACCTGCAAGGGAATTACGCCGCCACCGACCACGCCTTTTTGGTCACCATCCACACCCGCCTGGCCGACCCCACCCAGACCTACAACTATCAGCAGATTGAAAACCGCGCCGCCTTGTATTACGACGGCCAGGCCGACCCCAATCCGCCGACCGTTGGCGGCCAGGTGACCATGAACTACCGGCCGCACGAAATGCTGACGAAGGTCTTCGCCGGGGGCAGCGGCGAACGCTACAACTGGACCGTCACGTACAATGAACCCGGAACGTCTTTGCCGGTCAACACCACCCTAATCGATACCCCGGGACCCGGCCAGGCCTTCACCCAGCGCGATGGCGATGTCCGAATCAGCCTCGCCGGCTGGGACACGGCAACCGACCTCAGTCCCCGGGAACCGTTGGTCCAAGGCCGCGACTACCAGATTGACTACGCCGACTCCCGGCTGCGCGTCACCCTGCTGCGAGCCATCGACCAGCCGCTAATTCTGACCTACGCCGTTGTCGTGGCCAACCCCAGCACCGGCCAGCAGCTGATCAACGACGTCGAGGACAATCACGGCCACCACGCTCACGGCGAAGGCACTATCAACGTAGCCACTGGCCCCAACCTGACCAAAACCCAGACGGGAGCCGATGATGCCGGCCACACCGTGGATTGGGCAGTCGACCTGAATCCCCAACACCAGCAACTGGTCAACTACACCCTGGCCGACACGCTGTTCGGTCGCACCTCGGACAACCGCTACCTCGACGTCGCTCCAATCAGCCTGGTCGACGCAACGCTGCGGCTGACCGACCTGGATACCGGCCAGCAGCTGGTTGCCGGCCGTGATTTTGAGCTGACCCACGCGGCCACCACCCCGCAGTTCAACCTCGCCTTGATCGGCGCTTACGGCGAAACCTACGCTCACCTGAGGCTGACTTACACCACCCGTTACGACCAAGACGCGGTCAACACCGCCTGGGTGAACCGCGTCGATGGGCCGGATCTCACGGCCACGGCGGAGTACAACCCACCGCCGACCATCACCAACACCGACAACAAAAACGGCTTTTGGCTGCAGGCCCGGGGCCAGCTGCGCTGGGAGGTCACGGTCAACACCGACTACCAGCGGCTGGCCGCCGCCTCTGTCACGGATGCCATTCCGGCCGATCAGACCTTCGTCGACGCGCTGGTCCTCACCCAGGACACGAACGGCAGCTACAGTCTCCCCGTCACGACTGGCATTGCCATTGACCAACCCGACACCGGTAACAACCAAGTCCTGACGGTGTACCTGCCGGAGGGCTCGACCCAATCGTACCAAGTGGTGGTTTTGACCCGGCTGAGCGATCCGCTGGCCCAGAAGAACTACAAGAACACCGCCACCTACACCAATGGCGGCGAGCCCGAGACGCTGCCCAGCAACCCGGTGTGGCCCGGTAACGCCGGCACGATTATTGCCAAAACCGGCCAGCAAGACTCGAGCAATCAGGCCCAGGTCAACTGGTCGGTGCGGGTCAACGACGCCAATGCCCACCTCAAAAACGCGGTGGTCACGGACGTCGCCAGCCCCAACCAGCGCGTCGACCTCGCGTCGCTTCAGATTTACCCATTCCAGTACGATGACGCCAACAACAATAACGGCACCACCCAAGTCGACTACGAACACCCGCTGACCCGAGGCCGCGACTACACCGCGATTGCCAAAATCGACGGGCCGACCGGCGAAACCACCACGACCATCACCTTTTTGCACGAACTGACGCAGCCTTACGTCATCGATTACGCGGCCACCATCGACTCGGACGCACCGGTGGCCGAGCTGACCAACGGGGTTCGCATCGATGCCGATCGCGTGACGCAGGACAAAACCGACCAGCCGACCAAGGTCCAGGTGACGACCGTCGGCGGCTCCGCCAATGGCGTCAGCGGTAGCCTTGAGCTAACCAAGCAGGATGCGGCCACCGGCAGCCAACTGGCCGGGGCCGAATTCGCCCTGACAGCGGTCGCCACCAATGCCACCCGCACGGTGACCACCGACGCCTCGGGCCACGCGCGTTGGGCCAACCTCCGGGCCGGCCGCTACCGGCTGGTCGAGGTCAAGGCGCCGACCGGCTACCAGATTGCGCCGGAATACACCGGCGAGGGCCGGGAACTGGACCTTACTTTCACGCAAGATCACCCCACCGTCACCCTCACGGTCCAAAATTCGCGCATCCTGCTGCCCCACACCGGCGGCTGGCAAAGAGGCGCGTTGCTGGCCCTTGGTCTGCTGCTTTGGGCCGCGATGGGGTTGGGGCTGTGGCACCGTTCGCGCAAGGAGGTGGCCTGATGGCACACAGAATCTGGTTGACGCTGGTCGCCGTGCTGGCCGCCTGGTGCCTGACCCCGGCGCGACCGGCCAAGGCCGGCAGCGTCGTCCTGCACATCGGGCAGCCGGGCCACACCGTGCGGGTTTACGATGCGACCAAGGCCTACTGGTCGCACCACCCCGCCACGCCCGAGCAGCAAGTCTACTGGCAGTCGCGGCTAGCGGCAAGGCCGGCCAGCGGTCGGCCGGCGGCAACAGGGACCACCGGTGCGGATGGCAACCTGGCCTTGACCCTGCCGACCGACCGCTTCGGCCTTCAGGCAGTTTACCAATTCACCGTGACCGGCGGGATTCAAACCACGGTGGGTCTGATGCCTCGCGACACCAGCTCGCTTGAGGTCTGGCCCAAGGCGCTTTTGCCCGGGCCCCCGACGTCCAATACACCACCGCCGAAGGCACCGGGGCCGCCGACCACGCCCCCGGGTGGCTTGCGGCTGCCGCAAACCGGCGAATCCGTGCTGGTCGGGCTCACCCTGATCGGTGGCGTCGTGCTGCTCGCCGTTGCGGTCGCGCAGTGGCGGCGGCACCGTGCAGACGAGGCCGCGTAATCGCTGACCGTTCGGTTGCAGGAACTAGACCCACTCAGCCAGGCGTCAACCGCCGGCCGCCACGCGGTCGGCGGTTTGCGTTCGGTCGCGAAACAGAAAGGAGGCCCCCATGGCGCATCGTGCCTTGCTCGGACCCATCGATATTCTTTTGCTCATCGGCCTGCTGGTCGGCACCGGCTTCGTCGCCTACCCTTTCGTCAGCGACGCCTATGTCACCCAGCGCAACCAAGCGCTGCTCGGCCGCTACGCCCAACGCGAAACCCGCAGCAAGGCCCGAGCCGATGCGCGTCAGTTCGCCCACTATCAGGCGCAAAACCGCAAGCTGGCCGCCGCCAACGCGCAACCCGGGCTCGCCCGGTTCAGCGCCGCGGTGGCCGACCGCGGCACCAACGCCAAGCGCGACGACCGCCGACTGGCCAGCGAGACCATCGCCCGGCTGACCATCCCCGCCATCGGCGCCGATCTGCCCGTTTTTGATCAAACCACCGACTGGCTGCTGCAGTTCGGGGCCTGCCGGTTGAACGGCTCGAGCTACCCCACCGGCGGCGCCGGCACCCACGCCGTCATCTCCGCTCACCGCGGCGTCCCCAACGCGACGCTGTTCACCCACTTGCCGGCGCTGCGCCGCGGCGACCGCTTCTACCTCACCATCGGCGGCCGCAAGCTGGCCTACCGCGTCAGCGAACGCCACGTCACCGCGCCAAGCGACGTGCGGTACCTCCGGCGCGTCCCCGGCCGCGATCTGGTGACTTTGATCACCTGCACCCCTTACATGATCAACAGCCACCGCCTTTTGGTGACCGGCGAGCGGGTACCTTACACTGCGGCGGATGCCCAGGCGGTCGCCGCCACCTCGCGGTTCAAGCGGCTTGTGCCCTGGCTCTGGGCGATCGGGATTGCCGCCTTCGCGTGGCTGTACTGGCGGGTGGCCCGGCTTTTGATGGTGACGCGCCGAGACTACGCGCTGACGCTGCGGCTGGCCCCGGCGGCCGAGCTGCAGCTTCGCACCGGCCGGTTCGGCCGGCGCCGCCACGTCACGGCCGACGCCGCCGGGAACGTGCGGGTGACACTGCCCGGCGCCACCTACCGCTTTCACACCGCCTCCGGTCCCCACCGGGCCTACGTGCGGCGCATTCGAGACCAAACGCTGACCGTGCGGTAGTCGCGCGACCACCTTGGCCGGCGGCCCCGACCGCCGCTCCTTCGCCTAATCGCACCGGGACGGCGCCTGACCGCAGCGACTACCGCAGCCGCCAGGCACCGCTGACCACGGTCATCACCGACCCCGCCAACAACCGGCCGCGAACGGCTGACCACACACCAAAACCGGCGCCACGCCACTTTCTCCGATGGGCAGAAGTGACGTGGCGCCGGTTGTTTGTGTCCGTAGCTTCGGGCTCAGTCTGCGTCGCCCGAATCACCCGCGGTCAGCGCCGCTGCGACGCTGTGAACCTCGGCAATCAGGCTTTGGATCTCCGGGCGGTGTTCGTGCCCTTTCTTGCAGGCGACGACCACCGGCAGGCTCAGCAGCGCCGGGTCGATGGGAATGATCGCCGCCTGGGGGCTCAAGGTCAGCGGCCGATCCACCGGCACCAGGGCCCAGGCGGTGCCGCGAGCCGCCAGCTGCTGAATCGTGTTGACGTTGAGCAGCTGAATCTGCGAGCGAAGCGGCACCTCGGCGCGTTCGAACAGCTGGCGCATGTACTGATCCAGCACCGACGCGGGGTCGTAGGTGACCACGGTGCGGTCGGTCAAAAAGCGCAGGTCGGCCAGCTCGTTGATGCGAGCCGGCAGCCCGGTCGTCCGGGGGCCGACCAGCGCCATCGTTTTACGCGCAAACACGTCGGTGAACACCGGCATGTGCAGCACCGGTTCGACACCCAAATACGCGTCGCACTGGCCCTCGAGCATCTCCTTGAAAACCGTCCAGGAGGTGTTCTCATGCACATCGAGGTGGTAGCCGGCGCTGCGCTGGGCGAACGCCGCGATCAGCCCGACGATCGCTCGCACCGTCGAAGTCTCACCGAACCCCACGGTCAGATTGCCCTCGCGGTGCTGCGCAATCGCCGCCATGTGCCAGGCCAGCTTGTCGGCGCTTTGCTCGAGATTGTCCAGCCCGTCGAGGTAAAAGCGGCCAGCGTAGGTCAAGGTCGCCGGCTTGCGGCTGCGGTCGACCAGCTGCACCCCGAGTTGTTTTTCCGTGTCCGCAATCAGGTGGCTGATGTACGGCTGCGACACCAGCAGGTGCTTGGCCGCGGCGGTCAGGCTCCCCAGCTCCGCCACCGCTTGCAGCACCGGCCGAATCTTCACGGTGTGTTCGTTCGCAATCCCCATGTGTTCATTGTCCCCCGTGTCAAGTTACATAACATCATTGTAATTTTGAAATAAGAAAGCGTCAACACGAAAAAGTCCTCGCCCGGGGGCAAGGACTGCAGGCGCCGATCACTCGGCGTTTCGCGCGTCGATGCGGTAATCGACGGTGGCGCGGTAGTCGCCGGCGATGATCTCAGTGGTCTGGCCGGTCGGAAACTTCATCGGCTCGCTCTTGAAATCAAAGTCGAACGTGCGGTAGCGGTTCGGCTCGCCGGCCAGCTGCTGGCTGGTCGTGGTCTGGGTCGGCGTGTTGCCGGACACCGCCACGTAAACCGCAAAGTTGGCCTTCCAAGGCGTGGCCATCCGCCCCGCGGTGGCGGTCACGGTCAGAACCGGGCTGGCGTAATTGGCCAGCACGTTCACCTTCTGGTTCGCGGTGAAGTTGGCGTAGGTGCCGACGCCTTGAACCCAGGTGCGGTGCAGAGACCCCGTCGCGGTGGCCCCGGCCGGAAATTCCATGGCCAGCATGGCAGGCGCCGTGGCCGTCAGCGTCCCTTGCGCGTTGATCTGGTCAACACCGTTGCCGGTGGCGGCCCCGACACCGCTCAGCGGGGCGGTCGTCATCGCCAGGGCAGCCGCGGCCAGCAGCATGCCCCCGTACTTGATTGTCATAACCCATCTCCTTTCCTGTCACACCCAGCCACTTGCCGGTGTTACGACTCGTCGTTTTCCGCCGTGATGTGGTAATCCACCGTCGCCCGGTAATTCCCAGCGATGATATAGGCCGCATTCCCTGAGCGGAACGGCATTTTCTCGCTCTTGAAGTTGAAGTTGTAGCTAGTCAACCAATTCGAGCGCCCGGGTTTTGATACCGTGATCGCGGTTTCGGCCGCATCGGTCTCACCCTCCCCAACGTACATCGCAAAATTCTCTTTCCAAGGTGTGGTCATGCGGTTAACACGTGCCGTCACCGTCGACACCGGCTGGTTGAAATTCGTCAGAACATACAGCTTCTGTGAGGCTTCGAAGTTAGCCTCGTACCGCTGCGCCGAAGGATCCCAAGTCCTGGTCACTGACCCCGTCGCCGTCGCCCCCACGTCAAAGTACATGTCGAGGTGGCCAGGCGCGGTGGCCGTCAACGTGCCTCGCACGTCAATTTGTTTCACACCATTACCTTGGTTGGCCCCCACCGCACTCAGCGGCACGGCCGTCAAGGCCAAGGCCCCGGTTGCCAGCAAGGTTGCTAATTTGGTTTTCATCATTGTTTGTTGGTCTCCTTTTACTGAATAATCAGTGTCACGGGGATCGTCATTGTGTTCATGTCTTCTTTGGTCTCGGGGTGAACCACAACGGCGCGAACATCGACCTGGTGGGTCCCCTTCTTCAGGGCCACCTTGTAGTCGGTGACGGCGCCGCCCGGTTGGATCACCGAACTGTGGTACAGACGTTTCTTGTTTTGCCACAGCTCGTAGCGCAAGTTGTACTTGTTGCTGGCCAAGTTGCGCAGGGCCGTCGCCTTTTGCGCGGTCGTGTCGATAATCAGCTGCCGGGATTGCTGCAGACGCATCATGTTGGCCGTCTGCTTCATCACCGGATCGGCCCCGACGTCGACGTCTTCGGCCTTGGCTTCGACCTTGGCCTCATCCTTGGGCGCTGGGGGTTCACGCGCCAGCCAGATTCCGCCCAGCGTCACTAACAAGATAAGCAGTGCGGCGATTCCCCATCGCCGTATGTGGTTCGGTGTCATCGCGAACTCACCTCCATGAATTCATCGTATCAAGACAGGAATCGCCGGCACAAATTTAAACATTATTGGTTATCTAGATATTAATATTCAGCCGGGCAATCCGCGCCACCCCAAGGCGTGGTGGTGGCTGCGTCTGCTTCATGCCGCGATGATTTTTCGCACCGCCGCGGTCGTCTTCGCACCGCCGCAAGTTCCCGCAGCGCCGGGGTCGTGGTCGGGGCTCGCGGTTTTTGCAAACGGGCTTAGCATTCGGCCGTAACCGCTGCCAACCGCGTCGCATCAAGGCCCAGCGCGACGGCGTTTTGCCCGGTCAAATTTAGGCGACAAATCCTGAAAATGTATGCTAGAATAGAGGAGTAAAAAAATTTGTTTTCATCTTTTAGGAGGAAAAACACTTATGCCATTAGTTAACGGCACCGAATTGTTCAAAGCTGCTCGTGCAGGTCACTACGCCATTGGTGCGTTCAACACCAACAACCTGGAATGGACCCGCGCCATTCTTAAGGGTGCGCAAGAGCTGAACGTTCCAGTTCTGATCCAGACTTCCATGGGCGCTGCCAAGTACATGGGCGGCTACGAACTGTGCAAGGGTCTGATCGAAGCCACGGTTAAGTCCATGGACATCACCGTTCCGGTTGTTATCCACCTGGACCACGGTAACTACGAAGCTGCTAAGGAAGCCATTGCGGCTGGTTACAACTCCGTAATGTTCGACGGCCACGACCTGCCTTTCGATGAAAACCTCGAAAAGACCAAGGAAATCGTTGCCTTGGCTCACAGCAAGGGCATCTCCGTCGAAGCCGAAGTTGGTTCCATCGGCGGTGAAGAAGACGGCGTTGTTGGTGAAGGCGAACTGGCTTCCGTTGAAGAAGCTAAGCAGCTTGCCGCAACCGGCATCGACTTCCTGGCTGCCGGCATCGGCAACATCCACGGCCCATACCCTGACAACTGGAAGGGTCTGCACTTCGACCGTCTGCAGGAAATTGCTGACGCCGTCAAGCAGCCTCTTGTTCTGCACGGTGGCTCCGGCATTCCTCAGGACCAAGTTGAAAAGGCCATCTCCATGGGGATTGCTAAGCTCAACATCAACACCGAATGCCAGCTTGCCTTCGCCAAGGCTACTCGCGAATACATCGAAGCCGGCAAGGACAAGCAGGGCAAGGGTTACGACCCTCGCAAGCTGCTGGCACCTGGCACCCAGGCCATCACGGATACCTTCGAGGAAATCTGTGGCTGGATGGGCACCAAGTCCGTCAAGCTCGTTCCGGCCGAGATCTAATCGACCTCAGCAACTCGAAAAGCCGATCGCAACTGCGACCGGCTTTTTTTTTGCCCTTCCCCGCCTTTCAAAAGATTCCAGTCAAAAATTGGCGACCAAAAAGGCGGCTGCAGAAATTCTGCAGCCGCCTCTTCGCGTCGCTGTGCTTGGCTTGTCAGGCAGCCGCAGCGCGTGATTGGTCACACACGCTAGCTTCCACCACTCGCCCCTTCAGGCGATTGGCCGTCAGTCCTGCTTGCGCCGCCGCTTGCCGGCCAGAGCCAGCAGGCCGCTCATCATCGCTAAGCCGAGTGCAACCAGGCCGGTGTTGCGCTGCTCGCCTGTTTGCGGCAGGGCCTTGCCCGTCGCAGCAGTCGGTGTTGCAGTCGCCGTGTCGGTCTTACCCGTCGTCGCGGTGGTCAGCGCCACGGTCGGCGTGTTGTCGTCGCTGCCGCCGGTAATCGGCAGGTGCGGCGCCGTGACAGCGGTCGTTGGCGTCGTCGCCGTCCCCTTGCCAGGGGTAGTCGTCGTATCGCCGCCACCTGGGTTGGTGGTATCACCGCCACCTGGGTTGGTGGTATCACCACCGCCTGGGTTCGTCGTGTCGCCGCCGCCTGGGTTGGTGGTATCGCCACCACCTGGGTTCGTCGTGTCGCCACCGCCTGGGTTGGTGGTATCGCCACCACCCGGGTTGGTGGTATCGCCACCGCCTGGGTTCGTGGTATCGCCGCCTGGGTTGGTGGTATCGCCACCGCCTGGGTTCGTCGTATCGCCGCCACCTGGGTTCGTCGTGTCACCGCCGCCCGGGTTCGTCGTATCACCACCGCCTGGGTTCGTCGTATCGCCACCGCCTGGGTTGGTGGTATCACCACCGCCTGGGTTCGTCGTATCGCCGCCGCCTGGGTTCGTGGTATCGCCGCCACCTGGGTTGGTGGTATCGCCACCGCCTGGGTTGGTGGTATCGCCACCGCCTGGGTTCGT
>NZ_JANQBA010000004.1 GCF_025490915.1 Lacticaseibacillus parakribbianus | reverse complement strand
AATTTGATCCGAACAATCTCAGGTTTCTCATCCATAAAATTACCTCACCAATTTAGATTTGATGAGGCAATCATACTGCCCGGCAAGGGGCAATCATATCCGGTCTGTTATTGGGTGCTTACACACAAAAGGCGCCGGCAGCAAGGCCGGCGCCTGGGGTTAACCGTGGAAATGGGTGTACACATTCAACAGCGCCAGCAGCAGGGGCAGCGCGGCGTAGGCCCAGGCCGGCCACTTACGCAGGCGCGGATCTAAGGCGATACCTAGGATCAAGGCGACCGCCGCGGTGGGAAGCGTGAAGACCTGCAGGTAGGCGGTCAAGACGGCCAGCACCGCCTGAAGCAGCACCAGGACCCAGACCGGCCACTCGCGCGACCACAGGGCCAGGCCGGCCGGCAGTGTGACCGCACCGACGGCGGTGACGGCGGCCAGGGTCAGCACGGTGTCGAGCTTGGCGAAAAGCAGCAGCTGCAGGAAGGCGGTGATCACCAGCCAGCCGGTGGTGGTCAGACGCATGCTGAGCTTTTGCGTCACCACCAGCCAGGCCAGGCCGATTTGGGCCAGCGCCAGCGGCAGCAGGGACCAGCTGCCCCAGCAGCCAAGCAGCGCTAGCAGAACGGCCGCCGCCAGCGGCCAGGGGCGCTCGAGCGCCAGGGCCAGGGCGGTGGCCAGGACCAGCGCAAGCAGGGCCCAGGTCGTCAAGGCCGGCCAAGTCAGACCGGTGCGGCCCAAGAGAAGCGGCATCGCCACGGCCTGGCCGGTCAGCAGGCCGCAGCGCAATAGTTGTTTAGGGTTCATGAGGTGTCCTTTCAAGCGAGGCGTCGCGCCTCGGGGTTCCCCCCTATGTTACCCAATGCGGGGGCGGAGGGCAAAAACAAATTTCGTGCGGTCGCCGAAATATGTTATGCTTAATCTCGTTGCAAAGAATTCCCGATGGGATCCGCAGCCGCGGATATGCCTTGTAACCGAACAACTAATTAGGGGGAAGCAAAGATGCAAGAACGTCATTTATTTACCTCGGAGTCCGTTTCCGAGGGGCACCCGGACAAAGTCGCCGATCAGATCTCCGACGCCATCCTCGATGCCATGTTGGCCCAGGACCCGGACGCGCGGGTGGCCGTTGAGACGACGGTCACCACCGGCCTGGTCCTGGTGGTCGGCGAGGTCACCACCACGGCCTACGTCGACATTCAAAAGGTGGTTCGCGACACGATTCGCGGCGCCGGCTACACCAAGGAGTCCGGCTTTGATCCCGACTCGGTCGGGGTGCTGGTTGCCCTTGACGAGCAGTCACCGGACATCGCGCAGGGCGTCGATGCCGCCGTCGAGTCGCACCAGGGCGGCGATCCGCTGGACCAGATCGGCGCCGGCGATCAGGGCATGATGTTCGGCTACGCAATCAACGAGACGCCCGAGTACATGCCACTGCCGATCAGCCTGGCGCATCGGCTGATGCAAAAAACCGCGGCGCTGCGCAAGGCCGGCACCATCTCGTACCTGCGGCCGGACGCTAAGGCCCAGGTCACCGTCGAGTACGACGATGCTAACAGGCCGCAGCGCGTCGACACCGTGGTGCTGTCGACGCAGCACGACCCGGATGTCACGCTGGATCAGATTCGCCAAGACATTGAGACCCAGGTCATCCGCGCGGTGATTCCGGCCGCGCTTTTGGACGCCGACACCAAGATCTACGTGAACCCGACCGGCCGCTTCGTTTTGGGCGGTCCCAAGGCCGACTCCGGGCTGACCGGCCGCAAGATCATCGTCGACACTTACGGTGGGTTCGCGCGGCACGGCGGCGGCGCCTTTTCCGGCAAGGACGCGACCAAGGTGGACCGCTCCGCGTCTTACGCGGCGCGGTACATCGCCAAGAACCTCGTGGCCGCCGGGCTGGCCGATCGCCTCGAGGTGCAGCTGGCCTACGCGATCGGCGTGGCCCAGCCGGTGTCCGTGTCGGTCAACTGCTTTGGCACCAACAAGATTTCGGAACAACGTATCACCCAGGCCATCCGGGAGCAGTTCGATCTGCGGCCGGCCGGCATCATCAAAATGCTTGACCTGCGCCGGCCGATCTACAAGCAAACGGCGGCGTATGGTCACTTCGGACGTACAGATGTTGATCTTCCTTGGGAACACCTCGACCGGGTCGCGGCGCTTGCCAAGTACTTAGATTAAACGAGTTAAGAGGCGGCCTTTACCTTTGGTAGAGGCGCTTTTTTTCGGCCAGAAAGGATCATTATGCAAAAGTCGCAACACACCAACGTCGTGCTGGTCACGATCGCCATCTTCATCGCCACCTTCATGACCGCGGTGGAGGGCACCATCGTCTCCACCGCGATGCCAACCATCGTGGGCAGCCTGCACGGCGTCAAGCTCATGAACTGGATCATTTCCATCTACCTGCTGACCAACGCGATGGCCACGCCGATCTACGGCAAGTTCGCCGATAAAATCGGCCGCAAGCCGGTCTTTTTGATCGGACTGGCGATTTTCATCGTCGGCTCGGCCTTGTCGGGGCTGGCGCAGTCGATGCCGGTTTTGATCTTCTTCCGGGCGATTCAAGGCGTCGGCGCCGGCGCCATCATGCCGGTGACCTTCACCATCATCGCCGACATTTACCCTTACGAGAAACGCGCCAAGGTGCTGGGCTTCAACGGCTCGGCCTGGGGCATCGCCGCGGTGCTGGCACCGCTTCTCGGCGGCTTCATCGTCGATCGGCTCTCCTGGCACTGGATCTTTTTCATCAACGTGCCGATCGGGCTGTTGACCGTGCTGTTGGTCGCGGTGTTCTTCAAGGAGGACTACCAAAAGCAAAACCAGGCGGTGGACTACTGGGGGACGCTGTGGCTGGTGCTGACGCTGTTGCTTTTGATGCTCGGCTTCCAGGGGCTGGCCGGCAGCCACGGCTGGGTGCTGCTGGCGCTGGCGCTGCTCGCTGCGGCCGGGACCTTGAGCCTGTTCGTGCGGCAGGAACGCCGGGCCATCGATCCAATCATCGACCTGGCGCTGTTCACCAACCGCGATTTCGTGATTACCAACGCGGTGGCCGCCTTGATCTCCGGGTTCGTGATCGGCTACGAGGCCTACATGCCTATGTGGGTCCAGGGGATTCTCGGCATGGACGCGTCCTTTGGGGGCTTCGCCAT
Source organism: Lacticaseibacillus parakribbianus (assembly GCF_025490915.1). Classification (GTDB taxonomy): domain Bacteria; phylum Bacillota; class Bacilli; order Lactobacillales; family Lactobacillaceae; genus Lacticaseibacillus; species Lacticaseibacillus parakribbianus. Next base: position 226,964 of record NZ_JANQBA010000004.1, on the reverse strand, counting down.
CACGCCGTCCAGCCTGATGTGGATCATCGGCTCGTTCGTGGCCGGGCGGCTGCTCACGCGCTGGTCGGCGCGGCGCATTCTGGCCGTGGCGATGACGCTGCTGCTGGCCGGCAGCCTGATTCTGGCGCTGGTGCCGGAGGCGACGCCGTACTGGTTCTTCCTGGTCGTCGCCGGGGGACTGGGGCTTGGTTTTGGCATGGTGATCACCACCACGACGGTTCGCGCCCAGGCCACGGTGGCCGCAAGCGAGGTCGGCGTCGCCACCAGCTTCAACACGCTGTCGCGAACGCTGGGGCAGACGCTGATGGTCTCGGTTTACGGCGTGGTCTTGAACCTGCGCATGGCTCAGGGCATCGCCGCCCATCCCAAGGCGACCATGGGGATGCTCAACCGGCTGATCAACCCGCAGACGGCCGCCGGGCTGCCGGCGACGCTCCTGCCGACGCTGCGCCAGATTCTCTACGCCGGGCTGCACAACATTTACTTCTTCTCGGTGGTGATCGTCGGGCTGGCGCTTGTGATCAACGCCTTTGACAAGTCCAAGGGCCAGGCTCAGTAGCCACCCGTGGCCGGCGCGGCCCCAACCCTTGGTTGGGGCCTTTTTGGCGCGAACGAGCTTAGAAGTTGACGGCCAAAATGGCGGGGCTTACACTGACGTTAGATGATTATCTTAGGACGGGGAGGCGGCTTTGATCAGAGTCGCAGCAAGTCCACTGTCTATGGGGAACGGTCCGGGACATAAGCATTCCCAGTACCCCACTCATGCCATGCCGAAAGGCAACAACGTCGACGTTTTCGTGCAACGGTCCCCTCCGATTGGGACCGACCACCAGGGTGTGGACCACCACCCACCGGCCGCATTATTGCCCCGCCTACTCGCGATACGAGGTAGCTGCGGTGGGGCCTTGACCGGTGGCTTGCACCAAGCAGCCGCGTGTTGTGTCACCGACCGCGCGGCGACCACGATCAGCGCAACCGACCAGTCAGAAGACCGAGGCCGCCGCGGCGTTTGGCGCTGCGGTGGCTTCGGCGCGTCCGGCGACCGGCCGCAGCCGGGTCGTGGTCAGGCGGCCGCGGTGCGACTCCAGTGGATCGCCAGCCGGCACCACAAAGAACCGCCCGTTGCGCAGCATCAAGGCTGCGAGACGGGCGGTTTGGCGTGCAATCAGTGCGGTTGGCGGCGGGTGACCCACCCGGTCGGCGTGGTCGCCGTCAGCCAGGGCAGCATCAGCCACCAAAGCAGCATCAGGCCGAACAGCGCCAGGCCGTAGCCGGCGAAGACGTCGGTCGGGTAGTGGACCTGCACGTAGATGCGCGAGTAGCCGGTCAGCGCGATCATCGCCACGGAGATGCCGACGAACCAGCGGCGAACCGGTGCGTTGGTGATCAGGGCCAGGCTCAGGAGAATCACGGTGCCCCACAATAGTAGGCTGCCGCTGGCGTGGCCGCTGGGGAAGCTGTAGCCGCCGATGCGCGTCAAGGGCGTGATCGTCGGGTCCTGCACGAACGGCCGCAGCCGGCGGATCAGGTGTTTGACCACGGTGTTGAAGCCGCTCATGCCGACGATGGCTAGGGCCGCAAACACCGCGTAGCGCCGCCTGCGGTAGTAGGCGAGGATGCCGGCCAGCACCACGCCGAGCACGGTGACGGCGACCGGCTCGCCTAGGGTGGTGATCGCCAGCAACACGTCGGTCAGCCAGCTGGGCCGCACCGCAGTGACCGCCGCGATGATTGGCGAATCGATTGCCGCGATGAAGGCGGCGTGGTGGGCCACCCCCCACAAAAGGGGCAAGAAGACGGCCAGGCCGAGGCCGGCCCAAAGCAGGGGCAATGGGGAACGATGGGACATGCTTTCACCTCCGTTAGGCAAATTGTACCAGAAGCCACTGGGGAAGGCTTGTTTTAGTTGACCCGATTTGCTATGATGAAGCCAATATCGAACGAACGAAGGACGAGTAGCTCGGTTGCGGGGCAAGGAAGCGTGCGGGTGCTGCAAGCGCGACGAAGCGACCGGGTGAACTGACCTTTTGAGTGCGGCTAAGCCAATAGTCGCCGGCCCTGGCCGTTATCCAGTCAAGCGCTGTCTTCGGGCAGAACTTAGGTGGTACCGCGGCCAAGCCGTCCTATTTTTCGTAGGGCGGCTTTTTGTTTGGTTCGAGCAGTTTCGCAAAATTCAAGGAGGCACAATCATGTACGATCACAAGGCGGTCGAGAAAAAGTGGCAGAAACGCTGGCACGAGCACAACACGTTCAACACGACAACCGATCCCAACAAGAAGAACTACTACGCGCTGGACATGTTCCCGTACCCGTCAGGCCAGGGCCTGCACGTCGGGCATCCTGAGGGCTACACGGCCACGGACATCATCGCCCGGATGAAACGCGCCCAAGGCTACAACGTACTGCACCCGATGGGCTGGGACGCGTTCGGGCTGCCGGCGGAGCAGTACGCCTTGAACACGGGCCACAACCCGAAGGACTTCACCAAGGCCAACATCGAGAACTTCAAGCGCCAGATCAACTCGCTGGGCTTCTCCTACGACTGGAACCGCGAACTTGCGACCACCGACCCGAGCTACTACAAGTGGACCCAGTGGATTTTTGAGCAGATGTACAAGCGCGGCTTGGCCTACGAGGCCGAAGTCGCGGTCAACTGGAGCCCGGACCTGGGCACCGTGGTCGCCAACGAAGAGGTGATCGACGGCAAAACCGAGCGCGGCGGCTTCCCGGTCATCAGAAAGCCGATGCGCCAGTGGGTGCTCAAAATCACGGCCTACGCCGACCGCCTGCTGGACGGTTTGGACGACCTCGACTGGCCGGAACCGATCAAGCAGATGCAGCGCAACTGGATCGGCCGTTCGGTCGGTGCCCAGGTGACCTTTCAGGTGGCCGACAGCGACAAGGCCTTTGACGTTTTCACCACCCGGCCTGACACCTTGTTCGGTGCGAGCTACTGCGTGATGGCCCCGGAGCACGAATTGGTCGACAGCATCACGACGCCGGCGCAGCAGGCGGCCGTGGCGGCCTACCGCAAGGCCATCGCCTCGAAGTCCGACCTTGAACGCACGGACCTGAACAAGGACAAAACCGGCGTCTGGACCGGCGCTTACGCGATCAACCCGATCAACGGCGAGCGTCTGCCGATTTGGATTTCCGATTACGTGCTCGCCAGCTACGGCACCGGCGCAATCATGGCCGTGCCGGCCCACGACGAGCGCGACTACGCGTTCGCCAAAAAGTTCGGGCTTAAGATTACCCCGGTCATCGCAGGCGGCGACGTCGAAGAGGCGGCCTACACCGGCGACGGCAAGCACATCAACTCCGACTTCCTCGACGGCCTGGACAAGGCCCAGGCCATTGACAAGGCGATCGCCTGGCTGAGCGACAAGGGCGTCGGTGAAAAGCACGTCAACTACAAGCTGCGCGACTGGGTCTTCTCCCGTCAGCGCTACTGGGGCGAGCCGATTCCCGTCATTCACTGGGAAGACGGCGAAACCACGCTGGTGCCGGAGGATCAGCTGCCGCTGGTGCTGCCCGAAGAGGCCGACATCAAGCCGAGCGGCACCGGCGAATCCCCGCTGGCCAACCTGGACGACTGGGTCAACGTGGTCGATGAGAACGGCCGCAAGGGGAAGCGCGAAACTAACACCATGCCGCAGTGGGCCGGCTCGTCTTGGTACTTCCTGCGCTTCGTGGATCCGCACAACAAGGAGGCCTTGGCCGACTTCGAGAAGCTGCGCCAGTGGACCCCGGTCGACCTTTACATCGGTGGGGCGGAACACGCGGTGTTGCACCTGCTTTACGCGCGTTTTTGGAACCTGTTTCTCTACGACATCGGCGTGGCACCTTATAAGGAACCGTTCCAGCGCCTGTTCAACCAGGGGATGATTCTGGGCGACAACCACGAGAAGATGAGCAAGAGCAAGGGCAACGTGGTCAACCCAGACGACGTGGTCGCCGAGTACGGCGCAGACACCCTGCGCCTGTACGAGATGTTCATGGGCCCACTGGACGCCGGCATCGCCTGGAGCACCACCGGCCTGGCCGGGGCCCGGAAGTTCCTGGACCGCGTCTGGTCTACCTTCGTCGATGACGACAACAAGATGCGCGATCACATCACGACGATCAACGACGGGCAGCTGGACAAAATTTACAACGAAACGGTCAAGAAGGTCACCGAGGACTACGAGGCGCTGCACTTCAACACCGCGATTTCGGCGATGATGGTCTTCATCAACGAGGCGCGGAAGGTCGATGCGCTGCCTTACGATTACGTCGAGGGCTTCGTGAAGCTGCTGGCCCCGATTGCGCCGCACATGATGGAAGAAATCTGGCAGATTCTGGGCCACGAACACACGCTGACCTACGCCGCCTGGCCGACCGTCGACGAAAGCAAGCTGGTGTCTGAAACCGTCACGCTGATGGTGCAGGTCAACGGCAAGCTGCGCGGCAACGTCGAAGTCGCCGCCGACGCCGACCAAGACGCGATCAAGGCGGCCGCCAAGGCGCTTGAAAACGTTCAAAAGTTCATCGCGGGCAAGACCATCGTGAAGGAAATCGTGATCCCGGGCAAGATCGTCAACCTGGTGGTGAAGTAACCAGAGCGGAGGCCGGCGGGTTTAGCGGGACGCAAAGCGTGGGGCTGGTGCTTGGGGCTCGACCTTGGCCGCGAGTGCCAGTCCGAGCTATGCGCTCCCGCGTTGCCGGGTGGCGCCACGCCAGCGTGAGCGAAAGTGCCAAAATTCAGCCGGTTCAACACTGCGCCGCCGCATCGTGTGGCGGTTTGCCGGTGCCGAACCGGAATCAGAAAGGTCCTGCCGCGGCAGGGCCTTTTTGCTGGCGCCGGCGCCGGCCGCCGGGGGAGCAGCTCGTTGGCGGTCGCCGCTCAACAACGTAAAGAAATAATAAGGCCAACGAATCGGTTTGAAAGCACGCAGGCGGGTGGTTAGAATGGGTGTATATGTCTTTTGATGGGAGCAGTGTATGGATAAGCAGAAAGTGGCGGCGCGGCCGCAGCGCAGTGCCAAGGAACTGATGCTGCGCGGATCGGCCTGGATGACCGCCGGCAGCATTTTGTCACGGGTGCTGGGCGCCATCTACATCATCCCCTGGCGCATCTGGCTGGGGGCCGCCTACCTGACGGCCAACAGCCTGTTCACCAAGGGCTACCAGATCTACAACATCTTCTTGATCGTGTCGACCGCCGGGGTGCCAGGGGCGATTTCCAAGCAGATTGCCCGCTACAACGCGATGAACGAGTACAAAACGGGGATGCGACTGTTCTATCACGGCGCCGTGGCGATGTCGATCATGGGGGTTGTGGCCTGTGGGCTGCTGTGGGTGCTGGCACCGGTGCTGGCGCTGCGCGACGCGGCCTTGACGCAGGTCTTTCGCACCCTGGCGTGGCCGCTGCTCTTGATTCCGCTTTTGTCGGTGATGCGCGGGTTCTTCCAGGGTTACAACGAAATGGCGCCAAGCGCCTTGAGCCAGTTCATCGAGCAGGTTGCGCGGGTCATCTACATGCTCCTGATGACCTACACCATCATGGTGATCGGCAATCACAATTACGTCGATGCCGTGGCGCAGTCCACCTTCGCCGCGTTCGTCGGGGCGGTGTTCGGGCTGCTGCTGTTGATCGGCTACTTCTTCCACCAGCGGGGGCGCTTCGCCGAGCTCGCTGCCTCGAGCAGCGGCAACGTTCACATCTCGACCAAGCGCATTTTGCTTGAAATCGCCCAGCAGGCCTTCCCGTTCATCGTGATGGGGGCGGCGACCAACCTGTATTACATCATTGATCAGTACACCTTCGACCCGATGATGCTGACGCACTACATTGTCTCCAAACACGCGCTGGGCGAGCTTTACGCGTTGTTTGCCGGCAACGCCAACAAGCTGATTATGATCGTCGTGTCGCTGGCGGTGGCGATGGCCTCGACGGCGCTGCCGCTTCTGGCCGCGGCCAAAACGCGCGGGGTCGGCCGCGAAATCGCCGACAACATCACCAACATCTTGCAGCTATTCTTCATCGTGATGATTCCCAGCGCCTTGGGGATGGCCGCGGTGTCGCAGCCGCTTTACGTCGTGTTCTTCGGCTACGACAAGTTGGGCATTTCCGTGATGGAGCTGTCGTCGTTTCTGGCGGTGTTCTTCGGCCTTTTCACCGTGCTGGCCTCGGTGCTGCAGGGGCTGTTCCACAACCGCCTGGCAATGAAAATCATGGTGGTCGGCGTGGCCGTCAAGTTCATTTTCCAGTGGCCTTTGATCGTGTTGTTCAACGTGTACGGCCCGACCTTGGCGACGATGCTCGGCATGGCGGCCTCCATCGCGCTGATGTTGTGGCAGCTGCGCGACTTGTACCACTTCAAGGCGCGGCAGACCTTGCGGCGGCTGGTCGGCATCACCGCCTTTGCCGTGGTGATGGCCGTGGTTGTACGGGTGTTGGTGTGGTTGATGTCACAGGTGCTGAACCCGGCCAGCGGGATGCAAAGCATGCTGATGCTGGTGGTGGCGCTGCCGATCGGCGTGGCCATCTACGCCTACGCGGTGCTCAAAACGCGCCTGGCTGACCTGATCATCGGCCGGCGCATCGGCAGCATTCGCCAGAAGCTGCACATCGGGTGAGCGCATGCGATTAGACAGATTTCTCAGCAACCTTCAGTACGGCACCCGCAAGGAGGTTCGGCGCATCATCAAGGCGGCGCGGGTGACCGTTGACGACCAGCTGCAGCGCGACCCGGGCTTCGACGTTCCCGAAGGCGCCGTGGTGGCCCTCGACGGGACGGCCCTGACCCAAGACCTCGCCGTGTATTACCTGCTGAACAAGCCGGCCGGGGTGGTGACCGCCAACCGCGACGCCAGGGACCGCACCGTGATGGACCTGATTGCCGACACGGACATGCGGCCCGGGCTCTACCCGGTCGGCCGGCTGGATAAGGACACCACCGGACTGTTGCTTTTGACCAACGACGGCACCTTGGGCCACAACCTGCTGGCCCCGGGCAAGCACGTCCCCAAAACCTACCGGGCGACCCTGGCGCGGCCGCTGACGGCGGCGCAGCGCGGCCCAATCGAAACCGGCATCGCCTTCAAGGACTTCACCAGCCGGCCGGCGACTTTGACCGTGGTGCCAGACACGGCGGACCGGCAGGTTGAGCTCACCATCGGCGAGGGCAAGTACCACCAGGTCAAGCGGATGTTTTTGGCCGTCGGTAACGAGGTCGTGGCGCTGCACCGCATCGCGATGGGACCGCTGACCCTGCCGGGCAATCTTTCGGCGGGGCGGTACCGCTCGCTGACCGCGGCCGAGCTCGCCGGCCTCAAGGCGCTGGTGCCCAAGCGCTGAACCACATCCAAAAAATCGGCCCCCTGCACATTTTTTGCAGGGGGCCGATTTTTGGGGGGCGAAGACGGCTCGCCGTGACTGCGGCGGTGAAGCCGGTCAAAGAAGGCCGCTTGCGGCCTGGGCCATGTAGGCCGGCAGCGCCTCGATTACGCGCGTCGGCAGGGCGACGTACTGGCTGGCCGCCAGCCGCTCCGCCACGGCGCTGTGGGTGAACACCGCCGCGTTAATGGTGGCGGCGGTGAAGCCGAACTGGCCGATGAAGGCGGCTAGGATGCCGGACAAAACATCGCCGGAGCCGCCGGTAGCTTGCGCCGGGGTGCCGATGGTGCTGACGAAGCTCTTGGTCGGCGCGTGAATCTGGGTGCGGTGGCTCTTGACCACCACGATGCCGGGCAGCTTGGCCGCGGCCTGCGCGTTGGCCCCAGGGGTCTGATCCGCAATGGCCAGGCCGGACAGGCGCTGCCACTCCATCTGGTGCGGGGTCCAGACGGTGCGGTCGTGGTCGATGCGCAGGTGGTGCGTGGCGATCAGCGTGAGGGCCGAGCCGTCCAGGATTAGCACCTGCGTCGGCGTCAGGTTGGCCAGGCTGACCTGCAAAATCTGCAGCGCGGATTCGTTGGTGCCAAGCCCCGGGCCAATCACCACGACGTCGGCCTCGGGCACGGTGTGGCGCAACCTGGCGCCGTCGTACGGCAGCACCATCGCCTCGGGCAGCCGGGCGTGAAGCGCCGTATGGTTGCACGGGTTAGTGGCCACGGTGGTCAGGCCGGCCCCGGCGTAGACGGCCGCGCTTGCGGCCATGATGGCGGCGCCGCCGAAGTGTTCGTTGCCGCCGATGATCAGCACCCGGCCGAACTGCCCCTTGTGGCTGTCCGTCAGGCGCGGTTGGATGACCTGCGTCACGCAGGTTGAAGTCAGAGCTTCCATACAATCACCTCGCCAACAGTTTACCCCACCTGGCGCGGTGCGTGTGAAAAAAGTGCGTCCCGCCGCGCAAAAATCGCGCCAGGGGCTTGGCAAACCGCGGGGGATTTGCTATTATAATATCTGTTGTTGCCGCAATGGCGGAATTGGCAGACGCGCAGTGTTCAGGTCGCTGTATGGTTATCCATGTGCAGGTTCGACTCCTGTTTGCGGCATTGGCAATAACGAGTGACACGTCGAGAGATTGACGTGTTTTTTTGTACCCGGCGGATCGCGCGGCGCGGACTTTATTTGCAAACCGGCGCAAAAATGGGTTGGCAAACCCCTGCATTCTTGATATACTAATTTCTGTTGTTGCCGCAATGGCGGAATTGGCAGACGCGCAGTGTTCAGGTCGCTGTATGGTTATCCATGTGCAGGTTCGACTCCTGTTTGCGGCATTGGCAGTAACGAGTGACACGCTGAGGAATCAGCGTGTTTTTTTGTGTCCAAGGTTAAGAATAGACTTTTGTAACGATAAGGCATACAATCTTATCGTATTCTAATAACCGTATTTGCGGTTGCTAGGGACGCAAGGACGCAACGTGTGAATGGGAAGCACGAATTTGGGGAGGATTTTTTATGACAAAGCAACAGGGCGCCAAGAAACTCTACAAGTCGCACAAGGTGTGGCTGGCAGCGGGGATCGCCGCTGCCACGCTATTCGGCGTGCAGGCGCTGGGCAGCCAGGCGGCACCCGGCCGGTTGAACAGTGGCTCGATTGCGGCTCGTGTTGGGGCGCAAAAAACCTCTGCGGCGAACAAGCAGCAAACCGTGACGCTGCACCCGGCGGCCGCCAAAATCGGCCACACCAGTGACACCGGCATCGTCGAACGCGCCGCAGCGCAAACCGTGACCGCTACGAAGGATGTTCGCCTCATGAGCTTCAACGAGCTGAAGGCGGCGGCCGCCACCGGGAATGCGGCGGCGCAAAAGGAGCTGGCGGTGCGGACGGGCCAAAGCACTTCGACACCGGTTGCGGGTGCGACACAGGTTAAGGCGACCACCTACGCCAACGCCAGCTACACCATCGTCGCGGCGGCCGCCGCAAAAGGTGACGCCGCCGCCATCGCCGAAAAGGCGCGGCGCGACGGCAACACCACCAAGCTCACCGACGTGGTGCCGGCTCCGGCCAAGAATTACAGTCTGCTGGGCTACAACGCCTTGGTCGAGGCAGCCAAGCACGACAAAGCGGCCTTGGTCGAGCTGAACAAGCGCAATGCCAACAGTGCGAAGGCGACGGCCTGGGATCAGCCCAAGCAAGTTGAGTATTCGATGCTGGGCTACGCGCAGTTGACCTTTTTGGCCAATGCTAAAGATGCCAGGGCGATTAAAGAACTGGCCAAGCGCGATGCCAACAGTGCCAAGGAAATGGCGCACTACATTGTGACCGTACCGGTGGCCTACAGCACCATGGGTTACACCAAGCTTCAGGCCCTGGCCCAAAGCACGGTCCAGGATGTTGCGGCGCAGGCGACCAAGGAGTTGGCTAAGCGCGACGCCAACAGCGCCAAGGAAATGGCGTATTACATTGCCGACGTGCCAGTGGCTTACAGCACCATGGGCTACAGCAAGCTCTCCCAACTGGCAACGGCTGGTGACGCAGGTGCCAAGGCGGAACTGGCGATTCGCGATGCTAACGCCGTCAAGGCCGAGGCGTACGGCGACAGCGTGACGACCAGCTACCACGACATGAGCAAGGCACGGTTGACCGCTTTGGCTGGCGCCGGCAACGATTACGCCGCCCGTGAGCTGACCCGCCGTGCTAACCAGCCGGCGGCCGTGGCCAAGACTTACAGCAAGGCCGACTACCAGCTTCTGAGCTACAGCAAGCTTCAGGCGTTGGTGGCCGCCAACGGCGATGCGAACGCCGCCAAGGAGCTGGCCAAGCGTGACGCTCAAAGCGCGGCCATCGCCGCCCAGCACCCGACCCCGACCAAGGCCTACAGCATGATGAGCTACAATGAGCTGAAGGCCCTTGGCGATGACGCCGGGGCGAAGGCCGAGATTGCCAAGCGCGATGCGCAGGCGCATGCGTTGGATTACCTGTACGAAACCCCGGCCAAGCCGTACAGCGCAATGAGCTACAACGAGCTCAAGGCCCTTGGCGATGACGCCGGGGCGAAGGCCGAAATCGCCAAGCGCGATGCGCAGGCGCATGCGTTGGACTACCTGTACGAAACCCCAGCCAAGCCGTACAGCGCGATGAGCTACAGCGAGCTGCAGGCCAAGGCGAAGGCCGGCGACACAGGGGCCCAACACGAGCTGGACATCCGCAACGCCCAAACCGCGCAAATTGAGGTCCAGCAGGCGCCCCAGACACCGGCCAAGGACTACAGCCGCATGACGTACAGTCAACTTCAGGCCCTGGCCGCGCAAGGCGACGCCGGTGCCAAGGCCGAGCTCAAGGTGCGTGGTCTGTAGGCACCGCCAGCCGCCGCGGCCTGTCAGCCAGCGGCGGTGCAAAAACTTGCCAGCCGACCACTTGCGCGTTAAACTAATCGGTATCTGATACAGAATAGGCGTCACGGATCCTTAGTCCATACTAGGCCAAGGGAATCGTGACGTTTTTTGATGGCGCAAACAGCGCGGTGATACGAAAGGAGGAATCGCATGTTTCAGATTGTGATGCAACACACGCACGGCCGGGCGCGGGTCAGCTTCTTTTTGGCACCGCTGGTGATGCTGGGGGAGGTGTTTTGCGACCTACAGCAGCCGACTCTGATGGCCACCATCATCGACTCGGGCCTGGCCAAGGGCGACATGGCCTTCGTCGTGCATCAGGCCAGCCTGATGGCGCTGTTTGCGGTGCTGGGGTTGGTGTGCGGCGCCGGGTGCGGATTTCTTGGCAGCTTCGCGTCGCTTGCGATGGGCCAGGCGCTTCGGGCCGACATGCTCGCGGTGGCCCTGAACAGTCGCAAGGCCGGGGGGCTTTCGCCGGCCACCTTGATCACGCGCATCACCAACGATGTGACCCAGATGCAAAACCTGGTGATGATGATCACCCGCGGCATGGTACGGTCACCGATGCTGATGATCGGCGGCATCGTGATGTCGGTGCTGGTCAGCCCGGCCCTGGCGCCGATTCTGTTCGTCGTGTTGCCGGCGCTGGTGATTTTCATGGCGGTGGTGGTGCGGCGCAGCTTGCCCAAGTACCTGGCGATGCAAAAGCAGGTCGACGGGATGAACCGCGTGATGCGCGAGAACCTGCAGGGGGCCAAAACCATCAAGGCCTACGTGCTGGAGCCCCATCAGCTGACGCAGTTCACCGCGGCCAACCGCACCTTGACCAACGCCAGCCAAACCGCCGCGATGGCGACGGTGACGCTGGCGCCGGTGATTCAGCTGGTATTGAACCTCGGGGTGGTGGTGGCGCTGGCGTATGGCGGCAGCCTGGCCATCAGTTCGCGGCTTGCGACCGGCCAGATCATCGCCTTTGTCAATTACATGATTCAGATCACGACGGCCATGATCGGCACGGTCAACATCATCACCGCCTTCTCTCGGGCCATCACCTCCGCCGGCCGCGTCCAGGCGGTGCTGGCCGAGGAAGCGGCGCCGCAACCGGTCGCGGTGCCGGCGCCGGCGCCGGCGACTGCGACCATCGCGTTTGACCACGTCACCTTCGGCTACGCGGCGGCCACCCCGATTCTGCAAGACATCAGCTTCACGGTTCCCGCCGGCCAGTGGCTGGGCATCATCGGCACCACCGGCAGCGGCAAAACCAGCCTGATCAACCTGCTGACCCGGGCCTTCGACGATTACACCGGCACCATCACCATCGGCGGCCGAGACATTCGCCAACTCAGCCTGGCCACGGTGCATCACCAAGTCAGCGTGGCGACGCAGGATTCGCTGCTGTTTTCCGGCACCGTGCGGTCGAACCTGACTTACGGCGCCGCGACGGCCGGCGATGAGCGGCTGAGTCAAAGCGTCGCGGTGGCCAGCGCGACGGACTTTTTGGCGCCGCTGCCGGACGCCTTGGACCGGCCGGTCGCGCAAACCGGCAAGAACTTCTCGGGCGGCCAGCGCCAGCGCCTGAACATCGCCCGGGCGGTGGTGCCGGATGCGCCGATCCTGGTCTTGGACGATGCGACCAGCGCCGTCGATCAGGTGACCAACGCCCGGATCCAAAAGCGCCTGGCTGCGGAACGGGCCAACCGCACGACGGTGATCATCTCGCAGCGCGTCGCCAACATTCAACACGCCGCCCAAATTCTGGTGATGGAAGACGGGCGAATCACCGCCGCCGGCACCCACGCGCAGTTGCTGCACCGCTCGCCGTTTTACGCGCGGCTGGTGGCCACTCAGTTAGGAGGGGATGCTCATGCAGATGATGACTAGGCGAGGGCCGCGCAACCCGCACCGCCAGAAGGTGACGCTGCACAACGTCGGCGCCACCATTCGGCGCATCGGTGGGTACCTCGGCACCTACCGCAAGGCGCTGGCCGTCGTGTTCGTGCTGACGGTGTTCACTACCCTCAGCACGATCGTCGGCAACCGCGTCAACGGCATCGTGGTCGACCGCTACATCGCCCACAACAAGCTGCAGGCGCTTTTGGTGGTCTGTGGCTTGCTGGCGGCGATGTACCTGGTCGCCAGCGTCTGCACTTATTTTCAAAACACGCTGACCATCAAGGCCGCTCAGCAAACCGCCGCTCGCATTCGCCAGGACGTCTTCGCCAACCTGCAGCGGCTGCCGATGCGCTACTTCGACACCCACGACACCGGCGACATCATGAGCCGGCTGACCAACGACGTCGACAACATCAACACGGCCCTGATGCAGACGTTCGTGCAGCTGTTCACCGGGGTGATCGCGGTGGTCGGCATGGGGGCGGCGATGCTGATTCTGTCGCCGCTTTTGACCGCGATTGCGCTTTTGGCCACGCTCGCGACCTACACCTTCTCCCGCGCCGTCGCCAAGGTGACCCAATCCGCCTTCACCACCCAGCAGCAGGCCCTGGGGGCGTTGAACACGCAGATTGAAGAAAGCGTGTCGGGCAAGGCCGTGGTGCAGCTGTTCGACCACACCCAGCAGACGCTGGACCAGTTCGCGCAGACCAACGCGCAATACACCCGTGCGGCCTTCATCGCCCAGGCCTTCTCCAGCGCGATGGGGCCATTCAATAACATGACCAACAACCTGGCCTACCTGCTGATCACGGCGGCCGGGGCGGTGTCGATCCTCAACGGCAGCCACACCGTGACCGTCGGGGTGATTTTCACCTTCCTGATTTACCTGCGCAACTTCACCGGGCCGATCAACAACGTGCTGGATCTGATCAACACGCTGCAGCTGTCGTTGGCCAGCGCCGAGCGGGTCTTTGAGCTGATCGATGAGCCCCCGGAACGGGACCTGCCAGACGCCCCGGCCACGCCAGGGGCGACCGGTTCGGTGCGGTTTGAGCACGTCGATTTTGCCTACGACACGCGCCCGATTCTCAAAGACGTCAACCTAACCGCCCATGCCGGGGATGTGATTGCGCTGGTCGGGCCGACCGGGGCGGGGAAAACCACCATCATGAACCTGCTGACCAACCTGTACCCGCTGCAGCACGGGCGGGTGCTGCTCGACGGGACCGACGTGACGACCATGCGGCGCCGCGACCTGCGCCGCCTGATCACGGTGGTGCAACAGGAGCCCTTCATGTTCCAGCAGACCATTCGCGAGAACATTCGGCTGGGCCGCCCAGGTGCCACGGATGAGGAGGTCAAGCAGGCGGCCATCGCCGCCAACGCGCATGTGTTCATCACCCAGCTACCGCAGGGGTACGACACGGTGCTGGCGGAGAACGCCAGCGGCATTTCGCAGGGGCAGCGCCAGCTTTTGAGCATCGCCCGTGCCTTCATCACCAAGGCCCCGGTGCTGGTGCTCGACGAGGCCACCGCGGCGATCGACTCCAACACCGAGGCCGCGGTGCAACACGCGATGACCGCCCTGATGCGGGGCAAAACCAGCTTCGTCATCGCCCATCGCCTCTCGACGATTCGCCACGCCACCCAGATTCTGGTGATCCAAGACGGCCGCGTGGTGGAGTCGGGCACCCATTCGGCGCTGCTGGCGCGTGGCGGCGCCTACGCCGATTTGTACAACAGCCAGTTCGACCCGGCGTGACAATGTTAAAATAACGCCCCGCAGCCGCCCTCAGTCTGGTACACTTGACCTATCGAAGAGAATCGAGGGCCGAACATGAAAAAACTGGGATTGCTGTTGCTTGCCGTGGCCGGCTTGGGCCTGGCGGGCTGCCAAAAACAAAGTCAGACGCCGACCAGCGCCCCCATCGTGCAGGAAACCGGCACCAAGACGCTGCACAAGTACGTCAAGGTGCCGCTGCAAAAGGCCTGGACCACGTTTCTTGAGGCGCATCCCAAGGCCGTGGTCACCGGCATCGACCTGGAGCAGGCCGAATCCGGCTACCACTACAAGGTCGACGGCGTGGATGACACCCACGATTACGAGCTGACCATCAACGCCAAAACCGGCAAGGTCTCGGGTAAGCATCGGGAGTTGCTGGACGCCAAGGATGCCGACGGGGCCAAGAAGGAATCGGATGGCTTCTCCCGCTCCGGGCTCCAAAGCCTGACCGCCGTGACCGAGCTGGCCGAAAACCAGATCGGCAACGGCGACGCCTTCGAGTGGAAGCTTGAAAAAGACGACGGCAGCACCGTGTGGAACGTCTCCGTCAAGGCCGACAAGAAGGTCACCGTGGTCACCATCGACGCTTACGGCGGCGAGATTCTCAAAACCAAGGTGGCCGACTGAGGCCCCCGGCTGCGCTGCGGCGCGGTTGGACCGGGCTTAGCGCCGCGGTGCTCGCGGCCCGGGTCGCACGGTAGCACCGCACCAGACAAAGAAAGGCGCCATCGGCATTGTAGCCGGTGGCGCCTTTGTTGTGTCTTGGGGACCACGCCGAACCCGCGGGTCAGCGCGTGATGGTGCGGGAGTAGTCCAAGTCGTTGAGGTTGTGGTCTTGAATCACGGATTGAATGTACTGGCGCAGCCGGGGGACCTTCACGGCCACGCGGTACCCGAGGCTTTGATGCAGCTTGGCCAGCTCGCTTGCTGTTGGACTGTCCTCGCCGGCAAAAAAGCGGCGGTTCAGCTCGCCGATAAAGTTCGCGGCGGCCACGAGCTGCTTGTCCGTGATGTCCTTGCGCTGGTAGAGGCTTTCGACCGCCAGCCGCTCGCCGTTGCCGGCGAACAGGTGACGCAAGTAGCGCTGGTAGTGAAGCAGGTCGGGGTTTTGCCGCTCGGTCTTCGTCAAAACCGGCGTCAGGTCGACGGTGCGGCGCTGGTAGCGCAGCTTGGTCGGGCTGAGCGACACCACGCCGTAGCCGCCCGGCGTGACGGAGAAGCTACCGCTGACGATCTCGGTGGTGGTGCAGCGGCCGGCGGGGTCTTGGGCGATGTCTTGGGCGTGGATGTGCCCGGAGAAAAGCACCGGTACTTGGTAGCGCGTCAGCAGTTTTTGCAGCTGGTCGGTGTTGTTCAGCACGTAGCCGTGATGCACCACCTGGTTGTGAACGTACAGGTTGTGGTGCATGAACACCAGCGGGGTCCGGCCGGCCTTTTTGGCGGCGGCGAGCTGGCGGCGCAGCCAGGCCAGCGTCTTGGGGCTCAGCTCGCCGCCGGTGTTGGGGTTGGTCGCCGAGGGCTGAATCGGGTAGATGTTGGAGTCCAACATCAAGAGCTCGTAGTCGTGGTTGAGCAAGACCGTGTAGCTGAGCGAGTCGGGGTCAACGGTTTGGGCGTGGGCGTAGCTGGCCTTGAAAACGTCGCGCCAGTCGTCGGGGCCGATCTGCGCCGTTTTGAGCTGCCGCTTGCCGCGGTACTGCCTGGCCCAACCGTCGTAAATGTCGTGGTTGCCGGGAATCACCAGCAGGGGGATGCCGGCCTGCGTCAGCTTGGCGAAGCGGCGAACCAGCGACTTGGCGGAGATCAGCTCGCCGTTGAAGGTGACGTCGCCGGTGATGATCACCGCGGTGGGCTTGGCCGCCAGCGCCTGGTGAACGAAGGCGCGTAAGGCAACGGGCTGGTAGTCCAGGTCCTTGCCGGCGGCGCTTTGCTTGATGGCCGTGAAGGCCGCCTTGCCGTCGTGAAGGCTCGGGGCGATGAAGTGGGTATCGGACATCACCCACAGCCGCGGCGTGGCGCTTGCCGTCAGGGCCGGCACGGGCCGCGGGGGCCGCGGCGCCAGGGCGACCAGGCCCCAGGCAATGGCGGCCAGGCCGAGCAGGGCCGCCAGGGTGGTCAACAAACGTTTCATAGCAGTTCCTCACTTATCCACAAGATGTTGTGGATACTGGGGATAAAACCACCGTTAGCCACAAAATATTGTAGTGATCCGGCCACAAGGGCCACCTTCATTATACCGCGTTCGCTGCGGCGGCGCCGGGCGTTCTGGGGCCGCCTCGTGCCTGCACCCCCGCTCGGTTCGGTGGCGGCCGCGTCGTGCGAGCGGCCTGGGTTGCCTGGACGGCAGCGACCGCGGCGGGTCAGACGAGCGGTTCGGCGATTGGCCCGGCGGCGGGTGACTCGTTGCGCCGGCCGGACGCTTCGCCACCTGGTGGGGTGGCCGCATCACCGCGCGGCTTCCCGACGGTGATCACGCTGGACATCAGGGCCGCCGTCTGCGGGCTCAGGTGGTGCGTCACCCAAATCTCGGTTCGGTTCGGCAGGGCCAACAGCGCCGCTTCGACCTGCCGGGTGCTTGCGGGATCGAGATTGGCCAGCGCCTCGTCCAACAGCAGGATCGGCCGGTCGGACAAAAGGGCTCGCGTCAGCGCGATTCGCTGCTTTTGGCCGCCGGACAGGTTGGCCCCGGCGAGGTCCAGGCGCGTCTCCAGCCCCTTGGGCAAGGTGGCGACCACCCGGTCCAGGCCGGTGTCTTGCATCGCCTTGGCCAGCGCGGCCGCCGCGACCGGTTGGCCCAGCGTCAGGTTCTCCCTGAGGGTCAGGTTGAACAGCACGGGCTGCTGGGTGACCAGGGCGATTTGCGCCCGCAAGGCGGCCGGGGCGACGGTGGCGACGTCTTGGTCGTCGAAGGTGTAGCGGCCGGCTTGCGGTTCGATCAATCCGGCCAAAACGGCCAGCAGCGTCGACTTGCCGCTGCCGCTTTCGCCGACAATCGCGTAGTGACCACCGGCCGCAAAGCGGTAGCTAACGCCGGCCAGCACCGGCGTGGCGGCGTCGGGGTAGGTGTAGTGGATGTTGGTCAGGCACAAGGCGTGTTGCAGCGGCCCGGCCAGCGGGGCGGTCGGCCGCGGTGGCACCGGCACCGCGGTGAACTTGGCCAGAATCGGCGCGACCGTTTTGATTTCGGCGACGTTAGCGGCCAGGCCGGTCAGGCTGGAAAACAGCGACCCCGAAAGCGTCTCGGCGGTGACGAAGGTCCCGAGCGGAACGCGGTGGCTTAGAAATAGCCAGCCGGTCAGCGCCAGAATCGCCAGCTGACACAGGAAGCTGGCACCGTTAGTGACGGCGAACAGCCGCCCGGTCGCCCGGGCGTAGGCCACTCGCGCCTTTCGCAAATACTGGGACTGCTGGGTGGCGGCGGTGGTCAGCTGTTCGCTGCGGTTGAGCAGCGCGAGCTGGTCGAAGCCGTTCAGGCGGTCGGTCAAGGCGGTGGTCAAGGCCGAATTGGCCTCGGTGGTCGCCAGGTTGGTGCGGTTCATCGCCGGTGTCAGCGGCCGCGGCGCCACCAGCATCAGGCCGGTCAGGACCAGCGCGGCCAGGGCTAGGCTGTAGTGGTAGCGCCAAAGCGTGACCGTGGCCATCACCACCGTCAGCACCTGCCACAGCGCCAGCCAGAAGTTTTCCAGCCCGTATTCCTGAATGGTGGAGACGTCGTTGGTCAGCCAAGACAGGTAGGTCGGCACCCCGTGGCGGTGAAAAACCGCCGGCGTGGTCGCCGCCAGCCGGCCGGCGATGCCCTGCCGCACGTCCGTTGCGACCTGCTCGTTGACCTGAGCCTGGGTGACCGTGGTTGCGTAGCGCTGCCAAGCAAACCCGCCCAGCACCAAAAGCGTCAGCCCGAGGGCTTGCAGGAAGCCGCTCGCGTTGCGGTGCGACAGCTGGGTCAGCGCATTGCCCGAGGTCACCGTGTACAAGACGTTCAAGGCGGCGCTGGCCACGACCCAGGCGGTGGCCCTTAGGCTCAGGCGCCACTCGCGCCGCAAAAACGCACCGAGGCCCGTCATCGGCGGCCGCCCTTGCGGCCGGCGCCGCGGTCCAGGTCCTTACGGTGTTTGACCTGCTTGATCAGCTTGCTTTGCTGCTTGGCCGCGGTGCGTTGGGCCTTGGTCGGCGCCTTTTGCATCGCCGCCTCAAAGGCCCGATACGCCGCAAACTCGGCGGGATCCAGCTCGCCGGCCGCCAGCGCCTGCAAAACGGCGCAGCCCGGCTCGCTTTGGTGGTGGCAGTCGCGGAACTTGCACGAAGCGGCCAGCGTGGTGATCGCCTCGAACTGGGCGGCCAGGCCGCGCCCGGCCTGCTCGACGCCAATCGCCCGCATCCCCGGGGTGTCGATCACCACGGTACCGGCCGGCAGCACGAACGCCTGCCTGGCGGTGGTCGCGTGGCGACCGTGGCTGTCGTCCTCGCGAATGGTCAGGGTTTTGAGCCGAATCGCCAGCAGGTTGGCCAACAGCGTCGACTTGCCGACACCGCTGGAGCCGACGAAGGCCAAAACGGCGGTGGGGGTCAAAAGTGGCGCCAGGGCGACTTGCGGGTCGGCGTCGCGGTTGATGCTCAGCTGCAGGCTGTTGGGGAAGGTGGCGGCCAGCCTGGCCTGAAGCGCCGCCAGCTCGGATTCGGTGACCAGGTCGGTTTTACTGATCAAAAACACCGGTTCGGCGTCGCTGGCCTGGGCGATGCCGTGGAAGCGGCGCAGGCGATTCAAGTTGAAGTCGTGGTTGGCCGACGTGACGATCACGACGTGCGTCAGGTTGGCGGCGATGCCTTGGACCTGGTCGGTGTAGCTGCCGGAATCCCGGGTCAACAACGTGGTGCGAGGCACCAGCGCCGAAATGACGAAGCCGTCTGCGCTAACGTCACCGGTCACCCGGTCGCCCACCATCAAAGCGGTGTGGCGCTGGCTGAGTTCGTAGCGCAGGCGACCGCGCAGCGTGGCCGGCCATTCCCGGCCGTCAAGGCTGACGCGGTAGTGATCTTGAGACTGAAATAAAACGATTGCGGTTGCAGTCAATTGAATAAATTCCTCCATCTGGGGTGACGATCGACGCACCGGCTGCCACCTGGGCAGGCTAGCGGTGTTTGCATGTCGACAGTGGCCAGGGCGGCGAGGCGGCGAGCGCCAGCCGGCAACGCGAACGCGTCCCGCTAAGGACGCACCGCGCCGCTCTGGACGTCGAGCTCCGCAAGGCAACGCGGGAGCGCATAGCTTGGCCCGGCGCTCGGGGCCAGGCCCAGGCCCCAAGTACCAGGCCAGCGCTATGCGTCCCGCTAACTGCGCCTTGCGCCGCTCTGGACGTCGAGCTCCGCGGTGCAGCGCGGGAGCGTCTAGCTACGCGTCAGTGCTTGTGGCCAAGCCCGGGTCACAAGCACCAACGCTAGGCTAGCCGCCCCGCTAAGGACGCACCGCGCCGCTCTGGACACAAAAAAACAAGCGGTTGCCCGCTTGTTGGATGGCGAAATGACGACTCACTGACCCAGGCCGGGCCACGCGTTGGCGTGGCGCCCGGTCAGGGGCGAGACGTGGTGGGCGCCAGGAAGGGACCCAAATTCGCATCCGCCAAGCGGCGAATTTTGACCGATACAACGTTAACTTCTGGCATGCGAAATGGTCCTCCTTCTTGGAGCCGATTGCTTCGGTTCACTGTGGCCTAGAATAACCGGCCCTGCCGCAGAATGCAAGCCTTTTTTGGAAAAGGGTATGGTAAAATAGGCCCAAACATGACGAAAGCAGGGATCTTATGCAAGTGATCATCACCGTGATTGGCACGGATAAGGTGGGCATCGTGGCCGCGGTCACCACCCGCCTGGCCGCGCAACACATCAACCTTTTGGACGTCTCCCAGACCATCATGCAAGGGGCCTTCACCATGATGCTGCTCGCTTCGCTGCCGGATGCGGCCGACTTCATCGCCGTGAAGGCCGATCTGCAGGAACTCGGTGACAGCATCGACGTCGAGATACGCATCGCGCGTCAGGAAATTTTTGACGCGATGCACAAGCTGTAGGAGGGCCCATGGAAACTCAGCAGATTCAAGAGACCATCCAGATGATTCGCGAGGAGAACCTGGACATTCGCACCATCACCATGGGCATCTCGCTGCTCGACTGCGTGACCGGCGACATGGCTACCACCACCGAGAAGGTTTACGCCAAAATCGTTCGCGTGGCCGCCGACCTGGTGCCGGTGGCCAACGCCATCGAAAACGAGTACGGCATTCCGATCGTCAACAAGCGCATCGCCGTCACCCCGGTCGCGATGCTGGCCGGGGCCGACCCCGCTCCCGACTTCGGGCTTTTGGCCAAGGCGCTGGACGACGCGGCCAAGGCGGTCGACGTCGACTTGATCGGCGGCTTCACCGCCACGGTGCAAAATGGCTGCACCAAGGCCGACTGGGCGCTGATGCAGGCGATTCCGGCCGTCCTGGCCGCCACCGACCGCGTTTGCGCCTCGGTCAACGTCGGCTCGACGCGGTCCGGGCTGAACATGGACGCCATCAAGACGATGGGCGAAGTGGTCAAGCAGGTCGCGGCGATTCGCGCGGAAAACGCGATGAAGCTGGTGATTTTTGCCAACGCGGTCGAGGATAACCCGTTCATGGCCGGGGCCTTTTGGGGTGTGTCCGAAGGCGACGTCGCGATCAACACTGGCGTCTCGGGCCCGGGCGTCGTGCAACGCGCGATTGCCGGCAAGCCGGCGGCCAGTTTTGGCGAAATCTGCGAGCTGATCAAGCAAACTGCCTTCAAGGTCTCGCGGATGGGCCAGTTCGTCGGTAAAATCGCCGCCAGCCGCCTGAACGTGCCGTTCAACATCGTCGACTTGTCCCTGGCGCCGACGCCGGCCGCCGGCGATTCCGTGGCCGAGATTCTCGAGACGCTGGGCCTGAGTCACGTCGGCACCCCCGGCACCACCGCGGCCCTGGCGCTGTTGAACGACGCGGTCAAAAAAGGCGGCATCATGGCCGCCGAACGCGTCGGGGGGCTGTCCGGCGCCTTCATTCCGGTGTCCGAGGACGCCAACATGATCAGGCCGGCCCAGGCCGGCCAGATCACGCTGGAGAAGCTCGAGGCGATGACCGCCGTCTGCTCCGTCGGCCTGGACATGGTCGCGGTGCCGGGCGACACGCCGGCGACCACCATCAGCGGCATGATCGCCGACGAGGCCGCCATCGGCATGATCAACAACAAGACGACCGCGGTGCGGGTGATTCCCGTGCCGGGCAAGGGCGTGGGTGACAGCATCGAGTTCGGCGGCCTGTTCGGGGTGGCCCCGATCATGCCGGTCAACACCGGCGACGCTTCGGTGTTCATCAACCGCGGCGGCCGCATTCCGGCGCCGATTCACAGCTTCAAGAACTGACCAGTGGTCAAAATCAAGTAACCGGTTGCCTCGCGGCGGCCGGTTTTTTTGTGTCCAGAGCGCAGAAGCGCGAATTTAGCGGGACGGGTAGCCCAGCCGTGACCCTTGGAACCCGCACTTGGTCTCACGGGTCACGGCGCAGCAGGCCGCTCCCGCGTTGCGCGGCGCAGCTCGACGAGTCCAGAGCGCGGCGCGGTTTTGACCGGCGGCCCGGGTGGGGGCCGAATCCAAGCCAGACCGGTGAGGGAATCAGCGCCGCCACGGCGTAATGTTTGGGTGGAGGTGATGCCATGTTTGTCGCCCTTGATGCGGGCCAGCGCCCGGTGACCCTGCGTGACCACGAGCAGGCCAAGGCGCTGGTTGGTGACTTTGTCTGCCCGGCCTGTCGCCGGCCGGTGGGGATTCGCAACGGCCGGGTGATGCCGGCGCATTTTTACCACCTGGGGCCGCCTTGCGCCGCCAGCGAGCCGGAAAGCGCCGAACACCTGGCCGGCAAGCTCTGGCTGATGGCCTACGGGCAAAGGCGTGGCTTCAAGCCGGTGTTGGAGCAGTACTACCCGCAGGTTCGCCAACGCGCCGATGTGGTGTGGCAGCAGGCGGGGCGGGCGCTGGCGCTGGAGTTTCAGTGCAGCCCCATCAGCCTGGAGCGACTCGCCGAGCGTTCCGAAGGCTACCGCCGGCTGGGCGTCCCGGTGGTGTGGATCATGGGTAAGCGGTACTTCGCGCGGCAGCCCAAGGCGCTTCAGGCCAAGTTTTTGGCCTGGTCCAGGCGCCACGGCTGGCACCTGTGGTTCCTGGACGTTCGCGCCGATCGGCTAGTGCTGTGGCAGCTGGCGCAGGGGCTTTTAGTGACGTGGTACCGCCCCACCGCAAGCCGCCGCTTCCGGCAGGCGACCGGGCCGCTGCCCACCAAGGCGGCGCTTGGGGTGGCCACGGCGCTGCGCCACCGCGAGCCCAAGGCGATGGCGCTTCAGGCGGCCAGTGCAACGCAGCACCGCAACCTGGCCGGGGTCCCGTGGCTGGTTCACGCGGCGCCGACCGGCCTAATCGGACTGCCGCTGCCGGAGTGGCAGCTGCGAGCCTGGTGGCTATTGACCTTCGACGCGGCGCCGGACATCAAAAAAGCCGCAGAGGCGGCCTTTTGGCAGCGCTTTGCGGCTGATCGCACCCCACTGGTGTCTGCAGGGGCGTTGTTGGCGGCGGTGGCGGCGCAGTGGCACCGGGTGCTGACGGCCAGCGGTGCCTGGCAGTCGACCGCCACCGGGTGGCAGTGGCGCCAGCCGCCGGCGTGGTACCCCACGCTTGAGGCGAAGCTCGCGGCGGTCGGCCGAGAGCCGGCGCCGACCGCCCGGCCGCGGAATGGCCGCGCCTAACGCACCCGTTTGCGCCGCGGGTGGCCGTAGGTGGGATCGAGCATCAGCCTGGCGCAGGCCTGGCGCAGCGCCTGGTAGGAGGCGAGCGACTCGAGGCGCAGCCCGGTCGTGCGGGTGGAAGCGACGTTGAACACCACGGCGGTCGGCGCCGCGGTCACGCCCATTTCCTGGGCAATCGCGTGGTCGGAGGCCAGACACTGGCGCATCGCCTCCTGGGCGCGGTCGGCGGCCAGGGCCTCGAGGTTGAGTCCGACCTGCTCGGCCTGGGCCAAGGCGAACGCCGGGTCGTAGTGGTGCGGATCGTGATCCAACATGCCCTGGGCCGCCATCAGGAAGGCCCGGGCCTTTTTGTTGCCCTGGAACTGGGCGGCCTTGTAGTCCAGAGATAGCTGGTAGGCGACGTTGAACAGGTGGTTGCGCAATGCGAGGTTGCGGTGGTTCAGCTGGGTCTCGCGCATGAACTGGTCGATGACCTGAATGGTGACAATCGGAACGAAGTGGACGGTGACCTTACCGGGCAAATCACGTTGAAGCTGGGTGACGGCGGTTTCGGCTTGGCGGCAGCGGCGATTGATCGGATTCACGAACAAGAAGAGTTCGAGCATTGCGTTTCCTCCAAAATTGTAAAGGTATTATTTACATTAACTTTACCAGATTTTTACAAAACAACAAATTTTACGTTCACAACTTTTTGTTGTTTTGCAGAGCGCGGGTGATTTTGTTGGTTAAACCGCGGTCTGATAGGCCAAAACGCTGGCGCAGCATCATAAAAAAATTTTTACCCACAGCGAAATTTTGCACCTCAAGTTCGAGTTCAAAATCCTGTGTTTGATTAGGATAGCATGTTTGGTCGAGCGTGAGCAAACCTGCCGCCTGCCGGCTCAGCCGCCGCGTGGTGGTCGCCGTCGCCACCTCCACCAGCGTCGCCCAGGCGATGCCCTGCGCCGCCAGGGCCGCCTCGACCGCCCCGCCGGCGGTAAGACCGCTGGCTTGGGGGAGCGGGTCGGTGATCTCCGTCAGCCGCCGGTCGGGCCCGGCCGGCACCTTGAGCGTCTGCTCGGCGCGGTCGGCAAAGCGCCGCACCCGCAGGCCGAGGTGGCGAGCGGCCAGTGTCGCGTCTGGCGTGTCGAAATACAGGTTGGTCTGGGTGAAGGGCGCCTCAAAGGCGAAGGCGGCCTGAATCGCCGCGGCCTGGTCCGGGGTCAGTAGCGCCTTGAGCTCCTGTTCGGTTGAATGCATGGTCTCACCTCCGCCTCCAGTATACAGCCTGACCCTAATTGTGGGGGAGATATGGTAGAATAGATGAGAAATCAGGGGAGGCCATCGCATGCAACGAGACTGGGACACTTTTTTAATGCCGTATCAGCAAGCCGTCAAGGAACTGAAGCTCAAGTTCCGCGGAATGCGGATGCAGTTCCTTCAGGCCAGCACCCACTCGCCGATCGAAATCGTGACCGGTCGGGTGAAGCCGGTGGATTCGATTATCGAAAAACAGTCGCGGCGCTACATCACCGATGACCTGCTGGAGTCGGACATGCAAGACATCGCCGGGCTGCGCATTCAGTGCCAGTTCGTCGAGGACATTTACGAAGTGGTCGAGCTGATTCACCAGCGCAAGGACATGGACGTGGTGGAGGAGCGCGATTACGTCACCAACGTCAAGCCCTCAGGCTACCGCAGCTACCACATGGTGATTGAATATCCGGTCCAGCTGGTGCATGGCGAAAAGAAGCTGTTGGCCGAGATTCAGATCCGCACGATGTCGATGAACTTCTGGGCCACCATCGAGCACAGCCTGAACTACAAGTACCAAGGCGAGTTCCCGACGGCGCTCAAGGAGCGGCTCAAACGCGCGGCCGAGGCCTCGTTCATGCTGGACACCGAGATGTCCGAGATTCGCGAGGAAATTCAGGAGGCTCAGCAGTTGTTCTCCTACGGCAAGGGCCAAAGCCTGCCGCCGTACCACGCGTCAGACAAGAAGGATGATTAGATGCGCATTGCGATTGTGGCCAACTCCGGCGCCCAGACGCGCCAGGCCGAAACTAAGCTCAAAACGCTGCTGGCGGCGGCCGGCTTCACCCTGGCCGATGACCATCCCGACGTCGTGATCACCATCGGCGGCGACGGGACGCTTTTGTCTGCCTTTCACCGCTACGCCAACGCGCTGGCCACGGTGCGGTTCATCGGGGTCCACACGGGGCACCTCGGCTTTTACACCGACTGGCGCGATTACGAGCTGGAAGAGCTGGTGGAGGCCTTGAAGAACGACTCGGGCGAAAGCGTGTCCTACCCGTTGCTCGACGTCTTGGCCGACTACGAGGACGGCACCACCTCGCACTACCTGGCGCTCAACGAGGCGACGCTCAAACGCACGGGCGGCACCATGCGAACCGACGTCTACATCAAGGAGAACTTCTTTGAAAGCTTCCGCGGCGACGGCCTGTGCGTCGCCACGCCGACCGGGTCGACCGCCTACTCCAAGAGTAACGGTGGGGCGGTGATCCACCCGCGGCTGGACGCGATGCAGGTGACCGAGATCGCCTCGATCAACAACCGAGTGTTTCGGACGCTAGCGGCGCCGTTGATTTTGGCGCCGGACGAGTGGGTGGTGCTGCGGCCCGAACCCTTTCAAGACTACCTGATGACCATCGACCAGTTCACGATCACGCCGCAGCTGGTGACCGAGATCCGCTTTCGCATCGCCGACGAGCGGATTCACTTCGCCAGGTACCGGCACATGCACTTTTGGGACCGGGTGGAGGACGCCTTCATCGGCGCCAAGAAGCAGCCGTGAGGTTCAAGTGGACCTACACCGGTGCGGCGCGAGTACGCCTTGGCAGCTTCTTGAAGGCGCAGGGGCTG
Source organism: Lacticaseibacillus parakribbianus (assembly GCF_025490915.1). Classification (GTDB taxonomy): domain Bacteria; phylum Bacillota; class Bacilli; order Lactobacillales; family Lactobacillaceae; genus Lacticaseibacillus; species Lacticaseibacillus parakribbianus. Next base: position 200,868 of record NZ_JANQBA010000004.1, on the reverse strand, counting down.
TCCAGCATCCAGCTCAAGCGGATGAAGTACCGCAAGGGCTACGTCTTCGTCAACCACCGGCAACGCACCACCGACTTTCGGCTGCGACCGGGCGATGTCGTGCTGGTGCAGCTGGCGCCGGAAGTGCCGGTCGACACCGTCGTTCCGACGCTTGGACCGCTTGACATCGTCTACGAGGACCCCTACCTGCTGGTGGTGAACAAGCCGGCCGGCGTCGCCTCGATTCCGGACGCGGCCAAGGGCAACGACAGTATGGCCAACTTCGTCAAGGCGTACCTGGCGACCAGCGGGGCGGAAAGCACCGCCATTCACGTCGTCACCCGGTTGGACCGCGACACCAGCGGGTTGATGCTGTTCGCCAAGCACGGCTTCGTTCACAGCCTGCTGGACCGCCAGCTGCACTCAAGGGATTTGGTCAAGCGCTACCTGGCCTTCGTGCAAGGGGCAGCGGCGCTTGCGCCGCACGGCTGGCTGGTGCTGCCGCTCGGCCGCACCCAGGAATTCTACATGAAGCGCGGCGTGGTGCTGGGGGGCAAGCCCTCGGTGACCGAGTACCGCCTGCTTGCGCGAAGCGGCCAGGGCAGCCAGGTGCTGGTGACGCTTCACACCGGCCGGACGCACCAGATTCGGGTCCATTTTGCCGCAATCGGGTATCCGCTGTTCGGCGATGACCTGTACGGCGGCAGCCAAGCGCTGATCGGCCGCCAGGCGCTGCACTGCGCCACCTTGGACCTGTGGCACCCGGTGCTGCACACAAAGTTGCACTTAACTGCCGCACTGCCTTCGGATATGGTATCCTTAGGCGACAAGCTAGGAATGAGGAAGTGGGAAGATGTACCAATTATTGACTGATTCAGCCTGCGACTTGCCGCTGGCCACCCTGAAAGAGAAACAAGTGGGCATTGTATCGTTTCACTTCACCGTGGGCGAGCAAGAGCTGACCGACGACATGGGCGCGACTTACGAGCTCGAGGACTTTTACGCCCAGATCAAAAGCGGCGTGATGCCGACCACGGCGCAGATTAACATCGCCGAGTACGCCGCCTTCTTTCGGCCCTACGTCGCGGCCGGGACGCCGATTGCGTACATCGGCTTTTCAAGCGGGTTGTCCGGCTCGCTGAACAGCGCCCGGCAGGCTCGTGAGCTGTTGCTCGAGGAGTTCCCGGATGCGACCATCGCGATTGTCGATACGCTGGGGGCCAGCGCCGGCGAGGGCCGCATGGTGCTGGAGGCGATTCGGCTGCGCGATAGCGGGGCGACGTTGGCCGAGCTGACCGCTTGGTTCGACGCTAACGCGCTGCGCCTGCAGTCTTGGTTCACCGTGGATTCGCTGGACTACCTGTACCACGGCGGCCGGGTGTCTCGCACCGCCGCGACCCTGGGGACGCTCTTGAACATCAAGCCGCTTTTGGACGTCGACCCGGCCGGTCACCTGCGGATGGTCGGCAAAATCCACTCGCGCAAAAAGTCGCTGCAGGCGCTGGCCGACCACCTGCTGGCCGCCTTGCCGAGCGACCCGACGCAGCCGCTGTTGATCGCCACCAGCGGCGATTGGGACGCGGCCAACTTCGTGAAGGACCGCATTTTGGCCCAGGCCCCGACCGCCAACATTCAGGTCGGCCCGATCGGCTTGACCATCGCCAGCCACACCGGCTTTGGGTGCGTCGCCGCCTTCGTGATGGGGGCCAAAGACCGCCAATAGCCGTGACTCAAGAGACCAGCCCCGCGTTGCGCGAGGCTGGTCTCTTTTGGCCGGGGTGATATTTCCCGGGAAATACCGCCCCGGCCGCGAAAATTTCCCATAAGTTTTTGCAAACCGGTGGCGGCCGGCGGCTGAGCCTGTATACTGGAAGCATTGGAGATTAGAGGAGGAAGCAATGCTAGACATTTTGAAGGCCATCGTCATCGGCATCGTGGAGGGGCTCACCGAGTTCCTGCCGATCAGCTCGACGGGCCACATTGACCTGGTCAGCCAGGTGGTGACGATCAACCAAAGCAAGGACTTCATGGCGATGTTCGAGTACGTCATCCAGTTCGGCGCCATCCTGGCGGTGATTCTGCTGTACTTCAACAAGCTCAACCCGCTGGACTGGCGCAAGCCCAAGCCCGAGCGCAACAGCATCTGGCTTTTGTGGGCCAAGGTGATCGTGGCGGTGCTGCCATCCGTCGTCATCGGCCTGCCGCTCAACGACTGGATGGATGAGCACCTGCACACGCCGGTGGTGGTCGCCACCACCTTGATCGTCTACGGGGTCTTGTTCATCATCATCGAAAACGCCTTCCGCGACCGGGCGCCGCGCATCGCGACCGTGGCCGACATCAGCTTCCAGACGGCCCTGTTCATCGGGCTGTTCCAGGCGCTGTCGATTGTGCCGGGCACTAGCCGCTCCGGTGCCACGATTCTCGGGGCCATCATCTTGGGTACCAGCCGCGTCGCCGCCACGGAGTTCTCGTTTTACCTGGCGATTCCGACCATGGTCGGCGTGTCGATCCTCAAAATCGGTAAGTTCCTGATGAACGGCAACAGCTTCACCGGCGATCAGTGGGCGATTCTTTTGACCGGGATGGTCGTGTCGTTCCTGGTGGCGGTGGTGTCGATCAAGTGGCTGCTGCGCTTCGTCAAGACCCACGACTTCAAGCCGTTCGGGTGGTACCGCATCGCGCTGGGCGTGGTGGTGTTCGCGTTGCTGCTGGTTTAATTGGGAGGTCCAATCATGATCAAAGAAGTCTGTGTTGAAAACTTCACGAATGTCCCCAAGGCCATCGCGGCCGGGGCATTGCGCATCGAGCTCAACGACAACCTGCCGGCCGGCGGCACCACCGTCTCGCGCGGGGTGATGGCGGCGACCACGCAGTACGCCCACGACCACGACGTCTCGGTGGTGGCGATGATTCGCCCCCGCGGCGGCAACTTCGTCTACTCGGACACCGAGCTCAAAATCATGGAGGCCGACCTGTTCGTCGCCCAGGAGCTGGGCGTCGACGCGGTGACCTTCGGCGCGTTGACCGAGGACGGCTGGCTCGATGAAGAGGCGATGACCAACCTGATCGCCGCGGCCGGTGGTGCGACCGTCGTGATGCACATGGCCTTCGACGCGATTCCGACGGCGCAGCAGCCGGCGGCCATCGACTGGCTGGTCGAGCACGGCGTCGAGCGCATTTTGACCCATGGGGGGCCGCTGACGGAGCCGATTTCGGCGACGCTGCTGCACCTGCGCGAGCTGGTGACCCTGGCGGCCGGGCGCATCGCGATTCTGCCGGGCGGCGGCGTCACGGCCGCCAACGTCGCTGAGGTGATGGCGGCGGCCGGGGTTCAAGAGGCCCACGGCACCAAGGTGATCGCCTACTAGCGTCAACCGGCCTGCGCCTGCAGGCCGGTTTTTTTGGCGCCAACGGGAGCTTGAAAGTTGACGCTAGCGGTGGCAGGGCTTACATTATAATCAGATGATTGTCAACGGGCAGGGAAAACGCCGCGGCCGCGGCGCTTGCAACTCTACTGCTTAGGGGGAAGGTCCGGGACATAAGCATTCCCAGTACCCCCACCCATGCCATGCCGAACCAGGCAACAACGTCGACGTTTTCGTGCAACGGTCCCCTCCGATTGGGACCGACCACCAGGGTGTGGACCACCATCCGCCTGCCGCAAAGCCTGACGCCTACTCGCATCGCGAGGTAGCTGCGGCGCCGACTGACAGGCGGCTTGCACCAACCGGCGGCGGGGCCGGGCAATCCCGCCTCGCCGCCACCGAATCGCCGCAATCAGGTCACGCAACGTACGGCCACCGCCCGTTTCGATCGGCGGTGGCTTCGGCGCGGCCGGCACCAAAAAAAGGCTCCCCTGTGACTGCAGGAAGGCCTTTTTGACGTGTGGCTTGGGCCGGGCTTAGGCCCGGGCCCGGCGACTGAGGTCGCGCAGCCCAGGCAGGCTCAGCATCGTGATCAGCGAGATGATGTACAGGGCCGACAGGAAGCCCATCGTGATGGTCAGCGTGTAGTGGTCCATCAACAGGCCGATGACCACGGAGGAAAAGCCGCCGATCGCGCGGCCGACGTTCATGATCACGTTGTTGGCCGTCGAGCGGATGCGAGCCGGGTACAGCTGGCTGATCACGGCCCCGTAGCCGCCGAACATGCCGTTGCTACAAAAGCCGACGATGGCACCGATGATGACCAGCACCGCGCTGGAGTGGGCCAGCGTGATGGCGAACACGATCAAGGCGCTGGCGGTCAAAAACAGGCCGAATGCCCAGCGGGGGCCGAGGTGGTCGAGAATGTTACCGAACACGGCCATGCCGACGCACATGCCGCAGATGGTGGCGACCATCCACAGGGCGGAGCCGGAGACGGACAGGCCCTGCTGCTTTTGGACAATCACCGGCAGCCAGTTCATCAGGCCGAAGTAGCCGGCAATCTGGACGATGGTCATCACCATCAGCCCCAGGGTCTGGGCGGCCAGGTGGCGGGTCTTGAACAGCTCGGAGAAGGCGACGCGCTGGTGCTTTTGGACGGCCGTGGCCCGGGCCTCAAGGAAGGCCGCGGATTCGTGCAGGTGAGCCCGCACGAAGAAGGTCAGGGCCACCGGCAAGACGCCGAGCAAGAACAGCGCATGCCAGCCCCACAGCGGCAAAATGACGGAGGCGGCCAGCGCCGCGATGATGGCGCCGATCTGGCCACCGATGGCGGCGACGGAGGTCATGCGGCCGATGCGGTCGTGCTCGAAGCTCTCGGCGATCAGCGCGATGCCGACGCCGTACTCACCGCCGGCCCCGATGCCGGCCAAAAAGCGCAGGGCGTAAATCAGCCAGATGTTGTTGGCAAAGGCCATCAGCGCCGTGGCGACGGCGAAAATCAGAATCGTGTGGGAGAAGGTCTTGACCCGGCCGATGCGGTCGCCGAGCAGACCAAAAAGCGCCCCACCGACCAACATGCCGACATTGGTGATCGACCCGATCAACCCCGCGGCTCCGCTTGAAATGTGGAGTTCGGTGATGATCGGCGTCAATGCGAACGAGAGGAACATGATGTCCATGTTCTCTAGCGAAAAGCCTGATGCGGTGGATGCCATCACGAGTTTTTGCTCGTGCGACAGATGGTCAGTAGAACGCGCTGCTGAAGTTTGCATATTCAATTTTCCTCCAAAAAGAACGCTCTCTGTCGTTCCTTATTTTGGCGAACGTTGGCGGCCGCGCCGCTAATGTTTGTCTGGAAGTAGCCTACCATGCCGCCTGGGGCATTGCAAGCGGTTTTTGGCCCGGCCCCGGGATTACCCGGGCAATCGCGCGGCCGCGGTGACAAAACCGTTCGGGCGATCGTCATGAAAAGGTGCGATACTGTGTGTGACTTAACGGAGGGAGTGGGATTAATGACGGTGTGGTACAAGAACCGCCCGGCGGTGGTGTGGGTGATTGACCAAGCGGCGCCGCAGCCGCCGTGGGTGCGGCAGGCCTTTGCGGCGCATTACCTGTGCTGGTTGGACGGGCATCTGCGCATTTTGATGGCCGGACTTTCGCCGGATGCGGCGGCGAATCTGAAGGTCGGCGCGGTGGGGTCGCTCGGCGGCGGCTTTGCCGGTTACGGCATGTACGTGCTGGGGTACCCCGGCGATGTGCTGGATGTGACCAATCATCGCGTGGTGTCGGCCAAGCAGTTCGCGCGTCAGTACCGGGCGGTGCCTCCTGACGGTGACCGCGACAAGGACTGATACAGCAAGGCCCCTGCATTGGCTGCGGGGGCCTTGCTGTATCAACTGCGTGGCGTGGCGGTCAGGCCGAACACGGCCATGCAGCCGTAGCCGGTGTGGCAGGCGATGGTCAGGCTGACCGGGCGAATCAGCAGCCGCACCGCCGGCCGGGCGGCGCGAATCGCCGTCGCGACCGCCGCCGTGGCGCTCCAGTCGCCGGCGGTGGCCAGCATCAGCGTCTGCTGGGGGTCGGCGTCGTAGGCAGCGGTGGCCGCGGCGACCAGCTTCCCCAAGGCGGCCTTGCGCGACCGCGCCTTGCCGCTGAGCTTGACGCGCCCGGTGGCGTCGATTTCAAGCAGCGGTTTGATTTTGAGCATGCCGCCGATGACCGCGGCCGCCTTGGGCAGCCGGCCGCCGCGAACCAGGTGGTCCAGGTCGTCGACGGTGACCCAGTGGTGCATGAACTGACGGTGGGTCGTGACCCAGGTGGCCACTTCGTCAAGCGTGGCGCCGGCCGCCTGCAGCGCCGCGGCACGTAGGACCAACAGGCCCTCGCCGCCGCTGGCCCCCAGGGTGTCGACGATGGTGATGACGGCGCCGGGGTGGTCGGCCAAGAGCAGCGCTCGCGCCTGCCTGGCGCTGTCCAGCGAGCCGGACAAGGCGCCGGAGAAGCCGAGGTAAAGCACCGGCACGTTGGCCGCGACGAAGGGCGCGAAGAAGGCGTGGTACTCGCCGACGTTGATCTGCGTGGTCGACACCGCTTCGGCGGCGTGCAGCTTGGCGTAAACCGCGTCGCTTTCGTGCGTCTCGCCCAAGGCGTCGGTCATCAAGGTGCCGTTGACGCTGTAGTGAAAGGGAATCGCCGCGACGTGGTGGTCGTCAAGCAGGGTCTGGGGCAGGTCACATCCGGAGTCTGTGCATAGCTGATACATGAGTCACTTCCGTTCCGCACGCTGGGTGCTGAGTTTGCAGGTCTGTGTTCTAGGATACCAGAAAGTTTTGTTTATGGCATTACTAATTTATACCATGACACATATTGCGGCGTGGCGACCGGCGGTGGCAGCACAAAAAAGCCGCCTCGGCGAGCGAGGCGGCGCAACCGGATTAGTCGGCGTTGAGGAACAACACGTTGACGGCCTCCGGGGTCTTGATGTCTTTTTGAATTTCGGTCAGCAGGCCGGTCGCGGCATCGCGGCGGTACAGGGTGCCGTTGTCGGACTTCTGGTTCACCGCAAGCACGTAGGATTCGGTGCGGTCCAGTGCAAAGTCGCGCGGGAAGTCGCCTTCCGTTGGCAGCTGCTGAATCAGGCTCAGGCTCAGCCCGTCTTCGGCGATCGCGTAGACGTTCAGGCTGTTGTGACCGCGGTTGCTCAGGTACAAGAACTGGTTGTCTGCGCTGATGCGAATCGCGGCGGCGCCGTTGAAGTCGTGCCAGTCGGCTGGAATGGTCGATTGCGTCTGGCCCAGGGTGAAGGCACCGGTGGCCGGGTCGTAAGGCAGGACGCTGACCTGGCTGGACAGCTCGCCCAGCAGGTACGCGATGTTTTTGTCCGAATTGAAGGCCAAGTGGCGCGGTCCGTAGCCTGCCGGCAGCTTCAGGATGGTCGGCTCACCGAGCTTGCCGGCGGCCGAAACCGGGTAGGTGCTGACCTGGTCGATGCCCAGGTCGACCACGGCCAGTCGCTGGTCTTGGGTCAAAGCGGCGAAGTGGACATGGGCGCCGTCTGCCTGCTCGGGCTTGGGGCCGTGCAAGGCGTTGTCGTGCTGCGCCACGGCGGTTTCCACCAGCGTGTGGTCCGGCTGAATCTTGTAGACGTTGACGCGGCCTTCGTGGTAGTTGCTGGCAAAAACCAGCTGGCGGGTTTCGTCAATCGAAATGTGGGCGGGGCTTGAGCCCGGCACCAGTACTTCGGCGATCACCTTGGCCGGGGTTTGGTTCAGGTCGATGGTGGCCACCCCGCCGACGCCTTGGCCGGCATCGACGGCGTAGGCGAAGTTCGCCTTGGACACCGCCAGGTAGGTCGGACTGCCGATGGTTGAGACCAGCGGGGTCGGTTCGGTCAGCTCGCCGGTCGCGCTGTCGAACGCGGCGCGGTAGATGCCGGCGCCGCCGCGCTTGGTGTAGCCGCCGAGAATCACGGTTTGTTTCATAAGTTAAGTGCCTCCTCAGTCAGTTTGAACGCTTTCAGTATACCATGCAAGGCGTGTTACAATTGAGGCAAAAGCAGAAAGCAGGCGATATCATGAGCATCACGGCAACGATTACGGCGGTCGGGCCCAAGGCGCTGAGCGACCGCGACCCGATGGTGATTCTTTTTGACGACAGCGCGACGGCGGCCCTGCGCCAGGTCGCGGTGATCCAGCGCTTCTTGGACCAGGCGGCCCAGCGCAAGCTGAGCCTGGCCGCCGGTGATACGCTAACCATCGACGAGGCGACCTACACGATCACCGCGGTCGGAGCGTTGGCCAACGCCAACCTCCAAAGCATCGGCCACGTCACGCTGATGTTTGCCCCGCAACCCAAGGACGGCGGCCTGGCCAACGCGCTGTACCTGAGCCCGGCGGTTCGCCCCCGCGTGGTGGTCGGCAGCACCCTGGACTACCGGCCGGCGAAGTGACGCCGAACAACAAGCCAGCCCCGCGCAACTGCGCGGGGCTGGCTTTGTGGTCTAGTATTGGTCGCCGTTGAAAATCGAGTTCTTGACGATGACGTAATCGACCTTGGTCAAGGCGGCGAGGTCGCGGCCGCCGGCGTAGGACACGGCGGATTGCAGGTCCTCTTGCATTTCGGTCAGGGTGTCTTGGATGTGGCCCTTGACCGGCAGCAGGATTTTTTTGCCCTCGACGTTGTGGTGCTCGCCCTTTTGGTACTCGGAGGCGGAGCCGAAGTACTCGGCGTAGAGCTTACCGTCCTTTTCGACCTTCTTGCCCGGGGTTTCGATGTGACCGGCGAACATTGAGCCGATCATGCACATCGTGGCGCCGAAGCGCAGGGACTTGGCGATGTCGCCGTTGTTGCGGATGCCGCCGTCGGTGATGATCGGCTTACGCGCCGCCTTGGCACACCACCGCAAGGCCGCTAACTGCCAGCCGCCGGTACCAAAGCCGGTTTTGAGCTTGGTGATGCAGACCTTGCCCGGGCCGATGCCGACCTTGGTGGCATCCGCGCCGGCGTTTTCAAGCTCGCGAACGCCTTCCGGGGTGCCGACGTTGCCGGCGATGACGAAGCTTTCCGGCAGCAGGCGCTTGATGTGCTGAATCATGTCGATCACGATCTGCGCGTGGCCGTGGGCGATGTCGATGGTGATGTACTCGGGCACCAGCTTGGCTTGGGCGAGCGCCTCGATGAAGGCGAACTCGCTGTCCTTGACGCCGACGGAGATCGAAGCGAACAGGTTCTTGTCGTGCATGTCCTGGATGAAGGCCGTGCGGGTTTCCGGGTTGAAGCGGTGCATCACGTAGAAGTAGCCGCTTTGGGCCAGCTGGACGGCCAGTGGCTCGTCGATGATGGTCTGCATGTTGGCCGGCACCACCGGCAGCTTGAACGTGCGGCCGCCGAATTCAACCGTGGTGTCGACCTCGCTGCGGGAGCGAACGACACACTTGTTGGGGATCAGTTGGATGTCTTCGTAATCAAAAATTTCCATGAAAATCGTCCTTTCGCTAAAAACCGAACATTGCGCCGGGTTCGGCGGGTGTTTGACGCACCACCCCGAAATATACGGTTAAATTCGGGAAAAGTCAATTTATTTTTGCCCGACCGCCACTAAAGTTCGGAATTCACTGGTTTTTGGCCGTTTACGGAACGCAAAAACCGCCAGGCCCGAATCGACTTGGCGGCGGTGACGCCGGTGAACCGCACGATGGCGGCTACGAGCGGCTGCACATTCGGCTTAGAAGTACTTGCGGTGCCAGAACTGAAAGCCCAGCAGAATCGCGATCACCAGCGAGATGACGATGGTGATGATCCACGACACGTGCATGTTGGCTAGCGGCAGCTCGACGTTCATGCCGTAAAACGAGAAGACCAAAGTGGGGATGGTCAGGATGATCGAGTAGGCGGTCAGGAACTTCATCACGCCGTTCATGTTGTTGGAGATGATCGACGAGTAGGTGTCGGCGGTTTCGTTGATGATGGAGTTAGAAATCTGCGCCATTTCGGTCCCTTGCTGGTTTTCAATCAGGATGTCGTCCAAGAGGTCTTGGTCCTCCTCGTTGAGCCGCAGGGGGTTGCTGCGCTGCAGCTGCAGCAGCACGTTGCGGTCGGTTTTGAGGCTCATCATGAAGTAGACCAAGCCGCGCTGGATGCCCATCAAGGCGTAGAGTTCCTCGTTTTTGAGGTTGTTTTGCAGCTTGTTTTCAAGCGCCTCTCTGGCCTTGTTGATGTCTCTTAGGTAGGCCAAGTAGGCGACGGTCGCCTTGTACAGCATCAACAGCGCCGCCTTGTTCTTCAGCTTGGGGTTGAAGTTCGGCACTTTGCCCTCGGCAAACAGCGCGAGCAGCGGCTGCGGGTTGGCGTCGATGGTGATCAGGGCGGTGCTGGTGATGATGATGGCCAAGGGCACGGTTTGGTAAGTCGCGCGGCCCTTGGGATCCAGCGCGGCGACCGGCATGTCGTAGATCATCAGGTGGGCGTCTGAGTCCTCGTCGTACTCGTAACGCGCCCCTTCGTCGGGGTCCATGCCGTACAGCAGGAAGTCTTCGGACACACGCGCCTTTTTCTGCAGCTTCATCAGCTCTTCGGGGGTCGGATCGATCACGTTGATCCAGACGTTGGCCTCGATTTTGTCTTGTGCCTTCATCTTCCCCACGGTATCATCGAATTTATAGACCGAAAGCATGTTACCCTCCTTTGGGGGTTTTCCCCTAGTCTACTTTAAATTCGGGGGAAGTGACAGAGAGGAGCACAATCTGTGCGAAAAATCAGTGAAAAGGCGGCGGCGATGGCGGCCCTCGGACCGCTATTCGCCTGCCCGGTGTGTCGACAGCCGCTGGCCGTCGATGGCCTGAGCCTAGTGTGTGAGAACCAGCACCGCTTCGATTTGGCCAAGAAGGGAACCGTCAACTTCCTGAACAAGCCGGTGGCCACGGAGTACCTGGCACCGATGCTGGCGGCCCGGCGGCGCATGCTGGACGCCGGGTTCTTCAAGCCGTTCCTGGACGCGATTGAAGCGCAGCTGACCGCCGCCGACCGCTTCTTGGACATCGGCTGCGGCGAAGGCACCCCGACCGCCTACCTGACGGCGAGCGGGGCGACCGGCGTCGGCTTTGACATCTCCGCGCCAGCGATCCAGCTGGCCGGCGGGTTGACCACGCCAGCCATTTTTTGCGTCGCCGACTTGGCGCGGCTGCCTTTTTTGGCCGGCAGCTTCTCAGTCATCGTCGACCTGTTCTCGCCCGGGGCCTACGCCGAGTTCGACCGGGTGCTGGCACCGGGCGGCCGCCTGTTCAAGGTGATTCCGGCCAGCGACTACCTGCGCGAGCTGCGCGTCGGGCTGTACCGCGACACGGACAAGGCGACCTACTCCAACGCGGAGGTGAAGGAACGGTTTATTGTGCATTATCCGCAAACAACTGTGCAACATATCGCCTACGACTTTCCGCTGACAAAAGCACAGTTTGCCGACCTGATGGCGATGACGCCCCTGACCTGGCAGGCCCCGGCGGAGCGCCGCGCGGCGATGCTTGAGCAGCCGCCGGCCAGCATCCACGTGGGGGTCGAATTGTTACAGGTGAACAATTGTGAAAAATAGGGTTGAATTCTTTGACAGCGGGTGTTAAATTACTCTTAAGCATTTTTATTTCTGGCTTTTATCAGGGCTTGCTTTTGGGAAATTGATAAAAGTTAGCGATGGAAAGCTTCACTAACGCATTGCCTTGCCGTGCTTGACACCGAGGCGATGCGTTTTTTTGTGGCCAGAGCGGCGGCCGGCGGGTTTCGCGGGACGGGTAGCGCCGGGGTGGGGCTTGGGGCGGTCCGCGCCCCGAGCGACGCACCCAGCAGGCGGCTCCCGCGTTGCCGGCATGAAGTGCGGTGCCGTTCACGCCCAGCACCGTCGCGCCGCGCCGCGGCGGCGAACTTGTGCTACACTAGACTTCAGAATGGCGCCGTGTCGCTTGCGGCGCGAGTGGAGGAAATTATGGCGAACCACATTGTATTGTTCGAACCGCTGATCCCGGCCAACACCGGCAACATTGCCCGGACGGCCGCGGCCACCGGCAGTTTTTTGCACCTGATTCGGCCGCTGGGTTTTGAAACGGACGACAAGCACCTGCGCCGCGCCGGGCTGGATTACTGGGACGCGGTCAAGATTCAGTACCACGACTCGCTGGCCGACTTCATGGCGACGGTGCCGGATCTGACACACCTGTACCTGGTCTCCAAGTTTGCGTCGCGAACGTATTCGGATGTCGACCTGGCCGACACCAGCGTCGATCACTACTTCATGTTCGGCAAGGGAACCACCGGCCTGCCCGAGCCCTTCATGCGAGCGCATGAGGAGCTGGCGGTGCGCATTCCGATGACCGAAGACGTCCGGGCCCTGAACCTGTCCAACTGCGCGGCGCTAGTGATTTACGAGGCGCTTCGGCAGCAGGAGTTTGCCGGGCTGCAGCGCGTTCACACCTACCCGCACGACAAGCTCAAGTGAGCAACCGTTTTCTATAGTAGAAGCACAGATTAGGAGGCCGCATGAAACTCGTCTTAGCCGAAAAGCCCAGCGTGGGCAAGGAGCTCGCCCGGGTCCTCGGGGCGACCAAGAAGCAGGAGGGCTACTTCGAAGGCGCCGGGTACCTGGTGACTTGGTCGTTGGGCCACCTGCTGACGCTCAAAATGCCGGAGGACTACCACCCGGAATGGGCGCAGTGGACCTTCGACACGCTGCCGATGATGCCCGAGTCGCTGGGCATCACGCCGCTGCGCGAGACGCGGCGGCAGCTGAACGTAGTGGCCAAGCTGGCCAAGCGAGCGGATGTTGAGGCGGCGATCATCGGCACGGATGCCGGGCGCGAAGGGGAGCTGGTCGCGCGGTACATTTTTGATTACCTGAAGTTCGAAAAGCCCCTGCTGCGGCTGTGGATCTCGTCGCAAACCGACGCGGCGATTCGAGCCGGCTTTGAAGACCTCAAGCCGGCCAGCGCCTACGAGAATCTTTATCAGGCCGCGCTGGCCCGGGCCGAGGCCGACTGGCTGGTGGGGCTGAACGTCTCACGCGCCTTGACGGTCAAGTACCAAGATTCGCTTGCCGCCGGGCGGGTGCAGACGCCGACGCTGGCCTTCGTGGCGCAGCAGGCGCGACAACGCGCCGCCTTCGTGCCGCAGGCGTACCGGCAGCTGAGCGTGACGACGCCGCAGGGAACCGCCAAGCTCGCCCGGCGCCTGAGCCAGGCCGAAGCAGATCAGCTGGCCGAAGCTTTGGCCGATCAGGCGCTTGTGGTGACCGCGGTGGCGCAACAAGACGTCGTCGAAACGCCACCTTTGCCCTACGACCTGAACACGCTGCAGCAGGCGGCCAGCGACCAGTTCGACCTGTCGCCCAAGCAGACGCTCAACGGCCTGCAGCAGCTGTACGAACGCGAGAAGCTGGTGACCTACCCGCGAACCGACTCGCGCTATTTGACGCAAGACCTCGCGGCGACCATGCCGCGGCGGCTCCAGGCCATCGGCGGCTACAGCAAAACGGCGGCGCAGCTTGCCCGCAACGCGGTCGCAACCCCCGGCGTCTACGACGACGCGAAGGTGCGGGACCACTACGGCCTGATTCCCACCGAGGAGCCGGTCAACTTGAGCCACCTGAGTGCCACGGAGCTCAAACTGTACCGACTGATTGCCGACCGCTTCATTGACCTGTTCAAGCCGGACTACCGCGCCACGGTCACGACCTACACGCTGGCCGGCGCCGGTGAAACCTTCACGCTGACAACCACCGCGGTGGTGGCGCCGGGCTTCAAGGACGTGGCGACCAGCCAAGCCGCGCCGCTTGCCGTCGGTGACACGCTGGCCGGCACCGCGGCGGTGGCGGTTCGCACCACCCAGGCCCCACCGTTGCTCAGCGAATCGGCGCTTTTGGGCCGGATGGATCAACACGGGCTGGGGACCCCGGCGACGCGAGCCGACATCATCGAGAAGCTGCAAAAAAGCCAGCTGATGCAAAAGGTCGGCCGCGGCCTGTCCGTGACGGCCAAGGGCAACCAGCTGCTCGAGCTCGTCAACCCCGCCTTGGTCACGCCTGATTTGACCGCCAAATGGGAGGCGGCCTTGGCCGGCATCGAGGCCGGCACGGTAACCCGGGCCACCTTCATCGCCGACATCAAGGCGACCACCACCGACCTGGTGCAGGAGATTCGCCGCAGCGACGTTGCCTACCGCAACCCGAACCTGACGCAAAAGCGGTGTCCGACTTGCGGCTCGCGTCTGGCGGAAAAAGCGACCAAAAACGGGGTGCGGCTGGTCTGCAGCAACCCGACTTGCAGCTACAGCCGCGCCAAAGACGCCCGGCTGTCCAACCACCGCTGCGGCCAGTGCCACAAGAAGATGGTGGTGCTGCAAGGGGCCAAGGGCGAGTACTTCAAGTGCCAAAACTGCGGCAACACCGAGCCCATCAAGAAGGGCGCCAAGCGGTCCAGCAAGCGTGAGGACGCCAAGCTGTTGAAGCAGTACAGCGGCCAGGACCAAGACGCCGGGGAAAGTCCGCTGGCCTTGGCGCTGAAGGCCGCGATGAACAAGCAGTAGCTTTTGTGGAGGAGACCGATGGCAACCAGAAAAACCGCAACCAAGCGCAAGCGCCGCCCGGCGCCGCGCCGCAAAAAAACCGACCACACGCTGAACTGGATCGGCTGTGGCTTCATTCTTGTGGCGCTTCTCGCCGGGTTTCACCTCGGCCTGATCGGCACCGGCCTGGCCAATTGCCTGCGCCTGGCGGTCGGCAACGCCTATCAGGTGCTGGCTGCCGGCTTGTTTGCCTTGGGCGTCTGGCTTTTGGTCGCCGGCCGACTGCCCAAGGTCGCGCCGCGCTACTGGGGTGGCAGCACCCTGGTGGCGCTATCCGGACTGGGGCTTTGGACGGCCAACAGCATGGGCAAGCTGGCCGTGCATGACCACTTCCTGCTGGTAACTTGGCGGTTGCTCAAAAGCGACTTCGCCCGGGCCAGCGCCGCCACCGATGTCGGCGGCGGCTTGCTTGGCGGCGGCCTGTTCAACCTGTTGGCCCCTTTGATCAGCCGCGTCGGGGCGGTGGTGCTGTTCGCCCTGGTGGCCCTGGTCGGCCTGGCGATTCTGCTGGGCATCACACCGGCGCAGTTTTTTGCCGCGTGTTCTTGGACCGGCGGCAAGCTGGCCGGTGCCTGGGGCAGCGTGGCCGAGCGGCTGGGGGGCTGGCACTGGCCGCGCCGCCAGCCCAAGGCGGCCAAGCCGCAGCCGGCCGCGACCACACCGGCGCCCGAGGTGGCCGATCCCCAAGGCGACCCGGCGGCCAAGGTGCTACCCGACCCGCTGCCGCAGGATGATTTTCAGATCAACGTGGCGGAAAAACCAGCGCCGCAACCACAACCGCAGCCGGCTCCGGAGCCGGTGCCGGTGGCACCGGCCGACGACGCCGAGCTGGCCACGGATTCGGCCAGCGACTACCAGCTGCCGGGGCTGGACCTGCTGTCGGCGATTCCGCCGGCCGACCAAAGCGGCGAGCTGGAGAAGATTAAGCAAAATCGCGTCAAGCTCAAGCAGACGCTTGAGAGCTTCGGGGTGCAGGTGACGGTCAAGGCGGCGACGCTTGGCCCGAGCATCACGCAGTACGAGATTCAGCCGGCCGTCGGGGTCAAGGTCTCCAAAATCGTGAACCTGGCCGACGACCTGGCGCTGGCGCTGGCCGCCAAGGACATCCGCATCGAGGCGCCGATTCCCGGCAAGCCTTTGATCGGCCTGGAGGTCCCCAACGCCAGCATCGCCACCGTCGGCTACCGGGAGGTGCTGGAGAAGACCCCGCCGCACCCGGGCAAGCCGCTGGTGATTCCACTGGGCAAGGACGTCGCCGGGCAGGTCGTGACCTTCGATCTGACCAAGATGCCCCACCTGTTGATCGCCGGGGCCACCGGGTCCGGGAAGTCGGTGATGATTAACGTCATCATCACGAGCATTCTGATGACCACCAAGCCCAGCGACGTGCGGCTGATGCTGATCGACCCCAAGCGCGTCGAGCTGTCGGTTTACAACGGGGTGCCGCACCTGTTGACGCCGGTGGTGACCGAGGCCAAAAAGGCCCCGTCGGCGCTGAACAAGGTGCTCGCCGAGATGGACAAGCGCTACCAGCGCTTCTCGGACACCGGCGTTCGCAACATGACCGAGTTCAACCAGAAGGCCCAGGCACAGCCCGAGGCCGGTTTGACAAAAATGCCTTACATCGTGGTGATCGTCGACGAGCTGTCCGACCTGATGATGGTCGCCGGCGCCGAGGTCGAAACCGCCATCGTGCGGCTGGCCCAGATGGCCCGGGCGGCCGGCATTCACATCATCATCGCCACCCAGCGGCCATCCGTCGACGTCATCACCGGCCTGATCAAGGCCAACGTGCCGTCGCGCATTGCCTTTGCCGTGTCCTCCGGGGTCGACTCCCGCACCATTTTGGACACGAACGGCGCCGAGACCCTGCTGGGCCGCGGCGACATGCTGTACGATCCGATCGATGCCGCCAAGCCGGTTCGCATCCAAGGCGCGTTCATTCCGTCCGAGGACGTCGAGGCCGTGGTCGCGGCGATTACGGATCAGGTGGCGCCGGCCTACGAGGCGGACATGCAGCCCAGCGAGGTCAAGGAAGGCGGCTCCGCCGAGTCCGACGACGAGCTGTACCCGGAGGCCAAGGCCTTCGTGATCGCACAGCAGACCGCCTCGACGTCGCTTCTGCAGCGGCGCTTCCGCATCGGCTACAACCGCGCCGCCCGGCTGATCGACGACCTGGCCCAAAACCAGGTGATTGGCCCGGCCGACGGCGCCAAGCCGCGCAAGGTCTTCGCCCAGCCCGACCCGCAAGACGGCCAGCAGTAAGCGGCCTTGGTTCGGCGGCCGCAAGCGCGAGGCTGCGGCCGCCCCGGCCTGAACCTGCGACTGAGCGACGCGCCGTCCATAACAATTGTGCCGGGTCCCCGGCACCAAGGAGTAGAGAGCTTGAGAATCGAACTGACTTCCGGCGTTCACCTGAACGTCATTCCCACGACCAAATTCAAAACCACCCGCATCGCGGTGCATTTTCTGGCGCCGGCCCAAGCCGAGCAGTACGCCGCCCGGACGCTTTTGACCAGCGTGTTGGAGACGGCCTGCGCCGCCTATCCGACCCAGGCCGCCTTGGCCGCGGAGCTGGAGACGCTGTACGGGGCCAATTTTGGCATCGGCGTCGGCAAGGAAGGCGGTCTGCACCGGGTGACGGCGACGTTGGACCTGGTGGCCGACGCCCTGGCTCAGGCGCCGCTGTTGGCGGCGGGCTTCGCCTTTTTGCGCGAGTGCCTGGGCCGGCCGCTGACGCAGGGGGGCCAGTTCGATGCCGCCGTGTTTGAGCGGGAGCAGGCCAACCTGATCGATTACCTCAACAGCCTGGACGAGGACCGCCAGACCCAGGCCAGCCTGGGCTTGCAGGCGCTGTACTTCGAAGACCCCGCCCAGCAGGTGCCAAGCTTTGGCACGGTGGCGGGGCTTGCGGCGCTGACCAACGCCGAGCTGTGGCACACTTACCAGACCATGCTGGCCCAAGACCAGATTGAAATCGTGGTGCTGGGGGATGTCAACCCGGCCGCGGTGACCGAGCTGGCCGGGACGCTGGGCTTTGCCCCGCGCAACCCGGCCCAGGCCCCGGTGCAGATCGATCAGGCCACGGCGGCCGTGCGGCGCCAAACCGTGGCCGTTAGCGTCAATCAGGCTAAGCTCGACCTCGGCTACCACATCGACGTGGACCTTTACGGTGCCGACTACTACGCCGGGCTGGTGGCCATCGAGCTGTTTGGCGGCTCGGCCTTGTCCTTGCTGTTCACCAACGTGCGGGAAAAGGCCAGCAAGGCCTACTACGCCAGCGCAACGTTGGACCCGTTCCGCCACTTCGTCCAGGTTCAAACCGGCATCGACCCGGCCGACGCGGCGGTCGTGACGGGGCTCATCGCCCAGCAGCTTGAGCGGGTGCAGCGCGGCGACTTCACGATCGGCCTGTTGACCACGATCAAGGACGGCCTGCTCAACGGCCGGCTGATTGCCTACGACGCGCCGCGCTTCCTGGCTCGCCAGGCGCTGCTTCACGCCTTGGTGCCGACGCACCAAGACGGCTACGCGGCCTTTGCCGCCGGCGTGGCCGCGGTGTCCAAGCAGGCGGTGCAGCGGGTGGCTTCGACCATGCAGCTGCAGGCGGTGTACCTGCTGTCCAACAAGGAGGAGAACTGATGGCTCAGACTTATCCGGAGGTCGGGGAGACCCTGCACGACGTCACGCTGCCCAACGGCTTGCGCGTCTTGATCGTGCCCAAGCCCGACTACCACGAGACCTACGCGCTGTTTGCCGTCAACTATGGCGGCATCGACGTGCGGTACGTGCCAGCGGGTGAAACCGAGATGGTGGAAGACCCCGCAGGCATCGCGCATTTTTTGGAGCACAAGCTCTTTGAAAAGGCCGACCATGACGCCTTTGACCTGTTCGGCGCCACCGGGGCGTCCAGCAACGCCTTCACCGGCGCCAACACCACGGCCTACCTGTTCTCAACCAGCCGGGCGGTGGCCGAGAACCTGACCACCTTGTTGGATTTTGTCCAAGACCCGTACTTCACGGACAAGACGGTGGCCAAGGAAAAAGGCATCATCGGCCAGGAAATCCAGATGTACCAAGACACCCCGGGCTGGCGCCTGTACTACGGCCTGCTCGGCAACCTGTACCCGACGCACCCCGTGGCCCAAGACGTCACCGGGACGCTAGCGTCCATCGCCGAGATCACCCCGGCGGCGCTGCACCGCGCCTACCGCACCTTCTATCAGCCCAGCAACATGACGCTGACGGTGGTGGGCAACGTCGACCCCCAAAAGACGCTGGACCTGATTGCGGCCAACCAGGCGGCCAAAACCTTCGCGCCGGCGACGCCCATCACCCGCGGCGTCGCCCCCGACTACGACGTGGCGACGATTCTGCCTTACCGCAGCCTGAGCCTGCCGGTCGCGCGGCCCAAGGCGGCCGTGGCGATCAAGGGCCAGCGGCCGGTCAAAGACGACCAGGCCGGCACCCGCTTTCAAGTCGCGGTGCGGCTTTTGCTTGAGATGCTGTTCGGCGACTCCGGCGCCTTGTACCAGGACTGGTACGATCAGGGGCTGATCGACGACTCCTTTGACTGCGACTACCAGGCCGGGGCGACCTACAACTTCCTGACCTTCGCCGGCGACACCGAGGATCCCCAGGCGCTGTCCGACGCCTTGGTCGCGGTGATCGCCAAGGGCGCCGACCAGGTGCTGGACCCCGCGCGGTTCGCCCGGCTGAAGCAGGCGGGACTTGGCAAGTACTACCAGGGGATGAACGCCCTGGACAGCATGGCCAACCAGCTGAGTACCCAAAGCTTCACGGCGGTCAACGCCTTTGAGCTGGCCGGGGTGATGCGCGACGTCACACTGGACGACCTACACCAGGCGGCCGGCCAGCTGTTCGATCTGGACGCTGTGACGGTTTGCCACGTGTTCCCGGAGGTGGGGGCATGAGGCGCTGGGCCCTGGTGATCGGCGCGTCGGGGGACATCGGGGCGGCAGTGGCCGCCCAGCTGGCCGCAGACGGCTGGTCCTTGTACCTGCACTACCACAAAAACGCCCAGCGGGTGGCGACCGCCTGTGCCGAGCTGGCCGCGGCCTATCCCAAGCAGGACTTCTTGAGCCTGCAGTACGACCTGACCGACGGCGGCCACCTGGACGAGCTGGTCGGGCAGCTGTTCGCCGTGGATGCGGTGATTTTTGCCGCCGGGCAGACCTACTACCACCTGTTCAAGGCCACGACGCAAGCGGAGCTGTCGGCGCTTGCGGCGGTACACCTGCTGACGCCGATGGCCCTGGTCGCCAAGCTGCAGGATAAGCTGGCGGTCAGCGGCCACGGCCGGGTGATTTTCATCGGGTCGGTGTACGGCGGCAGCGGTAGCGCGATGGAGGTCGCCTACAGCACGGTCAAGGGCGGCCAATCCGCCTTCGTTCACGCCTACGCCAAGGAGGTCGCAAGCCTGGGCATCACCGCCAACGTGGTGGCGCCCGGGGCGGTGGCGACTAAGATGAATCGCAGTTTCGACGCGGCGACGCTTTCGGCGGTTGAGGCCGACATTCCCGCCGGCCGCTTCGCCAAGCCGGCAGATGTGCGTTATTTTGTCCGGATGCTCCTGGACCCGGCGGCCGATTACCTGACCGGCCAGACCCTGTACGTGACCGGCGGCTGGCTGCAGTAGGCTTCTCAACAATTTCTTAATTCATCAGTGTGGGGATTCATGCTATACTGAAAATAGACATTCTAAGACTAGCGGGTGAAGAAAACACATGGATGAAATTGGGCAAAAACTGCGGACGGCCCGGATTGAAAAGGGGTACACCCTGGATGATCTGCAACAGATCACCAAAATCCAGAAACGTTATCTGATTGCAATCGAGGAGGGACGCTTTGCGGCCCTGCCCGGCGATTTTTACGTCCGCGCCTTCATCAAGCAGTACGCAGAGACGGTGGGGCTGGACGCAGACGCCTTGCTGACGCAATTCCAACAGGACATTCCGGACACGCAGCCGCAGGAATACGCGACCCAGTCGGTTGAAAACACGACGCGCAAGACCCGGGCCGTGGTCAACAGCCCGGCCAAGAAGCTGCGCCGCCACGGCTTTGCCGTCGGCATCGTGGTGCTGGCCGTGATTTTGGTCGGCGTGGTTTACTGGGTGGCTTGGCGTGCCCAGTCCGGCGACCGCCAGACGATTCCGACCGATTCCTCGTCCGTCGCGGTGTCTTCGAACAAGAAGGCCGACACCTCGAGCCAAAAGGCGGCGGCCTCAAGCAAAAAGGCGGCTGCGGCCAGCAAGAAGAAGGCGGCCGCATCCTCAAGCAAGAAGAAGGCGGCGACCAAGCTGGCGATCAACGTCGCGGCCTCGGACACCGCGCAGCAAACCGCGACGATCACCAACCTGCCGGCCAGCGGCAACAAGCTGACCATCGGCGCCGGTGACGCCGCCGCCTGGGTCTCACTGACCGTCAACAACGCGGTCACCTGGCAGGCGACGCTTGCCGCCGGCACCACCCAGGACGTGGCGCTGCCGGACGGCGCGACGACCTTCAGCATTCGCTCCGGCAACATGCCGCAGACCACCATCAAGCTCAACGGCACCGCGGTGGATGCGTCCAACGGCACCCGCATCGTTCGCACGATCACCTTCACCGCCGCCGCTGCCGCAAGCTCCTCGGAATCGGGTGAGTAAGATGAACCTTCCTAACAAGCTGACCGCGATGCGGATGTTTCTGATTCCGGTGTTCACGCTGGTTCTGGTCTTCGACTGGCCGAGCGGTGCGTTGACGTTGGGTGGCACCAAAATCGGCTGGAGCCTGGTGGTCGCGACGGTGATCTTCGTCGGCGCGTCCCTGACCGACTTCGCCGACGGGCAGATTGCCCGGCGCAACCATCTGGTCACCAACTTCGGCAAGTTCGCCGATCCGCTGGCCGACAAGCTGTTGGTGATGACCGCGTTCATTTTCCTCACCGCCAACGGCACGATTCCCGCCTGGGGCACCGCCATCATCCTGTGGCGGGAGCTGGCGGTCACCGGCCTGCGCCTGCTGCTCTCCAAGGAGGGCGAGGTGCTGGCGGCGGCCTGGCCGGGCAAGATCAAGACGGCCACGCAGATGTTTGCCATCATCTTCTTGCTGATGAAGGACTTCGGTGCGGGCTTCCCCATCGGGCTGGTGCTGTTTTACGCCGCCGTGTTCTTCACCCTGTACTCCGGCATCGACTACTTCTACAAGAACCGCGGCGTGTTCGCGGATTCGTTCTAGACAGATACACAAGACGGCCACCGCGCATTGCCCCAGACTTGGGACCTGCGTGGTGGCCGTCTTGTTCGCGTGGGGCTGAGCTCGGGGGTGAGCCGGCCGATTGACTGTGCCGGTGGTCGGCAGGCTTGGGCTCGGCTGGCGCGTGGCCGCCGACAGAACGGCTGGTTGCGAGCGGTCGGCGTTGCGCTAGCCGCTAAAGTGCCTTGGTGAAGCAGATGATGCGGTTAGCCTCCGTGAAGTGCAACGCCTGGTGGAACCGCAGGCTGGTGAGGTGATCAAGTGGGCAATCGCTGGCAAACTCGGCACATCCCTGCGCCTTGGCCCAGGCCTCACAGCTTGCGACCAGCGCCTTGGCGTAGCCGCGGTGGCGGGCGGTCGGCTTGACGAAAATTCCCTCCAGGTAGCCGACCGGGCTAGTGCTGGTGCCTTCCACGTAATCGTGGCGCAGCGAACACTGCGCAAAGCCGACCGGCGACCCCATTGCACCGATCAAGAAGAACTGCGACTGGCCTTGGGCGATGAGCGAGGCAATCTCCGCTCGAAGGGCGCAGACTTCGTGGTGTGGCCACATTAGCGCGGCGAGTTCTGCAAGTTGGTCCAGGTCTTTGGGGCCTGCGAGTTGCAGCATTGTGTGTACCTCCTGGTTTTGGCCGCCAGTATTTTGGCGGGGGGCTGTTATCTTTTGGGATATGCGTTTCGGTCGCGGGAGGCCAGGGTCGGGCGGGGCGGCGCCTACCCAATCTTTTTGCCGGCCGGCGTGGTAAACTGAGGCGGAACGCATAATCTAATAGAGGTGGCAAAATGCAAGCAGAAATCATTGCAGTGGGAACCGAAATCCTGCTGGGGCAGATCGTCAACAGCAACGCGTCGGTGGTGGCGGCAGAGCTCGCGGCGCTGGGCATCGACAGCCTGAACCAGCAGGTGGTCGGCGACAACGGACCGCGGCTGGACGCCGCGATCACGCTGGCCGAAAGCCGCGCGGATCTGATCATCTTGATCGGCGGCCTCGGCCCGACCAAAGACGACCTGTCCAAGCAGACGCTGGCCGCTCACTTGGGGGTTGACCTGGTGGTGGACCAGCCGAGCCTGGCGGTGCTCGACGCCTACGCCCAGCAGTGGCACAAGGTGATGACCCCGAACAACCGGGTGCAGGCGATGCTGCCGGCCGGGGCCACGCCTTTGCCCAACGCGGTCGGCTTGGCGGTCGGCGCCGTCAGCACGGTCGGCAACCGCCGCTACGTGCTGTTGCCCGGGCCGCCCAAGGAGTTTGCGCCGATGGTGTCAGGCCAGCTGGTGCCTTACCTGAGCCGGCTGGTCCACGGGGATGCGGTGCTTGAAAGCCGGGTGCTGCGCTTCTTTGGCATCGGCGAGTCGCTTTTGGCCACCGAGTTGGCCGACCTGATCGACGCGCAGACCAACCCGACTTTGGCCACCTACATCAAAGACACCGAGGTCACGCTGCGCATCACCGCCAAGGCGCAGACGCCGGCGGCCGCGCAAGCGCTGATTGACCCGATGGAACGGACGGTGCTGGGGCGGGTCGGCCAGTACTTTTACGGCTACGGCGACGCCAACAGCCTGGAGGCCGAGCTGGTCAAGGCGCTGGCCGCGTCGCATTGCACCATCACCGCCGCGGAGTCTTTGACCGCCGGCGCCTTTCAGGCCACGCTGGCCGGGGTCGCCGGGGTGTCTGCGTGGTTCAAGGGCGGCTTTGTCACCTACTCGAACCACACCAAGGCGACGCTGCTCGGGCTCGACGAGGCGACGATTGACGCGGATGGCGCGGTCAGTGAGGCGACGGCCAAGGCGATGGCCCAGGCGGCGCGGGAGAAGGCGGCGGCCGACTTGGCCCTGAGCTTCACCGGCGTGGCCGGCCCCGGGCCCAACGAGGGGGTGGCCGCTGGCACCGTGTGGATCGGGCTGGCGACGGCTGACGGCGTGACGGCGACGCTGTACCACTTCCCGGGTAACCGCCAGCTGGTTCGTGCCCGGGCGGTCAAAACCGGCTTGTTCACCGCGCTGCAGGCGCTGCGAGCGGCCGCAAAATAATCAGAACACCCGTTCGATTTTTCCTTGCACTTCCCCGAACGCTCTTGTAGAATAAGGGAAGACAAAACCTGATTGGAGGGTTCTCTTTGGCTAAAGATGAACGACAGGCAGCGCTTGACGCTGCGTTGAAGAAGATCGAAAAGAACTTCGGTAAGGGCTCCATCATGCGGATGGGCGACAAGGTCGACACCCGCATCTCCACGATCTCAAGCGGTTCTTTGGCGCTGGACAACGCGCTGGGCGTCGGCGGCTTCCCGCGGGGCCGCATCGTCGAGATTTACGGTCCCGAAAGCTCAGGGAAGACGACGATTGCGCTGCACGCCGTGGCCGAGGTCCAAAAGGCCGGCGGCACCGCGGCCTACATCGATGCCGAAAACGCGATGGACCCCAAGTACGCCTCGGCCCTTGGCGTCAACATCGACGAGCTGCTGCTGTCGCAGCCGGACACCGGCGAGCAGGGGCTTGAAATCGCCGACGCCCTGGTGACCTCCGGGGCCGTCGACATCGTCGTCGTCGACTCCGTGGCGGCCCTGGTGCCACGCGCCGAAATCGAAGGCGAAATGGGCGATGCTCACGTCGGCCTGCAGGCGCGGCTGATGAGTCAGGCGCTGCGCAAGCTCTCCGGCTCGATCAACAAGACCAAGACCATCGCCTTGTTCATCAACCAGATTCGCGAGAAGGTCGGCATCATGTTCGGTAACCCCGAAACCACCCCGGGCGGTCGCGCCCTGAAGTTCTACGCGACGGTTCGCCTGGAGGTGCGGCGTGCCGAGCAGATCAAGGACGGCACCAACGTCATCGGCAACCGCACTAAGATCAAGGTCGTCAAGAACAAGGTGGCCCCGCCGTTCAAGGTGGCCGAAGTCGACATCATGTACGGTCACGGGATTTCCCAGACCGGTGAGATCATCGACATGGCGGTCGAAAAAGACATCGTCGACAAGTCCGGCTCTTGGTACGGCTACGGCGACGAGCGCATCGGCCAGGGCCGCGAGAACGCCAAAACCTACCTAGACGAGCACCCGGACATGAAGGCGGAGATTCGCCAGAAGGTGCGTCTGGCCTACGACATGGACGAGGCCAACGAAGAGGCCGAAGAGGGCCTCGAGGAGGTCGCCAAGAAGGCCGGCAAGAAGCCCGAGGAGCCCGACATTTTCCAGGCCACGGCCAAGGACGACGCGCCAGCCGACAAGGATTCAAAGACCAACAAGGGCATCAAGTAGCCAGACCAAAGAGACCCACCCGCAAGCCTGCGGGTGGGTCTCCTTGCGTCTGGTGAGTGTGGCCGAGTGGGTTGTGGGTCAATCTGCCACCGGCACCTCCCGGGCGACCGGCTCGCCGATCACCGGCAACGCCTGGCCCAGCGTTAGGTCGCGCAAGGCGGCGATGGTCGCCGGCACCGCGGCCTCTTCCACCACCAGCGTCAGGGTGACCTGCGCCTGGTAGTCGGTGTCCGTGATGGTCACACCGGTGGCTTCGGCCCAGCGTTGCACCGGCCCCAGCAGGTGGTAGGGCAGGGGTAAGGTGAGCTCGCGCATGGCGACGCGTCGCACGATGCCGACGGCGTGGACCGCGTCTTGGACGCTGTTGGCGTAGGCGCGAATCAGGCCGCCGGCACCGAGCTTGATGCCGCCGAAGTAGCGGGTGGTCACCGCCACCACGTCGTGCAGCCCCATCGCCTTGAGCACCTCAAGCCCCGGCACCCCGGCCGTGCCGGCGGGTTCGCCGGCGTCTTGGGCCCGTTGAATCTGGTCTTGGTCGCCCAGCAGGTAGACCGGCACGTTGTGGTTGGCCTTGTACTCGCGCTTTTGCACCGCGGCGATGAAGGCCTGGGCCTGGGCCTCGGTGGTGACGCGGCCCAGGCGGGTGATGAAGCGCGATTTTTTGATAATTAAAGTGTTCTCGCCCGGTCCGGCGATGGTGCGGTAATCGGCTGACATGCGTAATCTCCTTGTGAGGTGATGCAAAATGCTGCAAGTGTTGGAGGCGGAAGTAGGCCGCCTGGCTAGTCTCAGTGTAGCACAGACCACCGTGCTTGCCGCGGTGGAAAACCGGCGCGGCCATCCGGTCTGCGTTCGGTGCGGCCAAAGCGATTTTGCGGCCCTGCCCGGCGGCCAGCGGTACTGCCTGGCCTGCGTCGGCATGGGGCGGGTGACCACCGCGAGCAGGCTGGTGCGAGCACGGCTTGGCCCGGTGCCGGCGGCGGGGCCACTGACCTGGCGCGGCGAGCTGACCGCGGCGCAAAAGACGGCGGCCCAGGCGGTGGTGGCCTCGGTGGCGGCCGGGCGCGACCACTTGCTGTGGGCGGTGACCGGGGCGGGGAAGACCGAGATGCTGTTCCCCGTCATCGCAGCGGCGCTTGCGGCCGGCCAGCGGGTGGCGGTGGTGTCACCACGCGTCGATGTCGTGTTGGAGCTGGCCCCGCGGCTGGCCGCGGCCTTTGCCACGACGCCCATCGCGGTGTGGCACGGCGGCGTGGCTTGGCCGCAGCCGGATGCCGCCTTGGTGGTGGCGACGTCGCACCAGATGCTGCGGTTTTACCACCACTTCGGGCTGATGATCATCGACGAAATCGACGCCTTCCCGTTTGCGCAGACGCCGATGCTGGCCTACGCCTGTGCCCAGGCGGTGGTCGGGCCGACCGTGCTGTTGAGCGCGACACCGCCGGTTGCGACGCGGCGGCTGGCTCGCCGCGGGGTCACGGCCTGAGCTACCTGCCGCGCCGCTTCCACCAGGCGCCTTTGCCCGAGCCTGCGGTGCTGTTGGTGAAGACGGCGGGGCTGCCGGCGGTGATTCCCCAGGCGCTGTGGCGTTGCTTGCACCGGTGCCTTGAGGCCAAGCGCCAGGCGCTGGTGTTCGTGCCCGACACGCGCTGGGTCGCGCCGCTGACCGAGGCACTGGTGGGCCAGGGCATCCAGGCGGCCGGGGTCCACGCCAGCGCTACCGACCGCTTGGCCACCGTGGCGGCCTTTCGCGCCGGACGCGTGGCGGTGCTCGTCACCACCAGCATCCTGGAGCGCGGCGTCACGATACCGCGCTGCGGCGTGATTGTGCTGGCGGCGGAACGCGCCCAGTTTCCCGCCAGCGCCTTGGTGCAGATGGCGGGTCGCGCCGGTCGGGCCAAGGCCAGCCCGGACGACCCGGTGTGGTACCTCGCCGGGCATTTCACCTGGGCAATCGCCAAGGCGCTGCACGAGATTCGGACCATGAACCGGCGGGGCCAGCGATGACCTGCCGGTGGTGCCACCGACCGCTGACCCAAGACTTCCCGCTGGCGGCGCTGGTCAGCCTCAGGCCGCTGCGCCTGGCGCGGCTGTGTCCCCGCTGCCAGGCGCGGTTCACGCGCATCAAGTCGGCGACCGCGTGTCCGGGCTGCGGCCGGGCGAACTCGCCGACGCTGTGTGCGGATTGTCAGCGCTGGGCGGCGGCCGGCTACCCTTCCTTGCACCACCGCGCCTTGTTTACTTACGGTGAGGACATGCGGCTGTTCATTCAGCAGTACAAGGGGCAGGGCCACTACCAGCTGCACGACGCCTTTGAAGACTGCCTTGACCTCGCGCGCCGCGGCGTCGCCTTGGTGCCGTTGGTCAGTGAGCCCAAGCACCTGGCCAAGCGCGGCTTTGATCCGGTCGTCGGGCTGTTCGGCCACCTGCCCCTGAGCGAGTGGCTGACCAAGGCCGACACGGCCCGACCCCAGGCGGAGAAAACGCGCCGAGAACGCCTGGCGACGCCGCAGTCCTTCACGGCGACGCTGCCGGCTCACCCGGCGCCGCGGGTGTTGTTGCTAGACGACTTGTACACCACCGGCCGCACCCTGTACCACGCCCAGCAGGCGCTGCTTGCGGCGGGGTACCGCGGGGAGATTCACAGTTTCTCCCTGATTCGTTAACAGAATATGGTTTGTTTCTGAAGCGCGAGTTCGCTATAATAGAGAAGAAGGGTGAAAGGGCTTTAACGCCCGGCCACCCGCGCCTGATTCTACCTCAGGCGGATGAAAGGGGAGAAGTTTTATGCTAACATACAACGTTCGTGGCGAAAACATCGAGGTCACCGATGCCATTCGGAATTACGTTGAAAAGCGCATCAGCAAGCTGAACAAGTTCTTCGAAAGCTCAGTCGAGGCGATTGCGCACGTTAACTTGAAAGTGTACCCGGACAAGACGGCGAAGGTCGAGGTCACGATCCCTTTGGCCTACCTGACGCTGCGGGCTGAGGAAACCAGCCCGGACCTTTACGCAAGCGTCGACTTGGTGACCGACAAGCTGGAGCGGCAGGTTCGCAAGTACAAGACCAAGATTAACCGCAAGTCCCGCGAAAAGGGCTTCGCCCCGATCCAGGTTGACACCCCAGACGCCGCTCCGACCGACGACGACAGCTTGCAGGTGGTTCGGACCAAGCGCGTGTCCTTGAAGCCGATGGACTCGCAAGAGGCCATTTTGCAGATGGACATGCTCGGGCATAACTTCTTCATCTTCGAGGACGCAGACACCAACGGCACCAGCATCGTGTACAAGCGCCGCGATGGCCGCTACGGTCTGATCGAAACCGACGAATAACAGCACGACGGCAGGCCAACGCGGCCTGCTTTTTTAATTCACCAGTGACTTGGCCTTGACCTGGCGCAGTTTTGGGGTTCGGGCCTTTCATTGAATTATGAACAATGCTAAAATAACTAGGATACTGTCAGGTATTATGCGCATATCAACATGACAGAGAGGATATTTTACATGGCGAACGTACTAAAGACATGGGTAGAAAGCGACAAGCGCGAAGTTAAGCGGCTTGGTAAAATCGCGGATAAGGTTCAAAAATACGAAGACGAGTACGCCGCGCTGAGCGACGAGCAGCTCCAGGCGAAAACGCCTGCCTTCAAGGAACGACTGGCCAACGGGGAGACGCTTGACGATATTTTGCCCGAGGCGTTCGCGGTGGCGCGTGAAGGCGCCAAGCGCGTCTTGGGGCTGTTCCCGTTCCGGGTGCAGATCATCGGCGGCATCACGCTGCACGAAGGCAACATCGCCGAGATGAAGACCGGTGAAGGGAAGACCCTGACCGCCACGATGCCGGTGTACCTCAACGCGCTGGGCGGCCAAGGCGTCCACGTGGTCACGGTCAACGAGTACCTGAGCGGCCGTGACGCGACCGAAATGGGCGAGCTGTACAACTGGCTGGGTCTGTCCGTGGGGCTGAACACCCACGACCTGAGCTCCGACGAGAAGCGGGCGGCCTACGACTCGGACATCACTTACTCGACCAACAGCGAGCTTGGGTTCGATTACCTGCGCGACAACATGGTGGTTTACAAGCAGCAGATGGTTCAGCGGCCGCTGAACTTCGCCATCGTCGACGAAGTGGATTCGATCCTGGTCGATGAGGCCCGGACGCCGTTGATCATCTCCGGCGGTGCCGAGAAGAGCAACGGCCTGTACATCCGCGCCGACCGCTTCGTGAAGACCCTCAAGGAAGAGGACGACTACACGATCGACTGGCCGACCAAGACCATTTCGCTGACCGAAAACGGCATCCGCAAGGCCGAAAAGATTTTCGGCCTGAAAAACCTGTACGACACGGAGAACACGGCCTTGACCCACCACATGGATCAGGCGCTGCGGGCCAATTACATCATGCTCAAGGACATCGATTACATGGTGTCCGACGGCGAGGTGCTGATTGTCGACCAGTTCACCGGCCGCGCGATGGAAGGCCGCCGCTTCTCCGATGGCCTGCACCAGGCGATCGAGGCCAAGGAAGGCGTCGAGATCCAAGACGAGAACGCCACCATGGCGACCATCACCTACCAGAACTTCTTCCGCATGTACAACAAGCTGTCCGGGATGACCGGGACGGCCAAGACGGAGGAAGAGGAGTTCCGCGAAATCTACAACATGAACGTGATTTCGATTCCGACCAACAAGCCGGTGATCCGCGTCGACGCGCCGGACATTTTGTACCCGACCCTTGACGCGAAGTTCCACGCCGTGACCGAAGACATCAAGGAGCGCCACGCCAAGGGCCAGCCGATTCTGGTCGGCACGGTGGCCATCGAGTCCTCCGAGCGGCTGTCGGCGATGCTGGATGAGGCGAACATTCCGCACAGCGTTTTGAACGCGAAGAACCACGCCCGTGAAGCCGAAATCGTCATGAACGCCGGCCAGCGCGGCGCCGTCACCATCGCGACCAACATGGCCGGGCGAGGCACCGACATCAAGCTCGGCCCCGGCGTCACCGCCGTGGGTGGCCTGGCCGTGATCGGCACCGAGCGGCACGAAAGCCGCCGTATCGACAACCAGCTGCGCGGCCGGTCCGGGCGCCAAGGCGATCCGGGCTCGACGCAGTTCTACCTGTCGCTTGAAGACGACCTGATGAAGCGCTTCGGCTCCGACCGCATCAAGGCGATGCTCGATCGCTTCAAGGTCGAAGACGACGAGCAGGTGATCCGCAGCCGCATGATCAGTCGCTCCGTTGAATCCGCCCAAAAGCGCGTCGAAGGGAACAACTACGACACCCGTAAGAACACGCTGCAGTACGACGACGTCATGCGCGAACAGCGCGAGGTCATCTACAAGCAGCGCCAGCAGGTGATCAACGAAACCGAGACCCTGCGCCCGGTTTTGATGGCGATGATCAGCCGCTGCGTGTCGCGCATCGTGCAGGCCCACACCCAAGGCGAGCAGAAGTCTTGGGAGCTTGACGCGATTTACGATTACGTCACGTCCAACATGGTGAGCGAAGAGGACCTTGACCGCAAGGACCTCGACGGCAAGTCCCAGCAGGCCTTGATTGACTTGCTGATGGGGCTGGCCGAAGCCAACTACGACGAGAAGCTCAAGCAGCTGGGCGACAAGGACCAGATGCTTGAATTCGAGAAGGTTGTTATTTTGCGCGTGGTTGACTCCCTGTGGACCGACCACATCGACGTGCTGGATCAGCTGCGTCAAAGCGTCGGCCTGCGTGGCTATGGCCAGATGAACCCACTGGTCGAGTACCAAGAAGAAGCCTACCGCATGTTTGAGGAAATGATCGCCAACATGGACGACGGGGTCACCCGCCTGTTCATGAAGGCCCAAATCCGCCAGAACATTCGGCGTTAAACCAAGCAGCCAGGGTGACCTGGCTGTTCTTGTCTCAGCTAAGAAAGGATGACCACGATGGAAATCGCAGAAATGAGAAACACCCTGGCCCAGTTACGGACCAAAATAAATCAGTTTAGGGGGTCGCTTTGACCTCGATGCGCTGAACGAACGCATCGCCGAAAACGAGGGCCGCATGGCCGAACCCGGCTTTTGGGACAACCGCCAACGCGCCCAAGAAGTGATCGACGCTAACAACGTGCTCAAAACCAAGCACGACAACTTTATCGCGCTGCAAGACCAGCTGGACGAGCTGGACGTCGCCTTCGAGCTGTTGCAAGAGGAGCAAGACGCCGATTTGCAGGCCGAAGTCGAATCCGACCTCACCGCCTTGCAGGAGAAGATGACGCGCTACGAGCTGACGCTGTTGCTCAGCGGCCCGTACGACGCCAACAACGCAATTCTTGAAATTCACCCCGGCGCTGGCGGCACCGAGTCGCAGGACTGGGGCTCGATGCTTCTGCGCATGTACCAGCGCTGGGCCCAGCAAAACGGCTACCAGGTGGAAGTCGCCGACTACCTGGCCGGCGACGAGGCCGGCATCAAGTCGGTGACGCTTCTGATCTCGGGCGACAACGCCTATGGCATGCTGCGCTCCGAAAAAGGCGTTCACCGCCTGGTCCGCATCTCGCCGTTCGACTCGGCCGGGCGGCGTCACACCAGCTTCGCCTCCGTCGACGTGATGCCGGAGCTTGATAACAGCATCGACATCGAGATTCGCCCCGAAGACATCAAAATGGAGGTCTTTCGCTCAAGCGGCGCCGGCGGCCAGCACATCAACAAGACCTCCAGTGCCGTGCGGCTGATCCACATTCCGACCGGCATCGTGGTCTCCAGCCAGGCCCAGCGCAGCCAGTTCCAAAACAAGGACACGGCCATGGGGATGCTCAAGGCCAAGCTGTACCAGCGCGAACAGGAGATCAAGGCCAAGGAGGCCGCGGCCATCAAGGGCACCCAGATGGAGGTCGCCTTTGGCTCGCAGATTCGCTCCTACGTGTTCCATCCCTACACGATGGTCAAGGACCACCGCTCCAACTACGAAACCGGCAACGGGCAGGCCGTGATGGACGGGGATCTCAACCCCTTCATCTACGCCTACCTGCAGTGGGAGCTCGCAGGCGCCAACCCGAAGTGAGCAACTGTAACAAGGCTGTTATCGGTTTGACGTATTCACATGCTATACTTTTGCCATAGTTTTAAAAAGGAGCGAAATCCATGATTCAATTGAAAAATGTGATGAAGCAGTACGACAACGGCGTCATCGCGATCAAGGACCTGAGCCTGACGGTGGACGCCGGCGAGTTCGTGTACCTGATCGGCTCAAGTGGCGCCGGCAAGTCGACGTTCATCAAGATGCTGTACCACGAGCTGACGCCAAGCGAAGGCACCATCACGGTGGGCAAGCATGATTTCGCCAAGATGGGCCCCAAGGACGTGCCGATGTTTCGACGCGAGCTGGGCGTTGTGTTCCAAGACTTCAAGCTGCTGCCGCGGTTGACGGTGTACGAGAACGTCGCTTACGCGATGGAGGTCATCGAGACCCCCGACGACGAGATCAAGCCGCGGGTGCTGCACGTCTTGAAGCTGGTCGGGCTTGAGCAAAAGCTCCGGCGCTTCCCAAGCGAGCTCTCCGGTGGGGAGCAGCAGCGCGTGGCAATCGCCCGGGCGATCGTCAACGACCCGCAGGTGGTGATCGCCGACGAGCCGACCGGGAACCTCGATCCGGAAACCTCCGAGGGCATCATGGAGATTCTCGAGCGGATCAACGGCGACGGCACCACGGTGATTATGGCGACCCACAACCGGGAAATCGTCAACGGTCACCCGCACCGTCTGCTGGAAATCGCCGGCGGCCGGCTGATTCGCGACGAACAGGGAGGGAGCTACGGTAATGAAGCCTAATGTATTGAAGCGTCACGTCAAAGACTCCCTCAAAAGCCTGCGTCGCAACGGCTGGATGTCGGTGGCCGCGGTTTCCGCGGTGACCGTCACGCTGCTTTTGGTCGGGATTTTCCTGGCCCTGATTGCCAACGTCAACCGCGTGTCCAGCCAGGTCGAAAACGACGTGCGGGTGCGGGTTTACATCCAAAAAGGCACCAAAAAGGCCGACCAAGCGGCGCTGAAGAAGCAGCTGAAGGCGATGCCGCAGGTCGAAAAGATCACCTTCCGCTCCTCCAAGCAGGAGCTCAACTCGATCGTCGGCACGTACGGCTCGCAGTGGAAGATGTTCTCCGGCGACCAGAACCCGCTGACCAACATTTTCCTGGTCGACACCAAGAAGCCGACGCAGACCATCACCGTTGCCAAGAAGGCCGAAAAGCTCAAGCACGTTTCCGAGGCGTCATACGGCGGCAACACCGCCAAGAAGCTGTTTTCGACCGTCGACACGATTCAGCGCTGGGGCATCGGCTTCACCATCCTGCTGCTGTTCGTCGCGGTCTTCCTGATCAGTAACACCATTCGCATCACGATTCTCTCGCGTGAAGACGAGATTCGCGTGATGCGCCTGGTCGGGGCGACCAACAGCTACATTCGCTGGCCGTTCCTCTTGGAAGGGGCCTGGACCGGGCTGTTCGGATCGCTTTTGCCGATGCTCGTGGTCGATTTTGGCTACGGGCTGGTGTACAAAAACGCCAACTTCTCGGTAGCCGCCAACGGCTTCTCGCTGTTCCCGACCCTGCCGTTCTTATTCTGGCTGGATCTGGGCATCGCCTTGATCGGCATCGTGATCGGGGCGTTGGGTGCGGTTGTCTCCATGCGCCGCTTCCTGCGCATCTGATTGTTGAGCTCTTTGGACCGCCTGCGTGGCGGTCTTTTTTTGCGGCCAACGGCAGACAAAAAACGTCCGGCACCAGTTCTGACCTGTGCCGGACGCGCCGAAGCCACCGGGAGTCCTAGAACCCCGGCAGCCTCGGTATTTTTTGCTGATTCGTTGCAATCTTGCGGTGTTGACCTCGCAGTGGTACTGCGTTCAAGGCCGCTTGGAGCAAGCCACGTGCCGAGCCCCTCCGCAGCTACCTCGCAAGCGAGTAGGAGAGACAGTGTGACTGCGCGTGGGTGGTGGCGCTCGCCCTGGTATTCGGGCCCATCGAGGGGCGCCGTAACGCGAAAACACGTGTGTTGAAAGCCAGGTTCGGCTTGGTATGGGCGGGGGTACTGGGAATGCTTATCTCCCGGCCTTTCCCCCTGGGGCAGTGGACGCGCAACGACCAAGGCCTTTGGCCGCCTCCCTGTCGTAGAATAATCATCCAAATTCAGTGTAAGCCCTGCCATTTTGGCCGTCAACAATTAAGCTCGCGCGGTGGCGGCCGCGTGAAATTGGCCGCGCGGCTCGGCTCGCCAATCCCGTGGCACTCGGGGCCAAGCCCGGGCCCCAAGCACCAGCCTTACGCTGGCCGGTCGCCTAAACGCCCCGCTTCGCCCTGGATCGTCGGGTTACGCCAGGCAACGCGGGAGCGGCCTGCTAGGACCGGCACTCGGGGCCAAGCCCGGGCCCCAAGCACCAGCCCTACGCTGGCCGTCCCGCTAACCCCGCCTGACTTCGCCCTGGGTCAATGTAAACCCGCCTTTACAAGAAATTTACCAGATTTTTTCAGTAAAGTATTCCATGCTATACTACACTGTGAAGGGAAGGGTACATGCCGATGCAGATTCTGATAACGATGGTGGGGCCGGTCACGCTGGTCGGCCTGGCCGTGGCACTATTTTGGCGGTTGTGGCGGGTGCGTCACGAACGGGCCGTGTTCCTGACGGCCATCGATCGGCACTGGACCAACTGGTGGGCCGGGCTGATCGGCGGCGTGGCGCTGGCCCTGGTGGTCAGCGGCGCCAGCGTCTTGCTGGGGCTCTTGCTGCCGCCGGCGGTGGGACTGGCGCTTTCTGGGCTGTGCGTGGCCGGACTTTTGCTGTCCGGGCTGGGCTTTGGCACCTGGTCGCTGGGGCTGGCCGGCCTGGTGGTGGTCGCCTCGACGCGTTACCTGAACGTGGCGGCCCTCCACGCTGGCGGTACCGGCTGGAGCTGGCGGCTGGCGGCGCTTATCGCACTGCTGTGGCTGGGCAACGGGCTGCTTTTGCGTTTCTTGAACCCGCCAATCGACGTCCCCAGCGTTCGCGGCTCGCGGCGTGGGGTGCAGGTCGCGACTTACGCCAGGCGCCAGTTCTACTGGGTGCCGTTGGTGCTGCCGGTGAGCGGCGACTGGTTCAACCGGCTGCCGTACTGGCCGCAGCTGACCGTTTTGGATCAGCGCTTCGCCTTGATCGGGCTGCCGCTGGTGATTGGGGCGGCCTTGACCACTCGCAAGCAGCTGCCCGGTACCGCGCTTGATTCGATCAGCCGGGTCTACCTGATCGGTGGGGTGGCGGCGGCGCTTGCGGCCGGCATCGGCTGGTGGCACCAGGACCTGGGCCTGGGGGTGCAGATTGCCTTGGCGGTGCTGGCGCTTGGCCTGGCCGTGGCAACGCGCGTGGCGGCACGACGCGGGGCAGCCTACATCTCGGCCACGGCCAGCGGGGTGCGGCTGGTCGCCGTTTTGCCCGACACGCCGGCGGCCAAAATGGGGCTTGAGGCCGGCGACATCGTGCTGCTGGCCAATCAGGTGCCGGTCACCACGGCGGCCGAGCTTTACGCCGCCTTGCAGGCGCATCCGACGTATTGCCGGCTGAAGGTGCAACGGCTGGACGGCCGCATCAAGCTGGCGGAGACCGCGATTTTTGCCGGCGCCCCGCACGAGCTGGGCATGGTCACCTTCGACCCCAACCCCACGCCTGACGCAGACTAGGAGGACGCAATGAAAAAGATCTTAGTGGTCGATGACGAACCCGCCATCGTGACGTTACTGAAGTACAACCTGGAAAAGGAGCACTACGCGGTGACCACCGCCGCAGACGGCGACACGGCGCTGAGCCTGGCGCTGCAAGGGGCCTTTGACTTCATTATTTTGGACCTGATGCTGCCGGGGCTCGACGGCTTCGAGATCACACGCAAGCTGCGCAACGCCAACAATGCCACCCCGATCATGATTCTGACGGCCAAGGATGACGAGACGGACAAAATCGTCGGCCTGGAGCTCGGCGCCGACGATTACGTCACCAAGCCGTTCTCGCCGCGCGAGATCATCGCGCGGCTCAAGGCCATCGACCGGCGCGTCCAGGTCGCCCAAAGCCCAAGCGGCACCCCGAAGATTGTGATCGGCGACCTCGCCATCGACCCGGACAACATGCGGGCGACCAAGCGCAACGTGCCGGTGACCTTGACGCCCAAGGAGTTCGAGCTGCTGGCCTTTTTCGCCACGCGGCTGGGCAACATCTTGTCGCGCGAGGCGATCTTGAACGGCGTGTGGGGCTTCGACTACCCGGCCGAGACCCGCATGGTGGACATTCAAGTCAGCCACCTGAGAGACAAAATCGAAGACGATGCCAAGCACCCGGTGTACATCAA
Organism: Lacticaseibacillus parakribbianus; assembly: GCF_025490915.1. Lineage (GTDB taxonomy): Bacteria > Bacillota > Bacilli > Lactobacillales > Lactobacillaceae > Lacticaseibacillus > Lacticaseibacillus parakribbianus. Next base: position 164,563 of record NZ_JANQBA010000004.1, on the reverse strand, counting down.
GACGGTGCGGGGCTTCGGTTATCAAATGGAGGTGCCGCATGATTAAGTTCGTTCGGCACTACGCCTGGGCATGCATCGCGGCAGTCTCAGGCTTTTTCTTACTGCTCGTCGGGGTCGATCACCTGCTTTACACCCAGCAAAGCACGCACCTGCAGGCGGTGTATCGCACCTACGCGGATCTCGGCGGCACCTCAAGCGTTGCGGTGCGGCTGGCCAAAGACAACCACGTCACCATCACCCGGCTGACCGGCAAGCCCCAGACGCAGCGCGAGGACCTGCTGCAGGACCTGGTGGATCGCAAACGCACGATCATCGACGAAAGCACGGTGCTTCTGGTGAGCGGCCGACCGGAGCAGATTTACGTCGGGGGGCGCGATAACATTTTCGTCGGCGTCTGGCAGAAAAAGGCCACGCTGTTCGGCGTCGCGCCGCAGCTGGGCCTCGCCTTCGTGGTGCTTTACGCCGCCGGCTGCGCCGCCTTGGCGACCTGGATTCTGCGCCGCAACCGCTACTGGCACGGCCACGTCGCGCAGATGGCCCACAACGTCGCCGCCATCCGCAGGGAACACCCAGTCGAGCCGATCATCGCGTCGCCTGGGTCGCCCTTTGCCGAGCTGACCCGCGAAATCGAGCGGCTGGACCAAACCGCCGCGCATCTGCGCCAGAAGGTCGCGCTGCGCCAGGCCAGCTTCGACCGGCTGATCGACCACCTGCCGCAGGGCGTGATGCTGATCGACACCGACCGCGCCGTTTTGCTCGCCAACCCGGCGATGCAGCAGTTCGTCGGCCACGAGATCTCGCCGCGCCAGCACAACTACCTGGACGACGTGAAGACCTACGCGCTGGCTCGCCTGATCGAACACACCTACCGCAGCCGCAAGTCGCACCACCAGGAGGTCACCCTGATGACCACCCAAAAGGCGGTGGATGCCAACGTGATCGCGCTGACCGGCACCGATCGGCTGCAGGTGCTGGTGATTCTCTACGACGTCTCCTACCTGCGCCAGGTCGAGCAGATGCAGCTGGATTTTGTCGGCAACGTCTCCCACGAGCTCAAGACGCCGGTCACGGCGATCAGCGGGTTCACCGAGACCCTGCTGGACGGCGCCAAGAACGATCCGGCCACCCTCGACCAGTTTCTCACCATTATCCACGACGAAAGCCTGCGCCTGACCCAGCTGATTCAAGACATCCTGACGCTGTCGCGGCCGGAAGCCGCCCAGGCCAACGCGGTGGTCAACGTGCGGGACCTGGTGCAACGGGCCTTGCAGCCGCTGCAGGCGCCGGTAGCGGCCAAGCACCTCCGCATCGACATTGAGGTGCCGACGGACCTGACGGTGACCACCGTCCCGGCCAAGCTGTCGCAGGTGGTGCGTAACCTGCTGAACAACGCGGTGTTTTACAATCGCGAAGGCGGCAGCATCACCATCACCGCCGCCGCCGCCGCGACCGGTTGGCAGCTGGCCGTGGCCGACACCGGCATCGGCATCCGTGAGGAAGACCAAGCCCGGGTGTTCGAGCGGTTCTACCGCGTCGACAAGGCCCGCAGCCGCCACAACGGCGGCACGGGCCTGGGGCTGGCCATTGTGCATGAAATGGTGCAGCAGCTACAAGGCGAGCTGCACCTGAAGAGCCAAGTCGGCGTCGGCTCGCGCTTCACCGTCACGCTGCCCAACGCCGGGGCGTAGGCTAGCACCGCCGACCGCGGCGATCCGCGCCACCGCATCGGGTACAGCCGCGGGTTGGCAATGCGGGCCACGGTTGGTCCTCGCCGGCGCTGCCAGGTGTGGCTCGGTGGTCCTCGGGTGACGGCGGCCGCCGGCGCAACTCGTGGTATCGCCACCGGCACCGGCGGCGTATACTGAAGCCGAATGATTTTACATGATTTTTACAATTGCCGGGTGGGATTTTTACATTGGGTTGCTAAACTGGTTAGAGTTACGAATTCGGAGGGTCCAACGTGAAGAAAATTCTCGCAATTCTGGCAGCCTTTTGCCTCACAATTTTGACCGCGTGCGGCGCCCAAAGCGCCGGGGAATCGATCACCGCGGTGGGGTCAAGCGCCCTGCAGCCGCTGGTCGAGGCCGCGGCCTCGCAGTTCCAAACCGACAACCTCGGCGTGTTCATCAACGTCCAGGGCGGCGGCTCCGGCACTGGTCTGTCGCAGATTCAGCAGGGCGCAGTAGAAATCGGGAACTCCGACCTGTTCGCCCAGGAGAAGGACGGCATCGACGCGGCTAAGCTGGTCGACCACCGCGTGGCGGTCGTCGGTATCGCGCCAATCGTCAACAAGCAGGTGGGGGTGACCAGCCTGAACGTGGTCCAGCTGCGGCGCCTGTTCACCGGCGAGATCACCAACTGGAAGCAGGTCGGCGGTCGCGACCTGCCGGTGGTGGTGGTCAACCGCGCCCAGGGCTCCGGCACCCGGGCGACGTTCGAGAAGTGGGTGTTGCAGGACCGCCAGCCCAAGGCGGCCCAGGAGCAAGACTCCACGGGGATGGTGCGGTCGATTGTCGCCAGCACCCCGGGGGCGGTGTCTTACGTCGCCTTTTCCTACGTCGACAAGACCGTGCAGCCGCTGGCCTTGAGCGGCGTCAAGCCGACCGATGCGAACGTCACCACCAACGCCTGGCCGATCTGGTCTTACGAGCACATGTACACGCGCGGCCAGCCGACGGGGCTGACCAAGCGCTTCTTGGCCTACGTGCAATCGCCTGCGACCCAGGAGCGGCTGGTGGCCAAAATGGGCTACATCCCGATGACGAAGATGCAAGTGGAACGCGACGCCGACGGCAACGTCACCAAGCGTTAGGAGGAAGCCCATGGATCCAATCAAAGAAGCGATGCTTCACCGCTCACGCTCGGCGCGAATCGAGCGGCGCGGCAAGCTGATCAGCCTGTTTTGCATCACCCTGATCGTGGTGGTGGTGGTCGCCATCTTCACCTTCGTCGCCTCGCGCGGCCTGGCGACGTTCTTCACCAACGGGGTCAACCTCTGGGACTTCATCAGCAAAACCACCTGGTCGCCGGCGGTCAAGGACGCGCATGGCGCCGCCCAGGTCGGGGCCCTGCCGATGATCGTCGGGTCGTTCGGGGTGACGCTGCTTTCGGCCGTGGTGGCCACGCCCTTTGCGGTTGGCGCCGCGATTTTCATGACCGAGATCTCGCCGACCCTGGGTAAAAAGGTGCTGCAGCCGGTCATCGAACTGTTGGTCGGCATTCCCAGCGTGGTCTACGGGTTCATCGGCCTGTCCGTGGTCGTGCCGTTCATTCGCCACGTCTTAGGCGGCACGGGCTTTGGCATCCTGGCCGGGACCTTCGTGTTGTTCGTCATGATTCTGCCGACGGTCACCTCGATGACCGTCGACGCCTTGAAGGCCGTGCCGCGCCACTACCGCGAGGCCAGCCTGGCGCTTGGGGGCACCCGCTGGCAGACGATTTCGCGCGTGGTGATCCGCGCCGGGATGCCAGGCATCTTGACCGGCATCGTGTTCGGGATGGCCCGGGCGTTCGGCGAGGCGCTGGCCGTGCAGATGGTGATCGGCAACGCCGCGCTTTTGCCGACCAACCTGATCAGCCCGGCGGCGACGTTGACCTCGGTGTTGACCTCGGGCATCGGCAACACCGTGATGGGCTCGCTTGAGAACAACGCGCTGTGGTCCCTGGCGCTGCTCTTGCTCCTGATGTCCTTGGCGTTCAACCTGCTGATTCGCTGGATCGGCAAGAAGGGGGAGATGAAGTGATGGATCCCAAGAAAGTCGACAAGTTCGCCACCGCCACGCTTTACACCATTGCCGGCGTGATCGTGGTGATTCTGGCCAGCCTGCTGGGGTACATCCTGTGGCAGGGGCTGCCGCACGTCTCCTGGCACTTTTTGACCAGCCCGGCCAAGGCCTTCGAGGCCGGCGGCGGGATTGGCATTCAGCTGTTCAACTCCTTTTACCTGCTGCTTTTGTCGATGGTGATCGCCGTGCCGCTGGCGCTTGGCGCCGGGATTTACCTCGCCGAGTACGCCAAGAAAAGCTGGCTGACCGACGTGATTCGCACCGCCATCGAGATTCTGAGCTCCCTGCCGTCGGTGGTCGTCGGGCTCTTCGGCTTCCTGGTCTTCGTCTTGCAGTTTCACTTCGGCTTCTCGATCATCTCCGGGGCGCTGGCCCTGACCATGTTCAACCTGCCGCTGTTGACCCGCAACGTCGAGGACTCGTTGCGCCAGGTCAGCTTTACGCAGCGCGAGGCCGGGCTGGCCCTGGGCCTGTCGCGCTGGGAAACGGTGATTCACGTGATCATTCCCGAGGCGTTGCCCGGCATTTTGACCGGGATGATCCTCGGGGCCGGGCGCGTATTCGGCGAGGCGGCGGCGTTGATCTACACCGCCGGCCAAAGTGCCCCGGCGCTGGACTTTAGCAACTGGAACCCGCTGAACATCGCCAGCCCCCTGAACCCGTTGCGGCCGGCCGAAACGCTGGCGGTTCACATCTGGAAGATCAACTCGGAGGGCATTCAGCCCGACGCCGCCGCGGTGTCGGCCGGGGCTTCGGCCGTGTTGATCATCGCCGTCTTGTTGTTCAACGTGTTGGCCCGGACCCTGGGCAACCGGCTCTACAAGAAGATGACCGCGGCGTGACGCCGAAGTGAGGAGATAAGATGCAAAATTACGCTTTGGACGACCGCTACATCAAGGACCTACCGCGTGACCAGCACGAAATTGCGATCGAAACCAAGGATCTCAAGGTCTACTACGGCGACCACGAGGCGATTCACGGGGTGTCGTTGCCCTTCGAGCGCTTCAATATCACGGCGCTGATCGGCGCTTCCGGCTCCGGCAAGTCGACGTTCCTGCGCTCCTTGAACCGCATGAACGACACCATCGACGGCACCCGGGTGACCGGTGAAATCATGTACCGCGGCCTCGACGTGAACTCGGCACAAGTCGACGTCTACGAGATGCGCAAGCACATCGGCATGGTGTTTCAGCGGCCTAACCCGTTCGCCAAGTCGATTTACGACAACATCACCTTCGCCCCGCGCCGCTTCGGTGAAAAGCGCAAGGCCGTCTTGGACGAGCTGGTGGAAACCAGCCTCCGCCAGGCGGCGCTGTGGGATCAAGTCAAAGACAACCTGAACCAAAGCGGCCTGGCGCTGTCCGGCGGCCAGCAGCAGCGGTTGTGCATCGCCCGGGCGATTGCGATGAAGCCCGACGTGCTCTTGATGGACGAGCCGGCCTCGGCGCTTGACCCGATTTCCACCTCGACCGTGGAGGACACGCTGATGGCGCTGAAGGATCAGTACACCATCGTGATCGTCACCCACAACATGCAGCAGGCCGCCCGGATCAGCGATTACACCGCGTTTTTCTACGCCGGGCAGGCGATTGAATTCGATGAGACCCGAAAGATCTTCACCCGCCCGAAGATCAAGGCCACGGACGATTACGTGTCCGGGCACTTCGGCTAAGGAGGCCACGATGACGAACCAGGTGATAACCAGCCGCGACGTCCACCTTTTTTACGGCAAGTTCGAGGCGTTGCTCGGCATTGACCTTGACTTCAACGCCAACGAAATCACGGCCCTGATCGGCCCCAGCGGCTGCGGCAAGTCGACGTACCTGCGAACCCTCAACCGCATGAACGACCTGATTCCGGGCGTCACCATCACCGGCGACATCCGCCTGGACGGCCAAGACATCTACGCGCCGACCCAAGACGTGGTGCAGCTGCGCAAGCGGGTGGGGATGGTGTTCCAGCAGCCCAACCCGTTCCCGTTTTCGATCTACGACAACGTCTGCTACGGGCTGCGCCTGGCCGGGGTCAAGGACCGCGCGACGCTGGATTCGGCGGTCGAAACCAGCCTGAAGGCCGCCGCCGTGTGGGACGAGGTCAAAGACAAGCTGCACAAGTCGGCGCTGTCTTTGTCCGGCGGCCAGCAGCAGCGCGTCTGCATCGCGCGGGTGCTGGCGGTGCGGCCGTCCGTGATTCTGATGGACGAGCCGACCAGCGCCTTGGATCCGATCTCAAGCACTCAGATCGAAAACATGCTCTTGGAGCTGCGCCAGCAGTACACGATTATTTTGGTGACGCACAACATGCACCAAGCGTCCCGCATTTCCGACCGCACCGCCTTTTTCCTGCAGGGGCGGCTGGTCGAGGTCAACGCCACTAAGAAGGTCTTCCTCAACCCGACGCAAAAAGAGACGGAAGACTACATTTCAGGCCGCTTCGGGTAGCGGCACAGCCCTAGGAGGACTAGACATGCGACGGCTTTTTGAAGACGAACTCAACGAACTCCACGTGCGCTTCTCAGAGATGGGAATGATGGTCAACGAGGCCATTTTCAAATCCGTCAAGGCGTTCGTGAATCACGACAAGGCGCTGGCCCACACCGTGATCGAAGACGACCAGCACATCAACAAGCGCGAGGTCGACCTTGAAAAGCGCAGCTTCGAGATGATCGCCTTGCAGCAGCCGGTGACCTCGGACCTGCGCATGATCGTGACCATCATGAAGGCCAGCTCCGACCTGGAGCGCATGGGCGACCACGCGGTGTCCATCGCCAAGTCGACGATTCGCGTCAAGGGTGAGGTTCGCACCCCCGAAATCGAGAAGGTGATCGCCGACATGGCCGGCGCCGTCAAGCAGATGGTCGACGAGGTGCTCGATGCCTACGTCAGAGAAGATGCCGATCGCGCCCGGGAAATTGCGGAGGAGGACCACGGCATCAACGGCTACTCCACGCAGGTCTACCACCTGTGCATCGACGAGATGACCAAGGACGCCGACACCATCGTCAGCTCGATGGATTACATGCTGGTGTCCTCGTACCTGGAGCGAATCGGGGATTACGTCACCAACATCTGCGAGTGGATCTTGTACCTCAAAACCGGCAAGCTCCTCGAGCTCAACTCCAACGCCAAAGAAGACGTGCTGTGATGCAAGGCCCCGCCACCGCGGGGCCTTTTTGCGTCCTGCGGTGAGGCTGAGGCAAAAATCAACCTTAGGACCTATGCACCCCGCCGCGCAGGCTGGCATACTATAACTACAGAGGCAGTCAAAACGTGGAGGTAATACCATGAATGAACGTGAACGGATTTTAGATTTAGTGAAGCAGGGTGTGATCACCAGCGAAGAAGCCTTGGTGCTCCTTGAAAACCTTGCGAAGGCGAAGGCCAAGACCCCAACTGCCGCACCCGTAGACCCTGCAACCGACCAGACGAACGCGACCCACCCGACAGAAGACCCCGCAGACACGAACGAGAACGACACCGCAGAAGACACGCACCAGGAAACCCCGGCGGAAGAGGCGCTGGCCCTGCTCAACACGCAGCTGGCCGAGCTGGCCGGCAACCTCGACGCCGCCCAAGCCCAGGTCAAAAGCGTGAACGCCAAGCTCGCGGCCAACGCCGAGCAGATCATCGTGCTGGACACGATGGAGGATCTCGACACCTTGTCTGAGGAGAAGTACAAGGAGCGCGGCCGGCTGAAGCAGGAGAACCTGACCTTGACGACCAAGCAAGGCGAGCTTGCGACCCAGGTGGCCGACCTCAAGGCCCAGATTGCCGAGCTCAACCGCCAAAAGCACCAGCTGACCAAGAAGACCTTCGCCGAAAAGGTGCTGCCGGATGACTGGCAGGACCAGGCCAAGGACGCCTTGACCGACATCGGCAAGACGGTCAACGACGCGACGTCGCAGATCGGCTCGCTGGTCAAAAAGACCATGAACAACGTGCTGGACAACGTGGACTGGAAGGACGTCACGGTGCGGGTGCCAGGCATCGCCACCGAGCGGTTCAGCCACACCTTCGATTTTGCCGACAGCCAGGCCACGATTTTGGACCTCAAGGTGGCCAACGGTGACATCACCATCGACGCCTGGGACCAGGCCGGCATTCAGGTCAACGCCGAGATCAAGCTGTTCGGCAAGATGCAGGCCGACACGCCGCTGCAGGCCTTTCTGGACCGCAGCCACATCGAAGCCAACGACGATCACCTGGTGTTCCAGGTGCCGAACCGCCGCGTTCAGGCCGACCTGACCATTCACCTGCCGAAGCGCGACTACGACCACGTGGCCGTGCGGCTATTGAACGGCGGCCTGATTCTCAACGGGTTGAACGGCAAGGACTTTTACGTCAAAAGCACGAACGGCGAGCTGACGTTCAACCAGCTCACCGCGGTGATGCTCGAGATCGAAGGCGTCAACGGCTCGATCAAGGTTACCGACGGCACCGTGCATGACCTGATGCTCGAAACCGTCAACGGCGATATCAAGGTCTCAAGCGCGGCCAAGACGCTGGCCCTGCAGACGGTCAACGGCACGATTCGCACGACCTTGACCTCCGACTTCACCCAGCTGACCGCAAGCTCCGTCAACGGCAACGTCAAGATTGCGCTACCGGCCAGCGTCGCCGTGGCCGGCGAGGCCCGCACCCGCTTCGGCGGCGTCAAGAGCCGCATGAGCGGCATCAGCGTGTCCGGCAAGGCTAAGTCGGTGTCGCTGGACCGCCCCGGCACCGGGGTCGGGAAGCTGAAGGTCACCACGACCAGCGGCAACGTGCAGCTCAAGGACACGGACAACGATTAGGCATTCGCGGGGTGGCCGCGTCGTGCTGGCGCGGCTATTCTTGTCCGACAAAGTAGCAAAGGAGAGATCGACATGCCTTTTCTGATGATTCCAATCATCCTGTTCATCGCCGGGATGGCGATCATGATGGTGTTCGCCCTGGGCTTCGCCTTGATTCACGTGCTGTTTTGGCCGGTGGTGATCGGCCTGTTCATCTGGTGGCTGGTTCGCAACGCCGGCGGCCCCAAGCAGGCGGGGCACCCGTACCGCAGCAACCACGCCGACTGGCAGGACCACCTGGACCATGCGCGTAAAACCGCCCACAACGTGAAGGAAGAGACGCTGCACCAGTCCCGTCCCACCCAGCCGAGCCACCGCGACCACGAAGATCACGACGACGACTGGAGTGACTTCTAATGCATTTTCTGCGCAAGGTCATTTTGACCACCATCGTGTTTCTGGTTTACGCCCATCTGTTCCCGTCGCAGCTGTTCATCGCCAGCTGGACCGCCGCCTTGACCGGCGCCGTGGTCCTGGGCATTCTCAACGGGCTGGTCAAGCCGGTGTTGAAGGTGCTGTCCTTCCCGTTGACCATCCTGACGCTCGGCCTGTTCCTGCTGATTCTCAACGGCTTCATGCTCAGCTTGATGACCTGGTTCGTCTCCGGCATCACCTTCTCGGGCTTTGGGGCCCAGGTGATTTTGGCCGTGGTGCTGAGCCTGGTCAACGCGACGCTCGGCGACGCCGACCGCAACTGACCATTAACGAAGACGCCCAACCCGCAACCGCGGGGTGGGCGTCTTTGGCGTGGCAGGGGAACGACTGGTCGCCGGGGGAACCAATTTGACTGGTGCCGGCTTATGGCTGGAAACCCGGGCCACCACTGGGTTTGTGCCGGCCAGCGGCGGCGTCACCGGCCGGCCGGATAGCGAAAAATCTTATAATTGCAACAATAATTTGACAACTAACTCCCTAAATTTGACGACTGTGTCACAAATGTGAAGGGCTTACAATGAGTTCATACATTGATAAGGAGGGATGACGATGCAGACTAAGCAGTCAGCCGTCGTCGGGGGTAGCAGTAAAGGTTTCGTCGCTAAGATGAAAAAGAACAGCACGTTTTTCCTGCTGGTCGCACCAGGGACACTCTTCCTGATCATTTTCTTCTACATTCCCGTTTTGGCCAACGTCGTCGCGTTTCAGAATTTCCAGTACTCGGACGGGGGCTTCTTATACAGCTTGTTCCACAGCCCGTGGGTCGGTTTACAGAACTTTATTTTCTTCTTCAAGTCCGCGGACTTCGGGCTTGTCCTGCGCAACACCGTGGGTTACAACTTGACCTTCCTGTTGCTCAACTTCTTCTTTGCCATTTTCTTCGGGATTGTGATGAGTCAGATGCGCAACATGAAGCTGCTGCGGGTCTACCAGACCTCCATGCTGTTCCCGTACTTCCTGTCCTGGGCGATTCTGGCGTACTTCCTTTACGCCTTCCTGAGCGCGGATAAGGGGATTATCAACCACATCATCACAAGCTCCGGTGGCACCGCCATCGACTTTTACAACACGCCGTACGTCTGGCCGTTCATCATCGTCTTCATGGGTGTGTGGAAAGGGATCGGCTACAACAGTATCCTTTACTTCGCCACCGCCAGTGGGATTGATCCTTCCTACTACGATGCGGCCATGATGGATGGGGCCAACAAGTGGCAGCAGATCAAAAACGTCACGCTGCCGCACATTCTGCCGATTGCCACGTTGATGCTGATCATCAACATCGGCGGTATTTTCCGGTCAGACTTCGGGCTGTTCTACCTGCTGCCTCGCGCCTCGGGTACGTTGATCAACGTGACGCAGACGTTCGATACCTACGTCTACCGCGCCTTGACCACGACCAACGACATCGGCATGAGTACCGCGACTGGCTTGATCCAGTCGGTGGTCGGCTCGATCATGATCTTGGGCTCCAACGCGATTGTTCGCAAGGTTCAGCCGGATTCAGCACTGTTTTAGGAGGGATAACTCGTGGCTAAAAAGAAAAAAACGATTAGCGCGGTGGACATCCGCAAGTTCAGTGCCGGCACGAACCTGTTCTTCAACATCTTCTTGGGCATCTTCGCCCTCAGCTGTGTGCTGCCGTTCTTCTTCATCATCATCCTGTCTTTGACCAAGGAATCGGACATCACCCTTTACGGGTACCAGTTCTGGCCAAAGCACTGGACACTGGCGTCTTACCAGTACCTGACCGGCATGGGCGGCCAGGTCGGCAAGTCCTTCATCATCACCGTCATCGTGACGGTGGTCGGGACCATCATGAGCTCGACGTTCACGTCGACATACGCCTACGCGATTTCGCGGCGTGACTTCGACTACAAGAAGTTCTTCACCATCTTCGCCTTGATTTCCATGCTGTTCACACCAGGGATGGTGCCGAACTACTTGGTTGTCACCCAAATGCTGCACTTAAAGGACAGCATCTGGGCCCTGATCCTGCCGGCATCCTTCGGGGTGTTCAACGTGTTGATCATGCGGACCTTCTTCCTGACCAACATTCCGGAATCGATCATCGAATCCGCCCGGATCGACGGGGCGTCCGAGCTGAAGATCTTCCGCAGCATCGTGGTGCCGCTGGCGGTACCCGGGATTGCGACCATCTCCCTGTTCTCCGCCCTGGGCTACTGGAACGACTGGTTCAACGCGATGCTGTACACCGACAGCCCGAACGTGACGCCGCTGCAGTACCTGCTGGTTAAGATTCAAAACAACATTCAGATGCTGACCCAGCAGGCCGCGCAAGGGGGTTCCACCCTGGCCGCCGGCTCGGAAATTCCGTCCGAAGGCATGCGCTTCGCCGTCGTTGTCGTCGCCACCTTGCCAATCGCCTTGACGTACCCATTCTTCCAGAAGTACTTCGTCAAAGGCATGACCGTCGGCGGGGTCAAGGGCTAGGCCCGAAAGACCATGCGCCATGCGGCTTGCTTACCCGCACGGTTGTCGCACAGGCGGCCCTCACCGCCTGACCGGCGCAATCAGTCAATCCGCACGGCTGCCAAGGCTTGGCTCGCCCCCCTCGCGAGCGGCCTGCAGCTTGTGCCAAGACATCAGGACCACCGAGTGATCGGTGGCCTTTTTGTGTGGCGCGGCGCCGGCGCAAGGCCTTGGCGGTGGCCCGGCGTCAACCCCACGGCGGCAAAGCGTCAGCCCTGCGGCGGCAAAGCGGCGGCGTGGCCCAACGGGTGGTCGCGGCGGGGCCGGTTGACCGCGGTCGGTGACCCGTGGCAATTCCGCGGCGAAAGCGGTTTAATTAAGGGGGAGGTGGCGGCATGGAATACTTCTGGTACCGGGCTCAGGCGACTCGCGCCGAGCTCAACTTGACGGAGTGCGGGTATCAGCCCTGCACGGTTCTTGATCACTACCGCTACCAGGCGGGGCAGGCCTACGTGTTTCATCACGTGCTGAGCGGCAGCGGTGCCGTCACCATCGATGGGAAGCGGCGAGCTTACCACGCCGGGGAGTGGTTCTTCTTCAAGCGGGGGCAGCTGGTCGACTACGGACCGGACGCGGCGACGCCTTGGACCTACGCGTGGGTGGCGGCCGCCGGGAGTCTGGTGGATGAGCATTTTGCAACGCTGACGCAGGCGGCGCTTGCCGCCTTGCCCGAGGCAAAGGCCGAGCAGTGCGGCCGGGCCTTGACGGCGGTTGCGGCGGCGTGTCGCCCGGACAACGGCCGGGAGCTGGCGCGGCTGGCGGCGCTGACAACGTTTTTGGACGTGCTGAGTGCGGCGGTGGCGCTACCGCCCCAGCCGCCGGTGCCGGCACTTCAGCAGCAGCGTATCGACGACACCTTGGCCTTTTTGCACACGCACTACCAAGAGCCCCTCACTGTGGCGGGGCTGGCCGAGCGGGTCAACGTCAGCCGCGGCTACTTGACCAAGCAGTTCAAGGCCGCCTTGCACGTATCGCCGCAGCAGTACCTGCAGCGGCTGCGGCTGGCTCGGGCCACCCAGCTGCTGGAGACGACCACGATGCCGGTTCAGGCGGTGGCCGCGGCGTGTGGCTACCCGGATCCGCTGTATTTTTCCACCCAGTTCAAGCGCGTCTACCGGCGGTCGCCGCGAGCTTACCGCCGCGGCCACCGCGAAGGCGGGGGAGTGGGTTAATCGCACATCTAGCCAGGCTGCGGCCTGGTTTTTTGCTGGCTTCTCGACTCCGATCAGCGACCGGTCGCCCGAGGCGACATTTTCCCATGTTTGAGTGTCTGTTTTGCGATATGCAACCGTGCGTAAGCGCTATACAATAGGCGAGAATACGTGAAAGGTGGCACAATCATGACAAAACGCGACTTACTTGAAGATCCCCAGGCGCTGAGCGAAAACACCGAACCGGCCCGGCCGTACGTCATTCCTTACCCGACGGCGGCCGCCGCCCGAGCGGCCAAGCACCGCGAGGACTCCCCTCAGTTCACCAGCCTCGACGGCGACTGGGACTTCGCCTACCTGCCGGACATTTCGGCGCTGAGCGACGATTTTTGGCGCAATGGCCAGCTGTCGACCACGGCGGTGTTGCCGGTGCCTTCGACCTGGCAAAACCACGGCTACGACCACCACCAGTACACCAACGTCTCTTACCCGATTCCCTACCAGCCACCGTTCGTGCCCGACGCCAACCCGGCCGGCTACTACCGGCGCGACTTCACGGTGGCGGCCGGCGATTCCAGCTGGTACCTGAACTTCGAGGGCAAGGACTCGGCCATGTACGTCTGGGTCAATGGCCAGTACGTCGGCTACGACTCCGTGCCTCACGCCAACAGCGAGTTCGATGTGACGGCCTGCGTTCACCCGGGGGCGAACACCCTGGCCGTGCTGGTGGTCAAGTGGTCGGTGGGGACCTACTTCGAGGACCAAGACAAGTTTCGTACCAGCGGCCTGATTCGCAGCGTCTACCTGCTGGCGCGGCCGCAAGACCACGCCACGACGCTGAACTGGCACACCGCAGTCAACGTCGCCCAAGGCACCGGGACCCTGGTGGTCGACGCCTACGCGGGTCCGGCGGCGCAATACGCGCTGTACGATGCGGCCGGCATGCAGGTGGCGGCCGGCAGCTGGGCGGTCGGCACCGCGATTGAGGTGAGCGACTGCGCCTTTTGGAACGCGGAGCGGCCGGCCCTGTACCGGCTGGTGGTGACGGCCGGCGGCGAGGCGCTGCCTTTTGACGTCGGCTTCCGGCAGTGGACGCTTGAGGCCGGGGTGCTGCGGCTCAACGGCCAGGCGGTGAAGCTCTACGGCACCAACTACCACGACTCCGACCCGCGGGTGGGAGCGGCGGTGACGCCAGCGATGCAGCACCGCGACTTGGTGTTGATGAAAAAGCACCACTTCAACGCGATTCGCACGTCGCATTACCCAAAGTCGCCGGAGTTCTACGCGCTGTGCGACCGCATGGGCTTTTACGTCGTCTCCGAGGCCGACGTCGAGTGCCACGGCACCGGCGACCTATATGGTGCGGCGTCCGACATCAACCAGTTGGCGCAAGATCCGACCTACGCTAAGTTGATCTTGGACCGCGAGCAGCGCATGGTGGCGGCCAACCGGCTGTTTGCCTGCATCTTCTGCTGGTCGATGGGTAACGAGTCTGGGTCCGGCGAGAACTTCGCCAAGGCGATGCGCTGGGTTCGCCAGGCCGATGCCACCCGGTTGATTCACTACGAGGGGCTGTCGGCGGCCGAAGCGGCGGCGCCGGAGCAGACGATGGGGCTGGTCGATGTGTACAGCCGCATGTACGAAAGCCCGGCCGGCTGTCAGACCTTTTGCGACCGCTACCAGCAGCTGCCGTTGATGTTGTGCGAGTACGCGCATGCGATGGGTAACGGCCCCGGCGGCGTGGCGGTTTACGACGAGCTGATGCAGCGCTTCGACAACTTCATCGGCGCCTTCGTCTGGGAGTGGTGCGACCACGCGATGCTGATGGCGGACGGCAAGCGGCTGGGCTACGGCGGCGACTTCGGCGAGTTCCCGGACGCCGGCAACTTCTGCATGGACGGGCTGGTTTACCCTGACCGGCGGCCACACACTGGGCTCTTGGAGTACCAGGCGGTTCACCTGCCGATTGGCCTGACCGCGGTGCAAAACGGTGAGCTGGTGTTGCACAACCGGCTGGACTTCACTGACGGCGGGGCCTATGTCGGCTACTGGCGAGCTAGCGTGGCCGGGGTCCCAGGACCGTGGCAGGCGCTTGACCTGACCGGGCTGGCGCCTCACGCCACCAAGGCATTCGCGGTGGCGTTGCCTGCGACCGCCGGGCTTTTGAGCGTGGAATGGACGCTCGGGCTGCCCGGCGCTGCGGCGCCTTTGGCAGACGTCGGCGTTCAGCAGCGGGTGCTGCAGGATCCGCCTTGCGAGTTGCCGGCCTTGATTGACAGCGCCGCCGCACTGACCGTGGCCCAGACGCCTAAAACGGTGACGGTCAAAGGCGTCGGCTTCACCTACGTGCTGGACGCCTTCACCGGGACCTGGACCACGCTTGAGCAAGGCGGCCACCAGTGGCTACAGTCGCCGATGGCCTGGCAGCTGTGGCGAGCTCCGATCGACAACGACCGCGACCTGGCTGACTCGTGGCGAGCGGCCGGTTACGACCGCGTGTTGCCGCGCCGCGACAGTTGCACGGTGGCCCAGCGGGACGGGGTGGTGGTCATCACCACCAAGGTGAGCCTGACCGCCGTCAAGGTGCAGCCCCTTGCCGCTTTGACGGTGACCTGGACGGTGGCGGCCAGCGGTCAGCTGCGCGGTTCGGTTCAGGTGACCCGCGGTCAGGCGCTGCCGGAGTGGCCGCGCTTTGGGCTGCAGCTGGTGCTCGATTCGGCGGTTGCGGCCGAGTACCTGGGCATGGGCCCGATGGAAAGCTACCGCGACAAACACGAGGCGGCGCGGCTCAATTGGTTCACCACGACGGCCGCGGCCAACTTCGAGCCGTACATCAAGCCGCAGGAGAACGGCAGCCACTACGCCACCCGGGAGCTGGCGGTGACCGCCGCCAACCACCGCCTGCACGTCGCGTTTGGGACCCCGGCCAGCTTCTCGCTGCTGCCTTACACGGCCGCCCAGCTGACGGCCGCCCAGCACGATTGGGCGCTGCCGGTTGCAAGCGCCGCCGTGTTGAGCCTGGATTACGCGCAAAACGGCATCGGCTCGGCCAGCTGCGGTCCCCGGCTGCCAGAGGGCGAGCGGTTCACGGCAGAAACGTTCTCTTGGCAGCTGGCGCTTGACCTGACCACGGTGGTGGCGCCATGACGCCGGCGCAGTTGGCCGCCGTTCGGCCGAGTCCTCGCCAGCTGGCCTGGCAGCAGCTTGAGTTTTACGGCTTCGTGCATTTTGGGATGAACACGATGACCGACCGGGAGTGGGGCGACGGGAACGAGGACCCGGCGTGGTTCAACCCGGCGCAGCTGGACTGCGACGCTTGGGCGCAAGCGCTGAAGGCGGCGGGGATGCGCGGCGCGATTCTGACTTGCAAGCACCACGACGGCTTTTGCCTGTGGCCCAGCGCCTTGACGAATCACACGGTGGCCAGCTCGCCTTGGCAAGGCGGCTGCGGCGACGTGGTCAAGGACTTCGCCGCGGCCTGCCAGCGGCACGGTCTGAAGTTCGGCGTCTACCTGTCACCCTGGGACCGCCACGAGCCAAGCTACGGCTCGGGGGCGGCCTACGATGATTTTTACGTCGGTCAGCTCACCGAGCTGTTGACCCACTACGGGCCGGTGTTTGAGGTCTGGTTCGACGGGGCCAACGGTGAGGGGCCCAACGGCCGGCGCCAAAGCTACGACTGGGCGCGGTACTACTCGGTGATCCGGCGCCTGCAACCGGCGGCGACCATCGCGGTTTGTGGTCCCGATGTGCGGTGGATCGGCAACGAGGCCGGCGTCGCGCGGGAGGCGGAGTGGAGCGTGGTGCCGGCGGAACTGCAGGACGCGGAGAAAACGGCCGCGGCCTCGCAGCAGGCGGACACGCCGGGTTTCTCCCGCCGCTTCAACTCCAGCCTGCCGGACCTTGGCAGCCGCGCCGTTTTGGCCGGCTACGACGGCCCCTTGGCCTGGTACCCGGCGGAGGTCGACACCTCCATTCGCCCGGGCTGGTTCCACCACGCGGCCGAAAACGCCCAGGTGCGAACGCCGGGCGAGCTATTTCGCCTCTACGCGGCGTCGGTCGGCGGCAACGCGAGCTTCCTGCTCAACGTGCCACCGCAAGCGGATGGCCAGTTGTGCCCGGTGGATGTGGCCAACCTGGCGGCGCTGGGGCGGCGGCTGACGGCGCTGCGGCGAAGCGACTGCGGCGGTCAGGCCACGGTCACGGCCTCAAGCGCCGTCGGGCCGTGGCGGGTGACCGCGGGGCCGACCACGCCGGCCGCGGCCTGCACCGCGGCCTGGCAGGCGGCGGCCGGGGATGCTCGGCCGGTGCTGACTTTGACCTGGCCGCAGCCGGTGGCCTTTGACACCGTCGCCTTGCAAGAGGACCTGGCGCTGGGCCAGCGCATCGAGGGCTTCACCATTGCGGTGCAGACGCCAGGCGGCTGGCGGCCGTGGGGGGCTGGCCAGACGGTCGGGGCCAAGCGGCTGGTGCTGGGGCAGCCCTGCACCACCCAGGCGGTGCGGGTCACCCTCACTCAGTTCCGCGCGGCACCGACGTTGTCTGACATCGGAATCATGACCAGAGGAGCAGACGAATGAAACCAAACATTGTGTTGATCGAAGTCGACCAGATGCGGGCGGATTGCCTGGGCATCAACGACCCGACCGGCTTTGTCTCGACGCCGGTTTTAGATGATATGGCCCGAGCGGGGTATAACTTCGGCCAGATGTACTCGGTCACGCCCAGCTGCGTTCCGGCCCGGGCGGGGCTGTTGACGGGGCTGAACCCGGCTCACACCGGGCGGGTGGGGTACGAGGACCTGATGCCTTGGCACTTCGCCCAGACGCTGCCGCAAAGTTTCAGGGACCGCGGCTACCAAACCGAGGCAATCGGCAAGATGCACGTCTACCCGCCGCGCAAGCGCCTGGGCTACGACCACGTGGTGCTGCACGACGGCTACCTGCACGTCGAGCGCAAGCACCAGCAGCCTTACGTGGGGAATTTTGAAAACAGCGACGACTACCTGGCCGACCTGCGCCGCCAGGGCGACCGCGACTACACGGACGACGGGCTCAACTGCAACGCCTGGGACGCGCGGCCGTGGCCGTACCCCGAGGACCAGCACCCGACCAACTGGATCGTCAAGCAGGGCATCGACTTTCTCAAGCGGCGTGATCCGACCTGCCCGTTTTTCCTCAAGCTGTCCTTCGACAAGCCCCACGCGCCGCTGGACCCGCCGCCGTACTACTTTGACATGTACATGCAGCGCCTCAAGGACCACCGACTGGACCTGCACATGGGCGACTGGGAGCAGGTGCCGGACCAGCCGCCGGCCCTGGAGGCGATGCAGGGCAAGCTGCGCGACGACGACGAGCGGCGCATGGTGGCCGGCTACCTCGGGCTGATCTCGCAATTGGATCACCAGATCGGGCGCTTTTTGACGGCCTTGGTCGAAACCGGCGAGTTCGATCACACGCTGATCTGGTTCGTCTCCGACCACGGCGACCTGCTGGGCGAGCACGGGTTCTTCCGCAAAATGCTGCCGTACCAAGGCAGCATCCATGTGCCGAGCTTCCTGTACGATCCCGGCCACCTACTTGCGGGAACGCCCCACCAGATTGACGCGCCGGTGGTGTTGCAGGACCTGTTCGCCTCGCTGGTTGACTTGACCGGAGGTGAGCCGGTGGCGACGGACGGTCAAAGTGTGCGGCCGCTGATCGAAGGGAAGGCACCGGACTCGGCCGACTCGCGCCTGGTTTTTGGCGAACACGCCTACTGGGAGTGGTCGGCGCAGTTCGTCCTGCAGGCCGGAATCAAGCTTGTCTGGTTTCCGTGCCAGGACCGCTACCAGCTGTTCGACCTCACCCGCGATCCCAACGAGCGGCACGACGCGATTGGCGATCCGGCCTACGCCGGCGCCGTGGCGGCGCTGAAGGCGGCCTTGACCAAGCACCTGGCCAACCGCGAGGAGGGCTTCGTGCAAAACGGCCAGCTGACCCGCCGCACGGCAGCGCAGTGCCAGCCGACGCTGGCCTTCGTGCGGCGCCAAAAGGAGGCTGAACATGACTAATCGCATTGCCTGTCGCCTGGTCTCTTGCATGACCAAGGTGTTTCCAGACCAGGCGCCGGCGCCGCTGACCACCGGCCTGACGGTGCTGCAAGGTGAGGTCGCGGCGGTGCAGGTGGCGGTGTCGGCCACGGCGCTTGACGGGACCTTCGCGCCGGTTACGCTTGAGGCGACGCCGGCCGCGGCGGTGTTCTCAGTCGGCCTGGTGCCGACCACGCTGGCGCAACGGCCCGACGCGCAAGGCGACCCCGGCTACCTGAGGACTGCCCCGGGGCTGTTCCCCGATCCGCTGGTGCCGGGCGAACTCCGCGCGTATCTCGGCCAGTGGCGAGCCGCCTGGCTGCGGCTGGATACTGGCAATCTGGCACCGGGCCAACACCAGTGGCGCATCGCACTGCGCGTCGGGGATGAGCCGACGCCCCAGCAGGTGCTGAGCGTGAGCCTGACCGTCGCAGCGGCCGCGGCGACCACGCCTGCGCTGTGGCACTCCGAGTGGTTCCACGTCGACGGCCTGGCCAGCTACTACCACCTGACACCTTACGAGCCGGCGCTGTGGGACCGCATTGCCGAGTTCGTCGACTTTGCGGTCGACCGCTGTGGGATTAACACGCTTTTGACCCCGCTGTTTACACCGCCCTTGGACACCGCGGTCAAAACGCGGCGCCTGAACGTGCAGCTGGTCACGGTGAGCGAGCCTGAACCCGGGCGCTTCACCTTCGATTGGGCCAACCTGCGCCGCTGGTGCCAGCTGTGCCGGCGCCTCGGCGTGGTCAACTTGGAGCTGCCGCCGCTGTTCACCCAGTGGGGGGCCGAACACGCCCCGAACATCCAGGTTGACGGGGCCTGGCGGTTCGGCTGGGCCACCGCAGCCACCGATCCGGATTACGTCGCCTTTCTCCACCAGCTGCTGCCGGCGGCAAGAGTGGTGATGGCCGAGTATGGCTACGACAACGACCACTTGTTTTACCACGTGTCCGACGAGCCCGGGCCGGCGCAGATGGCGCAGTTCGCCGCGGCTCGCGCCAGCGTGGCCGACCTGTTTGCAGGCTGCCGGGTGATGGACGCGGTGTCGTCGCTTGCGCTGCACGACAGTGGCCTAGTGCCGCTGCCGGTGGTCGCCGACGACGCGCTTGAGCCGTTCCTGGCCGCCGGGGTCTCGCCGTTGTGGGCCTACTACTGCTGCAGCCAAGGTGACCGGGTGCCCAACCGCTTCTTTGCGCTACCGAGCTTTCGCAACCGGGTGATGGGGACGCTGCTGTTCGTCTTCGACATCCCGGGGTTCCTGCATTGGGGCTACAACTTCTACAGCGCCGCCTTGAGTACCCATCCGGTCGACCCCTACGCCGTCACCGACGCCGCCGGCTTCTTTCCGGGCGGCGATCCGTTCCTGGTTTACCCGGGGCCAAACGGGCCGGAGACCAGCATTCGCAACGAGGTGCAGATGATGGGGCTGGCCGACCTCGCCGCCTTGCAGCAGCTGGCCGGCCGCATCGGTCGCCCGGCGGTGCTTGCAATGGTTGAGCAGGCGGCCGGCCAGCCGCTCAGCTTCACGGCCTACCCGCAAAACGCCGCGTGGCTGGACCAACTCCACGCCGCGGTGGCCAGGCGGCTGGCCCAAGGCTGAGCGACACTGGCACAAGCACGTGAGGGTCGACCAGGGTCGGCCCTTTTTGCGTGGCGGACTTATCCACCTGTGGGTAAGCCTGACCGGCGAGTGGTTTTGCACCGGGAAAACGGGGGATATGTGGCTAACGCTGGGGATAACCCGCGGGTTAGCCACAGTTTATCGGGAATTGGGCGATAAAACGGTGGACAATGGCCGCCAAAGTGGTAGGCTTAACCACAATTCACTGTGCGAAAGGTGGTTATCCACATGCCAATTCCCATCACCGATTACGACGCCGACCCTACGGCGGTGATCGCCCCTAACCGCGGCGAGGGCTTCGCGCTGCCGGCCAAGATGCTGGCGGCCTTCGTCAGCGACGACAACTTCGCGGCCTTCCTGGCCACGCGGCCGCACCGGCAGGTCGGGGAGTACCTGACCATCGCCAAGCACTACCGCGTGTATGCGCTGGCAGTGGGCGACCAGACCATCGGCCTGTGCCAGATGCCGCTGGGGGCCCCGGCCGCCGTACAGCTGCTGGATTTCCTGCTGGGCTATGGGGCCCGGGTGGTGGTGGCCATCGGCTCCTGTGGCGTTTTGGTCGATGCCCCGGAGAACCAGCTGATGGTGGTGACCCAAGCCCTGCGCGACGAGGGGACGTCTTACCACTACCTGCCGCCGGCCGCCAGCATTGCGCTGGATCCGGCGCTGGCCGCTCACCTGCTGCGGGTCTTGGGGCCGCGCGGCAAGGCGGTGGGGACCTGGACCAACGACGCGTATTACCGCGAGACGCCTGGCAAAATCGCCAAGGCCAAGGCGCAGGGCTTTGAGGTGGTCGAAATGGAATGCGCCGCTATGGCCGCCTGTGCGGCCTTTCGTGGGGCCAGGTTCGGCCAGATTCTGTTCACCGCCGACAGCCTGGCCGCCATCGATGCCTACGATAACCGCGGCTTCGGCGTCGCCTCGCAGCTGCCGACGCTTGCGATCGGCGTGGCGGCGCTGCAGCAGTGGCCGGCCGACGCGTAGGCGGCACCGGCGCGGCGTGACTCGGTTCGCTAACTGCGCCTGGCTTTGCCCTGGGGCGTCGGGCTCCAGGCCGCAACGCGTGAGCGGCTAGCTACGCCGCGTCACTCGGGGCCAGGCCCGGGCCCCAAGCGCCACGGCTAGGCTAGCCGTCCCGCTCAACCCGCGGCCCTTCGCCCTGGAACGTCGGGCTCCGCCAGGCAACGCGGGAGCGGCCTGCTAGGGCCGGCACTCGAGGCCAGGCCTATGCTAGCCGTCCTGCTAAATGCGCCTGGCTTTGCCCTGGAGCGTCGGGCTCCGCCAGGCAACGCGAACACGACTAGCTTGCACCGGCACTTGAAGCAAGGATCGCTCCAAGCACCGGCGCAGCGCTACTCGGTTCGCTAAATGCGCCTGGCTTCGCCCTGGGTTGACACTTGCCCCTCTGCCGTTGTACTTTGGACCGTTTTCAAGTAAAATAGAAGGTGAACTGGACAGAATAGAGGTGTTAGGAATGAGCACATTAGATCAAACCGTCCACTTTGATTTTCCGGACAACAACCCGAAAAACGTCCGTGAGACGTTAGAGACCGTCTACCAATCCCTTGAGGAAAAAGGCTATAACCCAATCAACCAAATCGTGGGTTACCTGATTTCAGGCGACCCGGCTTACATCCCGCGGTACAAGGACGCCCGCGCCCAAATCCGCAAGTACGAACGCGATGTCATCATCGAGGAGCTTGTTCGTAACGCGCTGGGCAAGGAGAAAGACTAGATGCGCTTAATGGGCTTAGATGTGGGCTCCCGCACCGTCGGCATCGCGCTGAGCGATCCGTTGGGCTGGACCGCACAGGGGCTTGAGATCATTCGAATCAACGAGGACAAGGAAGACTACGGGCTGGACCGCGTCGCCGCAATCGTGGCGCAGTATGAGGTCACCGAGTTCGTCGTCGGCCTGCCCAAAAACATGAATAACACGCTGGGGCCCCGGGCCGAGAAGTCCCAGGCTTACGGCGAGATGCTCAAGGCTCGCTTTGGGCTGCCCGTTGATTTCACCGACGAGCGGCTGACCACCGTTGAGGCATCGCGGATGCTGATCGAAGAGGCCGACGCGTCGCGCAAACGCCAAAAGCAGGTCATCGACAAGCTCGCGGCGCAGATGATTTTGCAAAATTACCTGGACCGCAGAAGCCGGTCCTGACGGAGGCTATCATGGCAGAAGAGAACAACGAACACTTGCACCCAGGCGAAGACGAGCAGCTGATCACCCTGATCGACGAGAAGGGCAACGAGGATCTGTACCAGGTCCTGTTCACCTTCGACTCCGACGATTACGGCAAGAGCTACGTGCTCTTGTACCCGCAAGGCGCAAGCGAGGACGAGGAGCTTGAGATTCAGGCCTTCTCCTTCACGCCGGACGAGAACGGCGACGCTAGCCAAGGCGACCTGTTCCCCATCGAAGACGACGATGAGTGGGCGATGGTCGAAGAGGTGCTCAACACCTTCTTGGCCGATGAGGACGACGAAGACAACGCGGACTAATCGAGAAGGGCTTGCTCACCGGGCAAGCCTTTTTTGACCGCCAACGCGCCGTTAAGGCAGTGGTCGCCTGTGCCGTCGGGCGGCCGCTTTGGTGCGGTCTGATTAAGGGTGTAATTTTTGCTCAAGTCGGGCATAATAAAGACAGTGGACAAAGAGGTGAGGAGAACAATGACACCGAATAAAGAAGACTATTTGAAAATGATTTTTGAGTTGGGTGGCGACACGGCCTTGATCTCCAACAAGCAGATTGTGGCGGGGTTGACCGTCAGCGCGGCGTCGGTGAGCGAGATGATCACCAAGCTGGTCGAGCAGCACTACGTCACGCACACCCCTTACCAAGGCATTAAGCTCACCGCCAGCGGCCAGCAAAAGGCCGCGATGTTGGTGCGTAACCACCGGCTGTGGGAGGTTTTTCTGGTGTCGTCTCTGGGCTATCCCGTCGACGCGATTCACCAAGAGGCCGAAAAGCTTGAGCACGCGACCACGCCGGACATGGCCGACCGGCTGGCCAAGATGCTGGGCAGGCCCCAGTACTGCCCGCACGGCGGCGTGATCCCCGACGAGGACGGGCATTACCTCGACCAAAGCCGCGTCGCCCTGGCCAGCCTGGCCGTCGGCGACCACGGCCACATCGAGCGGGTGGTCGACGAGGCCGCGGTGATCGATTACATTTTCGGCATGGGGCTGCACATCGAGGACCACTTCCAAGTGGTGGCCAAAGATACGCGAACCATCACGCTGCACCAGCGTGAAACCGGCAAGGACCTGCCCGTTGAACTGGGCCGGGCCTCGCACATTTTCGTTGAAGTTCAGGAGTAGGAGTGAACAATGGCTGAAGAAACCGCTGCTGTCATCATTTTGTTCGGGGGGTCCGGCGACCTCGCGCAACGTAAGCTTTACCCAGCGATGTTCGGGCTGTACAAGCGCGGCATCCTGGCGCAACACTTCGCCGTGATCGGCACGGCCCGGCGGCCTTGGACCGATGCCCATTACCGCGACATCGTCGTTTCGGCCGTGGCCGGCGACAACGACCACGATCAGGCCGTCGCCTTTGCCGCGCATTTTTACTACCAGTCCCACGACGTTACCGACGCGGCGCATTACATCACGCTCAAGGAGCTGGCCGCCAAGCTCGACGCCAAGTACGAGACGGCCGGCAACCGGCTGTACTACATGGCGATGGCGCCGACGTTTTTCGCCACCATCGCCAGTCACCTGAAGTCCGAGGCGCTTTTGACCGATGGCGGCTTCAACCGCCTGGTGATTGAAAAACCGTTCGGCCACGATTACGCCAGTGCCAAGGCGCTGAACGACTCGATCACGGCGACCTTCGCGGAGTCCCAGATTTTCCGCATCGACCACTACCTGGGCAAGGAAATGGCACAGGCCATCATGGGGCTGCGCTTCGGCAACCCGATTATCAAGGCACTGTGGAACAAGGACTTCATCCAAGACATCCAGATCACGCTGGCCGAGGCCGTTGGGGTCGAGGAACGCGCCGGCTACTACGAAACCGCCGGGGCATTGCGCGACATGGTCCAAAACCACGTGATGCAGCTGGTCGCCTACCTGACCATGGCCGAGCCGACGGCGCTTTCCGCCGCCGCGGTTCACGAGGTCAAGGCTGAAGCCTTCGCCAACCTGCACCGCTACACCACGGCGGAGGCCGCGGCCAACTTCGTGCGGGGCCAGTACACCAGCGCTCAGATCGCCGGGGCCACTGTGCCGGGTTACCGCCAAGAGGACGGCGTGGCAGCGGCTTCCATGACCGACACCTTCGTTGCCGGGCGCATCACAACCGATGCCCCGGCCCTCGCCGGTGTGCCGATTTACGTGCGAACCGGCAAGCGCCTGACCCGCAAGTCGACGCAGGTCACCGTGACCTTCAAGCCCGGCACCCCGGGGCTGTTCGGAACCCAACCCGCCGCTCACCTGACCATCTACATCGAGCCGACGCAGGGCATCACCCTGCAGCTCAACGGCAAGAAGCTCGGGCAGACCAACGACCTGACGCCCGAGAACCTGGACTTCCGCCACGACAAAAAGGCGGCCCAGGCGGCGCCTGAGGCCTACGAGCGGCTGATTGAGGACGCCTTGGTTGGCGATCAGACCAACTTCAACCACTGGACGGAGCTGGCCGCGACCTGGCGCTACATCGACGTCATTTTGGCCGCATGGGCCAAAGATGACGCGATGCCGACGTACCCGGCCGGCACGATGGGCCCCAAGCAGGCCTTCGAGCTGCTGCAACAGGACGGCCACGACTGGTTCTGGCAGCCGACCCGAATTCAGATGGCGGACTAGCCGCTTCATTGACGAGGTGCTGCGCATGGCGATGCGCGGGGCCTTGTTTTTATCTTGTCCGGTCGGGCCACCCGCCAAACGGGTTTTGCCGCGCATCACGGATTCGATCGGCTAAGCCGCGTCACTCAGACCAGGCCCGGGTCCCAAGCGCCACGGCTAGGCTATCCGTCCCGCTAACTGCGCCACGTTCCACCCTCTGAAAGGAGTCTCCCATGCTCGAGCTACCGATGAAAAACGATACGTCGCACAAAATCATTCACGTCGACATGGACGCCTTTTACGCGTCCATCGAGGAGCGTGACGATCCGCGGCTGCGCAGCCGGGCGTTGGTGATCGCCCATGACCCGCGAACCACCGGCGGCAAGGGGGTGGTGACCACCGCCAATTACGTGGCCCGGCAGTTCGGGGTGCATTCGGCGATGCCGGCCAACCAGGCGCTGCGGCTGGTGCCGCGGCGACTTTTGACCTTCAAGGCGCCGGACTTCACCAAGTACCGCGCGGTGTCGGCGCAGATTCACGCGCTGTTTCACCAAGTCACCGACCTGATCGAGCCGGTCGCCCTGGATGAGGCGTACCTCGACGTGACCGGCAACACCCAGTTTCGCACGACCATCGCGCTGGGATTGTGGCTACAGGATCAGATTCGCCAGGCGACGGGGCTGACCAGCTCGATTGGCTTGTCGTACAACAAGTTTTTGGCCAAGGAGGCCTCGGAGTACAACAAGCCGCAGGGTCGCACGATCATTTTGCCCGAGCAGGCTCAGGAGTTCCTGGACCGGCTGCCGATTGCGGCCTTCCGCGGGGTGGGGGCGAAAACGGCGCCGCAGCTGGAGGCGATGGGCATCACCGACGGCTACACGCTGCGTCAGTTCAGCCAGGAGGCGCTGATCACCCGCTTTGGCAAAATGGGCCTGGGACTGTACCAGCATGCCCGGGGCGTGGACAACCGCCCGGTGCTGGTGCGAACGGCCAAGTCGATCGGCAAGGAGCGAACGTACCAAAGCGTGCTGGCCGCCGAACCCGCGGTCAAGCGCGAGCTCGAGCGGCTCGCGGAACTGGTGGCCGAGTCGTTGACCAAGAAGCAAAAGCACGGCAAGACGGTGGTGCTGAAGGTCCGTGACGCCGACTTTGTCACGCAAACCAAGCGGTTGACCCAAGACACCTACTTCCAAGGGGCGACCGCGATCGCTGCCGCGGCGTGGCAACTGTGGCAGGGCCTAGACCACCGCCCGGAGCAGGTGCGGCTTTTGGGCATCACCCTGACGGCGCTTGATCCGCAGCAGTATGAGAACATTGACTTACAACTGTAGCAATACAGGCAACGAAATCGCCGCAGTCTGTGGTATACTCAAGAAAAGACTGTATAAATGGAGCAAACATAATGGCGACTAAACATGAACAGATCCTCAACTACATCGCGAGCCTCGGGGTCGGGACCAAGATTTCGGTGCGAACCATCGCCAAGCACCAGAAGGTCAGCGAAGGCACCGCCTACCGCGCGATCAAGGAGGCCGAAAACACCGGCCTGGTGTCCACCATCGAGCGGGTTGGCACGATTCGCATCGAGCAAAAACCGGTGAACAACATCGACTCGCTGACGTTTCGGGCCCTGCTCACGCTGATCGACGCCAAGGTCCTCGGCGGTTCCGCGGGTCTCGACAAGAAGCTGGACAAGTTCGTGATCGGCGCCATGACGCCCAGCGAGATGACCCGCTACATCACCAAGAACTCGCTGGTCATTTTGGGCAACCGCGAAGACGCGCAGCAGGCGGCGCTGCACAACGGCGCCGCGGTGCTGATCACCGGGGGTTTCATGACCTCCGACGCGGTGATCGCCCAAGCCAACGCGGCGTCTTTGCCGGTGATCCAGACCAGCTACGACACCTTCACCGTCGCGACGATGCTGAACCGGGCGCTGTCCGATCAGGCGATCAAGCAAGACATTTTGACCGTCGCCGCAATCTACACCCCGCTTGAGGAGACCTGCACCGCCAACGTCACCGACACCGTCGCCGACTTCACGCGGCTGCGCGAGTCCCGCGCCGACTTCGTCCTGCCGGTGATCACCGGCAACGGGCGGCTGGTGGGGATGGTCACGCCCAAGCTGGTGGCCGGCAAGAAGGCGACCACCCCGCTGGAACGCGTGATGGTCAAAAACCCCCAGACGGTGCGGCCGTACCTGAGCGTCACCACCGTCGGCCACACCATGCAGGGCAACGGCCTGAACGTGCTGCCGGTGGTCGATGACGACTGGCAGCTTTTGGGCATCGTCACCCGGGCCAGCGTCTTCGCCAGCCTGGCGGATCTGGGCTCCGATTCGGTCGGTACCACCATCGCCGACACGGTGGCGGCCCAGCTGGAGGCGGCCAAGGTGCAGCCGGACGTGGGGGCGGGGTTTGAACTTCACACCACGCCGATGATGACCAACAAGCTCGGCACCCTGTCGTTCGGGGTGATGAACGAGGCGATCAACACCGTGGTCACCCACTACCTCAACGAGAACGGGCGGCGCAACGTGCTGATCGAGCAGCTTTCACTGCACACCTTCCGGCCGATCCAGCTGGAGTCGACGGTGCTGATTACGCTGCGGCCGCTGGAGATGACCCAGCACGAAGGCTCATTCGACATCGAGCTGCAGACGGACGGGCTGCCGGTTGCCAAGGCAATCGTCACCTGCCAGCTGTTAGAAAGGAATTCACGATGATTCAAGACCAGATTCTGCAGGCAATTCAAGACTACGACACGATTATCATTCACCGCCACGTCAACCCGGATCCGGACGCCTTGGGCAGCCAAGGCGGCCTGGCCGCCGCCATCGCCGCCGGTTACCCCGACAAAACCGTCCTGCTGGCCGGTGGGGCGGTCGGCAACCTAGATTGGCTGTCTGCGATGGATGAGGTGGCGGATGCGACCTACGAAGGGGCCTTGGTCATCGTGTGTGACACGGCCAACCAGCCGCGGGTGTCCGACCAGCGCTTCTCGACCGGCGCCAAGCTGATCAAAATCGACCACCATCCCAACGACGACGCTTACGGCGACTTGCAGTGGGTGGTGCCGGAGGCCAGCTCGACCTCGGAGCTGATTTTTGACCTGATCCAGCAAAGCGGCAAGCTGACCCTGAACACCGCCGCCGCCCGGCTGCTGTACGCTGGCATCGTCGGCGACACCGGGCGCTTCTTGTTCAACAACACCAGCCCCCACACGCTTGAGGTGGCCGCCGCGCTGATCCAAGCCGATTTTGACCCGACGGCCTTGAACAACCGGATGAACCAAATTACCTTCGCCCAGGCCAAGCTGCAAAGCTACGTGTTCACGCACATGACCGTGACGCCGGCCGGCGCCGCGTGGGTGGTGATTCCCCGGCGCGTGATCGAGGCCCTCGGCCTGACCTCAGATCAGGTTCACGCCGCGGTCGGCACCCCGGGGCGGCTGGGCGAGGTGATCGCCTGGGCGATGTTCGTCGAGCAAGTCGATGCGCCGTACCGCGTCAACCTGCGTTCCAAGGGGCCGGTGATTAACGAGCTGGCCAAGGCCTTCGCCGGCGGGGGCCACCCGCTGGCCGCCGGCGCCAAGGCCCAAGACCTCACCGAGGCGGCGCAGATTCAACGCGCGCTGGACGCCTTGGTTCACGACTATAAGGAGACCATGAATGCCTGATTTTACCCAGTTTCACCTCAAGCCCTTCCTGATGCAGGGGCTTGACGACATGCAGATCAAGACGCCGACGCCGATTCAAGAGCAGGTGATTCCCGCCGTCTTGAAGGGCCAAAGCGTGATCGGCCAAAGCCAAACCGGCAGCGGCAAGACCCACGCGTTCCTGCTGCCGCTGCTCAATGGCATCGACACGACCAAAGACGCCGTGCAGGTCGTGATCACCGCGCCGTCCCGCGAGCTGGCCACCCAGCTTTACACCGTGGCCACGCAGCTGGCCGCGGCCAACCCGGACCTGCGCATCCACAATTACGTCGGCGGCACCGACAAGAGCCGCCAGATCGAAAAGCTCGGCAACCAGCAGCCCCACGTCGCGATCGGTACCCCGGGCCGCCTGCTGGATCTGATCAAGGCCCAGGCGCTCAACGCGCGGACCGCCCACACCTTCGTGGTGGATGAGGCCGACATGACGCTTGACATGGGCTTTTTGGCCAGCGTCGACCAGATTGCCGGGGTGTTTGGTGAAGACCTGCAGATGCTGGTGTTTTCCGCCACCATTCCGGCTAAGCTGCAGCCGTTTTTGAAGAAGTACATGGCCCAGCCGCTCGAAATCGTGATTAAGCCTAAGACCGTGATCGCCGACACCGTCGACAACCAGCTGGTGTCGGTCAAGGGGCAGGATAAAAACGAGCTGATCTACAAGATTTTGACCATGGGCGAGCCATTCCTGGCGCTGGTCTTCGCCAACACCAAGACCACGGCCGACGCGATTCACCGCTACTTGACCAACCAGGGGCTGAAGGTCGCCAAGATTCACGGCGGCATTCCGCCGCGCGAGCGCAAGCGCGTGATGAAGGAAGTCGCCGACCTCAAGTTCCAGTACGTCGTCGCGACCGACCTGGCCGCGCGAGGCATCGACATCGACGGCGTCTCGCTGGTGATCAACGCGGAGATTCCCAACGACTTGGAGTTCTTCATCCACCGCGTCGGCCGCACCGGCCGCAAGGGGCTGCCCGGCACCGCCATCACGCTTTACGCCCCGGGCCAAGAGGCGCAGATTGCAGAGCTCGAACACCTGGGCATTCACTTCACCCCGAAGGCCTTCAAGAACGGCGCCTTGGTCGATTCCTACGACCGCAACCGGCGTCAGGCCCGCAAGCCCAAGACCGAGGAACGCAGCCTCGCGATTCGCGGCCTGGCCAAGAAGGAAGCCAAAAAGAAGATGCCCGGCTACAAGAAGAAGATTCAAAAGGCCGTGGCCGAGGAGCGGCGCCGCAACAATAAGATCAAAAAGCGCGAGGAAATGCGTGCAACCCGCAAGAAGAACAAGCAGAACTAACGCAGGCGGCGCGGTGAGGGGACTCGCCGCGCCGTTTTTGGGTGGGCGACCGGGCGGCGCAGTCTCGGCGTTGCGCAGCGGACGGCGGCATTCGCAACGTACACGGCGCTGGTTGGCGGCCGCACGGCAGAGGAGAGGATTACACAATGGCAGAGTTAACCTTACTGTTCCCCGAGTGGAACGCGCTGGACGACAAGGCGCGGCGCTTCGCCGCCGCACAGCTGGGGCGGTACTTTCTGAGTCCGCTGCTGGCGGTCGACGCAATCGAGCCGGTCACGGTCACCACCTTCGGCCAAACGCTCAACACCTTCGATTACCTGATCGCCGGTGAGTGGCTGCGCTTCGTGCCGGGGATGCCCGACGTGGCGCTGGGCGTCGCCTGGCCGCTGGCGCCGCAGCTGCAGGCCATCGGTGCGGCGCTGGGGTTGAACCAGGCGGCCTGGGAGAACCACCTCAGCCCCGCCGGCCGCTTCGACCTGCCACCGATGCTGGTGGCCCGGACCCCGATTGCCAGTACCCTTGAGGTGATCGGGCAGCTGGATTTCATCACCGGCAAGTTTCGCGGGGACCTTTTTGCCTACGCGAAGCTCAGTAGCGCCGTTCAATCGCTGCTGGTGCCGGGGCCGGACGGCAGCCTGCCGCCGGTGATCGAAACCGAGACGCTGCGGCTGCGCCAGGCCAGTGCCACGGCCTATCAGGTCGCAATCAAGCACGACTGGGACGCGGCGCAGCTGAAGCAGACGCTGGGTGGCCACGGCTTCGCGCTGGCCAACGAGCGGGAATACGAGTACCTGATGGGCGGCGGTCGCCACCAGCTGTTCGCTTGGGGGAACCAG
Source organism: Lacticaseibacillus parakribbianus (assembly GCF_025490915.1). Classification (GTDB taxonomy): domain Bacteria; phylum Bacillota; class Bacilli; order Lactobacillales; family Lactobacillaceae; genus Lacticaseibacillus; species Lacticaseibacillus parakribbianus. The sequence goes on along the minus strand of NZ_JANQBA010000004.1, from coordinate 133,545 downwards.
CTGCCGGAGGACTTGAACTTCCTGCCCAACCGCTTCGGCCTGACCGTGCCGCTGCGCCGCCCCGGCAGCGAGCTGATCGATGGCGACTGGGCCAAGAGCCGGGCGATGACTGAGCTGCCAAGCGGCCAGGACCTGCTGGCCCTGTCGCCGTTTTACCGCGCCACCCCGGGGCCGTTCGCCAGCACCCAGTACCGCAAAATCGTGCGGATTGCGCTGTAGGCGAGAGAATGCGCCAGGTGATGGTGCCGCGGGACTCGGTTCGCTTCCCCGCCTTGCTACGCCCTGGGCCGTCGGGCTCCGCAAGGCAACGCTTGGGTCGGCACTTGGGGCAAGGACACCCCAAGCACCAACCCAGCGCTATGCGTCCCGCTAACCCCGCCTTGCTACGCCCTGGGCCGTCGGGCTCCAGGCCGCATCGCGGGAGCGGCTAGCTCAGGCCAGACGCTGGGCCAAGTTCAGGCCCAACGTCCAGCCTTACGCTACCCGTCCCGCTCACCCGCGGCCTTACGCCCTGGATCGTCGGGCTCCGCAAGGCAACGCGGGAGCGCATAGCTTGGGCCGGCACTTGGGGCAAGGACACCCCAAGCACCAACCCAGCGCTATGCGTCCCGCTAACCCCGCCTTGCTACGCCCTGGGCTGGTTGACACGCCGCTTTCAACAACGTACAATTAGCGCGTTAGGATATGCAAGTCGTCCAGCTTCCCATCCAGAAAATGGGGTAGCGCTGGGAGCCCCGTGGTCTGGGCGGCTTGTGCTCCCTGATACGACAATTTCACAACGTAATTAAGTGGTAAACGATGAACATCGTTGCAAACAAGGTGGTACCGCGCGCAAGCGTCCTTGGATTGCAGCGGTGTCTTTTTGTTTGCCGGCCGCCTCGGCGGCTGAAGGAGGACACATGAAACAACTGAGCAGTGCCGAAATCCGGCAGATGTTCCTGGATTTTTTCAAGGAAAAGGGCCACGACGTTGAGCCAAGCGCCAGCCTGATCCCGGTCGACGATCCCACCTTGCTGTGGATCAACTCCGGGGTGGCGACGCTGAAGAAGTACTTCGACGGCAGCGTGGTGCCGAAGAACCCGCGGATCACCAACGCGCAAAAGTCGATTCGCACCAACGACATCGAGAACGTCGGCAAAACGGCCCGGCACCTGACCTTTTTTGAAATGCTCGGGAACTTCTCCGTCGGCGATTACTTCAAGCCCGAGGTCATTCCCTGGGCCTGGGAATTCCTGACGTCCGACAAGTGGCTGGCGCTTGACCCGGCCAAGCTGTACGTCACCGTCTACCCCAAGGACCTCGAGGCCAAGCGCATCTGGCACGAGGTTGTCGGCCTGCCCGACAGCAAGATTTTTGAAGTTGAGGACAACTTCTGGGACATCGGCGAAGGCCCATCCGGCCCGGACTCCGAGATTTTCTACGACCGCGGCCAGGAATTCAACAACGTGGCCGAAGACGACCCCGAGAACTACCCGGGCGGCGAAAACGAGCGCTACCTGGAGATCTGGAACATCGTCTTCTCCGAGTTCAACCACCTGCCGGACGGCCGCTTCGTCGAGCAGCCGCACAAGAACATCGATACCGGCATGGGGCTCGAGCGGCTGGTGTCCGTGATCCAAAACACCAAGACCAACTTCGAGACCGACCTGTTCATGCCGATCATCAAGGCGACCGAGCAAAAGAGTGCCGGCCGCAAGTACGGGGCCAACGCCGCGGATGACGTGGCGTTCAAGATCATCGCCGACCACGCCCGGACGGTCACCTTCGCGATTGGCGACGGCGCCTTGCCGTCCAACGAAGGCCGCGGCTACGTGCTGCGCCGCCTGATTCGCCGCGCGATTGTCAACGGTAAGAAGCTGGGCATCGACCACGCCTTTTTGTACGAGCTGGTGCCGGTGGTCGGTGAGATCATGAACAGCTACTACCCGGAGATCCTGAAGAACCAGGCCTTCATCCAAAAGGTCATCCACTCCGAGGAGGACCGCTTCCGCGAAACGCTGGACGCCGGCATCGCGCTTCTGGACTCGACCATCGCCGAGCTGCGCGACCAGGGCCTCAAGGTGATCCCAGGCGCCACGGCCTTTAAGCTGTTCGACACCTTCGGCTTCCCGGTTGAAATGACCGCGGAAATCGCCACGGATGAGGGCTTCACCGTCGACATGGCTGGCTTCAAGGCCGACATGGAGGCGCAACGCGCCCGGGCCCGGGCGGCGCGGGGCGACGCGCAGTCGATGGGCAGCCAGGACAAGGTCTTGATGGACATCAAGACGCCAAGCAAGTTCACCGGCTGGACCGACCTTGAAGACCAGGCCAAGCTTGAAAACATCATCGTCGACGACGCGCAGGTACAGCGCATCGAGGCCGGCACGGCGCGGCTGTTGTTCGACCAGACGCCGTTTTACGCCGAAATGGGCGGCCAGGTCGCCGATCACGGCGAGATTTTGGACGCAGACGGCGCCGTGGTCGCCAAGGTCACCGACGTGCAACACGCCCCGAACGGCCAGAACCTCCACACCGTTACGGTTGAAAACACGCTGGTAGTCGGCGCCACCTACAAGCTGAAAGTCGATGTGGAACGGCGCAAAAAGGTGTCGATGAACCACACCGCGACCCACCTGCTGGACCAGGCGCTACGCGAGGTATTGGGCGAACACACGCACCAGGCCGGCTCCTTGGTTGAGCCGGAGTACCTGCGTTTTGACTTCACCAACTTCGGCCAGGTGACCCCGGAGCAGCTGCGCCAAGTTGAGCTGCGGGTCAACCAGCAGATTTGGCGTCAGCTCCCGATCACCTGGGAGGAAATGCCGATCGAAGAAGCCAAGAAGCAAGGCGCCATCGCGATGTTCGGCGACAAGTACGGTGACGTCGTGCGGGTCGTCTCCATCGGCGATTACAACCGCGAGTTCGACGGCGGGACCCACCCGACCAACACCGCGGCGCTGGGCCTGTTCAAAATCACCGGCGAAACCGGTATCGGCGCCGGCACTCGCCGCATCGAGGCCGTGACGTCCAAGGAGGCCTACGACTTTTTGACCAAGCAGCAGGACCTGCTGGCGGCGACGGCGGCCGACCTGAAGCTCGACCAAGTGATGGCGGTGCCGCACAAGGTTGAGGCGCTGCAAGCCGACCTCAAGGCCAGCCAAAAGGTGGTGGCCGGACTGCAGGCGAAGCTTGCGGCCCAAGCCTCGGCCAACCTGTTCGATACGGCCGAAACGGTCGGCCAGTTCACGCTGATCGCCAAGGCGGTCAAGGTGGCCGGCATGAACGAGTTGCGTCAGCTCGGCGACACCTGGCGCGACAAGGCGGCCTCGGACGTGCTGGTGCTGGCCACGGCCAACGACGGCAAGGTCAGCCTGCTGGTCGGCGCCAGCCCGGCGGCAATCAAGGCCGGCGTCAAGGCCGGCGACCTGATCAAGGCGATTGCCCCGGCCATCGGTGGCGGCGGCGGCGGCCGGCCGGACATGGCCCAGGCCGGCGGCAAGAAGCCAGAAGGCATTCAGCAGGCGCTGACTTTGGCCAAGGACACCCTGGCGGCCAAGTAACGCGGCAAAAAGGCGCGAGCCACTCGAGTTTTGAGTGACCCGCGCCTTTTGGTTGGCCGACCGTATTCGCTGACTGTTATTTATTTACACAAAATTTACCTAACATTTACACTGGCGTCATGGTATTTCCGACCATCCGGTGTTATTCTATTGGCGTAGAATTCCGCAGCGCCTCTCGGTCGCACGGCCGAAGCGCAGCTCAAGGCAGCTCGCAGTGACTATCATCCTCATCTGATGAACGTCGACCTATGTCGACCACGTCCGCGGCGTGAGTGTCTAGCGACGAAGAAATTCGCGTAAAAGAAAACAGCTTAACTGGTTTGATTCCAGGGAGCTGCGACTGCCGGGTCCACCACAGTGCGTACCACCAACCGAATCGGTTTCACCATCTAGCGGGGGCAGTCTGCTCTGCCGGTGGGGCGGTTCATCAATTCAATCTCAATTGGGGTACTGCGGGGTAACCCGCGGTACCCTTTGCGTGTCGCCAGGCCGCGGCCGGCCGCTGGCCCCACCGCGCAAAAGACGCGCCATTCCGCGATTGGAATGGCGCGTCTTTGGTGGTTAATGCCAGATGAAGCGGTTGACGGTTTTGGCCACGCGGTGATTGAGCCGCAGCAGGCCGTGCCGCGCGTCCCAGCCGAGAAATTCCTTTTCGCGGTAGGACCGTGCCTGCTTGCCCAGCAAGAAGCGCAGCGAGCGGGAGCTGGCGTTGAGAATCTTGCCGTCGGAGTGGCTGCCGTCCTCGAGGTTGCCGTAGAGGTTCAGGATGTCGACCTGATCCTTGGGGAACACGTGGCGCAGGTTGATCGCGTCTTGGTAGGGCGGGGCAATCCAGTGCGGCCGTCCGTCCGGCAGCAGGTGGTTGGGGTGCTGGCCGCGGTGGCGACCCGGGATCCCGTCGAAGTTGCCCGCAATCGCCGCGTATTTTTGCAGCTGCGGCAGGCTGCGGTCCTGGCCGTAGTGCAGCTCGTAGAACAGGACGGCGGCGTTACCCAGCGAGTGGGAGACGATGTTGAATTTCTGCATGCCGTACTTGCGCTGCAGCGCCACCAGCACGTTGTGAAGCCAGTTGACGATGCGGTCGTAGCGCAGGGTGCGGTTGTTTTTGAAAACGATTTTGACCAGCGGCCGCCGCGTGGCCTTGGGCCAGCGACCGCGCAGGGTGACGTGGCCGTGGCGGGAGACGGTGGCGGTGATGACGGTGTGGGCCTGGTCCTCGACTTCGGCCTCGTGCATCAAGTAGTCCATCGAGCGGGGACCGCCGAAGTGACCGTGCAGGTACAGGGTGGCCGGCGCCCGGGTGGCCGGCACGGCCTCGGCGGGTCGGACCCCACCGAACAGCCCGAGGCTGAGCAGGACGCCGATTAAGATGAATTTCCACTTCATTGGTCTACCACCGTCCCTTCACCATTAATCATAGCACCGGCCGGGTGAAAACTCGGTGACAGCGACCTAACAGAGTTGTCACCTGGGGCTTAAAGGAAGTTTAACCCCCGGAAAACAGGGCGGCGGCTATAATGAAGCCAGCACAAAAGACTCGGTCAGGAGGAATTGGTGATGAAGCTTCGCGTATTGGGACTGCGGTTGATGTTGGCGGCGGCGCTGGCGGTGGTGGCACTGTTCGCCTGCGGTCTGTTTCCGCACTATCCGGGGGTGCTTTTGGCCCAGTTTCACAGTCCGGTGGTGGCCTGGGTGTTCACCACCGGGCTGTGGCTGGCGGTCGCGGCCTTTGCGACCGCTGCGGTGGTGGCGTGGCGGCTGCTCGATGTCATCGACCGGGCCCAGGCGTTCAGCGCGGCGGCCGTCGGCGGCCTGCGCCGGCTGAAGTGGGCGGTGATCGGCATCGCCGCCGGGCTGGCGCTGCTGTTGCCGCAGATCTACCAGGTGGCGGATGCGACCGATGCGCCGGGGCTGATGGTGATCGGCCTGGCCATCGTTGCGCTGCCCCTGATGGTGGCCGTGTTCCTGGCGGTTTTGACGCGGCTGTGGCTCATGGCGCTGGGCTACAAGCAGGCGGCCGCCGAGGCAGGAGCGGCCGGCTAAACCCGCCGGCCTTACGCTGGGCGGTCGCCTAAACGCCCCGCTACGCTCTGGTCCAAAACAACGCCCGGTTCATGCAGGAGGCTGCATGGGCCGGGCGTTGTGGTCTGGTTAGTTATAGTGCGACATGGTAAGCCTCGAAGAAGTCGGCGAGCGGCCGCAGGGATTGGCCGTCGTACTCGGCGAAGAAGGCGGCGAGGTCCTTCGGGCGGCTCAGCGCCTGGTTGGCATTGTAGTTGGCGCTGACGGTTTCAATCAGCTTGCCGTCTTCAATCGTGAGCTCGAGCTCCTCCACCGGCAGGCCGCGCTTGTCGGTGATTTTGGCATCGATCAAAAACGGTGAGCCGGCCGCGGTGGCCTCAAGCGCCGCCTGGAACGCGGCTGGCAGCTCGCTGCTCTTGGTGACGGTGACGCTCGGGACGCCCATCGCCTTGGCAATGGCGGCGAAGTCTTGGTCCTCGATGAAAATCCCGGAGTGGGTCCGCATCGCGATGTCGTCTTGCTCGGACTTGATGAAGTTCAGGCTGGCGTTGGAGGTCACGATGTTGATCACCGGCAGGCCGTACTTTTTCTGGGTGATCAGGTCCTGCATCACCATGGAAAAGGCGCCGTCGCCGGAAATGCTGAAGACTTGGCGGTCCGGGAAGCTGAGCTTGCCGGCAATCGCGCCGGGCAGGCCGTAGCCCATGGTGGCGAAAAGCGCGGAGATCGTCCACTTGTTTTGCGGGGTCAGCTCAAGGAAGCGGAAGGCGTTGATGATGTTGTCGCCGACGTCGATGGCGAACACGGCGTCTGGGTCCTTGATCTTGTTGAGCTCGCGGTAGACCGCTTCGAACTCCAGCGGATCGCTCGGCCGCTCGCTGAGCTGGCGCAGGTAGTCGCGCCAGTTGCGGTTGGCCGCCACGGCCGCCTGGAAGTACGGCGACGGCGCAACCGCGGTGCTTTGGGCCAGCGCCGCGTCGACGAACGCCGTCGCATCCGACCACACCCCGTAGTCCAGGAAGTGGTGGCGGCCAAACTGCGCCTCGTCGATGTCGATCTGAACGAACTTGAATTCATGGGTGCGGTACACCAGGTTGGCGAACGGGAAGTCGGCCCCAAGCGCGATAACTAAGTCGGACACGGCGAAAATCTCGTCGGCAGCCTTCATCGCCGCGCGGTTGGCGTAGCCCAGGTTGCCTTCGTAGTCATCCGGCACCAGACCCTTGGCCAGGCCGGTCAGCACCAGCGGAATCTGGAGCTTCTTGGACAACTCGACCAGCTTCTGACCGCCGGCACCGATGCCGCGGCCGACGTGGATCACCGGCCGCTTGGCGGCCTTGATCATGTCCAAGACATGCGCGACCTCTTCTTCGGTGGCCACCGGCAGCGGCCGCGGCTTGCGGTCGGTCGGCGACACGCTGCTGTACGGGGTGTCTGGAATCGGCTTGTAGCCAAAATCGTTGGGAATCACCACCACCGCCACGCCTTGGTGCTTGTAGGCCTCGCGAATCGCCTTGTCGACCACGTACGGCAGGCTCTCCGGCGTCATCACCAGCCGGTTGTAGACGGCGACGTCTTCGAAAATCGGGTTCTCGGCGAACTCCTGGAAGTAGTTGTAGTTCATGTTGGTGCTCGGCACCTGGCCGATCAAGGCGAGCACCGGCGCGTGGTCCTCCCGCGCGTCGTACAGCCCGGTCAGCAGGTTGGTCGCGCCGGGGCCGGCGGAGCCGAAGGCGACGGCGATTTTGCCCGTCAGCTTGGCGTCGGCGCTGGCGGCCAGGGCGCCGACCTGCTCGTGTCGAATCTGGATGTACTTAAGGCGCTCGCGCTCGGCGTCCAAGGCGGCCATGGTCGAGTTGAACGAGCCGCCGGGGTAGCCGTAGACGTGGTCGACGCCCCAGGACTCGATGACGCGAAGCATTGCAACGCTTGCAGGAACTGTAGAGGTGGTGGTGGTCATATGGATTCGCTCCTTTATGTTGTGGTCAATTATCACGCTTAAAATGTATCACACAATGAAATCGATTGCAACACTTTTTGCGCGAAACGGTGGCGACGGCAGGCAGGCGCTGGTACAGTTCAGTAAACGCGGTATGCTATAATCTACTTATAATGTTAAAGAAAAGGAGCCTGCAATGTCAAAATATCTCAACCGGTGGTGGGTCCGTGGCGCGTTGATGATTCTCGCGTTGGAGCTGATTGCCATTGCCATCAACTTGTTTTACGCCCCGCACGGCGTGGCCCCGGGCGGCGCGACCGGGATCGCGATTCTGGTGCAGGAGGGCTTTGGCGTCAGCGTCGGGCTGACCACCTTGGTCGTCAACCTCGCGATGCTGGTGTTGGCCTGGTTCTTCCTGGACCGCGCGACCACGCGGCGCATCCTGTTTGGCAGCCTGGCCTTGCCGGTGCTTTTGGCGTTGACGCCGCAAGCGCTGGTGGTCAAGGACCGGCTGCTGGCCGTGATCGTCGGGTCGGTGATATTTGCCATCGGGGTCGCCGTCAATTACCGGCTCAACGCCTCGAGCGGGGGAACCACGGTGCCGCCGATGATCCTGCAGAAGTACTTCAAGATGAAGCCGGCCGTCGGGCTGTTTTTGGTCGACATGGTGGTCTGCCTGTTCAATATTCCGGTGTCGGGCTTTGAGGCCTTCGTGCTGGCGATGTTTGCCGTCGGCCTGACCTCGCTTGTGATGAATTACGTCGAAACCGGCCTGGACCGCAAAAAGGCGGTGTACGTGATGAGCAACACCGCGCTGCCGCAGCTTGAGGCCGCCTTGGCCGTGAGCGACCACGGCTTGACTATCCACCAGGTGATCGGCGGCCACTCCGGCGAACCGCGCGAGATGCTGATGGTGGTGGTGGAGCAAAGCGATTACCAGCAGCTGCTCGATCGCATCCACCAACTCGACCCCCACGCCTTCGTGCTGGTCACCGAGGCCACGGAGGTTCACGGCGGTAGCCTGACCTGAGGCCCTGGCGGCACTCGGGCTGCTTGGCGCGGCGGCCTCGCGCCTTGGCGGAGTGGCGGCGAACCGCGAGGCTAATACTTGGCTTCACCAACTCAATTTGAATCAGCTCGCGTCACCGTCTCGCACGGTGGCGTTTTTTCGTGGCCGCGGGTCGCCGACGAATTTGTGACAAGTCACGAGCTGATTTCTGGTGTTTTGGCGGTGAGGCTCGCACACTGGAAAAGGTAGCGTGTGTCGGTGCCTAGACAGATGATGACTAGACCGGTGCCACTTTCAGGCGTGGATTCATTAAGTTTTGGTTCGCGCTAGTTTAAAGATTCAATTTTTGCGTAACGGTGTTATAATCCTAATGTAAGCGTTACCATGAATGAGGGGTGAGGACATTGACGGAATCCTTGACGGAGTGGGCGTACCTGTTTGACCGGGGCGAGGATTTTCAAAGCTACCGGCGCTTCGGGGCGCATGAAGAGGGGCCAGGCCGCTGGCGCTTCCTGGTGTGGGCGCCCAACGCGGCCGGGGTGGCGATTGTCGGCGACTTTTCGGCGTGGCAGCCGCAACCGCTGGCACCGCTTGGGGCAACCGGCTGCTGGCAGGGGGTGCTGAACGCGGCGGCCGGTCAGCTGTACAAGGTGCAGGTGACCGCGGCGGATGGCAGCGTCGCGACCAAGATCGACCCGTTCGGCTTCGCGTTTGAGAAGAAACCGGGCACCGCGGCTAAGTTGTCCGGGCCGCCGCAGCACGACTGGCAAGACGCCGCCTGGCAGGCGCAGGCGCGACGGCGCATGGGGCAGCCGCAGCCGCAAAACATCTACGAGCTGCACCTGGGCTCCTTCAAGCGCCACGCGGATGGCGGGTACCTGACCTACCGCGAGGCGATTCGCGCGGTGATTCCCTACGTGCGGAAAATGGGCTACACCCACATCGAGCTGATGCCCTTAATGGAGCACCCGCTGGACGCGTCTTGGGGGTACCAGCTGATGGGTTACTTCGCCCCGACCAGCCGCTTTGGCAGCCCGGCCGATTTTTTGGCCTTCGTCGATGCGGCTCACCAGGCGGGGCTTGGCGTGATCATGGACTGGGTGCCGGGGCACTTCATTCGCAACGCCGATGCCCTGGCGACCTTCGACGGCACGGCGACGTTCGAGTACCAGGATCCGCACCGCGCCGACAACGTGCGGTGGGGAACGTGGAACTTCGATCTGGGCAAAACCCAGGTGCAAAGCTTTCTGATCTCCAGCGCGATTTTTTGGCTGGTGCATTGCCACCTGGACGGGCTGCGGGTCGATGCGGTGTCCAACATGCTGTACATGGATTACGACGCCGGCAAGGAGCAAGACCGCAACCGCGACGGCGGCCGCGAGAACCTGGAGGGCCGCGCCTTTCTCGAGCGGCTCAACGGCGTGGTGCAGGCGACCAAGCCCGAGGCGCAGATGATCGCCGAGGAAAGCTCGGCTTACCCGCAGGTCACCGCGCCGCTGCAAGACGGCGGCCTGGGCTTTTCGGCCAAGTGGAACATGGGGTGGATGAACGACACGCTGCGCTATTTTGCGATGGATCCCTACGCCCGGCGCGACCACATCGACCTGCTGACCTTCTCCTTTGTCTACATGCACGACGAGCGCTTCATCCTGCCGTTCTCCCACGACGAGGTGGTGCATGGCAAGAAGTCCCTGATGCACAAGATGCCGGGCGACCGTTACAACCAGTTCGCCAACCTGCGCGTGATGTTCGTCTGGTTGATGACCCATCCGGGCAAAAAACTCCTGTTCATGGGCGGCGAGTGGGGTCAGTTCCTCGAGTGGCGCGACTGGAGCGCGTTGGAGTGGGTCGATCTCAACGACCCGCTGAACGCGGCGATGCAGGTGTTCACCCGCACCCTGAACAAGCTGTACGTCAAAACCCCGAGCCTGTGGATCGACGACCAGACACCGGCCGGCATCACGGTGACCATCGGCTCCGAAAACGACGTGTTGAGCTTCATCCGCCACGGCCTGAGCCCCGAAGACGACCTGGTGGTGGTGATGAACTTGCTGCCGGAGGAACGGCAGCACTTCGCGGTCCCGGTGCCGCAGGCCGGCACCTACACCGTGCTGCTGAACACCGAAAGCCAGCACTTCGGCGGGACCTGGGTGCGGCTGCAACGCACCCTGCACAGCCGCGACAAGCCGGCGTACGGCCAGCCGGCGACCGTCGACGTCGTGCTGCCGGCGATGGGCGCGTTGCTGATTGCCCCAAAGCCGTGAACGCGCCGGCTGACGCGCCAAACGCGTTCCCCGAGGCAACGCGGGAGCGCCCAGCTCGGCTTGGACACTGGGCCAAGTACGGGCCCAATGCCCGAGCCTACGCTGAGCTTCCCGCTAAGGACGCCTCGGCTCACGCTCTAAACGCGTTCCCAAGCGCAACGCGGAAGCGTCTAGCTAGGGGCGGAACCGGAAGCACAGCCCGCTTCCCGTCCCACCCCTACGCTAGCCGTTCCGCTAAACCCGCGCTTTTCCACGCTCTAAACGCGTTCCCCGAGGCAACGCGGGAGCGGCTAGCGACGCACGGCGGTATGAAGCAAGGACCGCTTCACCCCGCCGCGCTAGGCTACCCGTCCCGCTAAGGACGCCTCGGCTCACGCTCTAGACGCGTTCCCAAGCGCAACGCGGAAGCGTCTAGCTAGGGGCGGAACCGGAAGCACAGCCCGCTTCCCGTCCCACCCCCACGCTAGCCGTTCCGCTAAACCCGCGCTTTTCCACGCTCTAAACGCGTTCCCCGAGGCAACGCGGGAGCGGCTAGCGACGCACGGCGGTATGAAGCAAGGACCGCTTCACCCCGCCGCGCTAGGCTACCCGTCCCGCTAAGGACGCCTCGGCTCACGCTCTTACTCGAAATGGAGGGACCAACATGGTTACAGAGATGTTAGGGATGATCTTGGCCGGGGGGCAAGGAACCCGGCTGGGCAAACTGACGAAGACCACCGCCAAGCCTTCGGTGCCGTTCGGTGGCCGTTACCGCATTATCGATTTCACCTTGAGCAACCTCAGCAATTCCGGCGTCAACACGGTCGGCGTAATCACGCAGTACCAGCCGCTTGAGCTCAACCGCCACGTCCAAAACGGCGCGGCCTGGGGGCTCAACGAGCGCGGCGCCGGCGTCACGATCCTTCAACCCTACGCCTCTAGCGAAGGCGAGAAGTTCTTTGAGGGGACGGCCCACGCGATTTACCAAAACATGGCCTACATCGACTCCTACAACCCGCAGTACGTGCTGGTGCTGTCGGGCGATCACATCTACAAGATGGACTACGAGCGGATGCTTCGCGCCCACAAGGCCAAGAAGGCGACCTTGACCGTGGCGGTGATGCCGGTGGCGATGAAGGAGGCCAGCCGCTTTGGCATCATGAACACCGATGACACCAACCGCATCATCGCCTTTGAGGAGAAGCCTGAAGAACCCAAGTCCAACCTCGCCTCGATGGGGATTTACATTTTCGACTGGGCACCGCTCAAGAAGTACCTGACGGAAAGCTACGCGACCGACGGCAAGATGGAGGACTTCGGCAAGGACGTGATTCCCGCCTACCTGGCCCACAACGAGCCGACCTACGCCTACGCCTTCCACGGCTACTGGAAGGACGTCGGCACCATTCAGTCGTTGTGGGAGGCCAACATGGAATTCCTGGCCCCGAACAACGCGCTGAACATCGCCAATCGCAACTGGCGCATCTACTCGCAGACCGAGGCGCTGCCGCCGATGTTTTTGACCAAAACGGCGAAGGTCACCCGGGCGATGATCACCGACGGCTCCTACGTCGCCGGCACCATCGACCACAGCATTTTGAGCCAAAACGTCAAGGTCGGCGAGGGTTCGGTGGTCAAGGACTCGATGGTGATGCCCAACGTCGTGATCGGCAAGAATGTGGTGATCGACCACGCGATCATCGGTGAGAACGCGCTGGTCGGCGACAACGGTGAGATTATCGGCACCAAGGACGACATCGCCGTGGTAGGGTACGGTGAAGTGGTAGGAAGGAAGGAAAAAGCATGAGACAAGGAGAAATGGCCGCCGTCATCGACCTGAACGAGGACGTCCACAAGCTGCTGCCACTGACGCTGCACCGCCCGATCGGCACGTTGCCGTTCGCCGGGCGCTACCGCTTGATCGATTTTCCCCTGTCGGCGATCACCAACGCCGACATCCACAGCGTCGGGTTGTTCATGCCCGAGTCCGAGCGATCCGTGCAAGACCACATTCGGAGTGGTGCGGCGTGGAACCTGGACCTGATTCAAGGCGGGGTGTTCTTGTTCCCGTACGTCGCCACGCGCGACTACTCGGATCAGACGCTGCGTTCGCGCTACTACGAGAACTACACCCAGTTCCTGCGCCGCAGCGGCTCGCAGTACACGGTGGTGATGGGGGCGGCCAACATCGCCAACATCGACCTCAACGCCATTTTGGCCTACCACAAGGCCGGCGACGCGGAGATTACCGCGGTGTACAAGAACGTCCCCAAGGAGACGATTGCGCCGGAGGACTGGACGCTGACGCTGTCGGAGCAGGGCATCGCGACCTCGGTGATTCAGGCGGCGGAGCGCCACGACGGCGAGGCGACGACCACCGTGCCGAGCTTCATGGACATCTACCTGCTGCCGACTATCGACTTGATCGACCTGCTGGACGCCGCGGCCCAAACCGCGGAGTTCCGCCGGCTGCCGCAGCTCTTGCGCGAGGCGGTGCTGGCCGGCAACGCCAACGCCTTTGAGTACACCGGCTACCTGGCGCGGATCAACTCGCTGCAGCGCTACTTCGCGGCCAACATGGATATGCTGGCCGAAAGCAACTACCAGTCGCTTTTGTTTTCGAACATCCCGATTCTGACCAAGAGCAAAAACGAGGTGCCGAGCTTTTTTGCCAAGGACTCGACGGTGCAAGACGGGGTCTTGGGCACCGGCGCCTACATCGAAGGCGAGGTCGCAGACTCCGTGATCTTCCGCAACGTGGTGGTGCATCAGGGTGCGACCGTGCAAAACAGCATCCTGATGCAGGGCAGCAAGATTTCCACGGGCTCCAAGGTGGCCTACGCCATTTTGGACAAGGGCGTGGTGATCGGCCCCAACCTGACTATCCAGGGCTCACCCGACCACCCGATTGTGATTGAGAAGAATCGGACCGTGTTTCGGCCCAGCGAAGTGGAGGAACTCACCCATGCTTAAAGTGCTGTTCGCGGCGGCGGAAGGGGCGCCGTTTTACAAGACCGGGGGACTGGGCGACGTCGCCTACGCCTTGCCTCAGGCCCTGGCGCAAAAAGGCGTCGACATCCGCGTCGTGCTGCCGTATTACCCCAAGCTGTTTCCGGCCCAGTACCTGAAGGACTTGCGGCCCTTGACCCAGTTTTCGCTGGATTTCGGCGGCCAGGAGAAGTACGTCGGCATCCGCACCCTGAAGCTCAAGGCGGTGACCTACTACCTGATCGACAACGAGGAGTTCTTCGGCCGCGACGGCCTGTACGGCTACTGGGACGACGGCGGCCGCTTCGGGTTCTTCCAGATGGCGATCATCGAGATGCTGCAGGTGATCGACTTCATCCCAGACGTCTTGCACGTCAACGACTGGCACACCGCCTTCATTCCGGTGCTGCTGCGCGACAAGTACGGCTGGATCACGCCGTACCAGCAGATTCGCACCCAGCTGACGATCCACAACCTGCAGTTTCAGGGGTGGTTCCCGGCCAGCGTCTTGGACACGGTGTTTGGCATCGGCCGCCAGTTCTTCAACGACGACGGCTTCGCCCAAGACGGTCAGGTCAACTTCATGAAGGGCGGCCTCAACTTCGCCGACCTGATTTCGACCGTCAGCCCGAGCTACGCGCAAGAAATCCAGACGCCGCAGTTCGGCGAACACCTGGACGGGACGCTGCGCAAGCAGGCTCACAAGCTGGTCGGCATCCTGAACGGCATCGACACGACGCTGTACGACCCGGCTACCGACGCGCATCTGGTCGCGCCCTTCGACGCCCGTGACCTCAGCGGCAAGGCCTTAGACAAGGCCGCGCTGCAAGCGGCGGTTGGGCTGCCCAAGCGAGCGGTGCCCGTCTTTGGCATCGTCTCCCGGCTGACGGAGCAAAAAGGCATGGGGATGCTGGTGGCGGCCTTGGAGCAGATTCTGCCCGGCACCGACATTCAGGTCGTGATGCTCGGCACCGGCGACGCCAACCTGGAGGCAGCCTTCCGTCACCTGCACGAGCGCTTCGCCGGCAAGGTCGCCGCGGTCACGCGCTTTGACGAAGGGTTGGCCCAGCAGATTTACGGCGGGGCGGATTTCTTCGTCATGCCCAGTGCCTTTGAGCCCAGCGGCCTGGCGCAGATGATGGCGATGCGCTACGGCACGTTGCCGATTGTTCACGAAACCGGCGGCCTGCGCGACTCCGTTCAGCCCTACGACGCGACCACCGGCGCCGGCACCGGCTTCTCGTTTTGGGACTTCACGCCGCAGGTTTTGGCCGACACCCTGGTTCGCGCCGCCGCGATTTACCAAAACGAGCCGCCGGTTTACCGGGCCCTGCAGCAACACGCGATGGCCCAAGACTTCGCCTGGACCCACGCCGCACAGCGCTACTTGGACGGCTACTTACACCTGCACCCTTAGCACCACCGAGGCGGGGGACCCCGCCTTTTTTTGAAACACGGCAACTGGCCGCAAAGGAGGACATGGGATGGTCATTACCACAACCCAATTCATTAAGGATTACCGAGACGTGGCGCTGCGCTGGTTCGCAGACGGCCTGGAGAACCTCTCGCCGCTTCAGCAGTACCAGACCCTGGCGTTGGTGGTGAAGGGCTACGCCGCCAGGGACTGGGCCAGGTCTAAGGCCCATGCCGACAAGACCCAGCAAAAGCAGGTCTACTACTTCTCCATCGAGTTCATGCCGGGGCGGCTGTTGGCCTCCAACCTGCTGAACCTGGGCCTCAAGGACGTGGTGGACGCTGGGCTGGCGAAGCTTGGCCTCGACTCGGCGGCGGTGTATGCGGCCGAGCGCGACCCGGGGCTTGGCAACGGCGGGTTGGGCCGGCTGGCCTCGGCCTTTTTGGACGCGATGGCCAGCACCGGCATGGCCGGCAACGGCAACGGCATTCGCTACCGCTACGGGCTGTTCGAGCAGCGCTTCGTCGACGGCTACCAAGTCGAGGTGCCGGACGACTGGCTGCGCGACAGCTACCCCTGGGAAACGCGCAAGGAGAACCGCGCCGTGATCGTGAAGTTCGGCGGTCACGTCGACCTGGTCCCCGGCGCCTCGGGTCACTTGACCGCGGTGTATCAAGGCACCGACGACGTACTGGCGGTGCCTTACGACACGGCGATGATCGGCTATCGCACCGGCACGGTCAACACCATGCGGCTGTGGGCGGCCGAACCCACCGCCGAACGGGCCCACGCCCTAGCCGAAACCGCCCGGGCCGGGGCAATCACCGAGTTCTTGTACCCCGACGACTCGGACACCGCCGGCCGCGAGCTGCGGCTGCGCCAGGAGTACTTCTTCGTCTCGGCCGGGCTGCAAAGCATCCTGACGCATTTCAAACGCACCCACGGCGATGTGCGGCTCCTGCCGAACTTCGTGGCGGTTCACATCAACGACACGCACCCTGCTATGGCGGTGCTGGAGCTGATGCGACTGCTGCTCGATGAGGAGCAGCTGGCGTGGGACCAGGCCTGGCAGCTGACGGTGGCGACCATGAGCTACACCAACCACACGCTGATGGCCGAGGCACTTGAGACCTGGCCGCTGGGGATGTTTCAGGACCTGCTGCCGCGGCTGGCTCAGCTGGCTTTCGAGGTCGATCGCCGCTTCCGGGCCCGGTACCTGTCGCGCTTCGGATCGGTGCTGGTCAACCGCGCCGCGCCGCTTCAAGACGGACAGCTGCACATGGCTAACCTCGCCGTGATCGGCAGCCACGCGGTCAACGGGGTGGCCAAGATCCACTCCGAGCTGCTCAAAACCACCGTGTTGGCCGACCTCTACCAGATTTTCCCGGACCGCTTCAGTAACAAGACCAATGGCATCACGCCACGGCGCTGGGTGCAGCTGGCCGACGTGCCGCTGGCCACGCTTTTGGACGACGTCATCGGCACCAAGTGGCGCCACCAACCCCAAGCGCTGGTCGCGTTGCGGTCCCACGCGAGCGACCCCGCCTTTTTGAGCCGGCTGATGGCCGCCAAGCACGAAAACAAGGTTCGCCTCGCCGCCTTGATTCAGGCCACGCTGGGCCTTGAGGTGCCTGCCGACGCGATGTTTGACGTGCAGATCAAGCGCCTGCACGCCTACAAGCGGCAGCTGTTGCACGTGTTTGGCATTTTGGAGCACTACCTGGCGATCAAAAAAGGCGCGGTGCGGCCACCGCGCGTTCATGTGTTCGGCGCCAAGGCGGCGCCGAGCTACCGCTACGCCAAGGCCGTGATTCGCCTGATCAACGCGGTCGCCGCCTTGGTCAACGCGGATCCGGATTGTGCCGGCAAGCTGGCCGTGGCCTTTTTGCCCAACTACGGCGTCAGCCTGGCCGAGGCCATCATTCCGGCCGCCGATGTGTCCGAACAGATTTCCCTGGCCGGCACCGAGGCCTCGGGCACCAGCAACATGAAGCTGATGGCCACCGGCGCCTTGACCCTGGCGACCCTGGACGGGGCCAACATCGAGATTCGCGACGCCGCCGGCAAGGAATCGATGGCGGTGTTCGGCCTGACCGAGCAGGAGGCCAAGGCGCTGCGGCCCCAGTACAACGCCCGTGAGCGCTACGAGCGCGACCCCGTGCTGCACCGCATCGTCGACATGCTGACGGACGGTAGCATTCCCAATATTGAGTCGGAGGGTCGCGAGATTCGCGCCGAGCTGCTGGATTACAACGACACCTACTTCGTCTTGGCCGACTTTGCCGATTACCTGGCCGCCAACCGCCGCCTGGACGCGCTGTGGGGCGACCCGGTGGCCTGGGCCAAGCTGGCGACGGAAAACATCGCCGCCTCCGGCCGGTTTTCGGCCGACCTGACCGTTCAACGCTACGGCCGCGAAATCTGGCGCGTCCTGCCGGAGCAGCCGGTGTAACGGGGATTCGGGTCTCCGATCGCAAGCGGGTTGACCCTTTGCACTGCGACTCAGCACGGTGATCGGAGTGGCACCGCCGCGCGGTGGTTCACGCCCAGTGTTGCCAATTCCACTTGCGCATTTTGGTGCGTCAGTCGTTGCCGCGCTGGCCGCCGAGTTGCGTGATGTCGCGACCACAGGGTCCCAGGACCCGGAGGCCGCTGCGGCCAGACAACTAACGACGCCCAACCAAAAACGCCGCCCGGCGATTGTCGGGCGGCGCAGTGGTTAGTGGACGGCAACGGCGACGCTGGCCTGCTGGCGGCGCAAGGCGGCGGTCAGCCGCTCGAGGCGGGTGATGGTGTCGTCAAGCGTCAGGAAATAGTAGACGATGTTGCCGACCTGGCGGGAGTCGACCATGCCGATTTCATGCAGCGTCTTCAGGTGGTGCGACGTGGCCGGCTGAGACAGGCCGATGGCATCGGCGAGGTCGTTGACCTTGATGCCGTGCTCCGGCGTCACGGTACTCAAGATCATGATCAGCTTCTGGCGGCTGGCATTGGCCAGGGCATTGAGGTGGTTGACATCCGACTTGAACTCCTTCAAAGCTTCCGTTTGTGCTTGCGTGTAGGTAGTCACAATGGGTCCTCCTTGGCGGCTATATTCTCACCCGCTAGTCTACTCTTTTTCCAAAATAAATGTGACAATTTTGCGAATTAATTTTTCTTTGCGGCCGCGGGTGTGAACGATTACACTGGAGTGGGGCGAAAGCGCCACCAAAATCCGAACACGTCGCCTCACAGACGTGCCGCCAGTTAAAAGGAGCAATCCACATGACAAATTCGATCACCTTCAAGGCACTGGGCGCGACCAACACGCTCACGATTTACGGCGGCGGCCAGCCCGACACGCTGACCAAAAGCACCGCGCTGGTCGACGCCTACGCCAAGCTGCTGTCGTTTTACGACGACCAGTCGCTGGTTTCCGCCATCAACCAGGCGGCCGGCCAAAAGCCGGTTCACATTCCGGTTCGCGCGGTGTTCAACCTGATCGCCCGGGCGGTGGCCTGGAGCAAGCGCCAGCTGGACTACAACGCGCTACTGGGCCCCGAGGTGGCGCTGTGGCGCATCGGCTTTGACGACGCCTCGGTACCGGATGAGGCGGACAAGGCGGCCGCCTTGGCGCTGACCGACCCGGAGCTGGTTTACCTAGATCCCGAGGCCCAGACCGTTTTCCTCCAAAAAGCCGGCATGGCGCTTGACCTCGGCGGCATCGCCAAGGGCTTCATCATCGACGAGCTGGCGCGGCTGTGGGCGCAGGAAGGCGTGACCGGCGGCCGCATCGACCTGGCTGGCAACTGCCGGCTGGTCGGCAATAGCGCGGCCGGGGTGCCGCTGTGGCAGATTCCCATCACCGATCCGCGCGAGCCCAACCGCCCGGCGATTGCGACTTTGACCACCGCGCCCAAGGCCGTGGTCACCACCGGCATCTACTTTCGCCACTTCGACCAAGACGGCCACGTCTACCACCACCTGATCGACCCCAAGACCGGGGCGCCGGTGGAGTCCAGTATGGCCAGCATCACCGTGGTGGCCGACACCGCAGAGCAGGCGGATGTCCTGTCGTCGATCGGCTTTTACGCCGGATTGCCCAAGGGCTACGACGAAATCGAGGACAACGGGGCCGAGGCCTTGTTCATCACCAAGGACACCCAGCTGTACAAAACCGCCGGTCTGCGCGAAACGCTGATGCCGACGATGGGGGCCTGAGCTCTTCAGCCAAAATAAGCGCCGTCGACCTTCCGAACGGGAGGCCGGCGACGCTATTTTTTTGAAAAAATGTCTACATAATCTGACCGATGCCGTAGTGGATGATCATCGTGATGATGCCGATGATCACGTTGCGGATCATCGCGGTCTTGACCAGGCCGTCGCCCAGCTTGGCCGACAGGAACCCGGTCAAGGCGACGCTTGCGATCACCGCCAGAATCGTGCCGGGCCACTGCCAAGCGACCGGCAGGAAGGTCATCGCGACCAGCGGGAAAATGCCACCGGAGGCCGCGGCGACCAGAGACGAGAAGGCCGCGTCCCAGGGGTTCATGTAGTGGCCGCGCTGCAGGCTGTACTTGACGGCGATCACGGTGCCCAGCGCGTCTTCTTGCATCAGCTGCGCGGCGATTTTGGCCGCGGTGGCCGTGGTCACGCCGCGGTCGACGTAGTGGTCGATTACGGCCTGCAGCTCGCTTGAGTAGTCGGTTTCAAGCAGGGCGGCCTCGGCCTTGACGACCGCCTCTTCTGTGTCTTTTTGCGAGCTGACGCTGGCGTATTCGCCCGACGCCATCGAAAAGGCGCAGGCCAACAGATCCGCGAGCCCGGCGATGAAAATGGTGAAGTGGTTGGTGGTGGCGGCGGCGACGGAAAACAGCACCCCGACGACGGTGAGGATGCCGTCGTTGGCCCCCAGTACCCCGGCTCGCAGCGTGTTGGCGCGTTCGGCCATGGTCTGCTTGGATTTGGTTTTGGATTTTGCAGTCAGTGTGGTCATGTCGCGCCTCCTAAGCGAACAGCGAGCCGACGAAGTAGGTGACGGCCATGGTCAAAATGCCGGCGACCACGTTGCGCCAGGAGGCCCGCAGCCGGTTGGCGGAACCAAGCGCCGCGGCGGTGTAGCCGGTGACGGCCAGGGCCGCGATCACCGCGACGACCGTGCCGATGATGCGAGCCGTCACCGGCAGCCAGGAGATCGCGGCCATCGGCAGCAGGGCCCCGGTGGGAAAGGCGATCATCGAGGCCATCGCCGCGGCGACCGCGCTGGTTTTCTCCTTGGGGTCAAAGCCGTACCGCTCGCGGGTGGCGACGTTGATCTTGTCGTGGGCCAGCATCTCGGCGGTCGCCTGGGCGGCCAGGTCGGCGGAGATGCCGGTGGCCTGGTATTTGTCTTGGATAAAGGCGACCTCGCCTTGGTAATCGTTGTCCAGGCGCCGACTCTCCTGAATCAGCGCGTTCTTCTCGGCGTCGCGCTGGGCGTTGACCGACACGTACTCGCCCATCGCCATCGACACGGTGCCGGCCAGCATCCCGGAGAGTCCGGCGAGCAGGATCGCGTGGGTCGAGGTGTTGGCCCCGGCGACGCCGATGACGATGCCGGCGACGGACAAGATGCCGTCGTTGGCGCCCATGACACTGGCACGCATGACATTGATTTTCTCAGCTAAATTCATGATGGCCTCCACAATGGAATCGTTCTAAACACAGAACTATTGTAACCCCGGTGCGGTGGTCGCGCAAGTTAAGGCGTCCCAAACTTACGGTTAGTTGCTGAAAAGGCTTGCACAATCAGGAGGCACCGCCTATACTGTGCATGTCAAACATATACAGTATGAACGGAGGCTCACCATGCTCGCACTCAATCAGGTGACCAAGCGCTTCGGCCAGACCACGGCGGTCGACGCCGAAAGCTTCACCGTCGCGCCAGGGGAGATTCTGGGGCTGATCGGTCAAAACGGCGCCGGCAAAACCACCACCTTTCGCATGATTCTGGATTTTCTCAAGCCGACCACCGGCACGATTCAATGGGCCGGTGAGCCGATCGCACGGCTGCCACGCAGCGCCATCGGCTACCTGCCGGAGGAGCGCGGCCTGTACCCGAAAATGACGGTGCAGGCGCAAGTGTTGTACTTCGCCGAACTGCACGGCATGCGCCGCCCCGCCGCCTTGGCCGAGCTGCGGCGGCTGATGGCCGCGTTCGCCGTCAAGGGTAAGCCCTCAGACAAGCTGCAGACGCTGTCCAAGGGCAACCAGCAGAAAATCCAGCTGATTGCCGCCATCATCCATCGCCCCAAGCTCCTGATTCTCGATGAGCCGTTCTCCGGGCTCGATCCGGTCAACGCGGACCTGCTGATTCAGGGGGTGCGGGCGCTTCAGGCCGGCGGTTGCGCCATCATTTTCTCCAGTCACGACATGCACAATGTGACGGCTTTGTCCGACCGAATCGTGATGCTGCGCAACGGTCAGACGGTGCTGGCCGGCACCCAGGCGGAGATTGCCGCCCAGTTCGGTCGCACCAACCTGACCATCGAGTCGCCGCTGACGCAAGCCGAGCTGGCCGCCTTTCCTGGTGTGGCCGCGGTGGTGCCGCAGGGCAGCGGGTTTGCGGTGACCCTGCGCGACCCGGCGGCCGGCCGGGCGATTTTCGCCGCGGCGACCAAGGACGGCTACATTCCGCGCTTCGTCCAGGCCGCCCCGAGCCTCGAAGCCATCTTCAAACTGAAAGCAGGTGATCACCATGCGTAGCGCATGGGTGGTGTTGAAGCAAACGTACCGCAAGAACGTGACCAGCGCCGGCTGGCTGAGCCTGGTGCTGGCCCCGGTGATCTGCGCGTTAGCCATCGCCGGTTTTGCCTACTACCTGAGCGGTCCCAGTCCCACGGTCCAAGTCGCGGTGGTCGCCCCCAAGGCGGTCGCGGCGACCCTGGTTCAAAGTCAGACCAAGACCCAGCACTACCGGCGGGTGGCCAGCGTGGCCGCGGCCGACAAGGCGACGGCGGCCGGCCGCTACGACGCGGTGCTGGTCCTGCAAAAGGGTCAGGCCCAGCTGACGCAGCGCAAGGGCGGCGAGCAGGTCGCCACAACGCTGCTTGAGACCCAGCTGGCCGCGCTTCAAACCGGGCTGGCCGCGGCCAAGCTGGGGCTTTCGGCCGAGCAGGTGGCGAGCCTGACCGCCAAGCCGGTGCTGCGGGTTCGCACCGCCACGGCCAAGGCGGGGCGGCTGGAGGCAGACGCCGGCGACACCGCCGCCGGCAGCACCGTGGTCGCCGTGGCCGTTGGCTTTTTGCTCTACCTCTTCCTGATGACTTACGGCAGCATCATCGCCCAGGAGATTGCCACGGAGAAGGGCTCGCGCATCGAGGAGTCGATTCTGGCGGCCATCACGGCGACCGCCCAGTTCATGGGCAAAATCCTTGGGGTGGCGGCGCTTTTGCTCACCCAGGTGGCGGTTTACGCCGCGGCGCTTGCGGTGGCCTTTGCCCTGCGGCCCGAATGGTGGCAACTGGTTCGCCCGTACCTGAACGGCGGCCAGTCCGGCGTCACCCTCGGGGTGTTGGCCACCGCGTTCGTGCTCGGTGTGCTGCAGTACAGCCTGCTGGCGGCCGGCACCGGGGCCTTGGTGTCGTCGGTGGAGCAGGCCGGCATGGCGCTGATGCCGGTGTTGATGCTCGCGATGATCGGGTACTTCGCCAGCATCATGGTTCCCCAAGGCGGCGGCACGGTGCTCAACGCCCTGAGCTACATCCCGTTCACCGCCCCGCTGGTGATGCCGGTGCGGGTGGCGGCCGGGCAGGTTGGCCTGGGGGCGGCCGCAGTCAGCGGGGCCATCAACTTGGTGGCACTGATTGGGCTGTTTGGGGCGACGCTTAGGCTGTACCGCGTGTCGGTTCTGGTCTACGACGACCGTGGCCCCGGCGCCGCACTGCGCCAAGCGCTGGGCTTGATGCGCAGCGAGTCAAGGAGGCAGGCATGAACATTACGATTTCCAACCAGGCCGAGGGGCCGATTTACGCGCAAATTGAAACGCAGATCAAGGCCGCCATCGTCAGCGGGACGCTGCCGGCCGCGGCGCAGCTGCCATCGATTCGGGCGCTGGCCCGGGACCTGCAGATCAGCGTGATCACCACAACGCGAGCCTATCGCGACCTGGAAGCCGCGGGGTTCATCGACACGGTGCCGGGCAAGGGCGCGTTCGTGCGAGCCCAGGATCCCGCGCTGTTGCAGGAGCGGGTGCTGACGCGCATCGAGGACCACCTGCAGGCCGCCATTGACGACGCCGCGCTGGGGCAGGTGCCGGCTAGCACCTTGCACGACATGCTCGACGACTTACTGAAAGCGGGGGACGATCATGACTGAGTTGATTCACACACACGGGCTGACGGTGTCGCACCGTGACTTCACGCTGGGGCCGATTGACCTCGCCCTGCCGGCCGGCTACATTATGGGGTTGGTCGGGGCCAATGGGGCAGGCAAAACGACGCTGCTCAAGGCACTGCTGGGCCTGGCGCCACTTGATGGTGGCGGCTTTGACCTGCTGGGCCGCCCAGGCGGCGTGGCGACCACTCGCGCCGCCATCGGCGTGGTGCTGGACCAGCCGCTGTTTGGCGAGACCTGGACGGCCAAAGACATCGCCCGGGCCTACGCCGCCGGCTACCCGGGGTTCGATAAGGCAGGCTACGTGAGCCGGCTGAACCGCCTGGCGGTACCGATGGCCACCCGCTTTCAGCGCATGTCGCGGGGGACCCAGGTGAAGCTGCAGCTGGCCGCGGCCATGAGCCACGGCGCCAAGCTGCTTTTGCTCGACGAGCCGACCGCCGGGCTCGACGCGGCGACGCGAGCCGACCTGATGGGGGAGCTTCAGGCCTTCATCGCGGCAGGCGACGCCAGCGTGCTGATTTCGACGCACATCGTCGAGGACCTCGAAGAAATCGTCGATTACCTGGCCTACCTGGATCACGGGCGGCTACAATTCAGCGGCGAACGCGACGTCTTTCTCGCCGCTTACCGCCAGGTTAAGGGCGGCGCAGCCGCGCTGTCGCCCCTGGTGCGAGAGGCGGCGATTGGACTGCGGGAGACGGCGGTGGGGTGGACCGCCATTCTGCCGGTTGACGCGGCCACAGCGCTTGACGGGGTGGTGTGCGAGCCGGTGGGATTGAACGCGCTGATGGTGGCGCTGGAACGCGGAGGACAAGTGAATGAAAACAGTGTTGAAAATTAGCTGGCAGAGCATGGGCATGGGCTGGAGCGGGTGGCTGCTGTGGTTGGCGATGTTTCTGCTCGCGCTGACCAACCAGCCGACGTTCGCGGCGATGAGCGGCGGTATCTTCGGCGGCACGGCAATCATCGCCTTCATGCCGCTGATTGTGAACGGCCAGCGCGGCGTCAAGGCGCTGCTCGCGCTGTTTCCGCTGACGCGCCGCACCGTGGTGGCCGGGCTATACGCCTTCGGACTGCTGTGCGGCGCGGCCTGTGTCCTGATGCAGGCGGCCTTGCAGGGGCTGGGCCAGCTGTGCTTTGATGACCCGATTGTCGCCGGCAAGGCGGTGGGGGTGGTGATCTGGCTGATGGCGACTTTTTGGCTGCTATTGATCGGGCTGGGGCTGCCGGCGGTGATTCGCCTGGGCAGCCGCTGGCCGGTGGCCGGGCTGTTCGTGCCGATCGGGCTGATCTTCGTGCTGGGGTTTTGCTTGCTGCTGGTGGTGCAGATGGCCGGGACTTGGCTGATGGGGCTGACGACGCTTGGCGCCGCGGTGCTGTGTGGCGCGTCGTTCCCGCTCAGCGTTCGGTGGTATCAGCGCTTGCATTTGTGAGCCGGCGTGTTAGACTGAACCTAATAGCCAAAAGAGTCCAGTAGGGGCCTTGCGCGGTTTCAGAAAGTCGGCGGATGATGCGAGCCGACCCGCACCTGGTCGTGAATTACACCTCTTGCAGTCCTGGCGATTCGGGCGATGCCGTTACCCATTCAAAGTGATGACACAGTCATAATTTGGGTGGTACCGCGGTGATAATCGTCCCTGATCAATTCGTTGATTAGGGGCGATTTTTTTTGCCCCGCTGGCCGCTTTTGGCCCAACAGAGGAGGAACTAAACATGAGCGACAACATTTTAGACGAGCTCGCCTGGCGCGGCGCGTTGAACCAGATGACCGATGAGGCCGGCCTGCGCAAGCTGACCGAAGAGAAGCACGTCGGCATCTACGCCGGCACCGACCCGACCGGCGACTCGCTGCACGTCGGCCACCTGATTCCGTTCATGATCCTGAAGCGCTTCCAGCTGATGGGGCACAAGCCGGTGATCCTGATCGGCGGCGGCACCGGGTCGATCGGCGATCCGTCCGGCCGCAATTCCGAGCGGGTGCTTCAGACCATGGCGACGATCGAGCACAACAAAAAGGCGCTGACCGCCCAGATGGAGCGGATGTTTGGCACCGACAACTTCCGCATCGTCGACAACTACAGCTGGCTGTCCAAGATGTCGATGCTGGACTTCCTGCGCGATTACGGCAAGCTGTTCCCCGTCAACCAGATGCTGGCCAAGGAGGTCGTCGCCTCTCGGCTTGAAAACGGCATCTCCTTCACCGAGTTCACCTACCAGATCCTGCAGGCCGTCGACTTTTTGCACCTGCTGCAGCACGAAGACGTGCAGGTGCAGCTCGGCGGCGCCGACCAGTGGGGCAACATCACCGCCGGCATCGACTTGATCCACAAGGTCGAAGGTTCAGACACCAAGGCGTACGGCCTTACCAACCCGCTGATGCTCAAGGCCGACGGCACCAAGTTCGGCAAGTCGGCCGGCGGCGCCGTTTGGCTGGATCCGGAAAAAACCAGCCCGTACGAGTTCTACCAGTTCTGGTTCAACCAAGACGACGCGGATGTCGACCGCTTCTTGAAGTTCTTCACCTTCCTGAGCCGAGACGAAATCGCGGCGTTGGTTGAGGCGACCAAGACCCACCCCGAACGCCGCGAAGCCCAGCGCCGCCTGGCCCAGGAGGTCACGGCCTTTGTTCACGGCAAGCAGGCGGTCGAAGAGGCCGAGGCGATTTCGGCCGCGCTGTTCTCCGGTGACGTGCAGGACCTGACCGCCGCCGAGATCAAGCAGGGCTTCAAGCAGTTCCCAAGCGCCACGGCACCGAGCACCCCGGAGAACCTGATCACCTGGCTGGTCGACACCACCAAGATCGAGGCCAGCCGCCGCCAGGCCCGAGAGGACGTCCAAAACGGCGCGATTTCGATCAACGGCGACAAGCAGCGCGACGTCGATTTCGTGGTCGACCCAAGCACCCGCTTCGACGGTCAGTACGTGATCGTTCGCCGCGGCAAGAAGAAGTACTTCCTGGTTCACATTCAGTAAACGACGCAGGCGAACCCGGCCGCCGCTGAGCCACAGGACGCCGACTGGGTCGGCGTCTTGTGGTGTGGGCGAATGCGGCCTGCCGGCAACGCTGCGACCGCCGCGGCGCTGCTAGGCGACACCGCCCCTGGTGGGCTGGCCGGCCGCACCCCACGATGCTATACTGAGTGAAACGACTGTGGGGGGTGGCGTGATGCCATACAGTGTCATCGGAGCCAGTTATCAGAACCAATCCCTGGCGGTGTTTTACGCCGGGTTGGACCAGGAGCCGCTTTTGACTTTCGAGGCGGCGACGCAAAAGGCCTTGAGCCTGCTTGCAAGCGAGCTTTCGGCTAGCACGCTGCCGGATCTGCACGACTTGACCGACCGGCTGTTCGCGTTTTTGCAGCAGCGACCGCTGGACCTGGCCGGCCTGACTGCGGCCGTCGGCGAGCGGCTGTCGGTGTCCTGGTTTGCCGACGATCATTTTGTGATTGCGGTGATGGACGAAAGTGAGACCTACCAGCTCCACGTCGAAGTGGTGCCGGTCCAAACCGCGTGAGAAGGCGCCTTGCAAATTGCTTGCAAGGCGTTTTTTGCGCCTCATAAATACAGTCATATTATTCAAAATTAAATCATTTTTCGCGGCGGGAAAGCGTGTTCAGCCGGGCGCAGACCTAGGCCGAGTCGCGGCGAAACCCCGTTCTGTTGCGCATTCGACTCGGTTTGTTAACTCAGTTGTAACAACCCTGTAATGTTGACTTGCTATACTGCATAACAGTGAGTAAGAGGAGTGTGTCAACATATGAAGCTAACCAAGTCCTTAACAATGATCGCCGTCGCGACCCTGATCGCCGCCGGCACCTTCAGCACCGGCGCCACCGTTTCCGCTGATACCGTCAGCGACGCCAAGTCGGCGCTGAGTGCCAAGAAGAGCGAGGGCGACAAGCTTTTGGCCGACCTGCAAACCGCTCAAGAGAACGTCGCCAAGATCGACAACAAGGTCTCCGACAAGACCTTGGCAATCGAGAAGGCCAAGGCGGCCGTTGCCGCGACCACCAAGACGATTGCCGGCTACGACACCCAGATTGCCAAGCAGTCCAAGGAAGTTGCCAGTCGCAAGGCGGTTTTGAAGAAGCAGCTGATTTCCCTGCAAAAGCAGGTCGGCGACTCCGCCACCGGTAACATCTACCTGGACTTCCTGCTGAACGCCAAGGACCTGTCCGACCTGGTGTCCCGCGGGATGACCGTCAACAAGCTCAACCAGGCCAACAAGGACGCGCTGGACGCGGTCAAGGAAGCCAAGGCCAAGGTCACGACCCTCAAGGCCGACCAGGTGGCCAAAAAGACCGAGCTGGTCGCCACCGAGAACCAGCTGGTCGCCGACAAGACCGACCTGACCAAGCTTCAGGCCCAGGCCAAGAAGGAATCCGCCGCGCTTGACAAGAAGCTCGCCGACAACAAGGACGCCGTTGCCAAGCTGCAGGCCAAGTTGACCTCCGCGACGGCTCAGGCCGCCACGCTGGCCGCCGCAGCCGCCAAGGCCAAGACCACGGCCAAGGCTGCCGCCACCACGATTCAAAAGGCGACGACCACCGGCAACACGGCCACCAAGACCACGACGCCAAAGCCGGCCGGCAACGTCTCCGGCTCTTACGGTTCCGGCTCGTACAGCAGCATGGTGAGCGCCGCCGTCTCCATGGTTGGCCGCCCTTACGTCTACGCCGCTGCCAGCCCATCCGTCGGCTTCGACTGCTCCGGCCTTGTGATGTGGGCCGCCTCCCAGGTCGGCATTTCCCTGCCGCACCAGGCGGCACAACAAGGCAACTACGGCTCCGAAGTCTCCCTGAGCAGCCTGCAGCCCGGCGATCTCCTGTTTTGGGGCAGCCGCGGCGCCGCTTACCACGTCGCCATCTACGTCGGCGGGGGCCAGTACGTTCACGCGCCACGCCCGGGCGAATCCGTTCGCGTCGTATCGCTGGCCGGTACCTTCACGCCAAGCTTCGCGCGTCGCCTGTAATCACGATTGACACACTCACCAGTGAATGCCTGCCGCAGTTGGCAGGCGTTTTTATTTGCGCCGCGGCATGCTACAATCGACACAAACCTAAGAATCGAGGACGGCATTGTGCAACAGAAACTGATTGTCATCACCGGCGCCACCGGCACGGGCAAAACCACGGTGAGCCGCTACCTGCAGGCCACCTACAACATTCAGCGGGTGATGACACACACGACGCGTCCCAAGCGCGTTGGCGAGGTCGACGGCGTGGATTACCACTTCGAGACGGCAGACAGCTTCGCCAAGAATCACTACATTGAAGCGGTGACCTACGCAGGTTTTCGGTACGGCAGCTCCTTTGAGTCGCTGGATGCCGCGTGGCGGCGGGCCAACTTCGCCAGCATCGTGCTGGACACCGCCGGGGCAATCACTTACGCCAAGACGCTGGGGCCCAAGATTGCGGTGTTGTATTTGACCATCCAGGACCCGGCGGTGCTCAAGGCGCGGCTGCTGGCCCGAGGCGACGACCCCAAGATGATCGCCGCCCGGCTGGCCAGCCCGGAGTACAGCCGCGATCTGCAGCTGCCGCCGGCGCTTGCCCCTTACGCTCACGTTGTGGTCAACGACGACTGGCAGGCCGCCTGCCGCCAGATCGACAGTTTCATGAAGCATCTGGCGCTGAGCGCCGCCGGGTTGCCCGGTTGAAGCCGGGTGCGGCCTGTGCTACAATACGCATAATCGGAACGTTTACGATTAAGAGAGGCGGAACATGATGGGCGCGAGTCTGATTGCAATCGAGAGAATCAAGGCCAGCGGTATGCGCATGACCAAGCAGCGCCGCGACCTGGTGGATTACCTGGCGGCCCATGCCGACAGCTACGTCACGGTGACCCAGGTGGACAAGCACATGAGAAGCCAGTACCCGGGGCTGTCGCACGACACCATTTACCGCAACGTCAAGGAGTTCGAGCAGCTCGGCATCCTCGAAACCGACGTTCAGGGCGAACAGGCCACCGTCAAGCTGCAGTGCGACTTCCAGCACCCGCACCACCACCACTTCATCTGCCAGCGCTGCCACCGCGTTCAGGAGATTCAGATGTGCCCCCTGGGCTACTTTGAGACGCAGCTGCAAGGGGCCCAGATTCAAAGCCACAACTTCGAGCTGTACGGCCTGTGTGCCGACTGCGCGAAGCTGGTGGCCCAACAGCAGGCCGAGCGACCCGGGGCGTAGCCGTAAGCACGGGCAAGGCTTGGCGTCAGCGCAGCGTGATGATTGAACTTTGGGAAATCGCCGGTTCGGTGGTTTCCTTTTTTACGTGGCACCGCGTGGTATGATAGGGGTACAACTTTGAGGGACGGGTCATCATGTCTAAAACTGCCTTGAACGCGCCGCGCCGGCGCCTATCACTTCGCACCTTGATCATCGCCGCCATCGGGCTCACCGTGGCGGTGTCTTTGCTGATCTCCGGCATCATCGTGGCGCTTCACACCGCGTCGGCCGTGGCGCAACGCACCAACACCACCATCCAAAACATCGGCAACGTCGTGCGGCAAAGCCCGGTGGTTCGCAACAACCTGGTCGCGCATGAGCCGCCCCAAAGCGCCGACAACGCGATTGAGCGCTACACCCACCGGATTCAAAAGGCGATGAAGGTCGACGCGGTGGTCGTGATGAACCAGGACCTGATCCGTTACTCGCACCCGGTCAAGGCGCAGATCGGGCAGTCCTTCTTGCTGCGCCACGACGCGGCCAAGTCGCGGCACGGCAAGGCCCATTTTTCCAAGAAGCTCGGGGTGCTGGGGCCGGAGTACCGCTACTTCGCCCCGATTTACAACGGCCAGCACCGCCAGATCGGCATCGTCTGCATCACGGTGACGGTCAAAACGGTTAAGGCGGAGACCCGCGCGTCGCTCGGCCCGATTCTGCTCGGCGCCGGCATCGGCCTGGCGCTTGGCATCGTCGCCGCGGTGTGGATCTCCTGGTACATTCGCCGGCGGCTTTTGGGCATGGAGCCCGACGCCATCGCCGCGCAGGTCACCGAGCTGACGGCCCTGAAGGAAAGCATGTCCGAGGGGCTGATCGCCATCGATCCGGCCGGGGCCATCATGCAGCTCAACCAGGTCGCCCAGGCACTGTTTCCGGGGCTTGAGGCCGGGGCGACGCTGCCGCCCGACCTGACCGCGGCGCTGTTCGGCCGCAACGCGCGGGTCGCGGCCCAGTCGGTAGCGATTCGCAACCGCGAGCTGATCGTCGCCACGACGCCCCTGATGGCCGGCAAGGTCAACCTCGGGCGGCTGGCGCTGTTTCACGACCAATCCGATTACCAGCGCCTGGTCGCGCAGCTGGCCGGCACCCGTCAGTACATCGACGCCTTGCGGGCTCAGCAGCACGAGTTCATGAACAAGCTGCAGGTGATCTCCGGGCTGGTGGAAATGGCGGAGTACGACAAGCTGCAGGCCTTCATCCAAGACGTTCACCACAACTACCAAAGCGAGTTCGGCGACCTGAACGCGCGGATTCGGCTGCCGGCGATCACGGGCTTTTTGATCGGCAAGCGCAACGAGGCTCACGAGCAGGGCAAAACGCTGACGGTGACCAAGGATTCCGCGCTGCCGGCCGTGGTCGGCGAGGCCGCGATGATTCAGTCCGACCTGATCAAGGTGCTGGGCAACCTGATCGACAACGCCCTGGACGCCGTGGCGACCGACGGCGGCACGGTCGAGCTGGCGCTGAATTACGACGCGGAAAGTGCCACGGTGTTGATCGTCGTCAGTGACAACGGCGCCGGGGTGGCGCCGACCATCAAGGACCAGATCTTCACCCCGCACTTTTCCACCAAGGGGGAGGGCCGCGGCTTTGGGCTCAGCCTGGTGGCCGGCGTGGTTCACGCCCATCACGGAATTTTGGAATGCGACGATAATCAGCCGCACGGCACGGTCATGACGGTGGAGTTGCCGCTTGCACTGCCGGCGGCGGGGGAAAAGGAGTGACGAGATGACGACGCATGTGATGATTGTGGAAGACGACCCGATGGTGCGAGAGCTCAACGCGCAGTACCTGCGGCGCGTGATTGCGCCGAGCGAGCTTGCGGTGTCAAGCTTTGGCAATGCCGCCGCGGCGCTGGCCGCCGCCGCGGCGCAGCCGGTCGATTTGATTTTGCTGGATGTCTACATGCCCGAGCTGACCGGCGACCAGCTGCTGAGCGAGCTGACCGCGGCCGGACTGCACCCGCAGGTGATCATGCTGACGGCGGCCAGCGACATGGCCCACATTCGCCCGGCGCTTGACTACGGCGTCTTGGACTACCTGGTCAAGCCCTTCACCTTCGCCCGCTTCAGCGCGGCGATTCAGCGCTTCTTGACCTTCCAGCAGGTGACCGAAGGCGCCGCGGCGCTGTCGCAAGACGACCTCGATCATCTGTTCACCGCCGGCAGTCAGCCGCCCGTGCAAGAGGCGCTGCCCAAGGGCCTGTCGGCGATGACGCTGGCCAAGATTCGGGCCCTGGTGGCGACGCTGCCGCAGCCGTTCTCCAACCAGGAGCTGGCCAAGGCCGCCAAGCTGTCGCGCATTTCGACCAAGAAGTACCTCGACTACCTGCTGACCCAAGACGCGGTCTCCTCAGACATCAAGTACCTGAAGGTCGGCCGGCCGATCACCGTCTACACCAGCACCGCCAAAAACTAGGTTTTCACCCACACAAAAAGCCCTGACGCGCATCGCAACCGCGATGGTGTCAGGGCTTTGGCGTCGCCGGCTTAATCCGGCAACTTGATGTCGTTCTTGGTGTGGCCGGTGCGTTGCGCTTCGTCGAAGTTGTCGTAGGACACAGTGATCATGTCGTGCAGCGCCGGTTCCGTGTAAGAACCGATGTGCGGCGTGATCAGCACCTTCGGGTACAGCTGGCGCAGGGCTTCAAGCTCGGGATCCGGCAAGGCACCAGCGAATTGGTGACCCATCAGCTTGGCCTCGTGCTTGAACACGTCGGTGGCAAAGCCGCCGAGTTTGCCGGATTTCAACGCCGCGAGGACGGCCGCGTAATCGACCAGCTCGCCGCGAGCCGTGTTGACCAGCATCGCCCCGTCCTTCATCTTGGCGATGAAGGCGGCGTCGACCAGGTTGTCGTTGACGCCAGGGAAGTAAGGCGTGTGAATCGAGACGATGTCGGCCTTGGCCAAAAGCGCGTCTTCTTCGACGAAGGTGACGAACTGACGGGCGTAATCGGACGGGTACGGGTCGTAGGCCAAAACGGTGCTGCCCATGCCGTGGTACAGGCTGGCCTCGGTTGCGCCGATTTTGCCGGCGCCGACGATGCCGACGGTGCTTGAGTGAACCTCACGCGAGAAGGTGGCCGGGTCAACGGCGAAGCTGCCGTTGAAGGTGTTGCTGGTGGCCAAGGCGGTGTGACGGTAGAGCATCATGCCCAGCGTCTGCGCCAGTTCGGCCACGGCGTAAGGAGAGTAGGCAGGAACGCGGGCACACTTCATGCCGTACTGCTTGATTGCGTTCAGGTCGATGTGGTTGAAGCCGACCGTCCGCGTCATCACGTACTTGATGCCCCACGCGTTGAATTTGGCGAGGTTCTCTGCATCCGCGACGCAGTTGGCTCGCAGCATCACCCCGTCGGCACCCTTGGCCGTCTCCACGTTGTCGTGGGTCAAAAACTCGGGCACCAGCTTCAGCTCGTAGTTGTACTTGTTCAGCTGCTTGAAGTAAGGGACCTCGTTCTCCCGTACCCCGTAAGCGACGATCTTAAACATACACATCTATCCTTTCTTGCTTGACGTTTTTTACTTGAACAGCCCGGTCGTGTTCAGAATCTGCAGGATCGCAATCCAAAACGGCATGGCGACGACGGCGACGATGGTCGACAGAAGCGACGCATCGGAGGCCATGACCGCCTCGTGGTCGAAGCTGATCGCGTAGGCCGAGGTGACCGCCGCGGTCGGGGTGGCCATCATGATGCACATCGTGGCCAACGCGACGTAGCTGACCGGCATGATGCCGGTGGCGTTGAGGATCAGCAGCAAAATCAGGTTCAAAAGCGGCACCAAGATGACCTTGTTCAGGCTGTAGTACCAGCTGGTGGAATCGGACGCGGCTTCCTTGAAGGAGATGGAGCCCAGCGTGATCCCGATGGCAAGCCAAGCCAGCGGTGAGGTCAGGTTGGCCAAGTACTGGAGTGGCTTGAACAGCCAAAGGGCGGTTTGGTCGATGCGGTAGAAGGCAACAGAGGCGGTACCGCCGCCGGCAACCACGGCGCCGTTAGCGGCAACCGCTGCGGTGACATGCGGCATCGCGTCTTGAACCAGCCAGAGGATCAGGCCGAGGAACGTCGCGATGACAACCGGGTTCAGGAACATTTTCTTCACGTTGTCGCGGTCCATCTTCAGACCGGACATGCGGATGTAGCCGTAGGAGTAAAGGAAGATGCGGTAGCCGATGTTGAAAATCGAGCTGTACATCACGCCCTTAGGCCCGAGCACGGCGCCGACGATCGGAATGCCGAAGAAGGTGGTGGAGCCGAAAATCGTCAGAACGGAAAGCGTGGTTCGCTTGTCGCCCTTGTACTTCAGGTACGGCAGCGGGGTCACGAAGATCAAGATGATGTAAATCAAGATCCCCCAGACCAGAACGCTCATGCCCTGACGCAGCGTGTCGCCGTTGATCGGGGCCATGAAGGAGTTGAAGGCCAAGGCCGGCAGGGCCACGGCCAAGACAACCTTGGTCAGGACTTTCCCGAAGTCGGCCCCGAGGGTCCCGCGCTTGCGGAGGTAGAATCCCAGGAAAATGATGAAGATGACAGAGGTGATTGAACTAATAATGGCACTGTTCGTGAAGGTTTGCTTAATCGCGTCAACCAATCCCATAATGTGAACTTCCTTTCGGTTATTGTGAATTTGTTTACTAAGTCATCCTAAGGCTAGCTTGTGAAAAAGCGAACTTTTTCGAACTAACGAAACCATATGTAACTAACGTAAGTGGCGTGGACAACACCGGAGAAAACGCTGCATTAGCACAGAAAACGGGAACTCGCCGGATGCTCACTACCGTTATCAAGGCCGCAATTACGGGGATGTTACATAGTATTACTTTCACAAACAATTTCGCGTGGCACAACACTGATACAGTTTGGAACCTATGTTTCGCCTGTTCGTGTCGCGACAAGGGGGCGTGGCGAGCAGCTTTTTTTTGGCGCTTTGCGAGCTTAAAATTTGCCAGGTAACCGCTTACCTGCTAAGCTAAACTCAAGTGATCACTAGGATAGGGGTCGGTGGCCGGCCACCGTGACAAACCCTTCTTCGGCGGCGATCCAGTGGCAAGCGCCACGCTACCTCACGCAGACCAGGCCCCAGCCCGGCCCCGTCCGATGCTATCAGTGGAACCCGTCGTACCTTGGGCGGGAATCATTAATCGTAGTGGATAACCGGTTGCAGCATTATCAAACGTCCAACTCCAAGTACGGAGGTAGCCGCGGGCGGGAGAGGCGGCCGGGACGCGTACCGGCCAGCACAACAAACCGTTCCGGAGGCCCGGAAGGTGTGCTGGCTCAGGCGGCGTAACCCGTTTTAGAGCCAAAGCACGACCGCCTGCTCAGGCGTGTGGATGTCACCGCACGGCGCAGTCCTAAGTTAGGCGGGTACGACCCCAGCCCCGCGGCACCATCTGCAGGAACTGGGACGGCGGCACCGCGCGGTAGTGGCAACAAGCTGCCAGCCGGTGCCGGACAGGTGCGGGACCTGGTTTTGGCCCCAGCGCGGCGCTACAGCGTCGTGGTGGGACAGGAGCCTGGCCACCCAACGCCTTGTAGACCCCCACGTGACCACAATGCCCAGATCCGCCGCCGGGGTACTTCCCGCCGGCGGATTTGGTGCGTCTTTGTTTAACTTTCATAAACTTGACCATTTCGTCCCGTTTTACGCACACATCTACGCTACAATTGAAGCAAGATGTTTGGGCGAGACGCCCGAGTGACCCCGTGGTCGCCGGTGGCTGGTTTTGCCGAAAGGAGTTTCCCATGGCTTATCGCACCCCGCCGCTGCTGTCACCGGCAGCGATTGTTTCTATTATTATCCTGATTAGCGGCTACAGTCTGATCAATAATGCGGTCAATCCGTCCAGCACCCCCAAGTCGCGCGAGGCGCAAAGCTCGCTGGCCTCCAGCCTGAAGGCCAAAAACAGCAGCAAGGGCAGCAGCGAGCCGGCGGCCACCAGCAGCAGTGCCTCAACTGCCAGCAAGGCGCCTGAAAAACCGGCCGCCGGTGCCGACAGCGCGACCTCCAGTGCGACCAGCAGTAGCACTAAAGCCACCACCGGCACCGATCAAACCACGGATGGGAACGACACGACGACCGGGACTGGCACCGGGACCACCGGCGACACCGGTGACGGCACAACCCAGGAGACGACGACCACCGGCAGCGGCGACACCACGACCGGTACCGATGGCGACACCACCGGGGACACCACGGGTAACACCACCGTCGGGACGACCGGCGACACCACCGGTGACGTCGGATCCGGCAGCAGTAGTAAGGCCAGCAGCGGTTCGACGAAGTAGCTGGCCGGTCGGACAACCGCACCGCGCCACCCTCCAAACGGGTTCCCCACGGCAACGCGGGAGCGGCTAGCTACGCCGCGTCACTCGCGGCCAGGCCCGGGCCTCAAGCGCCACGGCTAGGCTACCCGTCCCGTGCATGCGCCGTGGTCCACCCTCTAAACGGGTTCCGCGGCGCATCGCCGACGCGTCCAGCTAGGACCGGCACTCGGGGCAAAGTGCCGCCCCAAGCACCAGTCCTGCGCTGGCCGGTCGGCTAACCGCACCGCGCCACCCTCTGAAAGGAAGTATTCCATGCTCACTGCTCTTGATCTGCTCAACCGCGCGTTGAGTTACTTCAACATTCAGGACAAGGCGAAGGGGAAGGCCTTCACCATCGTGGCCTTCGGCGCCAATTTTTACCTGCTGTACCAGGCGATTCGGCACCTGCGCTACGTCAACTACCGCGTCGGCGGGGTGCTGTTCTTGCTGGCCTTTCTGGTGCTGTTGTACTTCATCGTGCTGAATTTCTTCTATTATTTTACGGACAAGCAGATGAAGTGGGACGTGTCGCCGAAAGTCGAGAAGTTGCTCGGCGGCAACCCGCAGGCGGCCAAGGCGGCCGAGGCCGCGCTGTTGCAGCGGACCAACCTCGGGGCCTCCAATGGCCTGTTCACCGAAGCGCGACTCCTGCCGGCGACGGTGGTGGTCGACCAGGCCAATCTGGATGTGCTGGTCGACCAGCTGCGCCAAAGCGGGGCGTTGACCGAGAACTACCAGGGGCTGGACGAACGCGCGATCGCGCGAGTGGTCTCCCACACCCATCAGCCGGTGGCGGCGATCGGCGGCCCGTTCGAGCTGCCGTACTTCGCCCTGACCCAAAGCGGCAAGCAGCTGGTGATCGAGGGCGGTCTGAACGCGCTGACGCCGACCACCTTGGGGACGATCACGCGGGTGGGGCTGATGCCAACCGCCGCGGCCCTGAAGGATTACCAACTGGCGCTGGCCCATGTGTTCCTGACCGGCGGCGAGGTGATGCAGCCCGGGCGCCACGGGCTTATCCAAAAGGTCACGCCTTATACTATTTCCGCCCAGCTCGCCTATACCGTTCGCCCGGACGTGCAGGCCCCGCGGGACTAACCAAAACTAAATTTGCGACCGTGCGAAAAAACCGGTAAGATTATTTTAATGATTTTATCGGCTGACGCACGGCCTTTTTGTGTCCAAGCGCGAGCCTGATTGCTTGCCACCGCGAATTTGGCTAGGGTATGATGGTAGTGGTCTAGGTAAAATCCCGCCGGCACCCCCACACGGAGGCTTAATCAAAAGCCAAACGTTCGCCGGGCCGGTGCGTCGGTCGTACACAAACGCATGCTTAAAAGGAGGCGATTCGATGTCAATGATCGAGTTTCACGACGTCGAGAAGTATTACGGGAAGTTTCACGCACTCAAGGACATCAACCTGACCATCGACCGCGGCGAAGTGGTCACGATCATCGGGCCGTCCGGATCGGGCAAAAGCACGCTGCTTCGAACCATCAACGGGCTGGAGCGAATCACGGAAGGCAAACTTATCGTGAATGATTTTGACCTCGCCGAGAAAAACACCAACATGGACAAGATTCGCAAGAACGTCGGCATGGTGTTCCAGCACTTCAATCTTTACGCAAACAAAACCGTTATTGATAACATTACG
Source organism: Lacticaseibacillus parakribbianus (assembly GCF_025490915.1). Classification (GTDB taxonomy): domain Bacteria; phylum Bacillota; class Bacilli; order Lactobacillales; family Lactobacillaceae; genus Lacticaseibacillus; species Lacticaseibacillus parakribbianus. The sequence goes on along the minus strand of NZ_JANQBA010000004.1, from coordinate 95,848 downwards.
CTCGGCCCTCGACTGGTGCTGCACCGCGACCGCGCCGAGGTCGAGAAGGAGGCGCTTGAGCTGCTCGACATGGTCGGGCTGAAGGATCAGGCCCAAAAGTACCCGGCGGCCCTGTCCGGCGGCCAAAAGCAGCGTGTCGCCATCGCCCGCAGCTTGGCGATGAAGCCCCGCGCGATTCTCTTCGACGAGCCGACCTCGGCGCTGGACCCCGAAATGATCGGCGACGTCTTGGACGTCATGCAGACCATCGCCAAGCAAGGCATGACCATGGTCGTGGTGACCCACGAAATGGGCTTTGCCAAGCGCGTCGGCGACCGCATCATCTTCATGGCGGATGGCCAGATTCTCGAGGACGCCACCGACGTCGCCGGCTTCTTCGATCACCCGAAGGATCCCCGGGCGCAGGAGTTCATCAGCAAGATTTTCAACCACTAGGAGGGCGCCTATGCACAAGCTAAAATTATGGCTCACGGCCGTCGCTCTCATGGTGGTGGCCGGCGTGGCGGCAGGGTGCGGCGCAAGCGTCGCCGACCAAGACGCCTTGGCCCACGCCAAGAAAACCGACACGATCGTCTGGGGCGTCAAGGCCGACACCCGGCTGTTCGGCCTGATGAACACCAAGACCGGCAAGATTCAGGGCTTTGAAATCGACATGGCCAACGCCTTGACCAAGCAGGTGCTGGGCAAGGCGGCCAAGGCCACCTTGGTGCAGGTCACCTCGGACACCCGGGTGCCGATGCTCAAGGGCGGCAACCTGGACGCGGTGATTGCGACCATGACCATCACGCCGGAGCGGCAGAAGGTTTTGGACTTCACGGATTCCTACTTCAAGGCCGGCCAGTCGCTTTTGGTCAAAAAGGGAAGCAAGGTTCACTCGATCAAGGATCTGACCGCCGGCACCAAGGTGATCGGCGTTCAGGGCTCCAACTCGGTCGACAACGTCAAAAAGGCCGCCCCGCAAACCACGGTGCTGCAGCTGGCCGATTACGCCCAGGCGTTCACGGCGCTGAAGTCCGGGCAAGGCGACGCGCTGAGCACCGACAACGGCATTTTGTACGGGATGTCCCAGCAAGACCCCGGCTACGTGGTGGTCGGCGGCACCTTCACCAAGGAGCCGTACGGCATCGCGCTGAACCAGGGCCAGACCAACCTGCGCAAGGCGCTGAACAAGGCGCTGGCGCAGCTTCGCGCCAACGGCACCTACGAGCGGCTGATCAACAAGTGGTTCGCCGACATTCCGGGCTTTGACATCAAGGAGGTGGAGTAATGCTGAACATTTTGACCAATAACTTCGGCACCCTGATGTCCGGGCTCGGCTACACGCTGCTGTCCAGCCTGATCGCCTTGGTGTTCTCCCTGATCGTTGGCACCGTCTTTGCGCTGATGGAGATCTCGCCGGCCAAGTGGGTGCGGGTGATCGGCAAGACCTACGTCGAGGTGATCCGCAACATTCCGCTTCTGGTCATCACCATGGGCTTTTACGTCATCGTGCCTAAATACCTGCTGCCGGTGGATGGCTTCACCGCCGGGACCATCGGCTTGACCATCTACACCAGCGCCTTCATCGCCGAAACGGTGCGAGCCGGCATCGAGTCGGTCGCCGTCGGTCAGATGGAAGGGGCCCGCTCCGTCGGGCTGTCCTACGCCCAGGCGATGCGCCAGATCGTGTTCCCTCAGGCGATCAAGATCGTGATTCCGCCCCTGGGCAACCAGTTCATCAACTTGGTCAAGAACTCATCGATTCTGGCCTTCGTCGCCGGTTTCGACCTGATGTACCAGGGCAAAATCATCGCCAACGCGACCTTCAACACCTTCGACACCTACCTGGTGGTCGGGCTGCTCTACCTGGTGTTGACGATGCCGATGTCTTACCTGATGCGGCACCTCGAAAAGAAATGGGTCACGGCCTAGAAAGGGGGAAGTGCCATGCAAAGCTTCATCGATGCGTATTCGCAAGTTAACCTGCACTACCTCCTGGAGGGCCTGTGGGTCACCGTGGAGGTCTCCGTCACCTCCATCGTGTTCAGCTTCCTGATCGGGACGCTGCTGGGCATCGCCCGGTACGTCAACGTGCGGTTCTTCTCGGCCTTCGTCGGCTTCATCATCGACCTGATCCGGAACCTGCCGCTGCTCTTGATCCTCTTTTTCACCTACTTCGCGCTGCCGCGGATCGGCATTCGCCTGGGCGTGATTCCGGCGTCCATCGTCGCGATGAGCATTTTCGAATCCGCGATGCTGGCCGAAATCGTCCGGTCGGGCATCAATGCGGTGCCGACCGGCCAGATGGAGGCCGCTCGCAGCAACGGGATGTCTTACGTGCAGGCGATGCTTCATATCATCTTGCCGCAGGCGTTCAAGGCGATGATTCCGCCGATTGTCTCCCAGTTCATCTCGCTGGTCAAAGACACCAGCCTGGCGACCATCATCTTGCTGCCGGAGCTGACCTACCACGCCCAGATTATCTACGGGCAAGACGTCAACTACACCATTCCGATGTTCGTCGCGCTGGCCGTCCTGTACTTCGTGGTCAACTACGCGCTGTCGCTCGGGGCTCGGCTGATCAACCGCCGCCTGAACCACGCGTGATGGCATCGCTGCCCCTGGCCGCCTCGGCCGGGGGCATTTTTTTTGCCTAGACAGCAAAAAACCTCGCATGTGAGCTTGCACATGCGAGGCGGTTTGCGTCAGTGGTAGGGGTCCTCGGTAACGGCGGCCCAGCCGGCGCTTGCGTCAAGGGCAAGCGCAGCGGCCGCGTTGGTGATTACTGGGCGTCTTCTTGCAGGTACGGCCGCAACTGACCGGCCTGAATCGGGTTGACCACCGTCTTGATCTGGGTGCCATCTGCGGTGTAGTCGGTTGCAATCACGCCGGTTTCGCGGTTGATGAAGTCGACCAGGTTGCCCTTGGCGAAGGGGATCAGGTAGGTGTTGGTCTCGTTATCGGCGAAGACCTTGCCCTCGATTAGCTCGACCAGCTTGTTGAGCGACTTGGCATCTTTGGCGGAGTAGACGAACTGGTTGCCGTTGACCTCCGGGAACACCGTGTCGTCGCGCAGGTCGGCCTTGTTGAAGGCGTAGATCATCGGGATGTTTTCGATGCCGATGCTCGCAAGCGTTTTTTCGGTGACGGCCATCATGTCCTGGTAGTGCGGGTCGGCGTAATCGACCACCTGGATTAACAGGTCGGCGTTGGCCGCCTCGGCCAAGGTCGCCTTGAAGGAGTCGACCAGCTTGTGCGGGAGCTTCGAGACGAAGCCGACGGTGTCGGACAACAGGAACTTGCGGTGATCCGGCAGCGTGATCTGCCGCACCGAGGTGTCGAGCGTCGCGAACAGCATGTCTTTTTCAAAGACCTGCTTGGTTTCGGGGTGGTCGGCAAAAAGGTCGAGCAGGCCGTTCATCGTGGTGGACTTGCCGGCGTTGGTGTAGCCGACTAAGGCGACCACCGGCAGCTCGTTTTCCAGGCGCTTTTGGCGCCGCACTTCTTCGCCGATGTCGGCGTCCTTGAGCTCTTGGCGCAGCCGGGCGATGCGCTTGTTCAGCACCCGCTTGTCCATCTCGAGCTTACTTTCCCCGGCCCCGCGGTTGGCCAGGCCACCGCCGCCTTGCTGGTCCAGCTTGTTGGCGCTTGGGTGCAGCCGGGGCAGTGCGTATTGCAGCTGGGCGATTTCGACTTGGGTCTTGGCGGTCTTGCTTTGGGCGCGGTTGGCGAAAATCTCGAGGATCAGCTGGGTGCGGTCGATCACGTGCAGCTTGGTGACCTTCTCGATGTTGCGCAGCTGCGACGGGGATAGCTCGTCGTTGACCAGGATGGTGGTCGCGTCGAGGGCCCGGGCGAGCTCGGCGATTTCCTCGACCTTGCCGGTGCCGAAGTAAAAGCCCGCGGTCGAGCGGTCGAGGTTTTGGCGCGATTCGCCGACGACTTCGTAGTTGTTGGCCCGGGCGAGCTCGGCGAGCTCTTGCATCGTGTAGTCGAAGTTCTCCTGACCGCGCGAAATGCCGGTGGTGATTACTTTTTCTTGTGGTTGTTGTGTTTCAGTCATACAGTTCTCCTTTGGTGGTGGCGCCGCCGCGGCTTTTTGGGCACAAAAAAAGGAAGCCCAGTAGCTTCCTCTATTGACCGGACTGGTCCCGTAGATTCGACTCGCTGCAGTGGCGCACTAGGCGCAAGTTATCCAATTGTCTGGGTGGCCACTGTCTTCAAACGCATCGCGGATCGACTCCTTTCAATTTCTAGGATAAGTGTAACACACATCGGGCGCCGCGCCAAACGTTAGTGGCGGCGTTCGGCGGTCGCCCCTGCGCCGAGCTGAGGCGGCGACTGGATCGGGGCGTCGTCTGAGCGGCGTGAGCGAGGGGCGTCTGAACGGCGCAAGCGACACGGGCAGCATCGTGCGAGGCGGTGGCCTGACCGAGGCGTCGTCACGCGGGGCGACGCGTTGCGCAGGCGGTGGCGAGCCGCCGAGGGGTCGCCACCGGCGGGGCAGGGCTGCAGCAGTGGGGCGCGGTGAGCGGCACGGGCGGTGGCGGCAGGCGACACGGTGGCGATTGCCGGGGCGGGGGCTTGTTTTTTTCCCTGCATCGGGTACGATTGACCTAAATCGCAAGGGCTTTCAAATACGGAGGATGTCGTGGGTAAATTCAGGCAGCTGTTGCAGCGGTTTTTTTCGGGGGAGACCTTCGATTACCGCGCGGTGTTCGGGCTACTCGGGCCGGTGGTGGTCGATCAGTTCTTTCTGGTGTCGTTCAATTTTTTGAACACCGCCATGATCGCAAGCTCCGGGGCGGCGGCCATCAGCGCCGTCAACATGGTCGGCTCGGTCAACGTGTTTCTGATTCAGATCTTCGTCGCCGTCGGCCTCGGCGGCACGGTGCTGATCGCCCAGTACTTCGGGGCCGGCGAGCGCGGCCGGCTCGGCCACGTGGTCAACGGCACGATTTACGGCGCGGTGTTGACCGGGTTGGTGCTGGCCGTCGTGTTCGGGCTGCTGCACAACGGCATTCTCAGCGCGTTGTTCGGCGCCGCCAGCCCGGCGGTGATGCGAAACGCCAGGCTGTACATGCTCGGCGTCTTGTTCAGCTACCCCTTTGAGGCGCTGGTCGAAGGCACCAACGGTAGCCTGCGCGGCATCGGCCGCACCAAGAACTCGCTGCAGCTGTCGCTTGCGATGAACGTGATGTACCTGTGCTTCAACCTGATCACCATCACTTGGCTGCACCTGGGCGTGGTCGGCATGATCATCGCGTTGAACCTGTCGCGCTGGCTGGCGGCGGCCCTGGCGGTGTGGATGCTGGCGTCGCATCGCGACTTGTTCGCCTTGACCTGGCGGCTGATGCGGCGCGTCGACTGGCGCATGCTCCAAAAGGTGCTGGTGGTCTGCGTCCCCTTCGCGGCGGAAGGCGTGTTCTTCAACGGCGGCAAGATTCTGATTCAGATGATGATTGTGATGCTTGGCACCCAGGCCATCGTGACCAACGCGATTGTCGGCTCCTGGGCCCAGATGTCTGAGATCATCCCCAGCGCCTTGGGCACGGCCCTGGTGCCGATCGTCGGCCAGTGCGTCGGTCGCCACAACCTGAGGGACGCCCGCAAAATCACCAAGTCCTTCGTCGGCCTGGGCATCGGGGCCTTCGTGCTGGGCGATTCGCTCTTGCTGGCGCTGTTCAAGCCGGGCATTCGGCTGTTCTCGCCGACGCCGGCGATTCTGCCGGTGATCTTCTTATCTTATTGCATCTTTGTCGGGATGCACCTGCTGTTTTGGACCGTCAGCTTCGTGCTGCCCAACGCCTTGCGAGCGGCCGGCGACGGCAAGTTCACCACGATTGTGTCTTTGGCCTCGATGTGGGCCTTTCGCGTGGTCGGCGTCTACGTCTTCGCGGTTCGCATGGGCTACGGGGTCCCCGGGGTCTGCGCCATCATGGGCCTGGAGTGGGGCGTTCGCGGCGGCATCTTCATCCGGCGCTTTGCTGGCGACAAGTGGTACCAAAACAAGCTGATTTGAGTTTGGTATAATGGCGTTAATCTAATTGAAGGAGCTCCTTATGAAAATTTCCCGTTCCCAAGTTCTGCACCTTGCCGTGGGGGCGGCGGTGTTTCTGCTTGTCATCTTGTATCCGGCCCAGCTTTGGGCGGGGCTCAAAACCTTGTTGAGCGTGTTGACGCCGCTGGTGATCGGCGCAGCTTTGGCCTACTGCATGAACCTGATCGTGGTGCGGCTGGAAAAGGTGTTTTGGCCCCACGCTAAGGCCAAGGCCGCCCAGAAACTGCGGCGGCCGGCCGCCATCGTGGCCGCCATTGTGCTGACGGTGGTGATTTTGGCCGGCGTGTTGCGCCTGGTGGTGCCGCAGTTCATCGCGGCGCTTGACGGTTTTTTCACCAGTCTGCCCGAGACCTTGACCAAGCTCAACGACTGGCTGACCAAGTCCGATCAGGCGACGGCCTTGACCAAGAAGCTGGCAAGCGCCGACATCGACTGGACCAGCATTCAGACCAAGGTCACCAAGTACCTGTCAGCCGGCGTGTCCGGGCTGTTCTCCGGCTCGCTGTCTTTGGTCGGCTCCGTCTTCTCCGGGGTGGTCAACTTCATCTTGGCCTTCACCTTCGCCATCTACCTGGTGGCCGGCAAGGAAGGCATCGGCAGCCGACTGAACCGCGTCGGCGCCGCCTTTTTGCCGACCAAGTTCATGGCCAAGCTGCACTACCTGCTGCACGAAGCCGACCTGATGTTCTCGCGCTTCATCGTCGGGCAGGTCACCGAGGCCTTCATCCTCGGGACGCTGTGTACCCTGGGGATGCTGCTGTTTCGCTTCCCCAACGCCGGCTCGATCGGCGCGTTCATCGGCATGACGGCGCTGATTCCGATGCTCGGCGCCTACATCGGTGGGGCGATCGGCTTCGTCTTGATCGTCGTGGTCAGCCCCTTGAAGGCCGTGTTGTTCGTGGTTTACCTGGTGGTGCTGCAGCAGCTTGAGGGCAACCTGATCTACCCGCGGGTGGTCGGCGGCTCCATCGGCCTGCCGGGCATCGTGGTGTTGGCGGCCGTTACCATTGGCTCCGGACTCGGCGGCATCTTGGGGATGCTGCTCGGGGTGCCGCTGGCCGCGACGGCCTACCGCCTGATACGCAACGCAACTTGGCAAAAAGAGGGCCGGCCGCTCAGCGAGTGACCGGAGGAAGGACACCATGGCAACTTTGCAAAATGACCCGCTGACCGTGACCACGCAACACGCTATCATTCGCCTGCAGGCCGGGTCCCAGCCGCCGGTTGCGGGCAGCGTCAGCCTGTATCTGGCAGGTGCCACGCTGTTGGGCATCGACACCGCGGTCGCGGCGGCCACCCGCACGCTGATCATCGAACCGGCGGCGGACCTGCCGGCGCGTTACCTGGCGGCGGCGATTGCCGCTCAGGCCGGCGCGAAGGTGGCCTACGCGGCGCAGCCGGTGCCAGCCAACCTAGAGCGGCCGGCCGCCGCCCTGCTGGCGGCCCTGACGCCGGTGCTGACGCTGCTCGGGGTGGCGCTGACCCCGACGAAGCGGCGGCCGGCCAAGGCCCAGCACCGCTGGCGTAAGGCCGTGGCCACCGTGCCGTTCACCACGACCTTCGCCGGCACCCAGGCGACGGTTTACTGGCAGCGGCGCAACGAGATGCGCCTGCTCGCCGGGGCGCGGCTCAAGCCCGAGGCCGACCTGAACGCCGACGGCAGCCTGGGCTTTTCCGCCCGGTTTGCCGCGCAGCTGCGCGGCGAGCATCAGGCCGCCATCGGCCCGGACTTCGTCACCACCGAAGACGTGGTGCTCAAAAGCACCAACGAGGTCGGCTTGTTCCTGTACTTTGGCACCACCAACAGCTGGCTGCAGTTCGCGGATCCGGCCGGCCGGACGCTGGACGACTGGACCGTGGTGCGGTAGGCGAAAGTCAGGCCTCGCGCTTGCGCCTGACTGATTGCCTTGGCACCGGATCGGCGGCGGGTCAAGGTCGGTGCCAGATCGGGCGCGGGGTGGCATGACGGCCGCTCGTCTACTGAGATCTAAGCGACAGCACACAATACAGACGGTGAGCGTCGGTCGTGCGACGTGTCACCGAAGGAGGAACCCCATGCCTAACAAACCCCTGGCCGCTTACGAGGCCGACATTCCCAAGGTGGCCGCAATGCTTGCGGACCAGCCCGAGGCGCAGGCCTTTTTCAACGCCCTGACGCCGGGCTACCAGCGCGAATGGGCCCGGTACTTGTTCGGCGTGGCCAGCCCGGCCACCGCCTCGGCTCATCAGGCCAAGATGCTTGAGGTCTTCGCCGCCGGTTACAAGTCCAAACGGGCCTACGATTCGCGGCCCAAGTAGCCGCTTGGTCTTGATCACACAAAAACGTCGCAACCGACCGGTTGCGACGTTTTTTGGTGGTGGCGTGGTGGACTACAGGTCCTGGTTGACCACGCCGTTGCGGCCGTCCTTGGTGAAGTGGGCGATCAGCCACAGCAAGGCGCCGTCGACGATCACGATCAGCACCCAGCGCAATGCGCTGGCGAGGTGAACCAGCAGGTTGGTGTACATGCCGTAGCCGACCAGGCCGAGCAGGGCCAAGGCAACCACGATGGTGATGGCCCACCAGGTGCCGGGGCCAAAGGCGTTACCGCGCTGCTGGCGCTTGGCGATCCAAGGCATGGAAAAGCCCAGGGCGACCATGCCGATTGGCACCAGGATGTTCAGCGTCAGCATCAAGGCGAAGGTGTCTTCGTTGGCGTCGGTCGGGAAGAACCCGAGCACCGCCAAAAGGAAGGTGACCACCAGCATCCAGGTGCCGACGGCAAAGCCTAGCTTGTCGTTTTTGATGTAGGTGTAGTCCGGGGTCGGGTAGCGGTCCGAGTGCTTGCGAACCATCATGTAGGCCCAAAACAGGAACATCGTCGACAGCGGCGACACGATGCCGTTGAGGTTCAACAGCCAGTTGAAAATGTCGTTGATCTTCGGCAGCATCCCGCCCAGCGCCATGATCACGGCGCAGAGAATGGTGGTCAGCCAGTAGCCGTTGATCGGCAGGCCGTCGGAGTTCTTCTTGGTCAGCTGCCGCGGCATGAAGCGCTTGGCGACGTCGGACAAGAACACGCGCGTCGACGCGTCGAGGATCACCGCCAGCTGCGCCAGCATGTAGATGCCTTGCACGACGGCGAACAGGTACATCAAGGCGTTGCCCATCCCGAATTGCTGACCGATGGCCTGAAAGGCGTAGTAGGAGCCGTTCATTTTCAGGTCGTTGGGCAGGTGGTGGGCGTTAAAGTAGACCCCCAAAGAGAAGGTGCCGAGCAGCGTCAGGAACATCGTCATGATGGCGATCATCTTCAGGGCCTTGGGGAAGTCCTTGGCCGGGTGCTTCATGTCGGCGGTGTAAGGGGCCGCCAGCTCCGAGCCGTTCATCGCAAAGACGAATAGGCCGAACGTTGACAGGAAGGACAAGGAGAAGAAGTGCTTGGGCATGAACGCGCTGAACTTGAACGGGTGGGTGGCAATCGGGTTGCCATGCGCCAGGCCGGCGAAGGTCATCACGACGAACAGCACGGTCATGATGAACATCGCGCCGCCGCCGATGGTCGACATCCACTCAAGCGACTTGTTCTTGAAGAAGTGCTGAATCCAGATGAACAAGACGAAGACCACGGCGGTGAAAACGCCGAACCACGCGTTGCCCATGTGGCTTTGAATATCGCCGTTGCCGTTGGTGATCCAGCCGAAGCTGATGACCACCGAGTTGGCGACGTCGACGACGTAAGGCAGCCCGGTGATCCAGTAGAACCACGCGGCGTAGTAGCCGACGGTGTCGCCGTTGACCTGGCGCATCCAGCTTGTGATGCCGCCGCCTTGCTCGGAGAAGGTCGACCCCATGTGGGCGACGATTAGGTTGTAGGGAATGACATAGAAAATGGTCATCAAAACCCAGGACGTCACGGCGACGAGCCCTTGGTTCTGGAAGTTGTAAATAATATCGTCGAAACCGATCACGGTGACGAAATCCATCAGGCCGACAACGACCCAGGGAATGTATTGCTTTTGCTTTGTTTCGGGTTCCATGGTTACCTCCAAGTAGCGGCTGTGCAACAGGCAGCGGCCGGCCTGGAAGGTGCCTTGTTTCGCGTCATCGCGTCGTCCTCCTAGCGTCCAAAAAGTCCTTTGCTATTCTACCCGAGTTTGCAGGCCGACGAAAGCAGTTTTTCAGAAAAAATTTCTGACGCAAAAAGACCCGGCATCGGCCGGGTCGGGTTTGAATACGGAATCAGCGGTTCAGGATGGCCTCACCGATGCGGCGGTTACGCGCGTGCTCTGCGGCCGGCACCAGCATCCCGCCGGTGGCCCAGACGATGTGTGTCGCAGCGGCCAGCGGGAACTGGCGGCCCAGTGCCGGCTGCGCCATGCGCAGGGCCGCGAAGCCGGCGGTGGCGGAGGGCTCCAGAAACTGGTTTTCAGTCGCCATCATCTCGGCGGTGTAGGCCATGATGCGGTCGTCTGCGAACGTCGCGATGCCCCACAGCAGGGTCTTGAGCACCCTGCCGGCCAGCCGCGACGGCCGGCCGACCGCCAGCCCGTCGGCCTCGGTCAGCCCGTCCAGGCCGATGTCTTCGACCGCGATGCCGTCGTTCAGCCCGGTCGCCATGCCCAACACGACGGAAGGGACGTGCGTCGGTTCGGCGAAAACCGCGTGGACGTGCGGCCCAAGAATCGTCTTGAGGCCAAAGGTCGTGCCGCCGGGCGAGCCACCGACCCCGGCCGGCAGGTAGACGAACAGCGGGTGGTCCGCGTCGACTGGGATGTGCTGGTCGCGCAGCTGCTTTTGCAGGCGGATGGCCGCGACGCCGTAGCCCAAAAACAGGTCCTTGGAGCCTTCGTCGTCGATGAAAAAGGTGCGGGGGTCGGCCGCCGCCAGCTTGCGGCCGGCGGTGATCGCCTTGGTGAAGCTGCCCGGGTACTCGACCACCGTGACGCCGACTTGGCGCAGCAGCGTCTTTTTCCACTGCTTGGCGTCTTGGGACATGTGGACCGTGGTGCGAAAGCCCAGCTTGGCGGCCACGATGCCGATCGACAGACCGAGGTTGCCGGTCGACCCCACGGCGATGCCGTAGCGGCCGAACAGGGCCGTGAAGGCGGGGTCGGCGAGCTTGGCGTAGTCGTCGCCGTAGACCAAGTCGCCGTGCTGCATCGCCACTTGCTCGGCGATTTTGAGGACCTCGTAGATGCCGCCGCGCGACTTGATGGAGCCGGAAATCGGCAGCTCGTTGTCGGCCTTGAGGTACAAGGCGCCGGGCAGGGCATACCCCTCGCGAGCGGTCACGTGAGCCTGCATCGCGGCGATGCGGCGCAGCGGTGATTCTAGGATGCCCCCAGCCGCCGCGGTTTCCGGGAAGGCCTTGGCCATGTACGGGGCGAAGCGGTGCAGCCGCGCTTCGGCGTCGAACAGGTCGGCCGCCGTCAGCGCAAGCGTCGGATCGGGCTTGCCGTAGTCGGGGTTGACCCATAGGGTTTCGCGCTGCGCGGCCAGGTCGGCCACCACCGGGGCGGTTTGGATCAGTTGCTCGAGATTCATGTCGTCTCCTCCTGCCTCGCGAAAAAAAGTGGTGGTCGCAATTGCTGCGGCCACCACTAGTCTGGCGGGGAACTTTATTTCTGTCTGCAATATCATAAAACTTTTGAAGTCAGCAGGCAAGCCCGAGGGCCTAAGCGTTGGTTACGCCTGAACCCCGAGTCGACCGTGCTTGGTCACGCCGGCGACCAGCGCCAGGCCGGCGGCGATCAGGACAACGGTCAGCCCCCATTGGGCCAAGGCACCGCTGTGCGGCAGCAGGCGAATGAAGACGCCGTAAGCGACGGCGGCCACCACCCCGACGGCCAAGGCGGCGGTGATCACCCACCAGGCGGTCCGGCCGAAGGCGACGCCGTGGTTTTGCTGGCGCTTGGCCAGCCACGGCATCGTGAAGCCCAGGATGATCATCCCCACCGGCACGGCGATGTTCAAGATCAGCATCAGCGTGAAGGTCCGCGCGTTGGCGTCGGTCGGGAAGAACCCGAGCACCGCTAGCGCGAAGGTGACGGTAAACATCCACAGTCCGACGAGAAAGCCGAGCTTATCGGACTTGATGTAGGTGTAATCCGGCGTCGGGAAGCGGTCGGAGTGCCGCCTTGCGCCCATGAATGCCCAAAACAGGAAGCAGGTGGCAAATGGGCTGACGATGCCGTTGAGGTCCAAAAGCCAGTTGAAAATGTCGTTGATGCGCGGCAGCAGGCCACCCAGGGCCATGATGGTGCCGCAGATTGCGGTGGTCAGCCAGTAGCCGTTGATCGGCAGCCCATCGGCGTTCATCTTGGTCAACTGGCGCGGCAGGAACTTCTTGTTGGTATCAGATAGGAAGATGCGCGTCGACGCGTCCAAAAGAATCGCCAGCTGCGCCAAGTCGTACATCAGCTGCGTGGCGGTGAAGATGTACAAGAGCAGGTTACCGACCCCGAACTGGTGGCCGATCAGCTGAAAGGCGTAGTAGTTCCCGTTCATTTTCAGGTCGTGCGGCAGGTCGTTGGCGTTGAAGTAGACCCCCAAGGAGAACGTGCCGAACAGCGTGAGAAACATCGTCATGATCGCGATCATTTTCAGCGCCTTGGGGAAGTCCTTGGCGGGGTTCTTCATGTTCTTGGTGTAAGGCGCCGCAAGCTCCGCGCCGTTCATCGCAAAGACGAACAGGCCGAACGTCGACAAGAAGGACAGGGAGAAGAAGTGCTTGGGCATGAAGGCGTGCCAGTTGAACGGGTGCGTTGCGATTGGCCGGCCCTGGCTCAGGCCGACGAAGGTCATGATGACGAACAGCACCGTCATGCCAAACATCGCGATGCCGCCGATGGTGGACATCACCTCCAGCGACTTGTTCTTGAACAGGTGCTCCAGCCAGATGAAGGCGACGAACACGACGGCCGACAAAATGCCGAACCAGGCGTTGCCGACGTGGCTTTGGATGTGGCCGTTGCCAAACAGCAGCCAGCCGGCACTGATGATCACGGAGTTGGCGACGTCAACGACGTAGGGCAGCTCGGTGATCCAATAGAACCACCCGGCGAAGTAGCCGACGGTGTCGCCGTTGGTCTGGCGCATCCAGCTGGTGATGCCGCCGCCTTCCTCAGAGAAGGTCGACCCCAGATGCGCGACAATCAGGTTGTACGGAATGACGTAGAAAAAGGTCATGAGCACCCAGGTGAACAGGGCGACCAGCCCCTGGTTGCGGAAGTTATAAATAATGTCATCGAAGCCGATCACGGTGACGAAGTCCATCAAGCCGATGATGAACCACGGAATGTAGCGCGGCTGTTCTGAATCTGTTTTCAATTTTATCCCCTTACAAGCGGTGAGCGACAGGCGACGCTCACCGGCCCGGAGCCTTGTTTCGGAACATGGCGACCTCCAAGTGTAACGGTGATTATTCTATAAGAAAATTCGTCGAAGCGAAAGGTATTTGCAGAAAGTTTTGGCCGTCGGATGAAAAAAACATCGGTCCCGGGGCCGATTTGGCGGTGACAAAGGTGTAAGCCACTTGTTCGCGCATGGTGGCGCGAGCTGGGTTAAGATGGACTCACAGACAAATAATGGAGGCACAAAACATGCAGACTCAACCAGTGGTCGCCGTCGACGGCGTGACCAAGACATACGGCAAGGCCAATGAAAAGCAATACCAGGCCCTCAAAGGCGTGACCTTCGACGTGCAACCCGGCGAATTCGTCGGCATCATGGGGGCCAGCGGCTCGGGCAAAACCACGCTGCTCAACATTTTGTCGACGTTGGACCGGCCGACGTCGGGCCACGTCGCGATCAACGGCCAAGACGTCACCAAGCTGCGTGGCAACCGCCTGAGCGACTTTCGCGCCAAGCAGGTCGGCTTCATCTTCCAGGACTTTAACCTGTTGGAGAACCTGACCGCCAGAGAGAACATCGCCCTGCCGATGGCGCTGCAAAACGCCAGCGCCAAGGCGCAGCAGGCCGCCGTCGCCAAAATCGCAACGACCTTGGGCATCGCCGCGGTGCTCGATCACTACCCGACGGAGCTGTCCGGCGGCCAAAAGCAGCGCGTCGCCGCCGCCCGGGCCCTAGTTCAAGAACCCGCCATCCTGTTTGGCGACGAGCCGACCGGGGCCTTGGACTCCCAGTCGGCCCGGGACCTCCTGGACACGATGCAGCAGCTCAACCAAAAGCAGGGCGTGTCGATCCTCTTGGTGACCCACGACCCGTTTTCGGCGAACTACGCCAGCCGCATCCTGTTCATCAAAGACGGGCAGGTCGGCACCGAGCTGCGCCACGCCGGCAAGACTCAGGAGGCCTTTTACCAGGAGATCCTGACGACGCTCGGCACGTTCCAGAAGTAGGAGGGGCCTATGTTACGCAAACTTGCACTGGGCGGCATTCGCGCCCGTTTCCGCGATTACGCGGTCCTGTTCTCCGGGCTGGTGATTGCAAGCGCCGTGTTCTACATGTTCATGACCATGGCGACCAACAAGGCCTTCTTGGCCAGCAACTCCCCAATCAGCGCCACGCCGATCATCTTCGGCTTCGGCACCGTGCTTTTGGTGATCATCACCACGGTGTACATCGTCTACGCCAACACCTTCTTGATGAGCATGCGCCAGCGCGACTACGCGATGTTCATGATGCTCGGCGCCAAGTCGGGCAAAATCGCGCAGCTGATCTTTCTTGAAACCGTCGCGGTCGGCCTGGCCGCCGCCGTGGTCGGCATGGTGGTCGGCATGGGGCTGACCGCCGTGGCCGGTACGGTGTTTTTGGGGATGCTTCACGCCCCGGCGACCCATTTTGCCGTGCTTTGGCTGCCGGCGATTGGCGCCACACTGGTCTTTTTCCTGGGGATGTTCGTGATTGCGGCCTTCGTCAACGCGGCGCGGCTTTTGAAGACGCCGGTGCTGAACCTGCTTCACGCGACGACTTTGCCCAACCGCATCCAGCAAAAGGGCTGGGTGCTGGCGCTTCAGGCCGTCTTGGCCGTGATTTTGCTGGCCATCGGCTACTGGATCATGGGGCAGCTGATGGCCATCGGGGTGCCGGCCATCGGCATCGCCCTGGTCACCATCGTGCTGGGGACCTACTTCCTGTTCAACGCGCTGTTGGTCTGGGCCATCGGGCTGCTGCGGCGCAACCGGCGCTTCGCCGCCCGTGAGCTGCACACCTTCACGCTGGGGCAGCTAACCTTCCGCATTCGCGACTACACCAAGATTTTGGCCGTCGTCGCAATGCTGTTCGCCCTGGCGCTGGGCGCCATCACCGTGGGGTTGGGCTTCAAGGACGCGATCCCCGAAATGGCGAGCCAGCAGGGCAAGTACGACCTGGTGTTGATGGCCCCGAACGCCGAGGCCAAGCGAGCGGCGGCCAAGCTGACCGGCGTGGCCAAGCGGGTCACGTACCAGGAGCGGGTGGTCGGCAAAACCGTCTACCTGAACGCCGCGGAGCTTGACGCCAAGCCGCTTGACCTGGTGTTGTACCGCGGTCCGGGCAAGCTGCGTCAACAAAAGGTGACCGGCCAAAACTTCGCGAAGTACCAAGACGAGGGCTACAGCCAGCTGCAGGCGTTCAAGCTGCCGGGCGAGGAAGTCTTCAAGGTGGTGTCTCAGACCGCCTTTGCCAAGCTCGCCGGTTCGACCCGCACGGTGGTGGCCTACCAGCTGCAAGACATCGGCGCCAACTACGACCGCATCGACGCCTTGCTGACGGCGCAAAACAGGCGCTACAAGATCGAAAGCGCGGATCAGTCCGGGCAGAAGTTCGTCACCTACGCGCTGATCAACAGCATGTTCGGCGGCCTGGCGTTCATGGGCTTCTTCCTCGGCCTGGCGTTTCTGGCGATGCTCGCGTCGACCTTGATGTTCAAGATTTTGAGCGGTGCGAGCTTTGACGCCTCTCGCTACCTGATGCTCCAAAAAATCGGGGTGCGGCAGGGGCTCTTGAAAAAGTCCGTGCGGCAGGAAATCGGCGCGTTGTTCGCCTTTCCGGCGGGACTGGGCATGGTGCATGTGCTGTTTGGCCTTCAGATGTTCAACGGCCTGCTGCAGCACCCGTACCGCGGCCTGTGGCTGCCATTCGGAATTTTCCTGGTGCTTTACGCCATCTACTACGGCCTGACCGTGTGGCTGTACGAAAGCATTGTGATCAAAAAGGACCTGGCCGCCTAGCGGCTCGGCGCTGGCGCGACGTTTGCGCCGGCGCCTTTTTGAGTGCCGCGGTGCGGCCAATCGTCCGGCACCACTTGCCAGCGGCTTGGCCCGGCGGGATAATGTGGGCAACGAGGAGGGATTGATGATGGGGACGCGACAGTTGGGACAGTTCTTCAAGGCGGCGCGGCTCACCCAGGGGCTGACGCTGGAGCAGGCGGCCGGCGACTGGTCGGCCGCGACCCTGTTGCGCTTTGAGCGCGGTGAAACCGACATCGCGTTGGCCTCGGCCTTCACGCTGATGCGGCGGCTGGGCATCGAAACCGCGGATTTGGCCGCCTTGATGGCCCAAGACCCTGGGCAGGTGCCGGCGCTGTTGCCGCTGATTTTCACCAACCAGCGCGAGGCCATTATCCAGGCCAAGGCGCGGTACCTGACCGCCCATGACGGCGAGGCCGATGCGGCCACGGCCCTGATCACGGCATACTGCGACGCGGCGGCCAACTGGATGAGGCCGGACTTTGCGCTGACGGCCCAGCAGGAACAGCAGATTGCCGACCTGATGACGGCGCCGCGAACCTGGCACGATTTCGAGCTGACGCTGTGCAGCGCCTTGATCGGGCCGGCCAGCCCGGAGCTCATCGGCCTGCTGTGGCGGCGGAGCCAGGCGGTGGCGTTCCCCAAGGTCACCAATTTTCACCTGATTGTGGCGGCGCTGTTTTTCGCCGGGCTGGCGACCGGGGACGCCGCGCTAATTGCCGAAATGGTGCCGACGGTTGAGGCCGCCACGCACGACTCGCGTTTTGCTCGCGTGTTGTTCGGGCCGCTGCCGCGGTGGCGCTTCGGGCTGATGCTTGCGGCGTGGCAAAGCGGTACCGCCGAAACCGGCGAGCTCGAGGCGTTTTTGGCCAGCCTGGACGCGATCGACGAGCCGGCGATGGCGAGCTACCTGCGCCGCGTGTGGTGGCGGGTCGCGGCGGCGGTGCCGCACCACAACCACGACTTGGTGGTCGCGCCGCTGCAGGATGTTTGGCCCACCCGGCCCGGCGAGTGGGCGCTGCTGCGGCGCCAGCAGCTGCACCTGACCGCGCAGGCGGTCAGTGTGGGGTGGGCGGCCTCGACCACGCGGCGCTTCGAACGCGGCCAGACGCAGCTGGGGCTGTCGCGGGTGTTTGCGCTGTTGGGTAAGCTGGCGCAGCTGAGTACCAACTTCAGTCGCTGGTACCCGACCCATCAGCCGATGGTCACGGCCAGCGGTGCCATGGTGGCCGCGTGGGAGCAAAACGCGGCGCCGGCCGCCATCCGCCAGATTGTGCAGGATTTTGCGACCACCTACAAGGACGTGCTGCCCTGGCCTTTGTGGCGAGCCCAGCTGTCGGCATTGGTCGGCTCGGCCGACACCGCGATTCCGGCAGGGGACCCGCTGCGGCCGACGCCGGCCGATCAGGCGCAGCTGTTCAGCCGGCTGGTTACGGTCACGCCATACCACGCAAGCGAGCTGTGGCTGGTGGCGCTGACCGGCAGCTGGTTTTCCGCGGCGCAGTGCGTGGCCTTGGCCAAGCACCTAGGGGCGGCGCTGGGGCCGGCCGCCGGCTACATGCCGCGGCTGCTGGGAATCGGCGCGGTGATGAACTTGATGTTTCGCGTGGCCGAGGACGACCGCGGCCAGCTGCCGGCACTGCTGGCGGCCGACCCGCACATCCAGCTGGCCGACCAGCTGGAATACGCCGTCATCGACTACCACTTCAATCGGCGGGTGATCGCCTGGTTGATCGAGCCGACCGCCGCGACCCAGGCGGCGGTTCAGGACTTCGCCGCTCACATGGCGGTCGTCGGGGTCGCGGGGCTGTTGCCCGAGCTCAAGGACACCTGGGCGAGCAACGGCGTCACAATGGATTGGCTGAAGGCCAGGAGGCAGGCATAATGGCAAACAAGGAATCGCGCTTTGTGGTGGTGGCAAAGGCACCCGTTGGCTGGGCTCACGTTGCAGAGGTCTTGGTCGACCGCGAGACGCGGGTGCAGTACGTGGTCATGACCGTCGGCAGCGGCGGCGGCATGACCGTGCTGGTCGGCGCCGATGGCAAGCCGCTGTTGTACGATGGGCCGCTGGATTAACTGAAGGCCGTTGGTTTTTGCGCCGAAGACACCGGGTCGCTTCGCAGTTGGTTGCGAAGCGACGCGGTGTTTTTTGGCGTGGTTAGGCCGCCCGTCCCGCGCGGTCGCCCGGCGCCGCCCTCTCAAACGGACTCTGCCCGGCATCGCCGCCGCGTCCAGCTAAGGTAAGCCGCCGGGCCAAGGTCGGGCCCAACGCCTCGCCTCACGCTGGCCGGTCGGCTAACCGCCCGGCGCCGCCCTCTCACTTTCTTCCCTTCCGCAACCGACTTTAGCCGCATTTTGTTCATAAATTCACCATGTTTGGTCGGTAACTTGAAGCTAGTCATTCGTTGACGAGACTTGAAGGCGGCCCCGGTCGCCTTCGTAATGGAGGCGACACAATGAATTTTGCCAAACGCGCGTGGTTGAACCTGATCGCGAAGAAGGGCCGGACCGCACTACTGATCCTTGTGACAAGTGCCATTATGTTATTCGTGATGGCCGGCCTGCTGATCAAGAGCGCGGCCAACCAGGCCACCGAAAATGCCAAGGACAGCATCGGGGCGACGCTGACGTTGAGCGCCAACCGCGAGGCGGCGTTCAAGAAAATGCGGGAAAGCGCGGCGTCAAGCGACGGTCAGCCGGCCAAGCCAAGCGGCAAGCCCAGCCTGAGCATGTCCCCGGTCAAGCTGAGCACGGCCGAAAAGATTGCGCAGCTGACCGGCGTTGAGAGTTACAGCGTGGCCGTATCGACGTCGGCCAACGCCAAGAGCTTCGACGCCATCACCACAAGCTCCGGCCAGATGACCGGGCCGATGGGTGGCAAGGGTGGTGCAAGCACCGGCGACATCACCGTCAGCGGCGTTTCAAGCACCGCAAGTAACGCCAACTTCAGCGACAAGACCTACGTGATCAAGAAGGGCCGCGGGTTGACCGCCAGCGACAAGAACACCAACAACGTGGTGATCAAAAGCGAGCTGGCAACCGAAAATGACCTCAAAGTCGGCGACACCATCACCATCAAGAACGCCGCCAAGACCAAGACGTACAAGCTCAAGGTGGTCGGCATTTACAAGGCCAAGTCGACCGCCAGCACCACGATGGGCGGTGGGATGATGGGTGGCGGCGACCCGTCCAACACCATTTTCACCAGCTACACCTTCGCCAACACGCTCAAGGGTACCAAGTACAAGGACACCGCCGACTCCGTGGTCTTCACGGTGACGACGCCAAGCAAGGTCGCCAGCGTCAAAAAGGCCGCGACCAAGCTGATCTCCAGCAAGTTCAGCCTGACCGCCGATGACCAGTCCTACCAGATGGTACGGCAATCGATGAGCTCGGTGACCAGCTTCGCAGACAAGATTGTCTGGCTAGTCGCCATCGCCGGCACCATCATCTTGGCCCTGATTGTGGTCTTGATGATTCGCGAGCGCCGCTTTGAAATCGGCATTCTGCTGAGCCTGGGTGAAAAACGTGCCAAGGTGATCGCCCAGTTCTTCGTCGAGCTGTTCGTGATTCTCCTGGTCGGCGTCGGCATCGCCAGCGCCGGTGGGCAATTCGTCGGCGACAAGCTGGCGGCCCAAGTCGTCTCAAGCGCCCAGACCACGACCAGCAGCACCAGCCAGCTCGGTGGCATGCCGGGCGGCCAAGGCGGCCCGGGCGGCACCCAAGGCGGCAGCCGCACCGGGGCGCCGAGCGGGATGCCGGGGCAGGCCAGCCAGCAAAAGGCGCAGGCCAAGCAGGCCAAGCTTGCCACCAAGGTCACCTTCAAGAGCGTGGCCATCCTGTTTGGCCTCGGGCTCGCCATCATTTTGATCGCGATTCTGGCCGGCGCCGGCGGCATCTTGCGCCTGAACCCCAAGCGCATTCTGATCGGATAGGAGGAAGCTATGCTTAAAACCGAAAACCTCACGTACTGGTACAACGATCGCGACCAGTACCTGTTCAAGGACGTCAACCTCGCCTTCGCGGCCGGCCACAGCTACGCCATCGTCGGTCAGTCGGGCTCCGGCAAAACCACGATGGTCTCACTTCTGGCGGGGCTTGACACCCCCAAGGCCGGGCGCATTCTGATCGACGACCAAGATATCAAAAAGCACGGGCTGACCAACTACCGGCAAAGCCAGGTCGCCATTGTTTTTCAGGCCTACAACCTGTTCACCTACATGTCGGCGCTTGAGAACCTGATGACCGCCATGGCGATCACCAAGGCCAAGCACAAGGGTGACAAGGCCTATGCTAAGGGCATGCTGACGAAGCTGGGCCTGACCGACGAGCAGATGACCAAAAACGTTCAGAAGCTCTCCGGCGGCCAGCAGCAGCGC
Source organism: Lacticaseibacillus parakribbianus (assembly GCF_025490915.1). Taxonomy (GTDB): domain Bacteria; phylum Bacillota; class Bacilli; order Lactobacillales; family Lactobacillaceae; genus Lacticaseibacillus; species Lacticaseibacillus parakribbianus. The sequence continues at coordinate 75,256 of NZ_JANQBA010000004.1, read as the reverse complement.
GTCGCCATTGCGCGAACCATGGTCTGCGACGCCCCGCTGGTGGTCGCAGACGAGCCGACCGGCAACCTCGACGAGGACAACACGACGGAGGTGATCGCGTTGTTCAACCAGATCGCCCACGAGGCCGGCAAGTGCGTGATCATCGTCACCCACGAGGCGGCGGTGGCCGCGCAGTGCGACGGCGTGTTGCGCCTGGCGCATCGCACCTTCACCTGGGAGAAGCAGCCGCAGCCGGCCGTGCCGGCGTGATGGAACCCAGCCGAGGGCGCTCACCGGGTCGCGACAACTCATCGCCCGAAAAATGCCGTCGAACCGAAGCGGTGATCGTGGTACACTGAGACTACTAGGCCGCATCGCGGTCGCCTGGAGGGACTCGATATGATCAGTAAACTCATTTTGGTATTGGCCGTGTTGGTGCTGATCGGCGCCAGCTACTGGCTGTTCACACGCCCGAACGCCAGAAAGGAACTCTTCGCCCGAGACGTGTTCGTCCTGTTGGGTCTGCTGGCCATGGACCTCAGCCCCAACCCGCACAACTACAAGTGGTGGCTGGTGCTGATCTTGACCATCGTGGCCATCGGACTTTTGGCCAAGGACCTGGTGCTGCGCAAGCAGGCGCCGCGCTTCGCTCGCTAGACCACTGGTTGCTGCAAAAAGGCTACCGCGTTCCCCAATCGTTGGGGGAGGCGGTAGCCTTTTTAAATTGTGCCGGCGGATTGCGGCGCGGCGCCTGCTAGGCGTTGTGAATCGCGATGTCACCGTCGGCGGTTTGCACCGTCAGCGTCGCGGTCGGCTGCGCCCCGACCTGGCCGTCCTTGTGGTGGTGCTTGTGGCGGGTGTTGGTCGCGCCGCTTGGCTGGTGGATGTGACCATCGCCAGTGGCTAACGCGAAGGTGAAACTGGCGGTTGGCGCGAGCCGCACGGTCACGTCGCCGGCGTTGGTGACGGCGTGAAGGTCCTCGCGCAGGGTTGAGGCGTCGAGGGTCAGATCGCCATCGGCGGTGGTGAAGCTGCCCCCGGTCACCGCGGAGGCGCGGATGTCGCCGGCGTCGGTTTGGACGGTTAGGGCCGGGGCGGTGACGGCGGTCAACGCGACGTCACCATCTGCGGTTTTGGCGGTCAAGGCCGCGGTGGTCAGTGGCCCCAGGTCCAGTTCGCCGGCATTGCTTGCGGCCGTGATGGCGCCGGCCACCCCGGCGTCTTGCAGCGCGACGTCACCGTCACCGCTTTGCAGGTCCAGGCTGCCGGCTCGCAGCGTCTGCAGCGTCAAGTCGCCGGCACTGGTGGTGAGGGCGGCGGCCGTCGCCACGGTGACGGCACTGGCGCTGATGTCGCCGTCGGCCGTGGTGAGGCGCAGGCTTTGCGCCATCACGCTGTGCAAGGCGAGGTCACCGTTGGCCGAACGGGCGGTCAGGCCGCCGGTTTTGACTTGCGTGAAGGCGACGTCGCCGTTTTGAGACGCGATGGCAAGCGTCGGCACGAACAAGTCGGTGGTGGTGACGTCGCCGTTGGCCGTCGTCAGGCGAAGCGGCAGCCCGTGGAGCCCCGCGGCCTCGATGTCGGCGCTGCTGGTCACCTGCAAGGCGCCGGTGAAGCTGGTCGGCACGGCGACGGTGATCTGCGACCAAAAGCCCAGGCGCTGGCCGTTGATCAGCATGCGAAACTCGTGGCGCGGGCGCTTGCCGTGCGTCAGGGTCCAGACGCCGTTTTGCAGATCGTAGTGGCCGTCCAGGGCCGGGTCGTTCTTGCCGAATTCCTCGGTGATGGTCAGCACCGCTTCTTCGGTGGCGCGAATGATAATCGGGTCATCGGCGTAGTTGAGCGCAATGGCGGTCACGTCGGCCAGCGAGACGCGAATCGTGTTGGTTCGGGCCGGTTGGGCCGTCTCGTGACGCGCGGCGAGCGTCGCCTCATGCTTGGCGTCGTGAGCCGCGGCCTTGGCCTGGTTCCTAGCATGCGCCGCGCTGGCGCGGCCGGCCGCTGCGGCCGCCTTAGCCTGGTTCTTGGCCGCCTGGCGAATCGCGTCCAGCTCCGGGGCCTGGGCGAGCTTGGCGGCTTGAACCGCCTTGGCCGCGGCGACGTGGGCCGCCTGGCGAATCGCCGCGATGTCGACGTCCGGGGCCTGCGGGGCGGCCGGAATGTCTGGGCTGCCTGAAAGATCGGGGAGATCAGGAACGTCGGGAATGCCTGGCGTTTGGGTCGCATCCGGGCTGCCCGGCATCGCTGCGGTCTCGGGAGCCGCCGGGGTCGGGGGAGCCACCGGGGTCGCGGGACCGGCCGCCGCCGGGGCGGCCGGTGGCACGGTTGGCGCCAGGTTGCCGCGCGGCGCGGCAGCAAGCCGCTGAACCCCGAGCTCGGCCAGCAGGTCCTCAATCGACCCGAAGTCTGCGAAGGCCTGCGTCACCGCGGTCGCCGGTTCGGAACCGGCGGCGATCAGGTCGTCGGCCGCGTCGCTCAGGTTGCTGGCGATTTCCTCTCGCAGTTCGCGGCTTTCGGCCGTGGCCTCGTATTGTCCAAAGACCCGCTCGAGCAGGTCGTCAATTTGTGTATGCTTCGTGGTCATCGATGAGTCCTCCATTAATCAGGGCGTCCAGCGTGGCTCGCGCCAGCTGCCAGTTCGCCCGTTCTCGTGCCAGCTGCTCAAGCCCATCCGCCGTGATGGCGTAGTACTTGCGCCGGCCACCTTGGCTCTCGTCGCCCCAGTGGCTGCTGATTGCGCCGGCCTTTTCCAGCCGCTTAAAAACGGTGTATAGCGTCGCTTCGTTAATCGTGTAGGCGCCGCCGCTCAAGGCCTTCACGTCCTTGGTGACCTGGTAGCCGTAGCTTTCACCCTGCACCAGGACGTTCAAGACAATTGCGCTGAGGTAGCCTCGCACCATGTCCTTGGATAATTCCACACTGCACCTCCCACCGGTTGTGCCGGTTCGTCGCAGGTCTTTCGACCCGCTGGCCTGACTATAGCACAACTACTTTGTAGAGAGTAGTACTTAACGCAAAAAATAACTAAAAAACGCCGCCGACGCAGAATCTGCGAGGGCGGCGCGAATCAGGTGTAATCAGTTGATTTGCCAGTCATCCGGCACGGTGAAGGTCACGGTGCGGTGCAGGCGGTAGCCGTTTTGGCCGCTCCAGGCGAAGAGGAAGGCGGCCCAGCCGTTGCGGTAGCGCAGCTGGCGATCGGTAGTGGTCACCGTCGCCTTGGTGCCAGTCTTGATGGCGACCGTGGTGGTCGTGCCGCTGGCGGCGGTCAGGACCTTGTGCTGCAGCGGGTTGGTGCGGTACAGCACGACCGGCGCCTTGGCCCGGTTCTTGGTCACCAGAACCTTGGCCGTTTTGGTGCCGACCAGCGGTTCGCGCTTGGTGACGGTGACGGTGGTCAGGCCGAAGCGAACGCTGTCGTTGGCGGCGATGCCGGCCGCAGAGAGAATCAGCAAGGCGGCCAGGCTCCACATGCCGATGCGGCGGCCGCGGCCGGCCGGGGCCAGGACCGCGACGAAGAAGTAGGCGATGGCAGACAGGGCCATAATGACGAGAATCATGCGCGGTCACCTCCATCCAGCGCGTCGTTTTTGAGGCGGAAGCTCAGGGCGAACCCAAGCGCCGCGAAAATCAGCGAGACCACGAAGGCCGCGCGGTAGCCGGCCACCGTCGCGTCGGCGGTTTGGGTCAGGTAGCGCAGCGGTGCGGTCAGGCGCAGGGCCGCGGCCGGGGCGTTGCTGCTGGTGACGGTCGACAGCACCGACACCAAGATTGCGGTCCCAATCGACGCGGCGACCTGGCGAATCGTGTTGTTGACCGCGGTGCCGTGGTTGATCAGGTTGGCCGGCAAGGCGTTCATCCCGGCCGTGGTGACCGGCATGGTGACCATGGTGATGCCGAACATCCGCACCGTGTAGATGACGGTGACGAACAGGATCGGCGTCTCGGCGGTCAGCGTGATCAGCGGGAACGTGCCGACCAACAGCAGGAACAGCCCGGTTTGGGCCAGGCGCTTGGCGCCGATGCGGTCGAAAATGTTCCCGGTGATCGGGCTCATGATCCCCATCATGATGGCGCCGGGCAGGAGAATTAGGCCGGAGTGGAAGGCGGATTCGCCGCGGATGGTCTGGATGTACATCGGCAGCACCATCTCGACGCCGACCATCGACATGAAGGCCACGGCGGTGAGAATCACGCTCAGCGTGAACTCGGAGCTGGTGAACACGCGCAGCTCAAGCAATGGCTTGTCGAGGTGCAGCTGACGGTGGACGAACAAGGCGACGAAGATGATCCCAAGGGCCAGGGTGGCCAGCACGATGGGGTCGAACCAGCCGCGGTCGCCGACGGTGGAGAAGCCATACAGCAGCGACCCGAAGCCGAGCGTCGACTCGACGACGCTGAGCAGGTCGATTTTGGGGTTGGTGGTGGGCAACACCTTGCGCATCGAGTAGCAGGCCAAAAGCCAAACCAGCCCGGCGATCGGCAGGATGACGGAGAACAAGGCTCGCCAGGAGTGGTTCAGCAGGACCCAACCGGACAGGGTCGGGCCGACCGCCGGGGCCAGCCCGATGACGATGCCGGCCAGGCCCATCGCGCTGCCGCGCTTTTCAGGCGGGAAAATCGAGTACATGACGGTCTGGAAGGTCGGTGCGGACATGCCGACGCCGACCGCCTGGGTCAGCCGCCCGGTTAACAGCACCGGAAAACTCGGGGCGAAGCGCGAAATCAGCGTCCCCAAAAAGAAAATGCCGATGGCGGTGAGGTACAGGTGCTTGACGTTGAACTTGCTGAGCAGCCAGGCGGAGACGGGAATCATGATGCCCATCACCAGCATGAAGCCGGTGGTCAGCCACTGCACGGCACTGGCGTTGATGTGAAAATCATGCATCAGGGTCGGAAACGCGGTGGTCAGAATCGTCTGGGTCAAAAACGTGGTGAACGTCCCGATCAGGAGCGTTGCCACCATCAGGCCACGGTTGTACGGCTTGCCGTTGACGTCGGTGGGTTGAGATTGTGACATATTGAGGTAATCAGTCCTTTCATGCGGTTATCGGTGAAAAGTGCGGCGCAAGTGAGCATAAAAATTGGCCGCCAGAAGCGACCGGAGTTGAGGCATTGCGCCGATGAATTGGTCTACAAATAACTATTGTAGTCTTTGCTTACAAATAATGCACGTGTAAAATGACGGGATGTCACATGCTTTTACGGCTGGGGCTTTCATTCACGCGGCTTGCGGCCGTGAAAATTCCATCGGTGAAATATGCCCGGCACGTTTTCTGAAAGTCCTGGTGGCCGTCCCACCACCCATATTTCCCGGGAAATAGCCGCGGCGTCACCGAGCGAGCGGCAGCGTGGCGAAGACATCGGAGTCGCCGTTGGGCAAGATGCGCTCGCAGGCGATGGCCGTCACCCAAGAGGTGCTGGCCAGGTCGGCGACGTGCAGGCCGGCCGCAATACCGGCAGCCGCGGCCGGGGCGACCTTGCCGAGGGTGATGTGCGGCCGGTAGGGGAGGTCCGACCGCAGGAAGTCGCGAAACAGCGGGGTTCGGTACAGCCGGTCGTGCAGCGTGGTCAGGGTCGCGGCCCCGGCGCCAGCCGCCAACCAGAAGTAGCCGTTGACCCAGTCGCCGCCGAGCCGATCGAAGGCGACCGTGAAGGCCGGCGTGGTGGCCGCGGCCGCCGCCACTGCCGCTACGATGCTCGAATCCGGTGCTGGCGAGTCAAAGGGAAATACCAGCGAGACATGCGGCCGAATGTTTTCGACCAGCGGGTCGTAGCGGCGCCGCACCGCGGTGACGGCGTCAAGGCTGGTGAGTGCGGGAAAAATCAAAACGGAACGTTGCATGGGTACCTCCGGCGCAATGTCGCCCATCCGAAATTACGCCTATTATACGCCATTGGCCGCACAAGTTGGGATTGCAATTGGGTCACCCGGGTGTTATGCCATGCGTATAACAGTAGGCGGAGGCAACGATGGAACTGACCGTGGATTTTGACAGCAACATTCCCATTTATACCCAGATTCGCAACGCGGTGATTGGGGGCATCGCCGCAGGGCAACTGGCACCGGGCGATCCGCTGCCATCGATTCGCGCCTTGAGCGCGGCGTTGGGCATCAATTTGCACACCGTCAACAAGGCTTACCGCCAGCTCGAAGACGAAGGGTTCGTGGCGATGCGCCGCGGTTTGGGGGCGGTGGTGGCCGACACGCTGCCGGCGGCCGATGACCAATTTCGCCGGGCAGCCCTTCCACAGCTGACCGCGTTGATTCAAGAGGCCCGGGTACGACGGGTCACCCGCGGTCAGCTGGCGGCGCTGATCGATGACCTGTACGGCAAGGAGGCGCAGTGATGCAAGCGGCAGGATGGGTCTTTGGTGCGGTGGCGGTGATTCTGTGGGGGAGCGTGGTGTCGGCGCCTTGGCTGTCGCGGCCCAACACCTTGTTCGGCGTTGCGTTTGGGACCCGTGACCTGAGGCAAGACGCAGGGGCGCGGGCCATTCGCACCCAGTTCGCAATCGCGGTGACCGTTGTGTCGGCGGTGGTCTGGGGCGCAGCCGCGGCCGTCAATTGGCGGGTGGGGACGCCGCTGGGGCTGACCTGGTCGCTACTCGGCGGCTGTGTGGCCGACCTGGCCGCGGCCTTTGCCCTTTTGGTTCGCGGTTTCCGCCAGGCCCAGGCCTTGCGCGTGGCCGCCGGGTTACCAGACACGCAGCGGCTGACCGTCGACCTGACGACGCTGGCTCACGCGCGGCCGCTTCCTTGGTGGGGCGCCTTGGCGTTGGTGCCACTGATCGTCGCCCCGTGGCTTTTCAGTCAGTCGGCGGTGGCCGCGGCAGCCAACCTCGCCGTTGGCGTGGTCAGCGGCGCAAGCTACCTTGGCGCCCGGTTCGCCGGCGCCAGCGTTCGCCAGGGGCCGCGGGGCACGGCGCTGGCGGTGCAGTCGCGCAACGCGCTTTTGGGGTTTGCGCTGAGCATGGGCCTTTTGACCCAGGGTTACGGTTGGGCCAGCGTGGCGTGGCCACGGCAGGCGACCGCGCTTTTGATCGCCTACACCGTGGCGGCCGCACTGCTGCTCGGCGGGTTGATTGGGGCCTGGTTGCGCCACACGCAGGGGCCAGTGCAAGGTCCAGTGCGAGACGACAATGCGCATTGGGTGCTGGGCCTTTTCTACTACGCCCCACAGGATTCGGCGGTGTTCGTGGAAAAACGGCTGGGCGTCGGCCTGACGCTGAACATGGCCCGGCCGGCGGCGTGGGTGTTTCTGATTGGTACCTTGGTACTCGCCGGGGTGATTGTGGTCGTGGCGATTCAGGCGGAGGGGTAAATATGCGACAATTGCGGATGTGGCTGTGGGGGCTTGCGGTGGCGTCGCTTGCGGCAACCGCGCTGTTGATGGCAGTGGCACCGGCCACGATTGTGATGCACTTCGGCGCCCATGGGCCGGACAGCTTTGGGCCGCGCTGGGGGCTGTTACTGGAACCGGCGGTGGTGGCGGTACTGGCCCTGGCCTGTGACTGGGTGGCCGCCACCCGGCGCCGCCGCGCCGGTCTCGGCTCGGACTTCGGGCCGTTGGTCGGTGAGTGGCGGCTCATCGCGCTGGTCGGCGCGGCAACCGTCGCACTGGCCTTGCAGCAGCTGAGCCAATGCGGCTGGCTGTGACCACCGTGATACCGGCGACGCGGATCTAGAACAGCCCCTCATCAGCCCCCAGTCGACCTTCTCGTGACGGCCGATCGCGCGGTTCCGCAACAAGACCAAACAAAAGCCGCCTGTCATGCCCCAGAAGTGGGGTGACAGGCGGCTTTGGCGTCGGGTTACTTTGGTTCTTCTTCCTCGTCCGGGTCGCTTGCGACGATGGCCGGGCCGACGGTGACCTCAAACCAGTTGGCAAAGCCCCGGGCGAACTCGGTGACCGTGAAGGTGTAGCGGTCGATTTGAACCGAGTCGTGGAGCTTGAGGTCCGGGTAGTCCTCCATCAAAAACCCGGCGATGGTGACGATGTCCGATTCCTGGAAGGCCTTGAGGTTGGTGCGGAAGTAGCGCTCGAAGTCGTACAGGGTGGTTTTGCCCGACACGCGGAAGACGTCCGGCTGGTCCGTCTTGATGATGTACTCGTCTGAGACGTCGTCGATTTCGTCCTTGACGGTGCCGAACAGCTCCTCGTAGATGTCCTTGTCGGTGACGATGCCGGAGGTGCCGCCGTACTCGTCGACGACCACCACGATTGGGGTCTGCTTTTGGATCATCTGCTGCAAAATGTTGTGGATCGGTGTGACTTCAGGCACGGTGACAATCGCGCGAAGCAGCTTGGAGACGCGGATGCTTGAGTCGACTTGCGCCTGCTTGACTAGGTCGTAGATGTAGACGTAGCCCAGCACCTTGTCCTTGTCGCCGTCTGCGACCACCGGGAAGCGCGAGTAGCCCTCGGTCAGGTAGTCGCGCAGCACCTCCTTGACCGTCGCGGTGATGTCCACGACCTCGAGGCTGGTGCGGTCGACCATGATGTCATGCGCCGTCTTATCGTTCAGGTCAAAGGCGCGTTGCATGTAGGTGACGTCGTTTTGGTCCATCTCGCCGGTGGTGACGGCGGCCTTGCTCAGGTTCAAAATCTCGGCCTGGGTGAAGGCCTCGTTGCCTTCATCGGCCGGCTTCATGCCCATCAGCCGCACTAGGCCGGTGGCGCTGTGGTTCAGCAGCCAGACGAAGGGGAAGAAGGCGATGTGAAAATAGTGCAGCGGGGTGACCACGAACATCAAGGCTTTGATTGGAAAATCAATCGCGATGTTCTTCGGCACGATTTCGGTCAGCACGACCTCCAGGTAGGTCAGAATCAAGACCCCGGCCACGGCGCCGAAGACGTGCAGGCCACCACCCGGCAGCTGGACGTGCGTGATCTTGAGCAGGTCGACCAGCAGAAACTCCACCGTGGCCTCCCCAATCCAGCCCAAGATGATGCCGGCGACCGACACCCCGACTTGGGTGGTCGACAGGTACTCATTCAGATTGTGGACCATGCGCAAGGCGCGTTTGATTTTGGCGCGGTTGCCCATGCCTTTTTCGAGCATTTCCTCCAAGGCACTCGGGCGACTTTGCACCAGGGCGAATTCGCTTGCCACAAAAAACGCGGCGAACAGGAAGGTGATCACCATCACCAGTAGATTAGAGGCGACTTGGCCACTAGCCATAACAGCAATTCCTCATTTCAAAAGTGTATTTGCACTAAGTATAGCACTCAGCGCCGCCCAGCGGTACGGCGGCGTATAATGAAGGCAGGAGGTGAGCGAATGGACCAGATTGCAATGCTTGAGGCGACGCTTGCGAGGTACCGCACGGATTCACAGCGGCCGCGCAGCTGGCTGATCGAGGCGGCGCTGCCCGAGACGCCGGCCAGGGGGAAACAGCCGCCGGCGTGGTGCGTCACCGGTCAAGACGTGGTGGCGGCGATGGCGGCCGCCTCGGGGCACATCGGCGTGATGAACTTCGCCAGCCCAACGCGCCCGGGCGGCGGTGTCGAGCTGGGGGCCCGGGCCCAGGAGGAAAGCATCGCCAAGGCCACCTACCTGCTGCCGGCCCTGCGCGAGTTTGACCAGACGTACTACGCGGCCAACCGCGCCGCTCCCAACGGCGGCCTGTTCAGTGCGACCTTGATCTACACCGCCCGCTGCCGGCAGTGCTTTGACGCGGCGGGGCGGCCGCTGTCGGCGCATTTTGTCGACGTGGTGACCGTCGCCGCCCCCAACCGCGCCGCGTATCCCGGATTATCCGAGCGCGACACCGAGCCGGACCTGGCCTTCAAAATCCTGCAGACGCTTCGCGCCTTCAAGCAGCAAGGCGCCACTTACCTGATTCTCGGGGCATTCGGCACCGGGGTCTTCGCCAATCCCATCGCACAGGTCGGGCGGCTGTTTGGGACGGCGCTGCGGCGGCCGGAGTTTCACGGCGCCTTTGACGCGGTCGAGTTTGCGGTGTTCGACCGGGCCGGGGACCGCCGGCAGGCCTTCGCCGCGGCGCTTGGGACCAGTATCGACTGAACGTTATTTATTTACACAAAATTTACCTAACCTTTACACTGGCGTAATGGTATTTTTGGCCAAGCGGTGTTATTCTATCTGCGTAGAATTCCACAGCGCCTGGCGGCTGGCACGGCCGGCGGCGCAGCTGATGGCAGTTTGCGATGAACATCATCCTCATCTGATGAACGTCGACCTATGTCGACCACGTCCGCGGCGTGAGTGTCTAGCGACGAAGAAATTCGCGTAAAAGAAAACAGCTTAACTGGTTTGATTCCAGGGAGTCGCAGCTGCCAGTTCCACCCCCGTGCGTTCAACCAACTGAATCGGCTTTGTTCGCCTGGCGGGGCAGTCTGCCCGCCGGGTGGGTTGGTTCCTCAATTCAATCTCGACCGGGGTACTGCGAGGTGACTCGCGGTACCCCTTAGTGTGCCTTGAGACCGCACAACGGCGCCTGCTACTCCCGGTGTGGAGTGGCAGGCGCCGTTGCGGTGGCCGCCATCAGCCGCGAACGCGGCTGCACAAAATCAGGTGAACGCCGGCGCTTGGCACCAGCTTGGCGGCGCTGACCTGAAAGAGCTGCTCGATGGTCAGCCGGGCGCTGAAGAGGTCCTTGATCTCGATGGTCGTGGCGCTTTCGGGCTGCGTCGCCACGGCGGCAATCAGGTGGCCACCCGGGCGCAGCAGGTCGGCCAGCTGCTGGGTCATGGCGTGGAGGTCATCGCGCTGCAGATCAAAGGTGCCGACAATCACGTCGTAGGGCCCGGTCAGCATGCCCAGCCGCTCGTCTGGCATGATGCGGTAGCGCAGCCGATCGGAGCTGGCCACCGCCCGGGCGGCGCTGATGGCACCGGCGTTTGAGTCGACGCCCAGCACCGCGATGGCGCCGTGGTTCACGGCGTAGCGGCAAAACCAGCCGTCGCCGGCGTGGATGGCCAGCACCCGCTGGCCGGCCAGCTTCGGCACCTTTTTGGCCAGCGCCTGCCAGCTCGGCTGAAGCGAGCCGGTGCTGGTTGGCAGCGGCCCCTTGGGTTCGCGCATTTTCGGGTAATTCGTATCCAATCCGTCACGACCTTTCAGGTTCATTATAGCGAAGCCGCGGGAAGTAGTCGATAAGTGTGATAGAATGAGCGAAAACCTGGGAGGCGGATATGATGTTTACAATCACGCAAGCGGCGGTACTGACGCCGAGCCAGCGTCAGGCGGCTGCGGCGCTGACCGCGCAGGTGCAGGAACACGACCAGCTGAAGCGGGCCCCGTACCTGGACAACCAGTTCAATTACGACCGCACGATGCCGGCCTTCTTCATGGCCTGGGATCGGGCGGCTTTGATCGGCTACGCGACGCTTTACGCCGATGAGGCGCCGGGCGGCAGCGTCGATGTCGCCTTGTACGTGGCGCCGGGCTGGCGCCGGCGCGGGGTCGCCACGGCGCTGTGGCAGGCCGCGGCGGCGGTGCTTCGGGCCTTCGGCTACACCGAATACGAGTTCTTGTGCGAGGCAAGTTGGCTGCAGGCGGCGCCGGGCTTTCTCACCCAGGCCCAGCTGGCCTTGAACGGCGACCCCGCCGAGTACCAGCTGGTGGCACCGCGAGGCAGCGGCCACGCGCTGGCCGGCGGCCTGAGCGTCCGCGCGATGACCGCAGCCGACATTGACGCGGTGTTGCCGCTTTACGAAGCCGCCTTTCCCGAAGATGGTGACTCGGCCACCTTGTATCTGACCCAGACGCTGCGGGGGAAGACCAGTGCGGCCTACCTGCTGATTGAGGCCGGGCGACCGATCGGTTACGCCGCGGTCGATGATGGGCTGGGCTACGCCTACCTGTTCGGGGTGTTCATCGCCGCCGCTCGCCGCAACCAGGGGCTGGGGACCCGCTTCGTCGCGGCCCTGTTGCACCGGCTCAGCGCGACCGGGCCGGTGCGGTTGGGGGTCGAAGCCGACAACCCGGCGGCGTGTCGGGCCTACGCCAAGGCCGGTTTTGTCACCGAGGCCACGGTGTGGTACCTGGTGCCGACCGGCAAGCGGTGGCGACTCCCTGCCGGCGCGAACTAGCGGAACGGGGGATGAAAGCGGTTCTGTCTATACCGTTGCGGCGGCGCTTCGGGTCGCCGGCACGGCGAACGCCCCAAGCGCATCAGACCAATCACTGTTTTGACACCTGTTTGTCAAATGTAAACGGCCGATTGTGACTTTTCTGTGAAGGCTGGATAACAAACTTAATAAAAACAGATTATTTGATTGCATTTTCACTACGATACCGCTAAATTAGTAGATGAACCGAATTTCGGTTTGTGATTGACTATAATGGAATCGTGGTGAAAAGAATGACAGAAACCGTTGGTAGCTCCCTCCGCCAGATCCGCAAGGGCCGTGGCGAGTCGATCGTTGAAGTCGCAAAGGCAACCCACACTTCCCCGGCAAGCTTCACAAAGTGGGAAAATGATCAAACTGTTCCAAGTGAGCGTAGTATCCGCAAGCTTGCGGAGTACTACAACACTGATCCTGTCAACATTCTCGCCTTGGCTTACCCGGATAAGTACGCAGAACAGCAAGCCAAGACCGTTGACCTGTCCGATCGTGAAGTGATTCGCGTCGAGGACCTGCTGAGCGAAAAGACCGTCCTGACGTACAACAACGAAGTCCTGGCGTCCAGCAAAAAGGACCTTGTGGCCTCGTTCACAGCAGGCCTGATCATCGGCGGAACCACGTCTGAAGACTAGTTGTCCGCCACAGCGCCGCGTTGTCGGCGCTTTTTTGATAGATTGATTCGATAGGAGCAGTTATGCAAGCAACGGCACTCCCGCTCCAGCAGGCCGCCAATTGCCGCGACCGCGGCGGCTGCCGCACCAAGACGGGCGAACCCTGCGCCACCACAGGCTTGCGCCACGGTCGCCCAAGACTTTGGCGGCCTCGCGCGATACCTGCTTGAGCGGCTTGGCCTCACCGTGGCCAAGCGACGAACCCGACAGGCGTTGTACCTGGAAAAGGCGATGGCGCCGGTTCGAACCGTCTGGCCACGGGCGTCAGCGACGGCGGCCAGACGGTTCGGTCGCGGCCTTACTGAACCCAGGCATTTTTCCCCGGTCGGTCGCGCGTTGCGTTGGGCAAGCCCGTTTTTGGGGCGTATAATAAAGGCGTAAGGCGGCCTAGCCGCCATCACGACGAAGGAAGTGACTAGAATGAAACTCTACCAAGGATTGACCCAGGTCCAGGTGAACGAAACGCTGGCCGACGATGCGCCGGGGTTTGCAATCACAACCGAGCTGGACAAGCCGCTGAACTTCCCCCCGACGCTGCTTTACCACTACATCGACGCCGTGCTGCGTCCGGGCAGCCGCCACGATGAGAACAACCTGCTGTACGTCACGGATCCCGCCTTCATCGGCGAGAACTTCGATTTTGCCAGCCTGAGCGAGACGGCGGTGCTCACGGATTTTGAATCCAAGATGAACTTCGCCCGCAAGCTGGTCGCCGACTTGAACCGCCACGTTGCCGTGAACATCGACGTCACCAAGCACGAATTCCAGCTCTTGTTCACTGATTAAAAAGGTTATCGTGCCTATTGGTATAACTTGTTTTTCGCCCGGCGCGGTTGTACGCTTGAGATAAGCCCGCGCGTCGTGCGTGTGCATTGGCAACCTAAGGAGTGATCGCATGGATCAAGAATATAACAACTTACTGGTACCCATCGATGGGTCCGACGAGTCCGACCTCGCCTTCAAAAAGGCGGTGAAGGTCGCCGTCGCCAACCACGCCCACCTCGACATCCTGAACGTGTTGGACACCAAGCAGTTCATCGGCGGCTACGGTGGCATGATTTCCGGCGACGCGATTTACCAGCTGACCCAAGACGCCGAGAAGTTCCTCGAGGAGCTTGCGGACCGCGCCAAGAAGGCGGGGCTTGAAGACGTCGCCATCCACGTGCGGTTCGGCAACCCCAAGTCGGTCATCGCCACCGACTTCCCGCACGATCACCACACCGATTTGATTATCATCGGCGCCACCGGCCTGAACGCGGTTGAGCGCGTCTTGGTCGGCTCGGTCACCGAGTATGTCAACCGCACGGCGCCTTGCGACGTGCTGATCGTCAAGACGGAGGCCTGATTGCTTGCAATCGGCCGCGACCGCTTCGAGGCGTCTGGCCCCGAGGCGGTTTTTGCGTCACCTGGCGTAATCTATTGGGTGGAGGTGATCGAATGACGGATGCAACAACTTGGTGGGGCGATCGCAACCCGCTGCTCAAGGCTTACCACGACCACGAATGGGGTGTGCCCAAGCACGACGACCGCGCCTTGTTCGAGCTGCTGTCCTTAGAGGGGCTGCAAATCGGGTTGAGCTGGGCGCTGGTGCTCAAGAAGCGCCCGGCGTTCAACGCGGCCTTTCACCACTTTGAACTGGCACCGGTGGCGGCGATGACCGACTTGGATCTCGACGTCTTGATGCAAGACGCCGGGCTGATTCGCAACCGCCGCAAGCTTGAGGCCATCGTCCACAACGCCGGCGCGGTGCAGGAGCTGCAGCGCGAATACGGCAGCTTCGACCGCTACGTGTGGGGGTTCACCGACGGCCAGCAGCTGGTGCGGCGGCCCCAGACCGCGGCCGACATTCCGACGCAAGACCCGCTGTCGCAGCTGGTCGCAACCGACATGAAGAAGCACGGCATCAAGATGATCGGTCCCACCAGCGCTTACAGCTTCCTGCAAGGCGCCGGGGTGATCGACGACCACCTGGCCGGGTGGCACCGCCGTAAGTAAGGGGAAAAGCATGAAGTCTAAGCACCTGACCGGCATTTTGCTGGCCATCCTGGGGTCGTCTCTGTGGGGCGTGTCCGGCCCCGCCAGCACCGTTTTGTTCAACCAAGGCGTGGCTGTCGCCTGGCTGATCAGCTCCAAAATGCTGATCGCCGGGATCGTCACGCTGGGTTACGCCGCGGTCAAAACACCGCGCCTGTTGACCACGCCTTGGCGAACCCGCAAGGACGCCCTGCAGATGGTGGTGTTCGTGCTGTTTGGCATGATTGCCATGCAGTTCGTCTACTTCAAGGCCGTGGCGGTGGCCAACGCGCCGACCGCCACCATCCTCCAGTACCTGTCGCCGATCGTGGTGCTGGTGGTCTTGGCCGTCAAAACGCTGACGCTACCGCGGCGCAGCGACGTGGTGATTATCGCCTTTGCGATGCTCGGGACGCTTTTGATCGTGACCAAGGGCCGGCTGACGACGCTGGCCATCACGCCGCAGGCCCTGTTTTGGGGGCTGTTGGCGGCCGTTGCCGCGGCGACCTACACGCTGTTGCCCGGCGAGCTGCTCCAGCGTCACTCGCCCCTGGTAGTGACCGGCTGGGCCCAGCTGTTGGGCGGACTTTTGATGACCGTTTGGGCCCCGTTTTGGCGGCAGGTGCCGCACCTCACCGCCTTTGGCTGGGGTTGCTACGCGTTCGTCGTGATCGGTGGCACCATCGTCGCCTACCTGGTCTATTTGGCCAGCCTGCAGTACATCACGCCGACGGCCGCCAGCCTCCTGGACGCCTTTGAGCCGCTGGCCGCGACGGTGATCGCCGTCTTGTTTCTCGGGACGCGGCTGAGCGGCTGGGAGCTGGTCGGCGGCCTGGTGATCATCGGCATAGTGGTGGCGATGGCGCTTTTGGCCCCCAAGGCCCCGGGCGAGTCGACCGCCCCTTAAAGACACCAATAGGCCCGAACCGCGCAATCGCGTGGCTCGGGCCTATTGCGGTCACCTCACCGGGATGTTGGCGGTGAGCTAACGGTGGTGCGACTTGCTGGGATCGGTGTTGGGGAAGTCCCGGAGCAGGTTCGGCAGGCGAACCTGGCGCTGGTCTTGGCGCAAGCCGAGGATGTAGCCGTTTTTGACCCGCAGCGTGTAGGTGACCTTGGGTTGAAGCTTGAGGGGCCGCCCCTGGGCATCGACCAGTGGGTAGCCGGTTGGCAAATCAGACATGAC
This sequence comes from Lacticaseibacillus parakribbianus, assembly GCF_025490915.1. GTDB lineage: Bacteria > Bacillota > Bacilli > Lactobacillales > Lactobacillaceae > Lacticaseibacillus > Lacticaseibacillus parakribbianus. Next base: position 59,309 of record NZ_JANQBA010000004.1, on the reverse strand, counting down.
GACGCCTCCTTCGGGTGAGTCGGGCAGCTCAAGATGCTCACCCACGCTCAGTATACACCCGCCTGCGACCGGTAGCGGGGCTTGGCGGCACCTTAACCAAAACATCGGCGGCGCGGCGCCTTCACGCTGGCCCGCAAAAATGCTACAATAGACGCAATTACGATAATGGAGGGCCACACACATGGATCAATTTGGGGTCAGTGAACTGGCGGATTGGCTGGAAAGCAACACCGAGGCGCTGCTGGCAAAGAAGGTCAAGCTGCCGCTGGACCGCGTGTTTGCCGCGGTGGATTACCTGGCGGTGCTGTCGCACCCGGCCGCGACCTACCTCGACATGCCGCAGGGGACTTACTACCGAGAGGAATCCGATCACAAGCTGAACCTGCTCGCGGATGATCAGCCGCTGGCGGCACTGCAAGATCGCATCATGGTCAACCACGTCGACGGCTCGATCGTGGGTGACGTGCTGAACTTCACCTACAACCACGAACCGGTCTTCGAACCGGATTATTCGGCCAAAAAGGACCTGAACCTGGTCAAGTACGGCTTCGAGGTCATCGGGGCGGTTGCGACCTCGGGCCATCGCGCCACCGTGACGGCGGCTTTGGCCAAGGACGCGGTGGTCACCCTGGTGGTGGCCGCGGCCCGGTTCGCCGAGTGGCAGAAGTAGGCTGGCGTTAACGCGCGGCTGCGACTGGATCGTGTGGTTGGCGGCGCTGACGTCAGCGCCGCCGAAGCCCAGGAACGGTTAGTCTGCGGCCGGCACCAGCCAGTCGGTGTCCAGTAGCTGGTGCAGCCGCGTGGAGACCGGCACCCACAATTTAGCTTTGACAATGGCGCTGATGACCGCCCAAAACTGGGGGTCGTCGCGCTGTTTTTGATTGGTTTCGATCACCAGCGGGGCGCCGTTCTCCAGGTGAGCGGTGATGGTGGGGTAGGTGATCTGGTCGAGCTGGGCGGTGTAGACGTTATTTTGAAGTTTCATATGTAAGATCCTTTCACGAGAGGCGGGGGCGTTGCGTTATCAACAAAACCATCATAACCAACGCCTGTGAGCGTTCGGCGCAGGATTCAAGACGATAATGTGAAGGCTTTCTAAAGCTAAGGTAAAGATGCAAGCGACGTCGAGCTACGCTATACTGAAGACAGTGTGTTTGATGATTCACAAAAAGGCGTCATTGATGCGCCTAGCTAGGACCGGGCCAACGTCCGTCCCTGCGCTAGTCGCGCCGCTAAACCCGCCTCGTTCCACCCTCTAAACGGGCGCCGCCGAGCATCGCCGACGCGGCCAGCTAGGTCCGGCACTCGAAGCAAGGACCGCTTCAAGCGCCAGCCCTACGCTGGCCGGTCGGCTAAACGCTCGGCTATGCCCTCTAAACGGGTTCCACGAGGCAACGCGGATGCGCCTAGCTAGGACCGGCCGCCGGCCCAAGGACCGGGCCAACGTCCGTCCCTGCGCTAGTCGCGCCGCTAAACCCGCCTCGTTCCACCCTCTAAACGGGCGCCGCCGGGCATCGCCGACGCGTCCAGCTAGGTCCGGCACTCGAAGCAAGGACCGCTTCAAGCGCCAGCCCTACGCTGGCCGGTCGGCTAAACGCTCGGCTATGCCCTCTAATCGAAAGGATTGTGATACTTGTGACCGATGTTCGGCGCTTGACTGCAGAAGATGAGGCGAGCTTTTACGCGCTTGCCCGTTACGCGTTCCACAAGCCGCAAAGCCCGACGCGCGACCGCGCCTTTGCCAGCTTATACGACCACAGCGCGGCCTGGGGGACCGGCAGCCCGTTGACCTCTGGGCTGCTCGGGACCCACTTCACCGTGGATCTGGCCGGCGTCGCCTACAAAATGAGCGGCGTGGGGTACGTCGCCAGCTACCCCGAGGCGAGCGGCAAGGGGGGCATCCACACCATCATGGAACAGGCCTTCGCCGACATGCGGGCCAACGGGGAGACGCTGTCTTACCTGGCGCCGTTTTCCGCCCCGTTTTACCGCCGCTTCGGCTACGAAGGGGCGTTCGACCAGGTGACCCACGAAATCGATGCGGCGGCCCTGCCAAAGGTGCCGCGCCATTCCGGCGCGGTGGCCGTGGATCGGGTACCGTTTCGCGCGGCCATTGAGGCGATGACCACGGTGTACGGTCGCAGCAAGGAAACCACCCGGGGCGGGTTGCGCCGCGCCGACTGGTGGTGGCTGAACATGGCCGATCACTACCCGAGCCGCGAGGTGGCCGTGGCGAGCCTCGGCGATCACCCGACCGGCTACGTGATTTACGAACGCACTGGCGACCTGTTTTGGGTGCATGAGCTGTTTTACGACGACCTGGACAGCCTGCTGGCCCTAGTTCAGTTCTGCGCCGCTCACCGCACGGCCTTCGCGCGTTTTCGCTACACCACCGGCGACCCCGAGTCGCTGCACGACCTGCTGCCGGATCCCAGCGCCTTGCGGTCGTCGGTTCGCGCGTTCATGATGGCGCGAATCGTCGACGTCAAGGACTTCATGACCCGCTACCCGTACCAGGTCTCGGACCTGGCCCCGGTGGTGTTCGGCATTCAGGATGCCAACATCCCGGACAACGACGGGCGGTGGCGCCTGGCCATCAACGACGGCCAGGCGAGCTTCGAGCGCGACACCAGCGGGGTGCCAGCCATCACCTTGAGCATTCAGCAGCTGGTGAAGGTGACCTTCGGGGTGCGGTCCCTGCGCGATGCCTACAACCTCGGCCTGATCGATGGCGACCCGTTCACGGTGGCTAGCCTCGACGATGCCTTTTTGCAGCGGCAGACGCAGCTGTTCGATTACTTCTAAGCCGCTTCCTTGAAAAAGCGTTGACTCGCGGGTCAACGCTTTTTTCGTTCCTACGGCCGCACGGGATTGCGGCGACGGGTGGTTGACTCGATAAGCGTTGACTCACGAGTCAACGACCGCCTATACTCACCTCGATAGCAATCCAAAAGAGGCAAGACCTCACGGGAGGAAGAAATCATGACCGAAGTAGTGGCAATCAATCACTTGCAGAAGCGATTCGGGAAGTTCGAGGCGCTCAAGGACATCACGCTGACCGTCAACTCGGGCGAGGTGTTCGGCTTCATCGGCCCCAACGGCGCGGGGAAGTCGACCACCATCCGGACGCTGTTGGGCATCCTGAAGGCCAGCGGCGGCTCCGCGACCATTTTTGGCCAGGACGTCTGGACGGACGCCGTGGCGATTCACAAGCGCCTCGCGTATGTGCCCGGCGACGTGTACCTGTGGCCGAACCTGACCGGCGGCGAGGTGATCGACCTGTTCCTGAAGATGAACGGGGAGCGGCACAGCGCCCACACCGATGAGCTGATCAAGCTGTTCGAGCTCGACGCGACCAAGAAGTGCCGCACTTACTCCAAGGGGAATCGCCAGAAGGTCGCGCTGATCGCCGCCTTCTCCAGCGACGCGGCGCTGTACGTGTTCGATGAGCCAACCAGTGGCCTCGACCCCTTGATGGAAGAGGTGTTCCAGACGCAGGTGCTCGCGCTGAAACGGGCGGGTAAAAGCGTGCTGCTGTCCTCGCACATCCTAAGCGAGGTCGAGCGCATGTGCGACCGCATTGGGATCATTCGCGAGGGCCGCATCATCGAAACCGGTACGCTGGATGCGATGCGGCAGCTGTCGCGCAGCACCGTGCGGGTGACCACCACGGCGCCGCTCGCCGACATCGCCAAGCGCCCGGACGTCCACCAGTTCAAGGCGGAGGGGGACCACACCGCGACGTTCGCCGTCGACTCGGAGAACCTCGGGGCCGTGATCACCACGCTGACTGGGCTTGGCATCGTGACGCTTCAGAGCACGCCACCGACGCTTGAGGACCTGTTCCTGCGCTACTATAACCAAGGTGGTGAGCACGATGGCCAATAAGTTCAAGTCCGTGGGCCTGGTGCTGGCGTTGAACCTGCGCCGGGACTGGCTTAAGATTGTGTTTTGGCTCCTCGGCCTGGGCGGGTTGATGACCGCCGCGGCCGCGAAGTTCGACGGCCTGTATTCGACCCAAAAGGCGATGTCCTCAATCGCCGAGACCCTAAGCACGCCGGCGATGGTCAGCATGTTCGGCCCGTTCACGCCCAAGCCGCCGTATACCGTGGCCGTGATCTACGGCGCGATGATGATGGTCTTCATGGGACTGTTCGCGGCGATGATGAACGTGTACTTCGCCGTGCATGCCACCCGCGTCGAGGAGGACGCCGGTCGCACCGAGTTCATCTTGGCCCACGCGGTCGGGCGCCAAAGCCCGCTGGCCGCGGCGATTCTGGAGCTGGCGGCGATCAACCTGGTCGCCGGCGTCTTGGAGGCACTGGGGCTGCAGGCCGCGAACATGACCGGGGGTTCTGCGGCGGGTAACTGGCTGTTCGGGCTGGGGCTGGCGGCGTTTGGCTTCATGTTCGGCTGCTTCTCGCTGTTGCTCGCCCAGGTCGCAAGCTCCGGGCGCAGCGCGACGATTCTCAGCTACGTCCTGCTCGGCGGCCTGTACGTGGTGCGGATGGGTACCGACGTTCAGAATCCGGACCTGAGCTGGTGGACGGTTTTTGGCTGGATTGAAAAACTCAACCTCTACACCAAGAACACCTGGTGGCCGCTGCTTTTGATGCTCGGCCTGAGCGCGGTGCTGCTGGTCGCGGCCGTTGCGCTGTCAACCGCCCGTGACACCGGGGCCGGGCTGATCCAGCCGCGGCCCGGTCGCGCCCGCGCCTCGCGCTTCTTGGCCGGACCGCTCACGCTGCTGGCGCGGCTTGAGCGCACCAGCACGCTGATCTGGCTGGTGTCCTTGTTCATCTTGGGCGCAAGCTACGGCTCGATTTTTGGCACCGTTGGTGACCTGGTCAAGACCAACCCGGCGATCGGGCAGCTGATGGGGACTGGCGCTTTGCACGCCGCCGGTCGCACCATGGTGTTGACCTTCGCCAACAAGCTGAGCATCATTTTCGCCGTGGTGGCGACGATTCCTGCGGTGATCACGCTGCTGAAGCTCAACGGTGACGAGCGCGGTGGTTACCTCGAGCTGGTGCATGCCAAGCCGGTGTCTCGGCTGCGCCTGTACATCAGCTTCCTGGTCCATGCGGTGCTGGTTGGGTCTGCGGCGCTTGTGCTGGGCATCCTCGGCATGGCCGTGGCCGGCTCGGCCAGCCTGACCGCCACCCCGATCTCGATTGCGCGTTACCTACGGGCCTTTGTCGGCTACTGGCCGGCGATGCTGGTGACGCTGGGCGTTGTGATGGTGGTGATTGCGGTGTTGCCGCGGCTTCAGGCCTGGGTCTGGGCGATTCCAATTTACGGCGTGCTGTCCCTGTACCTCGGGAACATGATCGGGCTGCCGGAGTGGGCGACCAAGATCACCCCGTACGGCTGGGTCAACCTCGTGCCGGCTTCGGCCATTGACTGGGGGGCTTTCGCCTGGATGACCGCGCTTGGCCTCGCCTTGATGGTCGCAGGTTACGTCGGCTACAAGCGGCGCGACCTGCTGACCAACTGAGGGCGCCGTGGGTGCGGCAAGAGACGCGGCCAAGGAACAGCGCATCCTGACCGCGGCGATGCACGAGTTCGCGCGAGCGGGCTATCGCGACGCCAAGACCGACGTGATTGCCAAGGAGGCCGGCGTCTCCAAGGGCCTGGTTTTCCATTATTTTCAGAGCAAGGCGAACCTCTACGTGGCGGCGGTGCGGTGGACGCTGCAGCGGATCAACGCCATCGCCGACTGGACCGTGTGGCAAAAGGCGCCGGACCTGCCGACCATGGTACGACGGGCGATGCGCTACAAGCTGAAGCTGCAAGTCGAGTACCCCGACGAGTTCGCGCTGAGCCTCGCCGCCTATTCGGACGGCAGCCAACTGCCGGAGGCGCTGAGGCCCAAGCTTCAGGCGCTGTGGCAAGACGAGATTCAAGGCGCCGTGCCGCAGCTGACCGGGCCGGTGTTCGGCCGGATGCACCTGCGCGAGGGTGTGGCGGCGACGACGGTGCAAAGCCTGGTGGTGATGATGAGCGACCTGATCTCCACCAAGGCCAAGGCTTTCATGCACCAACACCCCGACGCGACGGTGGCCGACCTCGAATTTCTGGTCGACGACACACTGGCGATTCTCGATGTGATGGAGCACGGCTTCCTGGCGCCGGAAGGGTCGACCGGCAACACCGCCGGCTCAGGCGCCGCGGCGAGCGGTCCCAACGCCCCAGGCGTGGCCGCGTCAGACCCGGCCGCGGCCAGCGGCCCGGGTCAGCCAGTCCCGGGCGGCGTCGGGCCGCAAAAGGCGAATGAGCCGCCGGCCACCAAACGCCCGGCAAACGATAACTGAACTCTCAGGCAGCGGCCATCGACCGCTGCTTTTTGTGTGTCTTGACACACCGAATTCTTAGCGAAAAATAGGCCGGGCCTCACCGCGCCGCTGGTCCGGACCTGTTACGCTGGTGGCGTCTACCATTCTGGTGACCGGAATATTCGAAGAGAAAGTCGGGGGAATTATGTCAGAAGACAATAAGCAATTGCGCTGGTACAACGTCGCCTTGATCGCCTTTGTGGCGGTGTGGGGCCTCGGCAACGTGGTGAACAACTAGGCGCTGCAAGGCCCGTCCGTCATTGTGTCCTGGGTGCTGATTATGGCGCTGTACTTCGTGCCTTACGCCTTAATCGTCGGCCAGCTGGGCTCGGCGTTCAAGGACGAGGCCGGCGGGGTGGCCAGCTGGATTCGCAACACGTCGACCAAGCGCCTGGCCTACTACGCCGCCTGGACCTACTGGGTGGTTCACGTGCCGTACTTGGCGCAAAAACCAAGCGGCATTCTGGTGTCTTTGAGCTGGCTGTTTCAAGGCAACGGCAAGTTCGTCAATGAGGTCGACTCTCGGCTGGTGTCCCTGATCGCGCTGGTGATTTTCCTGGTGTTCTTGTGGTTGGCCTCGCGGGGGCTGACCACGCTCAACCGCATCGGCTCGGTGGCCGGTACCGCGATGTTTGTGATGTCTTTGCTGTTCATCCTGCTGGCGGTGTCGGCGCCGTTCATGGCCCATGCCCCGGTGGCCACGGCTCACTTGGACAAGCTGAAGACCTACCTGCCGAGTTTTGACCTCGGCTACTTCGCCTCGATTTCGATGCTGGTGTTTGCCGTCGGTGGGGCGGAGAAAATCTCGCCGTACGTCAACCGCACTAAAAACGCGGCCAAGGAGTTCCCCCGGGGGATGCTGGTCTTGGCGCTGATGGTGGCCGTCTGCGCGTTGCTCGGTTCCTTTGCCATGGCGCTGCTCTTTGACGCCAACCACCTGCCCAAGGACCTGATGGCCAACGGCGCCTACATGGCCTTCGCCAAGCTCGGCGGCTACTACCACGTCGGCAATATTTTCGTGATTCTCTACGCGCTGGCCCAGGCACTGGCGCAGATCTCGGCCTTGGCCTTTTCCATCGATGCGCCGCTGCGTATTTTGCTGGGCGACGCGGATCCCGAGTTCGTGCCGGCCGGGCTGGCCAAGCTCGACGACCGCGGCACCCCGACGCGCGGCTACCTGATGACCGGCATTTTGGTCAGTCTGCTGATCATGGTGCCGACGCTTGGCATCAAGAACATGAACGCGCTGTACAACTGGATGCTCAACCTCAACGCGGTGGTGATGCCGATGCGCTACCTCTGGGTATTTTTGGCCTACATCCTGTTGAACCAGCAGCTCAAGAAGTTCCCGTCGGCCTACCGCTTCGTCAAAAACAAGTACGCGGGGATGGCCATCGGCGCGTGGTGCCTGGTGTTCACCGCCTTCGCCTGCCTGCTGGGCATGGTGCCGAAGGTCAACTTCGCCAAGGAGCCCGGCACCTGGTGGTTCCAGTTGGCACTGAACATTGTGACGCCGCTGATTCTGCTGGCGCTGGGCCTGATTCTGCCGGCGATTGCGCGGCGGCACCGCGGCAAACAGGCGGCCTGACGCCAGCTTGCCGGGCAGGTTCACCGATCGAATTGGGGCCGGTCGCTTGCGACCGGCTTTTTGGCGTGGTGGGGCCGCGCTGCCGGATTGGGTTTGACACCCGTCGGCTCGCGGCCCATTATTAAGTTAATCCACTGAACGATGGGGGCGTTAGATTGGCTGGATTAACGATTTATATTGGGGATATTTTTCTGGCCGTGGTCAGCACCCTGGGGTTCATGACGGTGTACACGCAGATCGATGCCGGGACCAAAAGGCGGCTGGCGCAAAAGCGCAGCCTCAGCCGCTTGGCCGGCAGCCTACCGAAGCTGGCCTACATCGGCGCCATCCTGATTCTGCTGCGGGGCCTTGAGATTGGGGCCCCGGCCGAGCCGTACTGGCTGTTCGTCAACCTGCAGCTGATCATCTTGGTTTACAGCAACTTCCTGGTGCAGTCGGTGCCGGCCGCCTTGGGGCTGCAGACGCTGGGGCTGGTGCTGTTCGTGTCGACCGGCGGCATCAACTGGGTGACCGGGCCGCTGTACCTGGCCGCCTGCCTGCTGGTGTATTCTGAACGCTTCTGGGGCAAACGCGCGGCGCAGCACCAGCTGCTGTACCTGGTGGTGCCGATTCTGATTGGCGCGGTGTTTTGGCTGGCGGTGGCCACGGAGTTCCCGACGGTCACCCGAGCCGGCGGCATCGCCCATTTTCTGGGCTACGGCTGGGCCTACCTGGCGCTTTGGGATTACGAGCATTATCAACGCAAGGACCAGCAGGTGCTGGCGCAGCTGACCCGCGATGTGCAGTACGACGCGCTGACGCAGGTTCGCAACTGGGCGATGTTCCAGCGCGATTTCTCCACCCAATACGCCGCGCTTGACGCCGAACACCCCAACCTCGCACTGGTGGCGCTTGATGTCGACCACTTCAAATGGATCAACGATGACCACGGCCACCTGGTCGGCAACCAGGTGCTGATGACGGTGGCCAGCCAGCTTGAGGCCAAGCTGCAGCAACGCGACGCCGCCTTTCAGCTCTACCGCACCGGCGGCGAGGAGTTCGCGATGATTCTGCCCGGCCTGACGCTTTCGGAGGCCCAGACGCTGGTGGCCGATTGCCAAAAGCTGCTGCGGGGCCTGGTGATTCGCCACGCGACCGGTGAGCTTCGCATCACCGCCTCCTTTGGCCTGGCGATGGCCACCCCGCAGGACGGCAGCCCGACGGCGGTGTTCAAACGCGCCGACCGCTACTTGTACCAGTCCAAAACCGCCGGCCGCGACCGGGTGACCGTCGAGGGCCAGGCCGCCTGACAGGCGCCATCGAACCACGCAAAAACCGTTCGTCTCGTGATGCGACGAACGGTTTTTGCGTGGGTGGGCTTGGCAGCGGGGGCCCGGCGGTCGGGGGGCGCCGGGGCCGCGAAGCCCGGGTGTTGCGACTTAGTGGCGGTCGACGTAAGGCGCGTATTCCGCGGCCAGGCGGCGGCTCAGCGCCTCGCGCTGTTCGGGCGGGATGAAGGCGGCGGCCGCCGCGGTTTGGTTGAAGGCGAGCAGATCGGCGTAGGTCACGCCGAACAGCTGGCCGAACAGCTCGTACTCGCGGGCCAGCGTGGTGTTGGACACGGTGCGGTTGTCGGTGTTGATCGTGATTTTGGCCCCGGCGGCCCGCAGCGCCTTGAAGGGGAATTCGGCCAGGTTATTGGCGGCCTTGGTCTGCAGGTTGGAGGTCAAACACAGCTCCGCCACCGCACCGGCCGCGACGAAGCGCTGAATCAGGGCAGGGTCTTGCCCGATGGCGGTGGCGTGGCCGATGCGCCGCACCCCGGCGGCCAAGGCGTCCGCGATGTTGGCGGCGCAGTGGCACTCGCCGGCGTGGAAGGTCATCGGCAGGCCAAGCGACTGCGCGAACTGCAGCGAGGCCGCCACGGTGGCCGGCGGGAAGGCGGCCTCATTGCCGGCAAAATCGCCGCCGCCGACCCCGCGGCCGACCAAGGGGGCCGCCGCGGCAAAAATCGCCTGGGTCACCGGCGCCGGGCTTTGGCGCATTCCGCACACCAAGGCGTTGGCCTGCACGCCGAACTCGGCGCTGGCCGCGGCGAGCCCGGCAATCACGGCCTCGATGGCCTCAAGCGCCGACAGCTCACCGTCCATCGAAAACTCCGGGGCGAAGCGAACCTCGATGTACCGCACGTTTTCCGCCGCGGCCTGGGCGACCACGTCGTGAGCCGCCAACCGCAGCGCCGGGGCGGTTTGAAGCAGCGGCCGAATGACATCGAAGGGCCGCAGGTAATCCATCAAGGACTGCGCATCGGGTGGGGCGCAGACCTTGGCCTGCAGCGCCGCGTCGTCTGCCGGCAGTGAGACGTTGGCCTGTGCCGCAAGCCTACGAATGACGGGTAAAGACAGCGACCCGTCGAGGTGGCAGTGAAGTTCGACTTTGCCGAGCTGGTGCAAAATTTGTGCGTCCATGTGAGCCTCCTGATCGTCAATCTGAAACTCTGGTCTGAATACGCTATACTATAGATATTAACACGCAAGGGAGTGGTGACGCATGCGGATGGTTGACTTGATTACCAAAAAACGCGACGGCGGCGAGCTGACGGCGGCCGAGCTGAACTGGCTGATCGCGGGGTACGTCGACAATACGGTGCCGGATTACCAGATGAGCGCCTTTTTGATGGCGACGTACTTCAAGGGGATGACGGACGCGGAGCAAACCGCGCTGGCCATGGCGATGCTGCATTCCGGCGACCGGCTGGACCTCAGCGGCATTCCCGGCGTCAAGGTGGACAAGCACTCGACCGGCGGCGTCGGCGACAAAATTTCGCTGCCGCTGGCGCCTTTGGTGGCCTGCCTCGGGGTGCCGGTGCCGATGATCTCCGGGCGGGGGCTGGGCCACACCGGCGGCACCCTGGACAAGCTCGAGAGCATTCCGGGCTTCACCGTCGCCGAGACCGAGCGGCAGTTCAAAGACCAGGTCGCCACGATTCGCCAGGCCATCGTCTCAAGCTCCAAGGCGCTGGCGCCGGCCGACCGGCTGCTTTACGCCCTGCGCGACGTGACCGGCACCGTCGAGTCGATTCCCCTGATTGCAAGCTCCATCATGAGTAAGAAGCTGGCCTCCGGCACGGACGCCTTGGTGTTCGACGTCAAGGTCGGCAACGGCGCCTTCATGAAGACGCCGGCCCAGGCCGAAAAGCTTGCCCGCGCCTTGGTCGCCATCAGCAAGCAGGCCGGCGTGGCCGCCGTGGCGCTGTTGACCGACATGAGCCAGCCCCTGGGTGTCACCATCGGCAACAGCCTGGAAGTGGCCGAGGCCATCGCCATCCTCAAAAACCGCGGGCCCAAGGACGTGCGGGATCTGACCGTGGCGCTGGCGGCCCACATGCTGGTGCTGGGCCAACGCGCGGCAAGCCTCGAGGTCGCGACCGGAATGTGCGAGGATGCGCTCAAGGACGGCCGGGCCCTGCGCGCGTTCAAGCAGCTGATTGAGGCGCAAGGCGGCGACGTCAGCGTCGTGGCCGATCCGCGCCGGCTGCCACAGGCCAAGTTCAAGGTCCCGGTCACGGCCACGACCGCAGGGGTGGTCACGGCCATCGATGCCAATGCCCTGGGCACCGCCGTGATGCAGCTGGGCGGCGGCCGCCAGACGCTTGATTCCAAGCTTGACCTCGCCGTCGGGCTGGTGTTGCATAAGAAGGTCGGCACCCCGGTGTCGGTCGGCGACACGCTGGCCACGATCCACGCCGATCAAGAAGACGTGGCGCAGGTGGCCACGGCGGTTGCCGCCGCCTACACCATTGGCCAAGCGGCGCCGGCCAAGCAGCCGCTGATTCAGCAGGTGATTCGCGCCTGATTCCGCACCGCGAAAATCCGCCCCTGTGCCGATACATTTTGGCTTCGGGCGTGTATGATGGTGGCAAAAGCACAAAGGAGTGACCGACATGCGTCATCACGAGAACATCACGATTCGCCGCTTCGCCAAGGCCGACCTGACCGCGTTCGCCGATTGGGTGCGACCGCAGATCACCGGCGCCAGCCTGAACATGGCCGTCATCACCGACACCCACGACCGCACCAAGCTGTCGCGCAGCTTTTACGGCCCCAACGGCTACTGGCACCTGCTGGAGCAGCACTGGCTGACCGGCGAGCTGCCGATCGACTGGCGCGTCCACCTGGGCGATCTGGTTGACGGCTCGGAACCCGCCTTTTTGACCCAGTGGCGGCTGCGCAACATCGTCAGCGACTACGCGGCGACCGCGCTGCCTTACGTGATCACCAAGGGCAACCACGACGACAACGACAAGTTCGCCGAGCGCAACCGGCGCTTCACCGGCAGCTTCCACCCCTGGGTCTTCAACGAGTACGTGTTCGCCAAGATGAAGGCGCAAGTCGGGGCCCCGCTCGTGTCGGCCCACGGGCTGTCCGTGTTCGACTGGGCCAACATTCGCGTGATTACCTTGAACACCTCGGATGTGCCGGTGCGGTGGCTCGGTGGCCGCAAGAACTACGACGTCAAAAAGACTTTGGCGGTGACGGCCGCGCAGGTGCAGGAGCTGATCGACGCCCTGCAGTCGGCCGGGTCGCGCGACGTGTTGATCATGAGCCACGCCCCGGTGATGACCAGAAGTGGCAAGCCCGGGCTGCGCTTTAACGGCCGCCAGGTCCACGAGGTGCTTCGCGCGTTCAACGCCAAGCTCGCCGGGCAGGTGACTTTCGGGGAGCACCCAGACTTTGGGGGGCAGGCGCAGTTTGATTTTAGCCACACGAAGGGCACGATCATCGCCAGCCTCGCCGGCCACTGGCACACCGAAGAGGACTTTGCGGTCAACGGGATTCACTACTGCCTGCTGAACACCGCCGCCTTGATGGGGCGCAACCACGGGCTGACCACGCGCTTCAACCGCAAGTGGAACCGCCTGATCAACACACCCAGCGAGTACGCCGGCTACGTGGTGTCGATCAACGCCGCCACCCGCCGGCTCGGGGTGTTCGGCTACGGGGCCGCGACCCCGTCGCGCGTGTTCGGCTACTGAGGCGATTAATGGGATGAATCAAAAGGGCGGATCGCTGCGGTCCGCCTTTTTGATTGGCCGGACCAATCGGCGTGAAGTTGCGCAGGTCAACTTAAAAAATAACAGGGAAGCGCTTGCAAAAATTCGGAACCCGTGCTATACTTTAGTCAAGGTCAAGGAAGGATTGCTCAGCCAGTCAACCAAGTCTCATCAGCTTCGAAGGAAGATCCCGGCAAGTCGTTCAACACAGGATGACGCACTGAGCTCCGGAAACACCAGAAACACAGCATTAACTGCAAAGAACCGGTAACACGAAATTGGAGGTGTGAGTCTAATAACAAGGCTCAACGAACCAAGCGTGACCACTGCGAGTTAAAGGTGCAACACGGGTAATTAGCATAACACCAAACAACGCCAAGTAATTAGGCCGCACCATGCAATACCGCAGTCTAAGCGTACAAGTGAATATCAGAACAGTTTGAGGTGGAACCATCAATTTAATGTCACTGCAAGTTTATCGTCACCAGCTGACAATCACCCTGACCTAGGACGCGCGCATGCCATCAACATGCGCGCGTCTGTTTGTGTGCCGCCACCGCCTTGGGCCCGGTGAACCGATCGCGCAACGGTGAGCTAAAACATTGACGGCCAAAATGGCAGGGCTTACACTAACCTTGGATGATTATTCTAGGACAGGGGGGCGGCCAAAGGCCTTGGCCGCAGCACGCCCACTGCCCATGGGGAACGGTCCGGGACATAAGCATTCCCAGTACCCCGCTCATACCAAGCCGAATCGGGCTTTCAACACACGTGTTTTCGCGTAACGGCGCCCACCTGCGGGCCCGAATACCAGGGTTGGACCTCCACCCACCGGCTGTTTAGTGTTCCGCCTACTCGCTTGCGAGGTAGCTGCGGCGGCGCATTACCGGTGGCTTGTGCCACTCGGCCGCAAGTCGCACCACGCCACTTGCGGCAACCACGATTCTCGCAACCAAGCAGCAAAACGGCCAAGGCCAGCGGCGATGCACGCGCCGCTGGCTTCGGCGCGGCCGCCGCCGGGGCAACCCGCGGCGGCTTTTTGGCGTGTCTGGGGTGGCCGCGGCCCGGGGTCAATTGCCCGTGACTCGAATTGCAGGTACAATGGGCTCAGAGAATGCAGATGGGAGACTGGACAATGAAATTCATTTCTTGGAACGTGAACGGGCTTCGCGCGGTGCTGAAGAAGGACTTTGAGGCGACCTTTGCGGCGCTTGACGCCGACTGGTTTTGCCTGCAGGAAACCAAGATGCAGGCGGGGCAAGTGACGCTTGACCTGCCCGGCTACCACCAGTACTTCAACTACGCCGAGCGCAAGGGGTATTCCGGCACCGCCATTTTCACCAAGCACGAGCCGCTGGCGGTCACGTACGGCATCGGCACCCCGGAATTGGACACCGAGGGCCGCGTGATCACGCTGGAGTATCCCAAGTTCTACCTGATCACGGTGTACACCCCCAACTCCGGCAGCGAGCTCAAGCGCCTAGACTTCCGCCAGGCGTGGGACAAGGCCTTTCTCGCCTACACCAAGACGCTGGCGGCCCAAAAGCCCTTGGTCTACTGCGGCGACTTGAACGTTGCGCATCAGGAAATCGACCTGAAGAACCCGAGTGCCAACCACCACAACGCCGGCTTCACCGATGAGGAACGCGCAGGCTTCACGACGCAGCTGGCGGCCGGCTTCACCGACTCCTTCCGCCACTTCTACCCGACATTGACCGACGCGTTCTCTTGGTGGAGCTACCGCTTCAACGCCAGAAGCCGCAACGCCGGGTGGCGCATCGATTACTTCGTGGCCAGCGCCGGCTTTGTGCCGTTCATGCAAGACGCCAGCATCCACAGCGAGATTTTGGGCAGCGACCACTGCCCGGTCGAGCTTGTGACCGCAGACCTGCTTTAGGAGGCAACATGGATTTTATCGCGATGGATTTTGAAACCGCCAACCGCAAACGCGCCAGCGCCTGCTCGCTGGCCCTGGTGGTGGTCCAAAACAGCCAGATTACCGACAGCTTCTACACCCTGATTGACCCCGAGGACGACTTTGAGCCGATGAACGTGCAGATTCACCACATTCGCCCGAGCATGGTGGTGGGTCAGCCGAACTTCGCCGGCGTGTGGCCGCACATCCAGTCGTTTTTCACCCGCAACCGGCTGGTGGTGGCGCATAACGCGCCCTTCGACGTGTCGGTGATGCGCCGCAGCCTGGAGCGCTACCACCTGGCCGTGCCGCGCTACCAGGTGATCGACACCGCGCAGACCAGCAAGCGGCTGATGCCGGAGCTGGACAACCGCAAGCTCGATACCGTCAGTGCGGCGCTGCACATTCCGCTGACCAACCACCACAACGCGCTGGCCGACAGCTACGCCTGTGCCCGCATTCTCTTGGCCCAGGCCGACCGCTTCGGGCTGGCGGCGCTGGCGCCTTTGACCAAGCTCACGGCGGCGTGATGTGTTAGACTGGTCAAAACGAAAGGAGTCGATAACTTGGTCGCAGAGATTCGCATGCTGCACAACGAGCCGCTGAGCCGTTACACGTTCACCAAAACCGGCGGTCCGGCCGACCTGCTGGCGTTTCCCAAAACCGTCGCGGAGGTTCGCCAGCTGGTCGCCATGGCTTGCGACCAAGGCCTGCCGCTGACGGTGATCGGCAACGCCTCGAACCTAATCGTCCAAGACGGCGGCATTCGGGGGTTGACCATGATTTTGACGGACATGGCCGAGGTCGCCGTCAGCGGCGACCGGGTGACCGCCCAGGCCGGGGCCCGGCTGATCGACACCACCGAGGCGGCCTACCGCGCCGGGCTGAGCGGCTTCGAGTTCGCCTGCGGCATTCCCGGCTCCATCGGCGGGGCGGTGTTCATGAACGCCGGCGCCTACGACGGGGACATCGCCTCGGTACTTGAAAGCGTCACGGTGCTGACGACGGCAGGTGAGCTGGCGACTTACAGCAACGCCGACATGGCCTTCAGCTACCGCCACAGCCTGGTGCAAGACAACGGGGCGATTGTCCTTTCGGCGACCTTCGCACTGACGCCGGGCGATCCGGTGGCGATTCGCACCAAAATGGATGACTTGAACGCCCGTCGCGCCGCTAAGCAGCCGCTGGAGTACCCGTCTTGCGGCTCGGTCTTCAAGCGGCCGCCGGATCATTACGTGGGGCCGATGATTCAACAGGCCGGCCTGCAGGGCCACATCATCGGCGGTGCCCAGATTTCCAAGAAACACGCCGGCTTCATCGTCAATATCGACCACGCCACGGCGACGGACTACCTGAACATGATTCACTACGTCCAGGCCAACATCTTCGAGCAATTCGGGCTGCACCTGGAGCCCGAGGTACGAATCATTGGGGCGGCGCAATAGCCGCCGAGACCGCAATCATCTGATTGCGGCCTTTTTTGTTGGCCGCGGCCCAGCCGGCGCCGCTGGCCGGGATCGCTCGGCGAGCCGCGTTGCCGGTGTCCCCGGCTAGCGGTGACACCGGCCGGCGCTACGTGCGACCTCGCCTTGCACCGCTGCACTTTTCGCGACCCGCCCTCACGCGATCGGGCCTTCACGGTGCCGCACGGGGAACACCGGCCGCGGTTTGCCGCAGGGGCGGCGGTTAGTGGCCGCGCGTGTTCGGTAATCCGCCGCACGGTGGCGGGAATCGCGGTTGAGCCTGCGCCACAGGCGGTCAGACCCGAACGTACCCTGTCATCAAATTGTCATCAATTTTTTTGCGCGGGGGCGTTGCTTTTTGGGGGTCAGTCGGTATAATGGGCTAGAATATTAAACTTAGAGTTTAGTTTTACCAAACAAGGAGGTGTCGCATGGACATCGGTCAGAGGATTCGCGACCTGCGAATCCAAAAGAACCTGACACAAGAGGAGCTGGGAGAGCGAACCGACCTGACGAAGGGGTACATCTCGCAGCTTGAGCACGATCAGGGCTCGCCTTCGATGGAGACATTCTTCGACATCCTGAACGTGCTGGGGCAGACGCCGGCGCAGTTTTTCACCGAAAACCGTGAGGACCAGCTGGTGTACACCGCAGAAGACCAAGTCGAGTACGAGGACGAAGAGCGGGGGTTCAACCTGCGCTGGCTGGTACCGGAGAGCAACGAGAACGAGATGGAGCCGGTTCGCATCAGCTTCGAACCGGGCGGCACCTTCAAAACCTTCGAGCCATCGCCGGCCGAAACCTTCGTCTACGTGACCAAGGGGCGGGTGACCCTCGAGCTCGGCGACAAGCACTACCTGGCCAAGCGTGGCGAGACGATCTACTTTCACGCGACCCAGCAGCACCGCATTGTCAACGCCGCCAAAACCGCCAGCGAAATCCTGCTGGTGGCCACGGCGTCTTACCTGTAAGTCCAGTTAGAGGAGTGGGGAGATTGAGCAACAACACCATCATTGAACTCAAGCACGTCAACAAGACCTACGGCGACACCGTCGTTCTCAAGGACGTGAACATCGAAATCGAGCGCGGCAAGTTCTACACGCTGCTGGGGCCTTCCGGCAGCGGCAAAACGACTATCTTACGCGCCATCAACGGCTTTTTGGACGTGACGTCCGGCGACGTTTTGTTCGAGGGCAAGCGGGTGAACGACATCCCGGCCAACGAGCGGCGCGTCAACACCGTTTTCCAAGACTACGCGCTGTTCCCGCACATGAACGTGTTCGAAAACGTCGCGTATGGCCTGCGCATCCAAAAGCTGCCCAAGGCCGAGATCAAAACGCGGGTGAAGGACGCCTTGCACATGGTGCGGCTGGACGACCTGGCCGACCGCGAAATTTCCGAGCTGTCCGGCGGCCAGCAGCAGCGCATCGCTATCGCCCGGGCCATCGTGCTGGAGCCTTCCGTGCTGCTGCTCGACGAGCCGTTGTCGGCGCTTGACGCCAAGCTGCGCAAGGACATGCAATACGAGCTGCGCGAGCTGCAGCAGCGGCTGGGCATCACGTTCTTGTTCGTCACCCACGACCAGGAAGAGGCGCTGGCGTTGTCCGACGAAATCTTCGTCATGAATGACGGCGAGGTCCAGCAAAGCGGCACCCCGGTGGACATCTACGACGAGCCGATCAACCACTTCGTCGCCGACTTCATCGGGGAAAGCAACATCGTCTCCGGCTACATGATTGAAGACTACCTGGTGGAGTTCAACGGCAAGCAGTTCGAATGCGCCGACGCCGGCATGCGGCCGCACGAGCAGGTCGAAGTCGTGCTGCGGCCCGAGGACCTCGACTTGACGGCGGTCGACAAGGGCAAGGTGACCGTCACGGTCGACACCCAGCTGTTCCGCGGCGACTACTACGAAATCGTGGCCTACGATGGCGCCCAAAACGAGTGGCTGGTGCATTCCACCAACCCGGCCAAGGACGGCGAGACGGTGGGGCTGACCTTCGATCCGGAGGACATCCACGTCATGCGCCTGAACGAATCGGAGGAGGACTTCGACGCGCGGCTTGAAAGCTACGAAGGTGAATAGGGGGGAGTCAGTTGAAGAAAAGTACCACCAACGCGGCCTTTTACGTGCCGTACGGGTTGTGGCTGGCCCTGTTCGTCGTGGCGCCGGTCCTGCTCATCATCTACCAAAGCTTCTTTGACATCAGCGGTCACTTCACGCTGAGCAACTATGCGACGTACTTTCAGTCCGGCACCTACATCCTGATGACCATCAACTCGGTGGTGTACGCGTTCATCATCACGGCGGTGACGCTTTTGATCTCGTATCCCACCGCGTACTTGCTGCACTACGCCAAGCACAAGCAGCTGTGGCTGTTGCTCATCATCCTGCCGACCTGGATCAACCTGCTGCTCAAGGCCTACGCCTTCATCGGCATCTTTTCCCAAGACGGCGGGGTCAACGGCTTCCTCGCGATGTTTGGCATCGCGCCCAAGCAGTTCCTGTTCACGGACTTCTCGTTCATTCTGGTGGCGAGCTACATCGAAATTCCGTTCATGATCCTGCCGATTTTCAACGGCATCGAGGAGCTCGACCAGGGCTACGTGAACGCGTCTCGCGACCTGGGGGCCAAGGGCTGGCAGACCTTCACCCGCGTGATCTTGCCTTTGACCATGAGCGGCGTGAAGGCCGGGGTGCAGGCGGTGTTCATCCCCAGCCTCAGCCTGTTCATGCTGACGCGCCTGATTGGCGGGAACCGCGTGATCACGCTGGGGACCGCGATTGAGGAGCACTTCCTGGTCACCATGAACTGGGGGATGGGCTCGACCATCGGCGTCGTGTTGATCATCGCGATGTTTTTGATCATGTTCCTGACCGGGGAACGCAAGCGGAAAGGGGGCCGGGCCTGATGAAAAAATGGAAGTGGTCTAACCTCTACCTGATCTTCGTCTTCATTCTGCTGTACGTGCCGATTTTCTACCTGGTCGGCTACTCCTTCTCCGCCGGCGACTCGATGAGCAACTTCCACGGCTTCACCTGGCAGCACTACCTGGACCTGTTCGCCGACACGCGGATGATTCAGATTGTGGTCGACACGCTGCTGCTCGCGCTGTTGTCCAGCCTGATTGCCACCATCGTCGGCACGATGGGGGCCTTGGCGATTCACCGCACCAGCCGGCCGGTGATCAAAAACACCGTGCTGAGCATGAACAACATCCTGATGGTGTCGCCCGACGTCATCATCGGGGCGAGTTTCCTGATCTTCTTCACCGCGCTGAAGGTCCCGCTGGGCTTCCTGTCGGTGCTGCTGTCGCACATCGCCTTTTCGATCCCCATCGTGGTGCTGATGGTGCTGCCCAAGCTCAAGGAAATGCGCCAGTCCATGCTGGACGCGGCCCGCGACCTCGGCTCCACCACCACCCAGGTGCTGACGCACATCATCATGCCGTTCATCACCCCCGGGATTTTGTCCGGGTTCTTCATGGCTTTCACCTACTCGCTGGATGACTTTGCCGTCACCTTCTTCGTTACCGGCAACGGCTTTCAGACCCTGGCCGTCGAAATCTACGCCCGGGCCCGGCAAGGCATTAGCCTGGAGATCAACGCGCTGTCCGGCGTGATGTTCATCTTCGCGCTGCTGTTGGTCATCGGCTACTACTTCATCCAGCAAGGCGCCCAGACGCGCAAGGCCAAGCACAAGGGGGGCGAGACACTGTGAAGAAGCTCATGAGCATGATCGTGGCGATTCTCGCCGTGGTCGCCGGGCTGGCCCTGTGGTCGGCCAACTTGAAAAAGACCCAAGGCGCCACCGGCGGCAACACGCTGAACTTCGCCAACTGGGGCGACTACATCGACCCGGCGTTGATCAAGAAGTTCGAGAAGCAAACCGGTTACCACGTCAACCAGGAGACCTTCGACTCCAACGAGGCGATGTACACCAAGATCCAGCAAGGCGGCACGTCCTACGACCTGACCGTGCCTTCCGAGTACATGGTCGAGAAGATGATTAAGGCCAACATGCTGATTCCGCTGGACAAAAGCAGGCTGACCGGCCTGAAAAACTTCGGCAGCCTGTACATGAACCGCTCCTTTGACCCCGGCAACAAGTACTCGCTGCCCTACTTCTGGGGAACGCTTGGCATCATCTACAACGACCAGTACGTCAAGCGCTCCGAGGTTGAACACTGGGACGACCTGTGGAACAAGAAGTGGCGCGGTGACATCATGCTGATCGACTCGGCGCGTGACATCCTGGGCTTCTCCCTGGTGTCGATGGGCAAGTCGATGAACACGACCAACCCGACGACCCTACAGCTGGCCAAGACCAAGCTCGACGCCCTGTCGCCGAACGTCAAGGCGGTGGTCGCCGATGAAATCAAGATGTACATGGCGGAAGGCGAGGCGCCGCTGGCCGTCGACTGGTCCGGTGAGGCCGCCGACATGATGTGGGACAATTCGCACCTGCATTACGTCGTGCCGACCGAGGGTTCCAACCTCTGGTTCGACAACTTCGTGATTCCCAAAACTGCCAAGCACCTGAAGGCCGTCTACGCCTTTTTGAACTTTATGAACGACCCGAAAAACGCGGCTCAAAACGCGGATTACGTCGGTTACTCGACGCCCAACGACGCCGCCTTGCGCCGCCTGCCCAAGAAGGTCCAAAACGACAAGCAGTTCTACCCGGATCAAGACGTCATTCGCCGCTCCGAGGTCTACAAGGACCTAGCACCCAAGACCGTGGGGCTGTACAATGACCTGTTCCTCGAGTTCAAAATGTTCAGAAAATAGCTTTCTCGGATTGAAAAGGCTTGCCCAAGATGGTATGAATCGCCATCAGGGCAAGCCTTTTTGTTTTGCGATTGTCATCGCGAGTCATCCGAAGCCATCGGTTCGGCGGTACTTTCGGCGGTACATTTTTTTGTACCGCCGGTAGCGTGGTCAAACCCTTTGAAAACGTCGAGGGACGCAACTTTTGTCGGCCTGGTGTAGTCTGCTGTCATCTGCAGGTTCTTGTGTCCGAGGTAGTGCATGACGTCGATTTGTGCTGCACCTGATCCGATAGCCCTGGTCGCAAAGTAGTGGCGGAACATGTGTGGCCGAAGCGATAGTCCGGTTGCGAGGTTGACGTCCTTCATTTTCCCGTGCATATAGTCCGAGGAGACGGGCCGGCCAACAGTGTTCACCCACAGCCATTTGGTGGCGTGGTCCGGCACACCGTTCTTCTTCCGCAGGTTGTCGCTTGCCAAAATTGCATAGTGTAGCATTGCCACCATCTCACCGTCTGTCCAAATCGTACGGTAGGAAGGCTTATTTTTGAGCGGCCCGCCGGTCGGGTAGTCTTCGCCACGTTGCAAATCAACCTTGACGGCTGCTAGTTCTTCTCCGGTCGCCTCGTCCTTCTGGAAGCTGATGCTGCTGGTTCGTAGCCCGAAGATCTCTCCACGTCGCAGTCCAAGTGTCGCAACATTAATCATGCAGTACGTATACCTGTCGAAAATCTGCTCGGCTGCCATCATCCATCGGTCGAAGTCTTCGGGATTGATGTCTACCGGTTTCGGTTCGATACCGTGGAGCTCCATGCGGCGCAGCACGTTCTTCTGAATCACGTCTTCTGTCTCAGCCGCGTTCAGCGTGGTCATCATCACACGGTGGATTGTCCGCACGGTGCCAAGACGCAGTTTCTTGTCGTCGGCGAGCGAGTCGAGAAATGCCTGGTACTCTGGACGCTTGATACTGCTCATCGGCCGACTGCCAAAAACCACACGGATGTGATTGTTGAAGTACCTTGTGAACGCGTCGTAGGTTGACTGCCGCCATGCGCCATACTTCATCTTCCGCTCCGCCATTTTGTCGAAGTAGTCACCAAGCCGAACTGACGCACCAGTGAGCGTGTTCAGCTGGCCAGATGCCAGGCTGGCCTCGAAGTCTTTCAGCGCCCGGTCGGCGTCGCGCCAAGTGTGAAAACCGCTTGGGTGAAATTCATCGCGCTTTCCTTGACTATTTTTGAAGCCGCGCCGCACGCCGTAGCGCGTGCCTTTTCGCGTCTCGTAGCTAAACAGCCCCGGATGGCGGGGGACTGGCGTCCATGCCCTCATGTCAATTCCTCCTTTGATTGTTGACAAACGTATGTTCGTTAAATGTGTTAAAATATAGCTGGTATTCCAGCAGGGATTGCGTAGAATCTCTTGTTGGTTTTCCAGCCTGTTGTGGTTATAATGTGCTGAAGAAAAGGGGGCGCGCTAGATGGTAAAGAAGCTTGTAATTTACTTGTGGATGTCATCGTTTTTTGCGATGCTACTGGCGTTCATTACTCATCTTTTTGGGTATGCTTATGACCCGACCGCTTGGCTTTTGCCTTCTTTTTTTGGTTGCGTTTTTCTTCTTTCGGTTCAAATCGGGCCCCATCGGACTTGGTTTGACTATGAGGTTCGATTTCGGTTCCGGAATTTTTGAGTTTGGGGTTTAGGCTCGCGATGCCTTGTTGAGCTGCTGGACTTATATCAGTGGTTTTTTCTTTTTGCTGCAGTGCCTTTAGCTCTGATTCATCTTTTGCCAGTTCGATTTTTTTGCGTTTATTGTCTAAAAATTGTGAATGCCGATCCTGAACCCATCCAATTAGGCCTTCTTCTTTAATGGATTTTCCACCAAGAATTTTTAGTGCAGAATTAATTCCAAAGAAAATCCCGCCAGCCGTTACAGCGCTAGCTACTACCTCGCCAGATTGCTGCATGTACGGAGCAAAGGACACTAATATCGCATGCAGCGTATCCTTGTCCAGTAGTTGCGCAATGAAGGTGAGCGTTATTGGTGAATTCTTCTCGGTATCAATACGTAGCGAGGTACTTTCGTCACCTGACACAACTGAAGAGGCAATCTCAGTTAACGCCTGTAATTGTTGGACGGACAAACCGTTGTTGACTTGGGTGGCAATGACCAAGTTGATTCCATTTTCATCTTGAAAAAGCGGCGAAATCAACTTATTGATGGCTGAATGCCCGTCTTCAATTCGCAAAATTGTCTGCTGAGCGTTTAGGGCAAATAGCAGATTTTTCGGAAGATCAGCACGTTTGAAAGTTTTTATCCAGCAAACGCTTCGACGTTTGATGTCGTCAGTAAGACTATAATTGATGCCATCACGAATGCGGTTTTCAATTCTCTCCTGAAGCAGGTGTTGCGGCTCATCATATGCAGGGCCGTCTATCACTCCAATAGCAAAGATATCGGAATTCCGACCTGGGACGATTACCACATCACCAACGTTGAACTCATAAACAAATTGTCGTATTTGATTTGAGTGTAAAGTGATTGCCAGTTTTGAATCCTCGGGATAGGCTTGCGCCACTAGTTGCCGAATATCTGGAATCCCTGTGGTACCTTTTATGGTGTCAGGGCAACAAAGTGCTTCCATGGTTATTTTGTTAAACCCAAGGCTAATAAAACCGCCTTCAATGAAATCAGTTAAAAACCTTCCACCACGAGCGCGCATCAGCCAGTAATGTGTACCAGCTGGAATTGAAAGCAGGCTATCTGACTCGCTCAGATCCAAGTCTAATTGTTCTGGACGTTTTTCTTTTTCCACGTTGTGTTCCTCTGCTCCATATGGGGGGGCATTTCGTTGCCGTTCAAATCTGCCAAAATTCTGAAAGAAAAGTCCTGGCATGGGGTTCCGTCTACAATCCCAGCAGCTCTCTCTTCTTAGTGTCGAACTCGTCCGAGTATTCCTTGAAATAAAAGCCACGATGTGGGGCCAAAGAATTACCACGTAGCTTTATCGACAACCACCAAAATTACGGGGGCACCGTAATAGTTGGATTTTATGCCCGTCTTTAGTGCCGTAGTGGTGACACTTGACTTACCATTTAAGCTGCCTTGAAGCGTGACTCGATCGGACAGAACCAAAGTCCGTCCCTTTGGCCGTTTGAAGGTCGCAAGGAAGAGGGGCGACTTTTGACCAGGTGGTGCCAAGAGAACATGGTACTGATGCATCTGATCCGCTCCAAAATCAATGATGTCGAATTTGTCAAAGGAGACACCAGCGCCGCGGCTAAGTAAGACGTCGTCCGACTGCTTCATAATGCTTTCTAAATCAAAGGCCTGTTCGATGGGAGTGTATTGACCGTCCTTGGATTTCTTGGCTGCGGCTGCTTTAGCTGACGAAGCGCTGGCGGCCTTTGCTTCTTCAGCCTCGTCAGCAGCATTTGCTTTCTCGATGGAGGCGTCGGCCGCGGCTTGTTTCTTTGATTCAGATGCCGCAAATTCGTCTAAATCGTCGGTAGCGTCGTGGACATTGTGCTTGACGGTAATCGTGGCCGTTTTGTACTGCCGCTTGTATGTCATTTTCACTTGCAGCTTCGCGTCTTTGGTTGTCACCACAATGGGGAACGTGACATACCCATCTCCACCGGCCGCAAGAGTCGTTGGCTGATTCTGGCCAGAGTCATCTTGCATCTCAGCAATTGCGCCGCTTTTCCAGTGTACTGTTACGGTAGTCTGGTTGTTTGCGTAATCTGGAACCTTCACAACGTCGCCGTCTTCATCGAGCTTGCCGGCATATCCAGGCTTGTCTTTCTCTGCCTGCTTAACTTGATCGTTGAAGCTGTAACCCTTCTCCTCTTCCTTTTTACACCCAGCCAAAAGCATAACGGCCACGGCCATAGGAAGAACCCAGCATTTTTTCATACCCTCAACCCCTATAATTCAGGGAACCCGTACCCGTGGACCACGTCATCGTATGTAGCGGGCAGTTCCCGGTTCTCCTCGACATACAGCAGCACCAACAGCTTCTCAGCGAAGCAGTCGGCTTCGTACTCGGCCTTGTCGTTGCCACCGCGAGCCAGGCGGTAGTAGCTGGCAAGGCCCTCGTGCAAGATCACATGGCCCAGCTCGTGCGCCATCACGAACAGCCGCTCTGGCGTGTCCTTGACCTGTGGGTTCAGCAGCACGGTAGGTTGGCCGAAAACGTAGACGGTCTTGCCCATGATGCCAGGTCCCAGATCACGCCACCTGACGTCGATGTTGAGCTGCTCAGCGATTGTGAAAGGATCAGCGGTGCCATATCGGTGCGCGATGAATGGGACCATATCGTTAATTGCCAAAGGCGCTACCACCTTTGTGACGCTGTTTGAGCTTGTCCCAGAAGATCTGGGTTACTGCGAGCTGCAGCTTTGCTTTCTCGTCGTCGCTTAGTTTGTTGCCGCCGAAATTGAAGGTGTTCATGGCGTCTGGATCATCAAGCCACTGCTTGAGATCTGCAACGTCTTCTGTGGTTGCCCATTCCGGAGTGTGGTTTGCCCCTCGAATATAGTCTGACGTTACGCCATAGAAGTCCGCGAATCGGCCAAGCTCCTCGGCAGACACAGCGCGGGTTCCGCTTTCAATTTTGTTGATAATTGTATTGTTGATTCCAATGCGCTTACCAAGTTCAACCTGAGAAAGGTTCTGGCTTTCCCGAAGGTTTATCAGTCGTGTTCTAATAGCATCTGCTTCCATATTAACCTCCTGATATTGCGCATTACGCAAACTAAATATAGCACGAATTGCGACTATCGCTATCTATGTTTCTTAAATCGCAAAAAAGGTGTTGACTTTGCGAAAATCGCTATGTATGATAGCACCATAGAGATTGCTAATATCGCAAAGGAGGTGATCATTTGAGCTTTGAAGTTAATCTCAAGCTGATTCGCGAGTCACGTGAGCTTCAAGGAATCACACAGACCCATATGGCAAAGGTACTAGGTTTACCAGCGGTTGATAAGTATAGCCGTCGCGAGGCGGGGGCCTATCGATTCAAGGCCACGGAAATTCCTGTTGTCGCAAGCGAACTCGGCATTCCGTTGGAAAAAATTTTCATCTCATCTTTGCGAAAATCGAAATCAAAGGAGGTAACTCAATGAACGATGAAGTGAAGGCACATGCGCGTGCCATCGTTGAAATTCTGCGCAAGCATGGGAACCCATATCAGCGGGTTGAGATCGACTGCGAGGGAGCACGAATTGTTTCAACGGACTACTTCGAGCCACTAGTCAACAAGGCAACTGAACCTACACGCCCAGCTGCCTTGTCAGAAAACTCTTCAAAGTATTTGTTCCCAGGCTGTTCATTCCCAGGACCATTAGCAAGCGAGGCTGAGTACCGCCGGCACTATGACGAATATGTGCGCCGATGCATCTACTGAATTGTATAGCCACGGTTTGTCAGCTCGTCCGTGACCCCGGATGCAGAGCAACTGAATGACTTGATCTCGAAGACACTCACTGTTTGACCGGTTTTCAGCGCTGGGCGTAGCTCGGCACGTAGCTGTGACGCTCCCGAGTCGACACGGACGGCCATCTGATTATGGCTGACTTCGACCCAGTTATCTGGATCGAGCTGTTCTAACAGAGCCTTGATGCGAATGGCGTTATCTTCGCCAGATTCTTGAAAGGTCACCAAATAGTTTTTCATTACAATCACCTCCTTTGAGGCGATTATCTCACATGTCAAAGAGCGAAAGAAGGAGAGAACATGATCAACAAGGCTGAACTAATTGCTAAGTACGAGGAACTCCGGGATTGCCTGGAGGATGACCGCGACAAGGCCCTGGAATCTGGATTCACGCTGGAGGCATCAGCGCTGACCGATCTAATCATGCTGGCCCGGCTAATCATCATGGATCTACGGAACTTGGAGGTGAGAGCATGAGCCGCAAAGAAAAAATCGAGTACATCTTCAATCGGCTCGCGGAGAGCGGGCGCCAGTATTCTCGGCGCCAGCTGGAGGCCAAGAGCGATAAGGTGCTTGACGCCATGTATCTGCTCGTATCAGACGCGGAAGACCGCGAGATTCAAGACGAGGCAGCCTCGATTACCATCTGACTCAAGTATGGCGGTACCGCCCGCAAGCCGTGCCGCCACCAATTGACACCGAAGGGAGGTGACAAAATGGCAATTGACATCATTCAAGAGTTCGAGGACGGGCTCAACCGCACCGGTATGTCGAAGAAGGAGCTTGCCATGGCGGTGCATGTCACACAGTCGGCAGTGAGCCGCTGGATTGAGCGGCGCAGCATTCCAGAGATGACCCTGGCCGACCTGATCCACGCAGTCCCGGACAGCTACTTCCAAGCGGCTGCGACCGAGGTACTGACCGGGGTAGACGTGTTCCCGGACGAGCTGCACAGCACTGATCCTCTCACCGTCTACATGGCGATGAGCGGGGCGCTGGTGCGAATGGAGCGGGCCACGGCAGAGATGCAGGAGGCCATGGGCAAAGCGCCGGAGAGGCGCAGCAAAGCCGATTGGCGGCACATCGAGAACTACACAACAATCGGGCGCTCGGTGATCACGTACATGAACGTGTTCTTCGGACTTCTCGAAGACCAAGGGAGGCGAAAAGATGGACGTAGCAGTCAAGACTAGCGACGACGAAGCATTCGCAAAGCTGATCGCAACCATGCTCGTTGAGCAGGTGAAGCCGGTGCTGCGGGACCTGGTCAGACAAGAGGTCAGCGCGGCACTACCGCATCACGGCATGACGCGGCAGGAGGTTCGCAAGGTGATCAAGGTCGCCGATGACCGCCTGGCAGAAGCGACCATCCGGCAGCTCCCAAGCTATCCGGCAGGAACACAGCGCCGGTACTGGTCTGGAGCGGTTGACAAGTATCTGACCGAGAACTCGGTCAATTGAAGGAGGAAACAGGCATGGTAGCAGGAATCGCAGTTCTGATGCTCGGCACCATCGGCGGCCTGGGGATGATTGCTTCGGCTGGCGTTGAACCGACAAACCGCTTCATGACGCGCCACCCGCGCGTCAAGGAGTTCTTCGGATGGGAGGAAGACGAACCGGACGAGGACGACAAAAAAGCCCCAGCGGCGGCCACCGCTGAGGCATCAGAACCAAATCAAAACATTATTTACCTAAGTTTATCACATCAACAGCCAACGCGAAAGGCGGTCAAGTAATGGAACACACAATCACAATCACCACCGAGCTCAAAGAGAACGGAGTAGCAACACTCATCAGCTCTGAAGCAACATCATCCGTTGAGGTTTCGGCCGCACTTGAAGCGCTAGTCTCCTACATCGCAAAGGATGCTGGGAAGAAGCTCTCATTGGTTGCAACTGCCCTGCTCATGACCCTGATGGCGAAAGAGGGTGCCGAAGTTGATTGATCAGAAGACAACCGCTCCAAGCTTCATGCCAGACCCGAATGCCGCGCTGTACGAGCAGGCCATGGACGAAATCACGGCCTTTGGCCAGGCCGATACCCGTTACGTCAAGGACGAGATCACCGCAGGCTACGCGCTGCTGCGCTTGGCCAAGATGAACGCCGAGGACGCAGCCGTGCGTAGTCAGGCCGGCCACTACATCGAGCAGGTGAATGCTTGGGAAAAGGCGTGCTTGGAGAGCCACAACAGCGGTCGCAACTACCTTGAGCATGAGCTTGTAGCCTTCGTCGCAAACCAGCGACAGCACGACAAGAGGTACAAGCTCGACACGCCGTTCGGCAAGGTGACCGTCACAGTCAAGAAGACGGCGACGGTCCACATCAGCGACCCCGACCAGTTGCTGGACTTCGTCAAGCACAGCTGGGACGAGGACACACAGGCAGAGGTGATCACCCGCAAGGAGAGCATCAAGCTCGCCGACCTCAAGCCCGCCATCAAGATTGTTGGCGACAAGGTTGTCGATGAGAACGGCGAGGCGGTGCCAGGACTGGAAGTACAGCCGGTGGGGACGGAGACCCCGAACATCAAGCCGGCCCCAATCGTGAAGGAGCTATGACGATGAAAGTCACAAAAGCACAGCGTTCGCAAATCAAGGTCCCCATCCTGCTGATGGGAGCCAGCGGCTCAGGCAAGACGCTTAGCGCCCTACTGATCGCCAAGGGGATGCTCGAGAAGATACAGCCCGACCTGGAAGAGGCCAAGCAGTGGGAGAACATCGGCGTCATCGACACCGAGCACCAGCGCTCGAGCCTGTACGTCAACACAGAGCATGACGGTGTCACCATCGGCAGCTTCACCAAGGTTGATCTCGAAGCACCATTCACTGCCGACCGCTACGAGGAAGCCTTTACGCTACTCAAGCAAGCAGGATGCCAGGTGATCATCATCGACTCCACATCGAGTGCATGGTCGGGAGAAGGCGGCATCCTGAACAAGGTTGACGAATACGGCGGCCAAATCGGCGATTGGAAGAAGGTCGGCCCAGACCAGCAAAAGCTGCTGAACCTGCTGACACGCAACGACGTCCACGTGATCGCCACAGCCCGCAGCAAGCAGGGCGTTGAAGTCACTCGCACCGACACCGGCAAGGTGAAGGTCGAGAAGGTCGGTTTGAAGCCTGAGATGAAGGACGGCACCGAGTACGAGTTCGCCATCACCTTCCAACTTTACGAGAACCACATTGCCCAGGCGATGAAGGACAACAGCTCCATCTTCGCTCAGCCGCAGGTGCTGGATCGTGAAGTCGGCCGCAAGATTGTTTCCTGGGCTGAGCTAGGCGTCGACCTGGTTGCCAAAATGCGGGAGCGCAAAATCAAGGCACAGGACGCCATCGTCAAGATGACGACTGAGAGTCAAGCGGTCCTGCTCAAGCTGGCAGCGTTGGAGCTAAAGCTAGGCAAGCCAGAACTCAAGGACTGGACGATGGATGAGCTGACCAAAGGTTACAAATACCTGGCCGGCGTGAAGGCGAAGGAAGCGGCACAAAGCGCCGCACAGCAGAAGACGGAGGCACAAGCATGAGCTTTACTTACGACGAAAACAACGCTGGCATCAAGCCACTTGAAAGCGGGGAGTACGAGGTCTATCCGAGCGCTTGGGAAACCCAAGTTGCCAACTCCGGCAACAACATGATCCTGATGAACTACCGTGTCCGCAGCGACGTAGAGCAAAACTGCGCAGGCAGTGAGATTCGCCGCGACAACTACGTGATCACGCCAAACTCAATGTGGCGGTTCAACGCACTGACTAAGGCTGTCGGCGGGGTGCCGCAAGGTTTCGACTTTGGCACACCGGAGAACTGGGCCGAGGCGATGCTTGGCAAGCCATTCCGCGTCAGCATCGAGATGGTCACCGCCGACAACGGCAAGCAGTACTCCGACGTCAAGTCCCTGATGCAGACGCAACACCCGCAGATGACTGAGCAGCCGGTGGTCAAACATCACTCAGCCGGTCAGCAGGCTGCCACCGCGAGCCGCTACGGGGCACCAGCACAGCCGCCACGGCCGGCGGCACCGGACCCGTTTGCTGATGCCGGCAAAGGTACCATGGACATCAGTGATGACGACCTGCCATTCTAGGAGGATGCCATGACACAGATTCGAGACAGCGGGTAAGGGGGCGGTAAGTTGGCAAGACCAATCAAGAAGGGATTGGACTACTACCCTCGCGACACGGACTTCGTTCACAAGCTGGCCGTGCGCAAGATCATGAAGGCAAATGGGCCGGCATCAGTTGCGGTCGTGGATTGCATTGAAGGTTACATTTACTCGGAACGCGGGTACTACATGAGCTACGACGAAGACGCTCGGTTTTTGATTGCTGACGATGTTGGGGTCAAAGAATTGTTCGTTGACGAAGTGGTGCAAAAGGCTGTCCAAGTTGGGTATTTCGACGCTGGCATGTTTGCTGGGCAAAATATACTGACAAGCACGGACATCCAAAAGCGCTACAAGTCTGCCGCAGCTCAGAAGAAGGATAGCTCGATTGAACCCGAGTACGACCTAATGCAGGACGAATGCAAAGATGATAACGAGGTTTCCAATCCTGTAAACTACTTGGAAACTCGGGTTTCCAAGGCTGACAATCCCCAAAGTAAAGTAAAGGAAAGTAAAACAAATAAAAGTAAACCAAATGACAGTCTGTCTGGCGGGCACGCGCACGAAGAATTAGCATTCGATCGCTGGCAGTCCGTCTGGGGCTTCCCAAATGCCGTTGCCCAACAAGACCTTGTCGACTGGGTTTCCGAGTTTGGTGACGAGTTGGTGACGTGGGTGATCGACTACGCCGCTCGCCGCGCCGTGCAAGCCAAGGCTGCCGACAAGTACCTCGATCGCGTGCTGACGCAGTACCGCGAGCAGGGCATCAAGACGGTCGAGCAGGCCGAGGCTGAGGCTAAGGCTCACGAGCAGACGGCCAAAGCTAACGCGCCACGCCAGCAACGCTTTGGTAAGCCTGCACGCCAGGAGACGGCTCCAGAGTGGCTACAGCCTGGCTATAAAGCACCAGAGGTGCCATTCACTGATGACCAGAAAGCCAGCCTCAAGGCCCGTCTGGATGAACTTAAAGAGCTAGAGGCCAGCAAGAATGGCTAGCCACAAGATCACTGTGCCAGGAGAGCCGGTGCCACAGGGCCGGCCACGTGTCTACCGCACACCATACGGAGTGCGTGGCGTTGACCCGCCCAAGTCACGCAGCTACAAAGCACTGGTCTCTTGGCACGCACACCAGCAATGGCACGGAGAGCCGCTAGACGGCGCTCTGAAAGTCAGAGTTGACGTCTACCGGTCAATTCAAAAGAGCGGCTCAAAACGTCAGCACGACGCTAAAATGCTGGGCACAATCCGCCCGACGGTCAAGCCGGACGTGGACAATTACTACAAGGCCGTGTCAGACGCGCTAACGGGCATCGCCTGGCACGACGACAACCAAATCGTGGCCATCACTGTCGCCACGTACTACGACGACGGCGGTGGCCCGAGGGTGGAAATCGAAGTGGAGGAACTATCATGAGCATCAAAATCGAAATTGGTAAGTACGTGATTCGGCAAACTGACTTCGCGCAGTA
The DNA here is from genome assembly GCF_025490915.1 of Lacticaseibacillus parakribbianus. GTDB lineage: Bacteria > Bacillota > Bacilli > Lactobacillales > Lactobacillaceae > Lacticaseibacillus > Lacticaseibacillus parakribbianus. Next base: position 27,202 of record NZ_JANQBA010000004.1, on the reverse strand, counting down.
CACGGTCGGAGAAACATACTACGGCAAGGATGGCCGCCTGGTCCCGCTACGGCCACACTACTTCCCCAGCATGACCTGGGCCCTGGACTATGTTCGCCAGAAGCTGGTGCTGGAGAAGGACATCAAGACGGTCGATGACCTGAAGGCGGCAAACGAGTCGGCCATGGCCAGCATGAAGTTTTGGGTCGCTACCACACCGATGAAGGATCTTGAGGTTCCAGCGAAGGGGGCGATGGCATGAAGGCTTTAGTGCCAGGGGAAACGTGTCACGTGATCAAGTACCACGCAGCCTTCCCAGCGGTCGGGGTCGTTGAACCTTGGTACGACTTCCACGGCGTAGTGGTCAAGGTAAACGAGAACTCTGCCATCATCGACGTTAGCAAGTCGCCAGAGCTCACTAAGCGCAGGATTCATGCTACCGGTACCGGACGTATCAACGTATCGGTAAAGCACATCGCGGAGAAGATGATACCAGGCACACGCGGAAATTCGGCAGTCGAGAACGCTCGCGCTCAGCGTATGGCGGTCGGCAAGCAGGTGCTCGAGTGTTACCGCGCCGGACTGACGCGAAGCCAGACCAGCAAGAAGCTTGGGCGTACTGTCAACTATATCATCCGTTGCGAGACAGACTTAGGTATCGCCTGCCCTCAGGAGATGTCAGCACGAGCTTTGAAGCCAGATGGCACAATCCAATACTTCGCCAACCGCTATCAGCCGATGCTCAAGCTGGGGATGCAGAAGGAGAAGCTAACCACCAATCAACGCCTTGAAATTGGCGGTACGACCTACGAGACGGGACACTGGGTCATTTTCGAGGGTGTGGCGCGCATCAAACAGGAGGCAGCGAAATGAAAAGTGGACATGGCGTGATGGTGCTTACGGTCCCCGGAAGCGGGACCTGGCACGTTGCTGGGGATTCGGATAAGGACACGCTGCCGTCTCTGTGCGGGGCCGTCGAGCTATACGTCAGCCCCCACAAGGATGGCGAGCCAGTTCAGTTTACGCGCGACGGGGTAGCCTGCTACGTCGAACCTTTCGACAACAGCATGAAGGTGTGCAGTCGATGCCTAGCTGCGGCATACCACAGGGGGTGGCTGCAGGTCGTTTCGGTGAAGGGGGTAGCCGAATGACAGACAAGATGATCTACATTCCGATTCACGTGTCCGGGGACTACGAAGACTACGTCGAGAACGTGGTTGGCGTATATGACTCGAAGGAAGCAGCGCTCGTAGCTGCGGAGCGTGAGGCCACCGAGTGGAACTGCGACCAGAGCCGCGGCGTTTACGACGACCAGATTGTGCTGCGGCGCTATCCGCTTAACCGCAATATCTTGAGCAACACATGGGAAAATCGGATGTACGGGCCTGCGCTGCGCGATGGATTCGAGAAGACGCTGTACGAGCTGGACGATGCGGGGAATCTGGTCAAGGTTGAGGAGGACGAACGATGAGCTTATGGGCTGTGAAGAACGACAAGGGCGAGTATGCCCATATCGACATGGACGAACTCACGTGGGAGACGGGTTTCGCCACGCTGTGGTTTGGTGTCAATGAGCCGTATGCAAAGCGCACTGCTTCCGATTACGGTGGCCACGTGGTCGAACTGATCGAGGCCCCGGCGAAGGTCGTGGTGAGCGCGGAAGAGGCGGAGATGCTGGAAACGGCAAAAAATCCAACCTTCAGACCGTCCAGCGTGATTACGTCATACTCAAACGATCATCATGGTTGGGACTTAACCAGCGACCTTGAGGACCGCCTCATGCGCGCCTACGTCCTCGGCTGGACGGTCGAGAAGCCGAAGCGGTGGAACGTAAAGGTACCACACGTGGACGGCGCCTACTACATGAAGTTACGCAACGGGAAGCTCTCCGCCAACTCTGTGTTTGGTAACAAGGACCACATTCAGCAATTTACTGACGCCGAAATCTAGCACTACGGCTTGCATGATTGTGAGAAAGTGGAGGTGACTGACAATGACTAGGAAAATTGTGAGCCTTGAGAGCCTGATTGCAATGGACGTTTGTCAAAATGATTATGACGGGCACGAGTACAACTGCACTAGGTACATTAGCGTTGGGCACCCATATGGGGAGCAATATACGAGCGATGATATGGATGGCAAAGGAAATATTATTCGCGTTGAAAATCATACTGACCGCGATGTGGTATCAATCGAATACGCACGCAACGTGATATGCGGCAATCCTGGAGCATATATTGTGAAGCTCAAGGACGGATGCAAATTGAGCTTACCAGAAAACAGTTTTATAGCCGAAACTGTGGAGGTGAAGGACTGATGGCGAATAAAGCTGACATAGACGCGGCACAAAAGGCCATTGATGCCGCGAACAATGCGATTAATAAGCTTGATCTGTGTGGTCTTTATGATTGCGCGTGGCAATCCAACAACGGCTATCAACGTATTATCGATTACAACAAGGAACAGTTGGGGGTGACTGACGATGAGCAATGAGACGAAGCGAGACGTGTTCGAAGTAGCGATGAATCACGCGACGAAAAGCGGTTGGGTTGATTATAGCGAAATGATGAGTAGATATGACGCCGCCCTGCCAGATGATATGCCGGCGATTCCAGAAGCGGTGGGTAATCAAATCGTAGAAGATCAGGGCGAACATCTAAGCGATGAACTACATTGGGCAGCTCAAGGGGCTTTGGGTGATCGCGAACTGTCTAACTGGATTGCAGACAATGAGGACACTTTTGCCCTTGCATGGGTGCTAGGTATCTGGCGCGTGGAAGAAACAGGGGAAATCGTGAAATTGGAGGCGGAGGTGCGAGATGAGAAAGATTGAAGTAGATGTTGAGAAGTACGTTCGGCCAGGCAAGACACACGAGACTAGGTACTGGGGAGGTGACCAGCGATGATCCATCTGACCATCATCGGCGTTCCAGTTCCGCAGGGGCGGCCAAAGTTTTCAGCCCGTGGCGGCTTCGCTAGGGCCTATGACCCAAAGACCTCACGCGACTACAAGTTCACGGTTGCCACTCAGGCATCGCAGCAGTACCACAGCGAGCCGCTGACGGGTCCCGTCGCCTGCCACGTTAAAGTGTACCGGCCGATTCAAAAGTCCGGCAGCAAGCGTCTCAGAGCCGCAAAAGCGGCGGGCCTAATCCGGCCCACGGTCAAAGGCGACACCGACAACTATTTCAAGGCAATCACAGACGCACTGACCGGCCTGGTCTGGATTGACGACGCACAGATCGTCGATTCGAGCTGCAGCAAGTACTACACAGAAGACCCGCGCGTAGAAATCACAATCGAAGAAATCAAGTAGGAATTATCATGAAGGAACTCAAGGACAACAGCATCACCGTTAAGGGCAGCATCCTGTCCATGCAAGAAAAGACCGTCAACAAAGGACAGGTCGTGGACCTGCACATCCGCATCCCAATCGATCAACTACTGCCTGATGTGCGGAAGAAGACTGACCAGCGATGACTAACTGCAATCGCGAGCGCCTCGCGCGGTATTGCCAGTGGTGCGGGAGGAAATTATAACGGCACACGAAAAAAGCGCACCCCTGAAGGCACGCTCACACAAGACGATTATAGCATAAGGGGTGTGTGGCATGGGACTGGTACCAGACATAGACGAGCAGGCAAGCCGAGACAACGCACGTGATCTGCTCAAGGACTTCAGACGCATCGCACGGATGGCGGGGCGGCCACTCACAGACATCAAGTCGCCGACGGTCACCGACATTCCCAGAGCCACCGGCTACGGCAACTTGCAGGAGAAGCGGCTCACAGAGACTTTCGACGCTCAGCAGACGCTGGAGACCATCATCCAGGCGTTGGCGCTACTTCCGGTGCAGAGCTACTGGGTGCTTTTCTACTCGTACTGCACGCCAGAGCCACTGACCGGGTACGAGATCGCGGCCAGGCTCAACGTGGACAACGACGGTGTTGTCCGGTATATGAGGCACCGGGCGCTGATGGAGTTCGCAGAGGCATTTCCCGGTGAGAAGCTACTCGTCTTCTGCTGAATCTTCGGAATTTCAACGGAATCCCAACATTTTGTACCGCATAAACATCGGAACTAAACTTTTTTCAGACATATGATAGTAGCATCGAAGGTCCGCTGGTAGCGACCATCGAGCGCCGAGAGGTAAAGCTCACAGCCTGTGCAAGCCAGGCACGGCGCCTTCGCCCGAACCCCTAACTCGGGCGGATAGTAGAACACCTGTTTCACCCAAAATTTTCTCCTTTAGCTGGTACCCGCCAGCGGGCTGCCAGTCGGTCAGACGGCTGGTGGTCATAGCGCGAGTGTGCGACGCCACAAAAAAGAAGAGGAAGTGACATCCTCTGTCCTAAAAGCCACAGCACACAGAAGCCGCCCTTGAGGCGGTTTTTTCGTGAGGTCATGTGATGAGCCAAATGCGATGGACCAAGTTCGGCTACGTCTGCAAGAATGAGGCCGACATACTCGGCAGGATCTACGCCGAAGAAAAGAAAAGCAAGAAGCACGACAAGCGAGCTAAGCCTGCTGAAGGCCGCCCAAGCAAGCCGCGTTCGTGCGAAAAAGAACACGGAGGTGTGGTGATATGTGATGACGCTAAAGCCAAAACAACAACGATTTGTTGACAATTATGTACAGTCGGGTAATGCCTATCAGGCCGCGGTTTCCGCTGGCTATTCCAAGGCATACGCCAAGGCTCAGTCATCAAAAATGTTGGAAAATGTCGGAATAAAATCAGCCATCGAAAAACGAATGGCTGAGCTTGAATCCGAGAAGATTGCGAATGCCGATGAGGTACTGCAGTATCTTACGACGGTGCTTCGAGGCGAAGCAAGCGAGACCATTGTGGTGGGTACTGGAGACGGTGCAGAAGCGGTTGACAATTCTCCCAGCATCAAGGACCGCATGGCTGCTGGCCGCGAACTACTCAAGCGATACCCGGGGACGGACAAGTTGCTCGATGCGCGGACGCGACAGACCGAGGCCGCTGCTGACATAGCTGAAATGCAGCGCGACGAGCTTAAGGGCATCGGGTACAAGAATCCGTTGATTGAAGCACTGGCTAAGGGCGCGGCGGCACTGTTAGCGAAGGGAGATGACAAGAGTGAAGACAAACGTCAAGGCAGTTAGCTTCTCGCCGAAGCAGCAGAGCTTCATCTTCTCGCCGTTTGACCACCTGTTCGACGTCAACGAGGGCAGCATCCGTGCCGGCAAGACGGCGGCCGACGACTCGCGCCTGGCTATGTTCTACATGATCAGTCCGGACGAGAACCACCTGGTCAGCGCGTACAACCAAGAGCTGGCGTACAACCTCTTCATCGAGGGCGACGGCATGGGACTGGCCTACATCTTCGACGGCTGCAGTCACCTGCGGCGAGATCGGTCGGGCGATCACCTGGCCATCGACCTGCCGAGCGGGCACAAGAAGATCTACTTCAAGGGCGGCGCCAAGTCCAACAGTGCCAACGCCATTCGAGGCATGTCGCTGGGCTCCGTGGCGTACTCCGAAATCAACCTGCTCAACCTCGAGTTCCTCAACGAGACGTTCCGGAGGACGGCTGCGGCCAAGGTGCGCTATCACCTGGCCGACCTCAACCCACCGGCGCCACAGGACCCGATCATCAAGTTCTTCCAGGAGCGCGACGCGCACTGGCTACACTGGCGCATGAGCGACAACCCGATCATGACGCAGCAGCGGCTGGCCGAGATGGAGACGCAGCTCAAGAAGTCGCCGTACCTGTACAAGCGCGACTGGCTGGGCCTTCGGGTGATGCCAGAGGGCCTGATCTACTCCATCTTCGACCCGGACACGATGACTGACGCCACGCTGATCGGTGAGCCGGTCGAGATGTTCTTCGAGACCGACGCCGGGCAGGACGACGCTACTACCATGAGCTGCAACATCGTCACACGGCGGGTGGTGGACGGCGAGTGGAAGTACGTGCTGAACCGAGTGGCGAACTTCTACCACTCCGGCCGAGAGACCGGTGAACAGCGCGCCATGTCAACGTATGCGGCACAGCTCAAGGAGTTCATCTTGTGGTGTACCCGGCACTTCGGCCTGCAGTACAGCGTGGTCGAGGTGGACCCGGCGGCGCTAGCGCTGCGCATGGAGCTGGTCAAGCTGGGCATCGACGCCAGCACGGCCAACAACAACGGCCACGAGGTGGTCGGCGGGCGTAAGGGTATTGAGGTCGGCATTCAGCGGCAACAGAACCTGATGGCCAGCGGTCAGTTCCGTGTGGTCGAGGTGCCGGACGGGTGTCCATACGGCCACTACGATTACACCAAGGAGCTCGGCATGTACGTTCGCGACGAGACGAGCGGCCACCCGGTCGACGCTAACAACCACGCAATGGACGAGAGCCGCTACGCCGCGAACCATTTTTATGCGAATTACATGTGAGGTGATAGACGATGCTGCATGATCTGTGGCTCAAATTGAAGGGGGTGTTTGCTCGCATGGGACTTATCAGCTCAATCAAGACGCTGGCCGACGTGCCTAACCTGACGGTGGACGACGCTGACCTGCAGCGCGTGACTGCTTGGATGTCGACGTATCAGGGCCATCCAGAGTGGTCGGTGTACAACTGGCAGGACGTCAAGGGCGATCCGCACCGCGACGCGCTGCTGTCGCTGCACATGCCTAAGGTCAGCGCCAAGAAGATGGCTAGCCTGGTATTCAACCAAGCGGCGACCATCACGGCCTACGAGGCCGGCAAGGATCCGAAGGCGGGTAAGACGACGCCGGACGACGATAACAACGACCAGAACCTGATGCTGCAGGAGATCCTGCGCCGCAACCACTTCAAGGTCAATCTGGAGCGCTGGCTGGAGTATTGCTACGCCACCGGCGGCATCATGGCGCGGGAGTACGTCAACGATGGCGAGGTGAAGATTCGCTTCGCCGCCGCCGACTCCATCATTCCAATCAGCCAGGACGCCAACGGCATCACCGAGTGCGTGATCGCCAGCTCGAAGGTGGTCGACGGCAAGCACTACACGCTGCTGGAGTGGCACCGTGAGGACGAGCGCTACTACATCGTCGAGAACCAGCTGTACCGCTCGACCTCGACCGACGGCAGCGACCTGGGCACACGTTGCCCACTGGCGGAGGTCTACCCGCAGCTCAAGGAGAAGTCGCTGTACGACAAGGCGACCTACACCCGGCCGACCTTCCAGTATCTCAAGCCGAACATCGCCAACAACTTCAACCTGGACAGCCCGCTGGGTGTGCCAATCTACGCCAACGCGATGGACACGCTGCGGATGCTCGACGAGGCGTACAACGGCCTGATGCAGGAGATGCAGATGGGCCGGCGTCGGATCGTCGCGCCTGACTATATGCTCAAGCGCGCGCCTGATGTCAGGACGGGTAAAGAGTCCTGGTACGTTGACTGGCGCGAGCGCGTGTACCAGCCGCTCAAGATGGACCGCACGGGTGCCAACAAGGACGAGGTGCGCGACATCACGCTGCCACTGCGCAACGACCAGTTCATCGCGACGATCAAGGACCTGCTGAAGGTGTATGCCACGCAGATCGGGTTCAGCGCCTCGACGTTTAGCTTCGACGGCGCGACTGGCCTGCAGACGGCGACTGAGGTGGTCAGCCAGAACTCCGAGACCTACCAGACCAAGAATAGCCACGAGACGCTCGTGGAGCGGTTTATCCAGGACATCGCAACATCATGTCTGGAGCTCGCCAAAAACGCCACAGCGGTCAAATATAGCGCCTCAGCGGACGTTACGGTGATGGTCAACTTCGACGACAGCATCGCCAAGGACCGCGACGAGAACGCCAAGTACTACCAGACCGTGACCGGCAACAAGCCGCTGATGCCTCAGCGTGAGGCGATCAAGCGTGCCAACGGGCTCGACGACCAGACGGCTGATCAGTGGCTGGCGGAGATCAAGCAGGAGGACGCAGGGCCTGACGACGTGGACGACATCTTGACGCAGACGGCAGGTGAGGACAATGGCGCTTAATCCCAAAGACCTGGACGCGCTGTCCACCGGCGCTGAGAAGCTGGCAGCCACCCTGGGCGATCTGGCGTGGGGCTACATCGTCCAGACGCTCGCAAAGCACATCGACGGCAAGGACGACCTGAAGCCAGACGAGTGGCGCCAGCAGATCATCAATCACGCCGGCGAGGTTGCCACGGCAGTACGTGCAGCCGGTCGGCAACCGTTCCAGTCTGTCGCCCGCCAGCTCGACGAGTACGTCGCCACAGTGCCGATCGCTCAACAGCAGAAGATGGAGCCGTGGTTGGCGTCGCTCGCCGAGCAACACGTATTCACGCCACCCAAGTCGCTGCAGGAGTCCAAGGCCGTGACGGGGATCGTCGAAGCTGCCCGCGCCCAGTCACGTAACTACGTCGCCATGGCCGAGCGGGGGATGAGCAAGGAAGCAACCCGTGTCTTCAAGGGCATCGTGTCCGACGCCGCGCTGGCCATCAAGAACGGCAAGGCGCCGCGCGAAGGCATGGCGCAGGCGGCCGAACAGTGGGCGGAGCAGGGTGTACCAACCCTGGTCGACAAGGCCGGCCGACACTGGCAGCCCGACACCTACCTGCGGCTGGTCGTGCAGACGCAAGTCAAGCAGACCACCAACGACGTCATGATCGCTCGCACCAAGGAGACCAGCGGCCTAGTCAAGGTCAGCAGCCATCTGGCATGCCGCCCGACACACCTGGACTACCAAGGCCGCGTGTACTCGGTCACAGGTGACACAGCGGAATACCCCGACCTGTACCAGGCTACAAACTTTGGCAGCGCAGGGGGGCTCGGCGGCATCAACTGCCACCACTACGTCATGACCTACGTGCCTGGCTACGATACGCCGGACATGGACACACTAGACCCCGACAGCAATAACGCCGCGTACGCGCTGACCCAAAAGCAGCGGCGCCTTGAGCGCGAGGTCCGGGCGGCCAAGCGGGAGCAGGTGGCGGCTAAAGAGTTCGGCAGTGACGCACGTATCGCCAAAGCCAATAGGCTGGTGCGTAGCCGTCAGCACCAGCTCAAGACGTTTGTTGACAGCCACCCGAACGCTCTGCGGCGGGACTACTCGCGCGAGAAGATTCTTGCGGCGACGGGCAGGGAAGCAGAGAAGGCTGCTGCCAGCTCTCAATACGTTGCAGATTTGCGATATCTTAGGAGCAAAGCATTTCAGGGCCGATTGCTTTCTGACAGAGAGATGGGTGGGATCGCTAAGCAGGTTCAATCCGTGACGACACAGATGCTGCGTCATCGAAACGGGACACCTTACGAAGACATTGCGCTATTGGATAGGGATACTGGAGCAGTGCTGAGCCTATATGACGGATCGGTTACTGAACACTCGATTGATAAGTATCCGCATTCTATGCTGGAAACTATCAGGAACGCCGAGCGAAATTCAATGGTTGTGGTTCATAATCACCCGATGAGCGTTCCGCCGTCGCCTAACGATCTGCGCGCCCTGCAGTCAAATTACAAAGGCAAAACAGCTTATGGAATTGTTGCTGGTCATGATGGTACAATGTACGTGTACACAAGGGCGACTAAGCCCTTGCCAGATTCAGCGGATCTAAACATGATGATTACGGCAGCTGCAAAAAAGGAACTAACCGGATCCAAGGACACAAGGTGGCTGAGAGCACTCAACAAGGTAGGTGAGGAGTATGGATTCAAAGTCCGAAAAGTTTGATGTGATTGAAGATGACCGCTCCTTTGTGGAGTGGTGGAACAGCTGGAATCCAGAAAACGTCGAGAAGGACGAACAAAAGTAGCATCCACATTGTGGGTGCTTTTTTAGTACCACGACCTGAGTAAGTCGATAAACTGCTCCATTTTTATACCCAAAAAGGGGGAGAAACAATGTTAAATCATCTGATTATGTTCGCGCCTGACGCGGGCGCTGGTGAAGGCGGCACCCCTGCTGGTGCCGCTGCCGGTGCCGATCCAGCCGCGAACGCAGCTCCAGCCACTCCAGCCGAACCGGCGACGCCTACGGGCCCGTCTGCGGACGAAGTACAGGCGGGACTGCTGAAGGACCTAGGCGTCGGCAGCCTTGACGACCTGAAGGCAATCATCGAGGCCAAGAACCAAGCCGATGCTGCTAGCCGCAGCGACCTGGAGAACGCCCAAGCTAACCTCACCAAGTCGGAGAAGGCCACGGCGGCAGCTACCGCCCGCGCCGACGCGGCAGAGGCCAAGCTTGCGGCTGTGACCCAGGGCGTCAGTGCTGATCACATCGACGACGCTCTGGCACTGGCTCACGCCGATTTGGCCAACAAGGTCGGCGGGGCTAAGACAATCGATGATGCGCTCAAGGGCGTGCTCGACCGTAACCCGGCGTTCAAGAGCGAGGCGGCGCCGGCAGCCAACCCAGACGGCAGCGCGATCGTCGGCAACGAGCCGACAGGTAACGCCACCGGCACCACGCTCTCCGACTTCGTCAAGATGAAGACGGCAGAGCAGCTCGAATTCAAACGCACTCACCCAGCCGAATACGCTGGGCTTTTTAAGTAAAGGGAGGAATTAACCATGGCAGAAATCACGCCAACTACTGCATCTCAGATGGTCGACCCGGAAGTTATGGGCAACATCATCTCCGCTGAATTGCCGAAGCGCCTGGCCTTTCGCCAGCTAGCTCCGGTGGACGACACGTTGGAGGGCCGCCCTGGCGACACTATCACCGTGCCACGCTTCAACTACACCGGGGACGCCAAGGACGTCGCTGAAGGCGAAGCGATCCAGTACGATCAGCTGACGACCGGCACGACCTCGCTCACCATCAAGAAGGTAGCCAAGGGGCTGTCCTTCACCGATGAGTCCACGCTGATCGGCTACGGCGATCCCGTCGGCGAAGGCCGCAAGCAGATCACCAATGGCATGGCCGCTAAGATGGACTACGATGTGCTCAATGCGGCGCTTGATGCACGCTTGACGATCGCTGAGCCGGCTACCCTGGACGTGTCCCTGATCGACGCCGTCGAGAACGCCTTCGACGACGACAACAGCCCATACAAGGCAGAAGACCAGGCGGCTTCGTCTACCGGCGTCATCTTTATGAACCCGAAGGACATGCGGACGCTGCGTGCGGCGATTATGAAGACCGAGTCCGGCGACTGGACCCGGCAGACCGATCTCGGCGACAGCGTGCTGGTCAGCGGCTCCATCGGCCGTGTACTCGGATGGGAAATCCAGACCAGTAAGAAGATTCCGGTTGGCACTCAGCTGGCCATCAAGCCGGGCGCGCTCCGCACGTACATGAAGCGCGGCGTCAACGCCGAGTCCGCTCGCGACATCACGCACAAGACCACCCTGTTCAACGCCGACGCAATCTACGGTGTTGCGATTTACGACGACACCAAGATTCTGGTCATCGGGGCCAACTCCGAGGTCGCTGGTGACGGCGCCCAGGACCCGGCTGTAAAGCCGACCTCCCCTCGTGGCTCCAAGCGCGTGAAGTCTACCAAGGACACCACGAACCTGTCCACCAAGGTAGCTGCTGATACCGCTCCGGTCGAGAATCCCGACGCGGGAAAATAACCGCACCGTCGGCGCTTAACGCCGAGCCTACTGCAGACGGTGCAGATGTGACTGTAGGCTGAAAGGAGGCCAATCATGGCTGAGAAGCTTGTGATCTACAAGAAGGGGGAGGACACTCCTTCCTTCACCGGTGATGCGACTAGCGCTGCGATCACCGGGCTGGCGCCCAACACGGCGGTCGCTGCTGGCGACTACCAGGGCGCCTTTTCTGACGGCACCAAGACGTCCGACAAGGTCGACGTGCCAGCCTTCATGGTCAAGGACGCCGCGCTCAAGGCGCCGACCGTGACGCTGACTGTCGGCGATGCCAAGCTCGACTACACAATCAAGCTGGGCGCCGCAAACGGCGGCTCCGCTGCCACCGCACTCAAGCTGAGCTACTCGACCGACGGTAGCAAGTGGACCGACGTGGCGATCGCCGACCCGGCTAAGCTGACCGGGACCGTGGACGGTCTGACCAACGACACCGAGTATCAGGTCAAGGTCGTGGCCACCAACGCCGCTGGTGATAGCCCGGCGTCCGCCATCGTCAAGGCCACGCCGGTGGCTGCGGCCGAAGGCTAGCTAGGAGGTGGCAGCCATGCTAGTCGATCAGGAGTATTATGCCCAGACGTTCATGGGCCAGCCTGTGCCCGAAGCCGTCTGGCCGAGGTATGAGCGTGCCGCCGAAGAGGCTGTGAACTCCCTGTGTCACGGCTTTTTTGATGCTCATGGACTGGCCGACCTGCAGCTCGTGACGGACCAGACGCGCGTCAAGAACGCCATCTGTGCCCAGATCGAGTTCTACCAAGACCAGGGCGGTGTCACTACCAACGAGCGCGCCGCAGCGCAGGAGGGCGCTAAGTCCTTCACGCTCGGCTCATTCTCCATGACAGCCCCGACCGGCGCAGCGGCAAGCGTCGAATGGACTGGTGCCGTTGACGATCGGGTGGTGCGCTACCTGCAGCCGACGGGCCTGCTATACGGTGGGGTGCATCAATATGGCTAAGGACGTGCGACCGATCCCAATGCGTGCGCTGGTGGACAGTATCGAGGTCATCGAGCACCAGTCCGCCACTTCGACCGACAACCTCGGCGAGCCGGTGCGGCACCGATTCGAGCGCGTGCTCGTGCAGCCCGTCGACAAGCGGCAAGTGACCGGCGGTGCCGGTGACAGCGCCCAGCTACAGCACATCGGCAACACGCTGGTCTTCATCGACGCGATCAACTCGGTCAATGTAGACGGCTACTCCGTCAAGCTCGGCGACAAGGTCGAGTACGGCGGCGTGACGCGGCAGGTGATCCAAATCGACGCGCTCAAGGCATGGCTACCGACGCCGCATCACTGGGAAGTGTGGTTGCAATGACCACCACCGTGGAGTTTGGCCGCTGGGCCGATGAGCTGGCCAACCCGGCCGACGTGGAGCGCGAGTTGGCGAGCAAGGTGCGTGAAGACGCGGACCCGTTCGTGCCACGCCAAGACGGCAATCTGTCCGGGGATAGTGCAGACATCATCGACAGCTCGATCATCTACGGCGCGCCCTATGCGCACTATGTCTGGTTCGGCCAGGTGATGGTCGGGCCCAAGCCGAAGCAGTACGTCACCGGTGGACTCGCGCTGAACTACTACACGGGCAAACACAAGCAAGCCGGTGCCGACTGGGTCGAGCGTGCCGCTGATGTCAACATGGCCGGCTGGGAGCGATTCGTAGGAGAGAGGATGACGCAATCATGACCAAGACCCTAGACCTGGACAGCCAGGTGATCAGCTTCATCAAGGCGACCGTGTCGCTGCCGACTGGTATCGACTTTGGGCGCCAGGACTCAAGCGGGCCAGGCGTTGTGTACGTCATCAAGCCGACCAACGAGGTCAAGCGCTACTACGGCGGTCGTGTGCGCCGCGCGTACGCCTTTACCATCATGACGAAGCTGGCGCGGCCGATCGACGCGATCGGTCTGCTGAGCCAGATTGTGGACGCGGTGGAGCATGCGCGCAGCGGCGACATCAAGTCCGCCAACGGTAGCTTCCAATTCGTCAAGGCCGAGATGACTGACAGCCCAGCGTATCGCAGCGCCGTGGAGGATAGCGGGGAGACCTACTCCGTCTACGGCGCTAGTTTCAAAACGACAATCATTCTAAACAACTAAGGAGGCAGTTATATGACTGCAAAGACTGCAAAAGACCTGCTCACGCACGGGAGCATCGAAGAGAACTTCCTGTCTGAATATTTCGTGGGCAAGGCAACGAGTGCTGACGCGGTGCCGGAAGACGTCGCCTACATTGGCGACGGCATCGAGACCATCGACGTCACTCAGGAGGACAAGAAGAACTCCAAGTCCTACTACAACGGTGGCGGGCAGGAGACGACCACCGTCACCGGCTCCACGCGCTCTCTGGCGCTCAGTGGGGACCGTTCCACTGGTGATCCGGCGCAGGACTTGCTTGCGGCGCTGGCCGACCAGACCGGGGCTGCGCGCAACGTATGGCTGCGTGAGCTCGACTACGTCCAATCCGACGACGGTAAGTCGCTGGAGCTGACCAAGGTCCGCACTGGGATCGCGACCGTCAGCGACATCACGGACAAGGGCGGTAACGCGACCGACCCTGGCGCATTCAAGGCCACGCTGACCTACGCCGCCAAGCCAACCGTACTTGATGCGGCCACCGATGCGGATAAGATGACGTCTGTCCTCACGGAGACCCCGTCCATCAACGCGGAGATCCTCGGCGAGACTGCCGTGGTCAAGGGAGCAGCCCCGGCACCAGCGGGGTAATGACAGCGCCGGCCAGCCTGAAAGCTGAGCCTACTGGGGACGGCGCGAAAGTAACTGTAGGCTAACCAGTTCCACACGGTCGTCGGTCGGATCAAACTGCCGGCGATCCTTATCACTCAAAAAAGAGGAGAGAACATCATGACCGAAACTATCAAGATCACCGTACCCGAGACCGCAATCAACTTTGACATCGGCGGCAAGGTCTACACGCTGTCACTGGCCGACAAGAGCCGCGCCAAGATCACCGAGGAGTATCGGGCCATCGAGACCCACGAGATCGCGGCGAACAAGCACATCGAAGACCTGCAAGGTGAGCTGCAGTACAAACTGTCGCACGTCAAGCGTGACCTGACCGATCAGCAGGCCAAGCAGCGTGAGGAGGCCCTGCAGGCGGACTTCACCCGCAAGTTCAACTTCGCGGCCGATCAGGCGGAGACATACGGCCAGCAAGCCTACCCGGCCTTCCTCGATACGCTGTTCGGCGCCGGCTCTGGTGCGGAGATCTACGAGACGTGCGGCCGCAACACGGTGGCCGTCAGCAAGGTCATCGGCATCGTTATGGCCAAGATGAACGCAGCCAACGACGTCGAGGACTACATGCAAAAGTATGCGAAGGAAGTCGACGCGCTCAAGCAGGAAGCTGAAGGTGACGTGCATGGACTTAACGGGGAAAAATGAGAACCAGATCACGGTGGACGGGGTCACGTATCAGCTGAACCTCGGCTACGCGGTCGTGCTCGAAGTCTTCCGAATCCTCGCTGACGACGGCCTGTCAGCGCAGGAGCACGTGGAGCTGGTCACGCGGCTACTTGTACGCGGCAGTGCTAGCGTCGCTCCTGCGGCTCGTGACGGCCTCCTGCAGGCCATCATGGATGAGAAAATTGACCTAGCAGAGAACCGGTTGGCGGCCTCCATCTTCAAAGCGAAAGGTAAGGCATTCGATTTCGACGCCGACGCTAGCCGGATCGCCGCTAGCTTTATGCAGCAGTATCACATCGACCTGACTAACGCTCGGGAACGCGCCAAGCTCTCCTGGGCGTTTTTTAATGCACTCCTGGACGGATTGGGCCCGGACACGCCGTTCCGGCAAGCGACGGCCTACCGAATGATGGAGATCCCGAAGGACGCAACCGACGAGCAGCGCGACCACATCCTCAAGATGAAGAAGCTGTACAGCCTCAAGACGTCCACCGCTAAGCCTGGCTCTATCGAGGCGCAGATGATCGGGCTTGATCGCCTGCAGCGGATCAAGCTGCTCGCACGCATGAAGAAAGAAGGTGACATGAATGGCTGATGGAACGGTCAAGATTGACGTCAAACTGATCACGAGTACCGCCACGGCGGCCGCCACCGCACTCAAGTCGACGCTGAAGGACGTCGACGTCAAGCCAGAGGCGGCGACCAACGCCAAGAAGTTGGCCACGGCGCTCGATGAGACGAAGGACGCTGCCAAGGGCGCCGCCGAAGCCACCAAGGCGGACGCTACTGCTAAGAAGCAGGAAAGTGACGCCGCAGACAAGGCCACCGACTCGACCAAGAAGAAGACCGACTCGACCAAAAAGGACACCGACGAGACCAAGCGCAACAGCGATGAGACCACGAAGGCCGTCGACGCGCAGAAGCAGATGGCGTCCTCACTCGAAGCTCAGGGCAAGTATTGGGACAGCCTGTCGAAGGCGCAAGAGCAGGCGGGGCTTAAAACTTCGGCCGCAGTGTCCCACCTGAACGGTCTCAAGTCCGAGTTGGGACAGACGACCATCGAGACCAACGAGGCGCGTAACAAGCTCGTGCAGCTGTCGGTGGCCGAAGGTGAGAACTCGGCCAAGACTAACGAGGCGCGCAACGCCTACGTCGAACTGGCCGGCAAGCAAGCCGCGCTGGGTCTTGAGACGCAGCGACTCGAGTCAAAAATCGGCGGGCTCACCCCACAGATGGCCGCCGCCGCGGACAAAGTGCGCGCACTGGGCGATCGCTTCACGTCGGCGGGTGAGAAGCTGAGTGCCGTCGGCTCGAAGATGACGATAGGCATCACGGCACCGATCGTGGCCGGATTGGCATACGCCGGCAAAGCAGCCGTCACGTTCGACAGTGAAATTCAGTCGATGGGTTCACTGCTGGACGATGGTACGGTGTCCGCCGCTGGCCTGAAGGCTGAGCTGACAGGACTGGGCAATGCCTCGAAGAAGTGGTCGACGCAGTACGGCGTGTCCACCTCCAACATCAACAACGGGATGTCGGAGCTGATCAAGAAGGGCTACAGCTACAACCAAGTCCTGGGCGCCATGCCGTCGATTCTGGATGCGGCGCGGGCCTCGGGTGATGACTTTGGTGAAGTCATGTCCGTAGCCACGTCCACGCTTGAGCAGTTTGGTTTGAAGTCCAACAACACGGCGCAGATGCTCAAAAACACGCAGCGGGTCACCGACTCGCTGACCTATGTAGCCAATGCAACCTCTTCCGGCTTTCAAGACTTGGGACTGGCAATGCAATATGTTGGTCCAGTCGCAAGCGGGATGGGTATGAGCCTTGAGCAGACTGCCGCAATTCTTGGTAACTTAAGCCAGGAAGGTATTGAAGGCGAGAAAGCAGGCACCGGCCTCAGGTCTGTACTATCGAGTCTGACTGTTCAGTCCGGTCAAGCGGGACCTGCCATGAAAAAGTTAGGTGTCAATGTTGCCGCCTTTAAGAGCGGCGCTATTGGGTTACCGGAAGTAATCGACGAAATTGCTGAGACGACTAAGGGCTGGAAGGATGCACAAAAGGCGGCTGTTTTGCAGCAGGCGTTCGGTATTGATGGCCAGTCTGCCATGAATATCCTTATCAACGAAGGCAGCGCGTCGCTACGCAAACTAACCAAGGATACTCAAAACTCTACCGGCTACACCAAGAAGCTGGCCGAGACGATGAACAACACCTCGCAGGCCAACGTCGATAAGTTCAAGGCATCACTCAATACTTTGGCCATCACGGTGGGCGCAAAGCTCCTGCCGCAGATTACCGACCTGGTGAAGAAAGGAACTGACCTGGTCAACTGGTTCTCCGAGCTAGATGAAGGCACGCAGGACATGATTCTGAAGTCAATTGCGGCAGCCGCCGTAATGGGCCCAGTCATCTCTGGTGTCGGAAAACTGAGCACCGGGCTTGGCGTGCTGTCGCGAATGGGTGGCGGCGCAATTGAGTTCCTTGGTCGCTTCACTGGAGGGGCGGCAAAGACTGGTAAACAAACTGGCTTGCTTGCTGGATTATTCGGCAAGCTGACTGGTGCAGCGCCGGCGGCCGGCGCGGGTATCGCGGAGGCAGCTACAGCAGCTGAAGGCGCTGGTGCGGCGATGACTGGGGCTGGAGTCGGGACGACCGGCTTTGTCGCCAGCCTTGCGCCGTTAGCACCAGCCCTGTTGGTGGCCGGTGCTGCGGTTGCTGGCGGTATCGCTTGGTGGGAGCTGTACGGTAAGAAAGCAGCAGAATCCGCTGATCGTACTAAGCGGTGGGGCGCGGATATTGGCCCCGTCGCTGACAAGGCAGCTACGCAGTTACAACAAGCTTCCGGCAAGATTGCTGGCGCCTTCGACGATACGAACCATACGGTGAAGGAGAATGCCGCAACTATCGTCAAGGGATTTGACGACATGACGAAGGCAGCCAAGGCGGCCGCGGACGAATCTGACAAGGTGGCTAAGAAGCTTGCTAAATCTCTTGGCGGTGAAGCCGGATCCAATCTTGAAGCTGCGGCGGCCAAAGAAAAGGCAGCAAATGCAAAGCGCATTGCGCAGATACAGTCTGACCAGAAGAAAGTTGACGTCATCACAGCGGCGGCCAAAAAATCTGGTGTCGCGCTAACAGCAGAACAAATTCAGGTGCTTGATAACCTTCGTGCTGACAGCGCAGCTTCGGCAGTAAAGACTCTCAAATTGTCAGGCAAAGAAGAAAACAACGTTCTGAAGGCCATCCTGGGTGAAAAGGTGACCATGTCTCGTCAAGCAGCCGACAATCAGTTGCAGGACATGACCAACTCTTACCACAAAGAAGTATTGGCTAACGAGAAGGCACAGGACCAAATTAAAGACAAACTCAAGAACAACGCAACTGAACGAAATGCTGCACTCGAAGGATTGGAGAAAGACCACCAGGCCAAGATGAATGGCATTTATCGCGGCACCATTCAAGCGATGAAGGTTCGTGGCGACACCGAAGACGAGATCGTCAAGAACATGTCGTATGCCTTCAAGATGTCTGCTTCTGATGTCAAGAAGGCTCTCAAAAGTTACGACGATTCGATGGCGAAGAGCACCAAGTCGACTAAGAACTTTGCGGCCTCTGTCGGCGACGGCATGAGTGAGGCGACTAAGAAGGCCGGCAACGAGTGGAATAAGCTGGTGCTTGATCCCAAGACTGGGAAGGTTGTCACCAACCTGCCTGAAGTGCTCAAACAAACGGCGTCTACTCAGCAAGGGTGGAGTCAGCTTGAATTTGAACTTAAAAATGCCCACATCACTAGCAATGCCAAGCAAGCCATCGTGGAGGCGATGGCTGCGACAGACCAGTGGAAGAAGCTTCCTACATGGGAGAAGACTGCCATTATCCGTACGCAAGGCCGCGAGCAACTTGCCAACGTGATGGAAGACTTTGTCGACTGGGACTCCCTGGACCCGAAGGAGCAGCAAGCAGTCGTGAAAGGAGACTACGCTCCGTTGATTGACGCGCTCACCAAGAGCGGCGATTGGGATAAGCTGACGCTTAAAGAGAAGACTGCGCTGGTCAAGGACAAAGCCTCCCTGCCACTTATCAACATGCTTGAAGCATCAGGAGACTGGCAGAAGATGACGTTCAAAGAGAAGATGGCCATCGTCAACGCAAAAGGGGCAGGTGATCTTGCTACCCTGGCGCAAAAGTACGATGGATTTGTCACACTGCCAGACGCAGTTAAGAAGGCTGCGTTGAAGGACCCAGGTTTTCTTGAATCAGTAGCAAACGACTCGATTAAGTATGGCAAGTTCAAAGATTTACCGGACGCCATCAAAAAGGCGATTCTAAATGATGAAGACCTGCAGCAGAAGCTAATTGATGCAGGTGTGATTATTGATAAGTACAATCTACTCAAGCCGAACAAGAAGAAGGCGACGGCAGATACTAACAGCGTACAAAATAACTTCGGGCTGGGTACAGCGGCAGTAAACAAATACAAAAACACTAGCCCGGGCCCTACTAAGCATGCGAAAGGCAAGAACGACGCCTCCAAGGAAGTGGACGCCGCTACCAAGTCGGCTCAAAAGTGGGCTGGTCAGGGTATGGGCCCGACAAAGGTCGCGAAGGGCTCGAATCCCGCTAGCAGCCCGATCGACCAGGCAACCAAATCAGCAAAGGCGTGGCAAGGCCAAGGCATGGGTAGCACGAAGACGGCCAAGGCGCTTGATCATGCTAGCGGCCCCGCTAAAACAGCAAGGGATGCAGTCTCCAAGTTTGCATCTGGCAAGTCGACCTTCACCAAGACACTGAGTGTGGTGGCAAACTTCGGCAAGGGCGTCGCAAAGGTGCTCGGATTCCGAACTGGTACTTCCAACTTCCATGGTGGCGGGGCCATCATCAACGACGAAACCGGTCCCGTATACCAGGAGCTGCTGACCTTACCAAACGGCACCATGGCTGTGGCAAAAGGGCGCAACGTGTTTCTCCCTGGCCTTCCCGCCGGCACCGCGATCACCCCGGCCCGCAAGACGGCGCAGCTGATGCAGTCGGGTGTGATCCCGCGCTTCGCCGGCGGTACCAGTGGTGGCACCAACGATGTGCTCGACCGCCTGACCGGCTTCACGCCGGAAATGGCGTCCGGCTTCACGCCTGAAACGTCGTCGGTGCAGATGTCGCTGGATAGCGGGTCTTCGGTCGCCATCAAGGGACTGAGCAAGTCGATCGGTCAGCTTGAGCAGGCTGTGGCCACCATGCTCCAGCAACGCGCGGCGACGCCGGACGTGCTGGAGATCCACACGCACGCCCACCTCGACAAGCGCGAGATGACGGACGAGATGGCAGCACCGCTGCGTGTGAAGATGCAGCAGATTGACGATATCAAGAACCAGAGAAGAGGTATTCGAAATGACAGACTATCCAACTAGTCCTAGCGTGCATGTCAAGTACGATGGCGTCGAGTTGACGGAGTGGATCACCATCTCGGATATTCAGCGCAACATTGGCCCAAACCGAACAATCACAGCAGACAAGATTGGAATCGTGGCCGGCAAACGCGTCATCAGCGCAACCGATGACGATAACGTCATCAAGATCACTGGCGACATGAACTACTCGCTTGTCGCCAAGCGCCGCGAACTGGCAGCAGCTTTGGCAAAGCTAGAACCGACGATTCTCACCATCGACGACGAGCCAGACAAGTACTACCTGGCCATCGTTAGCGAGCAACCACAACTTGTGGAGGACCAGTTTCACGGCGAAGTGACCATTACGTTTCATGTTCCTGATGGCGTAGCTCACGCTGCCGATGAGCGACTCTTCCCGATCGGCGCCGACGGGAGCGTGACGGTCTCAAATGACGGAACCGCTGAGACCCCGCTGGACATTGACGTGATCTTTACATCTGACGCCAATGCGATTGGGTTTACCAGCGAGGACAACATCCTACAATTTGGGACGCCCGAGGCTAACTCCGACGACAGCGACTTTGTGGCGTCAAAGGTGCTGATCAGTGACTATATGGAGCCGGCTTCCAAGGAATTGTGGACGGTTAACGCCGGAAAGATTCGCTGGCGCGCAGACGATGGCGATCACACGTCTAAGGCCGATGGCACGCTGTCTTGGCAGAGCAAGTTGGTCAGTGTGGCTAGCTATGGCAGTTTCGACCATAAGACCGAGGCCGGATATTGGCACGGGCCGACGCTCAACAAGGAACTGACCGAAGCTGCCGACAACGTGGAGGCCGTCTTCTTCGTGACCTTCAAGCCGAGCAAGAGTGGCTCCAAGTGCCAGGGATTGCTCGAAGGTAACCTGGTCGATGCTGACGGTAACTTTATCGCCGGCTTCGAACTCAAGGACAACGTGCAGACGGCTAACGCGGTCACATACAGCTTTTTCGTCGGCGATGAACGGGTCAATACGACCGCGCTGCCTGCTAAGGTGCTCAAGGAAGGTAGCGGCTTTTACGGCACTGCCACGATCAAAAAGGTTGGCAATAACTTCACCTTCCGCCTGGCACGGCTCAATGGCAAGACTGGACGCGAGACCTGGGGGAGTCCGACGCTCAGCCGAGTAAACAACACGGTGGCGATGCTTCCAACGTCGCAGATCGCATTATACGGCGCACAGTGGCGAGACTTTCCGGCGATGCAGATTGAGTTTGCTCACGTAAAGGTGACGAAAATCAACACGGAAGACGACACGCTTATCCCGCTGACTTTCACCAGCGGCGACGAGCTACACGTCGATGGTGAGACCAACCAGGTCTACATCAACGGGGTCAGAAATGACTCCTATCGTGTGCTTGGCAGCAGTCAGATGCTCAAGGTCGGAAAAGGCGACACCACCATCTACGCCATGTCTGATGGCACCTTTAGCGGCACACTGACAGAAAGGGAGAAATACTTGTGATTATCCATGTCATTGATCGTAACTACAACGCACTCACCACCATCGACACCGCCGCGTCGTCAGGCGTAAGCCTGCAGGACCTTAAGATCACTCCCGGTCTTGACGGCGGCACGCTGCTGACAATCATGGAGGCCACCGTCTCCAAGGACACGAACGAGAGCGCGCTGATCGCACCCGGCGTCTACCTCGCGTGGCAGGACGGCGCCGGGAAAGACGTCTGTGTGTCCGTCACTTCGACTAACGGTGAGGATGAGACCAGACGGCCCATCATAGCCAAGGACCTCGGCATGGAGCTGTACAACGGCAGTGCCTCGGTCTTCGCCTCGACGGCGCCGCAGTATCTTGACTACTACGTTGAGCGCGAGCTCTACGACAGTGGCTGGGCGATCGGCGTCAACGAGCTAGGCCACGACGTCAAGAAGCTGGTCGACACGTCCGGTGATGAGACGCCGCTGGCTCGCCTGCAGCGCATCTGCACGGCTTTTGACTGTGAGATGACCTTCAGCTTGGACTTCCAGAATCTGCGCATCAAACGTAAGCTCGTCAACATCTACCACCACATCGGCGCCGACAAGACCGACAAGGTCTTCTATTCGGGGCGCGATGTGGTGACCATGCGGACGTCGGTCAACACCGACAACGTGATCACCGCAATCCAGGACTCGAACAGCGGCTTCGACGACCTATCGACCGGCGATGGCCGCTATTTCACACGGCTGGGCGAGTCGATCATCTACGACCGTGTGGCCAACGCGCAGTATGGCCGCGGCAACACGTCGGAGGAGCGGTTCAGCGGCTTCATCACGAAGTCGGCCGCTTCCACGGCGTCGACGCCGATGGACTGCTACACGGAGCTGCTCAAGATTCTACAGTCCAGCAACGAGCCGAGTTTCAGCGCTGAGGTCGAGCTTGTCTTCCAGGACGGCGACTTCGGAGTCGGCGACTCGCTGACTTTTGTGGACGAGGACTACAATCCCGCACTGCGGCTCAAAGCGCGCGTTGCCAGCATGGAGCTGCATCCAGACGATCAGACACAAAATACCATCATCATCACCAACGCCACCCAACTTGCCAGTCGTATCAGCAGCGACCTGCTGGCCAAGAGCCGGCAGCTTGAAGACACGTCAGTCTACACGCTCAAGCTAAGCACCGACAACGGCGTCGGCTTCGTGGACGGGGTAGCCAAGACCACGACCATCACACCAACGGTCACGCGCGACGGTGAGGACATCACGTACACGCTAAAGCCTGGCGACCTGCTGTGGTACAAGGTAGACAAGCAAGGCGTCCACGACACCGAGTGGGAGACGGCCAATGCCAACGCGCTGGCCGTCACCGTGGCCGACACGGACGTTGTCGAGTCCGGCCAAGTCAGGTGCGCACTGCTGCTCATCAAGAAGCCGCTGGTGCAGGCGATTTACTTTATCGACGGTCTCAAAGATGTGGCGCGCAAGGTGCTGCGACTGCGGACTGACGACACGGTGGTCAGTGCGCACATCTCTGACACGCACTACGCGACGGACACCATCACGCGCGACGACCTGGAAAACTACTCCAGAAGCGCGAACCACGTCAAGAACGTGGCGGAGCTGTCGCAGCTGGTGGACCTAGACTACATCGTCCAAAACGGTGACACGCACGACGGCGGCACGGCGTCGAAGGACATCGCGCTGTCGAACTTTCGGGAGATTGTGAGTGACCTCGGCCTCGCCAAGTGTCCTTACTTTGTGGCGTGGGGTAACCACGACAACAACTGCTGGGGCGACACCAGGACGAACAGTATCAGCAAGGTTATCCGTAACTACAAGCCGTCGGTGCCAGGCACTAAGGGTTTGCACGGCAAGGGTGCCCAGATGCTAAGCAATGCCGAGATGTACGACGTGGCCACGCAGCCGAGCACCATCTTCGGCATCGTGACCGACCCGGAAAACCCGCAGGGCGGCTACTACTACTATGACGTGCCAGGCAAGCCGATGCGCGTGATCGTGCTCAATGCCCAGGACGTGCCAGACACACTCGACACCGACGGGTACATCAAGTATCAGGGCCTAAACGTCGCCGGGTACCGGCAGCCGCAAATCTCATGGCTGTACCATACCCTGATCGACACGCCGGCCGGCACCACCGTGGCGATCTACCAGCACTTCGGGTTTGGGTACCGGTACTCAACCACGATGGCCTACGTGCCATACAACTACGAGATGATCGATGGCATCATCGACGCCTTCGTCTCGGGCGGCAAGTACAGCGGCAGTTACACGGCTAACGCTGACTTCAAGGCCAGCGTGGATTGCGACTTCGGCGGTCAGAAGGGCCTACTGGCCTTCTTGGCCCACGGGCACTTCCACAATGACCGCATAAACACGGACTCTAACAATATTCACAGTTATTCGGTGGGATGTTCAGTTAGCCGGCCAAAGAAAGACCAGGCCGACCGGCCGCTAGGCAAACTGCAAGAAGACTTGTGGGACGTGGCGGTTGTGAATACAGCCACACAGCACGTGAACCTCGTGCGATTTGGCGCCGGAAAAGACCAGGAATTTGATTATTAGGTGGTGAAACTATGCTCGTACAAAGCGAAATCAGCTTAGTCAAAGTGAAGAACGGCCAGGACGGTGGTGAGGGGACGCCGGGGCCACCCGGGGCCGATGGGCGTACCTCGTACACGCATACCGCATACGCAACGTCAGCAGACGGGACCACTGGTTTTAGCGTTGATAATGCGGACGGTAATGCGACGTACTGGGGCACGTGTACCGATTTTAGCGAAGCTGACCCGACTGATCCAAGCGTTTATACATGGGCCAAGTTTGTTGGTCCGCAAGGGGCGCAGGGTGCCGATGCAATTGTGTTAAATATTACCAGCGTCAATGGCAACATGTTCAAAAACACCGGCATCAGCACTATCTTGACTGCAACAATCACTATTAGTGGAGCCGTAATCGATACCTCGGCAAAGATGCAAAGTGTGCTAGGCTCATCAGCTTATCTAGAGTGGTCTGAGAAGAAGGTCGGTGAACTAGAATTTTCAACGTTGGCGCGTGACGACCCGAGGTTATCTGATGGTGGATTTATGCTAACCGTCAATGTCGATGATGTAACTAACAAGAGCACATTTAAGTGCGATTTATGTGAATAGGAGCAATGAAAATGGCAACGATTAAAGCAAGTTCGCAAACGGACCTGATTGACCTGACGGATGGATACAGCGTAATTTTGTCCAACGAGTCGCATGTGTTCACTGGTGATACAGACAGCGTTTCTAGTACACAAACAGTAACAACAACCGTGATGGCATTGTGTGGGTCCGAACAGGTGGCAGCATCCGTCGGCACGATCACCGGTGCAACCGGGATTACTGCGGTCAGCGACGGTAAGACGCCAGCACCAACCATCACGATTACGGCAACGTCTGCTTGTGTTACGGCGGGGACGCTGACGATTCCCGTCATGATTGGCGACATCACCATCAATAAGCAATTCAGCTACTCCATCGCCTTCAAGGGTACCAACGGGACTAATGGTAAAGATGGGGCGGCTGGTACTAGCATCAGCGTCAAGAGTAGTGCTGTGACTTATCTTGCTGCGGCTGATGGTGTGACTACGCCAACGACCGGTACCTGGTCGGCGACAATTCCATCAGTGCCACAAGGGCAGTATCTGTGGTCAAAGACGGTTGTCACTTACTCTGATGGCAAGACAACCACCACGTATGGTGTTACGTACTACCCCAAGAACGGGACAAACGGGGCGGGGGTTACTGTGTCTTCCAACGTGACCGAGTACATTGTCGGAGCAGATGGAACCACCACGCCGACCGGCACCTGGGCAACGACAATCCCAACGGTGGCAGCAGGCAAGTATCTATGGACACGGGTCACAGTTAAGTACTCAGATGGTAAGTCTACGGTGTCTTATTCCGTTGCCCGCCAAGCTACTGATGGTACTAACGGTAAGGATGGCGCGAACGGCGCTGATGCATTGACGATGGTCATCATTTCCAGTGCTGGTACTATTTTCAAAAACACATCTGTTGCAACCACGCTCACAGCACATGTTTACAAGGGTGCATCCGAAGTTACGGGTGCGGCACTCACAGCCCTCGGCACCATCAGCTGGTACAAGGATGGGGGCACTACCGCAGTCGGCACAGGCCAGACCCTCACCGTTGCTGCTGGGGACGTGACCAGCAAGGCGAGCTACACCGCACAGTTAGCGGGGTGATTAAATGGCAGTTAAGGCACAAGCGTCCATCTCATTGGCGCTGGTCAGTGATGGCAAGGCAGGTGCAACTGGACCAGCTGGCCCCCCGGGCCCGGCCGGCAAAGACATCACGTCATACGCCAGCGGAACGGTGATTCCATCCACGGTGCCGCCTGCCAATTCACAGTTCTGGCTAATCGACAGCGCTGGCATCGCCACAAAGTTCTACAGATCTGATGGGACTAACTGGATTGAGCAGCCGATCTCTGCATCGGCCATCTCGGCAGCCACCTTCAATGGGTTGACATTCAACGGGGTTATTTTCAACGGCTCAAAATTCGTCAGCAGCTTCTCCAGGCAGTCAGTGGATGCCGCCGGAGTGCAGTCAGAGCTGACGACGACGGGTTCGGGCACGGCCACCCTAGGCGACGGCTACTTGGTCATTGATGGCAAGATTGACGATGCTAGTTCTGACGAAGCCTTTCACACTGAGGTTGGCCCTTCGGGCGTGTCAAACCGCGTTACGTCGGATCTCGGCGTGGAGAGAAGTGTATCGCTATCGATGGGCGAGCTCTCCTTGTACTCAAAAGAAAGCGATGCGAGTCCGGCATATATCGGGACGCTCACTTCGGAGAAACTTCAGCAGATCAACAACACCGGTAATATGCTGTGGTCTGGGGCGTGGAAGATGGCTGCGTCCACAACGCTGACGGTGGAGAAGAACATCAACGAATGTCTCAATGGATGGGCGCTGCTCTGGTCTGGTGGCGATACAAACGCTCCGCAGAACTATAACTACACAACAACCTACATCAGCAAGGGATTCGCAGCCCGTCATAGCGGTGCCGGAGTGCATATGGACTTAGGTGGCACAAAGACCTTAGATGCTGCGTTTAAGTACTGTTACTTTACGCAAACTACGATTAAAGGTAACGATGCTAACGCAACTGGCACTAGTAATAATTACGTGCTGCGGGAGGTGTTCGAATGGTAAAAAGTAAAACAGTTGATGGAGTGCTTATGCACCTATGTACCGTCGAAACCAATGCAGAAGGATATGTATCAGGTGCGGGTATGGATGACAACGGCGACACGTGGCTGATTGCTGACGAGTTATCTGGGTTAGTGCTAGATGCGACTA
>NZ_JANQBA010000032.1 GCF_025490915.1 Lacticaseibacillus parakribbianus | reverse complement strand
CTGGTGTTACCCTCAAAAGTGAGACAGTGAATCTAGTATAATGACATCAAAGTATGATTACTGGAGGATCTGTTATGGCTAAGAAGTACAACCAAGATTTCAAAGACATGCTCATCGAACTACACGCTGCCGGCAAAGGACCAGGCGAATTAAGTAAAGACTACGACGTTCCAATCGCAACTTTGGGCAAATGGTTCACTGAGCATAAACAAGCATCGACCAAGGATCCTTCAAGTGCAGAATATGCGAAGATGCGAGCCGAATACCTTCAAATGAAGCAGGAGAATGAGATCCTAAAAAAAGCCTTGGGCATCTTCGCGAAACAAAGCAAGTGACGAACCGCGATTTGTATGCCTTTATTGAAACTCACGACTTCCCGATCGTCACAGCCACCGATGCTTTATCCGTACCACGAGGTTCTTATTATCGCTACTGCAATCACGAAGAAACGCCAACCGAGAAGCGTCGGGAAGAAATACGAGCACAACTACACGTCGCCTATAAAGCCGCAAAAGGCCGATACGGCGCACCCAAGCTCACCTTTATGATCAACCAACAACGGGAGGACCACGTTGGTCAAAAATTGATCCAAAAGCTCATGCGTGAAGAAGGATTGCGTTCGATCACTCGCCGAAAATATCGCGCAGCACCAGCAGCAAATCCAGTAGCTGAGCGGAACAACCTATTGGCACAAGACTTTAGTACAACAGCTATCAATCAGAAATGGGCCGGTGATATTACTTACGTTCAAACGGCGAAAGATGGTTGGACTTATTTATGTACCTTCATGGACTTGTTTTCACGCCGTATCGTCGGTTTTGCGTACGGCCGCGATATGACCGAAACCTTAGTTATTAAAGCATTTAGTAACGCATTGATTGATCGTAACGTCTTTGAAGGATTGACCGTACACACAGATCTTGGCAGTCAGTTTACCGGCGTTGCCTTCGAAGAAATCCTGATTTCTGTCGGCGCTAAGCACTCGTATAGTCGTAAAGCAACGCCGTACGATAATGCAATCATCGAGTCATTTCATGCCTCATTCAAAAAAGAGGAACATTACGTTTTCCCAGAGAATTACCGCACTTTTGAACAAGCACGAACAAACATCTTCGAATATATCGAGAAGTGGTATAACCGCACTCGGATCCATTCTGGACTAGAAATGATGAGTCCAGTTCAATATGAAATAACTCACTGGCATGGTCATGCGCTGAATTGTAACGCCTGACTATAAACTCGGAACACACAAATCAAATAGATTCACTGTCTCGAAACTTGACTTAAATCCA
>NZ_JANQBA010000031.1 GCF_025490915.1 Lacticaseibacillus parakribbianus | reverse complement strand
GTAAGCACCCAATAACAGACCGGATATGATTGCCCCTTGCCGGGCAGTATGATTGCCTCATCAAATCTAAATTGGTGAGGTAATTTTATGGATGAGAAACCTGAGATTGTTCGGATCAAATTAGAGGATGACCAGCGGCGGGCGCCACTGAGCACTGCCACCAAGGCCTTTCAAGTTAAGATTGACACCAACAAAACGGTTGTAGTGTATAACCATATCCAGGGCTATATCCTGGATGCCTTGATGAAGGCGGTGTTCGCCAATGCTCATTGATATCCACAAGCTCAGCGGCATTTATTTGATTTGTGGTAAGACCGACTTGCGTCGTGGTATTGAAGGCTTGGCTGGAGTTATCCAAGAGGAATATCATCTGGATCCGTACAGTCGGGCACTGTTTCTATTTTGCGGGACCCGCAAGGATCGGTTTAAGGCCCTATATTGGGCTGGCGATGGATTTATCCTGCTCTACAAGCGAATTGAGGACGGCCGGCTACAGTGGCCAACGACTCAAAATGAGGTTAAGAAACTCCACGCTAAGCAATTAGAGCGTCTTTTATCTGGTTGGGGATTGGAGTCGACGGTAAACCAGTTTTGTCCAAGAAATAATGGTAGAAAGCCCGTCGCACCAGTGGTACACTCAACCCAACATCAATGAATCGAGGGCTACGCCCATGGTCACTACGACTGAAGATCTGCTCAAACAGGCACTCGAGCAAAATCGAGAACTCATGAAACAAGTTCAGGCGCTCACCGAGCAGGTCGCGTATTTAACTCGGAAACTCTACGGCTCCCATTCGGAGAAGATGACCGATCCTAATCAGCTGTCTCTTCTGGGAGATAACAGTGTTTTTACCGACCCAGAGCAGACTGGGCAACAAAGCGAAGAAATAGTCGTAGTAAAAGCCAAGCGCAAGCCTAAAAGCAGTCGCGGTGAATCAATCGATCCAAAATTGCCCATCGAAGAAACCGTGATCACTCGAAAAAGTGAGCTGTGTGATCATGGTCATCAGCTGGCTAAAGTGGGCAAGCATCTCGTGCGTGAAGTGGTCCAACACATACCAGGCAGATTGTATGTTGAGCGTATCTTTGAAGAGACATACAAGTGTCCGGAATGTGAGCTCGAGGATGGTGTGAGTCACCTGTATCAAGGACAAGCGCCGCAGGCGTTGTTCCCGCACAGTCTCGCGACCTCGTCGCTAGTCGCTGAGTTGCTCTATCAGAAATACATGCTGGGTACACCGCTTTATCGTCAGATATTAGAATGGCGCCGAGCGGGTCTTCTACTCAGTGAGACGACCATGACAAACTGGGTAATCAACGCGGCAGAAATCGTCAGACCAGTCTATGACCTGATGCACGAGTAC
>NZ_JANQBA010000030.1 GCF_025490915.1 Lacticaseibacillus parakribbianus | reverse complement strand
TAATTTGATCCGAACAATCTCAGGTTTCTCATCCATAAAATTACCTCACCAATTTAGATTTGATGAGGCAATCATACTGCCCGGCAAGGGGCAATCATATCCGGTCTGTTATTGGGTGCTTACCGTGCCGCGATTGCCACTGCGACCTCGGTTGAGCCCAGGCGACTTGCCGCAGGGTACAAAAAAAGCCCCATCTCTGGGACCGATGATACCGGCAATCGGGGTCGAACCGATACTCCATCGCTGGAACTGGATTTTGAGTCCAGCGCGTCTGCCAATTCCGCCATGCCGGCATAATATTCATCTATTTCTCGAAGCGACAGCCTGAGAAAGGCGGTGATCGGATTTGAACCGACGCATATAGGTTTTGCAGACCTTTGCCTTACCACTTGGCTACACCGCCGTGAGCAATTGGGGTAGCTGGATTCGAACCAGCGCATGACGGAGTCAAAGTCCGTTGCCTTACCACTTGGCTATACCCCAATCAAGGGCGGTATGTGGGAATCGAACCCACGTATGCTGGATCCACAAACCAGTGTGTTAACCACTTCACCAATACCGCCATATTAACAAAAAGCAGGGATAGTAGGAATTGAACCCACACTGACGGTTTTGGAGACCGTAGTTCTACCTTTAAACTATATCCCTATAAATGGAGGATCTAGGATTCGAACCTAGGAACCCGAAGGAACGGATTTACAGTCCGTCGCGTTTAGCCTCTTCGCTAATCCTCCGAAAAAAATGGCGCGGGACGGAATCGAACCGCCGACACATGGAGCTTCAATCCATTGCTCTACCAACTGAGCTACCGAGCCATAACGGTTCCAACGAGACTCGAACTCGTGATCTCCTGCGTGACAGGCAGGCGTCCTAACCAACTAGACCATGGAACCAACAATTATTCAATTGTAATTGCGGGAGCTGGATTTGAACCAACGACCTTCGGGTTATGAGCCCGACGAGCTACCAGACTGCTCCATCCCGCGATAATTTATAAAGGAGAATGAGGGATTCGAACCCTCGCGTGGGTTTCCCCACCTGACGGTTTTCAAGACCGTTCCCTTCAGCCAGACTTGGGTAATTCTCCATATGAGGCATGACCCGTACGGGATTTGAACCCATGTTACCGCCGTGAAAGGGCGGTGTCTTAACCACTTGACCAACGGGCCGCAGAACGGAGAAGGAGGGATTTGAACCCTCGCGCCAGTTTCCCGACCTACACCCTTAGCAGGGGCGCCTCTTCAGCCACTTGAGTACTTCTCCATATTAATCTTGGAACACTGGGCCTAAATGGACTTGAACCATCGACCTCACGCTTATCAGGCGTGCGCTCTAACCAGCTGAGCTATAGGCCCATAAATCTCGATCCAGCGGGTGACGAGAATCGAACTCGCGACAACAGCTTGGAAGGCTGTGGTTTTACCACTAAACTACACCCGCATATGCGGATACTGGCGCGGGACAGAATCGAACTGCCGACACATGGAGCTTCAATCCATTGCTCTACCAACTGAGCTACCGAGCCGACACCGGTTCCAACGAGACTCGAACTCGTGATCTCCTGCGTGACAGGCAGGCGTCCTAACCAACTAGACCATGGAACCAATTGCGGGAGCTGGATTTGAACCAACGACCTTCGGGTTATGAGCCCGACGAGCTACCAGACTGCTCCATCCCGCGATAATATATTTAGTATACCTACTGCGATCCACCGTGTAAAGAACGGATGGACCTTGTAGGGCTCGAACCTACGACCGGACGGTTATGAGCCGTCTGCTCTAACCAACTGAGCTAAAGGTCCAGGCCAATCGCGGCGGGGGGGATCGAACCCTCGACCTCCCGGGTATGAACCGGACGCTCTAGCCAGCTGAGCTACACCGCGATAAATCTCAATTAAAAAGAACGAGCAAGTCGTTCCTATCGGGAAAACAGGATTCGAACCTGCGACCCCCTGGTCCCAAACCAGGTGCTCTACCAAGCTGAGCTATTTCCCGAGCACTGCACCCAGTAGGAGTCGAACCTACAACCTTCTGATTCGTAGTCAGACACTCTATCCAGTTGCGCTATGGGTGCATATTACATTGTTTCGCCGAGCGGCGAAGCGGAAGACGAGATTCGAACTCGCGACCCCCACCATGGCAAGGTGATGTTCTACCACTGAACTACTTCCGCATGAAACTGTGATCCAATGCCTGAGTGGCACTGGAGGATACAGGGCTCGAACCTGTGACCCTCTGCTTGTAGGGCAGACGCTCTCCCAACTGAGCTAATCCTCCATAAATGAAGCGCGGCAGCTTCCTACCCTCGCAGGCAGTCACCCA
>NZ_JANQBA010000003.1:96623-232898 GCF_025490915.1 Lacticaseibacillus parakribbianus | reverse complement strand
GAAGTGCGGTGGCGATAGCGAGAAGGATACACCTGTTCCCATGCCGAACACAGAAGTTAAGCTTCTCAACGCCGAGAGTAGTTGGTGGGTGACTGCCTGCGAGGGTAGGAAGCTGCCGCGCTTTGTGAGAGTCGATGATATCGGCTCTTTTTTTGTGCATCACGGGAAGTGGCGGCCAAACCGTGTTAGAATGAGGAACACGACAGAACGGGGGCGCGAAATGGCGACGAAGGTAACGAGTGAAACGATGGCGCAACACCTGGGGGAAGGCCTGACGGTGGTGGATCTGTGGGCGCCTTGGTGCGGTCCCTGCAAGATTCTCAGCCCGATGCTGCGCGAGCTTGAGCAGACGCTCGGCTTCACGCTGCTGACGCTGGACGTCGACGGTGACACCGCCGTCGCGACGCAGTACGGCGTCCAAAGCGTGCCAACCATGCTGGTGTTCAGGGGTGGCAAGGCGGTGGAGAAAATCACCGGCGCCTACCCCAAGGCCAAACTTGCGGCCCATTTCACCGGACTGATGGAGGGCGAGCATGGAAAATGAGCTGCTGGCGACCTGCCTGTTGGCGGGGCGCATCATGATTGAAGGCGGCAGCGAGATGTACCGCGTCGACGACACGATGTCGCGGATTGCCCGCAATGGTGGGGCCGGTCGGGCACTGGTTTTCACCACGCCGACCGGGCTGTTCATCGCGGTCAACGGCGAGCCGCCGGTCGAGCTGGAGCCGGTGCAAAAGCGCGGCATCGACATGGAAAAAGTAGCCGGGGTCAACCAGCTCTCCCGCGAGTTTCAGGCGGGACGACTGACGCTGACCGAGCTGCGGCTCAAGCTTGAGCAGCTGGACACCAACACGCCGTACTTCCCGGTGTGGCTGCAGATCCTAGCGGCGGCCGTCTGCAGCACCACTTTGATGGTGATTTTTGCCCAGCAGTACGACTGGTTCGACATGCCGCTGTCGGCCGTCGTCGGGGCCCTGGGCTTTGCCGCCTACCTGCGCCTCAGCAGCCTGACGCGGGTGCGGTTCATCTCCGAGCTGATCGGCGCCGTCGTGGTCGGAGTCAGCGCCTGGGTTGGGGTGCGGCTCGGCGTCGGGCACAACCTCGACAACGTGATTATCGGCGCGGTGATGCCGCTGGTGCCGGGGGTGGCGATCACCAACTCGATTCGCGACATGCTGGCGGGGCACCTGCTGTCCGGCATGGCTCGCGGCATGGAGGCGATTCTGTCGGCCTGCGCCATCGGGGTCGGCATCGCCATGATTTTCAGATTCTTCTAGGCAGGAGGCACAAAGATGCCGTACTGGATTCAGCTGCTCGTGCAGATCAGCTTCAGCTACCTCTCCACGGTGGCGTTCGCCATCATCATCAACGTTCCGCACCGGGCGCTTAACCTGGCCGGCTGGGCCGGGGCCATCGGCTGGCTGGTGTACTGGCTGCTGATGGCGGCTCACAGCGGCCGCATGCTGGCCAACCTGCTGGGAGCCCTGGCCATCGGCGTCTGCGGGATGCTGTTCGCCCGGCGCAAAAAAATGCCGGTGATCATTTTCAACATTCCGGGCTTAGTGCCGCTGGTGCCGGGGGCGACGGCCTACCAGGCGGTGCGAGCCCTGGTGCTGGGGCAGATCGACCAGGCGATTTCTTTGACCATTCGCGTCGCGATGGTGGCCGGGGCCATCGCCGTGGGGTTCATGCTCGCCCAGCTGCTGGCCGAGGTCAGCTACCGCAAAACCGCGGCGCCAAAACCGGGCAAGTGAGCGCGGCCCCGGTGCCACCCGGTCGCCGACCTGGTCACCGCCGGCTGCTCGCCGATCGCCGTACCTCCGCTGGCTGCGGTACCTGCGCCGTTTGCGATACCGCCGCCGGCTGCCGTCCCTCCGCCGACCGCCGCAGCGCAGCCGGCCAGCGGCACCACGCCGAAAGTTCGGCACGGCTGCTTGATAAGTGATATACTAGACCCATGCGATGAGTCGAGTAACCAGCAATGGTGAAAGCGCAGCTGACCGGTTTCCCGCCGGATTTGCGGGGGTCAGTGATCCAAGGTTGTGGAGCCAGCGGATCTTACCTGCTTGCAGGTACTGTGAAGCGGTGAACCCTAGTGGCTCGCCGTTTTTTTTGTACGCGAAAACGCGCCGTGGCTGCCTCTTGGGCGGTCGCGGCGCGTTGTTTAGTCATCACCATCTCAGGTGGCTGAGGCCGAGGCCGGCCTTGCTGCCGCCGAGCTGGTAGCCGGCGACGCTGGCCAGTAGCGCCGTCACCGGCTGGCTCAGGCGCTGCTGCACCGCCGGCAAATCCAGGCCGGCTCTCAGGACGGTCAGGACGCGGTCGTCGGTGTGGCCGGCGGTGAGCTCGCGGCTGACCTGTTCCAGGACCGGCCGCTCGGTCGCGTTGAGCGTATCGGTCGCCAGCAGCGTTGTGACCTCTTGGCTGAAGGCCGTGCGATTGAACTTAGTCATATAATCCCCTCCAATGCGACGATTATACCACGCGGTGCCGCGCAGATTTGGCGGTTTTGGCCAAAAGTGAGTTGACACTCACTTTCGCTGGGCGTACAGTAGTCCCATTGAGTGAGTGTGGACTCACTATTGGAGGCGAGAGCATGACGGCAACACAGATGAACCTGAACCACGTGGTCAAGCGCTTCGGCAAGCAGACCGTGCTGCAAGGCGTCGACCTGACCGTTCAGGCCGGCGAAATCGTCGGGCTGATCGGACCTTCCGGGGCCGGTAAGTCGACGGTGATCAAGACCGCGCTTGGCATGGAGGTCGCGGACGGCGGCCAGGCGACGGTGCTTGAGACGCAGATGCCCAACCGGGCGCTGCTCGGTCGCATCGGCTACATGGCGCAAGAAGATGCGTTGTATTCGACGCTGAGTGGCCGCGAGAACCTGACGTTTTTCGGCCGGATGAAGAACGTCGGCAAGGCGGCGCTGCCGGCGGCCATCGCCCATGTCGCGGCGGTGGTCGAGCTGACGGCCGACCTCGATAAGCGCGTCGCCGGTTACTCCGGCGGCATGAAGCGGCGGTTGTCCTTGGCCATCGCGCTGCTCGGCGACCCGGAGCTGCTGATTCTTGACGAGCCGACCGTCGGTATCGACCCGGCGCTGCGGCGCAAAATCTGGCGGGAGCTCGGCGCCGTTCGCGACGCCGGCCGCGGCGTGTTGATCACGACCCACGTGATGGACGAGGCCGAGCTGGTCGACCGCGTCGCACTGTTGCTCGACGGCAAGCTGATGGCCTTCGATGCGCCGGCGAAACTGGAGCGGCAGTACGGGGTTGCGACCATCGAAGACGTGTTCCTCAAGGCGGAAGGGGTGGCGCTATGATTCACGCATGGTTCATCGCGCGGCGCGTGATTGCGGAGCTGTTGCGCGACAAGCGAACGCTGGCGTTGATGTTCGTCGCACCGGTTTTGATTATGTTTTTGATGAAGCTGATTTTCACCGCGAATTCGACCACCAGCGTGACGGTGGCGACGGTCGGGCTGCCGAGCAACATTCGCACGGCGCTGAACGACGTCAAGCACGTCGCGGTGGTGAAAAAGGGCAGCGAGCAGGCGGCCCAATCCGCGCTGAAGGCGCAAAAAGTCGACGCCTACATCGAAAAAACCGGCCGCGACCGCTACCGCGTGACTTACGCCAACACCGACGCGACCAAGACGGCACTGGTCAAGCAGGGCTTCGGCGCCGCGATGACCGCCGCCGGAGTCAAAACCCTGCGGCAGACGGTGACCAAAATGGGCAAAACCATCACCGTGATGTCGACCACCATCAAGAAGCTGACCGCGGCCCAAGCCGCGGCGGCGAAGGCGGCCGCCCAGGCGAGCGGCGGGACGGCGGCTAATGGAACGGCCGCCAGCGGCGCCGCGAGTGGCAGCGGGACCGCGGCAGGGGCCGCGACCGGCGGCAGCTCGGCGGCGGGTGACACCGCAGCCAGCAGCGACGCGACCAGCGGGACCGCAACGACCGTGGCCGGGTCGGCCGGGACCGCGGCGGCGAAGGCGGCAGCCGGGAAAACCGCGGCGGTCAAGGTCACCAACCGCTACCGCTACGGGAACAAGGACACCGGCTTCTTCGACAAGATTGTGCCGATCCTGATGGGCTTTTTCGTCTTCTTCTTCGTCTTCCTGATCTCGGGGATGGCACTTTTGAAGGAGCGAACCACCGGGACGCTGGACCGGCTGCTGGCGACGCCGGTGCGGCGCGGTGAAATCGTCGCCGGCTACATGCTGAGCTACGGCGTTTTGGCCATCATTCAGACGGTGATCATCGTCTTGACGACGGTCGGGTTCATGAACGTCGAGATCACCGGTTCGCTTTTTGCCGTGATGGTGATTAACTTCCTGCTGGCCCTGGTCGCGCTGGCGTTCGGCATCCTGATGTCGACCTTCGCGCAATCCGAGTTCCAGATGATGCAGTTCATCCCGATCATCGTGATTCCGCAGGTGTTCTTCTCCGGCATCGTGCCGCTGGACTCGCTGGCGACCTGGGTCAAGGACATCTCGTACGTGCTGCCACTGACTTACGCCGGTCACGCGATGACGCAGATCATCATGTACGGCAAGGGGCTGGGCGGCCTCGGGCTGGACATCGCGGTGTTGCTGCTGTTCTTGGTGGTGCTGTCGGCGCTGAACGTGCGGGGGATGCGAAGGTACCGGAAGGTGTGACAAATATGACGAGGTGACTTGCGGATGCGGCGTGCATCCGCAAGTCACCTCGTTTTGGGTAGGCGGAGATCCTGGATTTCGGTATAATCAAGCAAGAGATGACTACGGCGCCGCGGCGCTGGTGACTTCAGGAGGGCAGCATGTTCAAACTGATTGGAGCATCAATTACGCACCGAACTTGGGGTGCGGGGGTGATCGAGGCGGCGGATGAGGAGCTGATCACCGCCGATTTTGGCTTGGCCGGGCATCGCAAGCTGGCGGCGCCTCAGGCCTTCGAGGCGGGGCTCGTGTGGTTCGACAACCCCGCCCAGCAGGCGGCTTACCTGAACGCGCTATCGGGACAAAATGCCGGTGGTCAAACGGTGGCCGAAACCGGCGGCGCGTTGCGTGAGGTCGAGCCGCCGGAGGATGCGACGCCAACCGCGCCGCGACCGCGCAACACGGCGCCTGGTGAGGTCCCGGACGCGCCGGCGGTTGGGGCCGTGCTGGTGGTCGGCGAGGTGTATCCAAATGCGACGATCACGGCCACGTTTCAGGTCTCCTCGCAGGCGGGGATGCGACGGTCTAAGAAAACCAATTCGCTGGTGCTGATTGCCAAGCACGACGGCGAGCCAGAGCGTAATCCCTACCAGGACGGCTGGGATGAAGCGGGACGTTTTTTGTATACCGGCATGGGTCGCATCGGCGATCAATCGCTGACTTATGCGCAGAACCGAACACTGGCCGAGTCCGCCACCAACGGCGTCAGGGTCTACCTTTTCGAGTCGCTGACGCGCGGTCAGTACACGTACCGCGGCCGGGTGGTGCTGGCCGGCGAACCGTTCGCGGTGCAGGAGCATGACGCCGAAGGCCGACCGCGGCGAGTCTACCGTTTTCCGCTGCGGGTGGTCGACTGATCTAGGCGTATAATGACCCCAGAGGTGACGATCATGACCCGAGACGACTTCATTCAGTACTGTAAGGACCACTACCCGGCCGTGGTGGACCGCCCGTTCAAGCATTTTCCGGATTACGTGGCGCTGCGGCACCCCGACGGCAAGTGGTTCGCCCTAGTGATGAACGTGCCGGCGGCCAAAATGGGCCTGGCCGGTGACGACGAGCTCGACATCGTGGATCTGAAGTGCGACCCGGAGCTCAACTCAATCCTCCAGGCGCAGCCGAACTTTCGGCCCGGCTACCACATGGCCAAGGCCCACTGGCTGACGGCGCTTTTGCCCAACTTCGAAAGGCCCGAGGACTTGGCCGAGCTGATCGCCGGGAGCTACGAGGCGACGCGGTAGGGCGGCTGCCGATTGGTGGTGCCGCGTCCATGGCCGCATTCAGGTGAACAAGCAACCGGGGCGGGTCGTTATGCGACCCGCCCCGGTTTGGTGAATCGGCCACGGCGCCGAAGCGTTTTCAGCACTTCCCTGCCCGATGATGGTAGAATGAGTTGAATACCGCAACGCGAAAACAGGAGGAATCGGCATGGAGAAGCCATTAGCCAAGTACATCGATCACACGCTGCTGAAACCGGAGGCGACGCAGGAGCAGGTCGCCCAGATTCTCGCCGAGGCCAAGCAGTACGGGTTTGCGAGCGTCTGCCTCAACCCGTACTGGGTGCCGCTGGCCGCCCAAACGCTGGCCGGGTCCGGTGTCAACGTCTGCACGGTCATCGGTTTTCCGCTGGGGGCCAACGCGACGGCCATCAAGGCGGCGGAGGCGACGCAGGCGATTGAGGCCGGCGCCACCGAGGTCGACATGGTGATCAACATCGGCGAGCTGCGGGCCGGCCACGACGCGGCGGTGCAGCAAGACATCGCGGCGGTGGCGGCCGCGGCTCACGCCGGCCACGCCTTGCTCAAGGTGATCATCGAGTGCGTGTTGCTCACGGATGCGCAAAAAGTCCGGGCCTGCGAGCTCAGCGAGGCGGCCGGGGCCGACTATGTGAAAACATCCACCGGTTTTGCCGGCGGTGGGGCCACGGTACCCGACGTGGCGCTGATGCGCAAGACGGTCGGCGACCGGCTGGGCGTCAAGGCGGCCGGGGGGATTCACACGCTGAAGGACGCTCAGGCGCTGATTGCCGCCGGGGCCAGTCGCCTGGGCGCAAGCGCCGGGGTGGCGATCATGAAGGAGGCGCAAGCCCATGCCTGAGTTCAAGCGCATCATTGCCATCGTCACGGATTCCATCGGCATCGGCGCGGCGCCGGATGCGGCCAAGTACCAAGACGCCGGGGCCGACACGCTGGGGCACATCGGGGACCATTTTGCCGGCCGGCTGCACCTGCCGAACTGGCAACGGCTGGGGCTGGGCAACATCGCCCGGCCGCGGCCGATTCCAGGCGTCGGGCCGGTGGCCGAGCCGAGCGGGTACTTCGGCAAAATGTTCGAGGTGTCGGCCGGCAAGGACAGCATGGACGGCCACTGGGAGATGATGGGGCTGCCGGTGCTGGAGCCGCTGGGCTTTTTCCCGCACGGTTTTCCCCGCGAGCTGATCGCGCAGATCGAGGCGTTCTCCGGCCGCAAGGTGATCGTCAACCTGCCGTACTCCGGCACCGAGGTGATCGCCAAGTTCGGTGAGCAGCAGCTGGCGACCGGCGACCTGATCGTCTACACCAGCGGCGACTCGGTGCTGCAGATCGCGGCCAACACGGCGGTGATTCCGCTCGCGGAGCTGTACCGCATCTGCGAATACGTGCGAAGCATCACGACCGAGCAACCCTACCGCATCGGCCGGGTGATCGCGCGGCCTTACGTCGGCGATTCCGCGGCGACGTTCACCCGCACCAGCGACCGCCACGACTACGCGCTGATGCCCAACGCCCCGACCGACCTCGACCGCCTGCAGGCCGCCGGGGTGGCGACGTACGGCGTCGGCAAGATCAACGACATATTCTCCGGCCAGGGGCTGGACGCCGGCGTTCACACGGTA
Organism: Lacticaseibacillus parakribbianus; assembly: GCF_025490915.1. Lineage (GTDB taxonomy): Bacteria > Bacillota > Bacilli > Lactobacillales > Lactobacillaceae > Lacticaseibacillus > Lacticaseibacillus parakribbianus. Next base: position 225,322 of record NZ_JANQBA010000003.1, on the reverse strand, counting down.
TCCAACGCGGATGGCATGGTCAAGACCATTGAGGCGGTGCAAAGCGATCGCACCGGGTTCATTTTCACCAACCTGGTCGACTTCGACGCGATGTACGGCCACCGGCGCAACGCGCAAGGCGACGGCGAGGCGCTTGAGGCCTTCGACCGCCAGCTGGGCGAGCTGCTGGCGGCGATGGCGCCGGACGACCTGCTTTTGATCACCTCCGATCACGGCAACGACCCGGGCTTCACCGGGACCGACCACACGCGCGAGTACGTGCCGCTGATCGCCTACAGCAAGGCGCTGCCGGGCGGCGGCGACCTCGGCGTTCGCTCGCCGTTCGCCGACCTCGGCGCCACGGTGCTGGCCAACTTCGGCGTCGCCGGCAACGGCGTCGGGGCGTCGTTCTTGGGGCTTTTGAAGTAGCGCCGGCCGGCAGGGGGGCCGCTTGGCCGGGCCACCTGGCGCCGCCGCAATCGGGCCATTTTCACCGCCTTACCTCAACAGTTTAATAGGTAAACTTTCGTCGATTCAATCAAGGAGGCGCATAGTATGAGTACCCACATTGAAGCCCAACCCGGGGCCATCGCCGACGTCGTGCTGCTGCCCGGCGACCCGCTGCGAGCCCAGTACATCGCCGAGCATTACCTCGATCGCCCCGAGCGGTACAATACGGTTCGCAACGCGTTCGGCTACACCGGCACCTACGAGGGCCGGCGCGTGTCGGTTCAGGCGACGGGGATGGGCATTCCGTCCATCGGCATCTACGCCACCGAGCTGATTCAGGACTACGGGGTCCAGACGCTGATTCGCGTCGGCACCACCGGCGGCCTGGCCCCGGACGTCCACGTTCGCGACCTAGTGCTGGCGCAAGGCGCAAGCACCGACTCCAGCATCATTTTGAACACGTTCGGCGCCGGCATCTACTACAGCCCCCTGGCGGACTTCGGGCTGCTGCGGCTGGCCGACACGCTGGCGGAGCAGGCGGGGCAAAAGGTTCACGTCGGCAACGTCTTGGGCGAGGACCGCTTCTACAACGACGAAATCGACCGCCAAAAGCTCTGCGACTACGGCGTGTTGGCCAGCGAGATGGAGACGCCGGCGCTGTACCTGCTGGCGGCCAAGTACCACCGCAAGGCGCTGGCGATTCTCACCGTGTCTAATCACCTGGTGACCGGCGAGGAAACCACGGCGGCGGAGCGGCAGACCAGCTTCGACGACATGATCCGCCTGGCGCTGGCCGTAGCCAAAAAGGTGTAACATAAATGTTAAATAACGGTGATGCCCGGCCAAAACGCCGACATGACCGCTTTCTTTTGCTTTTTTCACCGGTTGCGGCCGCCAACGAACACGCTTTCTGGTGCAATGGCGGGGTCAACGTGGTAATCTTTAAGTAACTCTTTAAGAAATACTAAAAGAACTTACGAAATAATCAAGCACCACATGGGAGGACTCAGAGCGTATGGGAAAGACAACTAAAGCACTCGCGTTAACAGCAGGGATCGCCGGTGCTGCCGGGCTTGCCGCGCTTGCCACAACCCCGAACCAAGTGAGCGCCGCAACGGGCACGGTCACGTACCAGGAAGGCGCCACCACTGTTTGGCAGACGCCGGCCTTCAACCAGGCCAAGCGTTACGTGCTTTACAACCAGCAAATCGAAATCAAGGGCCAAAAGACCATCAACGGCACGACTTGGTACCAGATCGGCGCCAACGAGTGGATCCCAGAGGTCTACTTGAGCGTGGCCGGTGGCGCCAAGACCACCGCGACCCAGACCGGCACCAGCCAGCCCGGTGATTTTGCGCTGACCGTCACCTACACCCAAGGCGCAACGACGGTGTGGGGCAGCACCAGCTACACCGCCCCGACCGGCCGCTACCTGACCGCCGGCCAAACCGTCAAGGCGGTGGCCAAGACCACCAACGGCGGCGAGACCTGGTACCGCCTGAGCAACGGCGGCTACGTGCCGGCGCGTTACGCAAGCGTTAACGGCGCGGCCGCCGCCCAGACCACGACCGCGGCGGTTGCGACGACACCGGCCAAGACCACCACGGCTCCGGCGAAGACCGAGACCGCGGCGACGACCACGACGCCAACCCAGACCACAACCACGCCGGCGGCCACCACGACGACCCCGGCCGCAACGACGACGCCGGCTAAGACCGAGACGCCGGCGACCAGCACGGCCACCACGACGCCGGCCGCAACGACGGAGACGCCGGCGAAGACCGAGACCACGACGACCCCGGCCGCAACGGCCGACACCTCGGCCAAGACCGAGACGCCGGCCAAGACCGACACCGAGACCCCGGCCACGACGACCGCGCCGGTGACGGCCGGCAGCTACACGCTGACCGTGTCCAACCCGGGCAGCGTCGTCACCGTTTGGACCACCGCGGGTTACAGCAAGGCCAACGGCACGTACCTCACCGACGGCCAAAGCGTCAAGGCCAACGGCAAGACCACGGTCGACGGCGAGGTTTGGTACCGCCTGACCGCCGGCGGCTTCATTCCGGCCCGCTTCACCAAGACCGGCACGACCGCGACGACGCCGGCTAAGGACACGACCCCGGCCAAGGACACCACGACGCCGGCCCAGCCGTCCACGCCGGCCAAGGACACGACGACCCCAACCACGCCGGCTAAGCCGACCACGCCGACGGTTTCCCGTTCGGCCAAGATCGAGGCCATCATCAAGGTGGCCCGTCAGCAGATTGGCAAGCCTTACACTTGGGGCGCCAAGGGCCCGTCGAGCTTCGACTGCTCCGGCTTGATGTACTACGCCTTCCAAAACGGCGCCGGCATCACGCTGGGCGGCTACACCGGCACCCAGCAGTACAACGGCACCCGCGTCTCCGTGGCCAACGCGCAGCGCGGCGACCTGATTTTCTGGGCGACCGCCGGTACCCCGTACCACGTGGCGCTGTACCTGGGCAACGGCCAGTACATTCACTCCCCGCAGCCGGGCCAAACCGTCACCACGGCGGCGATTTCCCAGTACTTCTACCCATCCTTCGCGGTTCGGGTCTTCTAATTCTGACACAAAACAACCCGCGTCTCGCTACCAAAAGCGAAACGCGGGTTTTTATGTGGCATCAGACGGAATGATCGAGGCGGCTGCAATCAAGCGGGTCATCGCTCAGTCATCCAGCCATCGCCCCATCACGGTCATGAAGTGGGCCAGCTGCAGCCGCCGCACCGTGCCGAGGCCGGGGAAGTGCTGGGTGCGGCCAAGCTCGAGCAGCGCGGCCGTCGCCGGCGTGGCCGCCTGGGGATGCGCGGCCAGCCACGGGGCCAGCGGCGCCAGGGCCTCGAAGAATTTGACCTTGGGGTTTTGGTAGTCGGCGTTGTTGACCGAGGTGAAGTGGCGCAGGTACAGCATGCCTCGGTCCTGGTACAGCAGGTGCAGCGCGATGGCGCGTTGCGGGTAGCCATGTTCGTCGTACCAGTGGCTGCTCAACGGGTAGTCGGCGAATCCTGCCCCCGAAAGCTGCGCCTGGGGGTACTGGTAAAAATCGCGCTGCAGCCGGTAGTAATCCTCGGTGGCCGCCCGGGTCGGGTAGTGGTCGCTTAGGTAAATCGCCTGCGGGTGGCCGGCCGCCCGGAACCTGGCGGCGTCCGGCACCACCACGGGTTGATCGGGCAAAAGCGCCGCCAGCTGGGCGGTGGTGGTCGCGATCACCAAGGCGGCCGGCTGGGCGTCGAAGTACCGGGCCGCTCGCACCCAGGTGCCGTCGTAGGCCACGCGGTGCCGCGGCGTTTCGAGCAGGCCGTACGTGCCGACCTGGGGATTGGCGATGACGAACAGCGGGTGTCTCGCCTGGGCGAAGGCCGCGGTCACCCGCGTGAGGCTCGGCAGGTCCTTGACCGGTTCGATGATCGGCACGATACTGGGCGACAGCGTTTTGGCCAGCCCGGCCAGCGCCAGCAGGTCGAACTGGCGACCGCGAATCAGCGGGTAGTAGATCATGCGCCGGCCGCCTTGAGCTTGGCCAATGCCAGCTCCGCCGCCAGCGCGTCGACCTCTTCCTGCAGGGTGGCGACGGTGGTGTCGCTCAGCTCGCCGAAGAAGCGGTCGTAGAGGTTGGCCGCCGGGTCGTAAACCGCGTAGTCGCTGCCGCGGCGGCGCAGCTCGCGCATCAGCTCGTCGTCCGAAAACGCGCGGGGGCCCCGGGCGGCGCGTTTGGCCTTTTGGACCTCGCGGTTGAGGCTGGCGATGAAGCGATCGCACAGCGCGGCCTCGGGGACCTGCAGCGCCTGGCGGGTCGGCTTGCGGGCGACCGTCAGCTGCCCCGGGGCGGCCGGCGGCAACAGCGTCGCGGCCATCAGCGCCGCCGTATAAGGCGCGTAGGTCATCACGCCGATGCCGGCCGGGATCTCCGAAGTGACCTGCTGGTACAGCTTGGTCGGCAGCACGAAGTAGTTGTAGTGGCCGACGAAGCTCAAGGCGGCGCTTGAGTGGAAGTCGGCCTTGGTGACCTTCAGCTCAAAGCAGCGCCAGGTGGTGCCGGTCTCGTCTTGCTGGCGAACCAGCGTGTCGACGATGCCCTGGTCGTCGGGCATGGTGACCTCCTCGACGGCCACGGCGCCGAGTTCCTCCCAGTAGGCGTAAAGCGTGCGTTCCAGATCGAGCGTCAGTGCGGTTTTAGACATGCGCGTCCTCCTTTCTCGGGTGGTCGCCGGCCGGCAAGGCGTCATGCGCCGCCCAAAACGCGGTGAGCTGGCTGGCCAGGTCGTCGATGCCGTAAGCGACGGTGGCATGGGCCCAGTGCGGCGGAAACAGCGGGGCATACCTGGGCCCGGCGAAGCGGCTGTCGGCAAGCAGGATCACGCCGACGTCGTGAGCCCCGCGAATCACGCGGCCCCCGGCCTGCAGCACGTTGTTAAAGCCGGGCAGCTGGTAGGCGTAGGCGAAGCCATCCTTGCCCTGGGCGTTGAAGTAGTCGCGCAGCCGGTCGGTCTCGGGGTTCAGCCCCGGCAGCCCGACGGTGACCACCGCCGCCCCAACCAAGGCGGCGCCACCCAGGTCGATGCCCTCGGCGAAAATGCCGCCGAGCACGGCGAAGCCGACCACCGGGCTCGCGTCGTCCGTGAACCGCGCGATGAACGCCGCTCTGGCGGCCGCGTCCATGCCGGCCTCCTGCGCGACCACCGCAAGCGTCGGTGCCGCCGCCTTGAACGCGGCCAAAACCGTCGCCTGGTAGCTGTGCGACGGCAAAAACACCAGGTAGTGGCCGGGCTTGGTGGTGGCCATCAGAATCAGGCTGGCCACCAGGTCCGGCAGCGAGCTCTCCCGGTTGCGGTAGGTCGGCGTGATGTTTTGGGTGACGACGACCTTCAGGTTTTCCTTGGGGAACGGCGAGGGCAGGCGGTAGGCCAGGCTGTCAACTTGGCCGCCCAGCAGGTCCTGGTAGTAATCCAAGGGCGACAGGGTGGCGGAGAACAGCACGGCGCCGCGCCCCTTGGCCAGGCAGTTGGCGACGAAATCGCTTGGGTCCAGGCACAACTGCTTGATGGTAATGGCGCCGGCCGCAATCGCGATTTCGGTTTCGTAAGCCGCGTTGTACAGATCGGCGATGCGCAGGTAGCCCGTGACGGTGAAAAACACCGGCAGCACCAGGTCGACCAGCGCCTCATCGCGGGTGTCGGGCGGCTGGCTCAGCCAGTCGTGAACGCTGGTGGCGAGACGGTCCAACGCGCCGGCGAAGTCGTCCAGCGGGTCTTTTTGGAAGGTCAAAGGCGTCTGGTCGACGCTGACCGCCACCGCGTCAAAGGCGGTGATGACGCGCGTCAGGTCGCCCTTGACGGCGGTCAGCCCCAGCCCCCGCTTGGGCCGCAACGCGCGGCTCAGGTCGCTGAACGCGGTGTCTGTCAGCTCGGCGCTGTACATGCTGCGAGCCCGGTCGACCAGGTTATGCGCCTCGTCGACCAAAAAAAAGTTGTCGGGATCCGGGCCGGCGAAGAAGCGCTGCAAAAACACCGCCGGGTCGAACAGGTAGTTGTAATCGCAGATGATGACATCGCAAAACAGGCTGGCGTCCAGCGAGAACTCGAAGGGGTCCAGTGTGTGCTTTTTCGCGTAGGTCTCGATCACGTCGCGGGTCAGCGCCGCCTCGTGGTCCAGCATGTCCTTCAGGGCCGGCCGCAGCCGGTCGTAGTAGCCGAGCATGTAGGGGTTTTGGGTCGGGTCGTCCGGCTCATCCGCGAAGCGAATCACGTCCTTGGCCGTCAGGGTGATCGACTTGGCCTCAAGCCCCTTCTCGGTCATCAGCGCCATCGCGTGCTCGGCCACGTGCCGGGTGCTTTGCTTGGCGGTCAGGTAGAAGGCGCGTTGAATCAGCCCGGCCCCCATCGCCTGAATGGTGGGGAAAAGCGTCGAGATCGTTTTGCCGGTGCCGGTCGGGGCCTCGACGAACAGCCGCGTCTTGGCCGCGATGGTCTTGTACACCGCCACGGCGAGCTCGCGCTGGCCCTTGCGGTAGGCGCCGAAGGGGAAGGGCAGCCCGTGAATCGAGGCGTCACGCGCCGTCACGATGTCCGAGCGCATCCGCAGCCAGTCGGCCCAATCGGCAATCAGGTCCTCGAAAAACAGCGCGAGGTCCGGCGCCGTCTGCACCTCGCTGAACCGCGTCACCTCGTCGGTTGCAGTTTGGTAGTAAATCAGGTCCAGCTGCACCTTCTCGAAGCCGCGGTCCAGGCAGAGAAAATGGCCATAGATTCGGGCCTGGGCCCAGTAGCGGTCCTTGGTGTTTTGGGTGACGTCGGCCCAGTCCCGCGCCGACGTCTTGATCTCCTCGATCACCGGGATGGCGCCGCTGGTGTCGAGGCCATCGGCGCGGCCGTCGATGGTGTAGGTCTGGCCGTTGACCGCGACGTCTTGGGTCAGGTAGACCTCTTTTTCGTAGTCTTCCTTGTGGGCGGCCTGGAGGCGTCGGTGGATCTGGCTGCCCAGCTGCGCGGTGTTGTTCGAGTTGCTGGTGGCCGGGTCGAGGTCTCCGGTGCGAACCGTGAGCTCGACCAGCTCGCGGATGCCGATGCGGTGGTCGGACATGGTGACGCCTCCTTTCTTCTTGCGGTTTGGTGTGTTTGCGTGTCGGCAGCGGGGGCTCCGGGCGGCGCGGCAAGGGGGCGGTGCGGCCGGTTTCCGCCCGTTGGGCTCCAACCTAAAGCCAGAGCCAACCGTCGCCTGCGGCTCCCTTGGTTGTCTCTGGCTTTGCCGGGATTGGTCACGCGAATGCCCCGCAAAAAGCGCGGGTCATCCGGGCGGCCAATCCTTTCACGGCTCCCTTGCCGCGCCGCCCTCCGCCCTTGCAGCATGCGGTCGACAGACGCAGTGCGGTGGGTCCATTTATGCACAACACCTGTGGAAACCGTGGGTCGGGCCCAACGCCCAGCCTTACGCTAGCCGTCCCGCTAAACCCGCTCGGCTTCGCTCTTCCTTGTCGAGCTACGCGGGGCAACGCGGGAGCGGCTAGCTACGCACCGCGACTTGGGACCAAGTGCGGGTCCCAACTCGCGGCGCTAGGCTAGCCGTCCCGCTAAACCCGCCCCGCTTCGCTCTTCTCTGTCGAGCTACGCCGAGCATCGCCGGAGCGGCTAGCTCAGACCGGTCGCCGGGCCAAGTGCGGCCCAACGCCCAGTCTTACGCTAGCCGTCCCGCTAAACCCGCTCGGCTTCGCTCTTCCCATTATAGAACACCAGTTTCCTTCCGGGAAGGCGCGGCGGTTGAAACCTGGCGCGAAAGTACGGTAGAATGGGCCGTGATGTGTTGCCGCCGCGGCGGCGACCGACGAACAGTGGGGCCTGTGATGGCCGCCAAGCAACGGTCCAGCGGGGCCGACAAACGGAGACGAAAACAATGGAAATCAACGTAACGGCCTTTCAAGAGGCCATCGAAAACGGTAACTACCAAACCACCCAGTTCACGGCGACGCCCGAGCAGGTGAGCCAAGGCGGCGTGGAGAAGGCCATGCAGCCGGCGTTTTCCGCGCTGGACGCGGCGCTTGACCAAGGCGTTTTGGCCCAGGTCGACCTGGTGATTGAAAGCGCGGAGCCGACCACGGTGCGGCTTGAAACCGGCGTGATCAACCTGCCATTCGCCGACTCGCGCAAGGTCAACAACTTCCTGGCCGAGGACGCGACGGTGCCGCTGCGGGTCAACCTGATTGTGATTTCGCCGTACGTCAACCAGTCCGGGCTGCGCATCGACATTGTGGCGGAGGCCGACGCCTACGTGCAAAATCGCGCAGCTAACCAGGCGGCGGTGATTGCCGAGGTCCAAGAGAAGCTGGCCTTGATCGAGGCTGAACGCACTGCGCCTAAGCCGGTGGTCAAGGAGGTCCCAGCCAGCCGGGCCAAGGCGACCACCACCAAGAAGGCCGCGACCCGCAAGCCGGCGGCCAAGAAGACCACCACGCGCAAGACCGCGGCCAAGAAGACCACGACCCGCAAGACCACGGCGAAGAAAACCGCGGCCAAGACGGTGTCGGCCAAAACCGCGCCGAAGCCTAAGCGATAGGCCGCACGAACTGCTGAGGCCTAAGCAGTAGGCTGCACGAACGGTTGAAGCCCAGGCGGTAGGCCGCACAAACGACCGCGGCCCAAGCGGTGGCCGCGCTGCAAGCGAAGCTAGCGGGGGAACCCGGTCGGGCGAGGGCGGCGGCGACGTGGTGAACCGGGCCCGTGCGTGGCGGCCGCAGAAGCCAGGGCCGGCAAGCGCCGGGCTGCGGCACCGGTGAGGAGGCAAGCATGGCAGAGGATGAGACCATCGGCGCGTTTTTCCGGAAGGCGCGGCAGGGGCAGCACATCACGCTGGCCCAGGCGGCCGGCGCCGGCGGCAGCGCCGCGGGGCTGTCGCGCTTCGAACGCGGCGCCACCGACCTGTCCGTGGCCAGCGCCACGGTGGTGATGCACAACCTGATACTGGACGCGCATGACCTGATGTACTGGCAGGACCGGCAAAAAGGGTCGTGGCCGCTGGCCGTACCCAGCCTCTTGAACCAGGTTGCCGCCGCCAGACTCACGCTGCTTTTGACGCGCTACCTGGCCGCGCATCAAGCCGATCGCGGCACCGTACTTCAGGCCGCCGCCCGGCTGGTGGTCGAGTACGGCTCGCAACCCGCCGCGAACCGCGAGCTGACCCCGGCTTCGGAGCAGCTGGTGGCCGACTTGCTGCGCTATCCCGATTCGTGGAACACGCTGCAGACCAGCCTGCTGATCGCCGTGACGCCCTTTGCCAGCAGCGAGCTTTTGGGACTGCTGTTGCCCCGGCTGGCGGCCTTGGGGCAGGCTCAGCTGGGCCAGCCGCGGTGGGGGCTGCGCCAGCGGCTGGACGCGCTGGGTTGGGCGATCATCGCAAGCAACGACGCGGTGGTGGCCCAGCAGGAAGAAGACCGGGTGCCGGCGAACGTGAACTGGCAGTGCGAGTGTCTGGTGCTGCGCCGCGGCGTCGCCTGGGCCAAGGACCCGAGTGCGGCCAACGCGGCGGTTTTGACCCGCACCCTGGCGTTGACGGACAAGTACGCGCATGCGCCGGTCGGCAACCGGGCCCGGTTACTGATGCAGGCCCGGGTGGCCTGCAAGCGGCCGCATCACAATCCCGACTTGCGCGACACGCCGGTGGATGCGGCGCTGGTGTTCGATGGCCGGCGTAGCTTCACGGATGGGCCACAGCTCGGCGTGTTGCGGCGGCGGCTGGGGCTGACGCTGAGCCAGGCCGCGGTGGCCTGGTCGAGTTCGACGCAATCGCGCTTTGAAAACGGCGAGTCGGCGCTTGGCTTCGGCCGGGTGCTGGCGCTTTACCAGCGGCTGGGGCAGTCCGACCTGTTCACCAACTGGCTGGAAAGCCCCTTGAACCGGCACGTGCGACTGCAAAACGAGCTGCAGGAGGTGCGGGTTCACCCCCAGCGCTTCGCGGCCCCAGACGCCGCCGCCTTGATCCACAAGGTGGCCGAGCACGACACCGGGATGCCGACTTGGATGACGCTAATCGAGCAGGAAGGGGTGCGGCAGGTGTTCGTCAACGAGGGCATCCTGCCGGCCACCCCGGCCGATCCCGTGATGGTACGAGCGGTGCTGAGCGGCACCGCGGCGGTCACGTTTTGGCCGGACAACGTGGCCAAGGCGATGAATGATTTTATCTACAACGCCGGGAGCCTAACGCAGATTGAGTCCGTGTATCGCCGCACCGTTCTCAGCGAACGCACCACCGGCGCGAACATGATGGCCTTCGACTGGTCCAACTACGCCAAGTTCATCGGCGACAACCGCGATGCCGCGTTCGCCCGGCGGATGCAAAACGACATGGCGCAGCGGCCGCTCACCGACATGTTCCTCAACCCCGGGGCCAGCTACGAGGTGGCCAAGCTGATCCTGGCCTACACCGTGGCGCCGAGCCAACGCGTGATCGACGCGTTGGTCGCGCTGGTCGCCGACATGCGCTTTTTGGGCAACACCTTCCGCGCCGAGTTCTATCCCGAGTGGCTGGTGTCGGTCGGCATTCCCGCTTCGGCGTGGCGCTAGGCTGCGTGGCCCCCAAAAAGCGGCAAATTGGTCGCCGCCGGCCGCGGTGCATCGGGCTTTTACAGTAGGCGATGCGAATTGCTTGACGGAAAATTGGTCTGGTGTTAAGCTACACTCGAATGATTGTTCTTGTGCGGGGAGGCGGCCAAGGCCTTGGTTGCCGTAGTATCCACCGCGCGGGACTGCGCCAGCGGTTCGCACCAAGGCGACAGCCCCCACCCATGCCAGGCCGCAGTGTATCGCCACACGGCTTTCAACTCGAGAGTTTTCGTGCAACCCCGGGACCATACTTAGGGGAATACCAGGGACCTTGCACCACCCCACCGGCTGCAGGCCGGCCACCGCCACTCCCAGCCGAGTCAGCCGCGCGGTGTCCGGAACCGGTGGGCGCAATGGCACCACTTTGGCAAGACGAGGCCAGCAACGTAACCGAATCAGGCCAAGGCCACCGGACAGTGTGAGTCCGGTGGCTTCGGCGCGGCCGGGGGCTGTCGTGATTACGACAGCCCCCGGCTTTTTGGTTGCTCGCGGCGGTTGCTCGCGGCGGTTGCTCGCGGCGGCTGCGCGAGTGCGAACGGTTGCTCGGGGCGACTGCGCGTTCGAGCGGTTGCGGCGTGGCGGTGCGAAATTGGCCCGGGCGACCGGAGGCGGGATGCGCGGCGGTCTTCGTGCAAGCCGGTGAATTTTTCGGTGCCTGCGCTTGCACTTTTGGGCGAAAGGCGTCATGCTTGAGATGGTTACAAATAATCAGTGGGAGGGGTCACGGTGAGCGTCATCACGGACTACCTGCGCGACCTGCCGGCGGCCCAGCGACCGCAGACGCAGGCGCTGTACGAGCTGCTTCAGAGGCTTTTGCCTGCGGCGGTTGAGACCTTCAGCTACGGCATGCCGGCGCTGCGCCAGCCCGGCGGTCCGGTGCTGGTGTACTTCGGCGCCTTCAAGGGCTGGGTCGGCTTTTATCCGACCAGCGCGCCGCTTTCGGCGCTTGCGTCCGAGCTGGTCGGCTTCAGCCACAGCAAGGGCGCGTTGCAGTTGCCTTACGACCGGCCGCTGCCGGAGACACTGATTGCCAAGCTGGTCGCGGTGCGGCTGGCGGCGTTGAACTGACAAGTTTTGGGGGAACGGTAAGCATTGACCGGTAAGTGAACCTTGCCACAAGGAGGGTACTATGAAATCTGCAAACATCATCCTGGTCGGCGACGGGGCCATCGGCTCCAGCTACGCCTTCAACTGCCTGACCACTGGCGTCGGCAAGAGCATCGGCATCATCGACGTCAACCGCGAGCGCGTCCAAGGCGACGTCGAGGACCTGGTCGACGCGCTGCCTTACGTCGCGCAAAAAAACATCTACGCCGCCAACTACGAGGACTGCCGCTACGCCGACATCGTGGTAATCACGGCCGGCGTCGCCCAGAAGCCGGGCGAGACTCGCCTGCAGCTGTTGCAAAAGAACGCGGCGATCATCAAGTCCGTGGTGGCCAACATCATGAAAAACGGCTTCGACGGCATCATCCTGGTCGCGTCCAACCCCGTCGACATCCTGACGGAGCTGACCTTGCGCCTGTCCGGCCTGCCGAAAAATCGGGTGCTGGGCTCCGGCACCGCGCTGGACTCCGCGCGGCTGCGCTCGGAAATCGGGCGCCGCTACAACGTCGACGTTCGCGCCGTTCACGGCTACATCATGGGCGAGCACGGCGACTCCGAGTTCCCGGTGTGGGACTTCACCACCATCGGCGGCCAGCCGATCCGCGAGTTCGTTCCGGCCGCTCGCCAGGACGCCGATTTTGCCGCCATCGGTGAGCGGGTCAAAACCGCGGCCTACTCGATCATCCAAAAGAAGGGCGCGACCTTCTACGGCATCGCGGCCAGCCTGACGCGCCTGACCCAGGCGGTCTTGAACGACGACCACGCGGCCTTTGCAATGTCTGTTCACCTGGACGGCGAGTACGGCCTCCACGACGTCTCGATCGGGGTGCCGGTGCTGCTCGGTGCCAACGGCCTGGACCGGATTTTGGAGCTCGACTTGAACCCAGACGACCTGCGCCGGCTGCAGGACTCGGCCCAAATCCTGCAGGATAACCTGCAGCAGGTGCTGGATTGAGCCAAGCGGACCGCAGCCTGGCGACGCGCGACGCGGCGGTGCGGCGCTTGGCGGTGCTTGACGCGGCGATTCAGGCCGACCCGCAAAACCGCGCCTTCACCCTGGCCGGGACTCGGCCGCTTTACCACATCACCCCGGATGCGACGATGCTCTTGATCAGCCAGGCGCCGAGCAACAAGGCCCAGTCCTCGATGGTGTTTTGGAACGATCCCAGCGGAGTGCGGCTGCGCCAGTGGATGGGCATCAGCGATGACGATTTTTACCGCTCGGGGAAGCTGGCCGTGATGCCCTTGGACTTCTACTACCCGGGCAAGGGGGCCCACGGCGACCTGCCGCCGCGCCAAGGGTTTGCCGCCAAGTGGCACCCGCAATTCCTGCCGCTGATGCCCAAGGTCCAGCTGATTCTCCTGGTCGGCGCCTACGCGCAGAAGTTCTACCTGAAAAAACGGGCGGCCAAGAGCCTGACGGCGACGGTGCGGCAGTTCGAGGACTACGCGCCGTACTTCCCGCTGGTTCACCCGTCGCCCTTGAATTACGGCTGGCTGGCCAAGAATCCCTGGTTCGAAACCACGGTGGTGCCGGCCCTGCAGCGGCAGGTACACGCGGCGCTGCAGGCGTAGGCGGCGGGTTGGGCCCGGCGGCAGCGTGAGCAACAGCGGCGGCGCGATTGCGCGGCGCCGGCACAATGAAACACGAGGTGTGGCATGACGGAAGAGACGAAAGAACGCATTGCCCAGGCGACCAAGGCGCTGGTCGGCACGGTTCCCTTTGCGGACATCAACGTGACCAGCATCATGAAGCGGGCCGGGCTGCGGCGCCAGACGTTTTACGATTACTACCGCGACAAGTTCGACGTGCTCGGCCACATCTACCGCACCGAAATCGACGCGGCGGCGGCCTTTTGCGGGCATTACCAGTACTGGCCGCAGACGCTGCATACGATGCTCGCTTACTTTGCCGCCAACGCGCGGTTTTACCGCATCGTGATCGCGATCGACGAGCAAAACGCGCCGGAGGACGTGATTCGCGGCCACCTGAGCGACATGATCCAGGCGATTTTGACCGACCTCAGCCGCACCCACCACCTCACGATTGACCCGGACTACCGGCGCTTCTTGCAGGACATGCTGAGCACGGCCTTCGTGGACGAGCTCAGGCGCTGGCTGACGGCGCCTGCACCGGTGCCAGTGGCGACGCTTGAGACGCACCTCGGCACCTTCCTGGACGGCAGCTTCGCCGGCCTCTTGAACCAGGCGGCCGGTCCGGTGGTCCGGCGTGAGGCGTGACCACTCACTCGAAAAGGCGGCCTCCGCGAGGGGCCGCCTTTTTTGCGCCAGAAAAGCCTGCCGGCACCGCGGCGGGGTCGCCTGCGTGGGACCGGACACCTGCCAGCATTTGTCCGTTTACTTACTAATTAATAGTGGTAATGTGTACTTGTAAGAACGGAAGGGAAGTTATCATATGACTAAAGTTTTGATTCTCGGCGCCAACGGTCAGATTGCGAAGTTGGCGGAGGCCCAGTTGCTCAAGGACACCGACGCGACGCTGACGCTTTTTCTGCGCAAGGCCAAGCGCCTGACCGTGCAAGACGCGGCGCGTGAAACCGTCGTGGAAGGCGATGCGACCGACGCGGCCGCCATCGCCAAGGCGGCGCAAGGCGTCGACATCGTCTACGCTAACCTCGGCAACCGCGGCATCGAGGCCCAGGCCCAGGCCGTGGTCGCCGGGCTCAATCAGGCCGGCGTCAAGCGGCTGATCTGGATTTCGACGCTGGGCATTTACGACGAGGTGCCGGGCGCTTACGGCAAGTGGAACCACCAGATGCTCGACGGCGGCTACCTGGAGACCTACGCCGCGGCGGCCAAGGTGATCGAGGCCAGCGACCTGGACTACACCATCATTCGCCCGGCCTGGCTGTCCAACAAGGACCTCGTGTCCTACGAGCTGACCGAAAAGGGTGAGGCGTTCAAGGGGACCGAGGTGTCCCGCAAGAGCATCGCGGATCTGATCGTCAAGCTGATCCAGGAGCCGACCCAGCACGTTCGCGCGTCGCTGGGCGTCAACCAGCCGAACACGGACGGGGCCAAGCCGTCGTTTTATTAGTACGATTTTTCACAATTGATTTGTAAAAAATGCTCCGCAAAAGAAACAGACACCGTGTCACATTTGTGGTAGCATTAATGAGAATATTGTGTACGGGGCATACTAGTTGTGCCGGCGGCCACCGTCAGACGGGGTGTAAGCTGTCAGCACGATCACGATTACCATTGCCTGTACTGAACGCCGTGGGGGCGGTGCAGCACGGGAGTATGACGCACACACTTCAAGGGCGGCTACTGCGGTGGCGGCCTTTTTGAGTCGCCCGACAAGACGCGAGGGTCGCGGCATCGGGCTGCGGTGATCGTCAAGCGGCTTTTCGGCCAATCCGCCGATCAGGTCGGGCAGGAGGCGCAAAACGCGGTCGCACCGTCCAATAGGGGCAGTGCGACCGCGTTTTTGAGTGGCCGTGCGTCAGGCCTCGCCCCAAAACGCCTTGGCCAGGCGCTGGCCCTGGTCGATCTTGGCCCATTGCTGGGACTCGGTCAGCTCGTTGCCGCCATCGCAGCTGGCAAAGCCGCACTGGTGGGAGAGGTAGAGGTGGTCCTTGGGCAGGATCGCGGCGGCCTGATTCAGCAGGCGCAAGGCGCGGTCTTCGTCGTCCAGGCCGCTGAT
This sequence comes from Lacticaseibacillus parakribbianus, assembly GCF_025490915.1. Taxonomy (GTDB): domain Bacteria; phylum Bacillota; class Bacilli; order Lactobacillales; family Lactobacillaceae; genus Lacticaseibacillus; species Lacticaseibacillus parakribbianus. The sequence goes on along the minus strand of NZ_JANQBA010000003.1, from coordinate 210,006 downwards.
CTTGGAGCTCAGGACCCCGAGCACGACCTCGACGTCCGGCCGGTTTTGCAAGGCGGCCAAGGCGCTGATGGCGCCGGCGCGTTCGTCGTCCCACTCCAGGAAGAAGCGGTCGTAGTGCTGGTCGCCCAGGAACTTCTTGGCGATGGTCGCATACGAGCCGCCGGCCGCGTGGCGGGAGGCGTAGTTGCCGCGGCAGTTGTGGGTCCAGACCTTGAGGCCAAGCGCGTGGCCGAAGTCGCAGACCGCGTTGTTGATCGCGACGAACTCGTCGGCCAGCGCCTCGATGTTTGCGCCGTTGGCGGCGTAGAAGCCGGACGGATTGTCGCTTGAGAACAGCTCCCACAGGCAGTCGTCGAACTGGACGATTTCCCCGCCGGCGGCCTTGTACTCGGTCAAAAACTCCTGGTAGGCGTGGATCAGTCCGGCCTTCAGCGCGGCCTTGGTCTCGTAGACCTGCCCTGCGCCGTACAGGTGGTCGAAGAAGGTCAGCTCGGTGTAGGCGTGGGCGGCCCCCCACACCGTGGTTTTGACTGCGGTGCCGCCGGCCTGGACCTTCAGCGCCTTGAAAATGTCGATGAAGTGGTGGTGTTTGCCGGACAGCGGCGCCGTGATGGCGAGCCCGATGTCCTTGCGCGTCTCGAAGTCACCGCCGTCGTGGTCCTCGAAGCGGTAGCCGTGATCCACGATTTTGCGTTGGATGCCGCCAAAGCCCCAGAGAAAATCCAGGTGCCACATCGACTTGGAGTACTCGCCGTCGGTCAAGACGTCGAGGCCATGCGCCTTTTCCTTGGCCACGACGTCTCGAATCGCCGCGGTCTCCGTTGCCTGGTAGCCGGGAAAATCAGTGTAAAACGGGTAGGTGATGTCGTCACGGTGTTCGATCTGGTCCTTATAGGCGAGCAGCGCGGCCGGCCGCAGCAGCGAGCCGACAATCTGAAAACGGGTTTGAGTCATGAGCGAGTCCTCCATTGCAATGTGTTTAGGCTCATCTTAGCAGGCACCGCAACAAATAGATAATACCCGCTTCGTTCATGCTATAATAGGCAACGCCTATAACAGGCCGGCACCGCACCGCGCGTCAGGCCGGCGAGCGGTGCGGCGCCGCAAGGAGGACAACATGCGCATTCAACAACTCGAGTACCTGGAGGCCATCGCGGCCACCGGCTCCATCAATGAGGCCGCCAAGCGGCTGTTCATCTCCCAGCCGTCGCTCTCGCAGGCGATGAAGGAGCTGGAAAAAGAGTACCAACTTCAGCTCTTCTACCGCTCGAAGGTCGGCATCACGCTGACCGATTCCGGGCGGGAGTTTCTCAACTACGCCCGGGGGGTCTTGGACCAAGTTGACTTGCTCGACGGCCATTTTCGCCGCGGCACCGGGCGCAAGCAGCACTTCTCCGTTTCGGCGCAGCACTACGCCTTCGTGGTCAACGCCTTCGTCGAGCTGGTCAAGGAAATCGGCGGGGCGGCCTACGACTTCACGCTGCGTGAGACCCAGACCCGCGCCGTTTTGGCCGACATTCAGACCAGCCAGTCCGAGCTTGGCATCGTCTACCTCAACGGCTTCAACGCGCCGGTGATGCGCCGGCTGATCGCCGAAAAGGGGCTGACCTTCACGCCGCTGTTCGTCGCCCAGCCGCACGTCTTCGTCGGCCGCGACAACCCGCTGACGGCCAAAAGTCAGCTGACTTTGGCCGACCTGGCGCCGTACCCCTACCTCTCCTACGAGCAAGGCGACGCGAGCTCCTTTTACTTCGCCGAGGAGATTCAAAGCACCCTGGCCCATGCGACGCACGTGCGGGTGTCCGACCGCGCGACCATTTTCAACCTGATGGTCGGCCTGAACGGCTACACCATCAGCTCGGGCATTATCTCAAGCGACCTGAACGACGAGAAAATCGTCGCGATTCCCCTGGCCATCGACGATCCGATCACCCTGGGCTACCTGCGCCGCAAGCAGCTGGCGTTGTCGCCGACCGCCACGCGCTACCTGGCGCTGCTCAAGCGCTACATTCGCCACTACGGCTTCACGATTCTGGACTGAGGCCGGCCGGCCAACCCGCGGCCGAACCAGATGAAACCGGCGGCCACCCGGTCCGGGACGGCACCGGCCGCTGCCGGGTCACGCGAAGCAGCCGCAGGCCGCGTGTCGCAAGCCGCAGCCGCAGCCGTAGCCGCAAGCCGCAGCCGTAGCCGCAAGCCGCAGCCGTAGCCGTAAGCCGCGGTCGCCCCCAGAACGCGCGAACAGGCGCCGCCACCCGTAAGGGCAGCGGCGCCTGTTTGGCTGCGGCTACTTGGCCTGCATTTGGTTGAGCTCCTCGCGGCAGTGAATCAGCGCCGTCAGGGTGTTGTTGATCGGGGTGGGAATGCCGAGCTCGGCGCCTTTTTTGGCCACGTAGCCGTTGAGGTAGTCGATTTCGGTCAGGCGGTTTTTGGCCAGGTCTTGGTACATGGAGGCGTAATGGGCCCCGTTTTGGCCCGGGGCGAACTGGCTCATGATCAGGGCCAGGGTCGCGGGTTCGTCGAACGGCACCTTGAGGCCGGTGGCGACCTGCGCGATTTCGTGCAGCGTGGAGGTGATCAGGGCGTCGCGGTGGGAGAAGCTGCCGAACTCGCCGACGTTGCAGCTGATCAGGCTGGTGTAGGTGTTCAAGACGCTGTTGAAGGCGGCCTTCTTCCAGATCGCCTCGATAACGCTCGGCGACACCGTGACGTTGAGGTGAGCCTGGTTCATCACCGCGACCAGCTGGGTCAAAAACGCTTCGTTGGCGGCGTCCGGGGCGACGGCCTGCAGGCTGACGGAACCGGTGCCGGTCAGCGTGACTTCGGCCGGGCCGTCGAGTTCGGCCGACCAGACGGTGACGCCGGCGATGATCTGCTTGCGCGGCACGAACCGCTCGATGGTTTCGACGTTGCCGATGCCGTTGGCCAGCACCAAAATCTTAGTGTCCTGGTCGATCACGCCTTGAATGTCTTCGAGCATGCCGGCCATCTGCATGGCCTTGGTGAACAGAATGATCAGGTCAAAATGCTGCGGCTTGAGTGCGTCCGGGGTGAAGGCCGGAAAGGCGACGGTGGCGTCGCCTTCCGGCAGGTGAAACAGTAGCCCGTGCTGCTGAATCCGGGTGACATGGGCGGCCCAGTTGTCGATCAGGGTGACGTCTTGGTCGGCATCCTGGAGCATTTTGCCAAAGCGACTGCCCATTGCGCCGGCGCCAGCGATTGCGATTTTCATCATGTGTTCCTTCCTTCCGTGTTACTTGCTCAGGTCGACCTTCCAGTCGGCCTCGTTGTAAATATTCGGCAAAAACTTCTTGAACAGGGCCCAGACGATCAGGCAGTAGACCAAGGGCAGGATGTAGTAGGCCAAGGCGACCACGAGGAGCTTCACCAAGGCGCTGCCGCCGACGGTTGCGTAGGCGTGAATTGCGGCGACGGGCTGGCCGAAGCCGGAGAACTGGGCGACGGCGGTGATTTTGAACAGCAAGGCGTTGGTCAAGCCGCCGATGGCGCCGACCACGGCGATGGGAATCATCATGCGGGGATGCTTGACGAAGTTGGCCAGCATCATCTTGACGGAGCCGAAGAACATGGCAATCGACAGGCCGATGCCGTTGGTCTTGTAGGTCGCGATGCCGACGAACATGAAGCAGGCGGTGATGGCGACGCTCGGGGTGCCGCCGGCCAGGCCGCTGAGCCCGATCGCGTAGCCCAGGGCGATGGTCGAAATCGGGGTGACGATCAACACCGCGAAGGCCGTGCCGAGCAGCAGGCACATTAAGACGGGCTGCAGGTCGGTGAAGGTGTTCAACAGCTTGCCGATCCAGGTCGAAATCATGTGAACGTAAGGGTAGCTCCAGGTGCCAAAGGCCCCCATCAGCGAACCGCCGACGATCGAGTCGACGATCAAGGCGAAGCTGCCGACGCGCTTGCGAATCAAAAACATCACGACGATGGTCAGGGCGATGATGATGATCGTGTTGATCAGATCGCCCATGCCGACCAGGGTGAAGGTCCCGTTCTTGACGGCGATGGCGCCGCTGCCGATCATCGCGGCCAGGCCGACCGAGGCCGACTCAACCATGGTGAGGTTGAAGCGCGTGGCCGCCAGGATCCCGGCCGCAAGCGGCACGGAGAACTGGCAGAGGCTGGTGGCGGTGCTGATGGCGGCCCAAAACGGACTGGTCGAGGCGAGCCCGGAGATGAACGGTGAGACGATGGCGGAAGGGGTGACCCCGACCACGATGGCCATGGCGACGGCCGACAGCAGGCGCTGCCAGAAGTCGCCGGGTTTGTACTGCTTCAACTCATTCATTGATTGTCCTCCTTGGGTGACAAGTGTGCCGACGCCGCAACCCGCGGCACCGGACAAATGATGGCGGCGTGGCGGCGTTGATCAGGCGCCGGCCACGCACGAACAAATTCTGTGAATGATTTCACTCAACAAGGCAAAGATACGGCGTTGCTCAATAATTAACAATGACCAAAGCGGAATCAGTATGATAGGATGAAGCTATCAGATGTGGAAGGGGTTGTCACCATTGAGCTTACGAACGCTGGAATCGTTCCTCGCCCTCAGCAAGATTTTGAATTACCGGCAAACCGCGGAGAGCTTGTTCATCTCTGAACCGTCGCTGTCGAATCAGATTCGCCAGCTTGAGGCGGAGTACAACTGCCAGCTGATCGATCGCTCCAAGCGCCAGATCCGGCTGACGCCGGCCGGCGAGCAGCTGGCGCTGTCGGCCACGCGAATTTTTGACGAGGTGCAGCGAACCAACCGGCTGATGTACCGGTTCAACAGCGCTAACAACCAGCGCTTCACCATTGGCGCCTCGGGGGTTCACTTGGTGTTCCCACTGAGCCAGGAGCTGCAGGCGGCCTACCCCAAGGCGCGGTTCACCTTCGCCGAGACCTTCAACCGCGACATCATCCAGCGCGTGACCGACCGCTCGCTGACGGTCGGCTTCAGCTTCCTGGACACGGTACCCAAGACGCTTCAGACCAGCGGGGTTTTCATCGATCACCTGGTCGCCGTCACCCGGGTGGAGGATCCGAACTTCAACGGCGTGGCGCAGCTGTCGGCCCTGGAGCTGCTCGCCCATCCGCTGGCGGTGTTGCGCGAGGTGTTTTACATCAACAATTCGGTGACCCAGTTCTTCCGTTTCGCCGGCATCGCACCGAGCTACACCTACACGCTTGAAAGCTACCACGCCTGCATCGACCAGGTGAAGCAGCAAAGCTGCGTGACCATCGTGCCGCGGTCGTTCTTCGACTCGCTGGCCGACCCGACGCTGCGCGGCCTTCCGCTGGCCGGCAAGCAGCCGGCGCTGCCGATGGGGCTGGTTTACCTCAAGGAGGAGTCGGCCAACCCGATCATCCGCTCGCTCAAGCGCATGGCCCGAGACCTCTACGTCACCGGCGGCCGGTCGCACTAAAAAAACGCCTCGTCACCGGCGACTGCGGCCGCAAGGTGGCGAGGCGTTTTTGAAAATCAAGTCAGGCGTGGCTGTGGCGTCGGGCCGCGGCCACGCGCCACTGGTGAATCAGCGGTCGGTGGTACCACAGCACCGGCACCAGCAGGATCAGCGCCAGGAAGCCGCAGGACGGAAAGCCCCACAGGCCGCCGGCGACGTCCATCACGCCGCCGACGTAGAGGCTGCCGATCGGCGTGGTGCCTTGGTTGAGCAGCACGTAGACGCTCATGATGCGGCCGCGCAGGTTGTGCGGAATGTCGTACTGGAAGCTCGCGTTGCTCTGGTTGAGAAAGGCCATATTGCAAAAGCCGACGGCGACCATCACGACGACGGCCAGGGCGTAGCTGTGAACCAGAATCATCGCTGCCTGCAGGGTGGCGGTCGCCAAGGCGACGGCCACGTACAAGTTGCGCTGCAGGCCGTAGCGCGACAGGTAGCTGAGCAGGATTGCGGCGGCCAGGCTGCCGACGCCGGTCGCCGACAGCAGGTTGGCGTAGGTCTGGGCCCCAGAATGCAGGACCTCCTTGGCAAAAATGGGGATGATCACGTTGTTGTTGTAGTTGAGGGTGCAGACCACGAGCATCATCTCGGCGGAAAGCCGCACCTCTGCGTGGGTCCACACGTAGCGCAGCCCGTCCAGCACGTCGCGCCAGATGCGCTGCTTGGACGGCGTCGCCACGGCGTGGGTCTGGTGAATCAAAAACAGCCCAAGCAAGACGGCGAGGTAGGAAATCGCGTCGACCAGGAAGCAAAAACCGACGGAGAACTGCACCATCAGCACCCCCGCGATCGACGGGCCGGCGATTTTGGCCAGGTTAAAAACGGTTGAGTTCAAAGAAATGCCGTTCATCAGGTCTTTTTGCCCGACCAGCTCGACCACGAAGGACTGGCGCGTCGGCGTGTCGAAGCTCTGAAGGACGCCATAGCCGATGGCAATCAACAGCACCTGCCAGTAGGCGACGACCTTGAGGTAGACGATGGCGGTCATGACGACGCCCAGCAGCAGGAAACCGGTCTGGGTGATCATCAGGATGCGGCGCTTGGGGAAGCGGTCGATCAAAGAGCCGGCGATCAGGGTCAGGCCCAGAATCGGCACGAACTGACAGGCCGACAGAATCCCGACCAAAAGCGCCGAGCCGGTCATCTGGTACACCAGCCAGGTCTGGGCGGTGCGTTGAATCCACGTTCCCATCACCGACAGCAGCTGGCCGAGCCAGAAGTAGCGGAAGTTGGGGTTGCGCAGGGAGGAGAAGGTGCTGCGAAGGACGTTCAAGCCGGGTCATCTCTTTTTCTGAAATATAACCAGTCTTGCCCTCCCGTAACCAAAAGTCAAGCGGCCGCGGCGTTCGGCGGTCGCACATGCAAAAAGCGCGGCCAACCGCCGCGCCGGTGTACTCACACACGGCGGCGCCGCATCCGGCGCCATGCCTCGTTGCGTTTTGGATTGGGCCGGACCGCCTGGTGCGTGGTGAAGCGTTCGAAGAAGCCGTCGCGGCCCAGGAAGATTGCGACAGTGGTGGCCAGCACCACGGCCAAAAAGCCAGTGGCCACCCACAAGATAGTGTCTGCCATGCTGATGCGCCCCCTTCGCCCCTTATTTTACCGCCGCGGCAGGGGGTCACGCACGTTTGAAGACCGTTGGTTAGCACTCTTAACCATAAAGTGCTAAAAACTTGCGTCACCGCCCGACTTCTGCGTTATAATAAGGGTGTTCGAAAATATAGTAGAAAACAACGGAGGTAGGAATCATGGCAGAAGATGTTGAGAAGACTTTGGTGCTTGATGAGCCGATGAACGCGGTGTTCGACTGGAGTGACAGCGAGCTCCCTGTTCGCGATGCGTTGTGGGATTACTACATGGAACACAACGGCAAGGACACGATCAAGACCGAAGAGACCATGAAGCCACTGCTTGACCAAAGCGATGACGAGATCAAGGCCTTGGCAGAGAAGCTGCTGAAGAAGTAACCAGAGCGCAGCGCGGCGCAGTTAGGCGGCCGGCTAGCGTAAGGTGAGCGCTTGGGCCGCAATTTGGCCCGGGCGCTTGCCTTAGCTGGACGGGTCGCCGTTGCCGTGCGGAGCTCGACGAAACCAGAGCGCAGAAGCGCGGGTTTAGCGGGTCGGGTAGCCTAGCTCGGGTACTTGGGCCGCACTTTGGCCCGAGTGACCGGGCGTAGCTAGCCGCACCCGCGTTGCGCCTCGGAGCTCGACGAAACCAGAGCGCAGCGCGGCGTATGAACAGACCACTCGTGCAGGTACCCGTTAATTTTACATCACAGATTTTACACAGGCTCGGCCCAGCGGTCGGGCCTTTTATTTGCGACGACACGTGGGGCCAGCCGCCGTGGTACAATGGGGCGAAACCGACAGGAGGCACACTTATGATTCGACCGATTAACCGCGACACCCTTTTTCTGCAGCGCAAGGCCCGGCTGGCGACGCCGGCCGACCGCGCCGTCATCCAGGACCTCAAGGACACGCTGGCCGCGCATCGCGCCGGCTGCGTGGGGATGGCCGCCAACATGATCGGCGCCGACTGCCGCGTGATTATCGCCGCGGTTGGTCCCGGCGCGATGGTGCTGGTCAATCCGCGCATCACCATGCGAGCCGGCGCCTACCAGACCCAAGAGGGGTGCCTGTCCTTGAGCGGCGAGCGGCCGGCCGAGCGTTACGAGTCGCTCACCGTCGCCTACCAAGACGAGCAGTTTCGGCCGCAGACGCAGGCCTTCAGCGGCTTTCTCGCCCAGGTGATTCAACACGAGGTGGCGCATTGCGACGGGGTGCTGATTTGATCGCCGAACCGCGCGTGGATGCGGCGGCGCTGGTTGACCACGGCTGGGCCGACCTGCTGGCCGCCGAAGACCACCTGCTGACCGAGGCAAAAATGGTCCCGGAAGTCATTCCCAATGGTACCCTTCACCACGCGACGCTGGAAAACAGCGTCGTCGACCACCTCGGCCTGGCCGGCGCCGACCTCCCGCGGTTGGAGGCGACGGACACCGTCTGGACCGGCTGCGACCTGGCCAACGCCGACGTCGGTTCGGCCAGCCTGCTGCGGGTGACCTTCCAAGGCTGCCGGCTGACCGGCACCGTTTTGGCCGGCGGCTACCTGGCCGACGTCACCTTCCGCGACTGCCAGCTGGAGATGGTGAACCTGGCGGAGACGACGCTCAAAAACGTGCGGTTCGAACGCTGCCGCCTGGTCGCCGCGACGCTGGACGCGGCCCGGCTCAAGGCCGTCACCTTCAGCGATTGCGACCTCGACCGCGCCAGCCTCGCCGGCCTGCGCCTGCGTGGTCTGGACCTGCGCGACTGCCGCTTCCAGACCCTGGAGGTCGAACCGGGTCAGCTGCGCGGCGTCATCGTCACGCCGCAGCAGGCGGCCAACCTCGCCGTGCGGGTGCTGGGGCTGGATGTGCGGGAGTAAGGCCGCGACCCGGCGGCACCCGGCGAGCCTTCGCGCCGCGGCGCGTTGCGTCAGTGAGCGGTGACACCGACCGCGACCGGTGATCCGCCGCGCCGGGTTCGGCTTGTTGAGCCGGTACCCGGCGGCGCCAGCCGTGACCGAAACCAGTTGCAACTAGAAGGCCGGCGCCGCCAGTCAGCCTCAAGGGCCTTGCCGGCGACCGTTCAGCCACGCCAAAGGCCGGCCGATTCATTCCACCACCATGGTGAACGAATCGGCCGGCCTTTTTGCCATGCCTGCGGTTAGATGAAGTGCAGCACGATGAAGAATAGCGGCGGCACTGCCAGCGCCGGCAAGAGGTTCAGCGTCTTGATGTCGGCGAGGTGCAGCAGGTTGACGCCGGACGCGAAGATCAGGATGCCGCCGACCACCGACAGTTCGGTGAGCAGCGCCGAAGAAATCGCGCCGGCCGCCAAAAGCGTCAGTAGGTAGATCGCGCCTTGCCACAAGAACAGCACCGGCGCCGCCAGTGCGATGCCCAAACCAAAGGTCGAGGCCAGCACCACCGCGGTGATCAAGTCGAGCGTCCCGTTGGTGAACAGGAAGGTGTAGTCCTGATTCAGTGCGGCCTGCATCGGCCCGACAATCGACAGGGTCCCGATGCAAAACAGCAGGATGGCGGTGGAAAGCCCCTGGGCCAGCGCCGACTGGCCACCGGCCTTGGCCATCAGGCGGTTGAAGCGGGTGTCCAAATCGAGCGCCTGGCCGACGACGGCACCGATCGCCATGCTGGCCAAGAACAGCACGGGGTACTTGCTTTTGGGCATCGCCTGCACGGTGGCGTTGGCGCCGAGCAGCATCACGGCCAGTCCCATCGCCTGCATCAGGCTGGCCTGGAATTTGTCGCCGATGCCTTTTTTGAACAGGGCCCCCAAGGTGCTGCCGACCAGAATCATCCCGGTGTTAAAAATCGTTCCCCACATGTCGTCGTCCTCCCGGTTGTGCGTTAACGGTTAGTATACGCCTGTGAGCCAAGAATTTCGGCGGCACCGGGGAAAAAGCGCAAGAAAAAAAGTCCAACACCGTCTGTTGGACTTTCGGGTCAACTCATTTCCAGGCCTTCCTGGACGCTGACGACCAAGACCAATCGGGGATTGGCTAGGGGGGGTGGTCGGCAGTGGGATGTTATGCAATGACGTGGTCATTTTAACGCAGAATGGTGGACAAGTAAAGGGTTCCTGAGCAAGTGACAAGTTGTACCCACCAATGACTGACGTGCCTACCAACCGTATTCACCAGGCCTAGACCACTGCGGCTGCCCGGCATTCAAAAAGCGGCGCCGTCACGCGGCACCGCTTCGGGGGTTACTTGAGGGCGTCCAGCGCCTTTTGCGGAATGGCGGATTCGTCGACGTAGGACGGGCCCTTGATCACGCGCTTGTCGGAGATCTCGGCCTTGAGGTACTTGCCCTCGACGTAAGGCTGCGGGTTCTTGCTGGACAGCTCGAAGTTGACGGTTTTGGTCGTGCCATCCTTCAGCGCCCAGGTGAAGCTGTAGTCGTAGGAGTAGTAGCCGGCGATGGTTTTGCCCGAGTCGTCGGTGGTTTTGTGCCGCGCCGGGGTGGTGGTCACCTTGGTGTAGCCGGTCGCGCCGGCGTAGGTGCTGGCGTAGTACTTGTAGCCGAACCAGCCGCCGGCGAAAACAATAACGAGGCCGATGACGGCGAGAATTTTTTTCATAAGCGAGACGCTCCCATCTGTGTTTGTCTGAGTCCATCTTACCAGACCTGGCGCCGGCGTCACTAGCAAACCGGTGACAGTCGCCTTCCACTTTTGTCACTTGGGTGTAAAATGGCCAAGATGCAAGGAGGCATGAGGGTGGCAAAAACAGCGCGAGGCGGTCAACCGCCGGCATTTTATTCCCTGGCGGCGACGTCTTTGGGCACCGGCTTCGCCACGTACGGCGTGTCGGCGATTCTGATTCTGTACCTCTACGCCGCGCCGACCGCGGGGCTGGGGTGCGACCGGGTGGCCGCGACGCAGATCCTGGCGGTGTTCGCCACCGTGGGGTTCATCGCCGGCACCGCCGGCAGCTTTGCGGCCGACCGGCTGGTGGGGATGCGCAAGCTGGTGCTGGCCGGCAACCTGATCAAGGCGGTCGGCATCGCCTGGTTGGCGGTGCCCGGCGGCGGATTCGCGGCGCTGTGGGGCAGCCTGGCGCTGCAGGTGGTCGGCTCCGGGGTCTGCGGCCAAAGCCTCAACGCGCTGGCCGGCGCCTTGTACGACCGCGATAGCCCCCGCCGCGCCGCGGCCTTTTCGCTGCTGTACATCACCGCCAACATCGGGGCGGCGGCGCCTTTGCTCACCGGTGCGGTCGCGCTGCGCTTCGGCTACCACGTGGGATTTGCCGTCGCGGCCGCCGTTTTGGTGCTCAGCCTGGTGCCGTACTGGTGGGGCCAGCAGCGGTGGTTCGGCAGCATCGGGTTGGCGCCGGTCGATCCGCTGCCACCGGTCGCCCGGCGGCGGCTACTTGCCGGGGCGGCGGCCACCTTGGCCGTTCTCGGGTCGCTCGCGGCAGTGGCCGGCTGGCGCCGCTGGCTGAGCGTGGCCGGGGTCACCGCCGTGATCGGCTGGTTCAGCTTGGCGCTACCGGTTGCTTACGCCGCCGTGATGGTGAGCTCGGCCAAAACCAGCGCGAACGAGGCCCGGCGGGTGCGGTACTTCGTCGTGTTCATGATCGGCAACGCCATCAGCATCGCCGTTTACGGGCAGGCGACCGGCATCCTGGCGCTTTACGCGGCGGATTCCGTGCGGCTGACCTACTTTGGGCTACACCTGACGCCGGCCGGGTTCCAAACCGTGCCGGCGGTGTTTGCCATCCTGTTCGGCGCCGCGGCGAGTTTCGCCTGGACGCGGCTGGGTCGCCGGCAGCCGAGCGACACCGTGAAGTTCGGGCTGGGGATGGTGCTGTGGGGCCTTGGACCGCTGTTCATGGCGGTGCCGCTGGCCATTTTTCCCGCCGGGGTGCGGGTCTCGCCGCTGTGGCTGGTCGGCTTCTACGCGCTGATTACGCTGGGTGAGGCACTGACCTCACCGATCGGCACGGCGCTTGCGACGCGCATCGCGCCTTTGGCCTTCACCACCCAGCTGGTGACCGTCTACGCACTGTCGCAGGCCGGCGGCAACGGGCTGGCCGCACTTTTGGTCACGCTGTACCGGCCGGGCCACGAGGCGGCCTACTTCGCGGTTCTCGGCTCGGTCACCGTGCTGTTTGGGCTGGGGATGCTGGCCTGGCGCAAGCCTTTGGCGGCCGGGGTGACCAGCGGGTTGAGCCGGCGGTCGTCTTAGCCGATCGGCAGCCAGCCGCTCGCGGTCCGGTGAATCGTCTCATCACGGTAGCGCTTGCCTTTTAATCAATCACATGGTAATCTAATGGAAACATGAGAAGGAGGGACCGGGATGAATTTGATCGATCGGCGACTGCAAAAGCAGGCGAATTAGGTACGCGAGACCTAATGGCACACGTTCGGCACGTCTGCGGCGCGATTGCGTCGCGCAGGCGGCTTGGTTTCGTGCGCTCCGATGAGATCAGTTCATTCTTGCCCCCGACGGTGGAGTCCGCGGTGCGGGCTCCTTTTTGATGGCCGCAGTTTCGCGCGACCGCGCAATCTGATCTCCGGGCGCATCCTGGAGGAAAAATGTTCAAACATATTCTGACGCAAAAGGGCGAGTTCACCCGCGTCATCGTTTTGCAGGCCGTCAACAACGCCTTTCTGGTCTGCTGGTCGTTCCTGTTTCAGCTCATCGTCGACACGGCGATGGGCAAGACCCAGTGGCGGTTCGTGCCACTGACCCTGTTCATCATGGGCTACGTCTTGGTGATGGACATCGTGTTCACCGCCGACCACTATCAGACCAACCTGCTGAAGTTTCGCACCACCGCCAGCCTGCGCGAGGCGGTGGTCGCCCAGACCGCGCGGCTGTCCCCGGCGGCGTTCGGCGAGCTCGGCGTCGGCGGCATCATCGCCAAGCTGACCAAGCAGCTGGACAAGGTCGAGGCCGACTACTACGGCAGCCTGCTGGGCCTGTCGCGCCTGGTGTTCCAGTTCCTGTTCGCCGTCGCCGGCACCCTGGTGATCAACCCGCTGGTGACGCTGGTCGCGCTGGGCCTGGCGTTGCCGTCACTGGCTTTGCCCTACCTGACAAAAAAGGCGATCGCCAACGCCTCGGCCAAGCAGGTCGAGGAGATCGAGCGCTACACCACGCGCATCACCGACCTGCTCAGTGGCTTCACCACGCTGAAGTTCGCGCTGGCGCCGGCCGCGTTGATCGGCCAGCACCGGCTGGCGAACCGCAAGATGCTCGCCGCGCAACGGGACAACGAGCGCATCAACCAGATTACGTCCGGCCTCGCGATTTTCCTGAACGACGTGACCACCCTGATGATCTGGGTCGTCGGCGCCGTCCTGGTGCAGCGCGGCGAGATGGGCATGGGCCAGCTGGTCGCCTTCGCCAACCTGACCGGCTTCATGGCGTGGCCCCTGACCGAGCTGACCCAGACGATTCCCACCATCATCGGCGGCGCCAAGGCGGCCGCGGTGATCGGCGAATTCCTCGACCGGCCGACGCAGGCCGACGACGCACCGGCGCCGGTTGGCGGGACGGCGGGCGACCCGAGTGCGGCTGCAACGGGTTCGGCGACGGGGGAGACCACGACCGCTGCTGGGGCCGCGACTGCGGCCTTGGTGTCAGCCGTCACCGAGCCTCCAGCCGCCGCTGAACCGGCGGCCGTGATCACCGCGGCCACCGCGCCGCGCGTCACGGTTCGGGCCCGCGGCCTCGGGCTGACCATCGGCGACCACCGCGTGCTGCAAGGCGTCGACCTGGCGCTGGATCAGGGCAAGAAGTACCTGCTGGTCGGTGCCAGCGGCAGCGGCAAGTCGACGTTGGTGCGGTTGCTGCTGGGTGAGCTGGCGCCGACGACAGGCGAGTTGACGCTGATGGGTGCGGCCCCGGCGAGCCTGCCGCGAACGGTGGTGTACTCGCGCATCGGACTGTTGGCGCAAAAGGGCTACGTGTTCGCCGCGACGGTGCGGGAGAACATGACACTGTTCGCCGAAGGCTACGCCGATGACGCGATTGTCGCCGCCTTGACTCGGGCAGGGTTGGGCCCGTGGCTGGCCGACCACGGCCTGGACACCCCGGTGTCGGAGGCCGGGGCCGAGCTGTCCGGCGGCGAAAAGCAGCGCCTGGCGCTGGCCCGGCTGTTTCTGCGCGGCTACCCGTTTTACGTCTTCGACGAGCTGACCACCGGGCTTGACCCGCACATCGCCGATCGCCTGCAGCGCGACATCTGCGCGATGCCGCAGGGCTTTTTGATGATCACGCACACCTACAACCGCGACGCCTTTGCGGCCGTTGACGAGATTCTGGTGATGCGGGCGGGCTGCTTGGCGGCCCGTGGCCGGGTCGAGACCCCGGCGATTCAGGCGGCGCTGCGCGAGCTGGCGATGATCTGAGGAGGCGATGACAATGAATGAGTTAACTTACCGGCCGGTCGAACCGGCCGACTATCCGCTGATGGCCGCCTAGTACCGTGACCCGCGCGTGATGGCGCCCGTCGGCTTTCCGGCGGGTTTGACCAAGACCGTGGATCAGATTGCCGGCACCGTGGCGCGACATCTGGCCAAACCAGGGGCCGATTGTGAGCCGAAGGGCATTGGCTAGTGCCTGATTGTCCGGTGCATGGCTGGCACTCCGGCAGGTCGGGGATGACATGCATTCTCCCGACAGGAAGCCAATGGCGTCACCCGCCTGATTGGGCTCATCGGCAACCGCGCAGCGGCCGGCCGGTGAGCCTTTTTGGTGCCAATGCGCCGGTTAGACAAAGGCCGGCCGCACCACGGCCCAGGTCAGCTCGAAGTTTTGTTGAAAATCGGCATCCCACCGCGCGGCGTATTCCGGCGCCGAGAAAAACATGAAACTGAACAACACGCCGGTGGTGAAGGCGGCGTCCTTGCCCGTCGCGGCCATGAAGCTTTGGCCCAGCGCCTGCGTGTGTTGGGTGTAGGCCGCGGTGTCGGCGGCGATGTAGGCGGTGTAGACCGCAAACATGGCGGGGTCGCGCAGCCGGGCCTGGCGCTTGGCGTCGGCCAGGGTCCAGAGCCAATCGTGGGCGATGGTCGCAGTGTCGGCCGCCGCCGTGGCCCGGTACGGGAACAGGGCCGCCAGCGCTTGGTCCAGCCAGCGCAGGGCCAGCGCGGTCCACAGGGCCTGCTTGCTCGCGAAGTGCTTGTAAAGCGCCGCGTGGCTGACGCCCAAGGCGGCGCCGACGTCCTGCAGCGTCACCTTCAGGTTGCCGGTTTTTCGCACCAGCTCGGCAGCGGTTTGGAGAATTGCATCATCAGTAAGTTTTGTCATGGCTACATTTTACCACGGGTTACAAAAATAAAATATTGTAACTTTAATCAAATTGCTGTACCCTACTGGGGAGCAGGCGCTTGGACCTGCAATTCCAGATAAAGGACTCACACAGTCATGAAACTCACCCAAAACACCATTCTCATCACCGGCGGCACCTCGGGACTCGGTCTGCGCCTCGCCCAGGCCCTGCTGCGCCGCGGCAACGTCGTCATTGTGACCTCGCGGCGCCAAACCGTCATTGACCAGGCGGTGGCCGCCAACCCCGGCCTGGTGGGCTACCCGGTCGATGTGGCCGACCGGCAAAGCGTCCAGGCGCTGGCGGCCACGATTCGCAGCCAGCACCCCGACCTGAATATGGTGATCAACTCGGCCGGCATCATGCGCGGCGTGAATTTTTTCACCCCGCAGACGCCGCTGACCGCCGAAATTGAGACCAATCTGATTGGCACCGCCAATGTCGACTGGGCCTTCCTCCCGCAGCTGGCCGCAGCCCCCGAGGCGGCGCTGGTCAACGTCGGCTCGGGTCTGGGCTACTTGCCCAGCACCGCCCATCCGCTATACGCCGCCAGTAAGGCCGGGGTACACGCCTTGACGACCGCGCTGCGCAACCAGGCCGCGTATTGGGGCTACCGCCAACTGCACGTCATTCAGGTCGCACCGCCCCTGGTCGCGGCCACGAACCTGGAGCCGACGATGCATGCCAACGGCGAGCGCAACCCGCTCAACATGGACATCGACGCGTTCGTCGCCGCGGTGCTCAAGGGCATCGGGCAAAACCGCGCCGTGATCAACCCCGGGGCCAGCCGCCTACTGGCCGCCGCGGGTCGCCTGGCGCCGCGCTGGCTGGTGGCTCGGCTGATGCGCCGCACGATGCAGACCGAGTTCCCGCAGCGTTCCGGTGGGGCCAAGGCGTGACGCCTCGCCGGCGGCTGGAAGCGGCCAAGGGGCGCTTGAAGGACAGGAGACTGCCGCGTTGGCGCCAAGCGTTCACTTTTTCTTGCAGTGAAGCCGCGGTCGGCCAGGGGGACGACCCGATGGTCACCGGGAACGGCGACGGCTGGCCCGGGCTGTGCTATAGTAGCGACAAGAAGTCACCCTAGATAACCCGCCGAAAGGAGCCGCTCATGCAACTGTATTTTCTCTGCACCGGCAATTCCTGCCGCAGCCAGATGGCAGAAGGCCTCGCCAAGGCGCTGCTGCCACCAACCTGGCGCATTCAAAGCGCCGGCGTCGAGGTCCACGGCCTCAACCCGCAGGCCGTCTTCGCGATGGCTGCGCGGGGCCTGGATATCTCCCGGGCCCAGTCCAAGCTGATCGACCCTGACTATTTGGCGACCAGCGACGTGGTGATCACCCTGTGCGGTGACGCCAGGGACCGCTGCCCGGCGCTTGCGCCCGGCACCCACGCGTTGCACTGGCCGCTGCCAGATCCCGCCCAGGCGACCGGCAGCGCGGCCGAACGCGCCGTGGTTTTCGCCACGGTGCGTGACCAGATCGAGGTCCTGATCCGCGCGACCTGGCCGCAGGAGGTGCAGGCATGAGCAAGCGGCTGCTTCTGATCGGGGGGCCGATGGGCATCGGCAAGACCACGCTCGGCCAATACCTGGTCGACCACAGCTCGGACCGCGCCGTTTTCCTCGACGGCGACTGGTGCTGGGCGATGCACCCGTGGAATTTCAGTGACGAAAATAAAAAAATGGTGATGACCAACATCCAGTTCCTGCTCAACGCGTTCATCGCCAACTCGCGTTTCGACACCATCGTCTTCGTCTGGGTGATGCACCAGCAGGCGATCATCGATTCGCTGCTGGCCGGCCTGCGCGGCGACTTTACCGCGTATTCGGTGTCGCTCATCGCCACCCCGGCCGAGCTGACGCGGCGCTTTGAGCAAGACGTCGCCGCCGGGGTTCGCGAGCAGGCGGCGCTGGCCGAGACGCTGGCGCGGCTGCCGCTGTACGACGCGGTCGCCTCGCTGAAGCTGGATGTGACCGGATTTGATTGCGCCACCAACGCGCAGCGGCTCTTGGCGCTGGTCGCCGCGGCGCCGCCGATTTTTCCGAAAAAATCATGAGAAATCATTGACAGCCGCATGAGAGAGGCGTAGTTTAGCGGTAATCAAAACATTTCGTCCTAAACCGTTGAAGTGGAGATCAAGACTGTTGTGCCCGTAAAGAGAGCGACCGGAGCTGAGAGTGTCGTCGAACGCAGGCAGTTAAATGGACCACTGAGGGTCAGCCCAAAAGCCGCGTGCGGCGAGTCAGGCTGGACGTCGGGCATACGTCAGTTGCCGGGAGGGTGTTAGCCCTTCGCTAAGGGGGAGCGTGCATACTGTTTGCACGTGCCAATTAAGGTGGTACCGCGGAGCAATTCCGTCCTTAATCAGTCAAAAAGACTGGTTTAGGGCGGAATTTTTTGTATCCCAACGAACCCAGAGCGCAGCGCGGCGTTTAGCCGGTCGGGTAGCGTAAGGGTGGGCGTTGGGCCGCACTTTGGCCCGGCGTCCGGCCTTAGCTAGACGAACCGGCGATGCCGCGAGAAGCTCGACGAACCCAGAGCGCAGCGCGGCGTTTAGCCGGTCGTCCGCCTGCACACCACACTTTTTTGGAGGCACAACATGTCAATCACCTTTGCACGAATCGATGAACGCCTGGTCCACGGCCAGATCATGACCACTTGGATCAAGCAGTACCCCGCCGACACCATCCTAATCGTCGACGACGCCTTGGCCGCAGACGACTTCACCAGCTCGATTCTGGCGATGTCGGCGCCGGCCGGGCTGACCATCGCCATTCAAGGCGTGACCGCCGCCGCGGCGACCTTGAACGAAGCCGGTGGCGAGCCCGTGTTCGTTTTGTTCAAAACGCCGCAGGCCGCCTTGGCGCTGACCCAGGCCGGGGTGACTCTGCCGGACCTGAACGTCGGCAACTTGGGTAGCCGGCCGGACCGCCAGCCGCTGACGCACCGGGTCTTCGCCAGCGCCGCCGAGGTGGCCGCGCTACAGGCGCTGGCGGCCGCCGGCACCGACGTCTACCTGCAGATGCTGCCGAGCGACGCCAGGCAGGAATTGGAGGATGTGAAATGACGACCTTAGTCTTTGCCTTGATCATTGCCGCACTTTGCTGGCTGACCAGCTCCGCGATTCCGATGTGGTCGCGCTGGGCCTTTTACTTCGGGGCGCCGCTGGTGGCCGGGTTGATCGACGGACTACTGCTGGGCGAGCTGACTTACGGGCTGCAGGTCGGCGCCACGATTCAGGCCGCTTACATCGGGCTCTTAGCGATCGGGGGGTCTTTGCCCAACGAGATGGCGATCGCCGGCTACCTCGGCGTCGCGATGACGATGCTGTCGCACAGCGACCCGGCGACGGGACTGGCGATTGCCACGCCGCTGGGGCTGCTCGGGGTGCTGTGCCTGAACGCCAAAATGGCGCTGAACCCGATCTGGGTGCATAAGGCCGACAGTTACGCCGCCGCCGGTGACATCCGCGGCCTGCGGCGCATGAACCTTTTGGCCTCACAAATCGTGCCGTTCATCACTTACTTCATTCCGGCCTTCCTGTGCGTGTACTTCGGCGGCCACTACTTCACCGCGTTCATGGCGGCGCTGCCGGCGCAGATCACCGCGGTTTTGACCCTGATCGGCAAGCTGATGCCGGCGCTGGGCCTGGCGATGCTGATGCAGGCGTTGGCCAAGCGCAGCACGCTGCCGTTCTTGCTGATCGGCTTCGTCTTGGCGGCCTACCTCAAGCTCAACATCACCGCCATGGCCATCGTCGGCACCGGTTGCGCGTTGCTTCACTACTACTACATGCCGATGGGAGGCAAGCAACATGACTAAGACAATCAGCAAAAAGGCGCTGCGTCAGACTTGGTTTGCTTGGCAGTCCTGGGGGCAGATTTGTTACAACTACGAGCGGATGATGGGGCTGGGCTTCGCGCATGCGCTGTCTTACACGCTCGCCGATCTGTACCCGGACGACGATGACGCCTTGGCCGCGGGGCTGACCCGCGAGCTGACCTACTTCAACACCGAAAACACCTGGGGGGCGATGATTCCCGGCATCGTCGCGTCGCTGGAGGAGCAAAAGGCCAACGGGCAGCCGGTGTCCGGCGACATGATCAACAACCTCAAGGCCGCCTTGATGGGTCCTTTGGCCGGCATCGGCGACACGATCACCCAGTCGTTGGTCAAGGTGATCTTGCTTGGCATCGGCATCGACATGGCCAAGAGCGGCAGCGCCTTGGGACCGATCCTTTTCGTCCTGCTGTTTTGCGCCTACGCCTTGATCGTCGGCCACACCACCTTCTACGCCGGCTACCGGCTGGGCAAAACGGCGGTGACCAACCTGCTGGCCGGCGGTCGCATCGCCCGGGTGACCGAGGCCATCGGCGCCTTGGGGATGATGGTGTTAGGCGCCTTGATTCCCACCACCATCACCGTCACCACGCCGCTGAAGGCTACTTTTGGCCAGCTGAAGCTCGTCCCGCAGAAGATTCTCGACTCGGTGGTGCCAAGCCTCCTGCCGCTGGTCGCCTTCGTGATCTTGTACCTGCTGCTCAAAAAAGGGGTGCGGCCGACCCGCCTGATGGTCGGCCTGATCGCCTTTGCCGTCGTCGCCGGGCTGCTGGGCATCCTGGCGTGACGACCAGCGGCCACGGCGTAGGTAGCCAACCCGGCGCAATTGAATGCGTCTTTGCAAGCCCTGTGCGGCGTCGTCGCGCAGGGCTTGTTCGTGCCGGCGGTTGACTTTCCGGGGTTGCCCGTGCTAACCTGCAAAGGTCACTAATGAGGAACCGTTACGATTAACGCGGCGTTAATCGTAATGCCTGCGCGGTTGACGGCTGAATCGACTTACTATTGACAAGCAGACGCAGGCTGGTATGATGGAACTTGTTAATCGTAACGGTTACGGTTATCACGACTCGAGGGGAACGCATGCAAGGGAGACACAAGACACACTGGCTGGTCGCGGCGCTGCTAACGCTGGTCGCCGCCATGGGGCTGAGCGGCTGCGGCCAGGCCGCCGCACCGCAGGCCAAGGGGCTGCAGATCGTGGCCAGCGTCGATTTTTACGCCGACGTCGCCCGGGCGGTGGTCGGCGATCACGGCACGGTCACCGCGGTGATCAACCGGCCGGACATCGACCCGCACGACTACGAGCCGACCGTCAACGTCGCCAAGACTGTGGCCAAGGCCCAGATCGTGATCCAAAACGGCGCCGGCTACGACGACTGGATGAATCGCCTGCTGGCCGCCGACGACACCGGCATCACCAAGGTCACCGCGGCCAAGGTGGTCGGCATCAAGGACGGCGACAACGAGCACGTCTGGTACAAGCCGGACGTGATGCCCAAGCTGGCCCGCGCCCTGGCCGTCGCCTGTTCCAAGCAGGACCCCCAGCACAAGGCGGCCTACGTGAAGAACGCCGCGGCCTACATCAGAAGCCTCAAGCCCCTGACCGCCAAAATTGCGGCGCTGAAAAAGGGTGCTGCGGGGCAGGCGGTGGCCGTGTCCGAGCCCGTTTTCGACAACGCGCTCAACGCCATGGGCTACCGCATCGTCAACAACCACTTCGCCCAGGCCATCGAGGAGGGCACCGACCCCAGCCCGGCCGACATTCGCGAGCTCGAGGCCGCCATCGCGGCCGGCAAGCTGGCCTTTTTCGTCCAAAACACGCAGGCCGAGAGCAAAGTGGTCACCAATATTGTCAAAAAAGTTCGCGCGGCCAAGATTCCGGTGCTGAAGGTCACCGAAACCATGCCGGCCAACGCGACTTACACCAGCTGGATGATGCAACAGTACAACGCGCTGGCCAAGATTCAGCGCGACCACAATGGAGGGAATTGAATGGCAAAACGTTCGAAGATCGAAAAGGCCAAGCGCCAAGAAGCGCTGGTCGTGAAGTTCGCCGCCAAACGCGCGGCCCTGAAAGCCGCCGGCGACTACGCGGGGCTGGCCAAGCTGCCGCGGGACTCCAGCCCGGTGCGGCTGCACCACCGCGACGCGCTGGACGGCCGGCCCCACGCCTACCTGCGCAAGTTCGGCCTGTCGCGGCTGAACTTCCGTGAGCTGGCACACAAGGGTCAGATTCCCGGCGTGAAGAAAGCGAGCTGGTAACATGAGTAAACAAGACACCGCAACCGCCTACCGCGAGCTGAGAAGCCCGAACCGCAAGACCCGCAGCCGCGCCTTGCGAACACTCAAAGACGCCAAGAAACGCGGCAAGTAGCAGATTTGCGTGAGCGACCCATGACCGGGTCGCTTTTTGCTTGCCTTTGCGACGTGAAAATCAGGATTTTCCCCAGAATTAAGGTTGAAGAAACCGCTTTCTTCCCCTATAATCAAGTCGATTCGTGAGTGAGAATTGTTGGAATTGTCGATGGGGAGGCGTCAAAATGAATCAAAAAAGGGCTGGGTTGGCTCGCGTGGTCGCGCTTCTGTTGGTGCTGGCAGCCCTGGCGGCCGTCGCCGTGGTGGTGGCGACGGCGGCGGGGCAGGTGACGGTGACCCGGGTGGATCTGGGGCCCGGTCACGTCTACCACGATGCGGTGGTGGCGCAGTTCAGCGGGTGGCACCGCGTGGGTAGCGGGGCCGCCGGCTGGTGGCAAGTGGCACTCGGCCTTGGCGTGATGGGGCCGGTGACCACCGGGTTGCGCGTCGGGCTGACCGCGGTCACCTTGGTCGAGACCCTGCCGACGTTGGTTTTGGTGGTCGCACTGTGGCCGCTGCTTCAGGCGGCGCTGCACCGGCAACCGCTGGCGCCGGCCGCCAAGCGGTTGGTGAGCGGCGGCTGGTGGGGGCTTGGCCTGAGCCTGTTCAACGCGCTTTTGCTGCCGCTGGTGGTCAAGGGGCTGTCCGGCGACCATATTCAGATGGATCTGCATTTCAATTCGCTGGCGGATCTCCTGTTGTGGCTGCTTTTGGCGCTACTGGGGACGCTCTTGGCCGAACGAAATCAGTGAAACATGACGGTCGCAAGCCAATGCGGCTGTTTTTTTGCGCCGAGTTGCGGTACCTTATAGCCAAGCATACGACTCTGGAGGGACCTTATGGACTGGACCATGATTAAGACGATCATCAGCGCGTTGTACCTGCTGAACGTGATTGCCGCTATTATCACCGTGTTTCGCGAAAAGCGCGACATCGCCGCAACCTGGGCGTGGCTGTTGGTGCTCAACTTCATTCCCATCGCCGGGTTCTTGTTCTACTACTTCTTCGGCCGCAAGCTGTCGCACCGGCAGTTGGCCAAGGTACGGGCCCAGCCGCACGGTGAGCTCGGGGCGGTGCTCAAGCGTCAGCAGGAGCTGATTCCCAAGGCCGCGCCGAGCGACACGCAGATGGAGGCGACGGCCAAAAACATGATCACGCTGTTCCAAAACACGGATCAAAGCTACGTGACCACCAACAATCAGGTCGCCATTTTCACCGCCGGTACCGCCTTGTTCACCGACCTGCGCCAGGAAATCGCGGCGGCTTCGCACAGCGTCTTCGTGGAATTCTACACGTTCTACGGCGATCAGCTCGGCGCCAGCATCCTGGCCGCCTTGACCGCTAAGGCCCAGGAAGGCGTGGCGGTACGGGTGCTGTACGACGCCTGGGGGTCGCTGGGCACCAAGGCCGAGTTCTTCGCCCCGCTTCGCGCGGCCGGCGGCATTGTCGAGCCGTTCCTGGGCATCCACCACCGGCTGGACTTTCGCCTGAACTTCCGCAACCACCGCAAAATCGTCGCGATCGACGGCTGGACCGGCTACATCGGCGGCTTCAATATCGGCGACCAGTACGTCGGCCGGCTGAAGAAGTTCGGCGCCTGGCGCGACACCCACCTGAAGGTCGAAGGCGACGCGGCGCTGGCCCTGCAGCAGCAGTTCATCCGCGACTGGAACGCGACCACCGGCGGGACGCATCCGCTGGACATCAACCAGACGCATTTTCCCAAGGTCAACAACGGGCTAGGCACCGCGATGATGCAGATCGTCGCCAGCGGCCCCCAGAACGACCTGGCTCAGATCAAGCTGGGTTACATGAAAATGATCAACGCCGCCCGGGTCAGCCTGGACATTCAGACCCCGTACCTGATTCCCGACGAAAGCGTCCTGACCAGCCTTCGCACCGCGATTCACAGCGGGGTGCGGGTGCGAATCATGATTCCGCACATGCCCGACCACGCCTTCGTCTACCGCGCCAGCCAGTACTACGCCCGGGGCCTGGCCCAGGATGGCGCCGAGATTTACTTCTATGAGGCCGGCTTCCTCCACGCCAAGGTGATGGTGGTCGACGCCGCAATCGCCTCGGTCGGTTCGGCCAACATGGACTTTCGCAGCTTCGGCCTGAACTTCGAGGCCAACGCCTTCGTCTACGACCATGACCTGGCCGCCCAGCTGCAGGATATCTTCACGGCCGACGTCGCCAAGAGCCGCCGCGTCACCGCGGCCGACTTCGCGGCGATGCCGCGCTGGCTGCGCTTCAAGCAGACCTTCTCGCGGCTGATCTCACCGATTCTGTAGCGGGTGGCTGGCCGGGGTCCTGCGGCTGCTACCGAGTGAACGCTGGCGGCCGCGCGAATCGGAGAACTGCCGCAAAAGGCGTCGCAGGTGGCCGAATGGGATAGACCGTGAAGCGAAGCCCCGTCGTGACCGCTCGCAAGAGATTGGTGAGGGCCTGTCAGCCCGTGCCTGAAGCGGCCCCGACGCGGCGCTTGCGGCGGCTGCGACCGGCGCGGCTGGCCTCACCGCCTTTATTAGTTTGATTATAAATTTTTTGCAATCAATATTGCTCGAAACGCCCATTTTGCGCGGCCGCCGTGCTATACTGGAGTCATTCAGCGGCCAGTTGGTCGCGGGTTATGGAGGTATCATTGATGCAAAAACTTGTTTCGGAGTTCTTGGGCACCTTCCTGCTGGTTTTCCTCGGTAGCGGCGCCGTGCTGTTCGCAAAAGGGGACGCGTTGACCATCGCCATCGGCTTCGGCCTGGCCATCACCGTGTCGGCCTACGCGTTCGGCGGTATTTCCGGGGGCCACTTCAACCCGGCGGTCACCACCGCGATGATGATCAACGGCCGCACCCCGGTCGGCGAGGGTTTCGCCTACATGGTCGCCCAGATTATCGGCGCGATTGCGGCCAGCGGCGCGGTTCGCGTGGTGGTCGGCGCCTTGAAGCTGCCGACCAACCAGCTGGCGCAGACCGATTTTCCTAAGCTCGACGTCGGCACGGCCTTCTTCGTTGAGGCCCTGGCCACCTTCTTGTTTTTGATGGTGATTCTCGCCGTCACGGCCAAAACCGGCAACGGGGACTTCGCCGGCCTGACCATCGGCGTGACGCTGATGCTTTTGATTATCTTCTCCGTCAACCTGACCGGCGCCTCCCTGAACCCGGCGCGGTCGATCGGCCCGGCAATCTTCGCCGGCGGCTCGGCCTTGAGTCACCTGTGGCTGTACATCGTCGCCCCGGAAGTCGGGGCGGTCGTCGCGGCCTTCGCCGGCCGGTTCCTGCTCGGCACGGAAGACTAGACACGAACTGGAACCCCTGTTGCTGCGACTGCGGCGGCAGGTTTTTTTGTTGTGGCCGCAAAAAATAAAATATTTCTGAGTCAAAATTTTGTATCAATTTTATAAAATAAATTTTATGCGCCGACCATCGGCGCTTTCGGTCGATGTTAGTTGCCGTCCTAAACTAATAGTTATAAAATCGCTCGGCACTTATTTTACGTCAGCTTTTGTAAAAAGGCTTTGTTACATTTCAACGGGGAGATAAAGAACGACCACAATATGAGAATTCCCTTGGAATCAGGGCTGACGGAACATTTACACGGTTCATATAACGATTCAAGTATATTTTAACGAGATTTCGTTCCGGCCGAGCGAGCGGCAAATTGTGCCCGATTGACGAAATATTTGTGAATTGCTATAGTCAATTTGTTATCTAAGAACTTCGCTGGGCGTTAGGACGCCGTGGGGCAGCGAGTCAAATAGGAGGAATTCACTGATGAAGAAATCTTTACTTGTTAGTGCCGCTGCACTTGTTTTGGCCGCTACCACCACGGTTGCACCGCTTGGCGTTTCCGCTGCCGGGGCGAACGGTGAGCCTCAAGGGACCACCAAGGCTGAATTCACCGTGACGGCCGGTAACGATGGCACCACCACGCCCGGTGGTGACGAAGGGACCGGCGACTACAAGAACCTGTGGCTGGTGCAGGCACCGGATCTGAACTTCGATAAGACCAGCGTGGCCAGCGTCATCGCCGGTGTCACGCTGCCTTACAAGGACGGCGTAACGCTTGCCAAGACCGGCGACGCGGCCGAAAACCAAGAGGGCAAGCTGCAGGTGACCGACCTGCGCGGTACCAGCGCTGGCTGGAAGCTCAGCGCCTCGGTTTCCGATTTTGACAACGCCACCGCAACTGCAGACCAGCTGAGCGATCGCGCTGCCGCAATCGCCGCCGGTGACAAGCTGATCGGGACGCTGACCCTCGGGCTCGGTGCCGCGACCGCCGACAACTTTACCCAAGGCGCGACGACCGCTGACCTGACCACCAACGGCGGGGACGTGACGATTTGGAACGCCGCCAAGACCTTTGGCCAAGGCGACACCAAGGCGACCGTCGACGCGACGACCACGAAGCTGGCCATCACCAAGAACGCCAACGTTAAGAAAGGCCAGTACGACGCGACCGTGACCTGGACGCTTTCCAGCACCGTTACCGCAGAATAAGCCACTCATGTGAGGACGTAACGCGATCGAGGGGCCACCCCTCGGTCGCTTTTTTTCAGAGGTCGCGTTTCGTTCCCGTCTGTCGAAAGGAGTTTCACTTTGCGTCTTAAAACCTTGCTGCTCATCGCCTTGGCGGCCCTCGGTCTGGGGGTTGCCCAGGCACAACCCACCCAGGCCGCAACCGGTGCGGCCTACACCGTTAGCCCGGTGATCCCCGCCAACCAGCGCAGCGCGGTGTCGAGCTATTTTGACCTTGTCGTCAAGCCCGGCGCCAGCCAGCCGCTGACCGTGGCGGTGACCAACGAGACGGCGGCCACGCGCCACATTCGGCTGTCCTTGACGCATGCCTACACGCAGGCCAACGGTGAAATTGGCTACAAGCCCAACGGCCCGACCGATCAGTCGGCCCAGTACCGCTTGGATCAGCTGGGCACCAAAAGCCAGGTAATCACGCTCGCCGGCCACCAGACCAAGCGCGTCTCCGTGACGCTCAAGATTCCGGCCAAGGGCTTCACCGGCGTGATCCTCGGCGGCTTGTACATCGTCGATCAAAAAGAGACGGCCGGCGCCAGCAGCGACGGGGTGCAGTTCAAGAATCGCTACGCCACGCTGGTCGGCGTTCAGCTGCAGACCAGCACCGGCGCGATGAACCACGTCAAGCCGAACCTTAAGCTGCTGAGCGTCGGCGCCGGCATCCAAAACAACCAGCCCGGCGTCTTGGCGACGGTGCAAAACCCGATGCCGACCTACTGGGGCAAGATGCTTTACACGGCCAAGGTCTACAAGCGCGACTCCGACACGGTGGTGATGAAGCGCGTCGCGAGCAACTACACGACGGCGCCGAACAGCCATTTTGACTTCGGCATCACCCAAAAAACGGGGCTGACGCCCGGCGACTACACGCTGGACCTGCTGGTGACCGGACCGCACGGCCGCTGGCACTGGCGCCGCAACTTCTCGATTCTGACCGAGCAGGCGCAAAAAATTAACAAGCAGCTGGCGCTGAAGACGCCGTTCGTCATGCCGTGGTGGGGCTGGGTCCTGATCGGGCTGGGCATCGTCTTGCTGATCGGGCTGCTGTGGTGGCTGATCTTGCTGCTGCTGCGCCGTCGCAAGAAGGACGAAGACGACGATGAGAACGCGAACGCTCCTCAACAATAACAAAGGAGAGTGGCCTATGCGATATTGGAAAATGGGCCTGGTCGTCGCGCTGACGCTGGCCGGCCTGACTTTCGGCGGTGCCGGCGTGGCCGCGGCGACTGACACCGGCGCGGGCGTCGGCACCACCGTGGCCGAGCTCGTGGTGGTCGCAGACGGCCCGAGCCAGCCGGGCAAGCCGACGCAGCCGGACAAGCCGGGGCAACCCGGTAAGCCGAGCCGCCCGACGACACCGAGTAAGCCCGGCAAGCGGCCGTCGCGGGTGACCCCGCTGGACCGGCTGCCGGGGACGGGGCCGACGGGCGGCACCGCGACGCACGTGGCCGGCAAGCCGCAGCGCTTTTTGCCGCAGACCGGCGAGGCCGTCGCCTTCGTGGTGGCCGGCGTCGGCAGCGGCCTGTTGGGATTGATCGGATTGTGTGGCCTGCTGCTGTTGCGGCGGCGAAGGGAGGAAGCGGCGGATGAAGCATTCAATTAAGCGTCACCTGAGCCGCTGGCTGACCCTCGCCGCGGCGGCCACGCTGGGCGTCGGGGTCGGGGGGTTCGCCGGCCGCGGCGGCGCGGTGCGGCCGGTCAAGGCGGCGTCGGATATGTGGACCACCACTAAAAGTGTGTCCGGGGCTGATTTTCCGGAACCAATCGACCCGGACACCCTGCTGCCGGCATACGTGCCGTTCGACCAGGCGATGACCGTCAAGCGGCTTGATGTCGACAGTGACATCACCGGAAGTAGCAGTCAAGTCCTTCAAAATCCGATTGGTAACCAGGTCGCGGTGCAAGT
This sequence comes from Lacticaseibacillus parakribbianus, assembly GCF_025490915.1. Taxonomy (GTDB): domain Bacteria; phylum Bacillota; class Bacilli; order Lactobacillales; family Lactobacillaceae; genus Lacticaseibacillus; species Lacticaseibacillus parakribbianus. The sequence goes on along the minus strand of NZ_JANQBA010000003.1, from coordinate 182,060 downwards.
GACCAATTCGACGATGCAATCGGGGTCGATTTGGAGCACCTCGACGCTGTCTTTGAGGCAGAGCTGGTCGACCAAGATGCATATTTACTTCGGTAAGTACAGTAACCCCGCTGATGGGCTGGCGTTTGTTTTAGCCGGAGTTCGGCCGACAGCGGTTGGCAATCGCGGTTCAGGAATTGGCGTGTGGAAGACGGAGAACGCGACGCTAGCCACTGCACTGCAGAATAGTTTTGCGGTGACCTTCGATACGTATCACAACGATGCGACTAATCGTGGTGGTGAGCTCGACGTTAATGCCAAAACAGATAGCGGTCAGTACGTTGGCTGGGGTTTTCCGGGTGAAAAGTATCAGTACAAAACTGACTCAAGCTCGCCGGGCAAAACAGGCAGTTTAATTTTTGATAACTTCACCTCAACTAGCGCAAGTATGGCCGCCTCTGTGGCCGCGTCGAAAGCTAGTGGTGGGATTAGTAAGATTAATGATTCTAAAGTCACGGCGATTCCTTACCTGGCTGGTCTCGGTGGCTATCAGGCGGTTCCGAGTGGTGAAAGTTTCGCAGATGGTAACTGGCATACAGTGACCGCAAGTTGGACTCCTGGATCTACCGGTGGCGGCACGTTGACCTTCAGTGTTGAGATCAGTAGCAAGACTACCATCTCAAAATCGCTGACTTGGACGGATACCGACCTGAAGCAAATTTTTGGCTCTTCTGCGCTGACCAACGGTGTTTTCTGGGGCTTTACCGGCTCCACTGGGGATAAGATGGAAGAGGGGCTTGTCACCTTCGAAACCATCCCCGGCCTGGTCGACGGCGGCGTTTCCGCCACGGTCACCAACCCGGACGGCACCGCGGCCTCTGACGTTTACCAAGGCACAACGCTGGCGCAGACCTACAAGCTGACCTACAACGGCAGCATCAGCAAGCAGGACTGGCCGGTTCAAAGCGATGGTAACACCACGAGCCTGACCGCCACGCTGCGAACCACGGATGGTTATGCCTTTCAGGTCGACAAGAATAAGCAGGTGCCAGTAACCGTCACGCGCAATGGCACGTCGAAGACGATGCTTGCCAGTGTTACGCCGACGCATGAAGTGACTGACATCACCGATGTCTACGGCAATACCAAATCCTATACTGATCAGTTGATATTGTCGAACCTTCCCCCGTTTTTGAAGTCTGACGGTGACGGTCAATTCTACACCGTGACCGTGCCGATCGTGGCAACGGCCAAAACGGCCGTTGCGGCAACCGCCGGGGCCGGCGTGGTGGTCGGCAGCAATGCCCGTTACACCACGACCGTGAAGACCCCCGCAATCGTCGCCAATCCGCTGCAGCTCATCGCACCGAATTTTCAGTTCGGGCCCTTCAGCATCGCGCAGATGATCAAGGGGCTGAACGCGGTGAGCGGCACGGCCGGCGCCATCACGGTGGCGGCGCCGACCAACTCACACGTCACGCTGACGGCGCAGATGGGGAATACCCATCTGTTGGACAGCACGGCTGCAATTCCGATGTCAAACACGCTCAGTTTTACCTACAACGGGGCCAAAAGGGTCCTGCAAAGCAACGCGTCCGCGGTCACGCTGTTCAGCGGCAACGCGACGCCACCGAGCGGCGCCATCACGAATGCGACGCTAACGACGGCCCCGTACCCGCAGATTCAGCCCGGGACGTATCAGACCGATATCACCTGGACGATTGCGGTGACGCCGATTGTGCCGTAGCACTTGCCAACGCCAAGCGTCAATCCACTGGCCCCATTCCCGCAACGGGAGTGGGGCCTTTTGACTGGCGCCGCCGCAGAACTTGCATTTTGCCGGCCGGCGGGTCAGACTGAAAGAAGAACGGAGGAACGCTATGCAAACACTCGCACTCGCCGAGCTGATCGACTACCGCGACCACCAGATCGCCAGCAAGTCGTTCGGCCGCAAGCTCAACATCGCACTGCCTTTCGTCGCCTACGCGCTGGACGCCGGGGAAAGCATCAGCAACGAGCAATCCAGGCTGACGCGCCTGATCCAGGTGGTCGACGGGACGCTGACGGTAGTGCAAGACGGCGCCACCGCGGTGCCGACCGGCGCTATGATCGTGATTCCGGCCGGGACGCCGCATGCCTTGGAGGCGCGAACCCGCTGCAAGTTCATTCAGATGGAAACCGCCCCGCGCGGTTAGGAGGATACATGCCTTTTATTCAAAAAATTAACGCCAAAGAGGTCCTGAACCTGCGCGACCTGGTCAGCCTGGACGCCGATCAGGTCAACAGCCGCACCCTGGTTCAACGGCCGGACATGACCATGACGCTGTTCGCCGTCGCCACCGACCAGGAGATCGGCGGTCACTCGGCAGTCGGCGACGCCTTGGTCAACGTGCTGAGCGGTGTGGCCGAGGTCACCATCGAAGCCGATGTTTTCACCCTGAAGGCCGGCGAATCGATTGTGATTCCGGCCAACTCTCGGCACTCGCTGTACGCCGTCGAAGGCTTCCAGATGCTGCTGGTGGTGGTGAAGCCGGAGCTCTAGGCGGCCGCGACACGCCGCTGTGTTTACGGCGCCGAGCCGGCCATGTTATACTGAGACCAGCAAAAAACGGCACCCCTGCAAGAGTGCCGCCTTGCAGACTACCGCGTTAAGAGCGGTGGCCCAAGTTTAAGAAGCTAAGAAGCCGCTACTTCACTTCGGTCAAAAAGTTATGTGGGCGGCTTTTAGCTTGCTCATTTTCGGAATTCTCCGAGTGCCTTCCTCAGCGCGGTGGCCGCAACGACCACCTTGGTCAGGCGGTTGAGAACGCGTGTCACCACGACGCACAACAGCTCGACCTCCGCGAGAAAAGTCACACTCTGGGCAATCACCCAAATCACGAGTTTGCAAAGTCCTCCTTTCTACCAGAATCCGACCACCAATCCGCCTCAGCGTCATTGGCATCACCCTCTTTCAGAAATGGGGACCACCGCTCATATCACTTTGTCTGCGGATGCATTGTACCAAGATGCGGCGCGTTTTGCCTAGGTGAGGGGCATGAGAAGTTGGTGTGACGCGGCTTGCCACACAAATAGGCCGGTGAATCCGCGTTGGGATTCACCGGCCTTGTTCTCTATTGTAGTGACTTATTCGCCCGGGACGTAGCTTTCGTCGATGACCAGCACCGGCTTGATGGTTTTGCCGGAGCGGGAGTCGGCGTTGGCCTCGTTGATCTGGTCGAAGCGGTAGAACTTCTCGGTTTTGTCGAAGTCGAACACGCCGAGCTTGTAAAAATCAATCAGCCGCGGAATGTCGATTTGCGGAATCGAGTCGCCCATGTTGACGCCGACAATCTTCTTGTCGTCGACGCACAGGTCGTTCCAGGTGTCGACGTCGATGTGGTGCGGGGTGACGGCGATGGTCGCGGTCGTGCCGCCCTGGGCGAGGACCTTGATCGAGTTTTCCATCACGGCGGTGACGCCGGTGGTGTCAACGGCCCAGTCCACGCCGCGGCCGCCGGTCAGATCCCGCACGGCCTGCACGACGTCGAGGTCCTTGGAGTTGATGACGTCGGTGGCGCCGAGCTCCTTGGCCAGTTCCAGGCGGGAGTCGACGATGTCGATGCCGATCACCTTGACGCACCCGGCGATGCGGCCGGCCATCATCGCGGCCAGGCCGACGGCGCCGGTACCGAACACGGCGATGGTGTCGCCGGGGGTCGGCCGCAGCGTGTTCAAAACGGTGCCGGAGCCGGTCACGTAGCCGCAGCCCAGCGGTCCGAGCTTGCGCAGGTCGAGGGCCTTGTCGACCTTGACGGCGTTGCGCTCCCGCACGACGGTGGTGGTGGTGAAGGAGCTTTGGTCGAACATGTCGGCCACGTGCTGACCGTTTTCGGTGAAGTGGCTCGAGCCGTCCGGGCGAATGCCGGACAGGTTGTTGTGGGCGTAGTTCTCGCACTGCGTCGGGATGCCCTTCAGGCAGGACTTACAGTTCCCGCAGGCGTAAAAGGACAGCACCACGTGGTCACCGGGCTGAAACTGGGTGACCTCGGGGCCGACCTTCTCGACGATGCCCGAGCCCTCGTGGCCCAGGACGATCGGGTAATCGATGACCGCGTCGCCGATGCGCAGCGCCTCGTCGGAGTGGCAAATGCCGCTGGCCACCATGTGAACCTGGATGTCGTCGGGGCCCATCTCGGCCAGTTCAATGTCGTCTTTGATCTCAAAATCCGCGTTCTGCTTTGCTACCACTGCTGCTTTAATTTTCACGATATGCGCTCCCTTGTGACTGATTTGTCGGTTGACGCTTTCATTATCGGAGCTCGCTGGGCCAAAAGCAATCGCTTACAAAATCCTCTTGGGATATGTTCCGGTGGCTAGATTGGCGAGTGCAACAGCTGACGGCCGACGGGGATGGCCTAAGTGGTACAGATTGGCGGCCGCGTTGCAGCGTCGCCGGCGTGAAAACGCGACATATTTACAGGGAGACAAAACGTGTCGTAAGCACCGGGCGAGCGGAGACTGGAGCCGGATGTGTCTTGGGCGAGTCGGGCGGCGCCGGCCGGGTGGGTTGCGCCGCCCTGGGACCGGCCGTCACTGCGGCTCACAGCCGCAGGTCGCTTGGGCCCGTGGCGCGGTCGACCTTGGGGGCGTGACCGAACTGCGCGGCGTAGTGGGTGTAAAAGAAGCTGGTGTTGCGCAGCCCCACCTCCTGGGCAATCAGGCGCAGCGGTTTTTCCGTGGTCTGGATGGCGTCACGGGCTCGCAACAGGCGTTCCTGGGTCAAAGCGGCGCTGAAGGTCTGGCCGACCTCGCGGCGAAACAGGTTGCCCAGGTAGTTACGGTTGTAGTTGAGCGCCGTCGCTAGGCCGCCCAGGGACACCTGGGCGTAGTCTTCGTGAATCGCCTTGAGCATGCGCAGCGCCAGCGCTTGACCACTGGTGAGCTTGGCCGCGGGTTGCGGGTAGTTGCGACTCAGCTGGGCCAAAAGTACAGTGAGCTCGGCCTGCAAAATCGTGTCGGCCAGCTCGCGGCCTTGGTAGTATTCGGTGATCAGGCGCTGCAGGGTGGCCTGAACCTCGCCTTGCGCGGTGCCGGCGAACCGCACGAACCCGCGGGGCTGCTTGGGCTGGACCCTTTTGGCCAGGAAGTCGTACAACACGCTGCGCTGACTTTGCAGCCGGGTGAGCAGGTCCAGCGAGATGTTTTGGTCGCGAAAAAGCACGTTGATGAGCAAGTCGCCTTCGCCCAGCGCCTCGATGGCGTGGCGGCTGCCGCTGTCCAAAAGCAGCAGGTCGCCTTGCTGCAGCACCACCCGCTGGCCGTTGACGTGCTCGACGGCCGTGCCGGTCAGCATGTAATTGAGCTCGAGGAACTGGTGGGTATGGAGCGGGTAGGCGGCGAAGCGGTTGTGCTTGGAGACGTAGATGCTGCGGTTGCGGAAAAAATAGTCGTTGAGCACCGGCATATTCGTGGTTTCACTGAGGCCCAGGTCCAGGGCCGCCGGGGGGATGTCGTCGGCAACCTGGCGGCTTTGGCGCTGCTGCTGCTCGATTGGGCTGAGGGCTTGAAGCTGGTGCAAAACGTCACGATCCATGGCGGTCTCCTTTTCATCGGGTTGCCTACATACTACGCCGCCGGGCCGGAAGCCGCAAAGGATATTTACAAAACAAGATCGCACAGGGTAGATTGAAAACGTTGACGATTAATTGGTCCGGTGTTAAGCTACTATTAGATGATTATCTTAGTGCGGGGCGACGACTCAAAGCCACGGTCGCCGGAGTAGCCACCGCACGGGAACGGTCCGGAGCGCAAGCGCCTCCAGTACCATACCCATGCCAAGTCGCAGTGTATCGTCCACGCGACTTTAAACTCGAGAGCTTTAGTGCAACTCCTGATCCTAGGAGAAACCAGGGCGAAGGACTGCCACCCACCGGTCGCACCAAGTCGAAACCTACTCGCATCGCGAGGTAGCTGCGGTTCCGGCGAGAGCGATGGTGTACTACCACGGTAAGACGAAGACAGCAACCTAACCGAATCAGGCCAAGACCACCGGCGCGTGTGCGACTGGTGGCTTCGGCGCGGCCGCCGCAACGCGAATCGTTGCGGCGGCCTTTTCGGCGTTGGCTGACCGGCGCCTGGCTTGACCGCCGCAGGGGCGGCGGTGCGTTTTTTTGACCGCGGCCGCCAAGGAAGCGGCGAACCGTTTGGCCGGCACGGCTCACCCGCCACGCGCCGCCGTGCCAAAAATTTCGCCTGCCAGGCCCGGTGCGACGCGCTTGGGCTCGCCGAAGTTGCCAGCTGGCTTGCGGCCTGTTATATTGGGCGTCCAAGACTGTGAGTGAAGGGAAGCGAGGACATGCAACAGAGAAAAAGGGGGCGGCGTCTGGGGCATGCCCTCGGGCTGATCGTTACCATCGCGCTGGCGCTGTGGCTGGCGCCGCGGCACGTGGCGCGGGCGGCGGTGACGGTGCCGACCACGGTGCCGGCCGGGTTCATGACGCCATCGCCGGCGAGCGGCGCGACCGGATCGGGGTTTCGCACCCAGCCGAACTGGGTGGGGTACGGCTACACGATGGGCGGCCTTGCGTCGCCGCCGGCTGATGCGAATCGGTACTACGCCTTCGTCAAGCGCGGGTACGACTATCTGCACCTTTACGCGTCGTTTCGCAAGGCGGGGGGCGATTACCTGTCCGGCTACAAAATCGTGACCCGCCGCCGCGTCGGCGGCGGTCCGGTGACCGTCAGCACCGACGCCGGCGGCTTTGGGGTGCAGACCGGCATGGCCTGGGATACGCCGGCGCTGCAGTATTGGCCGGCCAACGACTTCATCGACTACAAGCTGACCGTCGACGACGCGATCACGACGCCGACCTGGTACACGTTCCAGGTCAGCATCTTGGTCAACAACGGCCACGCCTACCACTCCGCACTGTACTGGGTGCTGGTGGTGCCAAGCCCGGTGGCGCAGCTTGGCGCGACGTCGCGGGTGGTTTTTCGCGGCCAAACCGCGGACGTCGGGCTGCTCAACACCGCGGCGTCCATCGTGCCCGACTACCGGTTGGAAGGTGATGACTGGTTCGCGGTGCGAAACTACCTGCAGCTGAGCAATCCGGCCGGCGAAGTCGGGCTTCGCACCGTGAGTGGCAGCTTGACGATTCCGGCGCAGCCGTTCTACGATGGCTCGGTGACGCCGCTTGGCCCAATGCGCGTGGCGCTGGCCGACCTGCCGGACCAAACCGTGATTCGCGGTGGCCCGGCCCAGTTTGCCCTGAAGCTGCCGGCCGGGGTGACGGCACAAAACGTGCGGTGGACGGTCGGCGGCGCGGCCGCCGGCACCGGTGACACCCTGAATCTGGCCAACGTGCAGGCGACCACGTCGGTGCAGGCCACCGCCGATTACTACCTGGGCGGAAATCTGCTGCAGGCCGGCGCCGTCAGCAATCCGGCCCATCTGCACGTGAAAGACGAGCCGGGAACGCTGGTGCTGACGGCGGTGCCGCACCTCGCCTTCGCGCCGACCGACGGCAGTGCCTTCACCGTGGCTCAGGCCTTCACTGGTGCGACGCTTGCGGCCAGCGGCACGGTGACCGTAACCGATACCCGCGTGGTCCGGGGGCCGTGGCAGCTGAGCGTGGCGGCGACCGGCTTCACCCCGGCGTGGCCGGCGAGCTTGGCGCTGACGGCGGCCGGGTCGCGGGTGACGCTCGCGCTGCCCAGCAGCCAGCCGGTGACACTGCTGTACGGCCCGACCGCGACGGAGGATTTTGCGGTGAGCGGCCGCCTGACCCTGGCCGCCCAGAAGGCACCGGTGGCCGGCACCTATGCCGCCACGGTGACCTGGACGCTGGTCGCCGGACCAGTCGGCGCGGCGCCGAGCCGATAGTGCCAAAACTTTGACGCGGCGAGTTTGCGATGCAGGCTCGCCTTTTTGGTGCCGAAAAACCGGCAATGCCCCGTCGGACATGGCCTGGATGCATTGTAAAACTTGTCCAAATTAATAAATATTATCATATTGAAAAAAGATTTTTAAAAAAGTTGACGGAAAAACGTCTGTCGTGTTACGATACCGAAACTTGAGAAAACGGATTCTCGAGCAAGTGGAACGTGAAAGGAGAGACACACATGCGCAAGCAAGGATTAATCGGGGCCATCGCGCTGGCGGCGGCGCTTGCCGCGGCGCCACTGGCCACCGGCCAGGCAGCGTCGGGGCCCGGGACTGCAGCCGCCAACATCAGCAAGACTGATGTTGGCAGCGGGTTTGAAGTGGATGCCAGCGGCCACGCGGCGGCTAACACCACCGCGAGCTTCAAGCTGGAGGCCGGGGTTTTGGAGCTGGACGCGGTGCCAAACTTCAACTTCGGCACAGCCAACGTTGAGGATATTGCGACGGGTGATAAAGAGTTAACCATCGTCAATCAGGCTGGCGGGGTGGCCCCCACCACCACTTACGACGGCAATGATGCGGGCAAAATCACTGTGACGGACTTCCGCGGCAACAACGCCGGCTGGAACCTGACCGCTCAAACCGGGACAGAATTCCAGGGCCCGACCGCCGATGCAACCATCGGAATGACGAGTTTCGAGGTGGGCTTCAATAACGACGGTTCAGAGGACACGGATTTGGCGCCTTCTTTTGCAAGCAAAAGCATTGCCGGGGCCAGCGCGTCCATCGTGAACGCGGTGGCCGGCAACGGCGCCGGCCGGAGCAGCTTCTTGTTGGACGAGGCGACGGTGCAGCTGGTTCAGCAACTGAAGGTGCAGGCCGGTGATTACCGCGCCGTCGTCAACTGGACGCTGGCGAGCACACCGGATCCGGAATAAGCAGGTAACCGTGATTTCAAGCGGGTCGGGCGGCCGACCCGTTTGGCCATCGCGGTCACCGAGACAGGAGGGGTGAGCATGCAAAATCTGGCAGCACAACCACACGGTCGCCGCTTCCGGCGACCCAATCCCGCCCGTGGTCGCCTGGCGGTCGCGGCGCGGCGCCTCGGCCCGTGGCTTGCCGGGCTGCTGGGCCTGCTCGCCGCCGCGGCCTGGCTGGCGGTGGCGGCGCCGGTTCAGGCCGCCGGGGCCGGGTTTGCCGTGACGCCGGTGAGTCCCAAGGACGCCGTCGCTAAGGGTTACTTCGTCGTGCAGGCGCCGCCGGGCAGCACCCGTAAGCTGGTGGTGGCGGTCGCGAACACGACCGGGGCGGCCAAGCACATGCGGCTGCAGGTGACCGACGCCTTCACCCAGGCCAATGGTGAGGTCGGCTACGCGCCGAGCAGCGCAACCGATTCGGCCGCCAAGTACCGGCTGAGCGAGCTGAGTTCGGCGCCGGTCGACTTCACGCTGGCGGCGCATCAGGGCCGGGAGGTCACGATTACCGTGGCGCTGCCCAAGGCCGCGTTTGACGGGCAGGTTCTGGGCGGCATTTACGTCGAGGACCTGGCGGATTACGACGGCGGCGGCAGCGGCATGGCGGTGGCGAACCATTTTTCGATGATGGTCGCGATTCAGCTGCAAAATAGCCCCAAGCTGGTGGCGCCGCACCTCAACCTGACCAAGCTGACCGTCGGCAGCCAAAACAACGCGCCGGCCGTGCTGGCGACGCTGCAAAACGACCGGGCGCGGCTGTTCGGCAAGCTGGCGATCACGGCCAAGGTGACGCCGGTCGGCCAGAGCAAGGTCACCGTGACCCGCAGCGTGACGGATTACGCGATGGCGCCGACCTCGCATTTTGACTTCGGGCTGCCGCTCACCACCGCGCTTTCACCGGGCCGCTACGAGCTGGACCTGCTGGCGGTGGCCGGCGATTACCGCTGGCACTTCACCCGCCGCTTCACCGTCACGGCCAAGCAGGCGGCCGGCACCGCCAAGCTCGCCGTCCCCGACGCGACCGGGTGGGTGTGGCCCTGGCTGAGCATCGCCGGGGTTGTGCTGCTGGCCGCGCTACTGTGGCTGATTCTGTGGCGTCGGCGCCGACGCAGGAAGGACGAACATGAGACGACCACTTAACCTGTTGGCCGCCGCCTTGCTGAGCGGCTGGCTGCTCTTGGCCGGCGCCGGTGCTGCCCGGGTCCAGGCGCAACGCTCCGTGGCCACCTTCACGGTGATTGGCGACGCCGGCCAGCCGAACCCGGACCCCGATGGCGAAACCGATGGCACCGAAACCGGCGGGACGGATGGTACCGGCGGCACAGACAACAGTGGCGGCACGAACAACGGCGGGACGACTAACGGCAGCGGCACTGACGGTAGCGGTGGTACTGCCAGCGGCACGACCGGCACCGGTGGTTCGAGCGGCGGTTCGGGCAGTGGCGCGGCCGGCAGCGGTCAGGCCGGCGTCACCGGCAACGCAAGCGGTGGCGGCACCGAAGCGACCGCCGGCCCGGGCAGTGCAAGCGGCGGCGCCGGCAGCGTCGGTAGCAAGGCGGGTACCGCTGGCGAAACCACGGCCGCCGGCAACAGCAACCTGCCGCAAACCGGCGGCGCATCGCCACTCGCGGCGACCACGGTCGGCTGGCTGCTGATGGGCTTGGTTGCAATCGCGGCCGGGCTGCACCGCCGCCGTCCCGCGGCCTGATGGCACGGAGGCACCAAAAAGCCGCGTCACCCGGTGGCGACGCGGCGGCGAGGCTCAGGTAGCGCAGCTCGATGGCCTCGTTGTGGTTGGCGCGGCGCAAGTTGATGGTGAGGTGGCACCGCTCGCGCGACCGCAGCCAGCGCGGCTGTTCCACGCTCAGCGACTGAATGTTGGCGCGGCGCATGAAGTCGGTTTGGCGTGTTCCCCACGAGCCGGTTTGCGCGATCAACAGCGAGCCGTGGGTCGCCACGCCCTGGGTGCGGCCGGCGTAGCGGCCCTGCAGGAGGCCGACCAGCGCCAGCACCACCGTCACAACCAGCACAATCGGCACCCAGTGCGGCTGCCAAAAGTGAAGCCCGAAGGCGACGGCGAGGCCCAGGCCGAGGTAGCCCAAGACGGCGTTGCGAACGAAGGGCGCGGTGGCCGCGGGACCGGTCAGCGGCGGTAGCGCGGTCGGTAGCCACGGCACGAACGGTGCCATCACCGGCAGCAGTTGCCGGGACTGAACCACGGGCATCAGCACGAGATCGTTGTCCTTTTCGTCGTCTGCGGCGTTGGACGCGGTCAGCGCCTGCACCGAGGCGAGGTGGCACCACTGCCGCAACAGCGTCGCGCGAACCCGCACCGCCTGAATTCGCGCGATGCGAACGCTGGTGGTGGTCCGGTTGAACAGGCCACGCGTCGCGGTCAGCGTGTGGCCATCGCGCCGCAGCGTGAACTGGTAGTATTTTTGCAAAATGCCAAGGTAGGCCGCGGCGATGCCCAGCAGCAGAACCAGCAGACCCAACGCGACCAGCACGACGACGGCCAGGGCGGCCAGCTGCTGCTCGGCGCCTTGGACCCAGCCCTTGGGCAGAAAATCGTCGGTCTTGTCGTACAGCCAAAACAACACGGCGATGATCGGCACGAAGCCCATGCTGGTCAGGGCGTAAAGGTTCAGGTCCCGGGCGGCGATGCGGTAGGTGGCGTCGGGCACCGCGGTGTCTGGGGCGGCGTTTGGCGAAGTGGTGACACCGGCGGCTATCTGGTCGGCGGCCTCGGCGGCGATTACTTGGTTCGCGGCAGCAGGGTTGTCACCGGCTGGCGCGGTGCCGTCACCGGTCGCCTGACCGGTGGCCGGTGGCGTCACGGCCGTGGAGTCAGCGGTGACACTGGCGGCAACCAGCGCCTGGCCGGCCGCTGTCGGCTGGTCGCTGGTTTGCTTGCGGCGGCGTTCGATGGTGGCGGCCACGGCGGTCGGCACCGCGACCAGTTCGGCCTCGGCGTCGTTATCCTCGTGGCCCGAGGTTTCGATGCTCAGGCTGAGCAGGTCGAAGGGCTGCAGGATCAGCCACTGCGACCGCTTCAGGGTCTGGATGTTGGCGTAGGGGATGTGGCGCGTTTTGCGAACGAACAGGCCCGAGTTGATGGTGATCGCGTCTTCGCCCAGCACGTAGGTGAAGCGCAGGTAGCGCAGCACGTAGATGACCACGAAGGCAATCAGCGCCACGGCGGCCAGGGGCAGCGACCACCAGCGGGAGTCGGCGTCCTTCAGAATCGCCCAGGCGGAGGCCAGGGAGATGGCGGCCCAGCCGTACAGGCCCTTGCCCAGCATGATCAGAAGGGCCAGCGGGTGGAGGCGATTAGGCGTCATCACGCGCCTCCTTGGCCAGGGCCAGGATGCGATCGCGCAGCTGGTTGGCCACGGCCGTGGTCACACCGGCCAGCGAGTCGGTGGTCGAGGCGGTCTGAATCTGAACCTCCTGCAGGCCGTGAGCTCGCAGGATTGGCCCGGCCTCAAGCGTCACGTTCTGGATGCGGCGAATCGGAATCGCGGTTTCCTTTTGAAAAACGGCGCCTTCCTTGAGGTAGACGGCGGTGTCGGTGATGCGAAAGCGCCAAAAAGCGTAGCGGTAGGGAATCAGGGCCAGCTCGATTGCGGGGTGAAGCAGCGCCATGCCCAGGCTGATGGCGATCAGCCACAACGGCCAGTGCCACAGGTGGTTGGCGACCAGCAGCCCGATGGTGACGGCCAGCCACCACAAAAGGCTCAGGCCGGCGCCGATGCGCCAGACCTGCTTGATCTGTTGCGGTAAGTGTTCTTCCATTATTGTGCCTCCAAAGTGTCGCGGGTCCCGACCCGCCTAGCGCTAATTTAGCAGGCGCCAGCGCTTGCGGCAATCCGTCCCGGGACCGAGGTGGCCGCTGCCCGTGATTGGGCGCAGGGCTGGGCCCGATGCGGCCGCGGTCAGTCGGTGGCCGCGGCGCCGTCTGCGCTAGAACTTGCGGTTGAAATGCGCGGTCGCCCCGACCCACGCCCAAAAGGCAACGCCCAAAGTCAACAGGCTGCCGGTGATGATGCCCATGATCAGGTCGTCGTGGCCGCGGTCGATGACCGCCAGCCCCAGAGCCACGACCGCGGCCACGCCGACTACGATTTCAAGCGTCAGGGTGTTGGCGCGAAGCCGGATCAGCACCTGGCGTTCGTCGCGTTCGGCTAGCCGCTGGTTGTGGGTCGCACTTTTGGACAGCGACCGGGCGACGGCGGCGCCGCCCAGCACCAGCGACAGACCGATCAGCACGATGTTTTGAATCAGGTTGGCGGCGCCGGGCTGCGGCTTGATCACGGCCAGCACGGTCAACACCACGCCCATCGCAATCAGGCCGAGCCCGGTGGCCAGACCCTTGAAGTTATAGATTTTCAATTTCCTTGTCCTCCAATTCCTTGTTCGCGGCCAGGCAGCACAGCGTCTCGACGTCGGTGCCGAACACCTGGGCCAGGCGGTACGCCAGCATCAGGCTGGGGCTGTACTGCGCTTTTTCAATCGAAATAATGGTACGGGCGGAGACGTGGACTTGGTCGGCCAGCTGCTGCTGGGTCAGCCCCGCCGCCTTGCGAAACTCCTTGACGCGTGTTTGCATAATGCCTCCGAAGGTGAAGCTTACTTCACGTGAAGTTGGCTTCATAATAGCCGCCGGCGTTGGCCGCGTCAACCCCCAATTGCGGCCGTCAAAATTGTCCCGCCGCGGCCGGCGGCTTGTGCTATGATGGGCTTAAATCAATTTTGGAGGCAACACGATGCGCATCAGCATGACCCATCCGACCACCCACGCGGTGAAGCAGACTAAGATCGGCTTCTCCTGGACCACCTTTTTCTTCGGCTTCTTCCCGGCGCTGCTTCGCGGCGACTGGAAGTGGGCCCTCATCATCGCGGTGCTGCAGATCGGCACCGGCACCTTCACCTGGGGGATCTCAATCGGCCTGATCAGCATCATCTTCGCGTTCGTCTACAACCGGCTGTACATCAACGAGCTGATCAACCACGGGTTCGCGCCGTCCGACCAGGCCAGTGCCGATGCGCTGCGAGCTAAAAACTTCCTGCACTAGGAGGCCCTGATGAGCAAACGTCTGCTGGTAGTGCTTGAGACCCTCGTCTTGATTTTTGGCGGCGGCCTGCTGCGGCTGGTGTTCGAGCCGTTCATGAACTGGCGCTTGGCGCTGGCCCTCGCCTACGGGCTGTGGGCCGTGTTGCTGTGGCTGGTGTCGACCCGCGTGGCGGCCAACCGCCGCCGGGCGCTGACCGAGCTGTGGCAGCTGGCCGATCGGCTGGGCTACACGGCGGCGGATCTGAGCCGACGCACCCCGCGTTACGGCGCTATTGACTGGCAGCTGACCCGGCCGGAGAACCTGCAGTTCTACCCGGCCGATGCCACGGTGGCGCGGTTGACCCGCGAGTTGACCGAGGCGCTGGCTCGCCGCGTGGCCTGACGCCGCGGCGGTGCCGGCCGGAACGCGCCGTGTTAGGCCGCGCGGCGTTGCGGAGAAGCCGCGTCAGGGCCAGTCGCTCGGACTTGTGCGGCCGGCCGCGGCCGCGCGTTCAAATCCTGACCACACCAAAACGCGCCGGTTCTTGTCATTGAAGACGGGAACCGGCGCGCTTTTTGCTTGGGCTCAGACCAGCGGCTGGTAAACCAGCTCGACCAGGCCCTTGTGCAGGGCGAGGTTGACCGATTCAATCGGCTGCTCGAGGATTTTTTGGTACTCCTCCAAGACGTCGTAAGGCAGCGGCGTCAGCAGGTGCAGGTCGTCGATGATGTCGGCGACCGAGTCGACACTGGTCAGATCGGCGAAAATGTCGATTTTACTCAGGCAGTCAGCCAAGAGGTCGGTCAAGGCGGCGTCGGGCTTGCCGCTGGGGTCGGTGATGACGACCTGCTGGTGGTTGAGCGGCTGGTGTTCGATCTGGAGCAGTTTTAAGGCACGGAAAACATTCATGAGCTCACCTCGTCTGGCGGCGCCGTCGAAGCTCGGCGCGTTGTCACTAGAATTGTAGGCCACAACCCGGGGGATTGACAACCGCTAATCAACGCGGCGATTGGACAATTGCGGCCACTTACGATAAGATAGTAACTGTTGCATTAGATTTTTCTACTCAAGAAGGGAGTCTTGATCTAATTAATCACGACAAAACTACGAACCTCGAAACGCCACAGGAACCCAAGTTTTACAAGCGAGCCCCGCTGTCTTGGGTTCACCTGCGCATCTACCTGGCCATCATCTTGGGTCAGTTCACCAGCGGTTACGCGATTCAGATCAGCGGCACCGCCATCGCCGTGGCCCAACGGCAGCTGAACCTGAGCAGCGCCTGGGTCGGCCTGATTGGGGCCGGGACGCTGATCGGGCTGGCCGGCAGCCTGCTGGTCGGCAAGCTCGCGGATCGCGTCGGGCGGCGGCGCCTGCTTTTGGCCAACATGTGGGGGCTGGCGCTGGTGTCCTTGGGCCAGCTGGTGACGGTGAATTTGGGCTGGACGCTGGTCTTTCGCATCCTGGCCGGGCTGATGATCGCCGTCGACTACACGGCCGGCAACACGCTGCTGATCGAGTGGCTGCCGTTCAAGGACAGCGGCCGGCTGCAGAGCCACCTGGTGATTTACTGGACGCTCGGCTTCATCGCCGCCAGCTTCGCCGGCACCAACATCTCCGGCTTCGGCGCGTGGGACTGGCGGCTGATGATGGTGTCGCCGGTGGTGCCGGCGCTGATCACCGCCGTTGTCCGCAACCTCGCCAAGCTGCCGACGTCGCCGAGCTGGCTGGTCAACCAGGGGCGGCCCCAGGCGGCCACGCGGGTGATTCGCCGGCACCTCGGGCGGCAGTGGGGGCTGTCGCGCAAGCAGCGCAGCCTCAAGCGAACCGTCAGCGAGCCGCTGCCTTGGACCGCGGTGTTTCACAAACCCTACCGCCGGGCGACGGCGGTCGGCGGCGCGTTCTACGCGGCCCAGTCCTTCACCTTTTTCGGCATCAGCCTGTTTTTGCCGCTTTTGGTCGGTGAGCTCGGTTTCGGCGCCGGGTCCTTTGCCCAAAATTTGTACGTCGGCGCGATGCTGATCGGCGTTTTGCTGGGGACCGTGGTGTTCAACCGCGTCAGTCGACGGTGGTTTTTGATCGGCGACTTCGCACTGGCCGCGGCCGCCCTGGGGGTGTTGGTCGGTTGGCGGCAGGCGCCGCCGGTGGTGGCGCTGGCGCTTTTCGCCGGGTTTGCCGTTGTGTTGTCGGCCGGGCTGGTGCTCGATTACCCCTACACGTCGGAGCTCTTCGACTCGCGAGTTCGCGGCACCGGGGTCGGCATGGTGGTGACCCTCAGCCGCATCGGCGCGGCCGCCGGCACGTTCCTGCTGCCGGTTTTGACCAGCGCCCGGGGCGTCAACGCGGCGATGCTGGTCTGCGGCGGCTTACTGGCCGCAGCCGCGGTCTTCTGCCTGTTCGCGGCGCCTGAAACCGCCCCGCGGTTCGCTCAACCGCGCGAGGCTCGCGACCGCGCCTAAGGTTCTCGCCGCGTCGCTCGGGGGCGAACGGCCGCGGTGCGGCATTGCTAATTGGCAGCGCTTACGCGATAATGGGGAGGAACGGAAAGGTGGGATGGGTATGCTGAACAATCAGGGACAGCGACCCGGCGGTAAGCAGGCGCCGGTGGTCAAGGTCGTCGCCGGCGCCATCGGGCTGCTGGTCGTCGCCATTGGGCCGGTGATCGATTTCATCACCTACCTGGTGACGCGGGTCGACTGGCGCGGCCTGACTCACGTTACCAAAGGCGGTGGCGGCGGAACCGCCGCGGCGCATCCGGCGGCCATCGGGCTGCTTTTGGGGGCCGCAATCGCGCTGCTTGGGCTGCTGGTGCTGCGGTCGGTCCGGCCGCACCGGGCGGTTCGCACGACCTACCGCCCCAAGCCGGTCGGCTACACCGCCGACCACCCGCTGGTCCAGACCGACCGGACGCCGCGCCGGGCCCGGGCCGGCGCGGTGGCCCTCGGCCTGGCGCTGGTGATTGCCGTCGGGCTGCTGGCGCTGGTTTTGCTGAGCTGAGCGGCCGCGGCCTTTTTTAACCCAGACGCAAAAACGCGCCGTAACCCTTGAATTAAGGGCTGCGGCGCGTTTTTGGCGTGAGCTCAGTCCTCGGCCGCCGGGGCGGTCGGGGCCGTTGGCGTCGGGCGAAGCCGCCACCACAGCTCCTTGAGCCCCGACAGCGCGAAGGTCGGCAGGGCCGGCAGGATGATCACGGCGGCGTAGGCCCAGCCGGACAAAGGCGCCGTGCCCATCACGGCGTTGAAGAACGGCAGGAGCGTCACCAGCAGGCTGGCCGCCGCGGCGAAGCCGACCGCCAGCAGCAGCTTGCCGTTGGCGAAGGGGTTGCGGCGAAACAGCGTTTTTTGGCTGCGAGCGTCGAACACGTGCCACAGCTGGCCGAACACCAGGGTCAAGAAGGCCAGCGTCTGCGCCTCGGCGGCGGTCGCACCGTGGCTGGCCGCCCAGAGGAAGGCCAGGTAAACCAGGCCGCCCATCACGATGCCGCGAAGGAAAATGCGGCCGAGCATGCCCTCCAGAATCGAGGCGTGAACGTCGCGCGGCGGCCGCTGCATCAGGTCGGCCTCCGGCACATCGTAGCCCAAAGCGAAGCTCGGCAAGGCGTCGGACACCATGTTCACCCACAGCACCATCAAGGCGGTCAAAGTCGGCGTGGTGGCGGCGACGGCACCGACCGGGTGGATCATCAAAAGCACCCCGAACAGCAGCGCCAGCACCTCGGCGACGTTGGTGGTCAGCTCGTGGCGCATGAAGTTTTGAATATTGCCGAAAATGGTCCGGCCGGCTCGCACCGAGTTTTCGATTGTGGTGAACTTGTCGTCCAGCAGAATCAGGTCGGCGGCGTCCTTGGTCACCTCGGTACCGTTGATACCCATGGCGATGCCGATGTCGGCGGCGCGAAGGGCGGGGGCGTCGTTGATGCCGTCGCCGGTCATCGCGACGACCTCCTGGTGGCGCTGCAGGGCGGTGACGATGCGCTGTTTGTGTTCAGGCGACACCCGGGCGTAGACGCGGATGGCCGGCGCCAGGCGATAGAGTTCGTCATCGCTCATCGCGGCGAGCTGCTGGCCGGTCACGACCCGGGCCGTTTTGTCCTTCACGATGCCGAGTTTCACGGCGATCGCCCGGGCGGTCACCGCGTGGTCGCCGGTGATCATCACCACGGCGACGCCGGCGGCCTGCAGCTCTGCCACGCTTTGCCGCACCTCCGGCCGCGGCGGGTCGATGATGCCGGCCACGCCGAGCAGCGTCAGGTGTTCCTCAAGCTCGGCGGTCGTGCCGTGGAAGGCCAGCTCGCGGTCGATGTCGCGCAGCGTGACGGCGATGGTGCGAAGCGCGTCCTCGGCGAAGGCCAGCACCTGATTTTCGACGATTGGCCGGGCCGTGGCCACCGGTACGAGCTCCGAGTCCAGCGTCACCGCGTCGGTGTGAGCGAGAATCACGTCCGGGGCCCCCTTGGTCAGCACCTGGTAGCCGTCACCGTCCTTGATCACCACGCTCATCATTTTGCGCGTCGAGTCGAAGGGCAGCACCCGCACGATTTCGATGTCCAGGTCGTTGTCCTTGGCCAAAAGCCGGTCGCGGTCGATGCCGGCCTTATGCCCCATCACGACCAGCGCGACGTCGGTCGGGTTGCCGTACGGGGCCTTTTTGCCGTCGTCGTCCTCGGTGATTGCGGCCTCGTTGTTCAAAACGCTGGCGAGAACGAAGCGGCGGTAGGCGGCCACCGGGTCGGGGGCCAGCGTCGCTGCGGCCGCACCGGCCCCTGCTGCGGTCGCGGTCGGGCCTGCGGTGCAGGTCGCCGGCCCGTCCCCGGTCGCCGGCGCGGCATCTGCCGTGGTTGCTGCGGTGGCCCCTGCCGCGGTGGCCGCGGTTGCGGTTGCCAACTCGGTCGCGTTCCCGTCGACCGGCAGGATCTCGCCGACCGGGTCGAGGCCGCTGCCTTCGACGGTGTAGGTCGCGCCGTTGGCCCAAAAGCGGGTGACGGTCATCTGGTTTTGGGTCAGGGTGCCGGTTTTGTCCGAGGCGATGAACGAGGTGGCGCCGAGCGTCTCAACCGCGTTCAGCGACTTGATCAGGCCGCGGTTTTTGGCCAGCATGGTCGCGCCGATGGTCAACACGATCGACAAGACGGCCGGCAAGGCGTCGGGGATGGCGGCGACGGCCAGGGCGATGGCGGTCGACAGGGACTCGGCGATGGCGGCAAAAGACAGGCTGCCAGTGGCCAGGTAGGCCTTGGCGAGCTCCAGCCCCAAGGTGGCGACCACGACGGCCAGGGCGACGGCCATCAGCTTGCGGGTCAGGGCGGCGATGGTGCGTTCGATCGGCGTCTTTTTGGTGGCGACCTGGGTCAAGAGCTTGGCGATGCGGCCCAGCTCGGTGTCGCGGCCGGTCGCGACCACCACGCCGAGGCCGTTGCCGCCGGTGACCATCGAGCCGGAGTAGCCCATGTTGGTGCGGTCGCCCAAGGAGATGTCGCCGTCAAGCGCGTGGGTCTGCTTGAGAATTGGCTCGGCCTCGCCGGTCAGGTGCGATTCGTTGACGGCAAGCTCGGCGCAGTGCAAAAAGCGCAGGTCGGCCTCGATGAAGTCACCGGTTTTGACCGTCACGATGTCGCCTGGCACCAGCGTCTCGGCCGGCACCTGGGCCCATTCACCGTCGCGCAGCACCGTGGCGTGGTGGTCGTTCATGGTTTTCAAGGCGGCCAGGGACTTTTCGGCCTGTTGCGCCTGCCAAAAGCCCAGGCCGGCGTTGACCGCGATTAGCAGCAAAATGGCGACGGCCTCGTAAATGGCGGCCATGCCATGAGCCGAATCGCCGGTCACCGTGAAGTCGTAGGCCGCGCTGCCCAGCGCCAGCGCCACGGCGACGAACAAAATAATCACCAGGGGCTCCTTGAGGCTGGCGGCGAACTGACGCCAGGCGCTTGGTGCCGGCGGGGTCGGCAGGGCGTTGGGGCCGCCGGTTTGCAGGCGGCTTGCGGCCTCCTGGGCGGTCAGGCCGCGGGTGCGGTCGGTGCGTTGGGCGGCCAAGACGTCCTGTTTGTGCTGGTGGTAAAAGTCTGACATGGGGTTCCTCCTATGATGGCGGGGTGCAAATGACGGTGGTGCGGTGGTGCCAGGCTGGTGGCGCGTTGGGTGGTGCCAGGCCGCGGGTGTTTCACGGGAAACGCGCCGGCGGGTGGTGCGAGAAGACGGCAAAAAGGCGCAGGCTTCAAGGCCTCCCTCCCCAGGGAAGCGGTTCTTGAAGCTTGCGCCCAACCGTTTTTGCATATGCAATTCGTTATTCCTAGCTTAAGCGAAAACTGATGCGGGTGTCAAGTTATTTGCTGCGGTGAATCAGTCGGCCGCCGCCGGTTGGCCGGGTGGAAGAGCCGGCCGGCCAGCTTGGTCAAAGCCGCCTGGGTGGTGACCAGGTGGTCGTTGGAGGTCGGAACGCGGTACAGCCGGGCGATGCGGCCGAGCTTTTGGGCCCGGGCTAGGATCGCGGCCGGCCGGCGGTGAAGGAATGCGTGGCAGGTCACCGGGGCGGTCAGCGCGTCGTAGATGGTGAGCTCAAGCGCGTCGTACTCGAAAACCGTGTAGCGCGTCCCACCGATGAGGACGCCCTCGGTCACCCGGTCGGGCTTGTAGCGCCGCCACAGGGCCTGGCGCATGCTGGCGGTGAGGATGCCGGGCGTCGTGGCGGGTTCGGCGACGGCCACCGGGGTGCTGTTGGCCGCCAGGGCCGAAAGCCACGGCGCCAGGGTGCTGCTGGCCGTCGGGGTGCAGGTCAGCACGTTCAGGTCGCTGGCCTGGGCGACGCGGTCGGAGAACAGGCTGGCGGTGGCGGTGATGGTGAAGGTCGCCGCCGGGTAGCGAATGCTCAAAAGCTGGGTCTTGAGCGGCTGGGCGGTGTCGCACAGGGTGAGCCCGGCCGCGGTCAGCCCCGCCAGGTTCGCGGCCTGGGTTGGGTTGGCCGCCAGGTGCTGGCGGTAGCGACCGCCGGTGTTGTGGGCGGTGAGCGTGACCGCGGTCGCCCCGGCGGCCTGCACCTTGGCCGTCAACGCCAAAAAGTTGGTGAAGGCATGCTGGCTGACGGTCGGCATGACCACCGCCAGCGCCAGCGGCTCGGCCAGGTCCGTCAGGTCGTCGATCAGGTGCTCGAGGTGGGTGGCCGCGGGAATCAGGCGGCAGACGGCATGGCCGGCCCGGGCGTCGTCGGCCATGCGGGTCAAGGCCGTCCGGTCGATCGAATCGGCGCTAACGAGACGCCAAGGGGCCGCGTCGTCGCGCGGTGGTTGTGGGTCTGTCATGTCATCGCCTCCTTTGCTGGCATTATTATACCAGAAATATTCACACTGTCATCTCATAATTAATGGTAATTAAATGAGAAATGCCGGTCGCGGTCACCGTTCGGCGCGAGTTGTGATTGAATGCGTCGCCATTGACACGCCGCAATCGCATTGGACGGGGAAGTGTCCAGCAACGACCTGGGTTCGACACACAATTGAAATATATCGAAATACGTTATTTAATTGACCAAGGCAACCGGGCGTTATGTCGACTTGGTCCGACCGCCGCGCTGTCGCCAATCAGCCGGCGGTCGGGCCGTAACGCGTGCTAACGGCGCTTAGCCAATTGCATTAGAAGATTATGGCAATTATTTCGAACCGCGGGGCGTTATCCGTGATTTTTGCCCGGTTTAACTCATTGCTTTCTCATCGTATAATCCGGTCATACTTCCGGCTTATGCAGCCATACCAAAGGTGGGTGAGTGTGTCAGAACTGTGTGGTGAAGTGCCACGGGTAGGGCCGTGGCGCCTCGCGCAACCGCAATTATTGCGCGACTGATTCGCAGTCGCAAAACACGGGATCTGTGTCAACAGACCCGAGATTAGGGAGGATTAGGGGTTGAATAAGACGAATAGCACGACCCTCAACCGCCTGACCGGCATCTTTTTGTGCTCCACGCTGCTGTTGGGCGGTGCGGCGAACCTGGCGCTTGATGCGCCAGCGCTCGTTTCCGCAGCCAAGACGGCGCCGGCACAGGTGACGACTCAGGCGACAACGCAAAAGGCTACGACGGTGGATGCCCAGGCCGCGACCAAAAAGCTCCACGCCGCGGATGAGGCAACGGCCAGTGTGCTGAAGAAGGCCAGCCTGACGCGGATTGCCGCGCAGCTGAAGGCCAAGGGGGCCAATCCAAAGAAGCTGTCTTTGGAAGCGACCGAGAAGAAAACGGTCCGGGTGATCGTTGAGCTGACGGGCGACGGTGCCTTGGCGGCCAACGACAACGAGCGGCAGTCCTTCAAGCAGGCCGACAAGGCGGAAAACCGCGTGTTGGCCAAGCAAGACACCGTGCAGGGCAAGGTCGAAAAGCTGACCGGGCACAAGGTGGCCCAGGAGTTCGGCTACCTGCTGAACGGTTTTTCCATCGATGCCAAGGTTCAAGACATCGCTAAGATTCAGGCCATCAAGGGCGTCAAGGCGGTTCAGGTCGCCGACGTGGTCGCGCAACAAGACGCGACGGCCAACGACACCGTCGAGGCGTCGACGGCCTGGGCCAACTACGGCGTGGATGGCACGGGGATGGTGGTCGCGGTCATCGATTCCGGGATCGACGCCAACCACAAGGACCTGCGCCTGAGCGATGAATCCAAGGCCAAAATTAGCAAGGCCGATTCCGTCAAGTACAGCAAGACAATGGGCTACGGGACCTACGAAAGCGCCAAGGTGCCTTTTGCGCATAACTACGGCAACGGCAACGACACCGACCTGGTGGCCGACGACGGCGTCGACCATGGGATGCACGTGGCCGGCATCATCGGCGCCAACGGCGAGAACCCGGACGGCGTGACCAGCATTCAGGGGGTCGCACCGGAGGCACAGCTTTTGAACCTGAAGATTTTTGCCAATGACGGCCAGGACGGTCCGACCACCGACATGACGATTCAGGCGATTGAAGACGCCGTCAAGCTCGGCGCCGACGTGATCAACATGTCCTTGGGCTCGTCCGATGACACCGCGACCACGGCCAACGCCGAGGTCGCCGCGGTCAACCGCGCCGCGGAAGCCGGCGTGGTGCCGGTGATCGCCGCCGGCAACGACGGGGTCGCCGACTGGCTGGGCCAAGGCGCGTCGCAGAACATGTCGACCGACACCAGCCCGGACACCGGGCTGATGTCCTCGCCGGCCAGCGCGGCCAACGCGATCACCGTGGCCTCGAGCGAGAACTCGACGCACAACGGCGCCACCGCCGATATGCTGGTGGATGGCAAGACCGTGGAAGCCGACCTGAGCATTCAGGGCAGCGATAGCGTGACCAAGGCGCTTCAAGGCGTGTTCCCGGCCGGCCAGCTGGTGCTTTTGCCGGACAAGACCACGACGGATGCCGAAGGTGCCGCCATCGACCCGGTGGCCGCTGGTATGCCTGGCCGCGGCTTTGCCAGCGACTTTGAAGGCGTCGACGTGAGCGGCAAGATCGCCGTGGTATCCCGCGGGATCAACAACTTCACCGAGAAAATGCAAAACGCCGAGGATGCCGGCGCGGTGGGCATCATCATTTTGAACAACGCGGATGACGACATTCGCGCCACCATCACGGACGGCTCGGCGATTCCGACGCTGTTCTTCAACCAGCCGGCGGCCGCCAAGGTGCTGGCCGCGGCCAAGGCCAACCCGACTGGGACCTTCTCCTTCAGCGCCATCAAGGGGGCCAACGTGGCGAGTGCCTCGGCCAACACGATGTCGACCTTCTCCACCTGGGGCTACAACACCGACTTGAGTGCCAAGCCGGACGTGACGGCACCGGGCGGCCGCATCTGGTCGTTGATGAACGACAACCAGTACCAGGAAATGAGCGGGACCTCGATGGCGACACCGATGGTCGCCGGTAGCGCCGCCTTGGTGCTTCAGGCGATGAAGGGCAACACCGACCTGACCGGGCTTGACCTGGTCAAGGCCGTCAAGCTGTCGCTTCAAAACACCGCCATCCCGATGACCGACGCCAAGCACGACAGCGCCCCGTACTCGCCACGCCTGCAAGGCGCCGGCGAGGTTCGCATCGCCTCCGCCATCCAAAACACGGTGACCCTGGACTACAAGGGTGAAGGCGCCGCGTCGCTGAAGTCGATCGACTCGCGCAAGCAAAGCTTTGACGTCACCTTGACCAACCACGGCAAGTCGGCTGCGACCTACCAGTTCAACGACTACAACGGGGTTTACACCAAGGCGCTGGACGACCAAAGCATCAACTACGACACCAAGATCGACGGTGCCAGCATCACGGCCGACCAAAACGCGATCACCGTGGCCCCGGGCACTTCGACCACCGTCACGCTGACCTTGAGCCTGCCGGATGATTTTGCCACCAGCCAGTTCGCCGAAGGGTTCGTCGGCTTCACCAGCCAAAGCGCAGACGCGCCGAGCCTCGTGATGCCTTACCTCGCCTTTTACGGCGACTGGGGCCACATCGACGGCCACAGCGTCTTTGACGGGTTGGGCGGCGATGCCGACTCCAAGTTCGGCTACAACTTCCTGCAAGACACCAACAACAACGTCTTGGGGCTTGACCTGAGCTCGGATGACTACAGCTCTTTGGCCAACGCCACCGAAGACGAAAGCGACCTGCCGCGCTACGTCGACTTCATCGACCGCAACAAGTCGGCGATTTCGCCGAACGGGGACGGCTTCAAGGACAACGCCGAGGCCATCGTGATGACCAACCGCAACGTCAAGACCCTGGTGGCCTCGATTGAAGACGCCGATGGCAAGCAGATTCGCAAGCTGAACACCGAGTACGCCGGCATCCGGCACTTCGTTGCGGATGACGGCAGCGAGTGGTGGTACCAGGTGACCAAGGATCCGGCGCTTGCCGCCTTCGACGGCACGGTTTACAACGGCGCCACCGGGCAAGACGAGCTGGTGCCGGACGGCCAGTACTACTACCGGCTGGACGCGACGGTCGACGGCCAGGATTCAACCTCCGAGACCATCAAGCTGCCGGTGAAGGTCGACAGCGTCGCGCCTAAGTTCCAGGACCTCAAGGTGGAAAAGCAGTCCGACGGCTACCACCTGACGGGTCGCCTGACCGACGCAACCAGTGGGGTCAGCAACTTCACCGCCCTGCAGGTTGACCTGAACGGCGGCCAGCGCGTGGCCTCGACCTACCACCTGGACAGCACCGTGTCGCTCCAGGATTACGTCGAAGGCAACAGCAAGGCCACCGCGCTGTTGAAGGACAAGTCCTTTGACATCACGCTTTCCAGCGACTTCGCCCAGCACTGCCAGACGGGCAAGAACCAGCTGACGCTTTACCTCGACGATAACGCCGGCAACGAAGGCACGGCCAAGGTCAGCTTCGCCAAGGCCGCCTCGGCCAGCGAGCTCGGCGCCACCCCGGTGATGTACAACGCCTACGCCGACGAAATCGAAACCAGCACGTCGACGCCATACTACGACGCAAAGTCCGGCACCTACGCCTTTTACGGCAACTTCAACCGCGACTTCTACCTGAACGGGCAGCCGGTCAAGGTCGATGAGGACGGCAACTTCGTGGCGCACATCAAGCTGTTGTCCGGCACCACCCAGCTGGTCTTTGCGCTTGACGCCAACAACCAGCGCGTGATCAAGAAGATGAACTTCGGCTTCACGGTGCTGCCGTTGGCCACCTTCGACAAGACCGGCGGCAGCTGGACCACGTACTCCGGGATGCCGGTTTACATGATCCAAAACGCCGAGCAGTTCATTCACCTGACCGGTCACCTGGACGGCGACGGTGATACCGCCGGCGTGGCCGGGTCCTTCTTCCCGGCCATCCTCTCGTCTCAAGGCGGTAGCGCCACGATCGAGTGGAAGTATGACAACACCAAGCGAACCTTCAGCGGCACCTTCTCGATGCTGCCGGACTTCGATGAGATGGCGAAGATGGACTACGGCGATCTGTCCGACGAGGAACGCTTCGCCAAGCTGACCGGCGTGGCCATGGGCTACCCGGGCGATGACCTGTTCACCGCGGCGGCCTACGAGAAGAACGCCGACGGTGAAAAGATCACCGGCTCGACCGACGCCATTTTGGTTCACCAGCTCGGCGGCGCCACCATCACCTTCGATAACGTGACGGCCAACGGCGTGGCCCTGCTCACCGCCTCTCGCGCGGCCCAAAAGGGTTACGACGCCGCCACCGGCATCTACAAGGTGACCGGCGGCATCGCCACCAATTACATCGAGGACCTGCGGATCTTCGGCAACAGCACGGATCCAGACGACCCGGCCAACCAGCCGACGATCACCGACGACGGCAACGGCAACGGCCGCTTCAGCTACGACCTGCACGTGAATCCGTCCGATTCCCGCGTGGTCGGCTACTCCTACTTCAACAAGTCTACCGGCGAAACCGTCACCGGGAGCTTCGGCTTCGAGATGGACGCGGTGTTCCCGACGATCACCATGGCGGATGAGGACACCTGGCAGGTTTCCCAAAAAGACGACGTCGATCTGGAGGTCTGGACCAACAAGGACACCTGGACTCTGGCCGGCACCGCAGGCGATGACCTGACCGGCTACCAGCTGTACATCGACTCGGACGAGGCTTACCGGTCCGATTACGACGGCACCGTTTTGGCCCAGTTCAGCGACAACAAGGATTACCAGTTCAGTCAAGACATCGACCTGAGTGGCCAGGCGGAACGCACCGTGCGGCTGACCCTGTACGATAACATGGGCAACGCGACGCGCAAAACCATCCTGATTCACCACGCGACTGAGGCGCCGGCTGCACCGGTTGCCAAGGCCTCAAGCACTGAGCTTGGCAACAAGCCGGTGCTGGTCACCGCCACGCAGGCCAAGGGCGAGCAGATTCGCTTCAGCCTGGACGACGGCAAGACCTGGACCGACTACACCAACGGCGTCGTCAAGGGCGTGAACGGCGACGTTCAGTTCAAGGCCGTCGACAAGTACGGCAACGAATCCGCGGTCACGACCTACAGCGTCACCAACGTTGTTCGGACGACCACGGCCGAGGCGACCGCAACGCTGAGCGATTACGCAGACGGGGCCATCACCCTGACACTGGGGTACGATCGCAAGCTGTCGGCCGACCTGGCGGCCATCACGCACCTGCAGTACAGCACCGATGGCGGCAAAACCTGGCAGCAGTACGACAAGCCGTTGAAGGTCAGCGAAGACACCACCTTCGAGGTGCGGGTCGCAGACGACGCCGGCAACACCAGCGCGGCCAAAACCGTGACGGTGACCCTGCCGACCGCCGCCGACAGTGACACCACGACCCCGGCGACGGGCGACGGCGACGCGACGGCACCAAGCGACACCACGACCCCGGCGACGGGCGACGGCGACGCGACGGCACCAAGCGACACCACGACCCCGGCGACGGGCGACGGCGACGCGACGGCACCAAGCGACACCACGACGCCGGCGACGGGCGACGTCGATGCGACGGCACCAAGCGACACCACGACGCCGGCGACGGGCGACGGCGATGCGACGGCACCAAGCGACACCACGACCCCGGCGACGGGCGACAGTGACACGACGGCACCAAGCGACGACGATGCGACCAAGCCGCACAAGGGCACGAGCAAGACCGCGGCCGACTGGGGCAAGGCGGAACCGATGACCGGCAGCAAGATTAAGCAGGCCAGCGGCTGGAACATGCAGGCCGGCAACCAAGCCGGCAAGCAGGCCGCCAGCTGGGGCCGCAACAGCGCCACCGGCAAGGCCGCAAGCACCGCCACGACGGGCAAAACCGGGCTGCGGGGCCTGCTGCCGCAAACCGGCGAGCAGCTGCTGCTCAGCATGACCATTGTCGGCCTCACGGTGGCCTTGGCCAGCGCCTGGGCGATGCTACGCAAATGGGGGACTAAGAATGAAGAAAAGTAATTCCAAACGACTGCTTTACAGCGCGGCCGTGCTGGGGGCGTTAACCGTGGGTGCGGTGACCGCCACCACGCCGGGCACCGCTGTTCATGCGGATACCAGCACCGAGACGGTGCCGGCGACCCAAAACGTGCCGATCGACGCGGCCCATTTTCCGGACGCCGGGCTTCGCGCCTTGCTGATCAGCTGCGCCAACGCGGCCGTCGAGATGGACAGCCTGCCCAGCGCCGAAACGGCCAACTGGGACGGCAAGTCGCTGACGCCG
Organism: Lacticaseibacillus parakribbianus; assembly: GCF_025490915.1. Taxonomy (GTDB): domain Bacteria; phylum Bacillota; class Bacilli; order Lactobacillales; family Lactobacillaceae; genus Lacticaseibacillus; species Lacticaseibacillus parakribbianus. Next base: position 154,053 of record NZ_JANQBA010000003.1, on the reverse strand, counting down.
ACGATGCTGCAGTGGCAGACGCTGCAACACGCGAGTTACGCCTTGGAGGGCAATGTTCACGACCTGACCGGCCTGGAGGTGTTCACCAAGCTGGACACCGTGGACGTCAGCGGGATGCCGCTGGACTCGCTGAAGGGCCTTCAGCCGGCCACCTCGGTGGTCGCCTTGGTCATTAACTACGACCAGGCCCCACTCCTGAGTGCCCTGAAGGACAACGGCCTGACCGCCCTCAAGGTGATTAACCAAACCAACACTCGGACCGACACCCTGGACCTGTCCGCGGTGCCGGATCTTGAGACGCTGTCGCTGTCCGGCGGCACCCAGATCACGGAAGAAGACGGCGGCACCCGGTCGGTCGACAACCAGTGGCTCAAGCAGCTTGTGCTGCCGGCCACCAACAAGCTGCAGGTTCTCGGGCTGACCAACATTTCGCACCTGACCAGCCTCGATTACGCGGCCCTGCACGACCTGACGTCTCTGTACCTCAGCGACGTGACGCTCGGCAACGACGGCAAGCTCGACTTGTCTGCCGCGCCGAACCTTGCGAGCCTGACCTTGATGGAAACCAACACCAGCGACCTCAAGCTGAGCGACAGCGGCAAGCTGACCACGCTGCGGGTCTCCGACGGGCAGCTCAAGGCGCTGGATTTGTCCGGTCAGCAGAACCTGAAGCAGCTGGATCTACGCAAGAACCAGATTAGCAGCCTGGACGTGGCGGACTTGACCAACCTGCAGCTATTGGACGTCGCCGAAAACCAGCTGAGCGAGCTGGCGACCGGCAAGCTGACCAAGCTGATGGAGCTGGATGTGTTCGACAACCAGCTGAGCGAGCTGGAGCTGAACGCGCCGAACCTGGTGATTCTGAACGCCTCCAACAACCAGTTGAGCGGCGACTGGGACCTGTCCAACCGGCCCGAGCTGGCCGAGGTTGACTTGGACGGTAACCAGCTGACCACAATCAACCTGAGCAACGACCCGGAGCTGCAGGTGGCGACGCTCAACGACAACCAGCTGACCAGCGTCGACTTCAGCCACTCACCGAAGCTGATGGTGGTCGCAACCGATAACAACCACCTGACCCACTACGACGTCAACTCGTCCTTGGCGCTGGCCACGGCGATCAAGGGCGGCGCCGGGCCGGAGTTGACCGGTTACGGTCAAACCGTCGACGCCGGCATGTACCAAGTCAACGGCCACTGGTACGTAGATCTGGCCGCCTTGACCGGCAACAGCGACTCGTCATACTACCGCATCAGTGACAACAACTGGGTGCTCGACGATCGCGGCGTGGCGGAGTACCAAGGCAGCGGGGTCCCGACCACGCTGACCTACCAGTACATGGCGCTGCACATGCCGGGGCTGACCCCGAACATCGCGTTTTTCCTGAACCTCGAGACGACCCTCACGCTGACGGAGGCCGAGGCGCATGACCTCGCCTTGAACTTCTACGTGGCGGCGGATGCAGACGGCACGTACCACGGCCAGCTGGCCGGCGCGACCGGCAAGGATCAGCCGGTGAGTCAGACCATCCCGGCCGATGAGCAGCTGACGGCCAGCCTGGTGCCAGGCGTCGTGGCCGACAACGGCTACGTCCTGGATCACTGGGAGGACGGCTACGGCAAGGTCGTGGACATCAACCATTACCTACCGACCACCGACACGGCGCTTTACGCCGTGCTGCGCAAGGCGACCGAGAAGGATTACGTTGAGCAAAGCGGCTACAACGACGGCTTTGCCGATGGCTACAGCGGCGACGGGGCCCGGGCCCTGGCCGCAAAGGCCGATGCCTACATTCGCACCTTCAACACGGGCTTCGATGACGGGAAGGCGGCCTACACCGCCGAGTACGAGGCCGGCCAAAAAGCCGGTGAGGCGCTGGTAGGCGCCGGCGAGCAGCTGCGCAACGTGATTTTTAAGGACGCAACCAAGACCCACGCCTACTGGCTGGGGATGCGCGACGCCTACGTCGCCACCGCCAAGGCCGCCGGCAGCCTGGATCCAAGCAAGGTCAGCCAGGTGCTTCAGGCCGACTTGGCGCTGGGGCTCGGCGATCGCAGCAGCGACGTCGGCGACAAGGCCGCGATCTACACCAGCATGTACGCAAGCGCCGCCAAGGATGCTGAGGCCGCAGCGGCGGCCGGCAAGGCCGACGCCGAGGCCGGGAAGGCGCAGACGCTGCCTGAAAACACTGCCTACGCCTACCTGTACGTTCAAAGCTACGTGGCCGTAGCGGACGCCGCGGCCGGTACCGCAGCCGGCACCGCCGACGCCAAGGCCGGCGCGTATGCGTCCAACCCGGGCACCAAGAGCCTGGCCTACCGCGAGGCTTACGACGCGGCCTACGCCGCCGAGAAGAAGACGGGGAGCTTCGCCGCTGCCCGTCAGGCGCTTGACGACGCCGCGGCCGGCGAAGCCGCCGGTCAGGCGGCCGGGGCAGCCGGTGAAGCGAGTGCGGATGTGACCGCGCAGTCTCAGGCTTACCAGACGGCCTACGCCGCGGCTTACGCCAAGGCTAAGGCGGCCTACGACTCAGACTTTGCGCTGGGCCAGGCCGCCGGGGCGGCGGATTACGCCGCCGGTGAACCGGCCGGCACCGCTGACGGTGAAACCGCGGCTTACGTGGCCGGCTACGAGGCCGGTTACCAGGCAGGGGTTCAGGCCGACGCGGATGCGTTGGCCGACCAAAAGGCGGCCGGGGCCGCCGCCGGCACCAAGGATGGTGCGGCGGCCGCGGATCCGGCCGACAACACCGACCAGTCGCAGGCTTACCGCGACGGCTACGAGGCCGCCTACGCGGAGGCGCTGGCGACCTACCAGGCCGATTTTGCCGCCGGTGAACTCGCCGGCTTCCAGGACGCCGAAAACGGCGCCAAGGCCGACGTGACGGCCCAAAGCGCCGGCTACCAGGCCGGTTACGCCGCCGGCTACGACTTGGTCGACGCGGCGACCACCGCAGATCCGGACGTGACGGCGACCACGGCCGCCGAAGAGGCCACCGCCGGTCAAAAGGCCGGCTTCGCAGACGGCGCCAAGGGCGTGGCCGCGGCCGACGTGACGGCGCAAAGTGCCGCCTACCAGGCCGCCTACACCGGCGCTTACGCGCTGGCCAAAAAGGCCTACGACTTCGGTCAGTACCTGAAGGCCGCCGCGGTGAAGGCCAAGGCCGCAGCCGCTGCTAACGCCGCAACCAAGGCGGCCGACGCCAAGGCCGGCCGCACCGCCGGCTTCGCCGACGCGGCCACCGGCAAGGCGCAAGCCGACCTGAGCGGCCAATCCGCCGCTTACGCCACGGCTTACCAGGCTGCCTACGCCCAGGTCACCAACCTGAAGGCGCTTGGCGCCAAGGTCAGTGACGCGAAGAAGGCGGCCCTGGCCGCGGCCGCCGGCAAGACCGGCGACGGTGACACGACCGCGGCCGGTGACACCACCGACAACGGCGACGCGACCGCAACCGGCGACACCACCGGCAACGGTGATGCGACCGCAACCGGTGACAGCACCGGCAACGGCGACGCGACCGCGACCGGCGACGGTCAGGCCACCGCGACTGACGACACCGCGAAGACCGGCAAGGCGGCTACGACCACCGCAACCGGCGACGATACCGGCAAGGCGGCCGCAACTGCCGCAACCGGCACGTCGACCACCGCCAAGAACGATCAGGCTGCCAAGCAATCGGGCGACCTGCCGCAAACCGGCACGATGATCCAAACCGGCATCGCCGCACTGGGTGCCGCCATGCTCGCACTGATGGGCTTCTTCGGCCTCAAGCGCAAGCAGCGTCGCTGATCCACCTGCTTCACGATTCTCAAGCTTACCCCTAAACTAAAACGGCAGTGACCTGCGCTTTGCGCAGACCACCGCCGTTTTTTTGTTGCCGTGAATTGTGACCGGGCCGAGGCTCTAGTCGCCGCTGCCGTGACTGCGAACCGGTCGGGCTCGGGCCTTGGCTTGCCGTGAATGCGACCGGGCCGAGGCTCTAGTCGCCGCCGCCGTGACGGCGAACCGGTCGGGCTCGGGCCTTGGCTTGCCGTGAATGCGACCGGGCCGAGGCTCTAGTCGCCGCCGCCGTGACGGCCACCCGGTCCGGGCTCAGTCCTCGGCTGGGTAGCGCATCCCCCAGGCCTTCCGGGCGGCGGTCATGATCGCCATCGTGTCGACCGTCCAGGCCAAGGTCGGGTTCTCGCCGGTGGCGACGGCCTGTTGCATGTCTTGGACCTCGTAGGCCATGGCCAGCTTGGCGTCGCCGGCCTGAATCACTTCGGGCTCGCCGGCCAGCGGGTAGTAGGTTGCCGAGTCCGTGCGGTTGGCGTTATCGAACAGGAAGTAGCCGTTCTCGTAGGTCGCAATCGCGCGGTTGGGCAGCCGCGCCAGCAGCGTCGCGTGAAAGCTGGCTTGCTCGCGGTTGGCGTTGTTCAGCAGGAACGACTCGTCCAAGTCGACACCGGTGTCGCTCATCTCCACCTGCGACGCGGTGAGCTGCGGGGTGGCGGTCATCAAGGCGCGAATCAGGCTCAGCGGGTAGACGCCCATGTCCAAAAGCGCCCCGCCGGCCAGCTTGGGGTCGTAGAAGCGGCCGTGCAAGTCGACCGGCACCCGCTCGCCGATCGAGGCCTGGATGGCCTTGAGCCGGCCGACGTGATGGGCCTTGCGAAAGGCGGCCAGCGCCGGGTACAGCGGCAGGTGGTAGGTGGTTTGGGCCTCCATCAAAATCAGGTGGCGGGAGGCGGCTAGGGCGACCAGCTCGCCCAGCTGCGCCGCATTGAGCGTGATCGCTTTTTCCGCCAGCACGTGCTTGCCGGCGGTCAGCGCCGTCTTGATGTTCGGGTAGTGGAAGTTGTGGGTGTTGGCGACGTAGATGGCGTCGATCGCCGGGTCGTCGCACATCGCGGCGAGGCCGGCGTAGGCGTGGGGGATGCCATACTCGGCGGCGAAGGCCCGGGCCCGGGCCGGATCGTGGCCGGTGGCGACGCCCAAGACGTTGGCCTTGGCGGTGGTGACGAACTGCCGCGCGATGCTGCCCAGCCCGATGATGCCCCAATTGAGTTCAGTCATTGAGATTACCTTCTTTGCAAGAATCTGAATTCCATTATACCCGTTTTGATAGCGGTGCCAAGTTGGCGGCGTTCGGCCGCGGTTGCGGCGCGTGAGCCAAGCGATGGCGATTGACAAGCCTTCATTCGCCCCGTAACCTTAGGGCGAATGGAGGGGAGCACATGGAAATCAAAATCGGCCCGGCCGTGCGGCAGATTCGCCAAAAGCGCGGCTACCCGGCCAAGTGGATGTACACCGGTCTGATGTCGCGGTCCAACTACGCGCGGTTTGAGGACGGCGGCATCGACACCGCGTCGACCAACCTGTACGAGTTGACCAAGCGCCTGAACATCTCGCTGCCGGAATGGGCGATGCTTTACAACGGGCTCAACGGCCGCGACGCCGGCAAGCTGACCGCCAAAGTCAACGGCCTGCTCAACGCCGGCTGGGTGGCGCAAGACCCCGCACCGCTGCACCAGGCGGCGGCGCTGTGCCGGGAGCTGTTTGCCAAGTACGGCTACCCCAACGAGCGGCTGAGCGGCCTGGTCGCCGACGCCCTGGCGATTTACCTGGAAAACGGCAAGGACATCGCCCAACCCAACGCGGCCCTGGCCGAGCTTGTCGCCTACCTCGACGCGATGGACACCTGGTTCGCCAACGACGTCGCGCTTTTGCACAACATCCTGCAGATTCTAGACATCAAGACGCTGTTGCGGATGGTGACGCGCTACCTCTACACGGTGCAAAACAACACGTGGCTGGGCCAGGGCAGCACCAGCATCCCCGCCCAGCAGGAGCTGCTGCAGCAAAGCTTCGCGACGGTGATCGCGGCCCAAGACGCCGCGGCCTTCGCGCAGCTGTTGGACCAGTTCAACGCGATGCCGATGTCCGAACGCTACGTCTTTCCGGCCCTGATGCGGCAGGTCTACAATGCCTACGCGGCGTATCACCGCACCGGCGAGGCCGCGGCGCTGGCGCCGGTGGCGGCCGTGCAAACCGTGGTGGCCGCCGCGGCAACGCCGGACAACGCAGACGAGGTCCGGCGGCAGGTGGCGGCGCTTGACGCCTGGTTCGGGCGTCCGTGAGGCGGCCCGTGTAAAACTTGGGCCTCGGCGCCTATTCCAAGACCCTTTTTCAAAAAAGCGGTCGCCGAATGCCGGCCACTGGGCGAACGGCCGTTGACCAACGCCGGCCCGTTGGCGCCGGCGGCAAAAATCGAATTAAATATTTGAATAACCCCCTGATTTTCAAAACCCGCCGCCCGGGCCGGTGCGACCCGGCGTCGCGCAACGGGAATTGGTTGCTCACGTGAACTGCCCGTGATTAAATGGCGATGAAGCCGGGGGACTTTTTGTGGGACATCACACGATGATCTCACCTTTTTGCGTCCCTCAAAACTTGTCAGGAGGAGGCCGTTGGCATGTCTAGGCTAAACACGATTGGAATCAAAACGCTGCGGCTGCTCGGCCTCGCCTTAATTGTGGTGGGAACCCTGATTCCCGTCAGCGGCATCTGGGCGCGACCCGCGGTTGGCGAAACCACCGCCGACCGCCTGACGCTGACCGCCAAAACTGGTGGCGACCGCTTCACCGCGGGGCAGCCCAAGGCGCTGACGTTGACCAACCGGCTCAGCCCCGCGGATGCGGCCCAGGTGACCCTGCCGGCCGGCGTGACGCTGGACTGGGCGGCCACCAAGCGCCTGTGGCCCGGCACCGGCACCGCCGATGCCAAGACCCAGACGATCACGGCAGCCGACCGGCAGCTGGCCGTCACCACCGACGAACGCGACCGCACCGTGGTCACGCTGAGCCGGGTGGCGGCGACGGCCCCGGACAACACGGCCACTGCTGACGCTGCTGACGCTGCTGGCGCTGATGCGGCGACGGCCAGCACCGCCGCAGTGGCCGCGGCCACTGCGCCGGCGGCGGTAAGCGGCGATTTTGCCGTCACCGCGGCGACCCGCCGCGTGACCCTGACGCCGGTGCTTGCCAGCAGCCAGGTGGCCGGCAACGCGCTGATTTTGACCAGCGATGCGGCCGCCGCGGTGACGCCGGCCAGCCAAGCCGCCGTCGCGGCCGTGACCCAACCGGCCCTGCGGCAGGTGCAGGCACCCAACCGGGCCCCGGCACCAGCGCCTGCGCCGACCGCCGCGACCAAGTTCGCCATCGACCAAGGGGGGCAGACCATCTACGGGGACAACGAAACCTCGCTGGCCTTCACCCTGATCAACACCACCGACCCCAGCCAACCGGTCACCCTCAAGCTGGGCAAGTTCAAGCTGGATCTGACGTTTCTGGCCACGCGGTGGCAGGACTACTACGGTGCCGGCAGCGTGAGCCTGTCGGCGGATGGCACGACGCTGACCAACCGCACCGGCGCCAGCGTCAAGCTGACGACGGACCGCAGCGGCCAGCAAATCTTGACCGTCACCGTGAACCAAAGCGGTGATTACCAGGGCTACGTGCCGCTGGCCATCAATTCGGTGGCCAACCCACCGGCCACCTACAGCATTTTGCCGACCCTGGCCGACGGCACGGCGGCGGCTGCCACCGCGACCTGGACCCATGTCGGTGGGGCGGTGGGGACGCTTGAAAGCGACACTTACCTGACCAAGGACCCGGCCAACGAAGACGCCGAGTGGTGGTACGGGGATGCGGTCATGACCGCCCCCGAGGCCTACGCGGTCGGCGGCCGCCTGTACCTGGCGTTTTACTACGCCGGCATCGGCGGTGCCAACGGCGACGTGCATCTGCAGCTGTCGCCAGGGCTGACCCTCGACCTGGCCGCCTTCGCCAACTTAAAAATCAAGGATTACAACAACAACACCTACACCTTCACCGACGCCCAGCTGACCACCACTGGCAGCGTTCAGACGCTGACCGGGAACTTCCAGGTTAGCTACCGCGGCGGGGCGGATGACCCAATTCCGGCGACGCTCACCTACAACAAGGACACCAACCTGCTGAGCATCGCGATGCCGACGCAGGGGGAGCTGCGTTTTTACCTGCCGATCCAGGTCGGCGCCGGTGCCGGCAAGAACGGCTACAAGCTGCACCTGTACGACATCAAGGACGGCGACTACCTGATCAACGACACCTGGACCTTCACGCCGACCGGCGACATCATCGCGCCGACCGAGGCCCTGAAGCTCCAAAAGGTGGCGGCGACCGATGAGACGCTGGGGCTGGCCGGCGCCAAGTTTGCCGTGAGCGACGTCACCGACGCGACCAGCCCCCAGGCGCTGAGCCTGCCGGCGACGGATGCGGCCGGCCTGGCCAACGTGCCGATCACGGCCAGCGGTCTGCGAACCCTGAGCCTGAAGGAAACCACGGCGCCGAGCGGTTACGCGCTCAACCCCAACACCTACGAGGTGCAGTGGTCGGCGGTCCTCGGGGCCGCCGGGGTGCGGCTGGCCGGTGACGCCGACTGGGGCAGTGTCTCCAGCGACGGCGCTTTGAGCATCGCTAACCGGACGCTGGTTTTCCGCGACAGCCAGCCGGGACTGAAGATTCAAAAAGTCGCGGCCGAAGACGACACCAAGCCGCTGGCCGGGGCCACCTTCAGCGTGGCCGACACGACGACGAACGCGACTGCGGCCGTCACCACGCCGGCGACGGATGACGCCGGCCTGACCAGCGTCGCGGCTACCGGCAGCGGCACCCGGACGCTGACCGTCAGCGAGACCAAGGCGCCGGAGGGCTATGCGGCCAATCCGACCAGCTACGAGGTGCAGTGGTCGGCCGCTTCCGGCGCCACCCAGGTTCGCGAGGCCGGCGGCAGCTGGGGCACCACCGTTGCCGACGGCGCGGTGAGCGTCAAAAACCAGGTGCTGGTGGTTCGCGACCGCAAGCTGGCCGTGACGATTCGCAAGGTGGCTGTGACCGACGCCAGCCAAACCCTGGCCGGGGCCACCTTCACCGTCGGCAACACCGATGACACCGCCGCTTCCACGCAGACGGCGGCGACCACCGCAGACGGGGTGACCCGCGTCGCGGTCACCGGCAGCGGCGATCGCATCCTGACGCTGAGCGAGGCGACGGCGCCGACGGGCTACGCGGCCAACGCGACCGCCTACGAGGTGCAATGGTCGCAGGCGACCGGGGTCACCGCGGTTCGCCAGGCCGGCGAAAGCGCCTGGGCCGACACCACGCAAGACGGCGTGGTGAGCGTCGAGTCGCACGTCTTGGTCTTTCGCGACCGCCGGCTGGCGCTGACGATTCACAAAATTGCGGCGGATCCGCAGGTCACCAAGTACCCGATCCTGCACCCGGCCAACCCGTCGCTGCCGATCGGCGATGGCACGACGGGCCAGACCGGGCCGGCGAGAAGCACGGCCGCACTGGCGAGAACCGCGATGCCGGCGACCGTAAAGGGCCCGGCCGTATCCTTGACTGGGGCAACGGGCCCGGTCGCCTCCTTGACCGGCGCAACCGGGCTGGCCGCGACCTTGACGGGCCCGGCGGCGGCGACCGCTGCCGCGAAAGCAACGGCGGCAGCCGGCACGATTGCGACCTCAGCCGCCGCCGGTGACCTTGAGTCCGGGGCCAGCGCCGCGGCGGCGGCATCCCTGGCCGGGGCGACCTTCAGCGTCACCAACACGACGGCCGACACCATGAGCCCGGCCGTGACCACCGCGGCGACCGGGGCCGACGGGTTGACCAGCACCACCGTCACCGGCGACCTCAGCCGCACCATGGTGTTGACCGAAGTCACCGCCCCGAGCGGCTACGCGTTGAACCCGAATAGCTACTTGGTGCAGTGGTCCAGCAGCGCCGGGGCCGTTTTGGTCAGCGGCACCGATGGTCGCTGGGGGACCACCTCAAGCGACGGCGTGGTCAGCGTCAACGCCGATCACACCCTGACCTTCCGCGACAGTCAGTTGACCGTGACGGTCCAAAAAACCGCCGCGGAGGATGCCACTAAGGTTTTGCCCGGTGCCATCTTCACGCTGGGCAACGCGACGGCCGCTCAGGCGGCGGTGACCCTGCCGGCCACCGATGCCGACGGGCTGGCCGGTAGCACGGTCAGCGGCAGCGGTGACCGCATCCTGACGCTTCGCGAGCAGACGGCGCCGCGGGATTACCTGCTCAACGCCGCCGACTACGAGCTGCAGTGGTCGGCCACCCAAGGCGTGACGGCGGTTCGCCTGGCCGGCGACTCGGTCTGGGCCACCGCCTCAAGCGACGGGGTGCTCCAGCTGGGTGCCGATGGCCGCTTGCTTTTCGCCGACCAGGCAGAGCCCAAGACCGGCACCATCACCGTGCAGGACCTGGACCGCGCCACCGGGGCGGTCATGCGAACCCAGACGTTCAGCGGCCCCATCGACGCGCCGCTAAGTTCGGCCGCCACCGGCGCGAACCTGCCCGGGCAACATTCCGGGCTGACGCTGTGGGGGTCGACCATGGATCCGACTTTGGCCACGGCGCTTGACCCATACGACGCCGCCAACCCGCCGGATCCGCGCTTCGCCGCGACCGCCCAGACGTTGACTTATGTCTTTGACCTGCCGTTCTTCGAGCTCAACCCGGATCCGACCATCGAATTTGGGACCTTCGCCCCGGATCAGACGGACGCGAACTACCAGCTGGGGACGCACTCGGCGACCACCGGGCAGCCGCTGCCCTTCGGGATCAGCGTGATCGACCGCACCGGCGTGGCCGGCTGGGCCGTCAGCGTTCAAGAGGACGGCCAGTTTCAAAACGGCGACCACGAGCTGACGGACGCGAAGCTGTGGTTCAAGAACCTGAACGTTCAGGCCGCCGGCAGCGAAGGCGGCGGCAGTAGCGCCTACACCTTCACCACAACCGCCGCGTTCACGCTGACGCCGACCACCGCACCGCAAACCATTGTGCAGGCCCAGCTGACGCCTGAGGCCGCGGCCACCGCGACCACAGCGCCGACCACCCGGGCGTGGCGCCTGAACTTCGGCGACGCGACCAGCGGCGGTCAAAGCGTCGGCCTGCACGTGCCGGCCACCACCGCGCGTCACCTGGGGCATTACCGCACCACGGTGACCTGGACGGCCTCGAGCCTACCATAGAAAGGAAAGGACCGATGGGATTGAAACACAGATTAGCCATCGCGGCGGTTGCGCTGCTTGGCGCCTGGGCCGCCTGGGCCACCGCCAACACCACCAAGGTCAACGCCGCCAGCGGCGCGGGGACCAACGATTACGAGGTGCAGCCGGTGCTGCCGGAGGCCCAGGTCAACATGGCGGAGAACTTTTACGACCTGAAGCTGGCGCCGGGGCAGACCCAGACGCTTCAGTTGCGGATTCAAAACTTCACCAACAAGACGATCAAGGTCAAAAGCGGGTTGGGCAACGCGGTGACCCAAACCGGCGGCGGCATCGTTTTTGCAAGCGAGGCGGCCAAGCCCGACGTCAGCCTGAAGCACCCATTCACGACGCTGGCCAAGCAGCCGCGCGGCCAAGCCACCGTGACGCTGGGTCCCAGGCGAGCCAAGACGCTGTCGGTGACCATCACCATGCCCCAAAAGCCCTACGCCGGCATGATCTACGGCGACTGGCACTTCAGCGAGGCCATCGCCAACAAGGCCAAGTCGCGTAACGCGGTCGGCGCCAAGTACGCTTACTCCGTCGGGGTGTTGCTGCGCGGCACCGACTTTCGCCAGACCTTCCCGAAGCTGCGCTACCAGAACACCGAGCCGTTCTTGGCCAACCGCCACCCGGCGATGGGCATCAACATCCAAAACACCGCCGCCATGGCGATGCGGCAGGTGAGCATCCTCGCCAAGGTCTCCCTGGTCGGCAGCCGCGACATCACGCGCGTCTACAGCAAAACCGGGGTGATGATCGCGCCAAGCTCCACCCTGAAAATTCCGATTTCCTGGAACTACAACACGATGAAGCCCGGCACCTACAAGGTCGCGGTCACCATCAAGGGCCAAAACTACGGCAATCGCTTCCCGATGACATTGAACTTCAACCGGCAGTTTCGCGTCGCGGCCAAAAAGGCGGCGGCAATCAACGCGAAGGCGGCCCAAAAGCCCAAGAACAAGTGGGTGCCGGTCGCCTACGCCACCGGGGCCTTGTGGCTGGTCGCACTCGGCAGCCTGATCTGGATGCTGGCGGTGCGGCCACGCGCATGATGCCGCGCCGCCCGGCCACGGGCACGGGGTGGCGCCGCCTCGCCACGCGTATGGTACCGTGCCGTGCGGTCACGCGCATGTGGCCGTGCCGTGCGGTCACGGATGAGACGCGGTGTCGCATCGCCCTGGGCAGGCGGCCGCGCCGTTCGACCCCAAGCAGGCGGCAATCGCTGGCCGCACGGGTGGCGGTCGGCCTCGCGGCGGTGGCGCTGGCCGTAGTCGGACTTCGCGCCGCGCCGGTCCAAGCCGCCAGCTTCATGGTGCGGCCGGTGATGCCGACGGACAACCGCGTTCCCGCAAGCGCCGGCTACTTCGACCTGCGGCTTCGCACCGCCACCGAGCGGCGGGTGGCGGTCATGCTGGCCAACACCGCCAAAACGCCGCAGGTGATCCACGTGGCGCTGTTGGACGCGGTGACCGGGCCGCAAGGGGTGGTCGCCTACGTGCCGGCCGCAAAGCGCGATGCGCTGTTGACCAAGCCGGGCAGCCGGCTGGTCCGCTACCCGCGAACCGTTCGGCTGGCGGCGCATGAGACCCGCCAGGTGGTGTTCACCGTGCCGGCGCAGCGGACGCTTTTTGCCGGCACCAAGGCGATGGCGATTCAGCTCACCGGTCCGGCGGCTGCCGGCCCCGGCGCGGTGGCCAGCCGCGTTCGCTACCGCATCGGCTGGCTTTTGACCGGGCGACCGCTTGCGGCCGGCCTGCACCTCACCGTGGGGTCGCCGGTCACCCAGACGCCGCGGCACCTGCGGCTGCAGCTGGTTAACTGGCGGCCGCAGTTCATCCGGCGCCTGAGCGTCAAGGCGACGCTGACGGCGGCCAACCGCCTGACCGTGCCGCTGAGCCAAGTGACGCGGGGGATGAAGGTCGCCCCGCAAAGCGCCTTCGCCTACACGCTGGCCCTGGGCGGTCGCAGGCTGCCGCAGGGGGTCTATGCCCTGACCCTGCACCTGAGCGGCTCGGCCGGGCGGCAGCAACAGCGGCGCTACCTGCGGGTGTTGGCCGATGGCCGCGTCTCCTGGACCACCCGCACCGCCTACCTGAAGGCCCAGGCGCTGACCTTGACGCTGGCGCTGGTGGCGGTGGCGCTGATTCTCGGGACGGTCGGGCTGCTGCACTGGTGGCGTCGGCAAGCGCGTTAGGCCGGCTGGCTCAGCACTGAACTGCGGTTCAGCGCCGAGCCGGCCGTGCCTAGCCGAACTTTGCACCCAAAAGGAGGAGTGGCATGAAATTCTTGATCAATCGCTTCGGTTTCAAGCGGGTTTGTTGGACCGTGGTCGGGCTGACGGTCGTGATGACCCTGGCGTTCGGCTTCAGCCTGTACAAAACCGTGAAGACGTATCAGGAATTGAACTCATGGGTGTCTTACACCCTGAATTAGCCTGACCAGTGTTCGTTTTGACCCACCTTGTTTATGCCGCGCAAGCCTCAGCGGGGGATAAAAATTAGCTTTGATTTTGCACATCACGAATATGGAGGAAGATCACTTATGAAACTGACCAAAATTGCGTCGCTCGCCTTGGCGAGTGCAACGGTATTAGGGACCCTTGCGCTGGTTGCCCCGGTTGCGACCAACGCCGCCACCCAGGAAGGCAACGCCACCGCCAACAATGGCATCGCGCTGCCACAAACCGACCAGACCACGGCCGGCATCTCCTTTGGCGAGCCGAACCCGAACGGCAACACCGGCTACCTGCGGCTCCAGAAGGTCCCAGAAATTCTGGACTTTGGTAACCACGAAACCTTCAACACCAGCTACCCGACCTTCACGGCGGATGGCAAAAACAGCTACAACGACACCAACAACCGCTACCCGAACTACAAGTCCGGCGACACCAACATGACCGCCATCCTGAACACTCAGGACCAAAAGCTCCAAGACGTCAACGGCAAGGCCTGGGTCACGGTTGTCGATAAGCAAGACTCCCGCACCGACGCCACCGCGCCAAACACCAACAGCAACGGGACCTGGCAGCTGTCCGTGAAGGCGGATGGCCCACTGCAAAAGGTCAACGAACTCGGCGAGGCCGCCGGTAGCACCACCGACGCGCTGCTGTCTTTTGCCAACACCGCATACGGTCGCACCACCGCCGTCTACGACCTGACCGCCGAGTCCCAAGATGACGGCTACACGCCGGCCGCCGCTACGGAAACCGACGTATCGGCCATCACCAAGGACTTCAACGTCAACGTGAACACCAATTCCACAGCCGTTCAGGTCGCCGCCGCCGCTGACGGCGAAGGGACCGGCGCGAACGTCTTTGGCTGGGACAAGTCCGACATCAAGCTGACGCTGCCAAGCACCTTCACGGCAGAAAACGCGATCTACGAGACGACGTTGACCTGGACCTTGGCAACCGGGATTAACTAATGGCTGACTTTTCCATCGAGTGAAGTGCGTGTGTGAGCGTTCCGGCGTCGCCTGAGGTACGGCGCCTGTTCCACGAAAAACGGCTTGGGGAAGCCGTTTTTTTTGTGTCCAGAGCGCAGCCGAGCGGGGTTAGCCGGACGGGTAGCGGCGGGTTGAGCATTGGGCCCGGGCTTGGCCCAGTGTTCGACCCGAGCTAGCCGCGCCGGCGTAGCTCGGCGTAGCTCGACGAGTCCAAAGCGCAGCCGAGCGGGGTTAGCCGGACGGGTAGCGGCGGGTTGGGCATTGGGCCCGGGCTTGGCCCAGTGTTCGACCCGAGCTACGTCAATTGGCTTGAACATCCTGAGGAAAAAGCGCCTGAGAAGGCGCCGGTTGGCCGCGTTGCTGGCTTCCGGAGGCGAATTCGACGCTGAATTTTGAAAAATGGCGCGAATATGCGCCGTTTGGGCCGAAGCCTCGGCCGGGCCGGTAAGCTGGGTGAAGAAAGACGGAGGAGATGGCGATGGTGGAAGACGACCTGTTCCTGAAGAAAAGCGCCCGAGACAAGCTGGCCCTGCTTGGGGCAATCCAGCGCGACAGCCAGGCGGCGGTGCCAGTCACAGCCCGGCTGCACAACGCGCAACCCGCGGTCGGCGAGGTCAACCTGCGCCGCATCGCGACTTTGATGAACCGCAACTACGGGACCTTGTACTACGTGTTCACCCACCTGAATCAGGACCTCGCGGCGTTGGCCCGAGGTCGCCGGCACCTGTACGACGTCGCCCCCGGGGTGTTGCGGGCTCACTTGGTGCAGTCGAGCGTTCCTTACCGCTTCTTGGTGGCGCTGTTGGACCAGGAACCGGGCGATTTTGACCACTTCTTGGCCGGCGTCGGCGTGTCACGCGCCACCTGCCTGCGCTACCTGCGGCCGCTTCGCGCGTTGGCCGGCGAGCTCGGGGTGCGGGTGGTTTACGAGAAAATGGCCCTGCGCGGCAGCGAGCTGGCCCAGCGCCTGTTTCTCACCTGCGGCCTGTGGTTGGCCACCAAGGGGCGGTGGTGGCCGCTGACCGCCTTGAACCGCGAGGCGGCGCTGGGTCAGGTGACCGGGGTGTGCGGCGCCTTTGGGCTGGGCCTGGGCAATCCGGTGCTGCGCGAGCTGTTCGCCTACCTGCTGACCATCAGCCTGACGCGCCTGGGCCAGCGCCAGGGGCTCGAGGCCGTGCCCAGCGCCTTGAGCTACCCGGTGCCCAACCTGTTCGAGGGGCGGCTGGCGGCTTGGGCCCCGGCCCAGCAGGCGGCGCAGTTCGCCGAAAGCGCGGCCCTGTACCAGCTTTTTGCCATGCTCAGCGGCGCCTTTGCCACCGATGCGGCCGCGGTGGCCAAGGCGCTGGCGACCGGCGAGCGCTACGGCGGCCGCCTGTTTGCGGTGGTCGAGCGGTTCTGGACGTTGCTGCCGCCGCCGGTGCTGGATCAGGCGCAGCTGCCGGCGGCTCGCCAGGATGCGCTGCGGCTCGACCTGCTGGCGACCGCCATGGGCGTGGTGGTCTTCGGCCGCGACCTGTCCGGCATTTTGGCCAGGCACCTGGCGCCGCAGCAAGACGCCGCGACCGATGCCGACACCGCGGCGCTGGTTCGCCAGACCCTGGCGGCCGCGCTGTACGACACCCCCTTGCCCGGCCTCAACCAGCAGGCGCTGACCGCGGCCTTCGCCGCCTTGTTGAGCCGCTACCGCCGCCAGGTGCAGCCGCGGCGGCGGGTGCAGGTGGCGCTGATGCTGGAGCCACTCACTTTGGGCTACGTCGAGCTGGTCGGCTTTTTGACCCAGGTGCCGTTCGTCACGGTGGTTCGCGACCAATACGCCACCGCCGACTTGATCGTGGCGGCCACCGCCGTGCCGCTGCCGCCGGCCAGCGCCGACATGCCGCCGGTTTTCACCTGGCCGAGCGTGGCGACCAGCGACGTGTTCGGCGAGCTCTACGCCGCGCTGCACACCCTTTACACCGCCAAGCTCGCGGCGGCCCAGGCCAAATGAGGGGATTCACAGAACTTATTGAAAATGCTGCCAAAAATCTTTAAAATTGAGAGGTGATGCGAAATGCGCATCGACTGTCAACATTATGGAGGAATACACTTATGCGTAAGACGAAGATCGTCTCCACCCTGGGCCCTGCGTCCAACGACCTGAAGACGATTAAGGCGCTGATCGGCGCCGGGGCTAACATTTTCCGCTTCAACTTCTCTCATGGTGACCACGAAGAGCAGCTCGGCCGCATGAACCTGGTCAAGCAGGCCATGAAGGAAACCGGCGTGAAGGTCGGCCTGATGCTCGACACCAAGGGCGCCGAGATCCGCACGACGGCCACGACCGACGGCGGCAAGGTGAGCTACGAGAAGGGCGACAAGATTACCCTGACCATGAACACCGGGGCTTTGAGCAAAAAGGGTGCCGTTGACATTACATACGGCGGCCTGTACGACGACGTCAACGTCGGTCACCACGTGCTGTTCGACGATGGCCTGCTCGACACCGTCATCATCGAAAAGGATGAGGCCAACCGCGCCTTGATCCTCGAAGTGCAAAACCCAGCCATCCTGGGCTCCAAGAAGGGTGTCAACTCCCCAGGCGTTTCCCTGCAGCTGAAGGGCATCACCGACAAGGATAAAGACGACATCCGCTTCGGCGTCAAGCAAGGCATCAACTTCATCGCCGCATCCTTCGTTCGCAAGACTTCCGACGTTCAAGAAATTCGCGACGTGCTGGCCGAAGTCGGTGGCGAAGACGTCCTCGTGATCCCAAAGATCGAATCCCAGGAAGGCATCGACAACTCCGACGCCATCCTTGAGATGTCCGACGGCATCATGGTGGCCCGTGGCGACATGGGCATCGAGATTCCTTACGAAGAAGTGCCTGCTGTTGAGCAGATGCTGATTCACAAGTGCAACCTCGCCGGCAAGCCGGTGATCACCGCGACGCAGATGCTGGACTCCATGCAGGAGAACCCACGCCCGACCCGTGCCGAAGTGACCGACGTGGCCTTCGCCGTTTTGCAGGGCACCGATGCCACCATGCTGTCCGGCGAATCCGCCAACGGGGACTACCCGGTCGAATCCGTCCACACCATGGCCGTGATCGACGAACGCGCCGACAAGATGCTGCCGAAGCACTCCCCGGTTCTTGAAGAACTGAAGACCTCCGGCTCCATCACCACGACGACCGCGATCGCCGCCGTGACCGCCGCAGAACGCGTCTCCGCCAAGGCCATCATCGCCTTGACCGCCAGCGGCTACACCGCGCGTCAGATTTCCCGTCTGAAGCCGGAAGCCCCGATCCTGGCCGTGACCTACGACGAACGCACCGCCTCCAGCCTGCTGGTGTCTTGGAACGTGACCCCGCTGGTGGTCGACAAGGGTGCCGAATTCGAAGCCCTGGTTGCCCAGGCGGAAGAGAAACTGGTTGCCGACGGTCAGCTGGCGAAGGGTGACGTGGTGGTCATCGTGGCCGGCTTGCCCTTGTACGAACCAGGTTCCACCAACAATGTTATGGTCCGTCGCATCGCCGACTAAGTTCCTGGCGCTTGCACGACTGCACTGAAAACCTCGCTGCCGCATCCGCGGTGGCGGGGTTTTTGCTTGCTCAAGGCCCGAACAATCTTCGGAAAAATCGCCGGCCACACGTTCATCTTTACACAACGTTCGAAATATTATAAGATAAAGACTGCGTTGTAAAAATATAGTTCGTGTTTTGGAGGCAATTCACACATGAAAGAGAAGCTGCTGGCCTACTTCGAGATTCGGGAGCTCAACACGACCGTTCGCCGGGAAATCCTGGCGGGGTTCACCACGTTCATCTCGATGGCCTACATTCTGTTCGTCAATCCATCCGTACTGGGCGCTTCGGGGATGGATAAAGGCGCGGTGTTCACCGCGACCGCCCTGGCCTCGGCCCTTGGGTGCATGCTGATGGGGATCCTGGCGAAGTACCCGATCGCCACCGCCCCGGCGCTGGGCATCAACGCCTTTTTCGCCTACTCGGTCTGCATCGGCATGAAGATTCCGTGGGAAACCGCGCTGGCCGGCGTGTTCGTCGCCGCCTTGATCTTCATCGTCATCACGATTTTCAAGCTGCGGGAGATGATTATCGACGCGATTCCCGCCGACCTGAAGTACGCGATTTCCGGCGGCATCGGGCTGTTCATCGCCTTTCTCGGGCTCAGTGACGGCGGCCTGATCGTCGCCAACAAGTCGACCTTGGTCGGCCTGGGGTCGCTGAGCGTCGGCACCACGTGGCTGACCGTGTTCGGCCTGATCGTCACCGCCGTTTTGATGGTCAAAAAGGTGCCGGGGGGCATTTTCATCGGCATGGTCCTGACCACGATTCTCGGCCTGGCCACCGGCCTGATTCACGCCCCAAGCGCCATCGTGTCCGGGGCGCCGTCCTTGGCCCCGACCTTCCTGGTGGCCGTCAAACACGTCGGCGACATCAATTCGCTGCAGCTGGTGGTGGTCGTCTTGACCTTCCTGCTCGTCACCTTCTTTGACACCGCCGGCACCCTGGTTGGCCTGGCCAACCAGGCCGGCTTCATGAAGGACAACAAGATGCCGCGGGTCGGCAAGGCGTTGGCCTCCGACTCCACCGCCATGCTCGCCGGGTCGCTTCTGGGCACCAGCCCGGTCGGCGCCTTCGTGGAAAGCTCCGCCGGCATCGCGGTCGGCGGCCGCAGCGGCTTGACCGCCGTGGTCACCGGGGCCTTCTTCCTGCTCGGCCTGTTCTTCTCGCCGCTTTTGGCCGTCGTGACGACGCAGGTCACCGCCCCGGCCTTGATCATCGTCGGCGTCTTGATGGCGCAGTCCCTGCGTCAGATCAACTGGAGCCAGCTGGAGGTCGCGATTCCGTCCTTCCTAATCCTGCTCGGGATGCCGTTGACTTACAGCATCTCCGACGGCATCGCGCTTGGGTTCATCTTCTACCCGATCACGATGATCGCGGCCAAGCGCGGCAAGGAGGTCTCGCCGATCATGTACGGCCTGTTCTTCGTCTTCATCGGGTTCATGTGGATATTGAATATGTAGAGCGTGACCCGAGGCGGGTTTAGCGGGACGGGTAGCCTAGCACCAGCGTTGGGGCGGGTTATGCCCCGGCGCTGGTGCGTAGCTAGCCGCTCCCGCGTTGCCTGGGGGAACGCGTTTAGAGGGCGGAGCAAGGCGTTTAGCCGGACGGGTAGCGCAAGGCTGGACATTGAGCCGGGCCGTGGCTCAGTGTCTGGCCTTAGCTAGCCGCTCCGGCGATGCCTCGGGGAACGCGTTTAGAGCGTGGAGCCGAGCGAATTTAGCGAACCGATTAGCGTAGCGCTGGCAACGCGCTTGCCCACCAAACCAAGACCGGCGACTGCCCTGAAGCAATGGGGGCGGTCGCCGGTCTTGCGTTGATTGAATTCTTTGTTGGCTCTATTGAAGTTGTGTTATTTATTTACACTAAATTTACCTAACATTTACAATCCTGTAATGGTATTTCCGGTCGCCTGGTGTTATTCTATTTCCGTAGAATTCCGCAGCGCCTCTCGGTCGCACGGCCGAAGCGCAGCTCAAGGCAGCTCGCAGTGACTATCATCCTCATCTGATGAACGTCGACCTATGTCGACCACGTCCGCGGCGTGAGTGTCTAGCGACGAAGAAATTCGCGTAAAAGAAAACAGCTTAACTGGTTTGATTCCAGGGAGCTGCGACTGCCGGGTCCACCACAGTGCGTACCACCAACCGAATCGGGTTCACCAGCTGGCGGGGGCAGTCTGCCCTGCAGTTGGGTCGGTTCCTCAATCCAATCTCAACCGGGGTACTGCGGGGCAAACCGCGGTACCCTTTGCGTCCCGTAACCCAATTTTTCCGCTCAAAAGGCCTCGCGTTGGCAGACGCGAGGCCTTTTTGGCTTGGCTGATTAGGGTTGGCAATCTAGGGTTTGGCAACCAGCGGCGCGTGGCCGCCGGCGGTGCGGGTCAAAAGGGACTTGGTGAGCCATAGGTAGGCGCCTGGGGCCAGCAGCACGGCCACCAAGGGGTTGAGGTAGCCGAGAATGGTGCAGCCGGTCCAAGACAGCGCGAGGCTCAGGGTGGTGCCGGGGTGGCGGATCAAAAGCGCCAGGGCGGCAAACGCCGGGGACTCGGCCGCGTCCGGCCGAATCGACCCAAAGGCGAGCGCCGCCAGGAAGGCGCTGCCCACCAGCACCAGCGCGAGCAAGGCGACCACGGCGAGCTGCCAAGCCGCACTGTGCGGGGCCTGGGCCAGCCGCCGCACGGCCACCAGCAGGCCGCCGATGGCCAGCGTGAACGCGAAGGACCAGCCAGCACCTGGCAGCGGTGGTCGCCGGTCTTGCGGCGCGGCCGCGGCGGCCGCGTCAGACTGCGGCGGCACGGGCGGCTGCAAGGCGTCATACCCCGCAGTCATGGCCGCCAGCCAGCCGTAGACCAGGCCGTGGCGAATCAGCTGCCACCAAAAGCGCAGCGATTGCGGCACCAGGCGGTAAAACGCCGTGACGGCGCGAATGAGTTTGCTGGGTTGGGTGGACATGGCGACCTCCGATCACGGCGGCAGGGGTTACTTGACCGAGCCTGCGACGCCGTTGTAGATGTATTTTTGAAGCGTGAGGAACACGATCAGAATCGGCAGGATCACGATGATGACCCCGGCCAGGATGACCGGCCAGTTGGTGCCGTAAGGGCCCTTGAAGGCGAACAGGGCGGTCGAAATCACCTTGAGGTTGGGATCCGGCATGTACAAGAACGGGTTGTAAAAGTCGTTGTAGATCTGGACCCCCGAGATGATCAGGATGGTGACCATCGGCGCCTTCAGGTTCGGCAGGATGATTTTGTAGAAAATCTGGAAGTAGTTGGCGCCGTCCAGGTAGGCGGATTCGTCCAACGACACCGGAATGCCGTCGAGAAACTGAAGGAAGATGTAGATGGAGATCACGTCGGTGCCGAGGTTCAGCACGATGACCGACCAGATCTTGTTGAACAGCCCCATCGCGTTGATGATCTGGAAGGTCGCGACCTGGCTGGTGATGGCCGGAATCAGCATCGCAACCATGAACAGCGCCATGATCGGCTTTTTGAGCTTGAAGTTGAAGCGGTTGATGGCAAAGGCGAACGCGGAGCCCAAAAGCAGCTTGCCGACCATGCTGATGGCGAAGATCAGGAAGGTGTTTTTGAACCCGGTCAGCATCTGGCCGTTGACGAAGGCCGTCTTGTAGTTGCTGAAGTCGAGGTGCTTGGGTAAGGACAAGACGCCGGTCGACAGGAACTCGGTGTTGGACTTGAACGAGCCCAGGAACACCACGAGGATCGGCACGATGGCGACCACGGCGCCGATGACCAGCAGCAGGTACTTGAAGAACGTCCCAATGGTGAAGTGATGTGCATGCATTAGCGACTCGCCTTCTCTCTGGTAAAGATTCGCTGAAGCACGGTGACGACGACCACAATCAGGAGCAAGATGATCGCCATGGCCGAGGCCAGCCCGAGCTTGTTGTACTTGAACGCGGTGTCGATGGTCTGAATGACGAAGGTGTTGGTGCCATTGGAGCCGCTGGTCATGATGTATGGAATGTCGAAGACGGACAGCGACCCGGAGACGCCGAGGATGATGTTCAGGAACACAATTTCTTTGATGCTCGGCAAAATGATGAAGCGAAACTGGTTCCAACGGTTGGCCCCGTCCATCTCGGCGGCCTCGTAGACCTCGGGGTTGACCGACTGAATCGCGCCCAGGAAGATCAGGAAGTTGAAGCCGGTGTAGCGCCAAATCGAGGTGAAGGCCAAAGAGATGTTGTTGATCGAGCGGTCACCCAGCCACAGGTGAATCTGGCTCTTGAGCCCGATGAAGCTCAACAGGGTGTCAAGCGTCCCGTGCTGCTTGTAGAAGTACAGGAAGATGAAGCCGATCGCCACGCCGTTGAGCAGGTAAGGGAAGAACAAGACGCCCTTCCAGAAGTTGGCGAACTTCACCTTGAAGGACAGAATCGTGGCGAACAGCAGGGCGAACCCCAGCTGGAAGAACGTCGCGACGAAGTAGTACAGGCTGGTGCGAAACACCGAGAAGTACGTGGGGTCGGTGAAAATCGTCTTGTAATTGGCCAGGCCGACGAACTTGCTGTCGGGCGAGAAGCCGTCCCAGTTGGTCAGGCTGTACTGGACCATTTTGACCAGTGGGTAGTAGGAGAACACGAGCAACAGCGCGACGGGAATGATCGTGAACAAGACGATGATCAGGCGCTTTTGCGTGCGGTAGTCGAACCTTATCGCTTTCAATTTGAAACACACCTTTCTGAAATAAGATGCGGGGTCGTGATGGGCACGACCCCGCAAAAGGCGCCTTTATTGGGCGTTGACGGTCTTGATCGCGTTGGCCCACTTGCCGTTCAGGTCCTTCATGATCGTCGCAAAGCTCTCGTTGGTGTTGCCGATGGCCGCCTCGATGATGCGCTGCTTGGTCTTGTCGGTCGTGTCCAGGCCGATTTCGGAGGCGTCGTCGATTTCGGAGAACAGGGATTCCTTGCCCTTCGGTGCCGCCGCGGTTTCAAGCAGGGTGACGCCGGAGTCCTTCAGCCCCTGCAGGGAGGCCGGGTACTTGGCACCCTTGACCGTCGGCAGGCCGCCGTTGTCGATCGCGTAATCGGAGTCGTTGACCAGCCAGTTGATCAGCTTCCGCGCCGCGTCCTTGTGCTTGCTGTGAACGTTGATCGCGTAGTTGTAGTCGGCGCCGACGGAGATGTACTGCTTGCCGTCTTCGGCCGTGGCCGGGAAGGTCTGGAAGGTGATGTTGTCGGCGTTGTCCTTGTTGGCCTCTTGGATTTGCGGCACGGCCCAAGAACCCAGGACCATCACGCCGATCTTGTTGTTGGCCATGTCGACCTTGGATTGCTCCCAGTCGGAGGTCGTCGGGTCGCTTTCAATCAGCTTGTCCTTGGCCACCTTGTACAGTGTGTCGTAAATGGTGTACATGACCTTGCCCTTTTCGAACGGGGCCTTGTCGGTCATCATCTTGTTGGTGATGGCCGGATCGCCGACGACGCCCGGCCGGGTGAAGTCCCAGTTGGCCAGCGTCCAGCCGGCGGCGTAGTTGGTGTACAGCGGGATGACGTCCGGGTTCTTGGCCTTGATGGTCTTCAGCGCCTTGATGAAGGCCGCCGGGGTCTTCGGGAAGGTCTTGATGCCGGCGTCCTTGAACACCTTCATGTTGACGACCATGCCCGAGGCGTTCAGCTGCGACGGAATGCCGTAGGAGGTGCCGTTGTAGGACTTGTTGGTCAGGCCCAGGTACTTCTTTTCCAAGGTCTTTTGCTTGCCCAGCGGCGCAACGAAGTGGGCGAAGTCCTTGGGCTTGATGGTGTCCGGCAGCATGAACACGTCGCCGTACTGATCGGAGTTCATGCGGGTCTTCATCTGGCCGGCGTAATCGGTGATGGTTTCGATCTTCACTTTGATGTTCGGGTACTTCTTGTTGAAGTCCTTCATGTAGGCCTTCCACTTGCCGTTGCCGGCCCAGTCGGTCTTGTGGTTGATGAAGGTGATGGTCTGCGTCTTGGACTTGGTGGCACCGCTGTCCTTGCTCCCGCCACACGCGGTCAGACCGAGTAGCAGGGCGGCAGACAGGCCGACCATTAATGCAAGTTGCTTCTTCATGATGTTTCCCCCTCAAAATTTTGAAATCGCTTCCGGAACAAATGATAGCACGGTGCTGAAATAATGTATAGTCTTTTATTTTGAATGCGCGAAATTTTCCAACACTACCGCCTCGGCGGGTTTGCCGTAAAGCGCGTAGTCGTCGTTGGTCGCCGCCTGGGCCGCGGGGTACAGGTCGGCCTTCCAGTCCCACAGGCCGACGCCGCGAACCCACGGCGCCTGGCGCAGCGCCGCGAACATCGCGCGGTACCAGGCGGCCTGCTCGGCGAGGTCCAAGGCGCCGCGCCGGGTCCAGTCGTTGGGCAACAGCGCGGCGCCGCGTCGCGCCGGGCACCCGGCCTCGCAAAAGAAGAACGGCTTGGCGAAGCGCTCGACGACGGCCTGAATGCGCGGCAGCTGCGCTGACCAGGCGTCGAGCGGGTAGTAACCGGAGCTTGAAATCACGTCGACGGCGTCCCACCAAGACACGGCGTCCTCTTGGTACTTGTCGCAGTTGTAGGTGAGCTGACCGTGGTAAAGCCGCCGCAGCCGGGCGATCAGGGCTCGCCACTCGTCGGCGCGACGGTCGGCGTTGACCAGCTCGCAGCCGATCACCAGCATCGCGGCGTGGCACTGCTCGGCCAGTGCGGCGTAGTGTGCCATGAAGGCCGAATAGGCGGTGAACCACTGGCCCCACGTGGGTTCGCAAGGGGCGTCGTGGTCGAAGAAGTTGATGTGGGCTCGCCACACGCCGTCCTCCAGGTTGACCATCGGCTTCAAGATCACGGCCATGCCCAGCGCCTGGGCGGCCGCGGCGGTGGCCAGCACCTCCGCGTCGCTCAAAACGGCGGGCGATTGCCAGTCGATGCGCGGCGTGAAGGCGTCGGGCTGGGTGACGGTGACGGCTAGAATCACCGTGTTGGCGCCGGTGCGTTCGTGCAGGAGGCGCAGGGACTGCTGGGCTCGCAGCGTGGTCCAGTCGCCGCGCTGGCTGGTGTAGCCGTAAGTGACCGCATTAATTGGGTTCATCGCGATTCTCCTTTGACATGCGTGAGCAAAAGTATATACTTATTTTCGAGATGGCAGCAACAGTATGCAACACCCAGGCAATTTTGTAAACAGAATGCGCAAAAAAAGGCGGCGAGGTTCTTCACCGCCGCGGGAGGTAACAGTATGATCGATATTTCCGAGTGGCGCGACCACTACTTCGGCACCGGCGAGAAGCCGACCGATTTCGATGCGTTTTGGGCCCAGGGGCTGGCGGAGATGAACGCGCTACCCCAAGACTTCACGGTCGCACCCGTCGCGATTCCATCGCGGGTGGCGCAGGCCTATGACCTGTGGTTCCAAGGCGTCGGCCAGGCGCGGATCCACTGCCAGCTGATTTTGCCCAAGCCCTACGACCCGACCGTCAAGCATCCGGGCATGGTGATGTTTCACGGTTACCACTGCGATTCGGGGGACTACCAGGACAAGTTCGGCTGGGCGGCCGAGGGCTTCGTCTGCCTGGCGCTTGACGCCCGGGGCCAAGGCGGCCTGTCGCAGGACGTCACCCGCACCAGCGGGGACGTGATGAAGGGGCTGATCATTCGCGGCATGGAGGAAGGCCCGGCCAACCTCTACTACCGCAGCGTGTTTCTCGACACCGCCCAGGCGGCCAAGCTCCTGATGGCCTACCCCGGCGTCGATGCGACGCGTTGTTACGCGGTCGGGGCCTCGCAAGGCGGCGGGTTGGCCATCGCCTGTGCCAGCCTGGTGCCCGAGATCTACCGCGTTCAGGTCAGCTACCCCTTCTTGTCCGACTACCGCAAGGCCTACCGGATGGGGGCCCAGACCTCGGCGTTCGAGGAAATCGCCTACTGGTTCCAGTTCCGCGACCCGCTGCACAAGCGCGAAAGCGAGATTTTTGACACCCTGGATTACATCGACATCCACTTCCTGGCGCCGCGCATTCGTGCCGAGGTCTACTGGTCGATGGGGTTGCAGGACACGGTGGTGCCGCCGCAGACCCAGTTTGCGACGTTCAACAACATCCAAAGCCCCAAGCACCTGGTGGTTTTGCCGGAGTACGGCCACGAATACCTGCCCAAGGTGAGCGACGAACTGCGCGGCTTTTTCATTGATTCAGACGACTGACGATAAGTTGGCAACCGATGTCCAAATACATGACCATCCGGGAAAATGATGTGTATAATCGGGAGTATTATGGAAGTTGCAAGGAGGCCTTGACATGCCGCAGATCCCAAAGTATGAACAGATTGCCGATCAGATTCGCACCCGCATCGAGTCCGGTGAGTACGCCGCCAACGCCATGATTCCCGATCAGGTGACGCTGGCCGCGGAATTCAACGTCAGCCGCATGACCATCAAAAAAGCGCTGGACGGCCTGGCCCAAGACGGCCTGATCTACACCCGCCGCGGGGATGGCACCTACGTGATGGGCGACATCGAGCTGAAGCTGGAGTCCAACGCCCCGGCCAAGGAACACATGGGCCTGACCGCCACGATGGGCCCAGACCACGTGACCTCCAAGGTGATTCGCTTCAACATCATGTTTCCGACCGAGACGCTTCGCACCCACCTGCGCCTCGGCAAGAACGAGCCGGTGTTCGAGATCTTGCGGCTGCGGGAGGTCGACGGGGCACCGTACGTGCTGGAGCACACGTTCATGCCGCAGAAGCTGATGCCGAACCTGACCGAAGAGGTGCTGAACGGCTCGATCTACGGCTACCTCAAAAACGACTTGGGCCTGGTCTTGAGCGGCGCGTTTCGCAAGATTCACGCGGTGTTCGCCGACAAGCTGGACGTGCAGTACCTCGATTGCAAGCCCAACGACCCGGTGCTTGAAGTCGAGCAGGTGGCCTGGCTGGCCGATGGCATCCCGTTTGAATACTCCTTTTCCCGCAACCGCTACGACGCGCGTAGCTACGATGTGATGGACGTCAGTTGACCACTGAGAAAGTGGGAGACTATGACTAATTACCAATTTCCAAGCGATTTTTGGTGGGGCGGGGCGACCTCGGGCCCCCAAAGCGAGGGGCGGTTCGCCAAGGCCCATCGCAACCTGTTCGACTACTGGTACGACCACGACCCGGCGGCTTTTTACCAACAAGTCGGGCCCAACACGGCGTCGGACTTCTACCACACCTACGAAGACGACTTGGCGCTGATGAAAGGCATCGGCCTGAACAGCCTGCGAACCTCCATTCAGTGGAGCCGGCTGATCAAGGACTTCGAGACCGGCGCCGTCGATCCCGCAGGCGTCGCGTATTACAACCGCGTGATCGACGCCTGCCTGGCCGCCGGCATCACGCCGGTGTTCAACCTGCACCACTTCGACCTGCCGGTGGCCCTGTACCAGCAGTACGGCGGCTGGACCTCGCGGCACGTGGTTGACCTGTACGTCAAGTTCGCCAAGGCCTGCTTTGCGGCCTTCGGCGACCGGGTGAAAAACTGGTTTACCTTCAACGAGCCGCAGGTGATCCTCGACGGCGAGTACCTGTACCAGTTCCATTACCCGCTTGAGGTAGACGGCCAAAAGGCGGTGCAGGCGGCTTACAACATCAGCCTGGCCAGCGCTGCCGCCATCGCGGCCTACCGCGCGGCGCCGCAATCGCAAGGCGGCCGCATCGGCATCATCTTGAACCTGACGCCGGCCTACGCGGCAAGCGAAGACCCGGCCGACCAGGCGGCGGCGAACAAGGCCGACCTGTGGACCACCCGGCTGTTCCTGGACCCGGCCGTTTGGGGCCACCATCCGCAGGCGCTGTGCGACTGGCTGGCCGCAGACGGGGTGCTGTGGTCGCACACGGCGGCAGACGACGCGGTGATTGCGGCCAACCCGATCGACATGCTGGGGGTCAATTACTACCACCCGTTTCGCGTCCAGCGGCCGGCGATTTCGCCGACCAGCCTGATGCCTTGGCTGCCCAGCAATTACTTCGCCGAGTACCAAAAACCCGGCCGGGTGATGAACGTCGACAAGGGCTGGGAGATTTACCCGGACGCGTTGCAAGACATCGCGACGCGGCTGCGAGACGACTACGGCAACCTGCCGTGGTACGTGTCGGAGAACGGCATGGGCGTCTCCGGTGAATCGCGGTTCGCGGATGCGACCGGGGTCATTCAAGACGACTACCGCATTGACTTCATGACCGCTCACCTCAAGGTTCTGCACGAGGCAATCGCGGCCGGGGCGAACTGCTTTGGCTACCACGTCTGGACGCCTTTTGACTGCTGGTCTTGGGCCAACGCCTACCGCAACCGCTACGGCCTGATTGCGGTGGACATCCGCACCCAAAAGCGAACGGTCAAGGCCTCGGGTCGCTGGTTCGCCCAGCTGGCGGCCAATCACGGCTTCAAGGCGTAAATCTTACGACGCATCACGCGATTAGCGCGGTGCGTCGTTTTGGTGTCGCCGCGGTCGCGGCGGTCAGGTTTGCGGCCGTTTCCGGTTGCGGCCGACCGTGGCCGCTCGCCGTTCTCGGCCGGTTCGAACCGCTTCGCAGTGGCGGTTGGGCCGGCCGCGTCGCCCAGCCTCGCGCCGTCGGCCGGCTGTGGTGGCGATCAGGCCGGCCGCGTCACCGCTCAACCCCACGCGCGGCCCGGCCTTGCGTCGCTGCCCAACCCCACGCGCGGCCCGGCCTCGCGCCACCATCCGGCCCCGGTGTCGCCGCCCGGTCCCGCGTCTGGCCCGGTCTCGGCCCTGCGACGGATTGGTCGCGTCGCAATTCGTGGTACACTGTATCGCGTGGGAGGGATAACGATGAGACACTGGGTGGTCTTGATTCTGATTGGTCTGGCGGTGGCCTTGGGCGGCTGCGCGAACGCACAGGCCTGCACCAGCAAGAAGGCGGCGCTGCATGCCGCCGCCAAGCAGCTCCAAACGCGGCACAAGCAGGCGTTTCGCCTGGTCAAGGGCAGCAGGGTCGCCTACGTCAGCGGCAGCCGTGGGCGGCTTCAGGCCGTTTTTGCCCCGGTCAACGCGCCCAAGCGCCACACGCGCGTCACGCTGAAAAACGGCGGCAGCTTCAGTGACGATTACGACAAGTACCACGTGCTGCCGGCCTTTCGCCGCGAAATGCGCCAGCGGCTGGCGAAGCTACCGGCCGCCAGCGGCGCCACGTTCGACCTGGCCGGCCAGACGGCGCTGACGCTGCCGGCCACCATCAACCTGGACGATTACCTGGACACGGTGCGGCCGCAGCCGGTGGTCACGCTGCACACGACCCGCGGCGCGGCGCCGGTGGCGGCGGTGTACCGCAAGCTTTGCGGCCGCCTGGCCAGCTTTCGCCTGCAGGTGGAGGCCAACCACCACCGCCGGCTGACCGTCACACACTCGCCGAAAGACCGGCGCTGGCTGAGCACGGCGGAGATTGCGGCGCAGCTGAACTAGCCGCGACCCGCCGCCGAATGCAAGCCAAAATGGCTCGCCTCCTGTCACTGACAAAAGGCGAGCCATTTTGGTTGAGTTAGTGGTCCGACCGGCCGAAAATGCGCCACAGCCCGGCCGCGGCGAGGCCCATGACCAGCAGCGCGTAGGCGTTCTCGATCACGTAGATGGCGACGTAAAACGTGCTGGCCGCGGCGTCCTCGCGGTCCATCGGGTACAGCGCCCGGAAGTGGCCCTCCAGCCCGTAGCCGACGCAGGCGAACGCGGCGACGATGACCAAGAGGACGACGCACTGGATGACTGGTTGTTTTTTCATTGGCTGTCCTTTCCCATACCCCAGTTGCTAGCAAGCGCAGGATTGGTTCGTGAACTTGCAAGCAACTGAATATTACCCCCCTGGTGAAAAATGCAACCCCTTTCATCGGCCGCGTGACGAGCCGCGTTGCCTGGCAATCGGCTAAGCGACGGTGATTGGTCCGTTGCGGCGGGGCTAACACTTCTGTCACCTCCGTTGTGTCGCCGCCCGACCAGGCGTAGACTCGCTGCATTGGAGGAGATTGCATGACAGAAGACGCACAAGCATTGTTCGACCTGGTTGACGCGGCCTACGCGGAGCGGTTCGCAAGCGAGCTGGATCAGCGCTACCACGAGGTTTTGCTGACCGCGGCCAAGGCGCTGCAAGCCGGGGCCGACCTGGACACGACGCGGCTGGCGCTTTACACGGCGCTGTACCACCTGCCGTATTTTCGGCCGATGACGCTGCCGCCAGCCGGCCGCAGGCTTTACGGGGCCTTGCACGACCACTACCGCGATTACGACGCGGCCCAGCTGCGCCGGGCGGCCCTCGGGTACGGGCTGATCGTGGCCAGCGGGACGTGGCTGTGAACGCGATATTATAGAACAAAAACGGCGGCTCATCCTTCCCAACAATGGGAGGGGTGAGCCGCCGTTTGCGGCCGGCCAAGGCTTTTGGGTGCCGGCCTGGGGTGGTGTGGTAAAGGTGTTCTGATAACCTCGCCGTTGCTCACGCTTTAAACGCGTTCCCCGCGGCAACGCGGAAGCGGCTAGCGACGCCGCGGCCCTCGGGACCAAGGCCCGGTCCCAAGCGCCACGGCTAGGCTAGCCGTTCCGCTAACCCCGCCGCGGTTCACGCTTTAAACGCGTTCCCCGCGGCAACGCAGGTCCGGCCTGCTCGCACCGGCCCTCGAAGCACAACCCGCTTCAAGAGTCGGTGCCGCGCTAGCCGACCTGCTAACCCCGCCGCGGCTCACGCTCTATCTAAACGCGTTCCCCGCGGCAACGCAGGTCCGGCCTGCTCGCACCGGTCCTCGAAGCACAACCCGCTTCAAGAGCCGGCGCCGCGCTAGCCGACCTGCTAACCCCGCCGCGGTTCACGCTTTAAACGCGTTCCTCGCGGCAACGCGGAAGCGGCTAGCGACGCCGCGGCCCTCGGGACCAAGGCCCGGTCCCAAGCGCCACGGCTAGGCTATCCGTTCCGCTAAATCCGCCGCGGCTCACGCTTTAAACGCGTTCCCCGCGGCAACGCAGGTCCGGCCTGCTCGCACCGGCCCTCGAAGCACAACCCGCTTCAAGAGCCGGCGCCGCGCTAGCCGACCCGCTAACCCCGCCGCGGCTCACGCTCTGTTGAGGTACCGCTTCAAGAATTCTTGGGTGCGTGCTTCCTGCGGGTGGTCGAAGAGCTGCTCCGGGGTGCCGCTTTCGGCGATCACGCCTTGGTCCATGAAGACGACGCGGTCGGAGACGTCACGGGCGAATTCCATTTCGTGGGTGACGACGATCATGGTCAGGCCGGTGGTGGCTAGGGCCTTCATCGCGTTGAGGACGTCGTCGACCATTTCCGGGTCAAGCGCGGAGGTCGGCTCGTCGAACAGCAGGACTTCCGGGTCCATGGCGACGGCCCGGGCGATCGCGACGCGCTGCTTTTGGCCGCCGGACAGCTGGTCGGGCTTGGCGTTGACGAAGGGGTCCATGCCGACCTGGTGCAGCAGCTCCAGCGCGTGTTCCTTGGCGGCCGCCGCGTCGCGGTTGAGCACGGTCATCTGCGGGGTGACCACGTTTTGCAGCACGGTCAGGTTGTTGAACAGGTTGAAGCTTTGGAAAACCATCCCGACCTTGGCACGGTAATGCGCCAGGTCGAAGTTCTTCTCCAGGATGCTGGCGCCGTGGAACTTGATGTCGCCGGCGGTCGGCTCCTCGAGCAGGTTGATGTTGCGCAGCAGGGTCGACTTCCCGGAGCCGGAGCGGCCGATGATGGAAACGACTTCGCCTTGCGCGACGTCGAAGTTGATGTCGGTCAGCACCACGTGGTCGCCAAAGACCTTCTTGAGGTTTTGGACTTCAATAATGGATTCTGTCATAGTCGTTCTCCTCCTTAGTTGTTGGTCGTGGGTGTCTCCACCTGCATCTGGTTGTTCATCACGTTGTAGTTCTTCGGGCCGTCGATGCGCTTTTCAATCAGGCGGAACAGGCGGGAAATCGTGAAGGTCAGAATCAGGTAGATGCCGCAGACGATCAGGTAGGTGTGGAAGAACTGGAAGTTTTGACCGGCGACGGTTTCGGAGGTGAAGAACAGCTCGGAAACCGAGATGACGGACAGCACCGAGGTGTCCTTGATGTTGACGATGAACTCGTTGGTCACGGCCGGCAGGGAGTTGCGAATCGCCTGAGGCAAAATGACCTTGAGCATGGTCTGCAGGTGGGTGAAGCCCAGGGCGTGAGCGGCCTCGAACTGGCCGGCATCCACGGAGATGATGCCGCCGCGGATGATTTCGGAAATGTAGGCCCCGGTGTTGATCGAGACGATGACCAAGGCGGCCGCCGTCTTGTCCATGTTGAGCCCGAAGGCCTGGGCGGCGCCGTAGTAAAGCACGGCGGCCTGGACGATCATTGGGGTGCCACGGAACACTTCAATATAGACGGCCAACAGCCAGTTGATGAACCACTGCAGGCCGCGCTTGCCCTTGGTCTTCGGCGCCGGAATGGTGCGAACGATGCCGACCAGCAGGCCGATGACGAAGCCGACGATCGTGCCGATCAAAGAGATCAGAAGCGTCATGCCGGTCCCCCGCAGAAGCATCGGGCCGTACTGCTTGAGGATGCTGATGAACCAGTTGCCTTCGCTAGCCGTCGACGGCTGGTTAGCGACGGCCTCGGTCATCAGCTGATCGCGCTGCTTGCTGGAAATTTTGGCCAGGGCCTCGTTGATCTTGGCCTTGTCCGGGTCGTTCTTGCGCAGCCCGATGGCCAAGTCGACGTCTTCGGGGTTGGTCTTGAAGCCATTGGCCTTGCTGAAGCGCAGGTAGGTGAGGTTCGGGTTGGCGGCCGAAGCCGTAATCCCTTCCGGCACCTCGGAGACGTAGCCGTCGATGGTGCCGGACTCAAGCGCCACGCGCATGGCCGGGAAGTTGTTCATCGCGCCTTCCTTGATCGCGCCCTTCAGCTGGCTGATCGCCTGGTAGTGGAACGTGGAGAGCTGCGCGGTGATCTTGGCCCCCTTGAAGTCCTTGATGCTGGTGGCCTTGGCGTACTTGCTGTCGCGGCGAACCACGACGGTCAGCTTGGAGGCGTAGTAGGTGTTACTAAAATCGATGGTCTTGCGCCGCTCCGGGGTCGGGGACATGCCGGCGATGATCGCGTCGATCTTGCCGGAGGTCAAAGCAGGCGGCAGGCCGTCCCAAGACGTCTTGACCACGATGACCTTTTTGCCTAGGGCCTTGGCGACCTTCTTGGCCATCTGCACGTCGTAGCCGTTGGCGTAGTCGCTGGAGCCTTGAATCTTGACGGCGCCGTTCGCGCTGGTGCTTTGCGTCCAGTTGAACGGGGCGTAGCCGGCCTCCATGCCGACCTTGAGGGTGCCGCCGGCGGCCTGAACGGGTTGGGTCTGGGCAGCCAGGCCCAGACCGACGGCGAGGGCGAACCCTGCGCCGATAATGGCGGAAAACAACTTCTTCATAAGACATTCTCCCTTCGTGTTTGGTCACTCGGGAAATAGAGAACTAAAAAACGTTGGCCTTTGTTTACGATAAACAAAGGCCAACGTGGATTTCTGCATAATTCGCAAGAATCATAGCGCTCCGAAGCAATCGCTTCGACAGTCCAGCGGCTTTCGCCCACTGTCCCAACCCGCCAAGCGCCTAATCGCTTGGTGAGTTTCGGCGGGGATGCTTACGGCTGACTCATCGGGTTAGGCCCTCATCAGCTGTCGTCACCACCCGCGACCTCTATTTCTTGGTGGTTTATTTAAATGTCTGACCATGAGTCTAGGTGACTTCCCCGGGATTGTCAAGCGCGGTTGCAGAAAAACTTCGGCCGGGCCCGGAATGAAGTATGTTTCATTCTGCGGCCGGCTCGTGGCCAGAATGAAGTGTGTTTCATTCTGCTGTCCTTTCACGGCCCGAATGAAGTGTGTTTCATTCTGCAGCGCTTTCTTGTCAAGCGGCGCTGCTCGCCCGATTCTCGCTCGCGTCGGCCCAAGATTTTTTGCGCAAGCGGTTTCTTGCGTCAACCATCTCCTGGTGTGGGTTTACGTAAAGAAAACTTCGAGAAAGCGCTACATCAATTCAACCATCCCACTTTTGGACGAGAATGGCTCAAAACTGGCAGATTACAGTTCGGTGAATTGAACCGGTGAAATCGCGGTGGTATAGTCCTTTCATGAAAACGGTAAATATTATTAGTCAAAATGATTGCAAAAGCCCAGAAACCTTGTCATACTAGCTTCTGGGAGTTTTTGCGCTCGTCATCATCGGCGCGTTGGACCGTTAATGATAGCGCTCACTAAACTCACACAAATTTTATTAGGAGGCGACAAACAATGGTCGGAATCATTCTTGCCAGTCACGGGCAATTCGCCGCTGGCATTAAGCAATCCGGTTCGATGATTTTCGGTGAGCAAGAAAAAGTTGAAGTTGTGACGTTCATGCCAAACGAAGGTCCGGAAGACCTGAAAGCACACCTTGAAGAAGCCATTGCAAAGTTCGATCCGGAAGATGAAGTATTGTTCCTTGTGGACCTTTGGGGCGGCTCACCATTCAACCAGTCTAACGGGTTGTATGAAGCACACAAAGACAAGTGGGCGATCGTTACCGGGTTGAACCTGCCAATGTTGATCGAGGCTTACGGGTCTCGTCTGTCCATGACTTCCGCGCATGACATCGCGGCTCACCTGGTTGACGCCGGGCGTGAGGGCGTTCGCATCAAGCCGGAAGAACTGGAACCCAAGGCCGCTGAACCCGCTGCTGCGGCACCGGCCGCTGCCAAGGGCGGCAAGCCGGGCAAGCTTGAGTACGTGCTGGCGCGAATCGACTCGCGGCTTTTGCACGGCCAAGTGGCGACGGCCTGGTCCAAGGACGTTAAGCCGACGCGCATCATCGTCGTTTCCGACGACGTTGCGCGTGACAAGCTGCGCAAGCAACTGATCACCGATGCGGCGCCGGGCGGTGTCCGGGCGCATGTCATTCCGGTGGATCAGATGATCAAAATCGCTAAGGACGACAAGCACTTCGGCGGCGAACGCGCCTTACTGCTGTTCGAAACCCCGCAGGACGCGCTTCGCGCCGTCGAGGGTGGGGTGCCGCTGAAGACCATCAACGTGGGCTCCATGGCGCATTCCGCCGGCAAGGTGCAGCCGAACAAGGTCTTGGCGTTCGACCAAGACGACATCGACACGTTCGGCAAGCTCAAGGCCAAGGGCATCAGCTTCGATGTTCGCAAGGTCCCAACCGACTCTGGCGATAACATGGACGCGATTCTCAAGAAGGCCCAAGACGCCTTGAACGCGGCCAAATAATCTGACATTTTTTAACCGGAAAAAAGGAGGACACTCACATGTCTTTGAACTTCATTCAAATCATCCTAGTCCTCATCGTGTCGTTCCTGGCTGGGGTCGAAGGGATTCTTGATGAATTCGAATTCCACCAGCCAATCGTTGCGTGCACGTTGATCGGCTTAGTGACCGGCCAGCTTGTGCCTTGCCTGATCTTGGGCGGGACCTTGCAGATGATCGCCTTAGGTTGGGCGAACATCGGCGCCGCGGTCGCACCAGACGCTGCCTTGGCAGCCGTTGCTTCAGCTATTATTCTCGTACTGGGCGGCCAGGGGACCGACGGCGTTAAGTCCGCGATCGCCATGGCCGTTCCGCTGGCCGTTGCCGGCCTGCTTCTGACGACCTTCGTCCGCACCCTGGCAACTGGTATCGCCCACATCATGGATAAGGCCGCCGAGGAAGGCAGCTTTGCCAAAATCGACCTGTGGCAGATGATCGCCATCTGCTTGCAGGGCCTGCGTATCGCCATTCCGGCCGGCTTCATCCTGGCCGTCGGTTCCAAGCCCGTGAAGTCCCTGCTCGACGCGATGCCATCCTGGCTGGTTGACGGCCTGGGTATCGGTGGTGGCATGGTTGTGGCCGTGGGTTACGCCATGGTTATCAACATGATGGCCACCGCCGAAGTATGGCCATTCTTCGCCATCGGCTTCGTGCTGGCGACCGTTCAATCGATCACGCTGATCGGCCTGGGTGCCATCGGCGTCGGCCTCGCCCTGATTTACCTGAACCTGTCCAAGATGGGCGGCTCCGGCAGCAGCAACGGCGGGTCCAGCAACAGTGGTACCGGTGACCCAGTCGGCGATATCATCGACAATTACTAACAAGGAGGTTGGCGAAAATGGCAGATAAAATTACGTTAACGACCAAAGATCGTTGGGCCGTATGCTGGCGTTCCACCTTCTTGCAAGGGTCTTGGAACTACGAGCGTATGCAAAACGGCGGCTGGGCCTACTCTTTGATTCCAGCCCTCAAGAAGCTTTACACCACCAAGGAAGACCGCGTGGCCGCGCTGAAGCGCCACCTGGAATTCTTCAACACCCACCCGTACCTGGCTTCCCCAGTTATCGGCGTGACGCTCGCCCTTGAAGAAGAGCGGGCCAATGGGGCGCCGATCGACGACGTCACCATCCAAGGCGTTAAGATCGGGATGATGGGCCCGCTGGCCGGTGTCGGCGACCCAGTCTTCTGGTTCACCGTTCGCCCAATCCTCGGCGCCTTGGGTGCGTCCATGGCGATGGGTGGCTCGATTCTCGGCCCGATCATCTTCTTCGTGGCTTGGAACGTCATCCGCATCGCCTTCCTGTGGTACACGCAGGAATTCGGCTACCGCGCCGGCTCCAAAATTGCCGACGACCTTTCCGGGACCTTGCTTCAGGACGTGACCAAGGGTGCTTCCATCCTCGGGATGTTCATCCTGGGTGCCTTGGTTAACCGCTGGGTCTCCGTCAAGTTCACGCCGCAGGTTTCCGACGTTAAGCTGGACAAAGGGGCTTACATCGATTGGAACGCGCTGCCTGCCGGGGCCAAGGGGATTCAAAAGGCCCTGCAGGACCAGGCGGCTGGCCTGTCCTTGACCAATCACAAGATCACGACGCTGCAGAACAACTTGGACAGCCTGATTCCGGGCCTGGCCGCGGTTCTTCTGACCTTCCTGTGCATGTGGTTGCTCAAGAAGAAGGTTTCGCCAATCGTCATCATTTTGGGACTCTTCGTCTTCGGGATTTTGATGCACCTGGCCAACCTGATGTAGTCACGGTTACGGCGGCCGTCCTTCACGCGAAGGACGGCCGTTTTTGTCTCATGCCGCCCTTGCGCCAGCACCCGGGAAATCCCCGCAGCACCCGGAAAATCCGCTCGGGGCCCGTTGCCTTTTGGCCGGTGCTTCGCTACAGTTAAGGGGACAAGGAGGCGGTTGCAATGGGGCAGGATACGGGCGGGATTCACGTGCCGGATAACTGGGAGCGGTCGCCGCTGCCACCGGCGCGGCTGGCCAAGCCGGTGCGGTGGCGGCGGGTGTGGCTGATCGCCTTGGTGGTGGCGGTGGCGCTTGGCGCCTGGGCCTGGCGCGGCCTGCGCCACGACCCGGAGCAGGAGCTGACCCAGGCGGGGACCCACTGGTTCGTGTTCGATCAGGCGGCTTTGATTCAGCCCTCGACCGCTTTTGAAAAAAGCATCACGGATCGCCTGTTCGACCCCCAGGACCCGGCCAAAAGCAGCACGGCTCGCGCCAGCATCCAACTGGCCAAGAACCACACCGGCCGCATGGTCGAGGCCAAGGCGACGACGCGCTTCACCTGGCGCAAGGTCCAGTCGCACCTGGTCGTGACGCTGCCGGATCCCGGCGGCGGCACCCACGAGGAAACCTGGTACCTCGCCTGGGTCGAAAACAAGCTGGCGGATCAAAAATACGCCGGCTACAGCGTCCGGCTGCACCCGGACGGCGCTAACTTGTTCTACCTGCTTCACCAGAAAACCGGTTTATTCAAGTAAAGGATGGAGACAATGGTCGAATCACTGAATACGAAAGTCGAGCTGGTCGTTGACGGCACTTCCTTCATGGGGCTGCCGGCTTACGGCAAGATCATGGTCGGCGACCGCGGGTTCGAGTTCTACGACTCCCGCAACCCGAAGAACTACATGCAGTTTCCCTGGAAGGAAGTCGACCACGTCGCCGTGTCTGTGATGTTCGGCGGCAAGTGGCTGCCCCGCTACGCCCTGGTGACGCGCAAAAGCGGCACCTACACCTTCTCGTCGCACGACCCCAAGGCGGTGCTACGCGCGGTTCGCGAGCATATTCCGGCCGACCGCATCCGCAAGTCTCTGACCTTCTGGCAGGTGCTGCGAAGCGGCGGCAAGAATCTGTTCCACAAGGAATCCTGGATCAACCTGTTTCAGAGCATGAAGCCGCGGTCGCGGCGCAAGTAAGCCGTTGGGGCCCATCCGTTGCCGGATGGGCCTTTTGAATGGCGGGAAAACAAGTTGGCCAATCGTGCCACGCTTGTGGGGACCGCAACCCCGGCGCAATAGGCATGAGGCGGTGTCCAGGCGGTGGTTGGTTGACGGTTTTGCGACGGCCGTGATAGACTCAGACCAATTCAAATTGAGGAGGGGTCACCATGGGTACAATCGAGCGTAAACACCGAGTGTTGGAGTTGAATGCGGACGATTACAAGTTGTTCAAGGCACGAGCCCGTGGCGAGGTGTCGGCCAAGCGGCGGCGGGAACTTCGGGCGGCGGGGACGGCGCTGCGCGGCCTAAAGCCGTATCGGCTGGACGATGACAAGCGGTGATCTGCGTTTCTCCCACATTCTGAAGGTGGCGGCGAAGGCGGACTTTGAACAGTTAGCCGCTGACTTTTCGACCGGTAACGTTGGCATCGATCGTTTCCTCAGAGACGATGCAATCAGAAGCGAAACCATCGCCAACACCTTTGTTTTGTGGCGGCCAGACGCGATCGTCGGCTACTTCACGCTCCAAAACGACGCAACCGCGATCTCGCGCAAGTACCGCAAGGATCACCATTTTCTGCGCGGTGGCGTCACGGATTACCCTGCCGTTTTAATCAGTTTTTTAGGCATCGCCTCGAAGTTTCAGAAAGCATCGTTTGGCCGTCAGCTGCTGCTGACAGCGATGACCATGGCCTACGAGCAGCGTCACGCCCTCGGCGCTTTCACGATTCTATCAGTCGAGGCGCTGCCGAGCAGCATCGCGTTTTACGAGCAATTTCGATTTCGCCAGTACGGCCGCCCCAATGGCCAGACCAACAAGTTTCTCGGCATCACGCTCGCCGAGATTGGCGAATTTTTGGCCGGGGTCGCCTAACCCTGCGGCGACAAGCAACGTGCGGTGATTTGACCGCGCGTTTTTTTGTTGTTTTCTGTAACCGGCCCATGCCCCGCCGTTGCGTGGTGCGGCGGCTTGCGGCCGGGCGGGTGACAGAACTGTTATGACTGCTGCCGTGGCGCCTGTGGTATTCTGAAAGCAGAATAGGTGAAGACTAGGGAGAAACGATGACGCAGACGATTTTGTTGGTGGAAGACGAGGAGAGCCTGAGCACGTACTTGTGCTCGGAGCTGAAGTTCGAGGAGTACCGGGTGCTGTTGGCGACGGACGGCCAGGCGGCCTGGGAGCTTTTTCAGCAAAAAGGGGCGAGCATCGATCTGATCTTGCTGGACTGGATGCTGCCCAAACTCGACGGCCTCGAGGTGATGCGGCGCATTCGCAAGACCTCGCAGGTGCCGATCATGATGATGACCGCCCGGGATTACGTCGGCGACAAGGTGGCGGGGCTGGACAACGGCGCCGACGACTACCTGACCAAGCCCTTCGAAATCGAGGAGCTGCTGGCCCGGCTGCGGGTGCTGCTGCGCCGCCACGACAAGCAGGTGCCGACGACCTACCGGGTGGCCGACCTGACGCTGGACGTCAAGGCCCGGCAGGTTCACCGCGGCAGCCAGCTGGCCCAGCTGACCCAGCGCGAGTACGACCTGCTGCTGGTGCTGATGCAACACGCCGGCACGGCGATGAGCCGCGACGAGCTGCTCGACGCGGTGTGGGGCACGGAATTCGACGGCCAGGTCAACATCGTCGACGTCTACGTCCGCTACCTGCGCCAAAAGCTGGGTAGCCCGAACCTGATCCACACGGTGCGAGGCGTCGGCTACGCGCTTCAGGCGGCCAATGCGTAAGCGCGGCGGCACGGCGGCCAAGGGCGGCGCGGCAGTTCAGCGCGGCACGGGGGCCAAGCACGGCGCCGGCCAGTCGTCCGAGGCGGCTCAGGCCCCGCGCCGCGAGCGGCGGCCGGCCACCTACGCCCGGCGCATCACCCGGACCTACGTGATTTTGCTCACGATTGTGGTCACGGTGATCGGCATCGTCAGCGTCGGCGTGGTGGCCGAGTACCTGATTCGCAGCAAGCAGGACGACTCGGCGCAGCTGATGGGCGACCTGCAGGACTCGTTCAAGAACAACAAGCCGGACTGGGACGCCTGGTTCTCGTCCAGCTACCGCACCCACCACGCCTTCGTGCGGGTCAACGTGTCCGGCCAGGGGGCCAACGAAACATACTACGCCAAGAACACCAAGCGCTTTTTGAAGGACACGCTGATGACCTACCCCCTGATCTCGCACGTGCAATACCAGGAGGACCAAGGCATTTACTACTACCGCGAGGCGGTGGTGAAAAAAGACGGCGTGACCGTCGACTACGAGATCTGGATGAGCCTCAACCGCATGGTGGCGCTAGTCAAGCTGCTGCTGGCGATCATCGTCTTCATCACCTTGGTTGGCCTGCTCGCCGGGGCCTGGGCGACCTCGATTCTGGCCCGGCGCCTCAACCGGCCGCTGGCGGCCTTGACCCAGGCGGCCAAGGGCATCACGGCCAAGGAGAATGCGACGCACCAAGAGGCGCTGCCGGTGGCCACCGGCCCGGCCGAGGTGCAGGCGCTGTCCATCGAGTTCAACCGCCTGTTGGCCACGCTGAACGCGCAGGTGCTGCGGGACAACCAGTTCGTCTCCGATGCCTCCCACGAGCTGCGGACGCCGCTGACGGCGATTCGCGGCCACGCGAGCCTGATTCGCCGCCATGGTGACGCGCATCCGGAGATCGTGCCGGAGTCCCTGGCGGTGATCGAGGAGGAGTCGCGCAAGATGCAGCGGCTGATCGAGAGCCTCCTGAGCCTGTCGCGCATGGATCACGTCCAGGTCGAGCGGGTGCCGCTTGACCTGACGCAGCTGGTCGCGGACGTCTGCGATCGCTACGCCACCGACCAGCCGCCGGTGGTGGCCCTGCCCGGCGGCCTGTGGATCCTGGCCGACGCCGATTCGGTGACGCACATTCTGCTGTGCCTGTTGAACAACGCGGCCAAGTACGCACCGGACGCCCCGGTCACGATCGACGCAGTGAGCGGCGGCGGCCGCGTCGTGCTGCGGGTGGCCGACCAGGGCCCCGGCATTCCCGACGCCGCCAAGGCCCAGGTGTTCGACCGCTTCTACCGCGTCGACTCGTCTCGCTCTAAGAAAATCGCCGGCACCGGTCTGGGCCTGGCCATCGCGGCCCGGCTGGCCAGCCTGTCTCAGGCGACCATCGCGGTGGTCGACAACCAGCCGCACGGCAGCGTCTTTGAGGTCAGCTTCGAGGCGGCCGCCATGCCGCATTAATTGCAAGTCCAAGCGTTGACCACGGGCAAACCACGTCCCGGGGTCAGCGCCTTTTTTGTGCGGTGCTTGCGGCAAGGCTTTGCTCGCGGGGATGGACATGCTGCGTCCGGACGCTCGCGACCCGCCGCCAACCGGCACTGCTTTCTGAGAATCCTTAATCTCGTGCTTAGAAACCGTTGAATGCAGCCGGCAGCGCCGCTCGGTAAACTGGGTGTATCTTCTGACAAACTTGCGACAAAGGAGGCGGCACCGTGACGCGATTCATGAGCTTTTGGCACCGGCCGCTCGTGGCCTTCATCGCCCGGACGGTTCTGTACACCGCGATCTTGATCGTGCTGGTGTATTTGTACAGCTACCGCGGCGTGGCCGGGGGTCACTTCATCTACAACGAATTCTAAAAAGGGGTGCAGGATGCAACAGACGATTATTCAGGCAATCGATGCGATTGCGATGCAAGAACCCGACCGCCCGGCTATCGACGTGCTGGGTCAGGTCAACACATACGGCGAGCTGAAGGCGGCCTCGGACGCCATCGCGGCGGATCTGACCGTGCGACCGCTCGCGGCCAAGGCGCCGATTCTGGTCTACTGCGACCAGAGCTTCGCGGCCATCGCGGCCTTTCTGGGCTGCGTCAAGGCCGGCCACGCCTACATTCCGGTCGACACGCACTCGCCCAATGACCGGCTGACGATGATCGAGGCCATCGCCGAACCGGCGCTGGTGATCGCCACCGCGGAACTGCCGGTCGCCCTGAAGACGCCGACGATGACACCGGCCCAGCTGGCCGCCACCATGGCGGATGGGGCCGCGGCGCCGGTGCCGACGCTTGAGGCCGGTGATAACTTCTACATTATTTTCACCTCCGGCACCACCGGCCAGCCCAAGGGCGTTCAGATCAGCCTGGCCAACCTGCAGAGCTTCGTCGACTGGATGGCGAGCTTCGACCTGCCGGAACACGCCAGGGTGCTGGCCCAGGCACCGTTCTCCTTTGACCTGTCCGTGATGTCGCTGTACCCGGCGCTGACCGCCGGCGGCTGCCTGAAGGTGCTGCCCAAGTCAACCACGGCCGACCTGCGCCAGCTGGTGTTGGCCCTGCCGAAGCTGACCGTCGACGTCTGGGTCTCCACGCCCAGCTTCATCGAGATGTGCCTGCTGGATCCGACCTTCGACGCGGCGCATCACCCGGAGCTGCGCCAGCTGTACTTTTGCGGCGAGGAGCTGACCCACAAGACCGCCGAACGCCTGCTGGACCGCTTCCCCGCGGCCGAGGTGTTCAACACCTATGGCCCGACCGAGGCGACGGTAGCGGTGACGGCGGTGCAGATTTCCCGGGAAATACTGGCGCAGTACCCGCGGTTGCCGATCGGTTACGCTAAGCCGGACACCACGCTGCGCCTGATCGCCGACACCGCCCAGCAGGAGGGTGACCGCGTGATCGGGGAGTTGGCAATCGCCGGCCCCAGCGTCTCCAAGGGTTACCTGAACCGGCCGAACAAAACGGCCGCCGTGTTCACCCAGGACCGAGGGCGTCAGGCCTACCGCACCGGCGACCTCGGCTACATCGAGGACGACGGGTTGATTTTCTACTGCGGCCGGACCGATTTTCAGATCAAGCTCAACGGCTACCGCATCGAGTTGGAAGAGGTCAACCACTTCCTCAACCTCGCGCCGATGATTCGCCAAGGCGTCGCGGTGCCGCGCTACAACCGTGAACACAAGGTCTCCGCGCTGTTGGCCTACGTCGTGCCGACCGCGGCCGACTTCGATGCCAAGGCGCTGACGGCGGCGATCCACGCGCATCTGCAAGGCGTGATGATGGCCTACATGATTCCGTCGCGCTTCGAGTTCCGAGACAGCTTGCCGCTGACGCAAAACGGCAAGGTTGCGATCAAGGCCTTGATCCAAGAGGTTAACGCATGAGCCCGCTGGCCCCATACGCCGACCCGCAGTACTTCGCCATCCTGCTGATTGCCTTGATTCCGGTGGTTGTCGGGCTGTGGCACGGCCACCGGCTGCGGCTGTGGGAAAGCGGCGTCGCGCTGGTGTTCATCACCTGGATGTTCGCCGGACCGCACAAGTGGCACGAAGGCGTCGCCC
Source organism: Lacticaseibacillus parakribbianus (assembly GCF_025490915.1). Lineage (GTDB taxonomy): Bacteria > Bacillota > Bacilli > Lactobacillales > Lactobacillaceae > Lacticaseibacillus > Lacticaseibacillus parakribbianus. Next base: position 110,416 of record NZ_JANQBA010000003.1, on the reverse strand, counting down.
TGGTGGCCTATGTGATCTGGCAGTTGGCGCTGACGCAGGGCTTCGCGCGGTACCGCCGCAACCACAACGCGACTTGGGTCTTCGTCCTGGCGGTGTGCTTAAGCATCGCGCCGTTGGCGGCGGTCAAGCTGACGCCGGTCGTGGCGCTGCACCCGTCCCTGCTGGGCTTCATGGGCATCTCGTATCTGACCTTCAAGTCGGTGCAGGTGCTAATGGAACTGCGCGACGGCACGATGAAGGCCGTCGCCCCGATCGCGTTCCTGCGCTTCTTGCTTTTCCTGCCGACGATCTCGAGCGGCCCAATCGACCGCTTCCGCCGCTTCCAAAAGGATTACGACGCGGTGCCCGAACGCGGCGCCTACCTGGAAATGCTGGGTCGGGCCCTGCACCACATCCTGCTCGGCTTCCTGTACAAGTACATTCTCGGCTACGCCTTCGGCACTGTCATGCTGCCGCAGGTCGCCCAGGCGGCGATGGCCGCTCACGGCACCAGCGCGTTGATCTGGCCGTTGCTTGGCTACATGTACACCTATTCCATGTACCTGTTCTTTGATTTTGCCGGCTACAGCTTGTTCGCCGTCGGCATCAGCCTGGTGATGGGCATTCAGACGCCAGAGAACTTCAACAAGCCATTCGCCGCCAAGAACATCAAGGACTTCTGGAATCGCTGGCACATGACGCTGTCGTTTTGGTTCCGCGACTTCATCTTCATGCGCGTCACCTTCTTCATCATGAAGCACAAGTTGGTCAAAAACCGCATCCGCGTGTCGCAGGTCGCCTACCTGATCAACTTTTTAATCATGGGCTTTTGGCACGGCGTCACCGTGTATTACATCGTCTACGGCCTGTTCCACGCCGTGGCGATCATCATCAACGACTACTGGCTGCGCTTCAAGAAAAAGCACCGCCAATCGCTGCCCCACAACCGCTGGACTCAGGCCTTGGCCGTCTTCATCACCTTCAACGTGGTCTGCTTCAGCTTCCTGATTTTCTCGGGCTTTCTTTTTCTGAACCGGTTGCTTTAACGTGTGGGCTTTGGGGCCCCTGCAGCCGGCTACATTGCGGTTGGGGACCACAAAGAGCCGACGCTGCGTGATGACGCGTGCGTTCGACTCAAGACAATCCTTGAGTCGGACGCCAAGCCATTGGCGAATTGACCCGCGCGGCCCGGACCTCACAGTCGCCAGCACCCATACCGGATTCTGCGACATCACTGTCACTAAGCACGGCGCCTTGCGCCAAAAGGAGTACAACATGGATATTCAAAAAACCGTCTTCGATATTTTGCAGGACCTGACCGGCACCGACTTCACGGGCAGCCCGGACGAGAACCTTTTTGAAACCGGCACCCTGGACTCGATGGACACCGTGCAGCTGCTGCTGGCGCTTCAAGACCAGCTCGGCATCACCGTGCCGGTATCCGAGTTCGACCGCAGCGAGTGGGAGACGCCGGCCAAAATCGCGGCCAAGGCGGCCAGCCTGCAATGAAGCGGCGCGTCTGGCAGATTTTCGGCCCGTTGCTGATCGCCGCGGGGCTGACGCTGGCGCTGTTTTTGGCGCCTTTGTCCTTCAAGCGCATGAGCCCGGCCGCGGTGCGGTCGGCTTCGGTGGCGATGTCGCCGACGGTGCTGGCCGGGGCCCGGGCCAAGAACCAGGCGCTGGCCCAAGGCGCCGTGCCGTTCTTCGGCTCAAGCGAGCTGTCGCGGCTGGACCCGTTCCACCCGTCGGCGTTGGCGGCGCGGTACCACCGCAACTACCGGCCCTTTTTGATCGGGGCACCCGGCACCCAGTCTTTGACCCAGTTCATCAACGCGCAGACCATGCTGCCGAAGCTGCGGCACAAGAAGGCCGTGTTCATCGTGTCGATGCAGTGGTTCACCCGCCGCGGCGTGATGCGCCAGGCGTTCGATTACTTCTACTCGCCGCTTGAGACGGTGACCTGGGTGCTTAAGGCCAAGGACACGGTCGCCGATCGCTACGCCGCCCGGCGCCTGCTGTGCATGCGAGCGGTCAGGAAGGACCGGCTGATCAAAAGCGCCTTGCTGCAGGTGGCGGCCGGCCAGAAGCTGGACCGCCCGATGCGGCTGTTGCTCGAGGCGCGGCTGACCGTTCTCCACAACGAGGACGGCCTGTTCTCGCACTTCACGGTCAACCCGCACGAGCGTGAGCTGGCCCGAAGCATTCGCCAGCTGCCGGCCGCCGCGACCAACCAGCAACTGGACGCGCTGGCGGCCAAGGTCGGCGCCGCTCACACCACCAACAACGATTTTGGCATCGACGACCGCTTCTTCAGCTCGCGGCTGGGGGAGGGACGGCTGGCCAAAATGCGGGGTAAGCAGCGCAGTTTTGACTACCGCTTCGGCCCGGAGTACAGCGACTTTGAGCTGCTCTTGGCGGCCTTTGCCAAGTACGACATCGACGTTCAGTTCGTCATTCCGCCGATCAACGCTAAGTGGGCCAGCTACACCGGCCTGTCTCAGGCCAAGCTGCACCAGGCGGTCGAGAAGCTGCGGGTGCAGCTGCAGGGCCAAGGCTTCAACCGGGTGCTGGACCTCAGCCGCGACGGCAACCGGCCGTACTTCATGCAAGACACGATTCACATCGGCTGGCGCGGCTGGGTCCGCGTCGACCGCACCGTCGCCCCGTTCCTGGCGGCCAAGCGCCAACCGGTTCAGTACCACTTGAATTCGCAGTTCTTCACCAAGAGCTGGCGCGACGCGGTGGTGAGCGGCAAATAGGCGCCGTTCGCCGCGGTTAGTGGCGGCTAGGCGCAATGGGCGGCGGTGAGCCGTTCGCGGTCAACCGGTGCCGGCCGGGCCGTGGCGCCGTCGCAGCCCGGCGTTTGCCAGCGAACGATTGCGGCCGGGCGAACCGCGGCAGTGGCCGCGACGCTTGGGTCAGTGTGATTTCTTGGGAGGTTTTTCGATGCACCGACGTGTTGTTCAAATATCTTGGTGGCACCGGGGGCTGATGCTCGCCGCCATTCTGATCGGCGTGTTCGCCTGGGGCTTTTGGCTCGGGCGGGTCAGCACCCCGCAGCAGGCCGAAGTTCGCACCTTGCAGCAGGATGCCAGCAAGAAGAAGGCGACAGTCAAAAAGGCGGCGCCGGCCCTGGCCGTCAGCACCAACGAGGCGGCGCAGACCGATCTGGACGCGACGCTGTCGAAGCTGGATTTTTCCGGTACCGCGGTGATTATCAAAAACGGCGCGATCGTCGCCTCGCGAGCCAGCGGCCTGGCCGACGCGGCGGCGAACCGGCCGAACACCCTGGACACGATGTTTCAGATCGATTCGCTTCAAAAAAGCCTGACCGCCGGCCTGTTGGTCCAGCAGATCAACGCCGGCAAGCTCGCCTTCACCAGCCGGCTCGGCCAGTTCTACCAGCGCTTCGCCCAGTCGCCGATCACCGTCGCCGACATGCTGCACATGGCGTCGGGCCTGGCCATCAAGGGGGTGCTGACGCCGACCTACGTCGACGACACCCAGCTGGTCGCGGCCAACCTCGGTGCGTTGGCCGACCGCCCGAACCTGCGCGGCACCTTCGTCTACACGCCGGTCAACTACCTGCTGCTCGCCGGGCTGGGTGAACAGCTCAGCGGCCAGAGCTACGAGGCGCAGTTCAAGCAGCGCTACATCGACGGCCTCAAGCTGACCCACACGCAGATGGCCTACGCGCTGGACCACCGGCTGCCGATCGCCACCGGCTACAAGGACGCGGCCTACAAAACGCCGCAGGCCCCGACCACCGACCGGATGCACGCCGAGCTCGGCACCGGGCAGGTCTACATGTCCGTGACCGATCTGTACCGCACCGAACGGGCCTTGGTCACCGGTCAGCTGACCGGGGCCAGCCGCAACCAGCTCTACCAGCCGGGTTACCGGTACAGCGGCGGGTTTTACATTCACTCGGACTACTACCGCACCAACGGCGTCGGTTACGGGTTCTACGACACCTTCCGCATCACCCCGGACGGCCAAAACGCCGTGGTCTTGTTCAGCAACGTTCAGGACAAGTCGATGCCGGCGCTGGGCGACGCGGTGACCCGGCTGATGCAGCGCTACTGCCTGCCGCAAGCCGGCACGGCCAAGCAGGCGAGCGGCGGGGCGACGCAGCAGGCCGCCGGCGGCACCAGGACCGGCACCGCGACCGGTGGCACCAAAGTCGGCGGCACCAAGGTCGGCGGCGTGACCACCGGCGGCACTAAGACCGGCAACACCGGCACCGGCGGCACCGCGACCGGGCAGACCGGCACCGGCACCGCCGCGGCGGTCAACCAGTAGCACCTGCGACTGACCCGCGTTTTAGGCGCAGGCCACGTGCTAAGGTTTTGGCGCCACTGCGAACAGACGGCCGTCGCCCCGTGAGCCAAGGCGCGACTTGCCTCGGACCCTGAACCGGGGCGAGGTGCGGCTGGCGGCGGCCGTCACGCAATCATTGCAAGTCGGTGGATGGGGGCATTCACCGAGCGGTGGCCGGGTGGGGTACCCGGCCTTGGGTAAGGAAATTTGGGAGGCTGACGATGGCGAACGGACAGGAACCTCAAGCAGGCGTCACCGGGTGGCGCCTGGCTAATGGCATCGTTGCGGTGCTGACCGGCCTGGTGCTGGCGGCGGCGCTGGTACTTGGCACGGGCTGTGGCATCGGGTTGAACCTCGGCGACGGGCAGCTGCCGTTTTACGGCGAGGCGCTGGCGCTGGTGTTGCTCGGTGGTGCGGCGGCGGTTCGGGCTCACGGCCGCGGCTGGGGGCTGCAGGCGCTGTTGACGCTGGCGGTGGTGACGCTGCCGGCGTGTCTGTTCTACCTCGGCCCCGACGCCAACGAGGGCTTCGGCTACTTCATCGTGCCGCTGATGGTGTTGCTGCCGCTGGCGGCCCTGATCATCGGCGTCGGGCTGTTCGTTCGCCTGCGCAACTGAAAAAAGCATCCTCGGGAAACGCGGCCTTGGTGGCCGGGCAACCCGGGGATGCTTTTTTACGCGTGAGCCCTTCTGTGCAGCTCGCCTCGCACGGTCAAGGCGTCGCGGCCGCTGTGCTTGGCCCCGTACAGGTAGGCGTCGGCCCGGCGGTAGAGGTCCAAGTAGTTCTGGTCGGTGGCCTGGATGCGGTCTTCGCCAAGCGAGATGGTGACGTGAATCGGCGGCGTGGCGAAGTCGAAGGCCAACGCGGCGATGGTGTCGGCGAGGTCGCGGGAGAAGGCCAAGGCCCGGTTGCGGTCGTCGTCGATGGCGAAGAACAGGATGCTGAACTCCTCGCCGCCGGTGCGGTAGGTCTTGGCGTTGAACGCCGAGGCCCGGGTCTTCTGGCGGGTGGTGGTGCCGACGGTGGTCAAAACGGCGTTGCCGGCGAGGTGGCCGTAACGGTCGTTGATCGCCTTGAAGTGGTCGATGTCGAAGGTGAACAGCGCGTATTGCTCGCCGGTGGCCTGAAACCTGCGGTAGGCCGCTTGCAGGTCGCGGTCGAAGCTCGCGAAGTTGTTCAGCCCGGTCATCGCGTCGACCGCGGCGTCGTGAGCCAGCTTCGCCTCCCGGGCGGCGCGGCGCTGCAAGTAGCGGGTCACGGCCCAAAGCATCAGGTACAACAGCACGAGGTAGCCGAACTGCGGCCCCCAGCCGACGTCGATGCCGCCCAGCTTGATCCAGTTGATGAAGAAGAACGGCAGCGCGAACATCACGCCAAAGCCCATGTACAAGGTGGCACTGGCCGTCAGGATGCGCCGGCCCAGGTAGACGACGGCCAGCGCCAGAAGCGTCAGGCCGATCACGCCGGACCACGCGCCACCGCTCATCCAGATGAACCAGGTGCCGACCACCACCTCAAGCGTCAGGAGCATCGCCGGCCGGTGCGTTGCCAGTAGCGCGAAGTAGACCGTGATGATCTGGAAGTTCAGGTAGGTCCAGCCGTAGCCGACGGGGTAGTCCTGATTGGCGATGTTGAGAAGCGACGACGCGTGGAAAAAGATCAGGAAGGCGACGGTCAGCAGGATGGTCAACGGCAGCCGCCACCGCCGAATAAGGGGCAGGGTGGCGTCGCGGTTCAGCCACGTGTAGACCCAGATGAAGCAGATCAAAACGATTGCGTTGGTCAAAAACGTGACCGACCGCAACGCGGCAGGCACCATGTCCTCACCCTCCCCCAAGACGAATTAGCACATTATACCACTTGTATCGAGCAATTAAATTAATCTTACGAGATTTTGAGTGTATAATCGTTGGCAAGGGCGGTGACGCCACGCGACGCATCACACAGGAGGCAACCACATGAAGCAGATTCAGGAAATTCCCGGGCAGGTCGGCATCGGCCGCGCCTACGCAGACTTTTTCAAGGGGCTCATCGAGTTTCGCGGCCGCAGCACCCGGGCCGGGTACTGGTGGGTGCAGCTGTTGGCCTACGCCGTCAACTTCGTGGTGATGATGGCCGTGTCCATGAGCCTGGTCACCCAGGCGTTGAGCCAGTACGGCGACGACGTGACCAAGGCCACTTCGCAGGCGACCAGCCAGATGACGCCGATCATCTTGATCCTGTCTTTGGTCACCGCGGTGGTCGAGCTGTCCTTGGTCACCCGGCGCAACCGGGATGTCGGTATCACCGGCCGCGGCACCGCGGTGCTTTTGGTCGTCCAATACGCGCTGGTGGTGCCTAGCTGGATTGCGATGATTCAGGCGCTGGTCGCCGGCACCGCGATGACCGCCAGCAGCAACGGCGTCACCGCCTTTTTGACCCTGGCGCTATCCATCTTCCAGTTCGTGCTGAAGCTGTTGCCGACCGACAGCCTGACCACCCGCAGCGACGGCGCCGTCGCGCGGTTCTTCATGCGCTACAAGGCGGATGCACCGAACTGAGGCCAAAGTGAGAAGCAGCACACGCTAAAACAGCGTTCGTTCATCGTCGAATTGGCGAGGGACGAGCGCTGTTTTTGACGGTTACCCGCGAGCGGCCAAAATGGCCTGGGCCCGGGCGACTTCCTGCTTGACGTTGGCGACGGCGGTGCCGCCGAGGCTGACGCGGCGGTTGACCGCGGCTTCGGACGACAGCTCGGCGTAGACGTCGGCCTGAATCTCCGGGGCGGCCTGCTGCAGCGATTCCAGCGGCATGTCCTGTAGGCTGGTGCCGGTCTGAATGCCCTTGAGCACCAGCTCGCCGACGATGCCGTGAGCCTTGCGGAACGGGACGCCCTTGGTGGCGAGGTAGTCGGCCAGCTCGGTGGCGTTGCTGAAGTCGGCGACGGTCGCGTCATGCATGCGCTTTTCGTGAACCGTCAGCGACTCGATCATGCCGGAGAAGATATGCACGGAGCCCAGAATCGTGGTGTAGGCGTCAAACACGGGCTCCTTGTCCTCTTGCATGTCCTTGTTGTAGGCCAGAGGCAGGCCCTTCATCGTGGTCAACAGCCCCATCAAGGCCCCGTAGACCCGGCCGGTTTTGCCTCGGGTCAGCTCGGCAAAATCCGCGTTCTTCTTTTGCGGCATGATGGAGGAGCCGGTGGCAAAGGCATCGGACATCTCGATGTAGTTGAACTCGTAGGTACACCAGAGGATCAGCTCCTCGGCCAGGCGTGACAAGTGCTGCATCAAAATCGCGGCGTTGCTGAGGAATTCCAGGGCGAAGTCGCGGTCGGACACGGCGTCCAGCGAGTTGTGATACACGGCGTCAAAGCCCAGCTGCCCGGCCACGAATTCGCGGTCAATCGGGAAGGTGGTGCCGGCCAGTGCCGCGGCGCCGAGCGGCAGGATGTCCGTGTGCTTTTGGTTGAAGGCGAAGCGTTCGTAGTCGCGCTGGAACATCTCAAAATACGCGAGCAGGTAGTGGCCGTACGTGATCGGCTGGGCGTGTTGCAGGTGGGTGTAGCCGGGCATGATGGTGCCGGCGTGTTCTTCGGCCTTGGTCACCAGTACCTCCTGCAGGCCGGACAGGGCGGTCAAAAGCTCCGGCAGCCGGTGTTTGAGCCACAGGTGAAAGTCCGTGGCGACCTGGTCGTTGCGCGACCGGGCGGTGTGGAGCTTGCCGGCGACCGGGCCGATCAAGTCGGTCAACAGCCGCTCCATGTTCAGGTGAATGTCCTCGTTGGCCACGGTGAAGGTCAGCTCACCGGCTGCAAGTTTGGCCTGCAGCTGGTGCAGCCCGGCCGTAATCGCCTCGGCGTCGACTTGGGGAATGATGCCCTGCTTGCCCAGCATCGCGACGTGAGCCAGCGAGCCTTCGAGGTCCTCGGCCGCCATCTGCTGGTCGAAGCCGATGGACGCGCCGAACTGGTCGACCCACTGCGCCGCCTTTTGGGTGAAGCGGCCGCCCCAGAGCTTGTCGGTCATTATTGTTCCTCCGAGTGAACGTGGTTGACTTGCTCGAAAACGGTGCCGGGCAACGTCCACAGCTTGATGAAGCCGGCCGCGGCCTCCTGGTCGAAGGAATCGGCGGCGGTGTAGGTCGCCAGGTTCTCGTCATACAGCGAGTTGGTGTCGGACTTGCGGGCCACCGCCGTCGCGTTGCCCTTGTACAGCTTCATCTTGACCACCCCGTTGACCACCTGCTGGGTGTGGTCGACGAAGGCCATCAAGGCGTCGAAGAGCGGGGTGATCCACTTGGCCTCGTAGATCATGGTGGCCAGTTGCTGCTCAATCAGCGGCTTGTAATGGGCGACGTCGCGTTCCAGCGTCAGGTTCTCCAGCTCGTGGTGAGCCGCCATGATCACCGCGGCGGCCGGGGCCTCGTAGACCTCGCGGGACTTGATGCCGACCATGCGGTTTTCGATCTTGTCGATGCGGCCGATGCCGTTGGCGCCGGCAATCTGGTTGAGGCGTTTGATTAGCGCGGCCAGGCCGAGCTGCTCGCCGTCGATGGCCACCGGCAGGCCTTTTTCGAAGGTCAAATCCAGGAAGGTCGCCTGGTCCGGCGCTTCCTCCGGGGAGACACTCATGCCCCAGGCGTCGTCCGGCGCCTGGTTCCACGGGTTCTCGAGGATGCCGGCCTCGTTGGCGCGACCCCAGAGGTTGGCATCGATGGAGTAAGGCGACTTCTTGCCGATCGGCACCGGCACGTTGTGGTCCTTGGCGTAGTCGATTTCCTCCTCACGCGACCAGTGAAAATCGCGGATCGGGTCTTCGATGGCAAGATTCGGGTCCAGCGCGTGAATCGCGGCCTCGAAGCGAACCTGGTCGTTGCCCTTGCCGGTGGAGCCATGGGCAATCGCCACGGCGCCGTTGTCATGCGCAATCTTGACCAGGTGCTTGATGATCAGCGGCCGCGACAGGGCGGAGACCAGCGGGTAGTCGCCTTCGTACAAGGCGTTGGCCTTGATCACCGGGGCGACGTACTCGTTCGCGAATTCCTCCTGGGCATCGATCGCGTAGCTCTCGATGGCGCCGACTTGCAGCGCCTTTTTCTGGATGAAGGCCATGTCGGCGTTGGGTTGGCCGACGTTCAGGCAGACGGCGATGACGTCGTAGCCGCGGTCTTGCAGCCAGGGAATGGCCACGGAGGTGTCGAGGCCGCCGGAGTAAGCGAGTACCAGTTTCTTAGTCATGAGTGAGTTCTCCTTTGAGTTGACGCGTGAGCCGCGTCACGTATTCTTGCATCATTCGGGTTAATTATACAATTTTTATTTAATTAAAGCGAGCCCGGCCGCAGCAAATGCCACTCGCCCTCGGACACCACGGACACCGCGCCGCCGCGAACCTGGATGGCGGTTTGCTCGTCGATGACGTAGCCCGGCCGGCCGAGGTCTTCAACCCAGGCCCGGGCGTTGGTCAGGTTGTTTTCCTCAAACAAGTTGAGGTGGGGAAAAATCGCGAGGTCTAGCCACCCCAGTCCCGCGTCGGTCGGGCCGCTGGGCGGGGCCCAGGTGGTGAAGAACTGCCCGATGCGCGGCGCCACCACCATGCTGCCGGCCGAGATGCCGACCCACACCTTGTGAGCCAGGGTCGGCAGCAGGTCGGCCAGCCCGGCTCGACGCAGGCAGTAGGCGAGATACACCGCGTCGCCGCCGTCGACCAGCAGCGCGTCGGCCGCCTCAAGCCAGCGCCGCCAGCGTTCGGCTGGCAGATCCGGCAAGGCGGTCAGCTCAAGCACCCCGATGCTGTGCCAGCCCAGCCCGACCAAGGGGGCGGAGCTTTGGCCGGCGACGAAGCGCCAGACCCCTTGCGGCGAGCTCTCCGGCGTCGCGTAGGCCGCGGTGGGGATGCACAAGGCGTTGGCCGCCTCGATCGGCTTACCCAAAAGCGCCACCAAAGCGGCGCGTTCGGCGGCGTTTTGGATGCCGCCCGATGTCAGTAAGTAATCCATGGCTTCCTCCGTAGACGCCAACGCGACCGACAGGCGTCGGCCGCGTTGGGTGGTGATGACGATGGTGCTGTTGTCTGATGGCTGTGGCACGAAAGGGCGTTTGACGCTTGCCGATTCCGACTGAAGTGGTCAGACTACATTTGCGTCGTGCTGGGTTGGTTTTGTCCTACGAGGTCGCAAGCGTAGGGTCAGGGGCGGGTCCGGGCCGCGAAAGGATTAGCCGACCGCAAGACTCGCGGGTTGGGCGAGGCTTGCGCTTGGCTAATCCCGGCAAAATTCGAGACAGGCACGAGGCCGTAGGCAGCGGCGTGGCTCGAATTTTAGGTTGGAGCCCAACGGGCGGAAACCGGCCGCGCAGCCCGACCCGCCCCTGACCCGGAGCCGGCTAGGCTATGCGTCCCGCTAACTACGCGACCTTCCGCCTTGGTTCGTCGGGCTCCAGCCGGCAACGCAGGAACGTCCAGCTAGGGCCGGCACTCGAGGCCAAGCCCGGGCCTCAAGCACCAGCCCTACGCTAGCCGTCCTGCTAACTGCGCCGGCTTCCGCCCTGGTCCTAGTTGAACCGCCGCTCGACCAAGCCCAGCAGGCGGGTCAGGACGAAGGTCATGGCGAAGTAGATCAAGGCCACGATCATCATCGGGAAGAACGGCTGGAACGAGGCGCCTTGGACGGTGGAGCCTTCGAACATCAGCTCCGTGGCGCCGATGACGGACAGCACGGAGGATTCCTTGATGTCGGTGACGAACTCGTTACCAAGCGCCGGCCAGATGTTTTTGACCGCTTGTGGCAAGACGACCGACTTCAGGGTCTGGCCGTTGGACAGGCCCAGGCTCCGGGCGGCCTCGGTCTGGCCGATCGGCACGGAGTTCAGGCCGGAGCGGATGATTTCGGCGACGTAAGCGCCGGAGTTGATGCCCATGGCAATCGCGCCGGCCGCGAAGGCGGAGAGGCTGATGCCCAGCACCTGGGTTCCGAAGAAGACGATGAAGGCCTGGACCATCAGCGGGGTGCCGCGGATGAACTCGACGTAGACCACGGCGATCGCCTTGAGAATCCAGAGCTTGGAGCGACGCATCAGCGCCAGGAAGGTGCCGATCACGGTGCCGGCGACGACGGTCAACAGCGCGAAGACCAGCGTGTTAACCGCGCCTTTGACGAAAAAGCTCCCGTACTTGGCCCAAAAACCGTCGCTTTGGTTCTGCAGCGTGTAGGCCGCGTCGAGCCACTTGGCCCAAAGCTTCTGCGACTTGACCTTCTTGATGGTCTTGTTGACCTGCGCCGTCAGGGCGGTGTCGCCCTTCGGCAAGGCGACGACGGTCGGCGAGGCGGCGGTGGCGAAGTGCGGATCCACCATCATCAGGCTCTTGTTCTTTTGAACGTAGGCCCCGGCGATGATGCTGGACATGACGCCGGCGTCTAGCTTGTTGTAGGAGACCTGGGCGACCACGTCGTTGGCCTTTTGCAGGCTTTGAATCTTGGCGCCTGGCAGCTGGGCCTTGGCAATCGCCTCTTGGGTGGTCTGCTTTTGGGCCCCGACCTTGGCGCCGGAGAAGTCGGCGACGTTCTTGTACTTGGCCTTGTCGGCTTTGCGGATCACGACGATCTGCTTTTCGTACATGTAGGGTTCGGAGAAGTCGACTTGCTTGGCACGTTCCGGCGTCTTGCTCATGCCGGAGATGACCATGTCGACCTTACCCGTCTTGAGGGCCCCGATTAAGGCGTCGAACCCCATTTCCTTAATCTGCAGCTTCACGCCGGCGTCTTTGGCAATCTGCTTGGCCAAGGACACGTCGGCGCCGACGATGGTGTCGTCGCCCTTGACGGTGGCGTGGAACTCCAGCGGCGCGTAGTCGGCAGACAGGCCGACGACCAGGTAACCGCGTGACTTGATGGCGGTCAGGCGGCTGCCGCTCGCCGCTTGGACCTGCTGATTGGATTGGGTGAAGCCGAGCGCAAGCATTGCGATCAGCGGTAACAGCCACTTGAAAAACTTCTTCATACCGAGAACTCCCCTGCGATTGAATTTTTATTGAATATAAACCCAATCGAGGAAATATGCAAGCATTTTAAAAAAATACAGAAAATATTCACAGTGCCAGCGGCTGGAGGAACGGGGCAATCAGGCCGTACAGCGTCGGCCCGTCCTTGATGTAGCTGCTGTGCGAGGCGCCGGGAACCGTGATACCCCGGGCCTGCGGAATCTCCCGGACGATTCGCGCCGTCTCGCTTGGCCGAATGACGTCGTGCTGGCCGGCCATGACCAGCGTCGGCGCCTGAATATTATTCAGCATCTGCCGGGTGATGTGCGGCTGCTCGAGCATCAGCGTCAAAAGGGGACTGCGGTGCTTCCAATTCTGGACGCGGGTGGCCCAGTAGGCGGCCCAGCGAACGCCCAGCGGCGTCAGGTTCGCCCCGGCCACAATCAGCCGCCGCACCGCCGCCGGTTCGCTGCTGGCGGCGATCAGCCCGGTGATGCCGCCGTCGGAGAAGCCGAGCAGAATCACCGGCTCGACGCCTAGCGCCTGAACGAAACCCAGCACGTCCTGGGCGAACAGTCGGTAGTCGAGCTTGCCGCTCGAGCTTTGGCCGTGGCCGCGGGTGTCCAGCGCATACACGGTGAAGTGCGGGGCGAGCAGCGGCACCAGCGAATCGAACAGGGTGTGGTCCTCACCGTTGCCGTGCAAGAGCAGCAGCGGGTGGCCCTGTCCGGCCTTGGTGTAGTGAATTGAGATGGTGCCGACTGTGATATCCATGGCAATGCCTCCGTTTGTCCCCATTGTACGCGTCTGAGGCGGGGATGGAAAAGGGGCGTGAAACGCGGCGGCGTCGGACGGATGGAATGGTCAGCTGCGACCCCTGCTCCTGAAGCTTGAGGTAGCGGATGAAGAACTTCGGAGTATTGCTAGAGATGAACGGTGAGGTTCGCGCTTTAGGTGGGGCCGCGGCAGCACCGCCCGTGACACTTTGGAATGGGCCAGTTTAGCTGCCGGTTCCTTTGGGTGAGCGCAAAGCGGCCGCGCGAGTGTGGCTACGGGACATCGGCCGCCTCGTTCCACATGGTAGCAGGTGGAGGGGTTCGGGCAAGGCGAGCCGCGAAAGAATCAGCCGCCCGTGAGACTCGCGGGTTGGGCGAGGCTCACGCGTGGCTGATTCCGGCAAAGCCGAAGACGACCAGAGGAGCCGTAGGCGACGGTCGGCTCCGGCTTTAGGTCGGAGCCCAACGGGCAAAGACCGGCCGCGCAGTTCGCCTTGCCCGAACCCCGGAGCCTGCGGCGACGCCCCAAACGCGTTCCCCGGGGCAACGCGGATGCGGTCTGCTAGGCTCGGAATTTGAAGCAAGGACCGCTTCAAATCCCAAGCCTACGCTGACCGCTCCGCTAACCCCGCCCCGGGTCACGCTCTAAACGGGCTCTGCCGAGCAACGCCAGTGCGTCCAGCTAAGGCCGCCACTCGGGCCAAGGGCAGGCCCAAGCGCCAGCCTTACGCTAGCCGGCTGGCTAAGTTCGCTCGGCGACGCC
>NZ_JANQBA010000003.1:0-96523 GCF_025490915.1 Lacticaseibacillus parakribbianus | reverse complement strand
CTAAACGCGTTCCCCGAGGCAACGCAAACGCGTCTAGCTACGCCACGACGTCCGGGGCAAGTGCGGCCCCAAACGCCGCGGCTAGGCTAGCCGGTTTGCTAACCCCGCCCCGGGTCACGCTCTAAACGGGCTCTGCTGAGCAACGCCAGCACGTCCAGCTAAGGCCGTCACTCGGGCCAAGGGCAGGCCCAAGCGCCAGCCTTACGCTAGCCGGCTGGCTAAGTTCGCTCGGCGACGCCCTAAACGCGTTCCCCGAGGCAACGCAAACGCGTCTAGCTACGCCACGACGTCCGGGGCAAGTGCGGCCCCAAACGCCGCGGCTAGGCTAGCCGGTTTGCTAACCCCGCCCCGGGTCACGCTCTGTCCACTTTGCCCCCCACGCCCGAAACCGTTATAATAGAGGCAACTATGGATAACGGAGGCCGACAATGGCAAAAAAGATCCTTGTGGTTGACGATGAAAAGCCAATTTCGGACATCGTCAAGTTCAATCTCAACAAAGAAGGCTACGACGTCGTCACCGCTTACGACGGTGAAGAGGCGCTGGCCAAGGTGGAATCGGAGGAACCCGACCTGATTCTGCTGGACTTGATGTTGCCCAAAATCGACGGGCTGGAGGTGGCGCGGCAGGTGCGTAAGGACCGCGACACGCCGATCATCATGCTGACGGCCAAGGACTCGGAGATCGACAAGGTGCTGGGTCTCGAGCTCGGTGCCGACGATTACGTCACCAAGCCGTTCTCCAACCGCGAGCTGGTGGCCCGGGTCAAGGCCAACCTGCGCCGCAGCGGCACCGGCACCCAGGCGGCGCCGGAGGTCGACGACGAGACGCGCGAGCTGACCGTCGGCGACCTGACGATTCATCCGGATTCCTACACGGTGACCAAGCGCGGCGACAAAATCGAGCTGACCCACCGCGAGTTCGAGCTGCTGCACTACCTGGCCCGGCACCTGGGCCAGGTGATGACCCGCGAACACCTGCTGCAGACGGTGTGGGGTTACGACTACTTCGGCGATGTTCGCACCGTCGACGTGACCGTTCGCCGGCTGCGCGAGAAAATCGAGGACAACCCGTCGCACCCCGAGTGGCTGGTCACCCGCCGCGGGGTGGGGTATTACCTGAAGAACCCGGAGCAAGACTAGTGACACCACCGCTTCGGCCCCACTGCTTCGGAGACTAAGATGAACAAGAAGATTCGTTTTTTCCAATCCATTCACTTCAAAATCGCGCTGGTGTTCATCCTGTTACTGCTGGTAACCGTGGAGATCATTGGCGCGTATTTCGTGCGGTCGCTTGAGCAGCAAAACGTCGAGACCTTCAAGACCTCGATCAACATCGACCCGTACCTGCAAGAGAAGCTCGCGACGGACCTGATGAGCACCCACGTCTCAAGCGCCAACGACAACATGAAGACCACCATCAGCCAGGCCGACGTGGCCAACACGGCGACGGTGGTGGTGGTCGATGACAAGGGGACGGTTCGCGCGACGTCCAACCTGAACGACCAAAGCAGCGTCGGCCAAAAATCGGCGTCCAGCAACATCAAGTCGGTGATCTACAACGGCCAGACCTACGAGGGCTACGGCTACGGCGACAACACCGGCTCGACCTACACCCGCATCATTCCGATCAAAAACCCCAACGCGACCGGCGACGGCAACGCGATCGTCGGGGCCGTGTCGATCACGGCGCCGATGGAGTCGGTGTACGCCAACATCAACAAAATCATCAAAATTTTCCTGATCGCCAGCCTGGTGGCGGGGCTGCTGGGCATTTTCATCTCGATTGTCATCTCCCGGGCAATCACCCGGCCGATCGATGAGATGAAGAAGCAGGCGATTCGCATGGCCCGAGGCGACTACTCCGGGCAGGTTCGCATCTACGGGCAAGACGAGCTGGGCCAGCTGGCCGTCGCCGTCAACAACCTGTCCGTCCGGGTCGAGGAGGCCCAAGAGGCCAGCGAGGCCGAGCGGCGGCGCCTGGATTCGGTGCTGGCTCACATGACCGACGGCGTCATCGCGACCGACCGCCGCGGCAACGTGATCATCATCAACGAGACGGCGCTTGATTTTCTCGCGACCAAGAACGAGGACGTGATCGGCGTCTCGATTCTCAAGCTCCTGAACATCGCCCAGGACTACACGCTGCGCGATCTGCTGGAGAACCAAAAGGAGCTGCTGTTGGACTTCTCCCAGCAGCTGGACCACGAGCTGATTTTGCGCGTCGACTTCAGCCTGATTCAGCGCGAAACGGGCTTCATTTCCGGGCTGGTCGCGGTGCTGCACGACGTCACCGAGCAGCAAAAAAGCGACCGCGAACGCCGCGAGTTCGTCTCGAACGTCTCCCACGAGCTTCGCACCCCGCTGACCTCGATGCGCTCTTACATCGAGGCGCTGAGCGACGGCGCCTGGAAGGACCCGGAGATCGCCCCGCAGTTCTTGAAGGTGACCCAAGAGGAGACGGACCGCATGATCCGCATGATCAACGACCTCTTGAGCCTGTCGCGGCTGGACTCCGGCACGTCCAAAATCGAGCTGGAGTACGTCAACCTCAACGAGTTCTTCAATTACATTCTCGACCGCTTCGACATGATGCTCAAAACGGACAACGAACACGCCAGCGCCGACAACAACCAGCACGTGCTGCCGGTGGCCAACAAGAAGCAGTACGTGATTCGCCGCGAGATTACCCGGCGCGACTTGTGGGTCGAAATCGACCAAGACAAGTTCATGCAGGTGATCGACAACATCATGAACAACGCGATCAAGTACTCCCCGGACGGCGGCGTGATCACCGCCCGGCTGCTTGAGACCCACAACCACGTGATCCTGTCCGTGTCCGACCAGGGCCTGGGCATTCCGCGTTCGGACATCAACAAGGTGTTCGATCGCTTCTACCGCGTCGACAAGGCGCGGTCGCGCAAGCAAGGCGGCACCGGGCTGGGTCTGGCGATCTCCAAGGAGGTCGTCGCGGCGCTTGGTGGCCGCATCTGGGTCGACTCGCAGGAAGGCAAGGGCAGCACCTTCTACATTTCGCTGCCGTACTCGCCGATCGCAGACACAGGAGGTGATTGGGATGAAGCTTAGCGGCTGGATACTGCGCGTCAGCCTGATCGCCATGGTCGCCTTGAGCCTCGTGTTCACGTTTTTGATCTGGCAAAACCCCTCGCGGTTGGGCCGAGACGACGCGACCGTGGCGGTCAAGGCGCAAAAGGACCCGAACGTGGCCAAGCAGGCCCGGCGCGTTTTTGCCCCGAACACCGCGTATTATCAGACCAAAACCCAAAAGACGCTGCTGTTCACCCCGGGCGTCGGGGTCACCGACACCTTGCATGCGGCGGTGCGGTCCTGGCGGCTGGGCAAGGTCAAGGCGCCGGTCAAGCTGAGTAGCGCCGATTATTCGACGCTGCTCAATACCGCCGACACCCTGCAGCTGCTGTACGCCGCCCCGATGAGCTACCGGCAGTTCGACAACTACTTCTTCTCCGCCGGCGCAAGCGTCAAGAACGCGAACTTCACCTTCGACCGGCTGGTCATCGACCTGTCCGGCGCCTCCAACACGCTGCGCTTCGTGAACGACACGACGCGCAGCGTGGCGGTCGGCAAGCTGACTGCCGCCAACCTGACCCGCGTGGTGAAGGTGGTCAAAAAGGCGGCGGCCACCGGTTTTCCCATCACCGAGGGGCGGCTGGGCAGCCGGCAGGTGGCCCAGTTCACCAAGCCGATCAAAATCACGCCGTACACCTTCCTGCTGGATCAGCAAAGCGCCAACCACTTCGTCTCGCTGTTGATGCCAAGCTCCCAGTCCAGCGCCGTGGATGCCCAGGAGATTAGCAACGAGACGGTTTATAAGCTGGGCACCAACCAGCGGCTGACGTTGAACAACGAAACCGAGGCGATGCAGTTCGACGACACCGGCAACCGCACCAGCCAGACCGACCTGACCACCGCGCTGTCCAAGGGCTACGCGGCCTTGGGCAAGCTCTCCTTGCAGGGGCTTTCGACCATCAAGTACTTCGAGTACGACAAGAGCAGCCAAAGCGTCACCTTCCGGCCCTACGCCCAGGGCCTGCCGATTTTCAACACCGACCGGTACGGCGAGGTGACCGTCGCCAACACGCGCCAGCAGCTGCAGATGAACTTCTCGATGTACAACCTGATCGTCGCGATTCCCACCAAGCAAAAGGCGGTGACGCTGCCGGGGACCAGCACCGTGTTCGCCCAGCTCAAAGGCGCCGGCTACGACGTCAAGGGGCTTGAAGACATCACGCTGGGCTACTACTGGAAGCCCGAAGACACCGCCAGCCAGGTCGTCGAGCTCGAACCGACCTACTACGTCAAGATTCACGGCGTCTACAAGCGCTACTCGCAGTGGGTGATGCCGACGGATGAGGCCTACACCACGAACACGCCGCGCAATCCGCTGACAGCCGGTCAGTAAAGGAGGTCAATCATGGATTTTCGCCGCATCGAAATGATTTTTCTGATTGTCTTCATCGGGCTGAACATTTTCCTGGGGATGAGCTTCTTTCAAAGCCAGCAGGTCGACCTCGCGACGGCCAGCTCCGGCACCAGCGAAATCATCGCCGACATTCGCCGCGACCAGATCAAGCTGCCCAAGCTCGCCACGAAGACGCCGACCGGGGGCTACCTGTCGAGCCTGAACGCCGAGTCCGGCACCTGGTCGGATAGCAAGCTCGAGGGCCAATACGCGCGGTTCACCAAGAAAAACGGCGAGACGCTGGTCAGCACCCTCGACACGCCGGTTGATGCCAAGGGCGACAAGGCCGTTGACGTCCTCAAGAAGTGGGTGCAAAACCCGCGGCACGTGGTCGCCGGCGACCAGTACGTCTACGCGCCGGGGTTGTCGACCAAGGACCGCTTCGTGTTCGCCCAAAAAGTCGGTGGTCACGTCATCTACGACGCGCTGGCCCGGCTGACGTTGACCGTCGCCGATGGCCAGCTGACCGGCTACACGCAGACCAAGCTGCGCCACCTCACCGCGCTGCGCAGCAACATGGCGCTGTGCTCCGCCCAAGACGCCGTGATCACGCTGTACCGCGGCAACGAAATCGCCAACAGCGCCACGGTGCGGTGGACCAAGCTCGCCTACACCTACCTGCTGGACGCCAAGGGCGCGACCGTCTACGTCCCGGCCTGGTTCGTCGGCGTCGAAAGCTCCGGTTCCAAGAACGTCACGGTCAAGAAGGTCAACGCGATCAACAAGACCGTCCTCAAGGCGGGATCGGACGACTAACGTTTTCCATCGCGGCCGCGGCCAGGTGGGCCCGGGCTGCGCTTCGGGACAGCGGCCACCGCCGTGCGGCCGGTTTCCGCCCAAACGGGTTTCAATCGGCAACGCCGGTGCGTCCAGCTTGAGCTGGCCGACCGGCTAAACCCGCCTCATTCCACCCGCTTGGGCTCCAACCTAAAATTCGAGACAGGCCGTTGCCTACGGCCCCGTGCCTGTCTCGAATTTTGCCGGGAGCAGCCACGCGCGAGCCTCGCCCAACCCGCGAGTCTTGCGAGCGGCTGCTCCTTTCACTGCGGTGGCCGCTGTCCCGCCGCTTCGCCCGGGCCACCTGGCCGCTACCGAATGGGGTACGTCGGCGAGGTACTGGCTCGGAATTTGGCGTTAGCGGTATTCTGAGTCGGCACGGCAAGCGCTGGCCTGTTGATTCGACGTTTTTAAAATTATTGCGCTTTGGGTCAGCGCTGGAGGGACGCGAGGCGGGTCGGGCCGTGAAAGGATTAGCCGTCCGGATGACCCGCGGGTTGGGCGGGGCATTCGCACGGCTAATCCCGGCAGATTTGGAGACGGGGTAGCCGCAACGCGGCTCCGGATCCAAATCTAGGTTGGAGCCCAACGGGCGGAAACCGGCCGCACAGCCCGACCCGCCTCGGGGCCCGGAAGTCGCCACGCCGCTCACTCGCCGGTCGCCCTGCAGGCGGCCGGCGAGTCTGCTACAATAGATGGATAGCCAGGCGGCGGCCGGGAACTCCGGCGCCGCCTTTTTGAAAGGAAGCAGGGAACATGTCGGAAGATTTTGGGATGCGCGTGTCTGTGCTGGCGTCTAGCAGCTCCGGCAACGCGACTTACATCGAGACGCCGCGCCACAAGGTGCTGGTCGATGCGGGGCTGTCGGGCAAAAAGCTGCGGGAGCTGATGGCGAGCATCGGCCGCGACCTCAAGGATGTCGACAGCCTGTTCATCACCCACGAACACACCGACCACTGCCGCGGCGTCGGGGTTTTGGCCCGGCGCTACCCCAACCTCACCGTTTACGCCAACGCGGGGACCTTCGCCGCGCTGCCTGCAGGCCTGGGCAAGCTGCCCGAGGACCAGCTGAAGCTGATGGCGCCGGACACCACGCTGTCTTTGGACGACCTGGACGTCGAAAGCTTCGCCGTGTCGCACGACGCCGCGGAGCCGCAGTTCTACCAGTTCCAGCACGACGGCAAGCGCTTCGCCATTTTGACCGACACGGGCTACGTCTCCGACCGCATCGAAGGCACGATTCGAGACGCCGACGCCTACGTGATGGAGTGCAATCACGACCTCGAGATGCTCCGGATGGGGCCGTACCCCTGGGCGCTGAAGCAGCGCATCCTCAGCGACGTCGGCCACCTGAGCAACACCGATGGCGCCGACGCGATCATGGACGTGCTGGGGCTTCACACCAAGCGCGTCTACCTCGGCCACCTGTCGCCGCACAACAACGTCAAGGCGTTGGCTCACCTGACCGTCGCCAACATCCTCAAGGAGGAGGGCCTGGGCGTCGGCCACGACTTTGAAATCTACGACACCGACCCGGCGATCGCCGACCCGCTGTTCACGGTCGGCGCATAGGTCTAGCAGGTGACAGTCCGGCATTGGGCTGCCGCCTTGTGCTGAAAAAACGGCTCGCCTGGCACCAAAAAAGCCGACGTGACGGGGCTCGCCAGAAAAAATTGGGTGGCGAGGCGAAAAAGTTGACGGGAAATTGGTCTGGTGTTAAGCTACATGCGAATGATTATTCTTGTGCGGGGAGGCAGCATAAGGCCACAGCTGCTTTGTTATCCACCGCGCGGGGCACGTCCTGCGGCTCGCACCGCAGCCCCCACCCATGCCAAGCCGCAGTGTATTGCCACACGGCTTTGAGCTCGAGAGTTTTAGTGCAACCCCGGAATCAAGCGAGGGGAAACCAGGGACCCGGATTCGCACCACCCCACCGGCTGCAGGCCGGCCACCGCCACTCCCAACCGAGTTCGCCGCGCGGTGACCGGAACCGCTGGGCGCAATGGCACCACCACGGTCAGTAGAAGCCTGGAACGTAACCGAAAAGGCCAAGGCCACCGGATTCACCGCGTCCGGTGGCTTCGGCGCGGCCGCCGCAACGTGTCGGGTTGCGGCGGCTTTTTTGCGCGGCGGCGGTCAAATTCCTTGCGCGAAACCGGCCCTCCTGCCACACTGAAGGTGAGGAAGGAGGCGGTGTGCGATCGGTGCAAGCGCTCTATTCCCCGGATGCGGCGGCGGTGGCCCATCGCCACGGTTTGGTCCACAGTGAATCACCGTAAAATCCGGAGTTATTCATAGTTTCGTCATAACCTCTCGGTACTATAGATAATGTATTAAGACATCGCTATCAAAAAGGAGCGGTTAAAATGGATAACAATAATCAAAACTTCGGGCGGCCAACTCAGGCCCCACAGACGCCACGGCCGAAGAAGCAAGGCGGGGTGGCACGGATCGCTGTCGTTGCTGCGGTTGCCGCCTTGGTCGGTGGCGGCGTCGGCGGTGGCGTGGCCTACTGGTACGCCGCCAACAACACCACAAGTCAAAGCCTCGGGGTGGTCAGCACCACCCAAAAGGCCGGGACCACGCAGGTCTCTAACGTTTCGGTCAACGAGAGCTCGGCCTCGCAGACCGCTTTTGCCAAGGTGAAAAAGGCGGTGGTCTCCGTCATCAACCTGCAAAAGGCGCAAAGCACCAGCTCGGGCCTCGATTCCTTCGGTGATCTGTTCGGCTACGGCTCGGATTCAAGCGACGGCACCGACGCCAACTCCGGGGCCAGCCAGTCCACGGACGGCTCCGATTCCGGCTCCAGCTCGAGTTCGAGCTCAGGCAGCCTGGAGGAGTACAGCGAAGGCTCCGGCGTGATTTACCAGAAAAAGGACGGCAAGGCCTACATCGTGACCAACAACCACGTGGTCGCCGATTCGGACGCCTTGGAGGTCATCTTGAGCGATGGCACCAAGCTGACGGCCAAGCTGGTCGGCACGGATTCCGAGACCGACCTCGCCGTTTTGTCCATCAGCGCCGATAAGGTCTCCACGGTCGCAAGCTTCGGCGACTCCAGCAAGATTGCCGCCGGCCAGACGGTGCTGGCCATCGGCTCGCCGCTGGGCTCCCAGTACGCCACCAGTGTGACCCAGGGTATCATCTCGGCCACCAGCCGCACGGTTGACGTGACCGATGAGGACACCGGCACCACCACCGGCCAGGCGACGGTCATCCAAACCGATGCCGCCATCAACTCCGGGAACTCCGGTGGTCCGCTGATCAACCTGTCCGGCCAAGTCATCGGGATCAACTCGATGAAGCTGTCCAGCAGCGCCAGCGACTCGTCGACCGCGACGATCGAAGGCATGGGCTTCGCGATTCCAAGCGACGAGGTCGTGTCAATCATCAACCAGCTGGTCGCCAACGGTAAGGTCGTTCGCCCGGCCCTGGGCGTGACCGTCCGTGACCTGTCCAGCGTCTCCTCCGAGCAGCAGTCCTCGATCCTGAAGATTCCAAGCTCCGTCACCGGCGGCGTCGTGGTGGCCGGCTTCACCAACACCTCGATTGCCCAAAAGGCCGGCATCAAGCAGTACGACGTGATCACGGCCATCGGTGACACCAAGGTGACAAGCATCGCCGAGTTGCACACCGCGCTGTACAAGTACGCGATCGGCGACACGGTCAAGATCACCTTCTACCACCAAAGCACCAAGAAGACCGTCAGCCTGAAGCTGTCGCAGACCACAGACCAGCTGTCGACTTCCTCAAGCTCGAGCAGCTCCAACCAGTAAACACGAAGACCCGCGGCGACGCGGGTCTTTTTGTGCGGTCCAGGCGGCGGCCGGCGGTGGGGGCGTGGCTTGAGTGAACGAGCGGCGGGGTCCGGCCTGACCGACGGTAGCGGTGGGGGCGGCACTTGGGCGAACGAGCGGCGGGGTCCGGCTAGGCCGGACGCGTTCGCGCTGCCGGCCGGTGCGGCGCAGTCGGGCGGTGGTGGCCGCAGTTCAATCACCACCGGGCCGCGGTCGCCGCGAGGAAGCCGCAGCCGATACGGGGGCTCGCTGGGGCGGGTCGGCCGGCCTGGCAAGTCGCGGTCGCTGGTCCAAACGCGACCCACATGTTGGCCGGAGTTTGGCCACGAATGTTCGGCTCGGCTTGTCAAGTGTGGATAGTAAAAGGGGACAAGTCACCGCCAGCCTGTGGATAAGTCTGTGGATTGTGTTTATAACTAGGCTGAGCGGGTGGGGGTAACTTTGTCCCCAAGTTGTTCACAACCTGTGGAAAAGTTTTTTGAAGCGGTGACCAAACGTCTGTACGGGCCGCCACGCCGGGCTTTCAACCGGTTACGCCGCGGCGGTGGCACAGGTGGCCACTGTGGATAACCGGGCTGCGAAAATAAACCCCTTGATTTTTCCCGTCACGAAATCTGGTGTCAAACCAGCGCCTGGTCACAAGTTATTGGGGGTCGGCCGCGGCGCGTGTGGATAAATCCTGGGGATAGCCTGTGCAAGCCTGGGGAAAGTCGGCCGGCCGTGATCGGTTTGGTTGACTTTTGGCGGCCAAAGCCATACGATAGAGATATAAGATTTTGCACAACCTAAAAATGGAGGGACATGCGATGCAAATCACGATTAAGCCAGATGCGAAGACCTACCTGGACGGCAAGCTCACGGCCGGCGACCGCCTGTTTTTGGCGCTGGACGACGGCAGCAGCAAGTTTTCCAAGCTCGGTGGCTCCTGTGCCATCGGCAACAAGTTCCAGCTGGTCATTGCAACGGCGGCCGACCCGGACTACACCGTCGCGATTGACAACGACGCCGGCTACCAGCTGACCACCGCCGCGCCGGAGACCATGTACCTCGGCGCCGGCCTGATCCTCGACTACCAGCTGGGGACGCTGGCGCTACGCGACAACAGCGGCATCCTCGACGGCGCCGTGACTATCGGCCGCGCCGCCCCGCTGAGCGACGAGGAAGTCGCCCGTCGCGCCGAAATGGCCAGCATCGGCGACAAGATCTGCTAATACGACTGCGTCAGGCGCCGCGAAGCCCTCGCGGCGTTTTTATTTCAGAAAGTTTTAGCACTCTATTGACATTTTTCCTAGTTGTACAAATAAAAGTAGAGGTGTTGATTCAAAAGGATTTAAGGTTGTACAAACTAGCACAAATGTGTGTATTTAACCTTTCAAATTAACCGGTGGGAGGGTCAAAAAGGCAGTCAGTAGCCCAATAAATGGTATTTTGATTAGAAGAAACTTGACAGATAACAGTGAACGCAATGGCAGGCAGTGATGCAAACGGTCAAAAACGGTCATAGTCACTCAGAGCATCTACCGCGAGGTGGGTGCTTTTTTGTTGTCTCTGCACACTGGGTTTACACTCACTACGATAGCCCTGTGAGGCTCTGAGAGGCCCGTGGTGGCGTTTTGACAGTGATGAGGGTAAGTTATGCCGCAAGCCCCCAAATTGCCGTGAGAGGAACGTGAGAGCTGTGTAGCGTTGTGCAGAATTCACAGGCGTTCTGCATGATGTTGCCTCAGACCAACTGGCCTTGACCTCACAGAATGCCATTAGAGGCCCATACGTGGCCCTGGTGGCGCTTTAAGCCTAGTCATACCTAGTTATGCCTCAAAGAAGAAAAAGGCCTAGAAAGCGACGTGAGAGCGAATTCCGAGTGGCGAGGCAGGGAATATACGTGAAACAATTCACAAAGTGTAGGGAGCTGCTTGGCAGAGGCTGACAGAGACAGGCTGATAGAGAGCTTTTAGACGGTGTTTCAGGGCAGTTGGCAAGCGTGAGAGTATCTGGCAATGCCAGTGGAAAACACGCTGTATGAGGCCCTGATAGTGCCTTAGGAGTGTTGTATGAAGCTAGGTTTCTGCATTGCATACTAACCTATGCAAGGCGAACGATAGTGAGCCCCATAGAGATACACAATTATAAGGCGTCTTGTGTAGAAGAACTAGCCTAGCTATCCGGCTTACGCCGGAACCTATAGGCTAAATGGCTACACACCTTGTGTAAAGGATAGGGTTTTTAATGCCTGTTAAGGCTAAAGGTCTTTGGCTCGGATTGGTCTTTAATCCGAGGGCCTCAAGGCGCCTAGCCTTGTGGACAGCCGGTCTTTGGCTGGACATAGCCTTTGAACTTGCTCTTTGGGTTTTAGGGTCTTTGAGGTATATCTCTGTTCATACAACTAGCAACTGCCTTTGCATTGTACAGAAGGACTAGCCAATGAGTACCGGCGTAAGCCGGGACGGTAAGGCTTACTAGTCTGTACAAACTCCCTAGAAGGTCAAAACCAAGGTCAAGTGCTATGTCCAAGCAAAAACCGCTTGTCCACCAAGCTAGCCGCTTGGATGGCACCTTTCCGCTACGCTACAAGGTTAGGCTTACGCCACTTGCTTCGCAACAAAAACCCTTAGGACGGGCTAGACGAGGGGTCACCGCGAGGGGACACTGAGTCCTAGCACCCTAAAAATCGCGTTGCGCTTTCTAGCGTGTATATTTATAAAGATTATGAAGGCGGGAAAGGTAGCTAAAAACACCCTCTAACCCGCGCTGTACCAGCGTTTGTAGAGGGTGATACGTAGGGTAGTACTATGCGGTCTTAACACGTTGAATGCACCCAGCCGCAGTGGCCGGGAACCGCGCCACACCGGCGTTTCTGTTTCCACATGGGGCAAATTGTTATATAATTCCGTTTTCCCAAATTCTACTTTTTCGACTGCCTCACACCAGGCCAAACACCTGCATATGTTAAGAAAAGGTTAAGATTTTCAAAAATAGGCCATTTTAGCCGTTTTCGACGACCTTATAACTATATTAATCTGCGTAATGCAACCAAAGAAAAAAGAGCACTATCCTAACAACGCAGTAGCAGAGAGGGGAACGTGTGTTCACAGCAGAGGTGGAGTAAAACTAAACTTGGAGAAAAAAGTAGTATAATAGAGTTATAAGGGTTTTAGCGTAAACATCCACATATACCATGATAACTCACAAGGTCAAGATTAATCAATATGAAAATGATGGAAATGGAGAGATTGAAGTATGAAACAAAGCAATAACGCAAGCACCATCAAGAATTGGAAACTGAATGCAGTAGAGATGCAAGAGCTAACCAAGCACACGCCCGCTCAGATGCAGAGCAAGCACACACTATCCGCTGTCTTATCTATTGCGCCTAGTCGCCTTTTTGGGGTTACGACAAAGACCATTGAAGGCCAGAAGCAAGTGAAGCATGGACAAGCCTATATCACGCCAATTAACGCCCTTGTGGGGCTGTTAGACGGTAAGCTGGATACTTTACCTAACCTACTTTCTACCTATTATCCTGAGCTTTTACAGCGCTCTGACTACGCAGACAGCGTGAAGATTGCACAACACAACCTAGCACGGCTTACACCCCGTAAGCTACAATCTGCCAGCAATGCCGTCAAATACTTCTTTGCCACAAGCCGCGATGACCCGAAACAATTGCAAAAACATACCATGTTATCCATTGCCCGTGCAATCAATCTTGTGTTGATTGACCATGTGACAGGCAGACAGTTAGGCTCAGAAGCCGGTAGAGGCGTGACATTGACCCATGCCAACATTCGCAAGGCCATTGGGGCGAATATCAGTGATGACCAAATAGCGGGGGCTTTGTCGTTGATGAGATTGAGTGGGTACATTCAGCTGGCAGACAGTAGCCAACTTGCGGATGATGGTAAGAACTTTGTAAAACGCCAGTTAAGCGATGCTAAGGGTGCTTGGGTGTTCATTGTCAACGACATTGAGAAAGCGGACTGGCAGACAGCCATGGAACAATTTAACTTTAACCTCTCAGCCCGTATCAGCCCTTACACCATCCAGATGCTCCGGGGCGATGAGGAACTTAGAGAGCACTATTATGACCTCCGCGCTGGTGCTGGCCCAGCTACATATAACTACCTGCAACACATCATTTACAAGAAGCTGGATGAGGCCACCGCGGACATTGCGAAACTTGAATGTGTGAGTGAGAGCCAAGCTAGTCACTACATCGACCAAGCACTGCTAGTTAAGGGAATGTGGCTGAAGAAAGTCACAGTAAAGCAAGCAATCCGGGAACACTTCAACACAGAACTGCTAGATATAACCGCACTAAACGCTAAGGTCATCATGCCAGTCAGAAATGACGGGGTGAACGAGGTGGCCGCGTAGAAAGGATAGTACAGAATGACAACACAGGGTGATACAGAAGCCCGCCAGCTAATCAAGCAGGGAGTCACAACGATGTGGCGGCTAGGGGCTAAGGTTTCAGCAGACAAGTTTCAGGCAGTAGACAAAGACACTGGCGAACTGCCAACCTGCTTCAAAAAGATTGAATCTGGTAAATACATAGGGCTTTGGGCCAGCTCATACGGCGAGGTAATGACCCCGCAAGGCCACATCATTTCAAGCGCAAATATAAACAACGCAGGCTACCACACAGTTACATTTCGACTCAATGGGCGGTTAACAACCACAACGATTGGAAGACTTGTAGCGACCGCATGGCTAGACAACCCCAACAACCTCAGCGACGTAAAACATAAGGGATTGCTTACAGATGACAGAGCCGAAAACTTGTATTGGGTGGCAAACACACGCGATGGCAACCACAAGCCCGTGCAGGTCTCAGTAATTGATGTGAAGACAGGCGACATCATGAGAGACTTTGCCTCCATCTCCGCGGCCGCAAAAGCCTGCAAAGCGAGCACCACGGCTGTGTCAGGGGCTTTGACATCACACAAACCAGTCAACGGCTACAAATTTATCTATACGCAGTCTATTAGCAAAGCGAAAGGGTTAATTAAATGAAAAAAGGCATCACGGCAATTAACAAGAAGACAGGCGACATGTTGGACTATCCGACAGCTGAAGCGGCAGGGAGAGCCACGGGACACACCACAAAGCTTGTGCAGGACATAGCCGCTGGACGTGCAAAGCCGCTAGTAGACTACGATTACCGGTTTTCTCAGGGAATCAGCCGGGCGCATTTAGCAGGCATCTACTTGAGGTAAGCCCCAAATATTACAATTGTGTTACAAATACATATTTAGGCCGAAAATGGGCTAAAATCAGGTTCTGTTAACTATATTATCTCGGTACAGCAAATTAAAAGGAGAAATACATATGATTGACACACAAACAGCACACAAATTGGATAAGAGAAACAAGCGGGAGATAATGCAGACCGGGGCTGAACGCTTCTACGATTTAGATGATATGGCCTTTGTGCGGGACACGGCCGGTGCATTCAAGCCTAGCTCTACCGCCGGTTGGAAGCGCTGCCCTGCACCGTGGTCGAGCTACTTCACCAACGCCGAGGGTCAGGTCATGGGTCTTAATGGTGCAGTGCTTACCACCTCAGTCAACAACGGTGGCTACGAGGTTCTCACTGGGACCAAGGATGACGGTCGCCAGACGATGGTACCTGTACATCGGTTAGTCGCCCTCGCGTGGCTCGACAATCCGGACCACCTGTCAGATACAGACCATCTCGACGGCAACCGCCGGAACAATGACCTGTCCAACCTGCGTTGGCTCTCACATGCAAGCAACTTGAAAGGACGCCGCGGCTCATTCAAGGGCCACGAGGTGACCTGTCGAGACACAGAGGGCCGCCTGGTGGGTACATATCCGAGCATCAACCAAGCACATCACGAGACCGGACTGTCGTCTCAGACTATCGCGGGTATCTGCAACGGCAATTATCCGGCTGAATCCGCACGAGGATTGACCTTCAGCTATGCCGATAGCAACACATCAGAGCTTTTGAATGTCGAAAAATGAAAGCAGTCAATGAAAATGGGAGAAAAACCAATGAAAAACAATGAAAATCAATCCATCTGGGGCTTTAGCACGTTCCACATGACCTACGCGTTCGGGTGGGTGCTCATCCTGCTACGGGCTTCGGGCATCATCGCCATCAGCTGGCGCGCAATCGGCATGTACTACTTAATCCTCGCCTTTGCCACGTGCATAGTGTTCACCATCGCGGCTGTCATTGCTCTGTTAGGGGGCTACCATGAATGAATGAATCAACAGTTAAGGCAATCATGGCCACACCAGCATTCAACAAGGCCAGCAGTAAACTCATGGGCCAACTGAACATCAGACGTCAAGACACAGACCAATACCTGGCCGAAGAGCTTCTGATTCATCGCCTAGCCAACTGGACAGACCAAGAGATACTAGAGGCCATTACCAGCGACGCCTACACACTGCCGGTCCTAATCCATCACGCCAGACAGGATGCAGCTCGCCGCCACTGGGCCCAGGACGCTAAGCAGCTGGGGATTGCCGAGAAGATAGCGGATAGCGGCATGGCAGAGGGTGTCCAGCAGATTGAGTCCCCAGGTGTTCTAGCTGAAGCGAGCGAGATTGTTAAGGCAGTCTTTACCAACACGGCTACTCTCCAGTTTATAGAATCAGTGCTCACCAGCGGCAAGGCGGAGACGATGGCTCAGTACAACATGAGCCCGCGCCAATTCAGCAAAAAGATGAGCGATGTCACCGCCCGGCTTAAGGCACACCAGGACACCATCCGCCGGGTCCGAGCAGAATATGAGACGCGTCCTATGAGAGCTGAACAAGCTGAATTGCTAAAACTGGTATCCATCGTCGAGTCAGAAGATTGCAGTGACCAGGACATCCAAGCCTGGATTGACGCTCACCAGATATTGGCCGCCGAGCTAGTGGACGACCCAGCAATCAGATACCAGAAGCAAGTGATTGAGAGCTTTGCCAATGCGGGCAACACAGACAAATATCGTATGGTAAATAATGTATATAAACGCATTGCATACATCAATAGCAAACTGAACAAACAATAGGAGAATACATATGGATAACATGATTAAGGTAGAACAATGGAACGGCTCAGACATCCGCTGGATTGAGATTGGCGGTGAATGGATGGCAGTAGGTAACGATGTGGCTAAGGCTTTAGGATACACAAACAGTCGTAAAGCGTTGGGTGACCACGTGGACAAGGAAGACAAGAATACCGTAACGTTTCGTGACGGAACTTCTGGTAACCCTACCCGGACAGTCATTACTGAGTTCGGCATTTACAGCCTAATTTTTTCCAGCCAACTGCCAGAAGCTAAGCAGTTCAAGCGGTGGGTGTTCGGGGTCATCAAGGAACTCCGCGAGTCAGAAGACCTGAAGGCTTTTGAGGCCATGAAGATGCTGGATACTAAGCACCAAAAGAACTCCATGAGCAACCTGAAGCGGGGGCTGAAAGAGGTCTCCAAGGTGGACTACATCAAGGCTAACACCATTGCAGACAAGCGCGTATCTAATGACTTTGGTTTTGACAAGATGGTGAAGAAAGGTGACATGTCACCAGCAATGCTGGCCGCGCGTCAACCTATTCTGGATGGCGTTGTGGACTTGATGAGTGTAAAGGACAAGCTGGGGCTGGACCTGTCTGTATCCAAGACGGTATACGCAAAGGCTAACTAAGAAAGGACCACATACAATATGAATAACACAAACTTGATTGGCTATATCGCAACTGAACCAAAGCAATCCGGTGATGCCGCAACCTTCCTGCTGGCCGTTCGCCGCACATATGAATCAAAGGACGGGGAGACCGCAGACTTTATCAATTGCATTGGCTGGGGTGGCTTGGCTACTAACATCATGAAGCATCTACACAAGGGCTCACACATTGGCCTGAGCGGCTCTATCAAGACCAGCCACTACACCGACGCTGGTGGGTCCAACAGATTGGGTTGGCAGGTAGTCGCCGAGAAGATTACATTCCTTGACCCAAAGCCAAAGCCCAGAGCTAAGTTCACCAACTCCAAGCCTGACTTCTCCGCCTACATCAAGACGCCAACCTATGTCCCTGAGCAGACTGAGGCCATGCAAGACACAACGGACACTGAGCTAAGCCCAGAGCTGGAAGAGATGATTGCCAAGATGCAGAAGTTCTCGAAGAAGCAGGCAAAGAACAACATCCACGCATAGATAACACTAGCATCGGCCAACAAGTCGGTGCTTTTTGTTTGCATAGGATAAAAAATAGGAACACCCTTACGTATATATAGTATAAGGAATAATTGATAACAGTATATAGCAAGGTGGTGACCGCATGGCAGAATTGAGGGCAGATAGACAGGGAGCCCACCGGGTGGCGTTCGACAAGAACAAGAAGATAATCCTGGCAACGCAGAACACCTGTGGCATCTGTGGCCGTCCCGTAGACAAGCATCTGAAGGCGCCTGACCCAATGTCACCAGTCATCGACCACATCATTCCCATCAACAAAGGCGGGCACCCATCAGACATCAGCAACCTACAGCTGGCGCACTGGACTTGCAACAGACAGAAGTCAGACAAGCTGTTCAAGCAGCCACAAGAGGAGCCAAAGGTGCTAGGCAACCGCAACCTGCCACAGATGATGAATTGGGCAATGTACAGAGGATGATGTGAGAGGCCCTGTGAGGCGTTCTGAGACGTTTGGCATACCCTACACTGTAACCGATTACAACGGACGAGAGGGGGGCCTATGCCCCTCCCCGGGCCTGTCTCCGGAGTTCACGCCGTCACTGTACAAATATTCTCATGAAATAATTGGAGGCTAAATATGGAAATAGTGGGATTACCCTATCTAAGGAATAAATTGGCGGTTCATCAGTCGCGAGTGAACCTGCGCTACAAACAATACGCCATGAAGCACGTTGACCAACAACCTGGCATCACGATTCCGGCTGCGGCCCGCTACCAGTACCGTTCGGTGCTTGGCTGGTGCGCCAAGGGCGTTGACAGTCTGGCAGACCGGCTGGTGTTTCGCGAGTTCGACAACGACAACTTCGACGTCAATGAGATTTTTCAGGCCAATAACCCGGACGTGTTCTTTGACAGCGCGATTCTGTCGGCCTTGATTGCCTCATGCAGCTTCATCTACATCAGCAAGGGTTCAGATGGCGATGTCAAGCTCCAAGTCATCGAGGCCAGCAACGCAACTGGGGTCATCGACCCAATCACCGGGCTTCTGACCGAAGGCTACGCGGTCCTAGAGCGCGACAAGTACGACCATGCCACACTTGAGGCTTACTTCCTGCCTGACCGTACCGACTACCACTACACAGATGGCCGTGCAGACTTCAGCTTGCCGAATCCGGTAGGGCATCCGCTGCTAGTTCCGGTTATCCACCGACCTGACGCGGTGCGTCCATTCGGCCGGTCCAGAATCACACGGGCTGGCATGTACTACCAAAGCTATGCTAAACGAACGCTTGAGCGCTCTGATATCACGGCTGAGTTCTATTCATTCCCGCAGAAGTACGTCGTTGGTCTGAGCAATGATGCTGAGCCACTAGACGCATGGAAAGCTACCATCTCATCCATGCTTCAGTTCAACTCAGATGAGGAAGGCAACAGCCCTAAGCTAGGCCAGTTTAGCACAGCTTCGATGTCACCATTCACGGAACAGTTGCGCACTGCCGCCGCTGGATTCGCTGGTGAGACCGGCTTGACAATGGATGACCTAGGCTTTGTCTCGGACAACCCATCTTCCGTTGAGGCCATCAAGGCCGCACACGAAAACCTGAGACTGGCTGGTCGCAAGGCACAACGCTCATTGGGCTCTGGCCTGCTGAACGTGGCCTACATCGCGGCTTGTCTGCGAGATGACTTCCAGTACAATCGCAAACAGTTTGCTCTGACCGTGCCGATGTGGGAGCCACTGTTCGAGGCGGACGCCAGCACCCTCGGGCTTGTTGGCGATGGTGCAATCAAGATTAACCAGGCCGTGCCTGGATTCTTCGATGCCGGCGTGATTCGAGACCTCACTGGTGTGAAGGGGGCTGAGGATGATGGCAGAGGACATAGTGCCGAGCCTGCTGAAGACAATCAACAGTCAGTTTGACGAACAGGCCAAAGCAAGCAAGAAGTTACAAGCGGCAGCTAGGGCACTGAAGTCAGGCAAGGCCACCTACCAAACAGCCAACACATTCGCGATTGAAGCAGGCGAGATACTTGCCAAGGTGCTACAGCGCAACCTGAAGGGGGCTTCGCTACCTGACCAGAAGCTGTATTTCAACATCGCCCAGCGGATTCTCAATGAGACGCTCAGCAAGAACTTCGACTTGGTTTCCGGCTACACAGCGGACGTCCAGAAGCTGCTCAATGAACAAGCCGGGATTGGGCTTGAAGTGCAGAAGGCCATGCTGAATCAAGACCGGATTGATGGCATTGTTAACCGGGTATCAAGCGAGCCAGACATCGACAAGGTCAAGTGGATTCTGGATGACCCCGTGGTCAACTTCACTCAGTCCATCGTTGATGACAGCATAGATGCCAACTGCAAGTTTCAAAGCGCGGCTGGGCTGCATCCAATCATCACGCGGCGTCTGGTGGGCAAGGCGTGCAAGTGGTGCTCAGACCTCGCTGGTGTCTATGACTACTTCGACCTACCTGATGACATATATAGACGCCATGAGAGATGCAGATGTACCGTTGACTACAACCCGGGCAGTGGCAAGCGGCAGAACGTCTGGACAAAGAAGTGGCGAGACCCGGAACAAGCACAGAAGCTGGCTAACCGCCTTGCCATTGGCACTGGTGAAAAGCCACTGAGCATAAACAAGACAGAACAGAACAGAACAGCTACATCAAGATAATTAGAAGTAGCACTTGACCCAAGCATGTCGCTAAACTGCGGGATTGGAGAGGATTATAATGACTGACCAGGTACGACTTGGCAATCAGCATCCGACTCAATCGGTGATTCTACCATATACTGATACGCAATATCGCGAGGCTGTTGACCTCTATGAAAAATCCGGCCGTACTGCCCAAGAGTGGCAATCAGACCTGTGCAAGGACATCTTTGCCACCAACGATGAAGGGCTTTGGACGCACACGAAGTTCGGCTACTCACTCCCTAGACGAAACGGGAAGAACGAAGTCATCGTGATTCGTGAACTCTGGGGCCTCATGCACGGGCAGCAGGTCCTTCACACAGCACACCGTACCACCACGTCTCATTCATCATGGGAACGGCTCATGAAGATTCTCGACAAGGCCAAAATCGAGTACACCTCACTGAGAGCCTCGGGGCGCGAACGAATCGACATCAAAGAGACCGGTGGCCGAGTTGAGTTCCGGACAAGAACATCCACAGGTGGCTTAGGCGAAGGCTTCGACTTGCTTGTCATTGATGAAGCTCAAGAGTACACCACAGACCAAGAGTCGGCGCTGAAGTACGTTGTGTCCGACTCCAAGAACCCGCAGACGATACTCTGTGGGACGCCACCAACACCTCTGTCGAGCGGTACCGTGTTCGTCGGTCTACGCAACGCGGCCTTGGCTGGGAAGATGGAGAACGTTGGTTGGGCGGAGTGGGGCATCGAGAACCAATCTGATGTGCATGACCGCGAGCTATGGTACATGTGTAACCCATCTCTGGGAACCATCATGACAGAGCGGTCCATCCAGGATGAGATTGGTGATGACCTCATCGACTTCCAAATCCAGCGCCTAGGTCTTTGGATTAAGTACAACCAAAAGTCAGCTATCTCAGCCAACGAATGGGCTCAGCTCAAGGTTCACGCTATGCCGGTGTTTCAGGGCAAGCCATTCGTGGGCATCAAGTACGGAAACGATGGAGCCAACGTCTCCATGAGCATCGCTGTTCGCACACTCTCAAAGAAAGTCTTTGTAGAAACGATTGACTGCCGTCCTATTCGTGATGGCAACCAGTGGATAATCGCATGGTTGAAGAGTGCAGACGTAGCAGCGGTGGTTGTGGATGGTGCGGGTGGTCAGAACAACTTGGCCGCCGAGCTGAAAGACTTCGGGCTCAAGGCTCCAATCCTGCCGACGGTGAAAGAGATAATCAATGCCAACAGCCTGTGGGAGCAGGGGGTCTATCAGCGAGAGTTGAGACATAATGACCAGCCATCAATGACAGCTGCGGTTACGAACTGCGCCAAGCGCAACATCGGCTCGAACGGCGGCTTTGGCTATAAGTCTCAATTCGACGATATTGACATCAGCATTATGGACAGCGCACTACTAGCGCACTGGGCTTGCATCACAACCAAGCCAAAAAAGAAGCAACGAGTTTACTACTAGAGGCGCGGATTAGTCCGGGTCTCTTTTAGACGTCACCGATACCGCCGGGTAAGCGGGAGAAAGGATTACATGTCAGAATTTACACCTATCACCACACAAGAGGACCTGAACAGGGTCATTGAAGCACGCCTCGCACGCCAGAAGGAAACCATTGAGGCCAAGTATGCCGACTATGACAAAATCAAGACGCGTGCAACTGAACTTGAGACAGAAAATAGCGCACTGAAGACAACCGTAGCTGAATCGCAGAAGTCAGCGGCCGAGCAAGAGAAGAGCCTCGCCGATTTGAACTCCAAGATTTCCGGCTATGAGAAGTCAAGTCTGCGCACCAAGATTGCGCTCAAGAATGGCCTGCCATACGACCTCGCAGACCGCCTAGTTGGTGATGACGAAGCAGGTATGCAAGCTGATGCCGAACGCCTCGCCTCATTTATTGGTAACCACAACACCACACCGCCTCTCAAGAATGTAGAGCAGGGCTCGAACGTTGAGGGTGCTGGTGCATATCAAAGCCTGCTCAGCGGGCTTAACCTCGAAGGAGAATAAGTAAACATATGTCTAACGTATTAAGCAAGTCTAACCTGTTTGACCCAACTCTGGTCTCTGACCTTATCAACAAGGTGAAGGGCAAGAGTTCCATCGCTGTCCTGTCTAAGCAGACCCCAATCGCATTCAACGGCCAGAAGGAATTCACCTTCACGCTGGACTCTGACATCGACGTCGTTGCTGAAAATGGTAAGAAGACTAAGGGTGGCGCAACTGTTGAACCAATCACCATCGTGCCAATCAAGGTCGAGTATGGTGCCCGTGTGTCCGATGAATTCCTGTACGGCTCTGAGGAATACAAGCTGGATGCTCTGAAGGCGTTCAACGAAGGCTATGCCAAGAAGCTCGCCCGTGGGCTGGACATCATGGCTTTCCATGGTCTGAACCCACGCACTAAGGCTGCATCTACTGTCATCGGTGACAACAACTTCGACAAGGCCGTGACTCAGGCAGTTACCTTCACCGACGCCAACCCGGACCAGAACATTGAGTCTGCGGTTGCCATGATTCAAGGTGCTGAAGGCTCTGTCTCTGGCCTTGCTCTGGACCCGCAGTTCTCTGCCGCTCTGGCCGCAATGCGCACCGGTGACACGACCAATGTCCGCCTGTTCCCTGAATTGGCATGGGGTGCTAACCCGGGTGCAATCAACGGCCTGCCTTCTGACATCAACACGACTGTCGGCGCTGGCACTAATGATGTCGCTATCCTGGGCGACTTTGCCAACATGTTCCGCTGGGGCTACGCCAAGGAAATCCCACTGGAAGTCATCCAGTACGGCGACCCAGATAACTCTGGTCAGGACCTGAAGGGCTACAACCAAGTCTACCTGCGTTCTGAAACCTACTTGGGCTGGGGTATTCTGGACGCGTCTAGCTTTGCACGTGTCACCAAGTCTGCTGAATAATGAAATACCAGAACGTTAGGACGGGCGCTGTCATCACGACTAGCTCGCCGATTGGTGGCGGTGATTGGGTGCCATTTGGTGCCGAAGTCAAGCCGGCTGTGAAAGTTGAGGCCGAACATACAGCTCAACCTATCGCACCGACGCCCGCCCCAGCTGGTGATGGTATTGACGGCGTAACCGTGAAGCAGATTAAACAAGAGCTCGACTCCCTAGGCATTAGCTACGATGCCAAGGCTCGCAAGCAAGAGCTCTACGACCTCATGATGAAAGGATGATTCGATGCACGAGGACTTTGCTACAGTGGACGACCTTGAGATTCTCTGGCGCCCATTGAAAGCAGATGAACAGCAACGCGCACCGGCCCTGCTAGGGGTCGTTAGCGATTCGTTGAGAGAAGAGGCACACAAGGTTGGCAAGGACCTCGATGAGATGGTTGACATTAGGCCAACACTGGCAAGCGTGGTCAAGTCAGTGACCGTGGACATCGTGGCCCGAACCCTGATGACATCGACGAACCAAGAGCCAATGACTCAAGCATCTGAGGGGGCTAATGGCTACACATGGTCAGGGAGCTACTTGGTCCCGGGCGGTGGGCTGTTCATTAAGAATTCAGAGTTAAGTCGCTTGGGTTTGCGCCGGCAAAGATATGGGGTGATTGAGCTCTATGACACACATTAAGGGCATCACAGTCATCCTCATCGACAAGATTCAAACTGGGACTGACCCATTCGGCCACCCAACCTACAAAGATGCTGAAGTCCAAGTAGACAACGTCCTAGTCGCACCGACAACGGCTGCGGATGCAGTAAGCGTGTTGGACTTGACGGGACGCAAAGCAATCTACACCCTCGCGATACCAAAGGGAGACACCCATGACTGGGAAGACAAAGAGGTTAGGTTCTTTAACCAGAGATGGCGAGTGTTCGGCATTCCGCTCGAAGGTATTGAGGCTAACACGCCGCTCGACTGGAACAAGAAAGTGACGGTGGAACGCTATGCCTAAAGGATTTGTCTTGAACCAATCCGGTGTCAGAGAGTTGATGCGGTCACCAGAGATGCAGGCAATCCTCAAGGAACACGCTGATGCAATCAAGAGCCGTGTTGGTGATGGCTACAAACAAGATGTCTATGTCGGCAAGAATCGTGCAAACGCCATGGTCTCAGCAGATTCATTCGAGGCTCGGCGTGACAACATGAAGAACAACACTCTACTGAAGGCGGTGCGCTGATTGATTGAACAGACGATGAAGCAGTTTCTGGACGGTCGCTTGGCGGCACCGTCTTTTTTTGAAGTTCCGGCCGATGCACCTGACCAGTTCATTCTGATTGAGCGAACTGGCGGAGCAAGCCGGAATCACCTGTCCAGCGGGACGTTTGCATTCCAGAGCTACGCAGGCTCTCTCTACGATGCGGCTAACCTAAATGAACAGGTGAAGGAAGCAGTTGAGGCCATGATTGAACTGGATGACATCAGGTCAGTCAGTCTCAACAGCGACTACAATTTCACAGACACAACCACGAAGAAGTACCGCTATCAAGCGGTCTTTGACGTTGGCTACTACTAGTTAGGAGATATGTAATGGCAGATACAAACAATGTTTCAACGGCTAAGCCTAAAGTAGGCGGGGCCATTTACTCTGCACCGGCTGGTACCACGTTACCAACTGACGCAGTGTCCGAATTGAGTGCAGAGTTCAAGAGCTTGGGCTACGTGTCTGATGACGGGCTGACCAACAAGAACACACCTTCCTCTGACAAGATTGCGGCATGGGGTGGGGACACCGTTGCTGTGGTCCAGAAGGAAAAGACGGACGAATTCACCTACACCCTGATTGAGGCTCTGAACATCGATGTGCTCAAGGAAGTCTATGGTGAGGGCAACGTCACGGGTACGCTCGACACCGGCATCAAGATTAAGGCGAACGCCACAGAGCTCCCAGCTCATGTGCTCGTGGTAGACATGATTCTCAAGCAGGGCAACCTGAAGCGGATTGTCATTCCAGCAGGTCAGGTGTCCGAATTGGGCGAGGTCAAGTATGGCGATGAAGATGCAGTGGGCTATGAAACCACGCTCACGGCGCTTCCTGATGCTGAAGGTAACTCGCACTACGAATACATCAACAAGCCCGGCACGGCTGCACACACTGAAACGGGGGCTGAATAATGGAGCTGAAAGGCAAGACTAGCACTGGCTTTGAGTACAAAATTACTGAGGAACGGGCTAACAACTATGAACTGCTGGAAGTCCTCGAAGAGCTCGACGTGAGCCCTGCCGCTCTGGTGAGAGCCGTGAAGATGTTGCTGGGTGAGAAACAGGCCAAGGCACTGAAAGACCATGTTCGCACGGAGGATGGCATTGTCCCGGCTGACCGGATTGGTGAAGAGCTCAAAGAGATTTTTGAAGCGGACGGCCCAGTAAAAAACTAATACGCCTTGCCAAGATGATTAACACCGATGAGGATGCACTCGTTTGTGACCTGGCGGAAACGTACCATATCCTCGATTACAAGCGGCTGCCGTTAACAACGGTGGCCGTTTTTGCGTCTGGGCTCAGAGATGACTCACGAATCATGATGCGCATGTCCGAACAGTCTGTCACCACCGACACTCTGCTCATGGCGCAGATAACGGATGCTGTGAGCCTTCTGCTCTGGTCTAAGACTGAGGACGGACAAGCCGGGAACAACCGGCCTAACTCCATCGTGAGTGCGCTCTTGGGGACTACCACGCAAAAGCAGGTAGACCAAGTAACATTCTCATCAGGTGAAGACTTCATCAAGGCAAGGCAGAAACTAATGGAAGGGGGCGCTGTGATTGGCAACTGAATTAGGCCAAGCATACGTCCAGATTATGCCAAGTGCTAAAGGCATCTCAGGCATGCTCAAGAAACAACTGGACCCGGAGGCCGAATCCGCTGGCTCAAGCGCTGGTAGCAAGATTGGCGCTGGCATGAAGATTGCGGTGGCGGCAGGTGCTGCTGCGGCTGGGGCGGTAATGGTGAAGACCATCTCATCCTCATTGCAAGAGGGTGCCAAACTTCAGCAATCACTGGGCGGTGTCGAGACGCTGTTCAAGTCTTCGGCCGGCAAGGTCAAGGACTACGCTAACCAAGCCTATCGGACAGCGGGCTTGAGCGCTAACGACTACATGGAGAACGTCACCAGCTTCAGTGCCTCACTGTTGCAATCGATGGGTGGCAACACAGCCAAAGCGGCTGACAAGGCCAACATGGCTATGGTTGACATGTCGGACAATGCGAACAAGATGGGCTCCAACATCGGCGACATCCAGAACGCCTACCAAGGGTTCGCCAAGCAGAACTACACGATGCTGGACAACCTGAAGCTGGGCTACGGCGGTACTCAAGATGAAATGAAGCGTCTGCTGTCTGACGCCACGAAGATTACCGGCGTGAAGTACAACATGAGCAATCTGAGCGATGTGTATTCGGCTATCCACGCAATTCAAGGCAAGCTGAACATCACCGGCACCACGGCGAAGGAAGCGGCATCAACCTTCAGTGGGTCATTCGATTCGATGAAGGCTGCG
Organism: Lacticaseibacillus parakribbianus; assembly: GCF_025490915.1. Taxonomy (GTDB): domain Bacteria; phylum Bacillota; class Bacilli; order Lactobacillales; family Lactobacillaceae; genus Lacticaseibacillus; species Lacticaseibacillus parakribbianus. The sequence continues at coordinate 70,161 of NZ_JANQBA010000003.1, read as the reverse complement.
GCGTCTAACGTCTTGGGCAAGCTGTCTCTTGGCATGAATATTGGGCCCGACTTGCAAGCCTTGGCAACTACGGTTTCAACGTTCCTGTTTCAGAACTTCATTCCGATGGTCACGAATGTGTTGACTGCTTTACCAGCGGCCATTGTCACGTTCGTTCAAACAGCGGCCCCTCAGTTCATGTCGGCTGGGGCTAAGATGCTGTCTCAACTGGCTGGCGGATTCACAACCGGTATGCCACAGTTCATCTCACGCCTAGGTGATATCCAATTCGCAATTCAGGAATGGCTTGCAGCAAAGCTGCCGACGTTCTTGAGTGCCGGTGTAAAAATTCTGACCAACATTGCGAATGGCATTATGCAGTCGCTCCCACAATTGATTTCTACGGCAAGCAGCATGGTGATTATGTTCGTTGGATTTCTTATGCAAAATCTGCCAAAGATTCTCAACGCGGGGAAAGACCTGCTGCTAGGCCTAGTCGACGGCATCATCAAGAATCTACCTGCAATCGGCAAGAGCGCAATCTCTGCCGTGGCTCGATTTCTGAATGTACTGGAGGCCAACTACCCGAAGTATGCAAAATCCGGTATGCAGATTCTTGGTCAACTAGTTTCCGGTATTCTCCAACGCCTGCCTAAGCTCATCAGCGCAGCAGCAACGTTAATCAAACAGTTTCTGGCGGTAGTAGTCCAACACCTGCCGCGAATCCTTGTCATGGGTGGTAAGCTGCTTTTGTCACTGATTGCAGGGCTGATTAAGAGCATGCCGAAGCTGGTCGGACAAGTCGCGAAGATTGGTAAGTCAATCGTTAACGGCCTGAAGAAGATTAACCTTCTTGACGTCGGCAAGAATCTGATTAAGGGACTCTGGTCAGGAATCTCCAACATGGCGGGTTGGATTAGGAACAAGATTGCTGGATTCGGCAAGGGTGTCCTGAACAGTCTGAAGTCATTCTTCAAGATTCACTCGCCATCGCGTGTCATGCGTGATGAAATAGGCCGCTACTTGGTTGAAGGTATTGGCGTTGGTATCGAGAAGTATGCTGGCTCGGCTTATAGCGCCATGCAGACACTGGGAACAGGAATTGAAGACCGCGTCCCGTCGCTCACGATGGACTACGGCACAACTGGTAGCATGGCCACTGCGGCAGTTCAACAACTGTCCTTCAGAACGGCTACTGCATCTTATCCGGCTATTGCGATGGCTGGCGGGGCAAGTGGCTCGACTGGCGACATCTTGGAACTTCACATAGATGCAAACATCGACGGCAAGAAGGTCAGTCGAGAGATGGCACCGGCTATCCGGGTTGACCTAGATAGACTCAAGAGAATTAAAAACAGAATGGGAGGGATTCGATGAGATACACGTGGACATTCAACGGAACTGACATGAGCGCGCTGCTGATTACCAACGAAGTCACCCGTGACATCGGCCCGAACAGGACAGGCACGTTTCAGCAAGTCGGTGTGTCCAATGGGCGGCGATTTATGCGGTCAGCAGCAGACGTGGCGACGATTAAGGTTGCCTGCACCATCATTGATGACATGCCAGAGAAGCGGCGTGAGATAGCAAGAATTCTGACCACACCATCACCAGCAGTGCTCACGTTCGGCGATGAGGCCGGGCTCTACTACCTCGCAATTACCGATGGTCAGATTGATATGTCTGAGACCAACAACTACGGACAGTTCACCATCACGTTCAAGGTGCCCGATGGCTTGGCTCACTCAACCACACCGACTGAGGTGTCTGGAACGACAGATACCGAACTGGAACTCACGACTGAAGGGAGCGCCCCGGTGGCACCAATCCTAAGCGTGACTTGCAACTCTGACAACGGACTAGTCGCATGGGCCAATGACCAAGGTGGTGTCCTGCAATTCGGTTCGACAGATGAGGTTGATGGCAATACGAGTGTCAACAATGAGCGCCCGATTCGATGGACATTCCGAAGCGCGCCCAGTGGCTCACAGACTAATGCCAGTGCTGTCACCAGCTACCCTAACCGCCTCAATGACCCTAAGTACCCGAACAAACAGTCCGGCTCGATTGTTTATGGTGCAGACATCAAAGGTAAGCCAGTCAAGAATGGGGAACTCGCATTCCCCGTTTTTGCGTCGGTCTCAGACAAGGTCTGGCATGGTCCAAGCCTGCATGGCGCAATCAAGGCTAACGGCGCGGGGAATCAGACAGGTGGGCTACTGCTCAAGGCTCGGCTGAGATTCAAGAGTGCCGTGAAGTCGATGGGACGAATGGAGATAACCCTCGAATCAGTTGGCAAGGTAGCAATCAGTTGCGTGCTTCGTGATTCCAGTAAGACTAGCCTCACCAAGACCTTTGAGTGCTGGCAAGGCGACAAGATGCTCAAGTCGGTGGCTCTGAACGCCAAGAAGTTCTCTGGCGATTTCTGTGAAGTCCAGATGAGTCGCAAAGGGGATGACGTGGTCTTCAAGATTTCAGAGGTCACCGAAGTTGACAGCAAGGGCAAGGTCAAGACTGGTGCCTCATGGTCACTGCCAATCACGTTGCCTGGACTCGGGGCCACCGCGATTGATGGTGTGACGCTGTGGATGGAGAAATACTCAACCACAGCCGCCTGCTACATGTGCTGGACGGACCTGAGCATCGACTGGATTAACGTTGAGACTTGGAATGACCAGCCTAACCGCTTTGGCATCGGTGACGTCATCATGGCCGACATTGCAACCAAGACAGTCTATGTCAACGGTGTACCGGACCCAACACTACAACGTGTAGGCAACATGTGGGACAGCTTCAAGCTCCAACCCGGGGCCAACGTCCTACAACCTGTCATCAGCGACTGGGCGACTGCTGCGGATGCAAGTGTCCAGTGGCGTGAGGCTTACTACTAGGAAAGGGGGAGCACATGGACTTTTATTTCTCTGATAGAAAATTTAACTACCTTGGCACGGCGAGTGCTGGTGGTGATGGTCCTATCCAGATAATCAATGACACGGATGACCAACTGGTCCCGACTGCCGTTGGGCGCACCTACACTGGCACGCTTGTCACAGAGCCTGAGAACTCTGACCAGCTTGAGACTATGGCCGCTCTGGGCAACTTCCTGCTCTATCAGGACCCACGCGGTAAGTATGTCTTCGCAACAATCATGGAATGGCCTGACCCCGGTTTCGACCCACAATCAGGCACGCTTGAGTTTGTTGCCGAGTCTGGTGGTGTTGACCTGATTAATGACACCGTCGGTACTTACACTGCGACTAAGGCACTGAAGTTCGCTGACTATTTCAAGGCGTTCACTTATGATTCTGGGTTTGAGTTGGGAATCAACGAAATATCCAACCTGACCCGAACCCTGAAGTGGGACAGCGGCGATGAGACGGTCCTAACTCGGATGGAGAGCGTGGCAACGCAGTTTGGTGCAGAACTGGACTTCAGATTTGAGGTAGACGGGACGACGGTGGTCAAGCGCTACATCGATGTTCTCAAGCACATTGGTGCCGACAAGGGCCAGCGCATGGAAGTCAACACTCACCTCGACTCCATCAAGACAACCGGCTCTATCTATGACCTGTTCACATCCATCAAGGCTACTGGCGGGACACCTGAGGGCAAGGACACCCCAATCTCACTCAAGGGCTACAAGTGGACTGACCCCGATGGTCGCTACACTCTCAATCCTGATGACGGCATCCTGAGGGACACGGTGGCGGTTCAACTGTGGTCTCGGACACTGAGCAACTCCAACCCGAACCCAACCGCTCATCACATCCAGCGGGTCAAGACCTATACAGCGACAACGCAGGCAAGCCTTCTGACTTCGATGCTGACTGACCTAAAGGCTAACAACCACGCGGCTGTGAATTACCTAGTCCAGATTGCGGTGCTACCAGAAGGCGTTGAAGTTGGCGACACGGTGCATTTGGTCGATGAAGATTCTGGGCTGAACCTCGTGACCAGACTACTCGAACTCAAGGACAGCTACGCCAATGAGACTCATGAGGCAACGTTTGGCGACGCGCTGATTGAGACCAGTCAGATTGACCCAATTGTCCTTGAGCTGGCAGACCAGCTGAAGACAGTGAAGGCCGCAGCTAAGGGTGCAGATGGTGTCGGCATTGAATCCACGACAATCAGCTACGCCGTGGGGACTAGCGGCACCGACGCGCCAACAGACGGCTACACAGCAGATGTTCCGGCGGTTCCGGCAGGTCAGTTCCTCTGGACCATGACCGTATTCTCGTATACGGATGGAACGTCCAAGACGATGTACGCCGTGTCTAAGGCGGGCGCTGATGGCTTGCCGGGTAGCAAGGGTGACAAAGGTAGTGACGGTAATGGCATCACCTCAACAGTCATCACTTATGCCGCCGGGGAATCCGGGACTGTCATGCCTACTTCAGACTGGTCTTCGACGATTCCAGCCGTTGATGCTGGTGGCTACCTTTGGACTAAGACGGTCTGGACCTACACAGACAAAATGACAAAGACAGGCTACTCAGTCGCCAAGATGGGGGCTGATGGGAGCCCGGGTCAGAAGGGTGACCAAGGTGATTCTGCTTACACGGTTGCCAAGCTAAATGGCTTTACTGGAACTCAAGCTGAGTGGCTTGCTTCCCTCAAGGGCGAAAAAGGCGACACGGGTAAAACTGGTACGCCGGGCAAGGATGGGAAGACCACCTATGTTCACTTCGCTTGGGCCAACAGCCTTGATGGCATCACAGACTTCGCCACAACCAAAGTGACAGGCAAAACCTACAAGTACCGCGGCCAGTGTGCTGATTTCAACGAAGCGGCACCTACGACACCATCTAGCTACCAATGGTCACTTGACCTGTCTGACACGATTGAGGCCGACCTATCCGACATGCGAGCTACTGCTGAGTCACTCAAGGAAGGCCAGCAAGCTCTCACAACTAAGCTAGGCGACACGAACGCCGACATCACGGCAGTGTCAAAGACAGTCGCAACAGCACAGTCAACGGCTGATGCAGCTAAGTCTGCGGCCTCTTCGGCTCAAACTGCCGCCAACGACGCCAAAGGTTCAGCTTCGGCCGCCTATGCCGCCACGCAGACCAACAAGGCCAGTATCGACGTGAACGCAAAAGCCATTGATTCGGCGGTCAAGCAACTCACCGAGTCAGCAGATGGCCTATCCTCACAGCTTGACGAAGCGATGCAGCAGCTCGACCCTGACGCAATAACGCAGACAGTTTTGTCCAGCGATGAGTTCCAGAACATTCAGGATGCCAATGACCAAGACAAGCAGGCTATCCAAGATGCAATCAGCGGATTGGGTGATGACGCCTCAGCCACGGTTCAACGGCTATCTCAGGTCGAACAGACGGCTGGTGCTGTCAGAACGACTGTAGACACCATGATTCAGACGGTGAGTGACCAAGGACAGACAATCGCCGATGTGCAGAACTCCATGCAATTCGACCAAGATGGCCTAACACTGGGCAAGTCCGATTCGGCCCTTACTATCAACATCGACAACAAGCAGATGACGTTCAATGACGGCGGCAAGCAGGTGGCTTACGTGAACGGCCGGAAAATGTACATCTCGGATTTACAGGTGCTAAACAGCCTCACGCTCGGCTACCACAAAATAAGTAAATACAGCTCGGACGGCGAGACCACTGCGGTCACGTTCGTTGGAGCATAGGAAGGAGGGATTAGATGGCATTAAGCGGTAATTACACAACGATTGTTCCAGGTACGAAGTCTCAATTGGCAATCAAGATAAGCTGGTCAGCGACACAGTCAGTTACAGCTAACACAAGTACTGTCAAAACGACTGTCCAATTGATTCACAAGAGCTACGGGCGGATTACCGGGGCCTCGACTAAGGCATACACGCTGAACGTCAACGGGAACAAGCACACGGGCTCGGCATCAATTAACGGTTCTGCGAACACCACGTCCACCATCACCACGAGCACGGACACCATCAATCACACCTCAACTGGTGTCGGGAAACTCGCGATTACGTTCAGCATCTCAATGGGGATTGCTTGGTCAGGCGTCACAGTCCCAACCTGCAATGTGGCAACCAAGTATTTTGCACTGACCACGATTCCACGCCAGTCCACCATGTCCAGCGTTGCCAGCACCTCACTTGGCTCACCTGTCACCATGACCATCACGGCGCACAGCTCAAGCTACACCCATGTGATTGATGCGCGCTTCGGCTCAACCATCATTCAGACATGGAAGGATTTGAAAGCGGGCAAGCAGTCGCTCACGTTCAACTCATCTGCCACCTCGGCAATCACGGCGAAGATGGGCACGGTCACATCTGTGCAGATTGATTGGGTCATGTCTACTCACTCGGGCACAACTCAGATTGGGTCCATGGCAACCGCCAAAAGCACGGTGTCGCTCCCATCTAGTGAGTTAGCCCCGACAGTCGGCACAATCAGTGTCTCAGAGGCGAATTCTGAGGCGACTTCACGCTTCACGGCTGGTAGTTATGTGCAGAATGTCTCTCAGCTTCGCCTGAGCGTCAGCGGTTCATCGGCTACTCATGGTGCGACTATCAAGTCCACGACAATCAGCTTCGAGGGGAAGACCTATTCGAGTGGTTCCACATCAGACGTCATCTCTGGGAGTGGCAACCTCAAGGTCACGGCAACTGTCACGGACTCGCGTGGTCAGTCGGCCTCTAAGTCAATCACGGTGCTTGTCACGGCCTACCAACCGCCTCAGGTCATCACAGCGATTGCGACACGGTCCAACTCAAGTGGCGGGTTCGTCACAGACGGCCAATACTGCTCTGTGGTGTACTCAGTCGCCAGCTCGGACCTGCCACTAATCAATGGCAAGAACACGCTGACTCTCAACTTCAGCCGACAAGAAGCAGGGGCCACCAGCTTCACTCAGGTTCGGACCATCTTGGTCCCAGACGTTAAGGGTGAAGGCACGGCTGTGTTAGGTGATGGCTACGATGGCACCAAGGACTACACAATCAAGTTGGTTGCCACTGATGCGGCTGGTATGTCCACCACGGTCATGATTGGGCTCGATGTGGCCCATGTCCTGATGTCCTGGGGCAAGACCCAAGTTGGTATCGGTAAGGTGGCTGAGAACGGAACTCTGGACGTGTTGGGTGACATCTACGATGCGGGGAGCTTACACATCGAAGGCGGTGGCAGCTTTGGCGGTGGTCTCGAGGCTACCGCGCTCACACTATCCGGCGTCGGCGGCAGTGCCACGTTGACGCCTGACCAAATCATACAGCTTAACAACGTTGGCAAGCTACTGTGGAGCGGTGCTTGGGGTATGGCGGGTTCAACAACTTGTACACCGTCGAAAGCCATAACAGACTGTCTCAATGGTTGGATGATTGTCTGGTCTTATGGGAGTACCAACGCGGGGAGTAACTCAGACTGGCAGTACCAATACATCCCTAAATCAGCAGCTACGGACCACAATGGCGCAGGTGTTGGTTTTCCTTTGCATACTGCTTCGGGTGGACATAAGACGCAAAAGTACTTATATGTATCCAAAACGACGCTAAAAGGGAAGGACACTAACATGATAACCGGTGAGTCGGCAGACTTCGTAATGCGGGAGGTACGCGAATGGTAGAATCTAAAGATAAGATACATGTCCTGTTCGACACTGATACAGACGGCTATATCGTCGGATGGCAACAAGAGTTCTACGACGGTAAAGCATGGCAAACGCCATTTGATACTACGAACGCGGTTGAGGTGACGCCAGCTGCGCTTGATAACATCATCATTGGCGCTACACGATACACTGACGGCCAACTGGTGACTGACGAGGCCAAGCGGGAAGAACTAGAAAATCCAGTTCCGCAGCCAACGCCTGAGCAGCAGATGCTGGCGGCGCTGGCCTTGAAATTGGCAAAATTGGAGGCAGGCTGATGACAGACTTTGAGCAGTGTGAACAGTTTTACGCATGGGGCATCGACATTGCGCCATATGTGGGGCTGATGATAACCGCGGAGGAATACAAGAAAATCACAGGAAGCGAAGTGAAGTGAATTGGTACATGGAATGTTAGGCCTCAGTTGGACCGAGTGGTTGGTGGTCCTCGGCATCGTGGGGGCGGTGTATGACGGCAACGACCAAGACCCAGCTCTGGGCGACACTCGTTACTGGGTTGAAGTGAACAAGGATGGCTCAGCAGTCGAGGGAGCTGGTGACTGATGGCGGTGGAATGGATTGCGGCGATTAGTGCCGCTATAGGTGTTGCAGGCACTGTGATTGTCGAGAAGATGAAGCACGATGACCACGAGGGCGTCTACGCTGACCACACCAATGAGCTATTCGAGCGGCTGGACAAAATCACCCAGGAGCGCGATGACCTCAAGGCTCAGGTGATTGAGTTGCAGGCCAAGGTAGATGAACAGACGAAGCAGATTGAGGCGTTGAGCAAGAGCGTGAGGGCGCTTGGCATAGAGATGAGGGAGACAAATGAATAATGTGACTGACTTGGTTGTCAGTGTTGTTGTGGCTGTGATTCCAATTATCGCAGCCTTTTTTGGCCGTAAATTGACTGCATCAAAACAGGCAGTGGCCTTGATTCAGACGATTGAGCCACTGGCCAAGGCGGCTGTCACTGCGGCAGAACAATTGGGCGTCACGGAGCAACTGACCGGCGCGGCCAAGAAGTCTGTGGCTGTCCAAGGGGTGTCAAAGTCGCTGGCTCAGATGGGATTCACTAAGGCTGATAAGGCGATGGTGAGCGCGGCTGTCGAGAAGGCGTTCCTAGACCTCAAGGCTCAACTGCATGAAGGGAGAGATGAGCATGACACTACCGGCTATTAACAAGAGCTTGGCGATTGGTATTCAGACCTCACGGACTCATGGGCACATCCTAGTCCTTCACAGCACAGCAACACCCAATGCACCAGCCTACAACGTCGCGAACTTCGAGCACCGGACGTGGCGCAGTGCCGAGACCTTCGTACACTTTGCGGTTGACGACAAGGTCGCCTATCAGATTGGGACACCCGGGTATCGAGCATGGGGGGCTGGGAATGTGAACAGCTACGCCCCAGTGCAGATTGAGCTGTGTGAGTTCAGCAACAAGACTAAGGCACTCAAGGCGTATAAGTTGTGGGTCGAGTTGGCTGTCACGATGGCCAAGCAGTACGGCGTGCCTCTGACTCTGGATGACAACAATCGGACCTATGGCATCAAGACACATAATTGGTGCTCACGGACTTATGGCGGCTCGGACCACTCGGACCCCTATGGGTATCTGGCATCCATTGGCATCACGAAGGCACAACTCGCCAAGGACCTGAAGGCAGGGCATGCGACGGGGACCGGCTCAGCATCGTCTACAGTGGCCAAGGCGAGGGCTACAAGCGCTTCTGCCGGAAAGCTGGCTGTGGATGGTGATTGGGGAGCTTCGACTACCAAACGGTTACAGCAGGTCTACAAGACGCCTGTAGATGGTGTCATCTCTGGCCAGTACCCATGGAAGAACTACAAGGGTGCGGTCACAGGATTCCAGTATGACACGACGAACCCCGCTGGCTCTCAAGTCATTGCGGCGATTCAGCGGTCTCTGGGACTCAAGGCAGATGGCCTGCTCGGACCAGCTACTATCAAAGCAATGCAGCGCGCGGCTGGGACACCAGTGGACGGGGTTATCTCGCCGAACAGCCGACTGGTCATCTACATACAGCAACAGCTTAACGCGGGCAAACGTCCGTTCTAAACAAATAGCCTCGACCTAAATGGCCGGGGCTTTTGTTGTATCTAGGCTAGTGCATCCTCAAGTGCTTATGTGTGCCAATTCCGGGGGCTGTGGAATTCCTGATAGCTACCCCCTCGACCAGAAGGCCGACTGTGTGGGGCCAAGCCCCGATTCCATACACAGCCCCGCTATCATCGCGTGATTATCACGTCGAATCCAACAGACATCCATTCTCAGCCCCAGTTCTGCCCAGGACACCATCAACCCGAGTCTGAGGTTTATCTGTCTTTACGACGTGCGGTCTGACTCGTGTAGACACCGCGATTAGGTTGATTGGCTGGATGAACCCCCGTGCATCTCTGCACGCAGAACGTCCACACCCTACCGTTTACCATTTTGAGTCCGGCGGGCCGTAGACGCCCGTATATGACGATATGAGAGGTGACTGCTCCCTCACACCGGCTGGACTTATTGCATCGGCTCTAGCTGACCACCTGACTTTGATTCGACGATGCGCAGGGCATGAGCATCAACAGAGCTCACGTGGTACAATGGACCCGTATCCTATCAGATACACAGGTTCTAACCTATTGGCGTAGGTTGTGAGCTTCAACTATTCAGTTAGTTGGGCCGTTAAGCGTTGGCGCGCTTGGCGGCTTTTTCTGTGTCTTGCATGAGGTGCTCCTCTGCTACTGGGATTCACGTTTCAAACACTGTATTGTCCACTAATGATGTTTGAAACGTGAGGCGAACAGCGGGTAACTAGGGTGGCGAAGATGGCGTCAATCATCAGCTGGGCCTCCTGGGGTGGATTCGAGCAGCATGGTTAGCGTGTCGCCAGCCTGCTTGAGATGTTGGAGTAGCGAGCGGTCAACTACTGCCACGTCATCGGGCTCGCCCTGCACGTCCCAGCGAACCTCTGCGCTCACGCCCAGCTCTGCGGCTAGGTCTCTCAGGCTCTGGACCATGTCGGCCTGTAGGTTGTCACCATTGGCGTCTCTCAAGCCAGCAGGCAAGCTGTGAGCGAGGATGGCCAATCCGGTGATGTAGTCGGCTACTGCGGTGTCATTAATCATGTGGTTGTCCTTTCTGTGGGGTGAGGCAGGTTGTGGTGCATTTATGCAGAAGCATTTAGGGTAGTGGTACGGTCACTGCCTGCCAGCGTGTGATTTTAGTAACTGTGTTGCATCAAGAACCCATCTAAGTCTGATTTACGGAACCGCGCTTGGGTGTTCACCTTGCTATACGCAAGACCCAGCTTAATCCAGTTGGACAGCGTGGTACGGCTGACACCAACGTACTCTGCCGCCAGCTTCCCATCCATCCATTCTGGATATTGCTTGGGAGCATCGCCCATGTGTTTCACCGCTTCCTGCATCAGCTCAGTCAGGTTATCCACCAACTGTTGCTGGTACTCTTCAGACAACAGCGAGCTCAATGTGTTTTGTGTCATTTTTGTACAACCTCTCCCTTCCTATTTGTACAAGTTTGTGCTACTATTTTCTTACAGGTACAGAGTAACACGATGTTTTTGGTGGGTCAACACTAAAAGAACACAAAGTAGCACGTTTTACACACAAATTTCAGGGAGGTGCAGAAGTGAGTGAATCCGGTGAATTGATTAAGTCAATGCGAGCAAGTAGAAGACTGACTCAGAAAGACCTAGCAGAGGCGGCGGGGTTGTCCCTATCCTCTATTCAGTCATATGAAAATGGCACGCGAGAACCTAAGCGCCAGTCAATGGATGCAATCATGTGGGCGCTTAATCAGTATCCAGAGACCAAGGTTGCAAAACGAGTGAACTCTGAAAAAATGCTCAAGGAAGCATCCGCGGATAAGCCAAAAAAGGTGAAGAGTGTAGACCTCGCAACAGATGATGTTGCTTACAGTTGGAAAAGAAAAGCTCTGACTAGCCAACAGATAAGCACAATGCGCACCGTTGTTAAGTCGATGGTAGAACCAGAAGAGAACTAGCCATTAGATTTACCCAAGTCACTGCCTGCCAGCGTAGACAAGGGAGAAAATAAAATGGCAACTATTAAAGCATACACAACGAAAGACGGGAGCACTCAGTACTACTTTAAGATTTACAAAGGGGTGAACCCTGCAACAGGCAAGAAGGAAACAACCACCCGCCGGGGATTCAGCACTGAAAAGGCCGCACGCATGGCGGCTACTAAGATGCAGTCTGACATTGACGAACACAAGAACGTGCGCGAGCCCTCTAAGCTGACATTTAAGTATGTGGCAGAAAAGTATTGGGAAGAGCGCAAGCTAAACATGCGTGAGTCTACTAAGATTGATAGAAGGCTGGCAATCGAACAATATGTGTACCCATCTATTGGTCAGATGCGCATTGGCTACATCCGGCGGGAAGACATTGTAAAAGCCATAACCGGCTGGAAAAAGCGTTCTGAGTACCTAGCGAACGACGCACTGGGCTTCACCCGGGCCGTGTTCAAGTTTGCGATTGCATCACAGCTGGCTAAGGTAGACCCCACCAAAGGGCTGTCTGCACCAATCCCTCATCGCAAGGGACAGGATGAAGACCTTTTCTGGGACAAGGACCAGATGGATAAGTTCTTCAGTTGCATTGACCGTGATACTAACTTAAAGGACTACGCGATTTTCCGCACCTTGGCATACACGGGGTTACGGCATGGTGAGCTAATTGCCTTGCAGTGGGGTGATGTGGACTTGGTAGCTTGTGCTATCAAGGTGACCAAAACCCTGTCTAACAGTAGAGAGGTAAAGGGTGGCAAGATTGAACCACCTAAGACCCCAGCTGGTAACCGGGTGGTCCCATTAGATGGGGAGACTGTAAAGGTACTGAAGGACTGGAAAGAGCTACAGGCAAAAGAGCTCATCATCAAGGGCTGGAAAAATGAAGGCACTAAGCAGTATGTCTTTAATGGGCGACAAAACAAGCACATTGCTAAGGCCACCATCCCGTACCGCCTCAAGAAGATTATTGATGACAACAATCTAAAGCCTGCTATCTCAATCCACAAGTTCCGACACAGCTATATCAGTAACATGCTTATCTCTGGCGCGAGTGTAAGCACCGTACAGCATCTGGTAGGCCATGAGTCCCCTGAGATTACACTGAGGGTCTACGCGCATATCAGTAAAGATGTAAAGACAGAGGCCGCGGATGCCTTTGCTAAGTACATGAAAGGCGATGAGCCGAAAACACCTGCTGGGAAGTCAGAAGGACGGTCAGCTGAAACCGCTCCCCAGCCGTCTAAGCCACGTAAGCCTCTCAAAACGCCGTCAGACCAGCCTGTACTTGAGTTCTACTAGCCGGTGGTAGAGAGGTGCAATTTTTCGTTAGCACTCGATTGACACGAGTGCTAAATCGCACTAACATGGGTTATGTAAACAAGAGGTGGGGCGTTGAGAGGCGCCGCACGGAATGAAAGGGAGAATTCATGATGGCAAATGACGTATTGATGACTAATGATTGGCTGGCGGATCCGTTCTTCGACGCGTTGGGCCGGCGCTTTTTCGGCGGGGTCCTGCCATCGACCGGTGACGCCGGGCTGCCGACGGACATCACCGAGTCGGCCGACGCCTACGTGCTCAAGATCAACGTGCCGGGCCGCGACAAGCAAGACATCTGGCTGAACTACCAGGACAACGTGTTGACCGTCGGCGCCAAGGCGACTGAGGACGACGCGGCAGGCGCGGTGCTGCGCGAACGCAAAACGGACCGCGTCAGCCGCGGCTTCCGTATCCCGAACGTCGCGGCCCAAGACATCACCGCGACGCTGGCCCTGGGCGTTTTGACCGTGACGCTGCCGAAGCTCACGGGCAGTTCGACCGGCGACCACCACATCGACATTCAGTAACAGAAGGCGCGGAAAGCCGGCGCGGCCTGCAGACAGTTGCAGGCCAGGCGCTGCTGCCAATTCCGCAAGCCGCAAAGTTGCGACGGCCGCGGCCGTGTTGTTAGCATGAATTTGGCGATAAGGCCAAGCTGTTTTGTCGGAAAAAGATTTGGGTGGGGCGATAGACGTCCCGCCGGTTTGGAAAGGAAGGAATTCATGATGGCTAATGATTTGATGAATCGCAATGACTGGATGACGGATCCATTCTTTGACATGGGGCGGCGCTTCTTTGATAACTTCGTGCCGACCGAAACTAGCAAGGTGCTCAAGACCGACATCAAGGAGAACGACAAGTCATACGTGGCCAAGGTCGACGTGCCGGGCATCGAGAAGAACGACATCAAGCTGAACTACCAAGACAACATCTTGTCGATCAGCGTGAAAAAGGATGACTTCAACGACCACGAAGACAAGCAGGGCAACGTCTTGATGAGCGAGCGCAGCTACGGCGCGATGAGCCGCAGCTACCGCCTGCCGAACGTCGACGAGGCCAACATCGCGGCCAAGTACGCGGATGGCGTCCTGACCATCACCCTGCCAAAGCTGACGGAAACCCCAAAGAACCCGCACACGATTGAGATTAATTAGAGCGTGGAGCCGAGCGCCTTTAGCGGGTCGGCTAGCCTAGCGCCGACGCTTGGGACGTGGTCTTCGTCCCGAGTGGCGGTGCGTAGCCAGCCGCACCCGCGTTGCTCGGTGGAACGCGTTAGAGAGGGTGGCGCGGCGCGAATTTAGCGAGTCGGCTAGCCTAGCGCTGGCGTTGCACCGCGGAGCCCGAACGGACTCCCGGCGGCTCCTCCGCCGCTCACTCCAATAATTGTCTTCTCAGCTGCCGCTGTGGAAAGGCCGAACCCAAATCGGGCTCGGCCTTTTTTTGTTCGCATTTTTTGCGATTTTCCGGCGAAAGCGGGTGCAAGTCGGCGCCAGAACGTGTACGATAGGCAGGATAAGTCAGTCAGCCAAAAGGAGATCGATGAAATGTCTACACTTGCTACGACCATCGCCGGCCGCCGCTTCAGCACCTGCCTGATGAACGCCGCGGGGATCCGCTGCCAGTCTGCGCGTGACCTCGACGCGCTGGTGGCCTCCGCCGCCGGCACCTACGTGACCAAAAGTGCAACGCCGAACAAGCGGCCGGGCAATCCTGAGCCGCGCATGACCACCTTGCCGCACGGCAGCTTCAACTCGATGGGGCTGCCGAACAACGGCCTGGCCTACTACCTGGATTACGTGCTGGCCGATCAGATCAAGCGGCCGACCGCCACGCAGTTCCTGTCGATCGCCGGCACCAGCCTGGAAGACAACCTGGCGATGCTACACGAGATTCAGGCCTCCGAGTACCGCGGCTTCGTCGAGCTGAACCTCTCTTGTCCCAACGTCCCGGGGCATCCGCAAACCGGCTACGACTTCGAGCAGACGGCCAAAACGCTGGACGCGGTGTTCGCGTTTTACGACAAACCGCTGGGCGTCAAGCTGCCGCCGTACTTCGACCTGGCCCATTTTGACGCGATCGCCGCGGTGCTGAACCAGTACCCGCTGACCTTCGTCACCACCATCAACAGCGTCGGCAACGGCCTAGTGGTCAACGCGGAGACCGAAACCGTCGCGATTCGGCCCAAGGGCGGGTTCGGCGGCATCGGTGGCGCCAGCGTCAAGCCAACCGCCTTGGCCAACGTCCGGGCCCTGTCGCAGCGCCTGAAACCCGAAATCGCGGTGGTCGGCGTCGGCGGCATCCTGAACGGGCGCGACGCCTTCGAGCACATTTTGTGCGGCGCCTCGATGCTTCAGATCGGCACCCAGTTCGGCTACGAGGGCACGGCGGTGTTCAAGCGCATCGCCCAAGAGCTCGATTCCATCATGGCGCTGAAGGGCTACAACACGATTGCCGACTTCCGCGGCAAGCTCAAGACGCTGGACTAGGGCGACGCTGCCAAGCCGCGTTCCGGCCTGCCAGAACCGCGACTTGGGGTGAGCGGCCAAGCCGGTCGGCGCCACACACAAGCGGCACCCGGGTCACGCGACCCGGGTGCCGTTTGCCGTCGGTGCGGTTCGCTCACCGGAGGGGGCGAGCTCGGCCCCGTCCTTCGCCGGGCCGTAGCCGCTGGCGACCGACCCCGTCCGGCATTCGGCTGCCGGTGGTCTTCGGTGACAGGCCGTGTCATTCGACTGACGTTATTGCGAGCGACCCGACACCGGCCCCAGCGACGCAATCCCGCCGCCCGGCCCCGCGACACGGTCTTGACCCCGGTGCCACCGTGCGGCCGAATACGTTATAATGTGAGCAAGAGGGGTTCGCCTCGGGAGTGGAGGAGCTTATGCAAGATAAAGTAACGCGGCAGACCGTGCGGCTGCCGGCCGTGGTGTGTCAGCAGCTGGGCGTTGACGCCGGCACGGAGATGCAGCTGGTGGTGGACAACAACCAGGTGGTGATTCGCCCACCACAGGCCGAGCGGCTGCGCAGCCGCGGCCTGTTTCTGGTGTGGCCGCTGATCGTGTCGGCGGTGGTGACGCTGGGGGTCTACCTGTACTGGCTCAGCCAGGGCTACCCGGTGTTGTGGCTGACCGGCGGCGATTACTCGATCGCCAGCTTCGTGATCGGCTGCGGCCTGGTGTCCGGGACGCTTTTGTTCGCCGGTTTCTTCATTAAAAACCGCAAGGACAGCGCGGACCGCCTGGCGCCAAGGCTGTATTGGCGCAACCTACCGGCGGTGCTGTTGGCCTTTGTCGTGATCTTAGGGGAGTCGTTGGTCGGCCTGTTTTGGGTGTTTGGCCAGATGTTCCCCGGCGCGTCGTTCGACCGCATCACCGCGGCCCTGGTGTTCATGGTGTTTTTGACCATCGCCAACGCGTTCATGGTGGGGGCGG
The DNA here is from genome assembly GCF_025490915.1 of Lacticaseibacillus parakribbianus. Lineage (GTDB taxonomy): Bacteria > Bacillota > Bacilli > Lactobacillales > Lactobacillaceae > Lacticaseibacillus > Lacticaseibacillus parakribbianus. Next base: position 53,749 of record NZ_JANQBA010000003.1, on the reverse strand, counting down.
CGTTGACCATCGACGCCCGGGCCCTGACGATGCTGTTGACCGTGGTAATCATCGCCGGGGTCGTGATCTCGATGGCGGCCAACGGGCAGCGCCAGTGGTGGCAGTACAACCTGAGCTTTTTGGGCACGACCATGGCCAGCAACGCCTGGCAGTTCAACCTGACGCTACTGATGTCGGCGCTGCTCATGATCGCCTTGATCGACTACTTGTTCGTGCTGCTGCATGCGAAGTACCCGCACAACTGGCGGCTGACGGCGCTGCGCGTGATTTTGACGCTGATTGCCATCGACCTCGGGCTGGTCGGGGTGTTCCCCAACGACGCGGCCTGGCACCTGTTGCACGACGAGGTGGCGGGGATGCTGGTGACGATGATCACGATTCTGATCGTCGGGCTGCGGTGGCTGTTGCCCGGCGTGACCCGCGAGTTCCTGTGGGGCTCCTACGCCGCCGGGGCGATTCTGATGGCGCTGAACCTGGGGTTTCGCATTTTTCGCTGGCCGTCTTTGACCGCGTTTGAGATTCAGGGGTTTGCGATCGGCTTCGGCTGGCTGCTGCTGCTGTTCAACCGCATCCGGACGCTGGCGGCGGCGGGGACCGTCGCCTGGCCGGTGACAATCGAGCTGGACAAGCTAGATTAGAACCATTATAATTAAGGGAAAGAAATGAGTGGGAGGCTAATGGGATGAGAAATTATCGACGGCTTTGGGCAGTACTTGCGGTGAGTGTGGTGGCGGTGCTCTGCGAGTTCGCGCTGCACCAGCCGCTGTGGGCACAGGGCATCATCACAATCCTGGGCTCCCTGATTGCGCTTTTGATGTTCATCGACATGGTCAAGACGCTGGCCTCCGGGTCGTTCGGCGTCGACCTGCTGGCGATCACCGCGGTGGTCGCGACGCTGGCCGTCGGCGAGTACTGGGCGTCCATGATCGTGCTGTTGATGCTGACCGGCGGGGATGCGCTGGAGGATTTTGCCGCCAAAAAGGCCAACGCCGACCTCAAGTCCCTGCTGGATAACACCCCGACCACGGCGCATCGCCAGGTCGGCGACCACCTGCAAGACGTCGACGTCGACGTCGTGGCGGTCGGCGACGTGATCGTCGTGCGGCCCGGCGAGCTGGTGCCGGTTGACGGCATCGTGGCGGATGGCGACAGCCTGGTGTCCGAGGCCAGCCTGACCGGCGAGGCCAAGCCGGTGGGCAAAACCACGGGCGACACGCTGCTGTCCGGGACCGTCAACGGCGACGGGGCGCTGACCGTCAGCGTCACCCACACCGCCGCGGATAGCCAGTACCAAAGCATCATCAAGCTGGTCAAGGAATCCGAGGCGCGGCCGGCCCATTTCGTCCGGATGGCCGATCGCTACGCCGTGCCGTTCACGCTGTTGGCCTACGTCATCGCCGGCGTCGCCTGGGCGCTCTCCGGTGACCCCGTGCGGCTGGCCGAGGTGCTGGTCGTCGCCTCGCCTTGCCCCCTGATTCTCGCGGCGCCGGTCGCCTTGGTGTCCGGCATGAGCCGCACCAGCCGCGCCGGCATCATCGTGAAGTCCGGCACGGCGATTGAAAAGCTGGCCCAGGCCAAGACCGTCGCGTTCGACAAAACGGGCACGATCACCCAAGGCGTTTTGGCCGTCGCAGACGTGACGCCGGCCGCCGGCTTCACTGCCGACACCGTCTTGAACCTCGCGGCCTCGGCCGAGCAACAGTCCGGCCACATCCTGGCGCGGTCTCTGGTCGAGAAGGTCGGCGCCAAGAACCTGCAGCCGGCCACCGACGTCTCCGAGGCCACCGCGGCCGGCGTCACCGCCACCGTCGCCGGTCAAAAGGTCCTGGCGGGCAAGGCCAGCTTCGCCAACGCCCCGCAGACCGTCGCCGACACCGCGGTCTACGTCAGCGTCGCCGGCCAATACGCCGGCGTCATCACCTTCTCCGACCGCACCCGGCCCGAGGCGCGTCGCACCATCGCGGCGCTGCACGACCTGGGTGTGGCCGACACCATGATGATCTCCGGCGACAGCCAGGCCGTGGCCGATGAGGTCGCGGCCGAGGTCGGCATCGACCAGGTTCACGCCGAGCAGCTGCCGGCCGGTAAAATCGCCGTGCTGGACGGCCTAGGCAAAACCGAGCGGCCGGTGATCATGGTCGGCGACGGCGTCAACGACGCGCCGTCTCTGGCGGTCGCCGACGTCGGCATCGCGATGGGGGCCCACGGCGCCACCGCGGCATCGGAAAGCGCCGACGCCGTGGTCCTGCGCGACGACCTGACCAAGGTCGCAAGCGCCGTTTTGATCAGCCAAGACACCATGCGCATCGCCCGGGAGGCCGTCTGGATCGGCATCGGCATCTGCACGGGCCTGATGCTGATCGCAGCCTTCGGCGTGATCCCCGCCATCATCGGCGCGATGTTCCAAGAAGTCGTCGACACCGTCACCATCCTCTACGCCCTCCGCGCCCGTACCGGGCGGCGGAGCGAGGTGGTGGGGTAAGTAGATTGGCAGCGAATCGGTGATAGACATCGGACGTGAACCGCGTTCGCGCAGATTACAGATGAATTACAGTTGACACGAGAACAACCCGCCTGCGGTAGTGATATACCAGGCGGGTTGTTTGCGCTGGTGCGAAGGCGGGAAGCGGGAAAAGTGATGGAGTCTGAACTAACCGATCAGCTGTGGTTTGTGGTAGGCTGCGACATCAGTGACGGGTCTTTCAGTGAGTTGCCAACATCCAAGGGTGATCTGCGAAGTGGCGAATGCGTAGTGCCAGTGGGGTGGCACCTTGAGTTCGTCAGGTGCCACGCAGGACGCGGTCGAGGTTATCGGTGATGCAGAAGGCTCTTTTGGGTGGTAGACCAAGCTGAAGACAAGTAGGTACGACGTCAATCCGATGACGCAGTCGCAATATTTGCCACAAGAATGAGAACAACGTCATCTTCAGACTTAATTTTATAGGCACACAAAAATAGCCAAAAAAAATTGACTGCGGATTGAAATCGGAATGTCTGCGTGCTAGATTAATCGTGTAAGTGTGCAATGATTCAAATCTCACATCGGCATGGAGGCACATATGGAAGATTTCAAGGATCAATTGACGTTTTTGAAAAGTATTCCAGATCCAATTGAAAAATTGTTAACGTTCAAGTTCAAGTCCGACTTCACTGATTTTGATGTTGACGTCAGTCAAAGTGTAATGGGGCTTCTCCAACAGGATTATCTATTTCTTCGCCCTTTACGGTTGTCACTTCAGCCGGGTGCCACGGCCAAGTATCAGCTTATCGAGCCAAGCGGAGATTGGTGGCGTGGTGATATCCTACATTCTTTTTGGACCACTTTCCGTCAGAGTCTCATTATCGAGCTATCCAGAGAAACCTTTGAGGAGTTCTGTAGTGAAGCTCACATTAAAACTTTGGGAGATGGTATAACTGATCATTTTCGCGAGTTTCCGCTGCCGTCGGAGGTGTGGCAATTATTGGAGAGCTTTGCAGAGGTGAATCATACGATAGGGAATATCCTGCCCGAGTTTGGATTGTCAAGACATAATATATCTTACGGACATCGAATGCATTCGATAAATACTGGACGCATGTATTTAACTAGAGATTACGCAGATTTATTTCTTCATGCAATAGACGAGTACTTCAAATATAATTGTATTGTGCTTCAACAGATGTATGGGATGAGCTTTAGAACAGTTACTGCTTGGCTAGATCATTTTGAGGGTTGGGAAGATTTCGTAGTTCAGAATCGACTGAGTGCAATGATTGATTCAAATGGAAAACCTAAAGAACTCTTTCCTATGCATTTTGAACGGTTTGATCAGATGATAGAGTCCCCAGACCGGGACTTTTCTACAATAAGTATTTCAGTGTTGCCACAGTCTCATGATGAACTTATGCTCTGTCTTGAAAATATGATTTCTCAGATAGAACAAAGAGATAAAGAGATTCGTCAACTATAGGCGTAAAAATGTTGAAGTGAGTTCTGGCTAGGAGGCACGTAATTGATCTCTCGAAATATTGATAAAACAATTAAAGAGTGGCAGGAATTTAAGAACGAAACATATTTATTCGATCCTGATTCTTCGCCGGAGGCGTTAAAATATTTTCAAAAGATTTATTCAGCACATTGGAATAAGGTAGGCAACCAATTCAATGATCTGTTTGCTTTGAACTTGAACAAAACAAAAAGGTTTTATTCAAAAGGATATTCGCGGCTGGCTTTTGTGCTCGGCATAACGGAAAGTGGCCGAAGCAAGTCAGACGAAACTAAACTTGGTCCTTCATTTAAGTTGGCTGGTGATACGGATTTTAATTTTAAGGACGAGAAGCTAGTCCAATATACAGATAAGTTGGCTGGTGATACGGATTTTAATTTTAAGGACGAGAAGCTAGTCCAATATACAGAATCTGGTAAACTAAAAGATTCCAATAGCTTGCTAAATCAACTTATGACGCTTCATTTGCAAAATCATACGTTAATCAACATGAGTCTAATGCCTAGATCTGGTTCAATGAATAACTTGAAAGGATCTGTTCGCGTCTCTGAGTCGGGGATTGGAATGGGTGGAGAGCAACTTGATCGCCAGGATACGCTAATATCCATCCTTAGCTATTACTATGAGTGGAAAAATAACACTAAAAACGATTCAGAAGTACCCGAAAAAGGGAGAAAAGAGTTTCTTGTTATATCCAACGGAAGAGGTAATGAAATCCAATTATTGAATTTTCTAAATCTGTTCGAAAATTTAGAGGATTACTGCAACCAGATGTTTCTTATTAATGATCGTAATCTTATTAATGATATGGTCGTAAGCGGGAGTAAGCCGATTATAAGCGGTGGTGAGATCCGCATCCAGGAATATCTTGATCTGATTATCCGTTACAGGAAATGTAAGCGGAGCGTAATTGATAGTTTACTCCAATAGCAGGTACTACTGAACGTATGAGTATATATCATAGAAATTCAATTTTTAATGTGAGCAAATAAACGAAATCAAGCGAACTATGAGGCACAGTATTCTTGCTTAGCATAACACCAATATTGACTATCCATTACGAATGAGTGGTTGCTATCGGGTTCGGCAAGATAATCACCTTAGCTATGTTTTCTAAGCATGTTCGTTGAGCAAAATAAGATGAGGCTTAAATTGTGCTCTGTCAAAATTGAAACGCTTCGAGCTCGAACTAGTAATCATTAATATTTGAGTATCACTGGAATCAGAGATTACCAAGCGACATCAGATAAATACCGAATCGGTTTCAATGCAGAGCCAATGAAAATGACGTCTATATTTCGCGAATGGAAGATACTAGGTTCCTCCAAAACGTTTATTTTTCATCGAGCAGGAGACATCTTGCCCCGTTGACCATTTTCAAGGTTTCAAATCTAGTTAGTTTTTCTGCGGGCCCCCGCCATGCTTTCCTTCGTCACTAGCCGCCGCCACTCCCCTGGTGGTAAAATGGGGAAAAATACTCGGAGGTTCTCATGCAAAATTTTAGCGCTCGGGTGAGTCTGGAAACTGCCAATTTGTTGGCGTTTATGAGCGATTACTATCAGCAACAGCGCGGTGTCAGCTTCAGCAAGGCCGATACCCTGACTGCGGCCTATCAGGACGCGTCTTGGGTGATGCCTGGCGACTGGGCAGCCATTCGTGACTACGCACTGCCCGAGCTGAAGCAGTTTGACCTCAAGCCATCGGCTATCAAGATTCAGATTCCGTTGGAGACTCAGATTCAAAAAGAACTTGATGATCTGAATGTCCAGATTCGGCAAGAACTGGGTGCAAACATTCTCAAACGTGGAACACAAATCAGCTACCTGCTGAAGGCCGCCTATATCAAGTACTTCGATGCCGAGATGATGCCGAAAAAAATGGTGGTGCCGACGGTAGACGCCCATGCCCTCGATTCGCTGATTGACCAATACACCCAGGCCATTCTGGCCATGACCGCCCCGGGCCGGCAAGCGACCGTCGAAATGCTGATGAAGCAGTTGAAGATCGAATTGCGTAATCTTACGATAAAAAGTTAAAACACATAATATATGGACATAAACTTGACAAAACAATCCAGCCGCGTATAATGACTCTTGCTGGATGGCTTCATCAAGGGCGGGGTACCTCACTCCCGCCCTCGTTGAACCACCCCAGCATTGACCGATGAGCCCGTGTTCCAGTCAATCATGGAGGCCTATGCGAATGGCAATTAGCGTTGATGGCAACACTGTCACCCTGCCCGACACGAATGTGCTTGAGTTTACGATGTTTGAGACCCCGCCGAGTTCGGAATGGCAGTTATACGCCAATGGTGGCACGGGGGGGAACCTATACGTACGGCGAGCATTTTTGGACTATTCTGAGATTGTGGGGCAGACCCGTAGTCCGTGGCCACGCGATGTCCTGATCAATTCGGCGGAACATTGGCTTCAACCTTGCCTTAACATTCCACAAGGGGCTGTGCCCATCAATAATGGACAGCTCTTCATTGCGAGCAACCGCACTAACGTCAAGAGCAACGATGCGGTCACCGCGGTGCAGCTCACCGCACCTAATCAACTCTACCAGCAGGTCTCGGAACTGCCGGCTAAAATATACGGCCCAAGCCAGACTTTTTTGGAACCAATTATTGGTTCCTTTTTCGTCGGCGAAGTGTCTCGGCTGGGCGGCGGGTTGTACCTTTCGTACGACTTGCTGGATCAGATTGAGTCGCTGAAGGACCGCATTCAGTTGCGACCGCTGGGACCGTTATTCCTGGGTCCCACCCCGCAAGTGGTAGCCGAGGATGGTCTGTATGACATTGACGTCGCGCATTGGCGGCTCATTCTGACAGAAACGAGGGATGACGATTGACGGCGGAAGAACTAGCACGAATGGCGTATGTATGCGAGCACTGTGGCCGAGTCGCTCACTACGCAACGCCGGAGGAAGCCTTCGACGACGGCTGGGATTACCCACCGCGGCTGGGCACATTCGGGGTTGTCAGTCCCCGGACATGTGGACAGTGTGGAATTGAGACAACCGCTTGGTGGCAGCTGGCGGCGCTGCATGTGCCACTGGATGCACTGCCACCACACCATCAGCGAACGGTCCAGCGCATTTTGGCAGAACCCGCCAGCCTCCTGGGCCGGTGTTTGACGGATGAAAGTTGATGAGGGGGTTGCGGGATGATCGTTATCGCATTGGGGGATCTGCACGGTCAGCTCGCGGTATTGCCGCGCCTGCGCAGGGTTCAGGCCCGATACCCTGAGGCGACGACGGTGTTCATCGGGGACTACATCGACTGCTTCGGTGACGACAATCCCGGGTTGGCGCTGCTGGCGGAAATTCGCGCGATTGAGGAGGCCGACCCGCTTCACACCAAGGCTTTGATGGGCAACCACGAATACGGGGCCGTATCGTTTTTCAGCGACCCTGCCAAGCGCGATTGGTTGCACTACGGTGGGGCAGCCACACTTGCCGCTGAGGCGAAGCGGCTGGGGCTATCGCCAACCCGTGAGGTGCCGTATGCCAGTGAGCAACTGGCGCTGGCAGTGAGGCAGGCGTTGCTCGCCCGGGAACCGACGCTACTCGATTGGACCGCCGCATTGCCGATGAGCTGGTCGGTTGGCAGGCTGACGTTCGTTCACGCCGGCCTCGATCAGACCAGCAATCACCCCTTTGAGGACAGCACCGTTGCCGACTATCTGTGGCTGCGCGGTGGGTACTGGTATGACCCAAACAACTGGCAGGTATTCGATCACAATCGCTTCGGCCGCACCGTGGTTGCAGGTCACACCCCCACGGGGATGATAGCGGGACGTTACCACGGCGACGTTAGAGCCGCCAAGTTAGCTTCACCACGCAACCCGATCTACGCCATTCAGTATCCCGGCGAGCCGCCGCGTTACCTGATTGATGGCGGGGCAGGCGGCCGCGACCCGCGTTTGCTCGGCAACATTGGGGTCTTTGACAGCGAGACTGGGCTGTTGATGGATGCGGTGGAGGATTGACAGAGTCGATGGGAGGCTTTGATGGCACTTTATTGTCTCAGTGACGTTCATGGTGACTTGGCCGCCTTTGACGCGGCACTTGCGCTGATTCTGTTCACTGACCCGAAGACCACGTGCTACATCCTCGGGGACCTGATTGATTGTGGTGAGCACAGCTACGGCTGTCTGCAACGCGCCTTTGAGCTCGCCAAGAGGTCGAACCAGGTTACGGTTCAGCTGGGTAATCACGAGGCGATGTTTCTGGATTTTTTGTTTGGTGAGGATACGCTGGACTGGCTGACCCAAGACGTCCAATTCAAGACGACGCTGAGCTTCTTTTCACCGGACCAGTGGCAGGCATTGTTGCAAGCGATGCAGGCCAACGTGCAGCAGAGTCGTCAGCTGGTTCGCCAAGCGTTGCTTGCGCATCACCGAAGGCTTTTGACCTGGTTGCAATCACGACCACTCGTCACGGAATTGGATGCGCAAATCCTAGTTCACGCCGGAATTGACGAGGCGGCCGGTCCGTGGTGGCGCATGGGGACGCCGGATGAGGTTCTGACCGGCAAGTATCCGGCGACAACAGGCAGATTTGCCAAGATCATCATTGCGGGTCACGTCAGCGCCGCAGAGGTGGCCGGGGACCGTGGCTTTGAGGGGCATCTCTACTGCGACGGCAAGAGCCATTTTTATATCGACGGGACCACGCTGAGAAGCCACGTTGTTCCGGTTCTACGGGTTCGGGGCAAGCGCTACGAAGAACTGTGCGAAGATGGGGTGCGGGTACTTCTGGAACAGGACTGAAGGAGAACAAAATGGAAACGACACGCGTTCTTTATGTCATCGTGGATTTACCGGGGCAGGAAGTAAGCAAAACGTTGGCCGACCACGGGTTGACCGATTATTGCGTCAGTGCGGCGGCTTTTCGGACGGCGACCGGGGCGCCACAGCTTGAGTTGGATGGCGAGGGTAAGGTGAAGCTGGCTTACAGCAAGGCCGGGGCCAAGTCCGCTCGGGAGATGTTCGAAAAAGCGTTGATGCTGCGACTTGAGGCGGGAGATCCGACCGTTGTCCTGGGTGCGACTGGCAAGCACGGGCTGAAGTTGCTGAGGCAACTCAATCCGGCCCTGGGCTATCAGATTCGCCTGGTCGACTTTGCAGCACCACTGCTGGCCGCGAACCGCGAGCAATTGGAGTGGCAGACGCTTCGTGATGCGATGAAAGAGGCCGAAAAGGAGGGCGTGCCAATTCGGGAGTGGCTGGAGGACCGAATGACGGTCAACGGCAGCGATTACCACGTCCAAGCGAGCCAAGGCGCCATCAAACTGCTGAAGCGGCGGCTGGACAAGCGTTTTCCAGGAACCATCTCCAAAGTTATCGGCGGTGAGACTGCCATTCTCGATGCCTTGGATCGTTACGATAACGCCCCTTGGGCCGATCAGGAATGGGAGGCACTGACGCCTGAGCAGTTCTTCGCCGAGGTAGATGAGCCGCTGCGCTTCCAACGTGCGAGAACCGACTCCGATTTTGGCACCAACGACCAACCGCTACTCATTATCGGCGACGTTCACGGGGATGCGGATGATCTTGCGGAGATACTAGCGGCCCATCCACACTCGGATATTACCCTGCTTGGCGACTATTTTGATCGCGGCCCCCAGAACGTGGCCGTTTTTAAGCTTTTGACGTCGCAGATTAATCGGCTTCGCTTACTGTGCGGGAATCATGAACTGGCGCTTCGCAAGGCGTTGGTGGAAGGCCGCGGGATGACCGGCGGCATTGAGCAGGAGACGGTGACGCAGTTCGCGGAGGCAGGCATCACGACCGAGGAGGTCCAGGCTTTCATTGGCGGCCTAGGGACGTACCACGCGGTGAAGTATCGGATGCGTAAGTTGCTTATGAGTCATGCCGGAGTGGAACCAGGGCTGGTTGCGGAGTGGAGTGCTAAATCGGTGACCGGCTTGCGCATCGCGCTGGCTCCCACCGAGGTGTTTGTTTACGGCGCAAAAGCACCTGGGACCACGGCATACGATCGCGACATCGACATGGCCTGGACTCAAAGCGAGGAGATTGATTGGGCTGTGTCCATTCACGGTCATCGCAATCAGTTCGATCACACGGTGTTAAGTAATGCCGACAGAGAAGTCGCAGCGGTTAATCTGGCGGATTCCAACACGACCACCATTAGGTATTTGGAAATCGAGGGCAAGGGCTACGCGCTGCACATTCGCAAGCGGTTCTCCGATCAGGAGGTCGTGATGCGGGGGCAATTCTGAGAGGCGGTTTGAGATGAGACCAGTCATTGCACTGAGCGATTTGCACGGCCAGGTGATGAGTTTCCCGCTGCTGGCCGAGGTGCGAAACCAGTATCCTGCGGCGCCGGTCGTTTTTGGTGGCGACTACCAAGATAGTTATCACCACCATACGGGCTTGAAGGTGGCCGAGACGATTTATCGGATGCAGCGTGATGAGCCTGACCGGATTTTTGCGCTTCAAGGGAACCACGACGCCGCCCTGGTCGAAAGCATGCAGGGTCAAAACACCTACTGGCTCGACGCGGAAGGCGAGGACCTCATTCTCGAATGTGTTGCCGAAGATATCCGACCACCGGCAAGCATGGCCGAGGCGTTAGCGCGGGTTCGGCAGCGCTATGGTCGGCTGCTGGTGTGGCTGGCCGGGCTGCCGCTGCACTTGCGCATTGGGCGACTCCTCTTTGTTCACGCTGGGTTCAACCTGACGCTGATCGACCCAGTGGCATTGACCCCACGACAGGATCAGTACTGGCTGCGCGAGGAATACTGGTATGGCCCTAAGGCACCCAACTGGGCACATAATCCCCTGAGTGCCAGCGTCATCTCAGGGCATACACCAACTTCACTTATTACGGGGGTGTATGACGGCGTTGCGGCTCCGGCTACGCGGCGCAACCGGGTCGCGAGCCCCCATGGCATTCTAACCGTTCAGTATGAAGGCGAATATCCCCGCTTCTTTATCGACGGTGGGTTACACGGCGGTCCGGCCGGTCGCCTGCCGAACATTGCGGTTTTGGACGCCGACACGGGGGAGCTGATTGAGGCAATCGAGGACGCCGAGAATTGAGGGGAAAATGAGGTATGTTATCGCAGATTTGCACTTTGGCCACGTGGCGACCATCGAAGCGGATCGCCGGCCATTTTCAGATGTTCAGGCGATGGACGCTGCGCTGATTGCCAATTGGCGGCGGGTGGTTCGACCGGTTGACATCGTGTACATTCTGGGCGACTTCACATTGAAGGATGCAGCCTACGCACAGACTATTCTCGCGCAGCTGCCTGGTCGCAAGGTGATGGTTCGAGGCAATCACGACCGCTTTTTGGCCGATTGTGGCGTTGCTTCTGAGCAATTCGAGCAAATCACGCAGCTGATCAGCTTCAAGGAAAATCACTTGCGTTACCAGCTTTGTCACTACCCGGTCTTAGATTATCCGGGGATGTGGCATCATCAGCGACTATTATATGGACACGTCCACGGTGAGCGAAGGTCCTACTTTCGCCGGGTGTTGACGCCGAATGCAGTGAATGTCGGGGCGAGCGAAATTGACTACACACCGCTCAGCGTTGCGCAGGTTGAAGACCGCATCACCGCGCAGTGGCGAGCCAAGCTTCTCGAGTTAGGCGCCTTGAGTGAGGCACTTGTCGGTAGGCCAATGACGCGGCAAAGTTGTCCGGAGAAAGTCGAGAGCCTCAATCAGGCATGTTGCCGGGCCGTGGTCGTGGCGTTGGCGGCTGAGCTGTTGGAAAACGTTGGGTGCCGCCTAGCCGCTGCCAAGCGGGATGACGGGTTGCGTCAGCTTGCCAGTGTGGTTTTGGACGCAATTCCGGCGCCAGAGCTGCGCGAGGCACAGCGGCGGGTCAGTCAGCGGCATCCGGACCAGTCGGGGTGGTGGGAGCAGCAATCTTAATCGAGGCAATCGTTCAGACTGCCCGTCGGTTGCGATGGCACTGCGACGAGTTGGAGGGTGTGAATGAATAAGCTTACTCAATGGTACTGGAGGTTGTGCGGATGGTACGAGCGTCGTGTTTTTAGAGGCAAGTTATTTCCTCACTACTCGAAGCTACTGCGGAGTTGGGGTGTTCAAGGATCGGTTGGCATTGAGTCCGGGTCCCTCGAGTGGGTGCTAAGTGAATGGTTAGCCATTGGCTTCGTCTACCCGTATGATATCCAATCGGCTGACGGTACCCGCAGACACGAATACGGGCATTCTTTTGAAGCGGTTGTGACCGACGCGGCACGTGATCCGCTGACTTTTTCCTATCAAGGGTTTGAGGCTTCGTACAGTAGGCAACAGCTGGCGGCGTTAGACCGTGTTCGACAACAACACATTGTGACGCCGAATGCGCATCGGTGGCAGGGATTTTTGCTTCCTGAACGGCTACAGGGAATTATCCTCGCTGAAGAAATCATGGGCAGAATCCAAATATCGCGCGATTATAACCCGTTTTTTCGGGTCGTGCAGCCGCCGTTTCATTGGTATCGGCACGGTAACGTCATTCTAATTCCAGACCCACTTCCAAGCAGGAGGCGCTGGGGGAAACACTTGACCATTTTGGGTCAGAGGTTGAAAATTCTTGGCGACTTCGTTCTGTGCCTTCATTGCGAGGACTGGGAAGTGCCGGTCAAGCGACTATCGGATTTGCGGGATGACGAAGTGGCTTGGCTGCGTGATAATGTTCACTGGAACGGCGAGCCGATGGATTGGTTCAGATTCACTGCGACGGGGACAACACGCTATGGGCTTGAACGAATTGATGGGGGCCTAACCTACCATTATTACTTGGGAGGGGTACGAGCAAAGCCGCACCCCAATCATGTTGCGACATTCGAGGACGTTCTGCAGGCGCTGGTTCGTGATCCGAGTCGCTTTTCAATAGTTGGGTACGAGGACAATTACAACGCTGCTGAACGGGCGTTTCTTGACGCCGTTCAACAGCGCTACCTAGTGCCACGTGCTGAAGACCGGTGGCAAGGTTTTTCATTACCGGAGAAGGTCCACGGGGCTTTTCTGAGACTGAGCGATGAAACGCTGAGTTATATGACGGTTAATCGCGATTATTACGTTGGCATGCGGCATTTGCAGGCGCCGTTCCGTTGGTACCGACATGGACAATTACTTATCATTCCGGACCCAGTCCCCGACGCGATAAGAGAACGGCATAAACGTGTGGCCGCATTCGGAATGACAATCGAAGTGCCTGGCGCATTCGTGATGGTCATGCATGTTGACGACTGGGAGGCCACGCCTCGGACAATTAGTGACCGTGAGTTGAGTGCCGAAGAATTTCAGGATGTGCTAAAGCATGTGAGTCTGAACGGTCATCGGGTTGCGCAGGCCGCGCGACCTCAACAGTCAGTCGCCATCCAATCAAACAAATCGGCTCAGACTAACGATGGCAGTACCACGGACAAGTAGTGGAGGGATTTGGTTATGACAACGACGGTATACAGCCTCGACCTGGCGTCTTACAAGCTGTTTCAACCGCACCGGCAACAGACCGATGTGCTGATCCTGCACGGCAGCTTCGACGCTGTCGCCGACAGCGCCGAAATCGCGGCGGATCGCCAATATGCCCGGGTGAGGCGAATCAACGCAGACGACGTGGTCGCCTCGACGCCGGGCAAACCGGCGAGCGTGTTGACCGTCGACGCGGCGCGAGACATCGATGCGTTCATCCGGCAGGCGATTGCGGATGGGCACGACCTGGTGGTGCATTGCCACGCCGGGCAGTCTCGCACCGGCGCCGTGCTGGAGCTGGCCTTTTTCCAATATGGCCTGCCGTGCGTTCACGTTCGCCGGTGGCAGTCCGGCCGCAAAATTCAGGAGGGGCTGGTGCCGGTGACGCGGGAGAACTTCTACACGTTCTACGTACCGAATCGCCTGTGGCACGGGCTGTTCCAGACGCTGTATCCCGGCGACAGCGAGCAAAAGTGATAGCAGCACAAAAAAGAAGCATTAGCAGCCGATTTCTAATAGGCGCTAATGCTTCTTCTGTTGTCTAAACGGGTTCCGCCGAGCATCGCCGACGCGTCTAGCTAGGGCTGGCACTCGAAGCAAGGACCGCTTCAAGCGCCAGTCCTACGCTAGTCGGCCGGCTAAGCGCTCGGCTCCACCCTCTAGCTCAGGTTTGCGCCGTTGCTTTCGAAGACCTGCTTGAACCAGCCGAAGGACTTCTTCGGGATCCGGGCGAGGTCGCGGAGGTCGGTGTTGGTGCGGTTGACGTAGACGGCGCCGTAGCGCTTGTCCATGTTGCCGCTGGAGGCCGGGATGTCGATCAGGCCCCAGCCGAGGTAGCCGAGGACCTCGACGCCGTCTTCGTAGATGGCGTCCTTCATGGCCTGGATGTGCTCGCGGTGGTAGTCGATGCGGTAGTCGTCCTGGATCTCCTTGCCCGTGTAGGTTTCGCGGATGCCGATCCCGTTTTCAATCGGGAACATCGGCAGGTCGTACTGGTTGTAGACCTTGGTCAAAATGTCGCGGAAGCCCAGCGGGTCGACGTTCCAGCCCCATTCGTTGCTGCGGGTGTATGGGTTTTTGACCATGCCGTAGTCCAGGTAGTGGAGCGGGTTGGTGTTGACCGGTACCTTGCTGGAGTCGATCAGGTCGGAGCGGTAGTACGAGAAGGCGATGAAGTCGGTTTTGAGCTGGGCAAAAGCGGCGCGGTCCTCATCGGTGAAGTCCCAGTCGATGTCGTGGTTCTTGATGAAGGTCAACACTTGCTTGGAGTAGTGACCCTTGGTGTAGACGTCGAGCAGGTTCTTGTTGAAGAACTCATCGATTTCACGCGCGAACTGGGCATCGCGTGGGTTCGAGGTGGCCGCGTAGCACTCCTCGTAGGCCAGCATGCCGCCGATCTGCGCGGTGGTGGACTTTTCGTGGAGGTAGTTGGCGATTTGGGCGTGAGACGACATCACGTGGTTGGTGATGGTCAGAATCGACTGGTCGTCCGTGCCGCCCTCAAGGCAGCCGGCGTAGACGTGAGCGTAAGGCGTGGTGTAAAGGTTTTGCTCGTTGAAAACAATCCAGTACGGCACGAGGTCGGCGAACTCGTCGATCATGCGCTTGCCGAACCGCACGAAGGCGTCGACCACGTGGCGGCTCAAGAAGCCGTTGTACTTTTTGGCCAAGGCCAGCGGCATGTCGAAGTGGTACAAGCAGATCATCGGCGTGATGCCGCGAGCGATCAGCGCCTTGATCTGGCCGCGGTAAAAATCGATGCCTTCCTGGTTGAAGTCGCCGTCGCCGGTGGGGCAGACGCGGCTCCAGCCGATCTGGAAGCGGTAGCAGTTCATGCCCATCTGCTGCATGAGGTCGTAGTCTTCTTCGTAGCGGTGGTACTCGTCGATGGCAACCTTCCAGTCGCCGTGTTCCTCGGTCTGCTCGCGCGGATCGTAGACGGACGGACCGCGGCCACCTTCGTTGTAGCCACCTTCCGTCTGCATGCTGGAAGTTGAGTTACCCCACAAGAAACCTTTTGGTAAAGCCTGACTCATTTGACTGTCTCCTCTCGAATCTGAAATAATGAAAGTATGGCACCGAACCCGGTGTCTTACTCGGGGGTCATTACGGTGGTGCTATGTTTGGTGCTGGCGGTCGCCGGTTTTGAAGGCGCCGGGCCCCGGGCGGCTCCGGCTGTGCGGCCGGTTTCCGCCCGTTGGGCTCCAACCTAGATTTGGAGCCGGCGCCGCTTTGCGCCGTTCCGTCTTCAAATCTGCCGGGATTAGAATCGTGAATGCCCGCAAAAAACGCGGTCATCCAGGATTCTAATCCACTCACGGCCTCCGCCGCCCGGGGCCCTGCGCCGGCCACACAGTGGCATGCGTGGTAAGCCGCAAACAGTGGGTGGCCGACGTTTTGAACGCGACTGCCCGGTTGGAACCGCCGTTCGGCACCGTTTTCAATTTGGTGTTGCTGACGCGCCGAACCCAGGGCTCGTCACGCGCCTATCTCCATTCTACACGCTTGACCCGTTCAAGCCTCAGCACATTGCACGAAAAGCACGGAATTTGCTGGGGCAAGGCGCCGGTTGCGTGGGGGATGCAGCTCGTGTTGCCGAGCAGCGCCATGTAGCAGGCGGAGGGTCACGGGCGGGTCGGGCCGTGAAAGGATGAGCGGCCCGGATGACCCGCGAATTGTGCGGGGCATTCGCGCTGCTCATCCCGGCAGATTTGGAGACGGGGTAGCCGCTTGCGGCTCCGGCTCCAAATCTAGGGCCGAGACCGTGGCTCGGCCCGGCCGCACAGCCAGACCCGCCCGTGACCCGGAGCCGGCGGCATCGCCGCCGCGGCTAAGCGCTCGGTTCCGCCTTCTAAACGGGTTCCGCTCGGCAACGCGGGAGCGGCTAGCTACGCTGTGGCACTCGGGACCCGAACTTGGTCCCGAGTGCCACAGCTGGGCTACCCGTCCCGCTAAACCCGCCTCGTTCCACCCTCTCAGACGGGCTCCGCCCTCTAGTTGCTGCTCAGATGCGCCGAGTGGAAGTAGAAGTTCATGCCCGGGTAGGCGTAGACGGAGCGGGAGAAGTTGAAGATCACGTTGTTGCGCATGTAGTTGATCTGCGCCAGCGAAATCAGGCTGGTGCCGACCTTCATCTCCATCAGGTCGGCGCGGTCGGGCCCCAGCGTCGCGACGGACATGAAGTCGTCGCTTGAGTAGGGAACGATGTCGTAGGTGTCCTTGAGAAAATCGAAAATCGATGAATCAAGCGCCTCGGTGGAGACGAACGGCACCACATCGCGCATGTAGTAGGCCTCTTCCAGGGCGTAAAGCTTCTCGTTCATGTAGCGCAGGCGGATGATGCGCCACAGTTCCTCCGCGGCCGAGATCTTCATGTTTTTGGCCAAGGGGATCTCGGCGGCGTTGACCTTGTCGAAGGTGACGACCTTCGACGTGAGCGGCCCGTGCTTGACGAGCGACTTGCCGGCGCCGATGGACAAATTGACCGTCATTTTGCCCTCGAGTTGCAGCTCGTTAATATAGTAGCCACTGCCTTGGACCCGGCGCAAAAGCCCGTGCTGGTAAACCACGTCAATCGCTCGCCGGATGGTGTTACGACTGACCTGGTAGTCGCTCATGAGCTCCTGCTCGGTTGGCAGCTTGGTGGTGTATTTGCCGGCCTGAATCGCCTTGATCAGTTCTTCCGCGATTTCGTGATACATACGCAGCCCTCCAGACAAATCTTAGTTGCAAGTACTTGTATTATTTGTACCCATGTATTATTATAGCATTGTGATGAAAGCGGTTAAACCTAACCGCCCAAAATTTTTAACTCAAGGGAGAGATTTACCATGGCAGAAAAGACGATTATGCTTGTGTGCTCCGCTGGTATGTCCACGAGCCTGTTAGTTTCCAAGATGCAAAAGGCCGCCGCAGCTGACG
Source organism: Lacticaseibacillus parakribbianus (assembly GCF_025490915.1). Lineage (GTDB taxonomy): Bacteria > Bacillota > Bacilli > Lactobacillales > Lactobacillaceae > Lacticaseibacillus > Lacticaseibacillus parakribbianus. The sequence goes on along the minus strand of NZ_JANQBA010000003.1, from coordinate 36,380 downwards.
GCATTGAAGCCGACATTTTTGCAACCGCTGCCTCCGACGCCGATCACAAGATCGCCGAGAAGAACCCGGACATTCTGATGCTCGGCCCTCAGGTTCGTTACATGCTTGGCCAGTTCCAGAAGAAGGTTTCCATCCCAGTCGAAGTCATCAACATGCAGGACTACGGCATGATGAACGGCGAAAAAGTGCTGCGCGAAGCCCTCTCTTCCATCGAAAAGGCCGCAAACTAAGCATTCAAGAGTAAGCGCCGCCAAGTAAGCGCTTGACGACGCCCAGCAAGGCCGGCCCTTGAGCCGAAGATGACTCAGGAGACGGCCTTGTGTTGTGACTGGGCCAACCAGTCTGCCAACCGAATAATCAGGCGCCGCGGCGCCGCGAACATAAAAGGAGAAACATCACATGGCTGAAGAAGAACAGAACATGGAAACCATCATGGGGCTCATCATCAACGGCGGTAACGCCAAGAGCTCCGCTTTCGAGGCGATTGCCGCCGCCAAGGAAGGCGACTTCGACAAGGCCGACGCCAAGCTGAAGGAAGCGGATGGTTTCTTGGTTGAGGCGCATAACGCGCAGACCAAGATGCTGACGGCCGAGGCCAACGGCGACCACGCGAAGGTCACGCTGCTGATGGTTCACTCGCAAGACCACCTGATGACCAGCATCACCTTCCGCGACCTCGCCGGCGAGATCGTTGACCTTTACAAGCGTCTGGGCAACAAGTAATGACGAGCCGAGACAGCGATGTCTCGGCTTTGTTTGTTTTGGGCTTGACGGCCCAATCAGTTCCGCTCGAGTCGGGGGGCAGAGGGCGGAGCAAGTCAAAACGGGTTCCAAAGCGCAACGCGGGAGCGGCTAGCTACGCACCAGCGCCGGAGCACAACCCGCCCCAACGCTGGCGCTAGGCTACCCGTCCCGCTAAGTTCGCGCTTTTCCACCCTCTCAAACGGGTTCCCCAAGGCAACGCCGGTTCGGCTAGCTAAGGCCGGACACTGGGCCAAGTTCAGGCCCAATGCCCAGCCTTGCGCTACCCGACCGGCTAAACCCGCCTTGGGTCACCCTCTCAAACGGGTTCCACGAGGCAACGCGGGAGCGGCTAGCTACGCACCAGCGCCGGGGCACAACCCGCCCCAACGCTGGCGCTAGGCTACCCGTCCCGCTAAACCCGCCTCGTTCCACCCTCTCTCAAAGGAGCGTTATGACAATGACAAAAGGTTACAAGATGCCCGAAGGCTTTCTTTGGGGCGGCGCCAGCGCCGCTCACCAGATGGAAGGCGGCTGGCAAGAAGGCGGCAAGGGGCTGTCCATTGCTGATGTGATGCGAGCCGGGGCCAAGGACGTGCCGCGGATCGAGGACGACAAGGTGCTGGACGGTGAGGTCTACCCGAACCACTGGGGCGTCCAGTTCTACTCCCACTACAAGGAAGACATCAAACTCTTCGCCGAAATGGGCTTCAAGTGCTTCCGGCTGTCCATCGCCTGGACCCGCATTTTCCCTAACGGCGACGAGGCCGTGCCGAACGAGGCAGGGCTTGCCTTCTACGACGACGTGTTTGCGACCTGCAAGCAGTACGGCATCGAGCCGATTGTGACGCTGGCCCATTTTGAAATGCCATTGAAGCTGGTCAAGGAATACGGCGGCTTCCGCAACCGCCAAGTGGTCGACTTCTTCGTGAAGTTCGCCGAGACCTGCTTCCGCCGCTACCACAACCAGGTCAAGTACTGGATGACCTTCAACGAGATCAACAACCAGACCAGCTGGCGCGATGCTCACCCGATGCTGCAAAACTCCGGCGTGATTTTCAAGGAAGGCGAGAACAAGGAAGAGGTCATGTTCCAGGCCGCTCACCTCGAGTTCGTCGCCTCGGCCCAGGCCGTGCAGATCGCCCATGCGATCGACCCGACCCTCCAAGTCGGCGACATGATCGCGATGAGCCCGATCTACCCGCTAACCGCCAAGCCTAAGGACGTCATGATGGCCGAACGCGCGATGCGCTACCGCTACTACTTCGGCGACGTCCAGGCGCTGGGCGAATACCCGCAGTGGCTGCTCAACTACTGGGACCAAAAGGGTTACCAAATCGACGTGACGGAAGCCGACAGGGCCATTTTGAAGGCCGGCGCCGTCGATTACATCGGTTTTTCCTACTACAACTCCGGGGCCGTCGAGTACAAGGACGACAACCCGGACATGGTCTACGACGAGCCCAACTCCCAGGTGCCGAACCCGTACGTGCCACGCTCCGATTGGGGCTGGCAGATCGACCCGGTCGGCCTGCGCTACGCCATGAACTGGATGCAGGCGCGTTGGAACAAGCCGATGTTCATCGTTGAAAACGGCTTTGGCGCCTACGACAAGCTGGAAGACGACGGCAGCATTCACGACGACTACCGCATCAAGTACCTGAGCGACCACATCGCCGAGATGGAAAAGGCGGTGGTGATCGACGGCTGCAACCTGATCGGCTACACCCCGTGGAGTGCCATCGATATCGTCAGCGCCTCCACCGGCGAGATGAAGAAGCGCTACGGCCTGATTTTCGTCGACGCCAACGACGAAGGCCAGGGCAGCTTCGAACGCCGCCGCAAGGACTCGTTCTACTGGTACCAAAAGGTGATCAAGAGCAACGGCGCAGAGCTGTAGGCTGTGACCACGCAAAAGACCGCATCGACAAGCTGTCGGTGCGGCCTTTTTGGACGCTGTGGTCACGGGGGTGAGTGGGGCCGACCAGGGCGGCGCCGGCAGCGAGCCTTGCCGCTTGCGACCGGCGGTTGGCGCCTGGCCGCCACGCCGCGACCGCGGAACCGCCGCCGATGAATGCGCTTGCTTTTTGGCACTTCGCCTCGTAAACTGGCGGTAGCAAACTCGGGAGGTGCCGCCATGGCCAAGCAGTCCGGCTCCAGGCTGAACACGATTCTGCGCAACATTGAGATTGCCTTTTTCGTCGGCCTCGTGGTGGTTCACCTGACGCCGGGCATCGCGGTGCGGTGGGTGCTGCTGCGGCGTGGCTACGTTGAAGCGGCTGTGGCGGCGCGGGTCGTGCCGCGGCGGGTGAAGCACGAAAGCTACACGGAACACGACAATCAGCTGATTTACTTCGTCGAGCCGCATCCGGTGTCCCACGAGCCGGATGGCAGTTACGTCAGCGCCTACTACGTTCGCACGTACGGGCTGAGCTGGGCGGAGCCCGTGATTGATCAGATCTAGCTCGGCGTCTCAATGTCACAACGTCGGCAATCTCAAAAACCGTCTGACCTTTTTCTCATCGAAAGAAAAAGGCCAGACGGTTATCTGATTGCGGCGTCATTTTACCCAAAATGATGCAGAAAAGGCAACCGGTGGCGTCGAAGTCACCAGCTGCCTTTTTAAGCGGTCTGTTGCGTGGAACCTCACCGGCTGCGGTGCTTGAAGGCCATCGTGGCGGCGACGGCCTGCTGCCAGCCGGCGTAGAGGTCCTCGCGCCGCGCGGCCGCCATTTGCGGCGTGAAGCGGCGGCCGACCCGAGCAATTTGGCGCAGGGCCTGGGTGTCCGGCCAGAAGCCGACGGCGAGCCCGGCGAAAAAGGCGGCGCCCATCGCCGTGGTTTCGAGGTTCTCGGCCCGTTCGATCGGGGTCCCCAGCAGGTCGGCCTGAAACTGCATCAGGTAGTTGTTGTTGGCGGCGCCGCCATCCACCCGCAGCGCCGGAATCTGGATGCCGGTGTCTTGAATCATGGTGTCGACCACGTCGCGGGTCTGGTAGGCCAAGGCCTGAAGCGTCGCCTTGACGAAGTCGTCGCGGGTGGTGCCGCGGGTCAGACCGAACACCGCGCCTCTGGCATCGGCCGCCCAGTACGGGGCCCCGAGGCCGGTGAAGGCCGGCACCACGTAGACCTCGTCTTGCGACTGCGACCGGGCGGCGATTTCTTCGGAGTCACCGGCGTGAACCAGGAGCTGCATCGCGTCGCGCAACCACTGCATCGCCGACCCCGAGACGAACACGGAGCCTTCCAGGGCGTAGGTGATGTCGCCGTTCAGGCCGTAGCCGATGGTGGTCAGCAGGTTATTGGCCGACGCGGTCGGGGTGTGGCCGGTGTTCATCACGATGAACGAGCCGGTGCCGTAGGTGTTTTTGACCATGCCCGGCTCAAGCGCCAGCTGTCCGAACAAGGCGGCCTGTTGGTCCCCGGCCATGCCGGCGATCGGCGTCTCGCTGCCGTAAAAAGCGGCCGCCGCGGTGGTGCCGTAGACCGTCGCGTTGCTGCGAACCGCCGGCAGCAGGGCGGCGGGGATGTTCAAAAGCCGTAAAATGTCTTCGTCCCACTGCAGCGTGTGGATGTTGAACAGCATCGTGCGAGACGCGTTGGTGTAGTCGGTGACGTGAATCGCGCCGCCGGACAGCTTCCAGGCCAGCCAGGTGTCGATGGTGCCGAACAGCAGCTCGCCGGCCTCGGCTCGGGCCTGGGCCCCGGGCACCGCGTCCAGCAGCCAGCGGATTTTGGTCGCCGAGAAGTACGCGTCGATCAGCAGTCCCGTTTTGGCGTGAATCAGGTCGGCCAGGCCGCGGTCGCGCAGGTCCTGGGCGATCGCGTTGGTCTGGCGCGACTGCCAGACCACGGCGCGGTGGATCGGCAGCCCGGTCGCCCGGTCCCAGATCACCGTGGTTTCGCGCTGGTTGGTGATGCCGATGCCGGCGACCTGCTTGGGCTGGATGCCGCTTTGGGTGAAGGCCTGAGACATCGTGGCCGAGACGGCGTTCCAAATCTCGTTGGGGTCGTGCTCGACCCAGCCGGGCTGGTCGAAGTACTGCGTGAACTCGCGCTGCGCGTCGGCGACGATTCGCCCGGCGTGGTCGATCAGAAGGGCCCGGGTGGAGGTGGTGCCCTCGTCGATGGCGAGGATGTAATGGTTAGTCATTGTCAAACTCCTTGGGTGCCAGTGGCACGAGTGTCGGCGCCAAGCTGCGGCGCGGCCTTTCTTATGTTAGCGCATGGCCTGGGGTCGCACAACCGCAAGGCGGCAAAAAGGCGGTGGGGGAATGGCCCGGCAGCGCGGTGGTCGGTGGCCGGTGTCGCATTCGGGTCGCCGGCCACCGCGCCGCCACCGCGTTTCGGTCGGCAGCTCGTGCTGCCCGGCATTCGGGTCGCCGGCCACCGCGTTCCGACCGCCGCCGCGCCGCGGTGCTACCGCGTTTGCGGGTCGCCGGTCACCGCACCGCCGCTGCGTTTCGGGTCGCCGGTCACCGCGCCACCGCATCCGGTTCGCCGCCGCATCCGGTTCGCCACCGCATCCGGGTGGCCGGCTCGCGCCGCACCGGGCTTCGGTTGGCGCGGCACCAAAGCCCGAAGCAAAGTCGGGCTCTGGGCCCATGCCGCAAGGGCCGGCGCTTGGTACACTAATGAGCGTGGAGGTGGGGAGAACATGCGACGGTGGGTGATCAATAGTGTTGGGCTGCTGGTGATTCTGGGAACGCTGTGCTGCACGGCGCCCTTGGTGACGCGCGACCGGACCACGGCCGGGGCGGCGGTGCTCGACGCCATCAACCCGCTGGTTACCACCCAGGAGTACTACGCCAGCACCGCGGCGGCGCCGACCCGCACGGCCAACGCCCATGGCGGCCGCGATTACCACTATCGGCTGACCGCCTACGACCGCGGTGGCCGGCCCCGGCGGCTTTTGATCACCGTGACGGATCAGCCGCTACAGTCGCACACCTACCTGCGGGTGCAGGCCAAGGGCCAGACGTCCAGGGCTGGCACTCGGTGTCACGTCCCGCACTTCCCAAAAGCGTGCGGGTCAAACTCAGATAACCTCTTGTGAACGCGCGGCCGGGGCAACCCGGCCGCTTTTTTCTTACCGTTAGCGTAAGGACATTATAATAGAAGAAAGCAAAACCCCGGCGGCGTTTCAACCGAAACGCCGCCGGGGTTTGAGCTTACTTACTGGTTATCGTCGGTGCTGGACAGGTAGAGGTTCAAGGCACTCTTCAGCTCCGCGTCGGTGACCTTGACGTTGGCCTTCTTCAAGGCCTTGGAGAAGACGTTGCGCATCACCGTGGTGTTTTTGAGCCAGGAGTTGTAGATGGTGGTCTCAAGCTCCTGCTTGTGCTCGGCCAGCGTCCCCTTGCCCGGGTTCTTGACCAGCTTGATCACCTCGTAGCCGGCCGTGGTCTTGACCGGTGTCTTAGTGTAGGCGTTAACCTTCAGCGCGTAAGCCGCGTCCTTGAAGGTCGAATCCAGCGTCTTATCGGTGCTGGTCACCGTCAGCTTGCCGCCCTTGTCCTTGGTCGCGGTGTCGACGGAGTACTTGCTGGCCAGCTGGGCGAAGTCCTTGCCGGCGGCCAGCGCGTCGATCACGGTCTGAGCCGTCGCCTTGTCGGTGGTCTGGATGCGCTGCACGGTCAGGGTTGGCTTGTAGCTGGCCCATTGCTTCTTCAGCTCGGCCTTGGTGATCGGGCGTTCGGCCTTCAGCGCCGCCTCACCGAGCAGGTTCAGGCGCAGCGTGCGACGGAACAGCTTGGGGGTCATGTTGTTTTGGCTCAAAAAGGACGCGAACTGCGAGCCGTACTGCGCCTTGTAGGAGTTGTACTCGCTGGTGACGGCCGCCGTCTTGACCTGCTTGCCGTAGCTTTGGTCAAGCGCCTTGTACAATAGGAGGTTGGCCAGCGCCGTCTTGGTGTTGGGCATCGTCTTGAGCTCCGCGTAAAACTCGGATTCCTTCACCTTGTGCCCCTTGTAGGTCGCAATCACGGGGTCTTGCCCCTTGCTGTCTTGCTGGCTGCACCCCGCGGCCGTGGTCAGCCCCAGGACCAGGCCGGCCAGGAGCAGTGTTTTGGTGATCCCATTCTTCATATCCAAGCCTCCGTTTTCGTGTGAATGAAAATACTGCTTCAATTCTAATTTATTCGTAATGATATTTCAACGGAATTTGAAAATTTCCGGTGTAAGCGGCGAGAATAGCCAGGAATCAGGGCCTCTAGAACTTTTTATGAATACTTCGTTAAAATCTGATGATAAATACTGTGTTTATGATTATAATGGCGATATTGCTACCAAGGCAATTTCAAATTTTGAGAAAAGCATGGAGGGGTCATTGTGAAGCTTAAGAATCGCAAATTAACGATTTTTCTGGCGAGCACCGCGGCTTTAGGGGCATTAGCGGTCTCACCATTCCTCGAGACGCAAGTTAAGGCGGACATCAACGCACAGCTGCAAACCATCGCCAAGTCGGGCACAACGGCTAAGACGGCAGCCACGGTTGCGGAAGGGACCACCCCAATTCGCCAGGCAATCATCGATCAGCTTGCCGCCAAGGGTGTCAACTTCAACACGCTGACGAACAAGCAGCAGCAAAACGCTTACGTCGACGTGATCGTGCAGTTGACCGCTAAGCCGGCCGCCGAGAACGGCTCGGTTACCGCCAACTACTCCAGCACCGCCGAAATCCAGGCGGCGTCCAAGGCCGTCATCGCCGCCCAGGCCGGCGTCAAAGCCGCAGTTAAGACTGTGACCGGCCAAAGCGCCACCAAGAGCTACGGCTACGTGGTCAACGGTTTTGCCACCAAGGTCAAGGTCGAAGACATCGCCGCAATTCAGAAGATTGCCGGCGTCAAGTCCGTCACCGTCAACCGCCAGTTTTACTCCATCGAATCCGCCTCGTCGTCCAACGACATGGCCAACGTTTCGACCGTGTGGAACAACTACAAGTACAAGGGCGAGGGGACCGTGGTCTCCGTCATCGACACCGGGATCGACGCGTCGCACAAGGACATGCGCCTGAGCGATCCATCCAAGGCTAAGATTTCCCAGGATGACGCCAACGCGTTCGCAAGCTCCGTCGGCTACGGCCGCTTCCTGACCGACAAGGTGCCTTACGGGTACAACTACGCCGATGACTCCAACGAGTACATCGCAGACGATACCGTTGAGGAACAGCACGGCATGCACGTCGCCGGCATCATCGGCGCCAACGGCACGACTGGCGACGCGACGACCTCCGTTGTCGGCGTTGCGCCGGAAGCCCAGCTTTTGGCGATGAAGGTGTTCTCGAACTCCGACGCCGAGGCGACGACCGGTTCCGACACGGTTGTGGCCGCGATTGACGACTCCGCCAAAATCGGCGCCGACGTCTTGAACATGTCCTTAGGTTCCGGCTCTGGGACCCAGATGGCCGACGATCCGGAGCAGGCCGCGGTTCAAACCGCGATCGATGCCGGCACCGCCGCCGTCATTTCCGCCGGTAACGACGGCTCCAGCACCTCTGCCACCGACGGCTCCAACGTCGGCTACTTCGACACCGAAGACACCGAAATGGTCGGCGGCCCTGGCGTTGCCCGCAACGCGACGACCGTCGCCGCGGCCGAAAACACCGACGCCGTGGGCTACTCCGTCAGCATCAAGGATGGCGACACCGACGTGGTGACGCCTGAGCTGACCCAGCTGTCGACCAGCGCCACCCAAAAGGACTTCGACGCCAAGAAGTTCTTCATCGCGCGTGACGCCGATGGCCAGCTTGGCCTCGGGACGCCTGACGAGTTCACCGCCGACGCCGCCGGTAAGGTGGCAGTTGTTGCCCGTGGCGACTTGGCCTTCACCGAAAAGCAGGCTAACGCGCTTGCCGCCGGTGCCAGTGCCTTGATCATCGTCAACAACACCGATGGCGACGTGCCGTTGACCTCCATGTCCATCGACGACAGCATCCCAACGATTTCCTTGTCCCAGACCCAGGGCAACAAGCTGGCCGACTTCGTGACGGACGGCCACACCGACGACACGCTCAGCGTAACGCTGGGCCTGCGTCAGTCGCACAACGCGGCCTACGACGCCGACAAGATGTCCTACTTCACGTCTTACGGCCCGACCTCCGATCTGTCCTTCAAGCCGGACATCACGGGCCCTGGTGGTAACATCTGGTCGACCCAAAACAACAACGGCTACATCAACATGTCCGGGACCTCGATGTCCTCACCGTTCATCGCCGGCACCCAGGCCCTGTTGAAGGAATCGATCACCAACGCCGACAACCCATTCTTCGCCCAGTACCAGGCGATGAGCGGCGCCGAACAGGTCGGCCTGTTCAAGGCCATCGAGATGAACACGGCCAAGCCGATCCTCGACGACAACTACGACAACGCAATCCAGTCCCCACGTCGCCAAGGCGCCGGGATGGTCGACGTCGAAGCCGCGATCGAACGCCTCGAGACCAACCCGTCGACGGTTGCGTCCGACAACGGCTACCCGGCCGTTGAGCTCAAGAGCATCAGTGGCAACAAGCGCCAGTTCAACGTCACCTTCACCAACCGCACGGCCAAGGACCTGACCTACACGCTGGATCCGACCACCGGCACCCACGCCGTTTACACCGACGCCATCGATCAGACCGACGGCACGATGTACGACACCCAGGTTTACGGGGCGACGATCCGCGCCAATGACGACATCGTCGTGCCGGCCAACGGCACCAAGACCGTGACCCTGACGCTGACCCTGCCGGAAGGCCTGAGCCAAAACCGCTACATCGAAGGCTTCATGGGCTTCACCGGCTCCGACGGCACGACCCTGAACCTGCCATACATGGGCTTCCGCGGCAACTGGGATGCCCAGCCGATTTTTGATCCGGTCAACGGCCAGTCCGCACAGGCCCTGGGGCTTGGCTCCTCGACCTTCCTGTACAGTGGCACGGCCATTCTTGGGACCACCGGCGATTCCGACACCGTCGATGAAGACGCCGTCGCAATCTCGCTCAGCCCGGATGCCGACTACACCACCGTCCAGGGTGAAGCCTACACGTTCCGCAACGCGTCCGACGTGAAGTTCCAGATTCTGGACGCCGACGGCAACGTGGTCACCACGCTGTCTGAGTCGACCAACGAAACCAAGTCGTACTACTACCAAAACGGCGGTTACTACCTCACGGTCAGCCTGCCGAAGTGGGACGGGACCGTCATCGATCAGGCCACTGGCAAGTCCGTTCAGGTGCCTGATGGCCAGTACACCTACCGGGTATCCGCGATTGGCGACGGCGCTTCCGAAGACAGCCGCCAGACACTCGATCTGCCATTCAAGATCGACTCCGTGGCACCGGAATTGCGCAACATCGGTCTGACCTCTGAGAACGTCGACGGCAAGACCCAGTACTACGCAACGGGTGAGGTCAAGGATGACTTCTCCGGTTTGGACATCAGCAAGCAGGCCGGCGTCGGCATCAACGGCGAAATCAACTTCGACACCTACGAAGTGACCGGCACCACGGCCGATGGCTACACGCAGATTAAGGTACCGCTGACCGACGCGCAGGCCAAACTGTTGGCCGGCGGTCGCAACAATGTTGAGCTGTACGTGACCGATAACGCCACGAACTACGTAGATGACGTCAATGAGAACGTTCAAAAGCCTGGCGCAATTGGCACTGGTCTTGTTTTGACCAACCCAATTCCGTCGACCATCAACATCTCCAACAAGGCACTGCAAATCATCTCCGGCGGGGTCTACTACGTCATGCAGGGGACTTACGACGGCGATGTTTACGGGACCTACACCGACAAGGATGGCAACACCCAAGACCTGATCGTCAACAGCGACAGTGGTGACTTCCTGGCCGCAATGCCGATTGCCGCCCTGGCCGATTACGACACGAGCTTCAACTTCTACGCTGACGCCGCTCACACGCAGCTGCTCGGCCGCTACAACGCTCACGTCGCATTTACCACACCTGAACTTGGCAGCTTCACCGTTAACGGTGGGGCGGATCAGACCTCCGAAGCGACCGTCAAGGCTGCCGGGACCGTTTCTGCAGACACGGTTTCCGCCACGGCTTCGATCAATGGTGGAGACGCCATCGATCTGCCAATCGACGCCAGCCACAATATCGACACCGATCTGCCGGTAACCTTCGGCGACAACGCGATTACCATCACGCTGACCGATGCCGACGGGAACACCGACTCCTTCGATTACACGGTCAACTCCAGTTACGATGCAGAGCCTTTGACCAACGCGGTCACCTTCGACAACGGGATTAAGTTCGGGACCAACTACATGGACACCGCTGACAAGGCCTACGATGCCGCAACCGGCACCTACCACCTGACCGGCCACGTCAAGCACCCGACGACCAGCCTCGAAATCGCGGGCAAGCACGTCGACGTCAAGTCCGACCTGTCCTTCAGCGTTGACCTGCCGGTTGGCACCCTGGGCAAGCACGACTTCAGCGTTGTCTTTGGCAACACCCTGACCGGCGAAACCGTTCAGGAGCGTGTCTCCATCGTCCTTGATTCCATTGCGCCAGAACTGACGCTGGATCAGGCCACCGATACCGACATTCACACCGACAAGGACACCTTCACCATCAGCGGGACCGCGACGGACAACTTCGACTACCTCGAAGTCTACATCAACGACAACCAGGTACTTCAGACGTACGGTGGCGCCAACTGGAACACCAAGACGCCTGGCACCAGCCAGTCGTTCTCCGAAGTTGAAAAGCTGAAGGAAGGCAAGAATGTCTTCACGGTCACGGTTTCCGATTCCACGGGTAACCAAGTCGAAAAGACGGTCACGGTTTACTACGACAAGCCAGCAACCACCGGCACTGGCACCGAAACCGGCAACACGGGTTCCGAGACTGGCACCGGCTCCGAGACCACCACGGACACGCTCCAGAGCGTTCTGGACGCGATCGCGGCGGCCAAGAAGGACGCAAGCGACGTCGGCGAGGCCATCAACCCGGCAACGGGCAACACCTTCAACGGTGACTTCAACGCCCTGGCCGCTGACCTGAAGATCAGCAAGCTGACCCCGGCCCAGGCCAAGGCGCAGCTCGCCGACCTGATCAAGGCGGTTGCAGCCTACCGCGCCGCCAACGGCATCACCGCGCCGACGACTGACACCGATACTGACACCGACACGGATACCGACACTGGTTCCGATACCGGCGCCACCGACACCGCAAGCCCGGTCCTGACCGCGATTGACGCGGCCAAGAAGGCACTCGGCGCGACGCTCGGCGAAACCACGAACCCGGCGACGGGCCGCACGTTCTACGGCGACCTCGACGCTTTGGCAGCGCAGGTCAAGGCCGGCTCCATCTCCGATGAAGACGCCGAAACTACGCTGAACCAGATCATCAGCGCCGCCTACGTCCAAGGCGATATCGCCACGGTCAAGGCAGCCTTCGCCAAGGCCGACTTGGGCAACACCAAGGACACCGCGACGGGCCGCACCTTCAACGGCGACGTTGACTACCTGAAGGCTCAGGCCGCTTCCGGCGCGATCACGCCAGAAGATGCCGAAAAGCAGCTGAGCGGGTTCGTTGACAACGCGCTGGACGCCTTCACTGCCGCCATCAAGCAGGCGACGCCGGTTGCCATCGGCAACGCGACGGATGCCGCGACGGGCCGCAGCTACTACGGCGACCTCGACAACGCGAAAGCGGCCGGCCAAAAGGCCACGACGCTTGCCGACAAGCTGGCGCAGTTCGACGCACTGGTTGGCTTCAAGGCCGACATCGCAGCAGCCAAGGCCGGCACTACGGCTCCGGCCGCAACGACCGACACCAAGACCACTACGACCAAGGTCGGCGCTAAGTTCGCCGCCTTCGCCAAGGCCGTCAAGGCAGCCTTCCAGAACCTGACCAAGTAAGCTCCACTAACCAAAAGCACGACCATCGCAGCGATGCGGTGGCCGTGCTTTTTGGTCTGGTTGGTTACGAGGGTGAACAATTGGACTTGAACGGCGTGGAAAACCGCAGAATTTGCACCTACAAAGCGCGAGCCAAATTGCTTGACGGCTAATTGGTCCGGTGTTAAGCTACACTCGAATGATCAGTCACGTGCGGGGATGGCGCTGCGGCCGCAGTGCTGGCACCTCTGCCGCATAGGGGAACGATCCGGAGCGCAAGCGCCTCTAGTACCCCACCCATGCCAAGCCGCAGTGTAGTGCCACACGGCTTTCAAACTCAAGAGTTTTAGTGCAACTCCTTCAACTTAGGAGGAGATACCAGGGTAAAGGATTTCACCAACCCACCGCTCGCACCAAGCTGGGACCTACTCGCAACGCGAGGTAGCTGCGGCCCCGACGAGCGCGGTGGTGGCACCACCACGGTAAGCAACGGACAGCAACGTAATCGAATTAGGCCAAGGCCACCGGATTCACACCGTCCGGTGGCTTCGGCGCGGCCGCCGCAACCCAATCGTTGCGGCGGCTTTTTGACGTCATCAAGAAAGGCGCAAAAAAAAGCCCCGGCTGGTGGCACAGCGGGGGCAGGAGTAAGGAGTTTGGAATATGAAGAAAGTGGGTTTGGGGATAGAAGTAAGTGGCAGGCTTATTTCTATGGTTCCAGAATAGCCGGCGCGTGTGAAGAATCTGTGAGCGTTGCGAGAAGTTCCTGCGGCAGTTACACCGCCAGTAGCTTGAGCAGCGCCAGGGCCGCGACGGTTTGCAAGGCGCCGACGCTCAGGCCGTAAGCGAGGAAGCGCCGACCCTGGCGCATGAAGTTGCCGAAGTTCAGGCGCAGCCCGATGGCGGCCAGCGCCGTGGTTTCGAACCAGGTGGAGACAAAATGCGCCCCGCTGGCCCAAACCGGCGGCAGCGTCACCGCGGAGTTGAGGACGCAAAGAATCAAGAAGCCCAGCACGTACCACGGGACCGGCAGCCGGCGCTTGGCCTTGGCTGGCGCCGGTCGTGTGGCGGCAGTTGCGCCGGCCACGTGAGCGTTGGCCGCACCGGCCGCCGCTGGTTCGTCGCCGACCGTCGCGACACTGGCGGCTGCCACTGGTTCGTCGCCGACCGTCGCGACACTGGCGTCTGCCACTGGCCCGTCGCCGACCGTCGCGACACTGGCGTCTGCCACTGGGGTCGCCGGTGTCACCACGGCGGTCTCCGTCATTGCGGCGGCCTGGATTGCTGCGGCAGCCTCGGCCGTTGCGGCAACCGTGGTCGCCCCATCGTCGGCCGCCTCCGTCGCCGTTGCCACCGTCGTTGTGGCAGCCGGTGTCGCCCCGACTGCCGCTGCCGTCGCGGCCGCCTGCGACCGCCGCACCTTCTGCGTGAACAGCGTCACCACCACGACCAGCATGATGATGCGGGTGATTTTGAACAGCATTGCGTAGGACACGACTTGGGGGCTGAGGAGGCTGGCGCCGGCGACCACCTGGCCGACCGACTGCAGGGTGCCGCCGAGCATCGCGCTGGTCGCGAGGATGTGGCGACCGAAAACGGCCTGGCCCAAAAACGGCAGCGTCAGCATCATCACCGTGCCCAACAGGTTGACCAGCGTGATCGTCTCGCCTTTCTCGCGGTCGTCGGCACCGATGGCCGGGGCGATGGCGCCGATCGCGCTGGAGCCACACACGGCGTTGCCACCAGCGAACATCAGGCTCATGGTTTCACCAAACCCCAGGCGCCGCCCGATCAGGTAGGCGCCGCAGATCACGGTGGTCATCATCAAGAGGACGTACACCAGGCCGCGCCACCCCATGTGGGCGATGGTCTGGAAGGTGACGGTCAGCCCGAGCAGCACCACCGAGTACTCGAGCAGGCGGCTTTCGGCCAGCTTGGTGCCGGCACCGAGCCGCGGGTGCCGGCAGAGGGTGTTGCCCAAGACGATGCCGAGAAGAATTGCGAGCGTGGCGCCGCCGAGCTGCGGCAGCCAAACGGCGAGGCCGGTCGCGGCCAGGGCGACGGCAAAGGACAGGGTGAAGCCAGGCAGGACTTGTTTGAGACGTGGCATGAGAATCCTTTCGGGTGCGTTTTGAACCGAGTATACCTGGGATTTAATATCAGTGGATATCATTGTTATAATATCAGTAATCACAAAAACGGATAGCAAGGAGTCCCGGATGAAAAATCTGACCACGTTCAAAACGGTGTACGAAACCCGCAGCTTCAGCAAGGCCGCGGCCCTGTTGTTCATCGCCCAGCCGACGGTGTCGGCGCAGATCAAGCAGCTGGAGGCGGAGTTCAATACCCCGCTGTTCATCCGCAACGGCCGCGGCCAGCTCGGCGTGACACCGGCGGCCACCCAGCTCTACCAGGCGGCCAGCGACATGCTGGCGAGCTGGGCCCAGGTGCATGAGGCGCTGGTCGCCGGGCCGGCGGTGCGGCACCTGCGGCTGGCCGCCTCCCACACCTTCGCCACGGCCCTCTTGCCGCGGCTTTTGCCCGGCCTCTACACCCAGTTTCCGGCGGTGCGGTTCTCGGTGGCGATGGCCAACTCCTACGCGGTCCAGACCGCCGTGGCGCAGCACGACGCCGACCTGGGCGTCATCGAAAAACCGCTGGTGACGACGGGCCTCGACCGCACCCCCTTGATGGCCGATCAGCTGGTGCTGGCGGGGGCCGGCGACCCGTTTTTGGTGCGGGAGCCGGAGTCCGGCGTCGCCTACTACACCGCGCGGTATTTGGCCGAGCACAACGCCCAGGGGCCGCAGCTGACCGTCTCCTCCAACGCGATCATCGTCGCTTTGCTCCAGCAGGGCTTCGGCCGCTCGCTGCTGTCCAGCCGCGCCGCCGCAGGCCTACCGACCACGCCGCTGGGGCCCGACTTTGTTCGGCACTTCTACCTGCTGACCCGCAGCGGCGATTCGGCCGTGGCGCCGGTGGCCGCGGCCATCACCGCCTGGGCGGCCGCTTGCTCGGACTGAGTGGCCTGGCCGGACTGAAGGCGCCTGTTCGGACTGAGTGGCCTGGCCAGGCTGAAGGCCGCCGTTTCCGATACGGAGGCCGGTCTAGGCTGAGGCGGCCGGTCCAGACTGAAGGTAGGCCGCTAGCCAGGCGGAAGGGCAGGCGGCTGAAGCCCCAAGACGCAAACACGGCCCCTTGCAGCAATCGCGCTGCAAGGGGCCGTGGCTTTTTTGTCTAGTAAACGAAATCAAGAATCAGCCAGCCGAGGCCGGTCAAGACGATCAGGCCGATGATGTTCAGGCCGAAGAAGTCGAGGAAGAACTTGCCATTCTGGTGGTTGCCGAAGTTCGTGTATTCCTTGTAAACCAGCAGGTTGTTCATCGAGCCGATCACGGTGCCGAGGCCGCCGATGTTGGAGCCCAGGAACAGCGCCGCCGACATGGTGGTGAACTTGCCGATCAGGACGGTCGACGGGACGTTGCTGATGAACTGGCTGGAGACGATCGACGTCAGGAATACCGAGTGCTCGGAGGTCATCAGGCCGGACACGAGGTTGACGACCCAAGGAATCTGCTGCAGCACCGACACGATGACGAAGAAGCCGGCGAAGGTCAAGACAATCGCGTAATCGACGTCGCACATGATTTTTGGTGCCAAGGCGATGGCCAGGATGATGGCGGCAATCGCGCCGACCCAGGACGGCAGAACGTGGAAGACCCCGGCGAAAATCACCAAGGCGACGATACAGGTGACGACGGTCGGCCGGGCCTGGATGCGGATGTCGCGGAACGGCACCGCCGGAATCGGCTGCTTTTTGACGAACAGGCTGAAGCCGAACAGCAGGGCCAGGCTGGCAATCAGCAGCGGAATCGACCAGCTGAAGAAGCGCAGACCATTAATTTGATAATGGTTCATGAGGAAAATGTTGTGCGTGTTCCCGAACGGCGTGAACGCGCTACCGAAGTTCGCCGCCATGCCGATCAACGTGACCGGCAGGACCTCGGGCAGCTCGTACTTCTTGGCGATGCGCAGGTACAGCGGCACCAGCGTGATCACCGTGACGTCGTTGGTGAGAAACATCCCGGCGACGACGGCCAGACCCAAAAACAGCCAGGTCAGCTGGCGTGTGTTTTCGGCCTTGGTGGTGAGGCGGTAGGCGAAGTAGTCAAGGATATGTAGGTGCTCGAAGATCTGAATAATCGTCATCATGGCCAGGATCGACCATAACGTCGAGAAATTGATGTCCGCGAGCTTCGGCTTGGCAAAGAACAGGCTGATCACGGCAAGTGCCGCGGTGATCTGGAGCACCCGGTCCCTTGCGATGTTTCTGATTACGGTCATATTCACACTCTCCAAAATGACTCAACAGTACCATTTTGCGCTTATTCTGTTGCGCTGACAACGGCTTTTGTGTAAAAGCTATGTAAATCTCATGCCAGCCTAACAATCGCAAAAATGTCAAAAAAGAGGGTAAGAAACGCCGAATAAATCCCGTCAATTCGGCATTCGTCTCTGAAATGAAAATTATGAAACCGTATTCTACAAAAAGCGGTGATGTGTAAAAAACACGTAATAACCTGTTACAATGTCGTTTATTCGTAAACAGCAACAGGATTATTCGGGCGAGCGAAGGCGGCGGCGTTGACCGGACCGGGCCGAATGTGCTAGCTCAACCGGTCGTCGATGGCAGAGGCCGGCGGCAAATTCGGTGTCCGGGGATTGCCACGGTGCGGCGATCGGCCCGGCGTGTCTTTGCCCAGCATTCGGCCAGCGGCAGCGATTCACGGCCTTCACCCAAAGCGCGTGAGCTCGCGGTGGCGAAAGTTAAAGGTGTAAAGCTTCGGACGTGATAAGGGGTTTCGGCAACCGGCGCGATTGCGTCACACCGGGATTCGGGCTGCGGAGCCACCGCTGCCACCACGATAGTTCAGGTGATAGGCGGTTTCTTTCGCCAGACTATGGGAAGCGGGGGTGACAAGTTTATTTCTATATAAATGGTCACCGCCAACTCCGTCTCAACGGATCACTGATGGGCAGAGACCGCCGAAAGTACTAATAGTTAATATTCAGATATTTATTTTTAAAATTTCAAATCCCGTAAACCGGATTATTCAAATGTGAATTTTTTTGGGGGTGTTCAGCCGCTAGAATTAAGAGTGTAGAAAAGATGTTGCAGAGCCGCCAACCGGTTCACATACACAAACATGGAGGGATTTCCTTATGAAGAAGAACGTTAAACTTACCGCACTTGCCCTGTTCTCCACCCTGGCCTTGACCGGTGTCATGGCGGCCAACAGCGTTTCCGCTGACACAGTTGATCCACAAACAACGCCGGCCGTTGAAACGGGTCACGCTTACGTGACCTTCACCCGTAACTCCACCACCGGCCCGCTGAACCCGGGCAAGCCTGGTGAAGGCGAGACCGAAACACCAACGAACGAAACCGGTGCGCTGACGCTGGATGCGATTCCGACCAGTCTGAACTTCGGGACGCAGGAGGCCTCGGCCACCAACACGGTGATCAACCTGCTGGCTTCCACTGATAACGATCGTGGGATTTCTCCTGCCGGCCCGGCAACTACCGATGTCAACGACGGCACGGAACGTGTGGTTTACACCCAGGTGACCAACTTGCTGCCGGCTGAAGTGACGACGGTTGATGGGACCAAGACTTCTACTCCGGTTAACTGGAACTTGAGCGCTCAGCTCAGTGGTTTCACGACTGACACCGGCGCTGAGTCGCTGAAGGGTGCCAGCATCGTGATGAAGTCTGGGGTTAACCAGAAGCTTTCCGACGATGGTGCGGCTTGGATTGCGCCAACGAGCGCAACACTGAGTGACAACATCGTGCTGAGCGCCGGCGGTGATGCTGTGAGCTACGCCAGCGGTGACGAAAACGGGATTTTGCAGCAGGTTTGGAACACTAAGAATGTGACCCTGAACGTGCCGACCTCTGCACAGACGATCGGTAACTCGACCGCAACGGTAACCTGGACGCTGACCGCTACGCCAACCCACACAGCTAACAACTAAGCACATCAAGACGGTTAATATGGTAGACTATATTTGCCTGAAATGAGGTAATTATCGACGACGGGGATGGGGACATGATCAAGAAATGGAGCGGAAAGGTTGCTGTGTTCGCGGCAATCTTAGGCGTGGGGCTTACCACGACTAGCGCGGTACATGCAGCAGATGGGACTGGCGGCGTTAAGTCGGTTCCCTTATCAGTTATACCGGTCGCCAACAAGTATTCCGTTGGCACCAACGCCGGCTTCTTCGACCTCAAGATGAAGCCGGGACAGTCAACTGAGCTGCAGGTTAAGCTAGCCAATACTGGTAGCAAGCCGCTGAAGGTGCGAGTGGACGCAACGGCGGCCACCACCAACAGTAGCTCGCAGGCCGACTACACGAAGACGTCCACGGACTACGATGCGACACTAACCTACCCACTACCGACGCTGATTCAGATTCCCAAGGCTTATCGTAATCTCACGATTCCTGCTCGCACCACGGCGCTGTACCATATGCCGCTGACAATGCCCAAAAAAGCATTTAAGGGTGTCATTCTGGGAGGACTTCACGTTCAACCGGTCACAACGACCAGTGCCAAGAAGGGTATCAGCAACCAATACGCCTACGTGATGGCGATTCAGCTGAGCAATGGGACAAGTCAAAAACCGGATCTCCGGTTGAAAGGTGTTTCAGCGGGACGTGCGGATTCGCAGACCAGTGTGAATGCCACTCTGCAGAATTACCGGGCCAGTCTGCTTCTGAACGGGACAATCAAGGCCCATGTGACGAAGCAGGGGCAGAACCGAACGTTGAAGTCGCTTCAGGTCAACAAGGCCTCGGCGGCTCCGAATTCTCACTGGACAGTCAAAGTCCCTTGGACCGGCGCTATCGCCCCCGGTGATTACACACTGCACTTGACCTACCGTTCCACGGACAAGCAGTTCTTTAGTGCCCGGACCTGGACGTTCACCAAGAACTTCCACGTCTCGGCGATTCAAGCCGCTCAGTACACGCTGGCGGAAATGCACATTCCGTGGTGGGTCTACCTGATTCTACTTCTGATTCTTCTGCTCTTGATCGTGCTCATCATCCTGCTCCTAAAACGGAGAAAGAAGGAGGACAAGCATGAGGAGACACCTGCAAGTTAAAATTCTGCTCGTAGCGCTATTCGCGATGGCTTCCGTTGTGACGACCGTTGTCTCCGCTGATGATAATCAGACGAGTCAGGCCTCGGTCACATTCACCGGCAAAGCCCTGAACCCGCGGGATCCGACCCTACCGCTGACCGGCGGCGGTGGCACGACCAGCGGCAACTCGGGCAAAAAGGCCGAGCCGACCGTGGTGGTCACGACTAAAGCCGAGAAGACCAAGGTCAAAACCGCCCAGACGGCGACCAAGACCACGGCTGCGACAACGCAGACGCGGCTGCCGCAAACCGGCAGCGTGACGCTACCGGCCGCGGCAATCATTGACTTGGCGCTGTCCGGTCTCGGCCTGGCCGGCTGGACGCTGCGCCGCGACGCAACATTAGCTGAATGAAACTGAAGAAGCGCCGGGCTGCCAAGGTCTTGGCGCTTCTTTTGGCCATAACAGGAGGGAGGGGCCGCAGATGCGAGCCTGGCGCTGGATCAATCGGATACTCGCCGCCGCGGTGGTGGTGCTGGCCGTCGTCGCCTTGGCACGGCTGGGCTTCACCGCCTATGCGGCCCGGGCCATTCGGCCGCAGCACGTCGCGGTCGGCCGGACCACGACCAAATCGGCCGCGGCCAGTGAGCCACAGCTGGCGCTATCCGGTCTGCGCTACCGCACCGGCCGCGACTTCCTGAACCGCCCGGCGCTGGTGGTGTCCTACCACCTGCGCAACCGCGGCGGTGCGGCCGCGCTGCCGTCCTACGTGCTGGACAGCACCGTGAGCTTTCTCCAGCAGACTCAGACGGGCCTGACCGGGGTGTTGGCGACCACGACGCTGGCGACCGGTCAGCTCAGCATGCTCGCGCGGAATTACGCCGAGAATGCCGGCATCAAGCTCAAGGCCGGCGAGGCGGTCAAGGTCATCGCCGCGTATCGGCTGGAGAGCTTGAACTTGCCGGTGACCGTGATGATCAACGGCCATCAAGACCGCATCCTGCGGCCCTGGCAGCTGAAGGCGGTGACGGCCGATGAGTAAGAAGCGCAACCAATCCGGCCCCGAACGTGCGGCCCTGCCGCCGACTAGCTCGCGGAGGCCACGGCGCCGCTGGTGGGTTCAGGCCCTGGCCTCGGTGCTGCTGCTAACCGCGGGGTTGGCCCTGGCCGCGTATGTGTTTCAGGACCAGCTGACCGCGGCGCTGATCCGCCGCAACCGTGTGGCGGTCACTACCGCCACTGTGACCCAGGCCAAGCGCCGGGCGACGACTACGACGCCGAGCTATGATTTTGCCCGCGTCAAGCCGCTGTCTCTGGCCGGCCTGAGCCAGGCGGCTTTGGCGCAACACGCCGTGGCCGCCGTCGGCAAGCTGGTGGTGCCGGATGTCGGGATGAACCTGCCGATTGCCCTGGGCGTTGGCGACAACGTGCTGGCCTTCGCCGCCGGAACGCTCACCGCCAATCAGGTGATGGGCCACAGCAACTACGCGCTGGCCGGCCACCACGTTCACACCGACGAGGCCCTGCTGTTCGGGCCGCTGGTCCGTACCCGCGTCGGCACTCAGGTCTTCGTCACCGACATGACCCGCGTTTACGCCTACCAGATCTACGCGAGAACCTACATTCGCGCCACTCAGGTCGGGGTGCTGAATCCGACCAAGCAGCCGGAACTGACGCTGGTTACCTGCGACGACGACGGCACCGGCCGCCTGGTCATCCAGGCCCGGCTGATTGGCGAGACCACGGTCGCCAAGGCCCCGCAGTCGCTGCAAAAAGCGATTGCGAAAAATGATTGAGCGGTGGTTGCCGATTGGTCAGGGCCGCGCAGCGGGTGAGCCCGGCCACCGCGTCACGGTCCTGGCCGCCGACACTGACCGACTGCCCCGACCAACGGCTCTGGCCGCCGACACTGGCCAACTGCCCCGACCAATGGCACCGCCCGACGACACACGCCGGGACGCACGATCAACGCGTCGGTCACCCGATGAACGACCCGAATGAACAGGATGCACAAAGCCTTTTTAGCAAAGCTGGCGGTAACTGCCGCCGGTGATGCGCTATGATTATCTTATACAAACCCACGGGAGGAATCGCCATGCGCAATCTTCATGCGAAAACTAAAAAGCCGCTGCGGCTCAGACTGATCACCCTGCTGGCCACCTTGATGGCCGTCGCAGGCAGCCTGGCCGGTGCGGTGCCGGTTGTCCTGACCGCCGCGGCGATTCCGGGGAGTATCAAGATGGACACGACGGACAAGACCAGCAACAGCTATGTGGCGGGTCAGACAGTCAATGTCAAGGTTGTTGACAGTGATGCCAGCGTCGGTCGCACGGTGACCTATGATCTCGGTGCAGCTAACTTAACGACGACGACCGATACCTTGAAGGCCGGACTGACTGCCTTCGACAGTTCTGTGACAGCGCTGGACAATGCCAAGTTCACGATGACGCAGTCCGGCAGTAAGGTGACCGTGGCTTACAAAACCAGCGGTACCGTGTCGTATGCGATTCGCGCGACGGCCGGGCATTTTGCCCAGAGCACCAGCAGCAACAAGTCTACACTGACGGCGTCAGTTGGCGGCGTCACCGCCGGTTCACTGAGTTTGAGTGAGGCGTACAGCATGGCCAACCCGACCCGGTCGGCGGATGGCTATCGGTTCATTCCGCGGTCGGTCGGCAACGACGTCGATGGGGCTCCTTACACGCTGTCGGAATTTCCACTTTTCTACTATACGCGGGGATGGCTCGACGGGACAATGCAGTATGCGACCTTGTACGATAACGCCTCCAGTAATTCAACGTCGCTGTTGAAGTACGCGATGGGACTTGGATCACTCAGCGGTGGCGGCGTGACGGCCGGCAACGGAGCGGTCCCGGCAGGATTCTTCACTGATTATTACACCAACGTCGCTGGGGTTCCAACGCTCGTCCCGACACTTTCCGGCATGATACCCTTCCAGAGTTCAACTTTGATCAGCTACAAGACCCCTGTGGGTGGGACCATCGGCAACACCGGCTCCTACGCGCGTCTAAACACCTCTCTTTTTAGCAAGAATTACTATATGCCTAACACGCCAACCCTCCCAACCATCAGCCTGGATGGCTTAGGGATGCCTCTATGGAATAACACGAAGAGCTCGGCCAACAAGGGCCTCCAGCAGTACACGGTGGTCGGCAAGACCTTATACCTCAAGTTGTACCAGGTGAAGTCGCTGAACGTGATTGATTCGGTAAAAAACACGTCGGTTGCGAACGTCGACGCTGAGTTCGCCGATATGCAGGCCAAGACGACCGCTGGTGGTGACGCCGAAATCCAGCCCAAGGGTTACACGACAGGCTCCGCCTTTTACTGGGGTGTGGGGACCGGCGACGGCAACCAGCCGCTCTCGAGCCTGAGCTTCACCAACAGCGACCAGTACTACCTACCAGGCGGCAAGTTCACCATCGGCCTGGATTCAACGACGGGCAAAATCACCTCGACTGCACCAGCCGGTGTGACGAAAACTGTTGCCGCCAAGGCAGATTCACGCCTTGAGACCCTGAATGTCTACGTGACGCCGCTGAGCAGCCTGACCGATGCACAGAAAACCATGCAGATTAAGGCGGTCAACACGGCTACCCCGACCGAAGTGGTGCCCGGCGAGCAGTTTACGCTCAAAGAGCTGAACAACACGACCGATGCCGTGGCCGGCGGCGACCAAACGACCGCCACCAGCACCGGTCTGGCCAGCTGGAGCGTCCCGAACACCTTGCTCGGAACCCAGACGCGGTACGTTTCCTTCAAGGCGACGGCGCCAAGCGGTTGGGCCGCGCCAACCAAGACTTACTATGCCAAGTGGGAGCTGGGCAAGGGCTTCACCGGCGTCAACACCGTTGGGGCGACCGGCAGTTTCGATACCACTGTCGACAGTGTCTCGATCGACAACGGTCAGCTGGTGGTTGGTAACACCAAGCAGGCGGCGGTGAAGACCTACACGATTGAAACGGATTTTTCTGCCAAAATGCCCACGGCTCCGACCAGCTCCGTAACTAACTTGCCAGGCATTCCGACCTATGCGTATGGTAGTCTCAAACACCTGACCGGTGTTGCGGTTAATCTTTTGGGTATGGGTGCAACCAGCACTGGCAAGACGCTGAGGGTACCAGCTCAGGCCGATGGGATTCTCGATGTCACTGACGCCCAAATTGCCAGCCTGTTTGGCACCACCGCCAACACGATTGCGGCCGGAACGACCTATGATGTACGAGTGACACTTGACGCGACGAACGCCAAGTACGCAACCCCGGCCGACGCCGCAGAGGCAAGCATCAGCGGCTTCACTAATCCCCTGCCTCGTACCGTCAAGTTTACGTTTGGTGGGAGCAATGATGGCTTTTCGACCTACATGGCAGAGACCAACACGGATGCCTATAAAATTAATGATCACACCTATCTAGATGCGGCCAATCGAAGCAATGTGAGCGTTGCTAAAGGAGGATTAGCGGTCATCTTGCGGCGTGATACGATTGTTGTGCAGGGCCATACGTTGGATGACAAGATTGTTGGCCTGCTCGGAGCCCAGCTCCAGCTGACCTTCTACTCGGATGCCGCCCGGACCAAGGCTATTGGTCAGGCCCTCGTCGCCAGCGACACGGAGAACGGCGAAATTGTCTTACCCGATCCGGACACATTACTGGGTGGTAAGGGAATAATTGTTCCTAACACGCAACTTTACGTGCGGCTATCTGAGCCCACGCCATTTGCTGGTTACAGCAGTCTGGCAGAACCGATTGACTTTGACTACAACCAGTTTTTCGGCTATCAGATGGCTAGCGGCTTTGACCCGAGTAAAACCAAGGTGGAGCAGGGTGATGGTAGTCAGGTGCTCCTCACTTACAGCAATACGGACGGATCGGTGACGAATAATTCTCAGATGTACGTCAGTTCCACCACCACCATCACCCTCCAGCAGGAGCTCCAGACGGTGCCGACCCTGACCACGCACCCGACGGACCTGAACTTCGGACAGACCGTCATGGTGCCTTACGCGCAGCGCCAGGCCCTGAAGACCGGCGCGACCAAGCTCGCCGGCTGGAATGGGACCACGCCGCCGACCGTTCTGGCCACGAACCTCCCGACGGACCTCAGTGCCGCCAGCGGCAGCGGCGTTCTCGCCGCCACCGTCGAGGCGCCGACCGCCGGCGGCTGGCGCCTGAGCGTCACCGGCAACACGATGAAGCCCGAGGCGACCAGCGGGGACCTGACCGGCGCCGACATCAGCCTCGGCGCCGTGACGACCTACTTGGGTGACGCGACCAGCGCCGGCGCCAAGGTCGCCGGCCTGTCCGGCACCGCCAACCAGACGGTGCCGCTGGACGGCACCAAGCAGACACTGGTGGAGAACCTCGCGGGTGCATCCGGCACCTACCGGATGCTCTGGGACGCCAAGAACGTGTTCCTGAACCTACCGGCCAACGCCGGTGCCAGCGACGGTGACAACTACGCGGCCGACATGACCTGGCAGGTCGAAGTCGCACCGTGATTGGCAATCAAAACGGCACCTCCCGAGTTTATCGAGAGGTGCCGTTTTTGCGTCTTGAAAAGGGGGGCCGCTCGCCAAGCGGCTGTGTCGCAGGTCGTTCATATTGTGAACCGCCGGCGTTAGCCCGGCAGTCGCTCCGGCGGCGAAGGACCGCGTAGCTCTGGCCACCGTCCGAAAATCGGGTGGGTGGTCAGCGCTGGCGGCAAGCAACCGCGCAAGTTCAACGCTGCAGCCCGGAAGCGGCTGAGTGAGCCGAGGCCCCCGGCGGTGAGGTAACCACCGTACAGGGCTGCTGCCACTCGCGGGAACTGGCCGCAGACTGCGGCCAGTCGCGAGCGGCCACTACCGGTTGCTCAGCAGGTAGAACACGCCAAGCGCCAGTCCCGCCAGCACGATAATCAGGCCGGCGACCAGCCACGGGGCCAGAGCGAGGCCGTGGCGCGTCGGGGATTGGGTGCTGCTGGTCGCGGCCTGGGTGACCGCAGCCTTGACTGCGAATCGGCGGGTGAAGTGCCAGGTTTTGGCGCCGGCCTTGGCCGTGATGGTGGCCTCGTAGCGGCCGGCCGCTAGTGTCGTCGGGGTCAGCGCTACCGGAAAGGCGAAGACGCTGTTTGGCGCCATGCGCAAGCCGCTGACCTGGCGGTGAAGGACCACCTTGGTCGAGCCGACCCGGGTGATCGCCGCCTTGACGTTCAGGTCATTGACGATGGTCGCCGCGGTGTTTTCAAGCTTGGCGGCGACGGTCACACCGCTGCCGGTGGCGGTGGCCGCAACCTGGTTCAGCCGTAGCTTGGGCGCCGGCAGCGGTTTGGTCTGCCGCAGCTGCAGACCAATCACGTAGGCGACCTGGCCGGCGTCGGCGCCATCGGCCTGCTGGACGCGGATGCCGCCCAGCAGAATCCCGGCGAAAGACGTCTGCGGGACGGTCAGCCGCAGCGCCACGGTGGCCACCTTGTGTGGGCCGACGGTGACGGTCTGAACCGCCGGCAGCAGCGTCTCGATGTTGACGGCCAGCGACTTGGCGGCCGGCAGATCATGCTTGGTGTAATCGATCACACCGGTGGCGCTGGTGGCGGCGCGGTTGACGGCGACCTGGTAGCGATGCGACGCCGCGGTTTGATTTTGCACCTTGATGTGCAGCGTCTGCTCGCTGCCCGGCGTCACCCGCAGGTCGAGGTAGCCGCTCGCCCGGTCGATCTGGTTGCTGGGAAAAACCGGCGCCACCGCGAAGGTCGCGGCCTTAGCCGTGGCGACCGGCCACAGCAGCACCGCTGCGGCAAGCAGGAACAAAAAACTGGCCAATCGTTTCATAAAAAGCGTCTCCTTTGACTTTGGTTCCAGTTTACCAGTCTGGCTGGCGAGTTGCGACGGCAAGGTGATGATTCCCATAATCAGGCGCCGGCACCACGCCTGGTCGGCTTTTGAAAGACTGAGTTGCGAAAAACGGATTGCCTCCGGTCACGGTCGCCGAATTGTGCCTTGCGGTGTTATTCTAATGCCATTGCGGCGGCCTCCGCCGCGGTGGGACAACCCGTGCCGGCCGCAAAGCAGAATATGTGCATTATATTTCAATAATCATCTTGAAAAATGAGCGAAATCAACTAAACTGGACGTATAAAGTTCATTAACTGGGGGAACAGTTTTTCGGGAGTGTGACCAATCTGAGGAGTGGGTCACATGCAACGAAATGAACAACGTGCTAAATTAGCTCGGGCGACGTACCAGGAAAAACGTCACTACAAGATGTTCAAATCTGGTAAGGCCTGGGCAGTCATGGGCATCTCTCTGTTCTTTGCAGGGAGCCTTAGCTTCGTGCGGCCGGCCAGCCCGGTCCACGCTGCTGAGACCACTGCGGTTCAGACGGCGACGCCCCAGGTCACCATCCAGAATCTGACAGGCACCAGCGCGACCGGCAACGTCTTCGACGTTGCCCTGGCCGCCGGCTTGGTGGCTCCGGACTGGACAGCTGAAGATTTCCAGACCACTGCGGTTGCAGGCCTTGATGGCCAGTACACCGCCACTTTGAGTACCCAGGGCCTGGCCGCGTTGCAGGCGGCCAACCCGGCCCAAAAGCTGACCGCGACCGACGTGAAGGCCGGAACGCTGACGGTGGCGCAGCCGAGCGATCCGCAGTCGGCCGCGGCAACCGACGTTAAGGCCGCGGCCGCCGGTGCCGTTACCGGACAGACCGTGGCTGACCGGACCGTGACGACCGCCGTCCAAGGGGCGACCGTCGCAAGCGCGACCGCGGTCAAGACTGCCGGCACCAGTGAAACAACAAGTTCAACCGAGGCGACGCCAAGCGTTGCGCCGGTCGATTCGCGTGACAAGACGGAGACGACCGATGCAGCTGATGCGGCTGGTACCGCGACCACGGCTGCGGCCAGCGGCGTGAGTGCGTCTAGTGCGACCAGCACGGATGCAACGACTGGCATTGCCGATTCCGCCAATGCGACCGACGGCAGTGCCGATGCCACCGCAGCCGAGCAGGAGACTGCTCAAGAAGCGACCGCGGCCAAGCGTTCGGCTCAAAGCGTCGCATCTGAAACGCCTCAGACGCCGGCCGCACCGACCGGAACTACGCCGTCGAACGCGTCGACGGCCACGCTGACCCCTTCCGCGACAGAAGTTGGCTACCAGTCCGGGCAGACTGCACTCCAATTCACCATTGATATGAGCGTCAAGCAGGGCGATGTGGTCACTGTCACGCTGCCGGCCGACACGGGCGTCTTCATGTACAACCGAATCGCAGACTTCCAGTCCCCTGATATCGGTAGTTCGAAGATGGTCAAGAACGCGGATGGCAGCCGAACCGTTACCACGACGTTTAAGCAAGGGGGGACCTTCCAGCAGATCATTTATTACGATCTGCGGAGCAATTACATCGGTCAGGAGAAGCCGGCCGATTTTGTTGGCGTCCGCCAGTACACCGCCACCGTTGACGTTAACGGGGTGCAGACCGGTGAGGCCAGCTGGACCGCCACGGCCACACCGACGGCCGATGTGAAGTCGCCGACCCGAATCCACCCGGGAACGAATATCGATAAAATTCTCCCGAACGTGGACTATGTCTGGGAGCTTGCGATTAACGAAGACGATGGGGTCTTCGATGACTCGGAGGATTCGAAGCGGGTCAACTCCGCGGTCAACCACGGCACCGTCATCACCGTGCCGACCCCGGCTGGGTTCGTTCTGAACGCCGAATTAACGGCAGCGGTCAACGCCTTTGATGACGGCACGACCATTACCCAGGCCGGTGGCGCAGGCAGTGATGTGATTATTACGGTGCCGAAGGGCGCTGGGGGTCAGAACTTCCAGGGCCAAGCACCTTACCGGATTGCCGGACAGTTTGATTTGACACAGACGACCGATGATCAGACCCTGACGGCGGCCGGTCCCGTGGTCATGGTGCAGCAGGTTGATTCGGCAGGGACCAAGTGGACCTTCACGGGTGCGACCTGGACGGCCACGCTACTGGGCACCGCCGCTGGGAGCCAAGGCGCTGTTGCTGAGTACGACGGCAAAGGTAACTCCAGCAGCAATGACGCAAAGTTGGTTCTGGACGCCGATCCGACCAACGACCCGGCCTCTTTGTTCAGACTTGCCGCGACCTATGACGGTGCGGCACCGGCGACAGACGCCACCATTACCATCACCGTTCCGGATGGCATGAACGTCAACAAGATCCAGACCCCGGCAGGCACGGCGACTTACCATTGGTACATGCCGGGAACTAAGAGCTACAGTTATGTCCTGACGTTGGCCGACGGTACTACCGAGACCGGCACGGTTGCGGCCGGTGAGGCGATTACCAGCACGGGCACAATTCGCACCGCTGTGTTGACCCCCGACTACCTGGTTCCAGGGGCTCAGACTGACTTTTTCACGGCCTACGGGCACCTGTCGGCCACCTATGATAACGGCGATGCGGTGCAAGTTGGCGCTCAACTGATTGCGACCATTACCTTGGATGCGCCTGGCATCGACGCCGCAAGCAATAAGCCCGGGAAGGTTACCGAAACGGTGGTTGAGCCAACCGGTTGGATTCACGTGATTGGGTACGATTCACGTCCGAGTGATCCCGGGACGAACACGCCGGGACAGGGTCAGGACAGCAAGATGTATGTATCCCTGGCCGGCAACAGTGGCCAGACCACGGATCTGATTTACGAACCGATTTTCTACTTCGTGGTGCCGAGTGCCTTTGTCGTTGACGGAGTGAACTACGCACAGGATGCCAAGATTACAACGACAGAGATTGAGGGCGGCAGCACGGTGGTGAAGGTTGACTTCACCGGGACCGGTGAATCAGTCAACACGGCCACGATTACCACATCTAATCTGCAGGTTGTCATGCACAACGCGCCTGATGCAATGGCCGGCGACTATCATTTGCGGGCTTACGTCACAACGCCGAACACCCCGATTTCACAGACCACCAAGGTCACGAACCTGGCTGAGACGCTGGGTGACGCGGATGCCATCGAAGTTGACGCAGATGGCCTTGATTGGAAAATTGAAACCATCGAAGGTACTTACGAGTCCAGCGTCGCGCAGGGGGATGATCTGTCGCCGACCGACGCCGCGACCATCGATAAGAACAGCACCAACCCGATGACCTTCTACACCGCCGTGTTGAACACGGCCGGCCAGGGTGTCACGGATGCCGCAGTCGCGGTCAACCTGCCCGAGGTCGGCGACGACCAAGGCTCGACCTACACGTTCCGGCTCACCGGTTCCGTGCAGCTGCCTGACGCGCTGACCCTGCAGGACGGTTCTACCGTTCCGCTGACCGGTGCCAAGGTGCTGTACTCGACCAGTCGCTCAACGCTGAGTGGCACCACGCCGGACCTGACGGGTTACGTCGAGGCCGATGGGGTCACCAACTGGGCTGCGATTCGCTCGCTGATCATCGTGCTCGGCGACCTGCCACAGGCCTCGACCACCGGCCGCATTGCCATTGTCGGCACGGTCGAGGACATGAAGAATCAGGCACTCACCACCGGCTACATCTCGACGGCCCTTTACACGGCCGGCAACACGGTCTCGGTTTACGACAAGGCCGCAAGCCTTGCCATCACCGGCGAGTCGACCATCTACGCTCGGGCGCATTACGTCGACGCCGCCGGCAAGGACCAGTACGTCGCGTTGACGGACTTGAACAAGACGCTCAAGGACAAGATTGACACGCTGGAAAACGACTACCCCGCCACGCTGTCGGCTGCCGATCTCGCGCTTTTGCCGGAAGGCTACACGCTGCGAGCCAACTCGCTGCACCTGGTCGACGGTGAGGACGACGGCGTTGCCGCATTCGGCCAGACCGTTGTCGACAACTTCGACGGCGACTTCGCCCAGTACGAGCTGGATCAAGAAGCTTCTTTGGACGTGAGCTACGTGGATGATACCACGGGGGACACGGTCTCGACCCTTCCTAAGGCGGTCTCCGGCATCGTTGGCCAAACCGGCACCTACACGACCGTTGTGCCGAGCGGCTACGTTTTGGCCAAGGATCAGGCCAGCACGGTCGCCTACACCCTCACCGCGGATGAATCGGACAACCTGACGATCCACCTAATTCACGCCACCACGACTGATACGCTGGAAACCGTTCGCACCATCAACTTCACCGTCGCGAACGACCCGAAGCTCGCGCCGGCAACGGTCACGCAGACGGCGAATTGGAACGTGGTCACGGACAACCAGACCGGGGTCACGACGTACACGCTGGATAAACCTTACGCGGCTTACACCGCGCCGGAAGTCAAGGGTTACAAGATTGATGGCGACAAGACGCTGACCGGTGGCGTGGTCGGTGAGTCGACGACGACCGAGCCGGAGGACACCACGGCGGTGTTCAACTATGTGCCCGACACCGTGACGGTACTCATCAAGTACGTCGACGACGACAACAACGGCGCCCAGGTTGGCGAAACCGAGACGGTGAGTGGCCTCAATGGCGAGACGACACAGGTTGTGGCAAAATGGCGCCCTGGCTATTACTTTGCCCCGGGTACTTACGACATCAACAACGTGACGCTGACACCAACCCCTGGTGTCGTGTTGTTTCACCTGAAGCACGAAATCACCCACGGCACGAAGACGACGACTCGGACCATCACCTACGCCGGTGCTGGCACTAAGACGCCGGAGCCAGTCGCCCAGGTTGTGACCTGGAACACCTCGACCGACTTGGTGACGGGCCAAACCGTTGCGACGGCCCAGGATGGCTACGCGGCGGTTGAGACGCCGACCATCGAAGGTTACACAGTCGACAAGGCTAGCGTCGACTCGGCCACACTTGCGCCGACGACGATTGACGCGTTGAAGGACACGGTGGTGACGGTGACCTACTCGGCTGGTACTCAGACGGTCAACGTGAAGTACGTCGATGACGCCAAAAATGGCGCTCAGGTCGGCGAGGTTACGACGTTGAGCGGCGACACCGACACCACGGCCGACTGGACGGCTACAGTTCCGGAAGGCTACGTTCTGGCTGACGGCCAGGCCGCAAGCGGTTCGGTAACCTTCGAGCCGGGTACCGGCGACGTAACCATTCACCTGACCCATGGCATCACCCACGGCACGAAGACGACGACTCGGACTATCACCTACGCCGGTGCTGGCACCAAGACGCCGGAGCCGATTGTACAAA
Organism: Lacticaseibacillus parakribbianus; assembly: GCF_025490915.1. Taxonomy (GTDB): domain Bacteria; phylum Bacillota; class Bacilli; order Lactobacillales; family Lactobacillaceae; genus Lacticaseibacillus; species Lacticaseibacillus parakribbianus. The sequence goes on along the minus strand of NZ_JANQBA010000003.1, from coordinate 4,471 downwards.
CTGTGACCTGGAACACCTCAACCGATGTTGTGACGGGCCAAACCGTTGCGACGGCCCAGGATGGTTACGCGGCGGTTGAGACACCGACCATCGCCGGCTACACACCGGACCCCGCCAACGTTGATGCGGCCACACTTGCGCCGACGACGGTTGACGCGCTGAAGGACACGGTGGTGACGGTGACCTACTCGGCTGGTACTCAGACGGTCAACGTGAAGTACGTCGATGACGCCAAAAATGGCGCTCAGGTCGGCGAAATCACAACGCTGAGCGGCGACACCGACACCACGGCCGACTGGACGGCTACGGTTCCGGAAGGCTACGTTCTGGCTGACGGCCAGGCCGCAAGCGGCACGGTGACCTTCGAGCCGGGTACCGGCGACGTAACCATTCACCTGACCCATGGCATCACCCACGGCACGAAGACGACGACTCGGACCATCACCTACGCCGGTGCTGGCACCAAGACGCCGGAGCCGATTGTGCAAACCGTGGCCTGGAACACCTCGACCGACAACGTGACGGGCCAAACCGTTGCGACGGCCCAGGATGGCTACGCGGCGGTTGAGACGCCGACCATCGCCGGCTACACACCGGACCCAGCCAACGTTGATGCGGCCACACTTGCGCCGACGACGGTTGACGCTTTGAAGAATACCGACGTGACGGTGACCTACACTGCTGATGGACAACAGGCCACGGTTCGTTTTATCGATGATGTCACCGGCAAGCAGGTCGGCACGGATGCCACCCTGAGCGGTGCCACTGATGAGACGGTGGCCTGGACCGCGGATGGCACCGCGATGACCGCGGCTCACACGGGCTGGCTGGATTGGCAGATGCTGGGTTACAAGCTGGCGGAAGGCCAGGCCGCAAGCGGCGACTACACTTTTGCTGCCACCGGTAACGCGCCGCTCGTGATCCACCTGACCCACGCCCAGACCGTGGTGCCAGCCGCCGTCACGACGACTTACACCGTGGTTTACCAAGCCGGCAACGGCAAGGACCTCGGCCTCGCCCCGAAGACGCAGACCGTGGCTTGGCAGGCGACCACCGATAATGTGACTCATGTCACGACCTACACGCCGGACAAAACGGCGCTGGACTTGGTGGCCTCGCCGAGCGTCACCGGCTACACCGCGAATGCGGCGACCGCTTTTGGCACGGCGCTGACCAGCACCACGACCAAGCCAATTGACGTCACCACCACGGTGACCTACTCCGGCACCACGCAGTTCGCGCAGTTCCTCTACATCGACGATTCGGCCACCACGGCCGGTCGCCTAGTGATTGTGAACCGCGATCAGCGCAGCGGCGCCACCGCGACGACCGGTACCTACCACGTGACCGTGCCGGCCGGCTACCTGCTGGCGGCCAATCAGGGCGACACGGTTGCCTACGAGATTCCGGCCAGTGATTTCAGTCTTTACCAGATCCACCTGGTTCACCAGGTGACGCATGGCACCGCGACGACCAAGCGAACCATCACCTATGTGGGTGCTGGCACCGCAACGCCGAAGCAGGTTGTTCAAAATGTGACCTGGAACACCTCAACCGATGTTGTGACGGGTCAAACCGTTGCGACAGCCCAGGATGGTTACGCTACAGTTGTCACCCCGGCCATCGCCGGCTACACACCGGATGTGAAGCGTGTCGACGCGGCAGCTCTGAACCCGACGACCATCGACGCCCTGAAGGACACCGCAGTGACGGTGACCTACAAGGCCGATATCCAAACAATCAATGTGAAGTACGTTGACGACGCCAACAAGGAAGCTCAGGTCGGAGAGACCGGCACTTTGAGCGGCGCGACCGACACCACCGGTGACTGGACGGCTACGGTTCCGGAAGGTTACGTACTGGCTGACGGCCAGGCCGCAAGCGGCACGGTAACCTTCGCGGCAACAAACAATGACGTGATTATCCACCTGACCCACGCGGTCACCCACGGCACGGCGACGACGACTCGGACCATCACCTACACCGGTGCTGGGACGAAGACGCCAGCGCCAGTCGCCCAGGTTGTGACCTGGAACACCTCGACCGACAACGTGACGGGCCAAACCGTTGCGACGGCCCAAGGTGGCTACGCGGCGGTTGAGACGCCGACCATCGCCGGCTACACGCCGGACCTGGATAACGTTGACATCGCCACGCTGGCGCCGACCACGGTTGACGCTTTGAAGGACACCGCAGTGACGGTGACCTACAAGGCCGATACCCAGAAGGTCAACGTCAAGTACGTCGACGACGCGAACAACGAGGCCCAGGTTGGGGACACCGAAACGCTGAGCGGTGCGACCGACACCACCGGTGACTGGACGGCTACGGTTCCGGAAGGCTACGTACTGGCTGATGGCCAGGCCGCAAGCGGTTCGGTAACCTTCGAACCAGACGCTGATGACGTGATTATTCACCTGACCCACGGCATCACCCATGGAACGGCGACGACGACTCGGACCATCACCTATAAGGGTGCGGGGACGAAGACGCCAAAGCCAGTCGCCCAGGTTGTAACCTGGAACACCTCGACCGACAACGTGACGGGCCAAACCGTTGCGACGGCCCAGGATGGCTACGCGGCAGTTGTCACCCCGACCATCGCTGGTTACACACCAGATGTGAAGCGCGTCGACGCGGCAACTCTGAACCCGACGACCATCGACGCCCTGAAGGACACCGCAGTGACGGTGACCTACAAGGCCGATACCCAGAAGGTCAACGTCAAGTACGTCGACGACGCGAACGACGAAGCTCAGGTCGGAGACACCAAGACCCTGAGTGGCGCAACCGACACCAAGGCAGACTGGACGGCAGAAGTGCCGACCGGGTACGTTTTGGCCGATGGTCAAGCCGTAAGCGGCACGGTGACCTTCGAACCAGGCATGAGCGACGTGATCATCCACCTGACCCATGCGGTCACCCACGGCACGGCGACGACGACTCGGACCATCACCTACACCGGTGCTGGGACCAAGACGCCGGCGCCAGTCGCCCAGGTTGTAACCTGGAACACCTCGACCGACAACGTGACGGGCCAAACCGTTGCGACGGCCCAAGGTGGCTACGCGGCGGTTGAGACGCCGGCCATCGCCGGTTACACGCCGGATCTGGATAACGTTGACATCGCCACGCTGGCGCCGACCACGGTTGACGCTTTGAAGGACACCGCAGTGACGGTGACCTACAAGGCCGATACCCAGAAGGTCAACGTCAAGTACGTCGACGACGCGAACGACGAAGCTCAGGTCGGAGACACCAAGACCCTGAGTGGCGCAACCGACACCAAGGCAGACTGGACGGCAGAAGTGCCGACCGGGTACGTTTTGGCCGATGGTCAAGCCGTAAGCGGCACGGTGACCTTCGAACCGGGCATGAGCGACGTGATCATTCACCTGATCCACGCGGTCACTCACGGCACCGCGACGACGACTCGCACCATCACCTACGTGGTGAATGGCGCGGCGACCGCCCCGGCACCGTTGACGCAGACGGTTGACTGGCTGACCACCACCGACGTTGTGACGGGTCAAACCGTTGCGACGGCGCAAGGCGCCTACGCCGGGGTCACCAGCCCGACGATTGCGGGTTACACCCCGGATCAGACGACGGTGGCCCAGCTGGCTCCGGATCCGACCGCGACGCCGAGCGACACTGCGGTTACGGTGACCTACACCGGCAATCAGCAGAAGGCGCAGATTATTTTCTCCACGCCAAGCATTGTGACACTGGCCGTCGTGAACGCGACCGGTGCCTCCGACTCGGCGGTTCCGGATGCCGAGTGGTCGACGCTACTTGCGGCGTTCATCGCCAGTGGCTACCAGGTCCAGAAAAACGAGGCGGCCGGCGCAACGTTCGATCACGACGACGCGGTTGAGCAGCGCTTCGACATTGTCCTAATCCGTCCGAACACGAACCCAGGCGGTGGCGATACGACGAACCCAGGCGGTGGTGATACCACCAACCCAGGCGGTGGCGATACCACCAACCCAGGCGGTGGCGACACGACGAACCCAGGCGGTGGCGACACGACGAACCCAGGCGGCGGTGACACGACGAACCCGGGCGGCGGTGATACCACCAACCCAGGCGGCGGTGATACGACGAACCCAGGCGGTGGCGACACGACGAACCCAGGCGGTGGCGATACCACCAACCCAGGTGGCGGCGATACCACCAACCCAGGTGGTGGCGACACGACGAACCCAGGTGGCGGTGACACGACGAACCCAGGTGGTGGCGCCACCACCAACCCAGGCGGTGGCGATACCACCAACCCAGGTGGCGGCGATACCACCAACCCAGGTGGCGGCGACACCACCAACCCAGGTGGCGGCGATACGACGAACCCAGGCGGTGGTGATACCACCAACCCAGGCGGTGGCGATACCACCAACCCAGGTGGCGGCGATACCACGAACCCAGGTGGCGGCGATACGACGACTACCCCTGGCAAGGGGACGGCGACGAC
>NZ_JANQBA010000029.1 GCF_025490915.1 Lacticaseibacillus parakribbianus | reverse complement strand
CCTGCCGGAAGGCCTGAGCCAAAACCGCTACATCGAAGGCTTCATGGGCTTCACCGGCTCCGACGGCACGACCCTGAACCTGCCATACATGGGCTTCCGCGGCAACTGGGATGCCCAGCCGATCTTTGATCCGGTCAACGGCCAGTCCGCGCAGGCGCTTGGCCTGAGCTCCTCTTCGGTGCTTTACGCCGAAGACCTGCTGACCAGCAAGCTGATCATTCCTGGGACGACCGCCGACTCCGACACCGTCGACCAGGACGCCGTGGCCTTTTCTAACAGCGGCAGCGCGGCCGTTCAGTCCATTCAGGGCCAAGTCTACTTGTTCCGCAACGCGTCCGACGTGAAGTTCCAGATTCTGGACGCCGACGGCAACGTGGTCACCACGCTTTCCAAGTCGACCAACGAAACCAAGACGTACTACTACCAAAACGGTCAGTACTACACCACGCTTGACCTGCCGAAGTGGGACGGGACCGCGTTCAACCAGTCGACCGGCAAGTACGAGACCGTTCCGGACGGCCAGTACACCTACCGCGTCTCCGCGGTGGCCGATGGCGCGTCCGAGGACAGCCGTCAAAACATCGACATGCCGTTCAAGGTCGACTCCGTTGCACCTGAACTGCAGCACATCGCCTTGACCTCCGAGGAAGTCGACGGCAAGACCCAGTACTACATCACGGGCGAAACCAAGGACGACTTCTCCGGCAACGACATCACCAAGATGGCCGGCACCGCCGTTAACGGCGTCGTCGAGGTCTACCAAACCTACGAAGTGACCGGCACCACGGCCGACGGCTACACCCAGATCAAGGTGCCTTTGACCGACGCGCAGGCCAAGACGCTGGCTCAGGGCCGCAACGCCATCGAGCTGTACGTCAACGATAACGCCTCGAACTATGTCGACGTCATGAAGGACGACGCACCGCTTCCTGGCCAGACCGCTGACGGGCTGGTCATCGACGGTGGGATTCCGGCCACCATCAGCATGGCCAACGAAGACAACATCGATGCCGACTTCAACACCGGCGTTCTCTCCTACGAGATGACCGGTCGCTACTCCGGCGGCGATGTCTACGGGACCTACGTGGATGCGGACGGTAAGACCCAAGACCTCAACATCGAAAACCACACGAACCCGAACGACCCAACCGACGTTTCGGCTCAGTACTTCGTGGCGAAGATGCCAATCGCGCATGCGGTTGATTGGGACACGACGTTCAAGTTCTACGCCGATGCCGCACACACGCAGCTGCTTGGCAGCTACGACTCGCACATCGCTCTGCAGCAGCCGAAGATCGGCACGCTGACCGTCAACAACGGCAACGCCCAGACCTCCGAAGGCAGCGTCAAGGTGGCCGGTACGGTTTCCGACGACGTGGTTTCGGCCACGGCGACGGTCAACGGCGGCGACCCAATCGACTTGGCCCTGGACGATAGCCACGCGATTGACGCCGATGTGCCGGTTGCGTTCGGCGACAACACCGTCACCATCACGCTGACGGATGCCGATGGCAACGTCAAGACCTTCGATTACGCGGTCAACTCCAGCTACGACGCCGATCCGCTGACCAACGCGGTGACCCTCGATAACGGGATCAAGTTCGGGACCAACTATGTCGAACCAGGCGACACCGCCTACGACGCCGACACCCAGACCTACCACATTTCCGGCCACGTCAAGCACCCGACGACCAGCCTCGAAATCGCGGGCAAGCACGTCGACGTCAAGTCCGACCTGTCCTTCAGCGTTGACCTGCCGGTTGGCACCCTGGGCAAGCACGACTTTAGCGTTGTCTTTGGCAACACCCTGACCGGCCAGACCATCCAGGAACGCATCTCCATCGTTTTGGATGCGATTGCGCCTGAAGTGACAATCGACCAGGATACCGACAACGACATCCACACCGACAAGGACACCTTCACCATCAGCGGGACCGCGACGGACAACTTCGACTACCTCGAAGTCTACATCAACGGCAACCAGATCGTGCAGACCTCCGGTGACCTCAACTGGAACACCAAGACGCCTGGCACCAGCCAGTCCTTCTCCGAGGTTGAACACCTCAAGGAAGGCAAGAACATCTTCGTGATCGATGTTGGCGACAGCACCGGTAACCAGGTTGAAAAGGTGGTCACGGTTTACTACGACAAGCCTGCAACCACCGGCACCGAAACCGGCACTGGCACGGAAACCGGCAACACGGGTTCTGAGACTGGCACCGGCTCCGAGACCACCACGGACACGCTCCAGAGCGTTCTGGATGCGATCGCGGCGGCCAAGAAGGACGCAAGCGACGTCGGCGAGGCCATCAACCCGGCAACGGGCAACACCTTCAACGGCGACTTCAACGCCCTGGCCGCTGACCTGAAGATCAGCAAGCTGACCCCGGCCCAGGCCAAGTCGCAGCTCGCCGACCTGATCAAGGCGGTTGCAGCCTACCGCGCCGCCAACGGCATCACCGCGCCGACGACCGACACGGATACTGACACCGACACGGATACCGACACTGGTTCCGATACCGGCGCCACCGACACCGCAAGCCCGGTCCTGACCGCGATTGACGCGGCCAAGAAGGCACTCGGCGCGACGCTCGGCGAAACC
>NZ_JANQBA010000028.1 GCF_025490915.1 Lacticaseibacillus parakribbianus | reverse complement strand
TCAACCGCATTTTCTTGGAACGCGTCTGGTTCAAACCAAATGGCACTAATAAAAGAGCACCCAGACCAATTAAGGTCCAGGCACTCTTATAAATCTGTATCAACTCCACTTGACGAAGAGCCAGAAGAAGCTTACCTCCGGGTAGGCTTCTTTTTTTATGCTTAAAACGATTAAACACTTCAGCTTTTTCTGCTGACGCTAAAATTTGACGGCTACGGTGACAGCGAATATCATTTTGGGCGTAGTCTGTTAATTGGGTATGTTGGCAGAACAAGGAGGAGTACGAATGGAAACTCGTAATGGCGCCAAGAAGCTCTACAAGACCCGTCGCGGCTGGGTGGCCGCGGGGGTCGTCACCACCGCATTACTGGCTGCGCTGATTGCCGCGCCGCAGACCGCTCACGTCGTCCGGGCAGCCGATGCGCCGGCGGATGCGCAGGACGCAAAAGGCGCCGAACTCGCAAAGTTCCGCGAGGATCAGGCCAACCAGACGTTCACCGCGTACAAGGTAGCGGAGTCCCAACAGCTGGCCGCCGACGTGGCGGCGAAGAACGCAAAAGGGGCCGAGCTGGCGAAGTTCCGCGAGGATCAGGCCAACCAGACGTTCAACGCATATAAGGCGGCGGAAGCTCAGCAGCTCACGGCCGACGTGGCGGCGAAGAACGCAAAAGGGGCCGAACTCGCAAAGTTCCGCGAGGACCAGGCGAACCAGACGTTCACCGCGTACAAGGCGGCGGAAGCTCAGCAGCTGGCCGCCGACGTGGCGGCGAAGAACGCAAAAGGGGCCGAGCTGGCGAAGTTCCGCGAGGACCAGGCGAACCAGACGTTCAACGCGTACAGGGTAGCGGAAGCTCAGCAGCTGGCCGCCGATGTGGCGGCGAAGAACGCAAAAGGGGCCGAACTCGCAAAGTTCCGCGAGGACCAGGCCAACCAGACGTTCAACGCGTACAAGGTAGCGGAAGCTCAGCAGCTGGCCGCCGACGTGGCGGCGAAGAACGCAAAAGGGGCCGAACTCGCAAAGTTCCGCGAGGACCAGGCCAACCAGACGTTCAACGCGTACAAGGTAGCGGAAGCTCAGCAGCTGGCCGCCGATGTGGCGGCGAAGAACGCAAAAGGGGCCGAACTCGCAAAGTTCCGCGAGGACCAGGCCAACCAGACGTTCAACGATTACAAGGCGGCGGAAGCTCAGCAGCTGGCCGCCGACGTGGCGGCGAAGAACGCTGCGGCCGCTACGGCCGCCAAGGCGAAGCTGGACCAGGACAACGCCTCCTTCAACGAATTTAAGTTGGACGAGCAGTCGCGCCTGTCGGCTAAATACGCCCAAAAGCCGGGCGAGGGCACTAAACCGGGCGAAGAAACAAAGCCGGGCGAGGGCACTAAACCGGGCGAAGGAACAAAGCCGGGCGAGGGCACGAAGCCGGACGAAGGCAATAAGCCGGGTGAGAGCACTAAAGTCGATACCGGCACTCACCCGAGGCACGGTCAGAAGTCGGACAAGGAGACCAGAAAGCATGGGCATACCAAGGGGGACCATGCCAAGCCTGCAACGCCTGTACCGGTTGCCATGCCTGCCGTGAAGACCCCGGCGACTGAGGCCGGAGTGAAGATGACTGCGGCGCCGGCCAGCCAGGTGGCCACCACGGCTAAGAAGGTACTGCCACAGACCGGCGACGGGACTGACGGCACTGCGTCTGTTCTTGGGGTGACTATTGTGGTCGGAATGCTGTTTGGCCTGGCCGGGACCGCACTCAAAAAGCGTGCCTAGTGGGCGAGCCTAGAGCGACTGGTTCACCACAGATCATCACGCGTTGAATCGCCCTGTCAGCGTAAAGCGGCAGGGTTTTTTTGTTGCCTTCGTAAATTTGGATATAAAATGATAATTTGGTTGCAAACCTAATTTTCACACAATGAAGATTTAGCAAAAAATGAAAATGGGTGCTGTAAGCGGCCGGTTTCGGCGTTTTTGAATTTTTTATGAGTACTTCGTTAAAAAATGGCGATAAATCTAGCTAATATGATTATAATGGCCATATTGCTAACCAAGGCAATTCAAATTTTTTGAAAAGCATGGAGGGGTCATTGTGAAGCTTAAGAATCGCAAATTAACGATTTTTCTGGCGAGCACCGCGGCTTTAGGGGCATTAGCGGTCTCACCATTCCTCGAGACACAAGTCAAAGCGGATATTAACGCACAATTGCAATCAATCGCTAAGACCGGCACGACTGCCACCAAGGCAGCGACGATCGCGGAGGGAACCAGCCCGGTTCGCCAGGCGATCATCGACCAGCTGGCCGCCAAGGGTGTCAACTACCAGACCATGACGACCAAGCAGCAGCAAAACGCTTATGTCGACGTGATCGTGCAGCTGACCGCCAAGCCGGCCGCCGAGAACGGCTCGGTCACCGCTAACTACTCCAGCACCGCCGAAATTCAGGCGGCGTCCAAGGCCGTCATCGCCGCCCAGGCCGGCGTCAAGGCCAAGGTCAAGACCGTGACCGGCCAAAGCGCCACCAAGAGCTACGGCTACGTGGTCAACGGCTTTGCCACCAAGGTCAAGGTCGAAGACATCGCCGCAATTCAGAAGATTGCCGGCGTCAAGTCCGTCACCGTCAACCGCCAGTTCTACTCCATCGAATCCGCCTCGTCGTCCAACGACATGGCCAACGTTTCGACCGTGTGGAACAACTACAAGTACAAAGGCGAGGGGACCGTGGTCTCCGTCATCGACACCGGGATTGACGCGTCGCACAAGGACATGCGCCTGAGCGACCCGTCCAAGGCCAAGATTTCCCAGGATGACGCCAACGCGTTCGCAAGCTCCGTCGGCTACGGCCGCTTCCTGACCGACAAGGTGCCTTACGGGTACAACTACGCCGATGACTCCAACGAGTACATCGCAGACGATACAGTCGAAGAGCAGCACGGCATGCACGTCGCCGGCATCATCGGCGCCAACGGCACGACCGGCGACCCGACGACCTCGGTTGTCGGCGTTGCGCCTGAAGCTCAGCTTTTGGCGATGAAGGTGTTCTCGAACTCCGACGCCGAGGCGACGACCGGTTTCGACACCGTCATCTCCGCCATCGACGACTCCGCCAAAATCGGCGCCGACGTCTTGAACATGTCTCTGGGTTCCGGCTCCGGCACCCAGACCAACGACGACCCGGAGCAGGCCGCGGTTCAAAACGCGATCGATGCCGGCACCGCCGCCGTCATTTCCGCCGGTAACGACGGCTCCAGCACCTCTGCCACCGACGGCTCCAACGTCGGCTACTTCGACACCGAAGACACCGAAATGGTCGGGGCCCCTGGTACCGCGCGGAACGCGACGACCGTTGCCGCGGCCGAAAACACCGACGCCGTGGGCTACTCCGTCAGCATCAAGGACGGCGACACCGACGTGGTGACGCCTGAGCTGACCCAGATGTCGACCAGCGCCACCCAAAAGGACTTCGATGCCAAGAAGTTCTTCGTCGCGCGTGACGCCGATGGCAAGCTTGGCATCGGGACGCCTGATCAGATCACCGCAGACGCCGCCGGCAAGGTCGTCGTCGTCGCCCGTGGTGAGATCAACTTCACCGAGAAGCAGGCCAACGCGGCTGCGGCCGGTGCCAGCGCCTTGATCATCGTCAACAACACCGATGGCGACGTGCCGTTGACCTCCATGTCCATCGACGACAGCATCCCAACGATTTCCTTGTCCCAGACCCAGGGCAACAAGCTGGCCGATTTCGTGACGGACGGCCACACCGACGACACGCTCAGCGTAACGCTGGGCCTGCGTCAGTCGCACAACGCGGCCTACGACGCCGACAAGATGTCCTACTTCACGTCTTACGGCCCGACCTCCGACCTGTCCTTCAAGCCGGACATCACGGGCCCTGGTGGTAACATCTGGTCGACCCAAAACAACAACGGCTACATCAACATGTCCGGGACCTCGATGTCCTCACCGTTCATCGCCGGCACCCAGGCC
>NZ_JANQBA010000027.1 GCF_025490915.1 Lacticaseibacillus parakribbianus | reverse complement strand
TCGTACTGAACACATCGCCGCCAAACTCCGGAGCGCGGAACTTGATAGGCGCGCCCTTTTCAAGTGACACAAGGCCAGCACCTTTCTCCGACCCAATCGCAGGTAAATCGGACGTCCCAAACATCATCTGCGCTACTTGCGGCGTTGGTACGCCCAAATGAACGGCAGTAGCAAGGTTCGCACGAATTGACGTGTTCAAGTCCTCCGACTTCGGCGACTGCATAACAATCAGCAAGCCCATAGAGAGCTGGCGACCCATTTGCACAATCTGCATAAGCATTGCCTCAAAGTCTGCACGTTGCTTCTTGTCCATGCTTGTGATGAGTGAGCTAAATTCTTCAATCACCAACAGCAGTGGCGGCAAGCCCAAATCAGCGACAACGGTATCGAACGCCGTTGACTTGTTGTAAATTTCCTTCCGCCGGTCTACTTCTGCGCGGAACCGCTTAGCAATCGCAAACGCTTCTGCATTTGTTGACCCATAGTGTTCCCGAGGCATACCAGTAACTTGGCAGAGCTTGTACAAGTCAGACATCTTCGGGTCAATGGCGAACAGCTCCGCATGTCGTGCAATGCCGTCAGAGGTCACAGTTTGCGATATGAAGCGTGTTAGGTAGTAATACGTGTAATAAGACTTACCAGCCCCAGAAGCCCCTGAAACGAGTTGAGAATAGTTTTTGCGCAGGTCTACGGTGAAACCACGGCTCACATCGAACTTCATCGCGTCATCTTCAACCGGCAACGCAGAAACTACCTCATGTTCACCACGTTGCTTGTTGAACGTGTATTGAACGTACTGCATTGGCTTCTTACCGCCCTCGCCCTTGGTGACGCCATCAGATTGCCGCACCAGCTCCATACCCAAAACGGCCTCAAGCAATTCGCCTTGCTTGTCTGCACCAGCCTGATAGCGGTCGCCCGTCTTGAAATAACGCACGTCAACCTGTCGCGGGTATTCAGCATAGTAAATGACCGCCTCACTCTCTAAACCACCATCAGAGACTTGCACCAACCCGTTATCGTCCTTGTAAATGACCAGGTCTTTCTGAATCGGTCGAAATTTTGGCTTGCGTGCCAGCACCGCCTTGCGCACCAAGAAACCAAATAAGCACAGCGCCACAAGCCAAGCGATCATCATCATGAAGCTATGTCCGATAGCGCCAAGAATCAACCCACCAACAAAACAGGTTGAGAACACCCACGAATAGTGGCGCAACATACCGAAAAAGTGAACATCAGGTGTAAACAACGGTTGCAAGCTAGCGCTATACCAAACACCAAACTCGTTGTTCAACTCACGCCGCCCGAAAATGTTAAGCATCATAGCCGCCCACCCTTCCACTTATCGAGTGCGAACCGAATCAGGTCAGGTAACTGCACCAACACCAGCACCGCCACCATCACAAGTGCAAACTTGCACCCACGACCCAAATTGATGTCGCCGTATTTCCAAGAGGCCGTAATGCTGCTAAACGCCGACGCCATCAGTAACAAGACAAATGTGCTAGTTTTCCATGGATTGTAATTTTTCATCAGTTTAACCCTCCTAATACAACTTGGCAGCCGGCATAACCAGAGCCATACCCGTGATAGACGTATTCCCATAACGATTAGTAGTCTTGGTAAACGCAGTACCAAAATCTGCCGTACCAAAAACCTTGTTGTACAACGCATCTAACCGCGCGTCTTCATCACCACGGTAGGGTCCCTCATAGTCGCGAACCTTGACCTTAATCAAGTTGGCATTATCGACACCCAAACCGACCTTTTGCAGTAGTTCCATCTGTTCAGCGTCCGCTACTTCTAAGTTGAGCCATGGCTTTTTAATCTTATTGCCGGCATCGTCCTTGTCGCGGGTCTCGTATTCACCAGTTGAATACCCGACAACCACCACGCTATCCGGAAATTCAACCGCCGCAGTTCCGTTGCAGACGCGCAGAAGCGCGGCCTCATCGAGCTTATCCATCTTAATCATTTCAATATTTTCAGTAGCCATAATTTTGGCCTCCCGTCTTTTTGTTGCCCTATCCGAGCACAATTTAGTTATATCCCAATCCCCCTATTTTTACAACCCCCAATCCCCCTATTTTTACATTTTAATATTTAGGGCACAAAAAAAGAGGCTGAAAGCCTCTCGTTATCTTAGTTTGTGGATTTTTGATTTTTTCGAAGTTCTTTAAGCTCTTTGACTATTGCGTCCAGCGCATCACCGTTGCTAGGTTGCGAAACAACCCCTCGCAAGCTGTCTTTCGTTTCAATGATGAGCTTATACGTGCCCTCCAACACATTGGCATTGTTAATCTGCCGCGGCTTATCAGGCTTCTTTTTAGTCCTCACCATGCTTTCACCTCCTAATATCCTTTTGCCTTCAGGCCAGCAATATTGTAACGGTCACTATCTTTCAAGCCGACCAAGTACCAGCCGCCCGCATCTGACTCGATGCGGGTTTCAAAGTCACTACCGTCAGCCAAAATGAGCGTAACCGGATAGCCCGCATGAAGCTCCACGCCATCAATCACATACCGCTGTGAATCTGGATTGTATTCAATCGTCGCCATGCTAATCGTCCTCCTCATTGTCCAACTGCTTAGGTTCAAAAACTTGACCCGTGACCGTATCAATGTACTTCCCATTGTTCAGTTCAAGCACCCGCTTATCCGACTTCTTGAGCTTTTTAACCTTGGCCATACGCCGCTGATAAGCGCCATCAAAATACATTCTGAACAGACCTGAATTTTCTTTCAAAATTCCATTCAGAATTACAAGACTTGGCAACCCGTGTTCTTGACCATGTGCCCCGTAATAGTCCAACAAGTCGAAAACATTCTGCAAGTTCTCGTGAAAAATGATGTCACAAATTGTTGCCACAATCGTGCTTTTTTCTTCGACATCGAGAGTAGTATATCGATCAATATCAAAGCCGCTGATACACTGCAAGTCATCAGCACTATAAGGGTGTTTACCCTGTTTCTTTGCGTCGTCAGAACTATGCGTCAGATAATCGTGCATATGTAGCACACTACTGCGGATAATCTGCACGCGGGCTAATGCTTGCGAAGTACCGAATAAGCGCACCACCTTATTACGCACCGCATCAGCAGACACGGGATTTTTAGCAATATAGATAACGTGCCAGTGCGGTTTCTTGTATACGGGTTTACCGGCCGCCGCTAACGCGCGATCCTCAGCCGTATACTTTTCCTTGTCTTTCAAATCAAGGTCATGCAACGGCGATATTTCCATCGGAATGCCAGCAGTTTCTAGCTTTTCCTTCCAGTCCTCCGGCGCGGAATCTGGATAGACTAGAAACGTGAAAAATCGATTTTTCTCTTTAGCCACCATGTCGCCCACTTTCTAATCATGAACGTGTGCACACGGCCTTTGCATGGTAAAATGGTTATGCGAATACCAACAAAGACCACCCGTGTAGCCCGCCAGCTCGCGGGTATTTTTATGCTCACTTTTTTACTTCAGCCGTTAAAATCAGCCGCAGATATGCACTTAACGTCAGTCCCATGCTGTCTGCTTTTAGTTTGAGTTGCTCTTTCAACTCATCAGGAATCATAAATGTAAATCGCTTTAACTCACTCATGAGACGCCTCCATTCTTGATAACTAAAAGCATACATCATTCATATCCGGTATGCAACGCGTTCATAACAATTTCAAAATGTCGCCGAAAATGTCGCCAAAATGTAGCAAACATCTAACAGCACGTAAACACTTGGGGGAGTAAGGGCGCAGACGTCATAAACAGCAAGTTGGCACTCGGCACCTAATGGGGGGTCGTAGTATTCCCCCATTAGTCGCTACAACGTCGCTCGCCCCAAACCTAAAACCTCGGGCGTTGCCCGAACCCAGCAGGGCGCTTCGCCCTGCACCCTCAAGGAGCGGTGCGCTCCAGCCGCGGGAAGGGGTTGGGGAACCCCTTCAAGCGCATGAGCATTTGACGCGCTATGTTTATCAACTCCTTATCCTCCCTCACTGCGTTCAGTCCGGTACCGTTGACAAACGGTTATGGCGCCGTTCTGGGCAGGGGCAAGAGCGCGCCCGAACGCGGTTCCGTGTCACGGCTTGGCGCTCCGCTTGGGCTTGCGCTCCGCGCGCCCACCGCCTTAGCCACTCCACCGCGATCAGTCACGCTCATGAACTCATCTCGCCTAAATTACAACAACTCCTCCCAGTCCTTGGTGCTTGTCGCCGGATTGTCGTCATCGCTCACAGCAGAGCCCTCGTAGGTTTTCGCAACAGCCTCCCAGACTGGCATTATCGTACTGAACACATCGCCGCCAAACTCCGGAGCGCGGAACTTGATAGGCGCGCCCTTTTCAAGTGACACAAGGCCAGCACCTTTCTCCGACCCAATCGCAGGTAAATCGGACGTCCCAAACA
>NZ_JANQBA010000026.1:3137-4895 GCF_025490915.1 Lacticaseibacillus parakribbianus | reverse complement strand
GGTAGTCCTTTGAAAACTGAACAAAGTTTCGTAAATGTGATAGGGCTTTTCTTAATTGAAAAGAATTAAACATTGCGAAGTCAATTCGCTAGTAACAACAAATCGAGCTATTCAAACAGCTCATATTACATGAGAGTTTGATCCTGGCTCAGGATGAACGCTGGCGGCGTGCCTAATACATGCAAGTCGAACGAGGTTTTAGTGATTGAAGTCTTCGGACAGATTTCACTGACACCGAGTGGCGGACGGGTGAGTAACACGTGGGTAACCTGCCCTTAAGTGGGGGATAACATTTGGAAACAGATGCTAATACCGCATAAACCCTTGGACCACATGGTCCTTGGTTGAAAGGCGGTCTTCGGACTGTCGCTTTTGGATGGACCCGCGGCGTATTAGCTAGTTGGTGAGGTAAAGGCCCACCAAGGCAGTGATACGTAGCCGACCTGAGAGGGTGATCGGCCACATTGGGACTGAGACACGGCCCAAACTCCTACGGGAGGCAGCAGTAGGGAATCTTCCACAATGGACGAAAGTCTGATGGAGCAACGCCGCGTGAGTGAAGAAGGTTTTCGGATCGTAAAACTCTGTTGTTGGAGAAGAACGTACGTGAGAGTAACTGTTCACGTAGTGACGGTATCCAACCAGAAAGCCACGGCTAACTACGTGCCAGCAGCCGCGGTAATACGTAGGTGGCAAGCGTTATCCGGATTTATTGGGCGTAAAGCGAGCGCAGGCGGTTTCTTAAGTCTGATGTGAAAGCCCTCGGCTTAACCGAGGAAGTGCATCGGAAACTGGGAAACTTGAGTGCAGAAGAGGACAGTGGAACTCCATGTGTAGCGGTGAAATGCGTAGATATATGGAAGAACACCAGTGGCGAAGGCGGCTGTCTGGTCTGTAACTGACGCTGAGGCTCGAAAGCATGGGTAGCGAACAGGATTAGATACCCTGGTAGTCCATGCCGTAAACGATGAATGCTAGGTGTTGGAGGGTTTCCGCCCTTCAGTGCCGCAGCTAACGCATTAAGCATTCCGCCTGGGGAGTACGACCGCAAGGTTGAAACTCAAAGGAATTGACGGGGGCCCGCACAAGCGGTGGAGCATGTGGTTTAATTCGAAGCAACGCGAAGAACCTTACCAGGTCTTGACATCTTTTGATCACCTGAGAGATCAGGTTTCCCCTTCGGGGGCAAAATGACAGGTGGTGCATGGTTGTCGTCAGCTCGTGTCGTGAGATGTTGGGTTAAGTCCCGCAACGAGCGCAACCCTTATGACTAGTTGCCAGCATTCAGTTGGGCACTCTAGTAAGACTGCCGGTGACAAACCGGAGGAAGGTGGGGACGACGTCAAATCATCATGCCCCTTATGACCTGGGCTACACACGTGCTACAATGGCCGGTACAACGAGTTGCTAACCCGCGAGGGTACGCTAATCTCTTAAAGCCGGTCTCAGTTCGGACTGTAGGCTGCAACTCGCCTACACGAAGTCGGAATCGCTAGTAATCGCGGATCAGCATGCCGCGGTGAATACGTTCCCGGGCCTTGTACACACCGCCCGTCACACCATGAGAGTTTGTAACACCCGAAGCCGGTGGGGTAACCCGTAAGGGAGCTAGCCGTCTAAGGTGGGACAGATGATTAGGGTGAAGTCGTAACAAGGTAGCCGTAGGAGAACCTGCGGCTGGATCACCTCCTTTCTAAGGATAGGGCCTAACGGCCCACGGAAACCTATCACATGAAACTTTGTTTAGTTTTGAGGGGA
>NZ_JANQBA010000026.1:0-3037 GCF_025490915.1 Lacticaseibacillus parakribbianus | reverse complement strand
AGGTGATTATTCATGTGTGAATACATAGCACATGAAAGGCAGACGCAGGGAACTGAAACATCTAAGTACCTGCAGGAAGAGAAAGCAAACGCGATTCCCATAGTAGCGGCGAGCGAAGTGGGAACAGCCCAAACCAAGAGGCTTGCCTCTTGGGGTTGTAGGACTGAACATTGGAGTTACCAAGTTAGCGGATAGACGAAGTCAGCTGGAAAGCTGCGCGAAACAGGGTGAAAGCCCCGTAGTTGAAATCTGTTAGCCTCCGTTCAGGATCCTGAGTACGGCGGAGCACGTGAAATTCCGTCGGAATCCGGGTGGACCATCACCCAAGGCTAAATACTCCCTAGTGACCGATAGTGAACCAGTACCGTGAGGGAAAGGTGAAAAGCACCCCGGAAGGGGAGTGAAATAGTTCCTGAAACCGTGTGCCTACAATTAGTCGGAGCCCGTTAATGGGTGACGGCGTGCCTTTTGTAGAATGAACCGGCGAGTTACGCTAACATGCGAGGTTAAGGTGAAAAGCCGGAGCCGTAGCGAAAGCGAGTCTGAATAGGGCGACGTAGTATGTTGGTGTAGACCCGAAACCAAGTGACCTACCCATGACCAGGTTGAAGGTGTGGTAAAACACACTGGAGGACCGAACCCGTGTATGTTGAAAAATGCTGGGATGAGTTGTGGGTAGCGGTGAAATTCCAAACGAACTTGGAGATAGCTGGTTCTCTCCGAAATAGCTTTAGGGCTAGCCTCAGAGGATGGATATTGGAGGTAGAGCACTGTTTGGACTAGGGGCCCGTCAAGGGTTACTGAATTCAGATAAACTCCGAATACCAATCATCTTACTCTGGGAGTCAGACAGTGAGCGATAAGGTCCATTGTCGAAAGGGGAACAGCCCAGATCACCAGTTAAGGTCCCTAAATCTATGCTAAGTGGAAAAGGATGTGGCGTTGCACAGACAACTAGGATGTTGGCTCAGAAGCAGCCACCATTTAAAGAGTGCGTAATAGCTCACTAGTCGAGTGACCCTGCGCCGAAAATATACCGGGGCTAAGCATAGTACCGAAACTGTGGATGCGACCTTTTGGTCGTGTGGTAGGAGAGCGTTCCATAGGCGTTGAAGGTCGATCGTGAGGACGGCTGGAGCGTATGGAAGTGAGAATGCCGGCATGAGTAGCGAAAGACAGGTGAGAATCCTGTCCACCGTATGACTAAGGTTTCCTGGGGAAGGCTCGTCCTCCCAGGGTTAGTCGGGACCTAAGGCGAGGCCGAGAGGCGTAGTCGATGGCAAACAGGTTGAGATTCCTGTACTAGATCATTTTGTTTGAACAATGGCGGGACGCAGGAGGCTAAGACAAGCACCCAGCTGGAAACGGGTGTCCAAGCAGTTAGTCTGGTGGTGAGTGAAATGCTTACTGCCTTAAGGATAAGCTGTGATGGGGAGCGAAATTTAAGTAGCGAAGTGTCCGATGTCACACTGCCTAGAAAAGCGTCTAGTTAGAAATGATCTACCCGTACCGCAAACCGACACAGGTAGTCGAGGCGAGTAGCCTCAGGTGAGCGAGCGAACTCTCGTTAAGGAACTCGGCAAAATGACCCCGTAACTTCGGAAGAAGGGGTGCTGACCGCAAGGTCAGCCGCAGTGAATAGGCCCAAACAACTGTTTATCAAAAACACAGGTCTCTGCTAAATCGTAAGATGACGTATAGGGGCTGACACCTGCCCGGTGCTGGAAGGTTAAGAGGATGAGTTAGCGCAAGCGAAGCCCAGAATTGAAGCCCCAGTAAACGGCGGCCGTAACTATAACGGTCCTAAGGTAGCGAAATTCCTTGTCGGGTAAGTTCCGACCCGCACGAAAGGTGTAATGATTTGGGCACTGTCTCAACGAGAGACTCGGTGAAATTATAGTACCCGTGAAGATGCGGGTTACCCGCGACAGGACGGAAAGACCCCATGGAGCTTTACTGTAGCTTGATATTGAGTGTTTGTACCGCTTGTACAGGATAGGTAGGAGCCGTAGAGACCGGAACGCTAGTTTCGGAGGAGGCATTGGTGGGATACTACCCTTGCTGTATGAACACTCTAACCCGCGCCACTAAGCGTGGCGGGAGACAGTGTCAGGTGGGCAGTTTGACTGGGGCGGTCGCCTCCTAAAATGTAACGGAGGCGCCCAAAGGTTCCCTCAGAATGGTTGGAAATCATTCGCAGAGTGTAAAGGTATAAGGGAGCTTGACTGCGAGACTGACAAGTCGAGCAGGGACGAAAGTCGGGCTTAGTGATCCGGTGGTTCCGTATGGAAGGGCCATCGCTCAACGGATAAAAGCTACCCTGGGGATAACAGGCTTATCTCCCCCAAGAGTCCACATCGACGGGGAGGTTTGGCACCTCGATGTCGGCTCATCGCATCCTGGGGCTGTAGTCGGTCCCAAGGGTTGGGCTGTTCGCCCATTAAAGCGGTACGCGAGCTGGGTTCAGAACGTCGTGAGACAGTTCGGTCCCTATCCGTCGCGGGCGCAGGAAATTTGAGAGGAGCTGTCCTTAGTACGAGAGGACCGGGATGGACGTTCCGCTGGTGTACCAGTTGTGCCGCCAGGCGCATCGCTGGGTAGCTATGAATGGAAGGGATAAACGCTGAAAGCATCTAAGTGTGAAGCCCCCCTCGAGATGAGATTTCCCATTCCGTAAGGAAGTAAGACCCCTGAGAGATGATCAGGTAGATAGGCTGGGAGTGGAAGTGCAGCGATGCATGGAGCGGACCAGTACTAATCGGTCGAGGACTTGACCTAAAAGCGTAACGAATACGCGTTCAAGACAAAAAACAATGATGTCCAGTTTTGAGGGAGCAAGCCAATTTCGTTTAGCGCGAAGCGCTTAGCGAAATGGCCGAACGAGGCGGAGCCTTGTTCGTCCCTTAAGTAAATAGAAGTGCGGTGGCGATAGCGAGAAGGATACACCTGTTCCCATGCCGAACACAGAAGTTAAGCTTCTCAACGCCGAGAGTAGTTGGTGGGTGACTGCCTGCGAGGGTAGGAAGCTGCCGCGCTT
>NZ_JANQBA010000025.1 GCF_025490915.1 Lacticaseibacillus parakribbianus | reverse complement strand
CGATGTTGTCAACGGTTATTTTAAGGGGTGAATATTTATTCATCCGTGCCATTCAGCAACCGGTGGGTCGCTTCGACAACAACAAGTATCTTACCAGCCAAAGGGGCGCAACGTCAACCAAAACTTCAACTTTCTGGGGCAAAAAAATAAACCCGAACGGAGTATTTTTATTAATTAATCTCCGTTCGGATTTATCGTGATCAGGCCGTCACGGCCGGCTTAGTGTTCGTTAATTTGAGCTTGCGCTGGCAATCCGGGCACAAGCCGTAAACCTCCAAGTGATGGCCGGTGACCGCAAACCCGGTTTTGCCGGCCGCGACGTTCTCGACATCGCTCATGCCGCTGTACACAAAGTCGACAATGCGGCCGCAGTTCGTACAAACCGCGTGGTAATGCGGCGCCAGCGCGAAGTCGTAGTGCGTCGCCACATCCCCGATGTTCATCTCCTCGACCAGGCCGAGGTCGATCAAAAGCATCAGGTTGTTGTAAACCGTCGCCACGCTCATGTGCGGGAAGTCCGGGGCCAAGGCGGCGTAGATCATCTCCGCCGTCGGATGGGCCACGCTGGCGATCATGAAGCGGATGATCGCCACCCGCTGCGGCGTGATTCGAATTCCCTTGGCCTTCAGACGCTCGATGGTCTGATCGTAAACCGTATCCTGCTGATTTGCCACCGTGCCGCCTCCTTACTTTTTATCATAGCTTAACGCTAAATTGGGTCGTGTGCAAAGGGGTCGCGCAAATTTTGCGCGGCCCCCTGACGTCACTGGTCGGTCTTCTTCGAGCTCTGCTTGCTGGAACTGCTTGAGGCGCTAGAGGTGCTGCTTGCGGCATCCGCTTCGTCGGCTAGCTCCGGCGCATCGGTCACGTACTGATCCAAAAGCGACTCGCCCTTGTGCTGACTCAAGACGCTGGTGTTTTCCTTTTGAGCGGCCTTGAGGGTCTTGGTTGCGGTCTTCTTGTTGTAGCTGTAGTCGCTCTTTTTGACCTTAGTGAAGCCGCTTGGCGTGTAGAAGCGCAACAGGTCGCTGTTGATCACGCGGTCGGACAACGACAGCGTCGTGGTCACGCGGTTGGTCGCCGTGTCGATCGCGTCTTTTTGCGCCGCGGTGAGCTTCTTCAGTAGCTCACCGGTCTGGGTGTCGTAGTAGCTGCTGCCGACCTTGGTGTAGGTCGGGGTGACGAAATCGCCGTTGCGGAAGGCCACGGTCTGGTCGCGGTCCTTGCTCAGCAGGTCGCTGCCGAACTGGATGTAGTTGCTGGACTTCACCCCGAGCAGGTTCTCGATGGTCGGCAGCACGTCGATCTCCCCGCCGTACGTGTGGTTGACCCCACCCTTGAGCCCCGGCATGTGAATCATCAGCGGCACCCGCTGGAACTGGGCGTTGTCAAAATCATTGAAGTCCGTGCGGCCGAGCAGCTTGGCGACGGCCTTCTTGTGGTTGCCGGAAATGCCGTAGTGGTCGCCGTAAAAGACCAGCATCGAGTTCTTCTCCAGGCCACTCTTTTTGAGCCAGGCCATGAACTCGCCGATCGACTGATCCAGGTACTTGGCGGTTTGGACGTAGCCGTCCACGGTCTTGTCGCCGGTCTTGGTCTTGGCGATGGACACGTTCTTCTTGTCCAGCTCGTACGGGTAGTGGTTGGTGACGGTGATCAGCTTTGCGTAAAAAGGCTGCGGCAGCTGCTCAACGTACTTGGTCGAGTACTTCATGAAGATCTTGTCCTTGAGCCCGTAGCCGACTTCGTAGTTCTTGCCGCTTGGGTAGTAGGATTTGGAGATGAAGTAGTCGTACCCCCAGGAGCGATACGCGTTGTCGCGGTTCCAAAAGCTTGGCACATCCCCGTGGAACGCCGCGGTGGTGTAGCCCATCTGATCGAGGATGGCCGGCGCGGCCTGGAAGGTGTTGGTGGTCCCATCCGCCACCATCGCCGACCCCTCGGCGGTGCCGAACAGCGAGTTTTCAAGCATCATCTCCGCGTCGGCGGTTTTGCCCTGCCCAACCTGGTTGAAGAAGTTGTCGAAGCTCAGCGTGTCGCTTTGGTGGTAGAGCTTGTTCAGGTTCGGCGTCACCTCTGTACCCTGCCACTTGAAATCGATCAGAAACTGCTGGAAGCTTTCGAGGTGGATGATGAAGACGTTCTTGCCCTTGGCCACGCCGCTGTACTCAACGTTCGGCGTCGCCTGGTGGTTCTTCAGGAATTTCTTGACCGAATCGAGGTCGGAGGCTTTGGCGTTGGCCTTGGCCGCGGAGGTCTTGGCGGTTTTGACGCCATCGACCATCGTGTAGGCGTTCAACCCCAGGTACTTGACGATGTAGTTGTTATCGAAGGTGCGGGTGAGCAGCCCCGAGCGGTCGGAGTAGGCCATGCTCAGGTTCGCCCCGATCATGCAGCAGGCAAGCGCCGTGATGCCGAGGGCCACCGACTTTTTGACCGGCGCCGTGTTCATCCGAATCACGCGGAAGGCCAAAAGCAGAATCAAGACCACCAGGTCCAGGAACACGAACCAGTCGCTGGCGTTCATGATGCCAAAAACACCCTTGCTGAGGTTGTTGGACACCGCCCCGGACCCCTTGATCAACGCGAAGGTCAAAAAATCCGAAAACTCGCGGTAATACAGGATGTTGGCGAATAGCCACGTGGTCGTCAGCGCATCGATGATCAGCATCGTGATGTACGACTTGCGACCGCTCATGTACAGGGCAATCCCAAACAGCAGAATGGTCGTCGGAATCGGGTTGATGGCAAGCAACAGCTCCTGCATACTCCCCTTGACGCCGAGGTTGAACTTGGTGTTGTAGGCCCAGTAAGTCTTGAGCCAAAACAGTGCGATTGTCAGGGCGAAAAATCCGAACCGGGTGTTAAAGTACCCGCGAATTCGCCTGCCTATTTGAGTCATGGTGTTCCTCCAACTGTGTTGATTGCCGTGTACTGATTAGCTACACACTGGTAAGTCTACACAAACCCCACAGAAAAGACAATTTTCAGCCCTTATTTTCACGGGGTTTAACGACATCTTAACCCGCCGGGCCGGCGGATTCGGCCTTGCTCGGGCAATTCGGCCGGCCGCGGTCCGACCGGTGGCTGACTGAAAATTCCGGTGACGCCAGCCCCTGAGCTCGCGCCGCGGCGTCGGTCGCAACCACCCAACGCGCCGGCCGCAGCAGCAGCGGGTGAACGCGGCTCACCGCGCCGAACCGGCCTCGAATCGTTCGAATGAGCCCTGATGGTCGCGTCGACCCAACGACAAAGAGCGGCCGGGCATTTGCCCAACCGCTCTCACACGCGCTGCTTAGTTTTCCGAATCGTCGAGCAGGTCAAAGATTTCAATGGCAACAAGGTCGATGTCATCGAAGTCGAATTTCTGGTGTTGATCCATCTCTTCAAGCGTGAATGTCTCGGTTTTGGCGTCGTAGGACACCAAGCCTTTTTCTACGCCGTCCTTTTCGAACCGGCGCGTTTGCACCTCGCCATCCGCTGCTTCTTGCATGGCTTCAAGGCGTTTAATGATCGCAACTAACTGTGAGCTTTTCATGAAACGGCCCCTTTCCTGTACTTCTGTGATAGCGTACCATAAAAACGCTTTTTGTGCCCGTAAAAATCCCCGATTGCCAAAGTTTTTTCACTTTTGTCGGCGCCGTTGCGACGTCATGCGCTGCGGCACCACGGACAGCGCCACGGCCCCCAGCGCCATGCCCAGATAGTAGGTCAACAGGCGCCAAAGCAGCATCGCCAAGACCAGCTGCGACGGCCACGGCACGTAGGTCGCAAACAGCGTCTTGAAGCTGTACTCGGCCCCACCGGTGCCGCCGGGAATCGGGAACAGCGAGACGATCATCACGATCATCACGTGCAGCACGATCACCTCGACCAGACTGACGTGGTTGACGCCGAAGCTGCGCAACACGAAGTACGGCACGGAGTAGTACAACAGCAGCTGGGCCAAAGTCAGCGCGGCCGCGCGAAGGACCTTGGTCTTCTCCTGCTTGAGGTGCAGGCTTTCGGCATAGAACGAGTCGATTTTCTCGTTCATTTTGGTCTGCAAGGCGGCCTGCCGCACCGGCCCCGCGAAGCGGCCGTAAACCTTCACCGCCCAGGCCACCAGCTGCTTGGTGAAGCGGTAGTGGTACATCACCAGCAGCAACCCGCAGATCACGACCACGTGAATGACGAAGCCAAAGACGATGAACCAGGCCAGGGGCCCCAGCCGCCCGGCGACCTGCCGGAAGCCGATCGCGATGGTCAAGATGAAGTTCAAAAGCACCATGAACTGGTAAACCACGAACTTCATCAGCAAGACCGAGCTGGCGCGGCCGCCTTCGACGCCGGCCTGCATTAGCGCAATCAGCTGCGCCGGCTGGCCCCCGGAGGCGAAGGGCGTGATGTTGTTGAACAGCTGCTCGACCAGCGGCACCCGCAGCGCCGCTTGGAAGGGCAGGTGCTCGCCGTCGTGCTGCACGAAAATCTGCACCACCCAGGTCTCGATCACCCAGGATGCGAGCATCACCAGGGTCGCGACCAAAAGCCACCAGAGGTTCAGGTGCAACAGGGTCTTGACCACCTGGTGAAAGTGCAGGTGCCGCATCTCGAACAAGAAGATGCTGACGCCCAAAAGCACCATGGCCAAGGCGGCCAGTTTGTTTTTTCTACTCATGACGGCCCTCGGCCAAGGCGGCCTGGCTGCGGTAGAAGTGCTCCCAGACCCGCGCCAGGCGGTCCTCGGAGTAAGTCGCCGCGGCCTGGCTGCTCTTGGCGGCGTAGGCCTGCTGTAGCGGCTTAGAAGCCGCCAGCTCGTGCAGCTTGGCGTTCATCGCGTCAACATCCTTGGCCTTGATCGCGTAAGGCGCGATGATCTCGTCGTACAGCGCCAGGTCCCGCACCATCACCGGCGTCTCGGTGGAAAAGGCCTCGAGCACCGCCATCGGGAACAGCTCCTCGTAAGACGGCAACAAAAAAACGCTGGCCATGTTGTAGTAATCCACCATATCCTCGCGCGGCACGATGCCGGTGAAGGTCAGGTTGTCCGGCGCGTTGGCCACCGCCGACTTCAGGTGGTCGTAGCCGTTGGTGATCATGCCAAAGGAGAAGCCGCCGGCCCAGATGAAGCGCCACTGCGGATTCTGCTTGGCCAAGGCGATGAAGTCGTCGACGCCCTTGCGATCTTGCACCTGTCCGGCCCCGAACACCACAAAGGCGTCCTCGGGAATGCCGTACTGGCGCCGCAGCCCCGACCGAACCTGCGCGGTGGCCGGGTAAAAGGTCTCACGCGACACGAAGTTGGGAATGTAGGTCACGCGGTGTGGGTCGATGCCGTAAGCCGCCAACCGCGGAATGAAGTTGGGGTTCACCACCACCAGCTGATCCATGCGCTTGTAAAAGGCGATCACGTACTTGTCCAACGTGAAGCGAGCCGGGCGTGGCAGGCGCAGGCTCTGGTCCAGCGTGTCCGGCAGGAAGTGAACGTAGCCGATCTTGCGGCCGCGGCGCTTCGAGAACGTCGAGGCGAAAAACGCCGGGTCGATGGTGTGGTAGTGGCTGATGACGCTTGGGGAGTACTTGTTGATGCTGATGTGAAACTCCCCTGGAAAATACTTTTCCAAAAGCGCCAACAGCTCCGTGTAAACGGCGCCGACGCCTTGCCCCGCGACTTTGTCCGCGGATGAGAACATGTGGATGTCGATCATGGTTACCCCTTTAAAGATGGCCGATCCGACTCAACGGTCACCTTGTCTTCCTTGGCAGACAGCGCCTGTTGGTACCGCGCGATCGCCGCTTCGTAGAATGCCAGCACCCGGTCGCCGAACAGATCGGCCGAAATGGCGGCGAGCTTGGCCTCGCGCGGCGCCGGGTCGCTGAAGGCCTGCGGGTGGGTCAGGTACCCGCAGACCTGGCGAATCATGTCCGGCTCGTTGTCGAAGGTGGTGCCGATGGCCGGATCGTCCAAAAGCGTCTGGGTGTACTCCCCGCTCCAGGCGACGACCTTGCGCTCGGCCGCCAGCGCCTCGATGTAGGTCAGCCCCTGCGACTCGGAGTCGCTGGCCGACACGAACACGTCGCCGACGCGGTAGTAATCCGGCACCGCACTGTGATCCACCTCGCCGGTGAACCGCACGTGCTGGCCCAGCCCAAGCGCTGCGGCCTGCGAAGCCAGGTCCTCTCGCGCCGGCCCGTCGCCGACAATCAGCAGCACGGCGTCTGGCACCTGCTTCAAAATCGCCGGCATCGCCGCCACCAGCTTGTCGATGCGCTTCTCGTAGGCCACGCGCGACAACGACAGCAGCACCGGCACCCCGGAAAGCCCCAGCCGCTCGCGCAGCTGCGGATCCTTGGCCTGCTGGAACTGGGTCAGGTCGACGCCGGTGGGAATGATCGCCATCGGCGTTTTGATCCCGTAAGCCTCAAGCGAGGCCTTCGCCCGTTCGGAAGGCGCCACCACGCCGGACACGTGGTACAAAAAGGCGCGGATGAACTGCTTAACGTGGTAAGGCCGCAGGAGGTGGCCATTCATCACGTAATGCAGGTAATCCTCGTACATGGTGTGGTACGTGTGAACGACGGGAATCTTCAGCTCCCGGGCCACGAACTTGCCGATGTAGCCCATCGAGAACTCAGTTTGCGTGTGAACAATGTCCAGCTGTAGCTCCTTGGCCACCTGGTAGGCGTGAAACAGCCCCCGCACCGCGATGCGGCGGTCGGTGAACGAGACGAACGGGACACTGGTGAAGCGAAATAAGTTGGGCTCAACGGCCCCGTCGGGGACGTGCGGATCCGTGGTGGTGAAGATGTACACCACGTGACCCTTGCGCTCCAAGTCGTCCTTCAACGTCTTGATTGAGGTCGCCACGCCACTGACCTGCGGAAAATACGAATCCGTAAAAATGCCAATATTCATCAGACTGCCTCCAAACGTCGAACTCCGGTTAATTACAGTATATCGGCTAACCCAAACCGATTCAATTTTCTGTTTTGCTCACTCATGATTTTAACAGAATCGTTATGTGCTGCCCTCGACCCTAAGACCGAAAAGCTGGCAGGCGGCAGCCAACCCGTGGCGCCGTCGCCCAACCGGCCGCAGCCCGACGCACGGCCAACTCGGGCCACGCCTGGCGGCCGACTCGGACCTCCTCGCGGCTCACTCGGACCGTGTTGGGCAGCCGATGCTGGTCGCTGGCGACCGACTGACTCACACCGCGGCTGCCCGACCGGCTCACAGCGCGGCGACGCGGTTCGCCCCGCCCGGCCGCCGATCCGGGCTCGTGCCGCGTAAGCACCCAATAATCGACCGTCTTGCAAACTGAGAAGGGCCGCAATCCTATTTTTGGATTGCGACCCTTCATTGCTTACGCGGTTTCGCTAGTTGCTGGCTTTAGATGCTGATTCCAAGG
>NZ_JANQBA010000024.1 GCF_025490915.1 Lacticaseibacillus parakribbianus | reverse complement strand
GTAGTTCGATGAGCATGTCTTTGAAATCTTGGTTGTACTTCTTAGCCATAACAGATCCTCCAGTAATCATACTTTGATGTCATTATACTAGATTCACTGTCTCACTTTTGAGGGTAACACCAGCCATCCGTCCACGTTTAAAAGTTATCTTTAAGCAAAATTACGAGAGCTACGGATACCGCCGGATCAAGATGGAATTAGATGATGAAGGCATTCATCTTTCTGAGAAAGTAATCCGTCGATTAATGGCTGAGGAGTAGCTGGAAGTCACCATTACGCGGTGTCACAAATATAGCTCGTATGCAGGAGAAATCACGCCGGCAGTCCCTAATTAATATCCTTGATCGAGACTTTCAAGCTGAGGCTCCCAACCAGAAGCTCGTTACGGATATTACGGAGTTTTCTATCCAAGCTGGGAAGGTATACTTGTCCCCGCTAATTGATTGCTTTGACGGCCAAATCACAAGTTGGACAATCGGCACCAGTCCTAACGCCGAACTGGTTAACACAATGCTTAGCGCTGCGGCAGAGACCCTTGCGCCTGACGAGAAGCCTGTTGTACATTCAGATCGAGGGGCTCATTACAGGTGGCCGGGGTGGATTGAGTTGATGGATGAATTTGGCTTCACACGTTCTATGTCGAAGAAAGCCAGAACCCCAGATAATGCTCAAGCAGAGAGCTTCTTTGGTCACCTAAAAACTGAATTCTTTTATAACAGAAGTTGGCTAGGAAAATCTATTGACGATTTCACCAAGGAACTCAACCAGTATATTGAGTGGTATAACACTAAATGAAGAAAAAAGTTTTAGGAGGAAAGAGCCCACAAGAATACCGTCAGAACATGGTTGCCTGAGGTTGAAAGTCCAGAAAAACGTCCGCACGCCCACCTTAATAGCGGCTTGTCAAAATACTCTTCAAAAAAGCTTATCAAGGCTTATATATTCTCCTACACCCCAATAAGCTCGTTCAACGAATACCAATCACGATCGAGTCGTCAAACTTCCGTTGGACAAATGGTACCCGTGCACAACCCCAGTCATAACGACAACGACTTTTCCGACTCGATGAACATTACGGCCGCTGGCTTGTATGAATCCACAGCAATAAATGGTGGTAAAAAAACGTACAAGTTAATCGGATACGATGATTTAACCTTAAAGAATAAAGAGCTAGATATTGACTCAGTTGATACCGGGTTTTCAATCCACGCGGACTTTCCTGAGGGGAAGTCGCTGACCAGTATTGAGAAGCAGCTTAATAAAGACGGCGAAGTATTGCCACAATAAATATTCAAATCACTTCAATAGAAAGAGCGCCGAGATAAAAAAATCGGATCTAGAATTTTTGGTGTTGATACTAATAACGCCAGAGATTCTAGATCCATCTTTGTATAACAAAAGAACACCTAGTCTCCTCGGTGCTATGCTTTAAGCGACGAAACCCAAACAAAGCGAGGTATGACTAGATGTCCGACTTAAATAGTACTCTTAAGCTGCTTGGAATTACAGATTCGAATATCACGGTCAGTGATGTACGTGATGAGATCCGCGGTCACGGCCAGGGTCGTAAGAAGTATCAGGTGGTTCATGCAGAACTGACGTATTTCCTAGAACGCTGTCCAAGTTGTGGCATGCCGGCATTGCGACGCAATGGGCACATCCGTACGCGTATTCACGTCAACGGCCCAACTGATTGCCCGGTAATCCTAGAGTTGGATAAGCAGCGCTGGCGTTGTCGTAACTGTCGGTCAACTCTCACTGCCACGACGCCCGTCGTAAAGCCTAATCATGCGATCTCTACCGGAATTTCGGAGTATGCGCTCAAGCTCTCTAAACTTGCTATACCAGGGAAACAGATAGCTTCTATTACTGGTATCTCGACGACTTCTATTGAGCGCATCATCGACGATGATATCAAGCCGCATCCGCTCAACTACCTCCCAGTAAATTTGTGTTTTGATGAGTTCCGTTCGACTCACTCCACAATGTCATTTATCTGTATTGACGCAGATACTCACAAAAGGGTCACAGTGCTTGGTGATCGTCTCTCAGCGACCATTAAGGACTTCTTCAAGAGCCACTATTCGAGCGAGCAAAGAGCCGGCGTCAAACACATCTGTATGGATATGAACGCCGCCTACCAGAACTTTTCTCACGAGCTCTTTCCAAACGCTGAGATCGTAATTGACAGATTCCACGTTATTCAGCTCATCGGGCGTGCAATGGATCAGATGTCGATGTCAGTCATAAAATGTAGGAAAATGGCGATTTAAAATTGCCCCGATTGTCAACTCAAGTGCAACACTAGATGATCAATTCAAATAATTGGTCTAGGTGATGCTATAGATCTGGCATCAGTTCTGCTGCACAGTGGTAATCCAAGGACCGTCTTGGACGCTGGTTGAGTGCGTCTTGGAAGCTTTGGATATCTGTGATGTCGTAGTCATGCAAAGATCGTCCTTTGGGTATGAACTCCCTAATCAAGCTATTAGCACGTTCGTTGGTCCCACGCTCCCAGGGCGAGTATGGGTGAGCATAGAAAACGGAGGTACCCGTGACTTCAGAGAGCTTTGAGAACTCACTGCCGTTGTCAAAGGTGACCGTCTTGAAGTGCTCAGCGCCATAGTCATCAAGAATCGATTGAAGGCCCTGTAAGCAGGTCTCGGCGTGGTAGTTTGGCAGCTTAAGGATGATCTCAAAGTGGGTGACACGTTCCGTCATTGTCATCAGTGCTGGTTCGTCCTCAACGCGAGTGCCTTTGACCAGATCACCCTCCCAATGGCCAATAATCTGACGGTCCTGGACCTCCTCTGGTCGTTCTTCAATGGACTGACCATAGACCCGCTTATTCGTTCGTGAGTGCTTGTGAGCATCGCTCTTGATTCGACGCCGCGGCTTCATTGGCAGATCGCCGTTGCGTACTGCTAGGAGACCCTTATCGATATCGCGGTAAACCGTCGGCGTGGAAGGACATAACTCGTCTGGATGATCGAGCCGATACGCGTGAACGAAGCTATCAACGCTATGTATCCGAGGCCGCTGGCGAAGTACGACGACTAGCTGTTCATAGAAGTCAGGACACTGTTCAAAGCGCGTTTGCGGGCGGCAGTGAGCACGGTGATTGGCATACACAGCAGCCCCAGTTTCGGCAAAGTAGCGTTGGAAGTGTTCACCACGACCACGAATCTGATCAGTGGTTCCGCGTCTGATTTCACGGCTCACCGTAGACTTACTGCGATGAAGTACTTCAGCGATGGCAGTAATGGTGTTCCCGGTGACATAGAGGGCCTCAATCTGGCCACGTTCAATAAGCGATAGTTGTCGGTAGTGGCGAGGCATGGTAGGCTGAGTTTGGGTCATGACGATTTCTTTCTTACTTGCTTGGTTGCTTATAAGAATAGGTCATCATGGCCTTTTTGGTCTAGTCAATTCGAGACTGGCTAGGTGTTGCACTTCAAGTTTAAATCAGGGTCGAATATTGGCCTCGATACAATACAAATTTCTTGTAGCACTCTTTAAAACGTAAGTGGTGTATGGCTGGCGCCGTTCTTGACAGAGCAACACCATCCATACACCACTTACGTTATATTTCGTTCTTTTCAACACACAATTGCCAAGTTTGATACGCCAAAGACTGTTTACTATCCATGAACGAACACGCGAAATGTTCAATACTTTTACGATACGCATCATTGATTTTGTACCTCTGTGAAAATCTGTCTAGCTGTCCCATCAACATAAGACCGCGCTCCCGACAGATAGAATCTTTTCGAGGATCTTCTGCTGCGACCAGATTGTTAAGTTTTCGCATATTGACCATTTTTCTTTGAAACGCCTGATTACCAAGAGATGGCAAAGTCGCAAAAAAGATTGTCAAGAGACCAACCAGTCTTAACTGATGTGCGGTTACACCAGAAATAGTTGTTGGATTCAAATCAAACGCTCGCACTTCAAGATGTGAAATACCATCCGTAAGGAGATATTTCGGTGATTTTCCTAGATTACTTTTGCAGCGAACTGATTCATAGTACTGATTTGACCGTAATATTTCCCCTTCGGAAATAGCATCTTCAATCTTATTAACATAGCCATCGAGACTATGATAGTCGCCTTTAATACTAGATGGAAAGCCCAGGACGCTGCGACGCACGCTTCGAACTGGATGTATCAACTCCTGGTTATCTAAATAACCGGAATAGCAAATCGGGGTGGCTCCAAACAAATAAGTGAAAGCCCACTGAAATACCATAAATTGTTGTGCAACGTGCAGATATAAAGCGTTGGAGTCGTCAAATTCAGTAGTCGCTAACAAAGTCTCCACCGCATCATCGTTCAAACTCACATTTAAGTGTACGCCACAATTCATAATACGCCGGATATCGTAGACTTCCCTAAGTTTTTGACGATACCAATTAGTTTCTTCGGGGACTGTTGAAATCATTTCCTGTCGTCCTCGATCAATCAGAGGTGGTGGACAACTGTATGGCCACAGTTGCTCATCAGGGGCTAACTGTGCGCCTACCGCATTGATAACTTTATTTGCCAGTTCAATATTTGCTTGCACATCAATTTGTGGCGGCAGTGCAAACTCAATTTGAGATTCAAAATATTCTCGACCAATATACCTGTCAAGATCAGGAGCAATCTCGGCGGGAAAATACTTGCGGCTAACCTGTCCTTGTTTATCAATACGAAGCTTTTCAACTTCGATACCAATTCTAACTGGAAACTCGTTACGTATACTTGACTTAAGATTAGTTGACATCACTTTGTCCTCATGTTTATTGTTTAAAAATACCGTCTTGATATTTTTCAAACCATTCTCTCCCCATGCTTCTATTCGAAACCAATAGCAAACGATCATCGCTATGAACTAGCTGATTAAGACCAGCATAATAATTCCAAGCATCCTGTGTCCGAGACTGTGTGGAAAACTGTAATAGCTTTAACCGGGAGCCTGACCCCGCCCATTGCTTGGACGGGGCCTGGCAATGAATTGGTATTAATTTTGGTAACGTGTACGGCTGTCAGTCCCAGAGGACTATGGTCGGCAACCATTTCTTCTAGAGATTTATCCCGTGTTTCACTTACTGATGAGGTTATAGCTTGCTGACTTGATGGTGAACACCCCGCTGATATGCTACTGCTAGTGATCGCTATCGTAATTGTAGTCAGTATCGACAAGAACCCTTTGCCCATAATTCACCTCCGAATCGCCATCTTATCAACGAAAATATCCAAGTAGACAAAAGAGGCAACTACTTTGTAATAGGATCAATTCGTAGTTGCCTCTCTTTAAAATGATGTCACCGAAATTAAGCTGGTTGCGGGTCTTTATCATCCTGCGATTCTTTCTTTTCAGTGCTTTCGTCTGCGTCCTTTTGAGCTTTAATTTCTTCGTCCGTCATCATATCTTTCACAGTCAATTTAATGCTTGTGACATCCATGCCAGTCATTTCCTTGACATTTTGACAAATCGCATCAGTGACCTGATCGAACACTTCTGGGGCTTTAGTCCCGTACTTCATGATCGCGTCAAGCTCAACGGTAACGCGTTTATTGTCTTCGATGTCCACTGAAACACCTTTTTTGAGGTTATCTGTTTTACGAAAACGATCAGTCATATCCGAAATGATATTGCCGGATAGATCCATCACCCCATCGACTTCGCTAGCAGTCTTACCAACGATTTTCTGTAACACATTATCATCAAACATAAGCTCTTTTTTGATCTCAACTTCAGGATCTGACTTGCTATCAGGCCCTGGTTTAGTACTGGTATCTGGCTTACCTGGCGTGTGCTTTGGATCAATGTGATCGTTAATATTCTTATTATCCATTATGGGCCTCCTGAGTTTAGGGGTTATCAGCGATTTGCTTTTTGCCATTCACGACGAGTCAAAACGTCACTCACCTCTAGGTTGAGTTCGATCACTTGTAGACCAGTCATGTGGCTGACAGCTTGTACAACTTTCGCACACAGCGCATCATAAATTTTATGAGTGTCAACGTCATACTCAACAACTGCCGTCATATCGATCGCCACTTGCTGTTCACCAACATCTACCTTGATGCCTTTGGTGATCCGCTCGTTGCGACCTAGCGTTTCAGAAACCTTGTCGACAACATTACCATCCATTTCCAAGATACCATCGATTTGTTGGGCACATATTCCGACGATCTTTTGAATGACATAGTCATCAAAAGTTAGGCGGCTATTAGCCTTCAACGTCTCTAAGTGATCAGTCGGTGTTTGCATCAGTTTCCCTCCACTACCTATGATTTATTCTTCAACCGTTGCTCTCCTTGTCGCAGCCAAGCAAGCAACCCGTCTTTATTCGAAAGTAACCAACGTTCAATCACAAAACCGGCAACGGCCAACAAAACAATTAGTAAGAGGCCTAAAAACCCCCACTGTAAAATCGACACGGCCAGCAGCACACCAATCAGTGCACCTTTTATTCCAAGTGGCATAGGCTCCTCCTTCACAGTCAAAGTACTCTGTTAGCATTTCTTGGGGTCGCTGTCGCTGGATGTAGGGTCACATGGACCCCTTTAGTTGCGATACCAAGGGTTTCCATCATTTTTTGCTTGGCAGTGGCCTCGATACGCTTACCTTCTTCTGCCAAATCAGTGTTGTTAAGGCTAAAGGCTTCAACAGACACCTTGGCAGCTTGCTGACGATTCAGCATTTTAACGTCGACACTAACGTTTTTGACTGGATGTTCGCTGGCAACGGATTTAGCGACGACATTGGCAACAGCTTGACGCGATAGGGAAAGGTTCCCTTGCTTTGACTTAACAACAAGATGTGTGCTGGTTGATTGCCGAAGTATGGCAACCAGTAACATCACGATAAAGGTTGCTAAGACAACTGCACTTAGACCGAGTAACCCCCAGCGCAGATATTGGTCGGTCACAACCAGCCATGTCGCAAGCGGATTCAATGGCCATGCTAACGTCACAACTAGTAGTGCTTGCAAGATCCCAATGATCGCCACAAAACCCAAGACTACTTTGGTAATTGGGCGCATGCTACTACCTCCTTTGTATTATGACCGGCGACTTTTACTCATTGCGCCGATCACAAGGGAGACCACGAAGACCAAGACAACTGCACCAATAATTGACGGCAGAATTGCCATGCCACCAACAACTGGTCCCCAATTACCGAGCAAACTGCTACCGACCCACGCGCCGACTAAACCAGCAATAATATTGCCTATCCAGCCACCTGGCATATCTCGACCAACGATCAGTTGACCGATCACACCGATTACAGCACCAACTATAAGAACCCAAATGAGATGTAACATTTTAAAGCCTCTCCTTTCGTTACTGAACATCTGTAGCGGACTAAGCGGCAAAGATATTGCGGTTACTGAATTGCATTTGATTCGCCTCACAAAAAGATGTAACCGCTATACCCTTATATTAAGCATAAAGGATCGGTGAACAGTATGTCAAACATTTGCCTGAGATGGTATGCGAAATCCTCTGACGTGCGTTGGCTGGGGGCAATTTGTTATGCTTGAAGTAAGCTAAGAAAGGGGAACCAATCATGACAAAATCGAACTTGAAAGATCCGCGGACACTTTATCATACTGGGAAATTTGATGAGCCGCAGCAAGAAACACCTGCACTCCAAGAGAATATGACGATCACGCCTGATTGTGGTGAGACTTCATATACTGGATACGGTAGATTAAAGAATCGTCGTGCTTTGATCACAGGCGGTGATTCTGGTATTGGTAGAGCAGTGGCAATCGCTTATGCACGAGAAGGCGCTGACGTCGCAATTCAATTTTTCCCTGGCGAGGAAAAAGATGCCCGAGCAGTAGCAACCCTGATTGAAGCTGAGGAGCAAAACGCAGTCTTAATCCCGGCAGACTTGAGAGATGACGGCGCAGCCGAACGAGTCGTAAGCCTTGCGATCGAAAAACTGGGTGGACTTGATACGCTAGTTTTAAATGCAGCCCAACAGATTCAGCATCAATCGATTAAAGAGCTCCCTCAGAATCAAGTTCAGGATACGTTCATGGTCAACGTTCTATCAATGTTTGATTCTGTTAAGGCCGCACTCCCCTTCTTGACGCCTGGAAGTTCAATTATTACCACTACTTCGATACAAGGCTTTGATCCATCGCCCAGCCTGTTAGACTATGCCGCATCCAAAGCTGCGATCACTAATCTGACCATTGCGCTTGCAAAATTGTTAGCCAAGGACGGAGTTAGAGTTAATGGCGTAGCGCCTGGACCGATTTGGACACCGTTACAGCTTGATCATGGACAACCTCAAGAGAAACTGGCCACTTTTGGAAAAGATACGTTAATGGGACGTGCAGGTATGCCCGTTGAACTCGCACCAGTGTATGTACTCTTAGCCTCAAACGATGCCAGTTACATTACCGGCCAAATATACGGTGTTACAGGAGGTGCCTCCATTAATCCATAATAAAATAGCCTAAGCCAACTAGGCCCAGGCTCAACACATATTCTAGTTCCGATTCGTTGAGACGCTGGTAGCTAGACGCATGAGTAAGCCAAATGCAAGCAGACCACCAACGATTTTCCAAGTTCTTTTGGGAACGGCATTGAGTGTACTTCGAATATCCTCTTTGGATGGCATCATCTGGTATCACTTCCTCTCTATTTCAATCATAACAACTTAGCCAATCGTTTAACAACTCATAAGGGCTTCACACATGAAGATTAAATCGAGGAGCAATGCATATGCTGAGATATTTTAAAATTACTTCGGAGAATATTTGTGAAACTAACGCAGGAGATTATAACTGGTTAGTGCTAGACAACGCGTCGGCTTCGGAAAAGAGTCAGCTTGTGGATCTATATAAGCTTCCAGCAGATGTCTTTGATAATACCTACGGTGCTGAAACAGTCACGCGATTCGAATATTTGCCTGAAAATAGTCTCGATAAGATGTGGCGTTTGACTATAATGGATCTATCTCCGGAAACTAATAATCAAATTGAACGCCGGTTACACCCAATAACATTTCTCAAGTCTCCCAATTTACTAATTATGCAAGTACCTATGGGCTCAAATCTGATTGATCGCTTAATTCAAGAATATCAAAACAATCCAAGCAAGATGGATAGCCTCGTGTTATTTGGCCTGTTAAGGCTATTCATACATTTCAATTATGAGCTTGTACGTCAAAAGCAAATTATTGAGGAATTAGACCAGGCAGCACGAGTGACAGCTCGCAATGCAGCGTTATATCAACTTACGGATACAACCAAAGATCTTGTTTACTTGCGACACGCATTACAAAATCTTCAAACATCACTTAAACAATTTTGGGCAGAGAGTATGCTTGCAAAAGATATGCCCCAGCTAGGACTCAAAAGACAAATAGATCACCAACAACAATATGCGGAAAAGCAAGTGGCTATCTATGTGGATTTAGTCGAAACGATCGGTGGTCTTTTTACTGATATGATGAACAACAACTTGAATCATTTAATGCAGTATCTAAATACTGCTGCATTATTACTAGCTGTCCCATCTTTGATTGCAGGTATATGGGGCATGAACGTTGGTAGCCTGCCAGGTGAACGAACTCATTTTGCTTTTTGGGTGGTGCTTGGCATAATGACGGTAATCACCATAGTTTATGGCCTATATCTTGCCAAGAAAGACTACACGAAGTAGCAAATGACTCGAGAAGTTGCACGTTTGCAGAACGGCCTATATTATTTCTCAAGCGTTTAATTGGCATATCATGCCCGTAATGTTGTACTCTTAGTATAGGGAGGTGACAGCGATGGCAGACTTGAAATCAACTAAGGACAAAGCCCTTGGCAAGGTCCAAGAAACCACCGGTAAGTTGCTAAAAGATGACAAAATGGAAGCAAAAGGCAAAGCGAAACAGTTGAAAGGCGAAGCAGAAGCAAAAGCTGAAGACGCTAAGCAAAAAGTTGCTGGTAAGGCTAACGACCTAATCGACGACCACAATTAATTGAATTACTTCGATTCGCATCATAACCCTCCAGATTATTAGCGCATCATGTAAAAGGCACTCAGATTTTGTCTGAGTGTCTTTTGTGCTATCAAGATTATGCAACTCACTGTAAGCACCCAATAACGTAAGCACCCAATAACAGACCGGATATGATTGCCCCTTGCCGGGCAGTATGATTGCCTCATCAAATCTAAATTGGTGAGGTAATTTTATGGATGAGAAACCTGAGATTGTTCGGATCAAATT
>NZ_JANQBA010000023.1 GCF_025490915.1 Lacticaseibacillus parakribbianus | reverse complement strand
TTCTTTGGTCGGGACGATGAACAGGAAACCTTGTGGTGTCCTGTTTTTGTGCTGGAAACTAAATGGTATAGAAAAAGGAGTTGGCAGGCAAGTAGCCTATCAACTCCAAATATCGTAGCGCCATTAATAAATGGTCATCTTGGTCAGCGGCCAGTAGCGCCAGACCACCACGGACTGCACCTTGTCCTTTTTGATGAAGCCAAAGTCGCGGCCGTCGTGCGAGATCAGCCGATTGTCGCCCATCACGAAGTAGCTGTTCTTCGGGACGGTTGCGCGTTTGGTCGAGGTCAACGTCTTGAGGCTGAAGTTGTAAGTGAAGGGAATGGTCGACGGGTCGCGGTCGGCCTTGGCCGCCTCGGTTTTGATCTCTGCGGTCATGAAGGCCTGTTTCAGGTACGGCTGCTTTTGCTGCTTGCCGTTGACGTAGAGCTTCTCGTTTTTGACCTGGACGGTGTCGCCGGGCATCCCGATGACGCGCTTGATGTACAGCTCGCCCGGCGCGTCGGGGGCGTCGATCACCACGATGTCGTTGCGCGAAACAGATTTGTGCCGCAGCGAGTACAGACGGTCGCCGTCCTCAAGCGTCGGCTGCATCGAATTGCCCTGCACGACGTCTTTGCTGACGACAAAGCGCGTCAGCAGCTGGGTGGCCAGGACCACGACGACGATCAGCACGACGAATTCGATGACGCTGCGAAGGAGGCTTTCCTCTTTTTCGGGTTTTTGCTTAGCCATGAGACACCTTCCCAAACTTGTTTCACCTATCATAACACAACCGGGGGAAGGGGGTGGCAAAAAGCGCCGGCGTCAGTCGGCCGCGGTTGCGGCGAAGAACCCGGACCGCTCCGCCGCCTGGACCCGCTGCACGATGGCGCCGTACTTGGTCAAAAGCAGGCACCAGCGGTGCGGGATGCGCAGGTAGCCGTAGGACAGCCCCGCCAGGCCGCCTGCGAGCTCGGCGTAGGCGGCGCTGGCATTGCCGAAGTTGGCCGCGGTCAGCACCGCCGGGGCGAAGTCGCTGGTCGCCTGCAGGCTGTACCAGGCGACGGCCAGCGCGTTGCGCGGGGTGGCCGGGCTCGCCGCCAGCGTTTTGGCCTGCGGCAGGTCCAGACCGCCGAGCAGTGCGAAGTCCAGGGCGGCCGGCTCGCCTTGGTAGTAGGTCAAAGTCGCGTCCAAGGCGGCGTCAAGCGCGGTGGCCAGCGGCGCGTCGCCCAAAAGCGCCGTGGCCGCTTGCAGGTAGAGCGTGGTCGCGATGCGGTTGGCGAGCCCGGGGTTGGTCAAGTCGACGAAGGCGGCCAGCTCACCGGTGGCGGCGGGGTTTTGCAGCCAGTCGGCCCCGAACTGGTGGTGCAGGAAGAAGCCGAGCGGCAGGCTGCGCAGCAAGGCGCCGGGATCGCCGTCCGGGGCGGCCGGGGTGCGGCCCCCAAGCGCCGCCGCCGTGGCCGGCCAGGTGTGGCGCGGCGCCGTCGGGTAGGCCGCGTAGGCGCCGGTTTGCGCCCATTGCCGGTACTCCTGCATCAGCTCCTCGGGGGAAAAACCGGCGGAGAGGGCCGCGAGCCCGGCCTGGGTCAGCGCGGTGTCGTTGCTGTAGGCGCCGGTGGGGCCGCTGGTCGAGGGCACCAGGCCGAGCAGCGGCTCGCGCGTCGCGTCGTTGGCCGGGCTGCCGTCAATCGGCAGCCCGAGGGCGGAACCAAGCGCCGCCCCGATGATGCTGTGGGTCAGTCGCGAATCGATCAAAGACATGTGCAGGAACTCCTTTCGATAATGGGCGAGTCGCGCCGCTTGTCTAGGCGGCCGCGTGGCGCGTAAGCTAGGGGTGAAAGCCCCGCTTCTTTCATTATCCGACCCGCACGGCGGGGAGGCAAAGAATCTGCTTGATTGCAAAGTCACAATGAAGTGTGGTAGGGTAGTATGACGTTTTTTTCTGAAAATGGATTGAAAATACGCGCGAGACGGCCGCGCCAATTTCTGAAGGAGGACCCCCAACCATGAGTGTTTTGACCCTGACTGGCTTGTCACAGCGGTTCTTAGACAAGCAGCTTTACCAGGACGCCAGCTTTCAAGTCAACCAGGCGGATCACCTCGGGGTGGTCGGCCAAAACGGCGTGGGTAAAAGCACGCTGATCAAGATTTTGACCGGTGGCCTCGAGCCGGACGCCGGCAAGGTGGTGTGGCAAAAGCACCTGCACATCGGCTACCTGGACCAGTATGTGAACCTTCACCCAGGTCAGACCGTGGGTGAATTCCTGCACACCGCCTTTGCGGCCCTTTACGCCAAGGAGGCCAAGATGAACCAGATCTACGCCGACTACGCAGAAAACCCGGACGACGAGCTGCTGAGCAAGGCCGGCACCATCCAAGAGGAGCTGGAGGCCGCCGAGTTCTACGACGTCGACACCAAGATCGACACGGTGGCGACTGGGCTTGGGCTCGATGCCATCGGCCTGGATCACCCGGTCGACGCGCTTTCCGGCGGCCAGCGGTCCAAGATCATTTTGGCCAAGCTTTTGCTGGAGAAGCCGGACATGCTGCTGCTCGATGAGCCGACCAACTACCTGGACGTCAGCCACATCGCCTGGCTGACCGACTGGCTGCAGAGCTTCGAAGGCGCGTTCATCGTGATCTCGCACGACTACGATTTCCTCGAAAACGTGACCAACGCGATTCTCGACATCGAGTTCGGCCAGATCACCAAGTACACCGGCAGCCTGCACCAGGCGATGCGCCAAAAGGAGGCCGACCACGAGACCTACATGAAGGCTTACGCCAAGCAGCAGGCCCAGATTCAAAAGCAGGAGGCCTTCATCCGCCGCTTCAAGGCCGGCACCCGTTCCACCGCCGCCAGGTCCCGCGAAAAGCAGCTGGCGCATCTCGAACGCCTGACCCCGCCGGGCAACCGGGCCCATGCCCACCTGGCCTTTCCGTACCAGGAGGTGCAGAGCCAGGTGCTGGTGTACGTCAACGACTTGGTCGTCGGCTACGACCAGCCGCTGCTCGCCCCGATCAACTTCTCGATCGCCAAGGACGAGGTGATCGCGCTGTCCGGGTTCAACGGCATCGGCAAGTCGACGCTGCTCAAAACCA
Source organism: Lacticaseibacillus parakribbianus (assembly GCF_025490915.1). GTDB lineage: Bacteria > Bacillota > Bacilli > Lactobacillales > Lactobacillaceae > Lacticaseibacillus > Lacticaseibacillus parakribbianus. Next base: position 10,972 of record NZ_JANQBA010000023.1, on the reverse strand, counting down.
TTTTGGGCCAGTTGCCGGCCTTGGGCGGCGACGTCGCCATCGCCGACAACGTGGTCTTCGGCTACTTCGAGCAGGAGCTGGACTGGGCGATTCCCAAGCAGACGCCGCTGCAGTATTTGATGGGCAAGTACCCGGCCTTGAGCCAGCGGCCGCTGCGCCAGGTGCTGGCGCGAACCGCCCTGACCCGGGAGGAAATGGACAAGCCACTTCAGATGTTGTCTGGTGGTGAACAGAGCAAAGTCAAGCTCGCCGACCTGATGCTGACGCCGAGCAACATCTTGATCATGGACGAGCCGACCAACCACTTGGATGACGACACCAAACGCGCCTTGCAAGACGCGCTGAGAAGCTATCCCGGCGCCGTGGTGCTGGTGTCGCACGAAACCGGCTTCTACGACGACAGCTGGGTCGACACCCAGATCAACATCGAAAACCTGCGCCGCTAATTCAACCACCGATAGCCCCGCCGAGACCGTTGCGTCTCGGCGGGGCTTTGTCGTGCCGGTGGCGACCGCAAGCGCGGGGGACGGCCAAAGCCGGCGGCGACCGCAAGCGCGGGGGACGGCCAAAGCCGGCGGCGACCGCAAGCGCGGGGGACGGCCAAAGCCGGCGGCGACCGCAAGCGCGGAGGGCGGCCAAAGTCGGCGACGACCGCAAGCGCGGGGGACGGCCAAAGCCGGCGGCGACCGCAAGCGGGAGTCATCGAAACCAGCGGCGTTCGCACCCGCTGCCGGCGCGTCGCCCGCACCCACCGCGGGGCGTTTCGTGGCGGTCGGCACTGGCGCGACGGGGGCCGCCTCGCCGCGGCGGAATGGTCGACCGGCGCCGCCTGTGGCCGGCGGATCGCGGTCGCCTGTGGTTCACCGGCTGAACAATTGGCCACGGCCGTGACACGTGATGTCGCGTAGGTGGCTTATACTGCGAGGGTTTCGATGCATACATAAGAAAAGGGGCGTGTGGCATGCTGTTTTGGCTACTGCTGGGCGGGGCGTCGCTGCTGGCGGTCCTGGTGATTGCGTTTGGCCTGACCCGTGAAGGGGTCGTGTGGCTGGCGGTGAACGCCTTGGTGGCGCTAGATGCGGCCCATTTTCAGGGCGGCGCCGGGTTGTTTTGGTACCTGGTGATTCTCGGGGTGGCGGAGTTTTTTGCCATCCGAATCGATTGATAAGGGAGTGGCACGATGAATTGGTTTGAAGTGGTGACGGTCGGCGCGTTTGCGACCGTGTTGATTCTGGCGACGTATGCCTGGTTGCGCCGGGTGGTGTTGCGGCGCGTCGGGCTGGTCGCCAACCTGGTTTGGGCGGCGCTGTTGCTGTTGTTGGGCTGGTGGCTGAAGTTTCACGATTTTGGTGACGGGGCCAGTGACGAAACCATCGCGATGCTGCGTTACATGGGCGTGTTGACGCTGGCCATCGGCGCCTGGGTCGCGCTGCGCCAGTGGTGGCCGGTGCGGGGCTGGACGGCGCTTGTCGGCTACCGCCTGTTGCGGCCGCTGCGGCCGACGCCGGGCTGGCTGGCCGCGGTCAACCGCCAGTGGCACCCGCGGGTGGCGGGTCACTGGGGCATGGCCGGCGGCGTTTACCGCATGTCGGTTCTGGGCGACTTGGAGGCCTACGCGCAGGGGTTCGGCGAGGTCGCCTTCAACCACCGGGCCCTGCAGCGCCAGGCCAAGGACTGGCTGGCCTACAGCGTGGTGACCCGGACCGACTGGACGGCCTATACCAAGGCGTTTTGGGCCGCGGTCGCCGCCAACGGCACCCGGCCCGACAACACCTACGCGCGGTATCTGGAAAGCGCCGGCTGGCCACTTTTGGCCTTCGTCGGGCGGTACCGGACGCTGATTTTGCCGCTGCCCGAGGTCCTCGGTAACCTCAAGCGGATTAAGGCGGCGCAGTCCCGGCTGGAAAACGCGATTCAAGGCGACCGCACCACCTTCGACGAGCTGGCCGACTGGTACCGCGGCGGCGTGGTCGCGGTACCCGGGTTTCGCCGCCGGCTGCGCCTGTACCGCCAGAGCGGCCACACCCACACGACGCTGGAACGCGATGAGATGCAGGACGTTCGCGGCGATTACGCCGATTACTGGCGCTACGTGCTGCTGTTGGGCAACGGCACCCTGCTGGTGTCCGTCACCAACAACCCGGCCCGGCGGCTGAAGGAGCAGGCCGGCGGCAGCGGCTCGGTGGTGACGCGCTCAAGCGGCGTGACCGGGCTGGTGCGGCTGGATCACCTGGGCGAGAAGCTGTTGAACGACGCGATGGCCGACGCCGACGCGCTGACCCTGAAGCTGATGGCCCAGTACGGCGTCGCCTACGTTCGCGGCGGCCACTGGTCGCAGCAGGGCAGCCATGCGATCCAGCAGAAAATGTACCACCAGGGCGACCTGATTGCGTCGCGCTACGACATCGACGTCGACAAGCTGCTGCACGGCAAGATCAAGCCGTACCGCGGCGAGTAGCGACCACCCACCAGGCACCGCCGTGGTCGGTTCGCGTCGGGAAATAGCGCCGCAGCCGCTCGCGTCGGAGAATGGCGCCGCAGCCGCAGCAGCTCGCGTCGAGGGTGGCAGTACGGCCGCAGTCGCTCGCGTCGGGGATGGCAGTGCGGCCGCCGTTTCGCACTGGGGTGGTACCGCAGCCGCAGCCGCCGCAGCCAGACGACGGCGACCGCGTCATCGCCGGCCGCTTACACTGGCCCGGGCGGGGCCAACCGTCGCCGAACCTCGGGTCACCGGACCCGGGGTTCTTTGTCGTGACCCAAGCGATTAGTCACGATTGAGCCGATCGCGCGTTTTTGTGCGACCGGTGACTAAACTGGCGGTAGGCGATTCGGAAGGGGTGCGGTACGATGAAGATGGAAAGCACAAGGCGGGTCTTGGACGTGCTGGCGCGGCTGTTGGCCGGCGAGCGGCTGACCTTTGCGGCGTGGAGTCAGCGCTACGAGATGCCCGGGGCCCGACGCACCTTCCAGCGCGACGTGGCGGCGATCCGCCAGGCGCTGGCGGATCAGGCGCTGCCCTACCAGCTGCAGGCGACGACCGCCGGGTTGTGCCTGGTACGACCGCTGTCTGCGGCGGCGCTGGCGGATCTCGCGGCCTTGGGGCAGCTGATCGTCACGGCCCCGGGTGTGACGCCGCTGGGCCGCCAACGGCTTTTGCGGGAGTTGGCGCTGGGGCTGTCGCCGCAGGACGCGGCGGTCTTGACGCGGCAGCTTTTGACGGTGAAGTACGGCGGCCACCGGACGCAGGTGAGCGAGGAGGGGTAGCATGGCGATGCAGCCGGCAAGCATTGGTGAGATGATCGCGCAAAACCGCGTTCGGCAGGGGCTGACGGTGGCGGAATTTTGCGCGGCGGTGGGGCTGTCTCGCGCCACCTACTCGCGGGTGATTCGCGGCCGCGCAACGCTCAGCCTTGAACAGCTTTACGCGGCGCTGTCGGTTTTGGCCATCGAGCCCAGCGACTTCATGGCGGTGCTGCAGACCGGCAGCCTGTGGGTCGAGCGGCTGAAAACCACGGTGCTGTCGCACCTGCCTTGCCTGGCCGCGGCGCCGGCTCAGGCCAGCTGGTTGGCCGACATCAGCAACACGCTGGCGGAAAAAGCGGCGCTGACCGGCAACGTCGGCGTTCGCCAGCTTCTGGCCTACGTGCGAGCCGGGGCGGCCACCGCGGCCAAGGATGAGGCGCTGGCGGCCCAGCTGGCCCAGGCGCTTGGGGCGGAGCTTGTCGCCTACCCCAGCTGGACGGCCTTTGAGATGGACCTGTTTTTGGCCATCGGGGCGGCCTTGCCTTGGGCCAGCTGCGAGCGGGTGCTGACCCACATCCTGGTTGGCAACCGCCAGACCGGCTACCGCGGGGCCCCGCCTTACGCCCGGGCGTTGGACCTGCGGGTTCGCGCCTTCAGCGAGCTGTTTTTGACCCGGGCCTGCCAAACCGGCTCGGCCCGGGCGCTGCAGCTGGCGGCCGACTGGGTGGCCGATCAGCAGGTCGACACGGCGAACCTGCCGATGCAGGCCTGGGTCAACCTGGGGCAGGCGGTGCTGGCCCACTTGGCCGGCGACTTGACCGTTGCGACCCGCTACGCCGCTCAGGTGGCGGCGCGTGACCTGGTCTGGGGCGGGGCGGCCGCCTTTGCCAACTTGGATGCGCTGTGGTCAACCATTGCGGCCCGGACGTGGGACGCGGTGCCGGCGCTGCCGCAACCGGTGCCACCGGCCGGGATTGCGCCGGCAGGCCGCGCGACGACGCTGGTCGCGCAGCTGGCCGCTTACCGCCGGGCCAAGGGCGTGACCGTGGCGGCGGCCGCCAAGTGGTGCGGTGTGTCGCGAGCGACGTACCAGCGCTTCGAGCACGGCCGCGGCCCGGTGTCTAGCGACGTGTTCATCAACGCCTTGAACGCCTTGCGGCTGCAGCGCGACGACTTGCAAACGTCGCTGTTCAACCACACCGTGCCGCTGCTGGCGGATGAGTTTCGCCTCGCCACGCACATGCGGCCGGCCAACCTCGCCGAGCTCTTAGCCATGCAAGGCGAGTTCGCGGCCAAAAGCGCGGCGCAGGCCACCTCGCCGTACCGCTACCTCGCCTGGTTTTGCGCGGGAATGGCGGCGCGGCACCAGGGCCAAGGCGTGACGTTCACGGCCTGTGCCGACCGCATGGCCAAGGCCGCCTTGGCGACGCCGGGCGGCGGTCTGTCGGCGTTTGAGCGGCGGTGGCTGAACCTGGCCGCCGGCGGTATGAGTGCCGCCGCGCTGGTCGGCCTGATTGCGCAGCTGACCGCCTGGCCCAAGGCGTTGACCACCTCGGAGTGGGGGAGCCTCGCGGTGTGGCGCGTCAACCTGGCGCTGGCCCCGACAGCCACCAAGGCGCTGCTCAGCCAGGCCGAAACCGCCTTGGCGGCCCTGGATCCGGCCGCCTGCCCCAACCTGATCTACGGCGCCGCGGCGCTTTTGCCCTGCGTCGCAACCTGGCGCAGCGGCGATCAAGCGGCGGCGTCAGCGCAGTATGCGGCGGCCAAGGCCGCGATGCTCACGGTGTGGGGGGCCGACTTCGCCGTGGTCGGGACCTTCTTTGAAAGCGCCTGGGCCCGGGTGACCCGGGCGTGACCGCGGTCGGGGCACCCGGCCAAGCCGATACAGGGGCAGACGTGCCGCCGGCTGACACGCCGACACCAAGCCGCGGTGAACCGCAAAGAGCCGTCGTGGTGCCGCCGGCCGACACAGGCGGCGGTTAGGCTGCCTACGCCTATATAGAAGAAAGGGGAATCGCCCATGTCACAATTTCTGCTTGCGCCGCTGCGCCAGCCGGCGTTTTGGCCGCTTTGGCTTGTGCTTTTGGCCGTCGATGCCGCCTGGATGCGGCACGGCAAGGCGCTACTGCGGCAAGACTACCTGTGGCTGGTGCCGGGCTGCGGGGTCGTGACCTGGCTTCTGGTCAAGGCGCTGCCCGGTGGCTGGCTCGGGGTGTTTCAGCCGCGGCTGCTGTTGCCGCTGCTGCTGATCCTCGCGCTGATGCCGCGGTTCATCACGGACTTTGGCTTCAACTCGTGGTGGGTCGGCGCCGGCCTGTACGTCGGCTTCGTGGTGCTCGGGGCCCAGATGTTCACGACCAGCGGTGCCCAGGCCCTGGGCAGCGTGGTTCCCGTCACGCTGTTTTTGCTGCTGCTGGTGCCGGTGTGTTGGCTGATCATGCTGTTCATGGATTAGTCGCCACCGCTGCCGCACCACTCACCACCCGAGGACCGGTCCAGCGCCACCGCGCCGCGCGTGACCCTGGCGGCGAGCCGCACCGGCACCGCCAAAACCGCCACCGCCGCGAGAATCACATTCCCCCTCGAAAAACAGCCGCCCGTGGCCGAAGTCCCCGTCGTCGCCAGACATGTTGTCCGGCAACCGGCAGGGCTTTGGCCCGGGCGACTGTTTTTTACCGTTAGCCGAGTGCCACGCCCAGCCGCTCAGTTGTCAGTCGGCGTTCACAGCAGGTAGGTCTGCACCGCCTGCTCCGGATGGGCGAGGTGTTCGCGGCGAAACTCGGCCGGCGCCAAGTGGTACTGGCGCTGAAAGGCGCGAAGGTAGGCCCTGGTGTTGGCGAAGCCGGCGTGTAGCGCGACGTCTTCGATACTGTAGCGGTGATCCATCAGCTCGAGCATCGCCAGGTCGACGCGCAGGGTGGCGACGTACTGCGTGAAGGAGACGCCGACGACCTGGTGGCAGTAGCGCGACAGGTAGGAGTAAGAGTAATTGAAGTGCTGAGCCACCGCCGCCAGGGTCAGGGGCTCTCTGATGTGCGACTTGATGTACTGCGCCAGGGCGGTGCCGTTGTCGTGATCCAGCGCATGGGCGGCGGGAACGGTGTAGTGCTCGCAGAGAATCGCCAGCAGCTCGGTGGAAAGGCTCATCGCCTTGAGCCGGTTCAGCGGCGTTTTGGCGGCGGCCAGTGTGGTCAGCGCCAGCAGAATCTCCCGGATGCGGCGCGTGTTGGCGTCCATCGGCTGGCCGATCAGCGGGTCGAACAGGTACTGATCGTAGTACTGGCCCCCGGTCCAGCGGGTCAAAAAGGCGCGGTCGAGGATGCACAGGGTGTCGTAGCCGTGGGTGACCGCGTCCAGGCGGTGCGGGGCGTAGGCGTTGACCAGCAGCAGCCCGTCTTCGGGGATGCGGTAGGTCAAGTCGCCGACGTGGTAGGTCAGATCGGCGTCGACGTTGTAAACCAGCTCCAGGCTTTCGTGCCAGTGCCAGGGGTAGGTGCGGCCGCGGTAGCGCGGCTTGAACGGAACGATTCGGGCCGGCTCGTTCTCCGGGTGGCTGCGAATCTCGTGTTGAATGTGCATGGCGAGCCTCCTTGGGCAAAGATTGACCGATGCGATGGCTGATGCCATCAGTATAGCACCGCTCAATGACAAAAAGTGACCGCTGATGCGTCAATAAAAGGGCTTTCAGCGCCGCCGTAATTTTGTACACTAAGACTGTTCATTAGCTAGTGACAAATATAACCAACGGGAGAACTGCAATTATGAAAGACAAAGTGACGGCGTTTTTCGCCGGGCTTGATCCGTACCTGAACAAGCTCAGCCAGAATCGCTACCTCCAGACGCTCAGCGGCGCCATGATGTCGTTGATGGGCCCCTTGTTCATCGGGTCGATGGCGATTTTGCTGAACGTGTTTCCAATCAAGGCGGTGTCCGGTTTCGTCAAAAACATCGGGTTGTCGCCGATTCTGAACAACGCCAGCACCTTCACCATCGGCATGATGGCGCTGTACGTCGTGTTCCTGATGGCCAAAACGTTGGTGCAGAAGTTCCTCGGTGCCAAGGATGAAGGCACCATGGCCGGCGTGATCGCCCTGATGTGCTTCTTCTTCGTCACGCCTTCCGGGGCCCTGAAGGACGGCTCAAGCTACCTGCCGACCACCTGGCTCGGGGCCCAAGGCGTCTTTTCGGCGATGATCATCGGCCTGTTCGTCGGCCGCATGTACGTGCTGTTCAAGGAACGCGACTGGACCATCAAGATGCCGGCCGGGGTGCCGCCGATGGTCAGCCAGGTGTTCGAATCCCTGCTGCCGGCGATTGCGCTCGGCGTGTTCTTCATCGTCTTGTCTTGGCTGTTCTCGCTGCTTGATGTCGGCAGCATGCACCAGTTCATCTACCAAGTCGTGCAGACGCCGCTGAAGCACATCGGCGGCAACATCGGCGCGATGCTTCTGGTCAGCATCCTGCAGCAGCTGCTGTGGTTCTTCGGGCTGCACGGCACCAACATTTTGATGCCGATCGTCACCCCCATCTGGATGGCGATGGACATGGAGAACCTGACCGCGTTTCAGCACGGCCAGCCGCTGCCGAATATCATCGGCCTGGCGTTCTTTTACACCATCACCTTCAGTGCCAGCCAGATCGGCCTGTGCATCTTGATGAACTTCTCCAAGAGCAAGCGGTACCGTGACCTCGGCTGCCTGACCATCATTCCGTCGCTGTTCGGGATTAACGAGCCGACCATCTTCGGGCTGCCGACGGTGCTGAACTTCAAGCTGGCGATTCCCAACATTTTCCTGAACTCCGTCGAGCTGATTTTCGCCTATGTGCTGATCAAAATCGGCGTCGTCGCGCGGTTCATGGGGACGCAGACGGTGTTCGGCCTGCCGCTGGGCTTCCACGCGGCCATTCAGGGCAGCGCCAGCATCATCATCCTGCAGCTGTTCTTGTGCCTGATTGTGCAGCCGCTGGCCTGGTACCCATTCTTCAAGTCGCTTGAAAAAGACGACCTCAAGGCGCAGGCGGCGATGGCACAGGCACAGAAATAGAGGCCCACATGAACTATCACAATCCGATTCTGCCGGGGTTCAATCCCGACCCCAGCATCTGCTTTGACGGCACGGCCTACACCCTGGTGACCTCGAGTTTTGAGTTTTACCCCGGTCTGCCGCTGTACCAAAGCACCGACCTGCTCAATTGGCGGCCGGTCGGGGCGGTGATCACGGCGCCGACGACGGTGACCCTGACCGGCATCGCCAACTCGCAGGGCCTGTTCGCCCCGACGATTCGCTACCACGCCGGGCGGTACTTCGTGGTTTGCACCAACATCACCCAGGGGACCTTCATCACCAGCGCCGCGGCGGTGACCGGGCCCTGGACCGCCCCGGTGTTCGTCGACTGCCCGAGCGGCATCGACCCGTCTTTGACCTTCGTCGGCGACCGCTGCTACATGTACCTGACCGTCGCGCTGCAGGACCGCGAGGCGGCCGAAATCGACCTGTTTGAGATCGACCCGAGATCCGGCCGGCGCCTGTCGCCGGTCACCCCGATCAGCAACGGCTACGGCGGTCGCGACGTCGAGGCGCCGCACATTTTTCAAAAAGGTGGGGACTTCTACCTGATGCTGGCGGAAGGCGGCACCCGGGAAGGCCACATGGTGACCATGGCCCGGGCCAACGCGATCACCGGGCCGTACCAGCCCTGCCCGTTCAACCCGGTGCTGTCGAACCGCAATTCGCGCAGCGAGCTGCAAAACGTCGGCCACGCCGACTTGGTGCAGGCGCCGAATGGGGCGTGGTGGCTGGTCGCGTTGGCCGCCCGGGCGCGGCACCACCGGACGCTGTTGGGTCGCGAGACCATTTTGCTACCGGTCAACTGGGACGGCCCGTGGCCCATTGTGAACGGCGGTGGCCAGGCGACGGCCACCGTGGCGACGACCGCCCTGACCGCCCCGCAGCAGGCCGAAGGCGGCAGCCGCTTCGTGCCGGCAGCGATTCGCACCCTGGGGATGCCGACGCCTTACACCATCAGCGGCGACCGCGTGGATTTGGCCAACCAGCCGGCGCCCATCGCCGTGCCGGTGACGGCCCCGGTGGCGTTCATCTCGGTGTCCCAGACGGCCTACGCCTTCACCTTCACGGCGCAGCTGGCCGTGGCCCAGCTGGTCGCCGGCCGCTTTGGACTGCTTCTATATAAGGACAACGGCAGCCAGGCCAGCCTGACCGTCAGCGGCCACCCCGGCGCATGGCGGCTCAGCGTGGCGCGGCAGGCGGTGGATCTGCAGGTGACCCAGACAGTGGCCCTGCCGGATTCGGCGCAGGTCACGCTGGAGCTGCGCGGCACGACGGATGCCTACCAGCTTCGGGCAAGCACGACCCAAGGCCCGGCCGTCCAGGCGTCCTTTGACGCCCGGCACCTGACCCCGGAAGTCGCAGATTCGCGCTTCACCGGCGTTCAGGTCGGCCTGTTCGCCCGGGCCGCCGGTGGCCACACCGTGTTCACCCACGTGGCTTACCAGAACCGCTGACCACACCAAAAACCAGCTGCACGTCTCCCCTCGACGCGCGGCTGGTTTTTTTGATGTCGCATCCGTTGCCGGGTCCAGTGCCTCACAGTCGGCAGGTCAAAAGCGAGTAGGTGTAGCTGATGGTGGTGGTCACCGGCAGATTGGGGTCGGGGACCCCGATCACCGCCGCCGCCAGCTGGCGAGCCGCACTGAGCGAAAAGGCCCGGTCAAAGGCCGGCAGCAGTTCGGTCACGGTGGCGGTGTCGCTCAACGTGTAGGTGAAGTCCTGGTGCATCACGCGGATTCCCTTGAGAATCAGGGCCCGTTGGATGCGGCTGGCCCGGGCGGGATCGGCCTGCGGCACCGGGACCGGGGTCGTGTTCAAGACCGTGGCCATTTGCGTGACCAGTGCCGTGGTCTGTGCAGTTTGGAGGTTGAAGGCCATTGCCCGACCGGCCAGCTGCCGCAGGTGGGTCAGGTCCTTTGGGGTGAGGGTGGGCAGCTGGCTGACAAACACCAGGTCGGCCAGCGGCCTTCGCGGCAGCTCGTGCCAGTTGCCGGTTTGGTAGGCGGCGTTGCGAACCCCATGCTGATCGAGCCAAGCCTTGGCCTCCTGCAGCATCGCCGGCGACCAGTCGTTGAGCGTGATCCGGGCGCTGGCGTTGGCCAGTGGCAGCGCGTAGCGGCCGGAGCCGGCCGCGACATCCAGCACCGACCAGTCACGAAGCGGCAGCTGGGTCGCCAAGGCCTGCGTCACGTCGCGTTCGACGGGCAGCCGTGACTCGCGCTGAACGCGAGCGTATTCCGGGGCGAAGTCGTCCCAGGCGTGTGGATCATCCATTGTCTTCTCTCCTTGTTTGCAGAAACTTGTCAAAACCGGTTGACGGCTAGTCGTTCACTTGGTATGATATCAAAGTTGTCTTTTGGATGACACGGAAACGACTTGAGGCAAGCGAAAAAAGTGTTTGACATCAAGCCTGTGACCTGATAAACTATAAAAGTTGTCGTAAGCGAGGCATAACGCTTCACTAATAAGAAATTAAAACTTCTTATTGACAACAGTTAGCCAAGATGATATACTTTAAAAGTTGTCGCTTGACCGACACAAGGTAGTCCTTTGAAAACTGAACAAAGTTTCGTAAATGTGATAGGGCTTTTCTTAATTGAAAAGAATTAAACATTGCGAAGTCAATTCGCTAGTAACAACAAATCGAGCTATTCAAACAG
>NZ_JANQBA010000022.1 GCF_025490915.1 Lacticaseibacillus parakribbianus | reverse complement strand
CCTTGGAATCAGCATCTAAAGCCAGCAACTAGCGAAACCGCGTAAGCAATGAAGGGTCGCAATCCAAAAATAGGATTGCGGCCCTTCTCAGTTTGCAAGACGGTCGATTATTGGGTGCTTACGGTCGATTATTGGGTGCTTACATTGTATTAATGCCATCAAAAAAGTGGTGCCGCCCCATCGGGTGACACCACTTTTTTGCGCTCACATATCGCTATTTACTGTGTTTCTTGCCGTCGTTGTTGTAGTAGGCATCGTAGTAGTAGCCGTAGCGGTTCTGGCGCTCACTGGCTGGGACGCGGTTCATCACCACGCCGATGATGTTGGCGTTGACCTGGTCCAGCAGAGACTTGGCCTCCATCACCATCGATTTTTGCGCAATTCCGTAAGGCACCACCAGCACCGTCGCGTCGGCGCGGGAGCCCAGGACCTGGGCGTCGGTGACGGAGATCACCGGCGGCGCGTCGAGGATGACGAGGTCGAAGGCGTTGGTCAGGCCCTTCAGCAGGCGGGTCATGCGCTTGGACGCCAGCAACTCGGAGGGGTTCGGCGGAATCGGGCCGCACGGCAGAATCGTCAGGTTCTCAATCTCGGTCTGGCGGCAGGCGCGTTGCAGCTTCTCATTGTCCTCTTCGCCGGTCAGCAGGTCGACCAGACCGAAGTTGTTTTGGATGCCGAAGGTTGCGTGAACCGTCGGCCGGCGCATGTCGGTGTCCAGAAGAATCGTACGCAGGCCCTGCTTGGCGAAGGTCGCCGCGATGTTGCCGGAGACGGTCGACTTGCCCTCGCTCGGGCCGGCCGAGGTGATCAAAAGGGTGTGGATCGGGTCGTCGGCCTTGGCGTACAAAATGTTGGTGCGAAGGGTTTTGTACTCTTCAGACACGCGCGACATCGGCGCATAATCGGTGATCAAGGCCACGCCGTGCAACAGGGAGTCCTGGGAGGCATCATGCTTGTGCTTGAACAGTTTCATGCTTACTTCCTCCTTGTCTGACTGCGCCGGTCACCCAGCACCATGTCCTTGGGCTCGATTTCGGAAATCGTGCCGAGCAGCGGCAGTTGCAGCTGATCCTTGATGTAGTCCGTGCTCTTGACGGTTTTGTCGGTCAGGTCGCGGATGAACGCAAGTAGGACGCCGAGCACCAGGCCGGCGAGCAGGCCGACCGCCAAGTTAATCTTTGGCCGCGGACTGACTGGGGCCTTTTGAAGCTGGCCCTTGGACACGATCGAGACGTTCTTGGCGTTGCTCATAATCTTGGTGATCTTGGACTTGAAGACGCCGACGACCTCGTTGACGATCGCCCGGGCCAGGTACGGGTTATCCGCGGTGGCCGTGACCTTGACGACCTGCGAGTTCTCGTTGTTGGACAGCGAGATTGCGCTGGACAGGTTGCTGCTCGGCACGAAGCCGTTGGCATTCAGGTTCTTTTTGGCCTGATCCATCACCACGTTTTGGGTGATGATGTCCTTGTAGGTGTTGATCATCTGCAGGTCGGTCTGAATCTGGTTGTACTGCATGGCCGCGTTGCTCGAGTCCTTCTGATTGACCAGGATCAGGGATGAGGATTGGTACTGCGGGGTCATGACAAAATAGGTGACGCCAGCCGCCACGATGCCGCCGAGACCCGCCATCACGATGATCATGATGACGTGCTTCTTGAGCGTGGCGAAAATCTGGCTCAGGTTGATTACATCGTCGTCCACGAAAGCCTCCAAAAAGTGTGTGTGCGGCGCCCGTTGCCGGGTCGCCTTGCGTCAATCGGCGCAACGGTTGCGTTGCGCAAGGTTTTTTGAGTTTTGGTCAGTATGTAAAAAAATACCTCCCCAAAGGTATCGGAAACCCCAAGCCTCGGTGATCGCCAGCCGCGCCGACGTGCAGAGCCGCCGCGGTTGGCCCCAAGTGACGGGCTAATTCCCGAAATTCGGACCACCGATACAAAACATTATCTTACCATTAATGCGCGACAAAAGCACCGTGGGAAACCGCGTTCATCACAAAGTTTATGAAAGGGGCCACGTCGGGACCCGCGAGTGGCCGGCCGCGGTCCTTGCCGTCGTTGCCGCGGCGGTCGCTTCGGGCCGGGCAGCCGGCTCAATCGCGGCGCGGTTGCCGACGTCATCGCGCGTTGCGGTGCCGGTCGGGTCGCTGGTGCTCTTCGCCGGTTCCGCCGGTGGAAAGGCCAGCGAGCGGTCGATGGCCGCCACCGGGGGTCGCGGCGTGTTGGGGCGAGGGCCGCGTTGCATGACGCTTGGTGCGATGTCTTCAATCACGGCCAGCAGCGGCAGGCCGAGCTCCTGTTCGATGAAGGCCGTGCCATCCACTGCGCCGGTGTAGGCCGCTTTGCGCCAGGCCACGATGCAGCCGGTCAGGAACCCGAGCAAAAGCCCCAACGCCAGGTTGCCCCAGTGGTTGGGGAAGGCCGGCACCTTGGTTAGGGTTCCCCGGGCGACGATTTCCACGGACTGGGCGTTGGCGACCAGCCGCGGCAGCTTCTGCTGCAGCACGGCGACCACCGCGTTGGCCAGGGCCCGTGAGAGGTAGGGGTCACCGGTGGCCACCGTGACGGTCAGCACCTGCGAGTTCGGGGTGGTGGTGAGGCTGACGGCCGTGCTTAAGTCGCGCGGCACGGTGAAGCCTTGGGCCTGAAGCGTTTGCCTGACCGGATTCAGCACTACCGGCTGGCGAACCAGGTCCTTGTAAGTCGTGACCTGGGCGAGGCCGGCGGTAGTCTGGTTGAACACCTCGTCGGCGGTTTTGGCCGGCTTGGGGTTGATCAAGAGGCGGGTGGTGGTGCGGTACTTGGCGGGAACCAAGAAATAGGTGGCGCCGGTGGCCAGCGCCCCGCCGAGTGCGGTGATCGTCAAAATCAAAAGCAGCCGCCGGCGCAGAATCGTCAGCGCGTGGCCGAGGTCGATTGCGTCTTCGTTCATAGGTACCTCCATGCGGGGCCGCGGGTTGACGACGGCCGAATATGAAGAATTGTGACTCTAAAATTATCCTTCAAAAGCAAACATATGGGTCCATTGTAGCATCATTCCCCGGCGGTTTCTGCAAAATTTCGCCGCGCTGCGATCGCCCAGAAGAACACCGCGGCGGCCGCCGTCAGCGCGGGGTGTGAGCCGCACAGGTGGGAATTTTATTACAAATGTGCAAAGCGATGGCGGCGATTCCGCTTCCAATTGCGTCGGATTGCAAGCCCGTTTTATAACGGCTATGACGCGTACACGCGGGGGCTTTTATTCATATTTGTGGCATGGTACTATGGAACGGAACACCTTGATTCGTGGGGAATAACACGCGATTGTGAGAATGCTTTCACAAGATTTTACGCGAATGTTAATGAATTTTCATGTGTTCTTAAATATTAAAAAGAGAGATAGTCAGAAACTGGGGAATAATGACTGCGGGAGAAAAAATGGCGGAACGTCGCGTTTTCCATCCACAGAAGCTTAACTTACTCACCCGCCTGATCGATCAGGCAGATGCAGCGCCGTTGCACCTCGACCGCGAGCGACTCGGCGGCCAGCGGCTGTTCGAAGCGGGCTGCCGGGTCTTCGACACGGTGGCCGGGCTGGCCGGGCTGATGGTGCTGGCGCCGCTTTTGGCGGCGCTGGCCCTGGCAATCAAGCTGGACGATCCGCACGGGCCGGTCCTGTTCAGCCAGGTGCGAGTCGGCCGCGGCGGCCGCACGTTTCGCATGTTCAAGTTTCGCTCGATGGTGGTCGGCGCCGAGGCCCAGCTGCCGGCGCTTTTGACCCGCAACGAGGTGAGCGGTGCGATGTTCAAAATGGCGCAGGACCCGCGGGTGACCCGCGTCGGCCGCTTCATCCGCCGCACCAGCCTGGACGAGCTACCGCAGCTGTTGAACGTGGTCACCGGCGACATGGCGCTGGTCGGACCGCGGCCGCCGCTTTTGCGCGAGGTGGCCGCCTACACCGACTACGATCGCCAACGCCTGTGGGTGCGGCCCGGCTGCACCGGGCTGTGGCAGGTCAGCGGCCGCAACAGCGTCGGCTTTGCTGAGATGGTCGCCTTGGATCTGACCTACATTAAGCACCGCTCGTGGCGGCTCAACCTGCGCATTATCGCGGCCACGGTGCGGGTGATGCTGGCGCCGAACAGCGCGTATTGAGACGGCCGGCCAGCCCCACTGACGCCGCGAACAGAAGCCTGGTTCGCCGGCGCTTGGCGCCTCGGGCCGAAATCGGTCCTGGCGGCACTAGCCGCCTGCACCGTGGCCGGGCTTGGCCCCGCGACCAATTTTTGGCCGGTGGCCGCCGACCGGCTCGACCACACATGGACAATTCGTTGAATGGAGAGAACGCATGCACAGTGATATGAGCGTCGTGATGCTGGGACAAAAACGGGTGCCTTCGCTTAACGGCGGCATCGAGCGGGTGCTGACGGAGCTTTCGCCGGAGCTTGTGAAGCAAGGCGTCGCGGTGACCTGCCTGAACCGCGCCGGCGAGCCGATAGTCGACGGCGACTACCCGAAGACCAAGGGACCGTTCAAGGGCGTTAAGCTCCGCAGCGTCTGGACCATTCGCGGCAAGGGGCTGTCGGCCGTTTCCGCCTCGGTGTCCGGCGCCGTTCGGGCCCTGTTCGGCGGCTTTGACGTGGTGCATTTTCACGCCGAGGGGCCAAGCGCGATGATCTGGCTGCCCAAGCTGTTCAAGAAGCGCTGCGTGGTCACGGTTCACGGCCTCGACTGGAAGCGCGACAAGTGGCGCGGGGGCTTCGGGGCCCGGTACATCAAATTCGGCGAGCGGATGATCGCCAAATACGCCGACGCGATCATCGTCTTGAACGTCGACACGCGCCGCTACTTCGAGCAGACCTACCACCGCGAGTCCTACTACATTCCCAACGGCGTCAGCCCGGTGACCGCGCAGGGGGCGGCCCTGATCGGCGAGCGTTACGGCCTGGCGCCGCGCGATTACGTCCTCAGCGTGTCGCGCCTGACGCCGGAAAAAGGGCTGCACGACCTGATTGCGGCCTTTCGCCAGCTCGACACCACCAAGCGGCGATGATCGCCGGGCAGCTGGTCACGCTGTGGCACATGCGGCGCCACGTGCCGCACCGCGGCGGTGTGGGACGGGAAGCGGCCCGGGCCGCCTTGGCCGATTACCGCCACCTGATGCTGTACCAGACGCCCAACAACTTGATGATTCAGATGCGCGAGCAGGTCCCCAACCTCGCGATCGGCCTGTTGTTCGGCAACACGGTGCTGGGTTACTACGCGGTGTCGATCAAGGTCTTGAACATGCCGATCAACTTCATCGCCCAGGCGGTCGGCAAGGTGTTCTACCAGTCGCTGTCCGAGCTGGCCTGGGCCAAAAAAAGCATGGCGAGCTTCATCGCCCGCAACTTTGACCGGGCGATCGCGCTGGGCGTCGTGCCGGTACTCGGGCTGTTCGCGTTCGGCGATGTGTTCGCCGTCCTGTTTTTCGGCGGCGCTTACCTGATGGCCGGCGAGATTCTGCGGCTGGTGGTGTTCCGGGCCTTTTTCACCTTCGTGTCCGTCTGCATGCAAAGCATCGACATCGTGCTGGCCAAGCAGCATTACACGCTGGCCGCGACGGTGTCGCAGACGGCCCTGGGGGTCCTCAGCATCGTCTTGGGGGCGGTTGGCCACAGCGTGATGCTGGCCATCGCGCTTCTGGTCGTCAGCTACATCGTGATTCAGCTGATCTATTACCAGACGCTGTTTGCGACCCAGGGCATTCGGATGCGGCGCCACTACGCCTACATGCTGCTGTGTCTGATTGGCGTCTTGGGCGCCGGCTGGCTGCTTCGCGCCGGGGTTGCGGCGGTGGTCGGGCATTGGTGGCCGGCGGCGTTGGCGTGGTTTCGGATTTGGTAACGTAACGGGAATGATTTCCCGGGAAATATGGGAGGTCAATCATGAAACCATTGAAGCTGATGCGGTTGCCCCACTGGCTCGCCGCTTCCATGCAGGCCGGGGTGACCGCGGCAACCTGGGGTCAGGTCGCCCTGGCTCGTCGGCACTCGGTGGCCGTGCCGAACCGCGCCGCTGCGGCCGCCACCCTGGCGGCTTACCACCCGGCGCCGACCATGGCCGCTACGGCCAGTGAATCGGCGGCACCGCGGCGCGACCGGCTGGCCAAGGCCACCTGTGACGTGTCGGTGATTGTGTCCTGCTACAACAGCGAAACCACCATCGCCGCCTGCGTCGGGAGCGTGTTGAATCAACCGTTCACCGGCAAGCTGGAGCTGATCGTGGTCGACGATGGGTCGACCGATGGCAGTCGCGAGGTATTGGCCCAGAAACGCGACCCCCGGTTGCGCGTGTTGGTGCAGCCCAACGCAGGGGCGGGGGCCAGTCGTAACCGCGGCCTTGACGCGGCGCGTGGCCGCTACCTGCTGTTCGTCGATGCCGACGACCGGCTAGCGCCGGCTGCCTTGCAGGTGCTGTGGGACACGGCCAAGGCCGAGCGGCTGGACTTGGTCGATGGCCGCTTTCGCCAGTTTGCCGGCCAGCACAGCGTGGTGTGGCGCAACCACCACCGAACGCTGAGTGACGCGGCCGGGGTGCTGCGGCCGGGGATCTCCGGATTCGTGACCGGGCGGCTGTACCGCCGAGAGCTGTGGCGCGACGTGCGGTTTCCCACGCAGTACTGGTTCGAAGACACCTGCGTGATCTTCTTGGTGCTGCCGCGGGTCCGGCGCTACCGGCAGCTGGACCAGGTGGTGTACCACTACCGCGACAATCCCGGCGGTTTGAGCAAGGTGATTACCGGGCAGCCGCGGGCCCTGGACACGCTGTACCTGACCATGGCCCTGTGCGAGCAGGCCCGGGCCCAAGGCGTTGACCTGGCTCGGTTGCGGCCGGTGGCGATTTGGCAGCTCACCCGTTTTGCTGTCGAACGGCTGGCCGGACTGGCCGAGCCAATGCAGGCCGCGGCGTTTGCGACGGCGGCCACCTTTGTTCAACACACACCGGAGCTAACGGCGGTGGGGCCGCACGACGGGTGGTTCGTGCGACGGGCCACCGCGGCCCTGGTCGCCGGCGACCTGGCGGCCTGGCAGCGATTGGGTCGTGGTTGGGCCTTGCGCGATAAAATTGGGCTGCGGGGTTAGGGCAATACCGCGGCACGGCGGCGAGTTGCTCACGGTAAAGGCAGACGAGACGAGGAGGAACAAACTTGCGCAGAACAAGAACGGACGCCCTCGGTTACTTTGTGATTGGCGTTTATCGCACCGGTAACTGGCTTTATTACCGTTTCAAGCTGCCGGTGCTGCGGCAGCTGCTGCTTTTGGTTTACAAAATCGTCAACTTGATTTTTCTGAAGTTTGCGATGGGCATCGACATTCCCGCCACCGTGCGAATCGGCCCGGAACTTGTGATTTATCATCCGCACGGCATTGTAATCACGCCCCAGGCCGTGATAGGGGCCCGAGCAATCCTTCACCACCAGGTGACAATCGGCAACAAGGGGGTTGGCGCAACTGGCATTCCGACCATCGGCGACGACGTTGAAATCGGCACTGGCGCGGTGATTATCGGCGAGCTGACCCTGGGCGATGGGGTTCGCGTCGGCGCCAACGCCGTGGTCACCCAAAGCTTTCCGAACCACGCGGTGGTGGGTGGCGTGCCGGCCCGGCGGCTTCGCTGACACCGGGGTGCGGCCCGCGGTGGTGGACTAACAATCGCCATCCGGATGGGTTCCCGGTTCAATGCGGCCGAATCGATCGCGCCGGCGCCGAGGCTCGCTGTGTGGCGGTCGTGGCTTGCACCGAGCGAGCGGATTGCGGCTTTGCGGTCCCGCGGCCACACCATTGGCTTGGTGCGGGTGACGCCGGCTTGACCGAGATGCCGGCCGACTATTCAGTATTGGCCCATACAATGCTACAATGAACGCAATGTCAGCGGCGGCCGCCTGTGCCGCAGTGCGGCGTCGGTCACGGCAACCGCGGCTTTCGCCGCTGTGAAAAACGGAGGAGTTCCAGATGAAACGCGCATTCGCATCCATTCTGCTGATCGTCGCCTTGGTGGTGGCGACTGGCGCCTTGGCCCTCGCCGGTCACCGGCGCCAGGCGGCCCAGCTGGCCCAGCAAACCGCGGCTTACCAGTCAAACCGGACCGCTCACCCAGCCGCCGCTGCAGCAGCCAAGACGGCAACCACAACGACCACCGCTAAGGCTGGCGAAAAGGCCGCCACCAAGACGGCCACCGCTCGGGCCAAGAAGCTCAAGGCAGTCGGCCAGGGCCAGTCGCTTAGTGTCGCGGTCATGGGCTCGGACATCGCCACGGGCAAGGACCCAGCCGGATTTCAGTACGGCGTGCGGGATTACCTGAGCAAGACCCTGGGCTACGATGTGACGCTGAGCGGCAACTGGGCGGCCGGCGCCACCATCGGCGGCACCGGGTTGTCGCAGCTGGCCACCGTCGCGACCAAGGCCCCGGCGCTTTTGATTATTGCGTACGGCACCGCCGAGCAGGACCCGACCAATAACTTTTACGCCCAGCCGGATACCTTACGAGCGAACCTGGCGATGCTCCTTTCCCGGACCAAGACCGCGCTGCCCGACACGCGCGTGGTGGTGTTGACCTCCTGGCGGCACGGCACGGATGGCGCGGCTTACGACGCCGTCATCAAGACGACCGCCCAGGCGGCCGGGGCCCAGGTGGTTGATCTGACCACGGTATGGCAGGCGGCGGCGAACCAGACGGCGGCCAACCAACCGACTGAGGCGGGGCAGCGGGCCATCGCCCAGGCCGTGATCAAGCAGGCGCTGGTGAAGGCTTACGTTCCCAAGGCATTGCAGTAGGCAAAGGAGATAACATGGCAGACAACAACGAACCAGAATTGCAACCGCAGACGCATCAGCATCACCACCACCACAGTCACCCGCGGCGGCGCCTTCACATCTGGCGCTGGGTCGGCGGCATTGTGCTGGCGCTGATTGTGGCGGCCGCCGGCTTCGCCTGGTACACCTACAAAACGGTCAAGGACACCGCCAACAACACCTACATCCCGCTGAGCAAGGCCAACAAGGATGCACAGGCCGCCATCAGCAAGCAAAAGCCAATCAGCTTGCTTTTGATGGGGACGGACACCGGCGCCTTGGGCCGAACCGAGGCCCGGGGTCGCACCGACACGATGATCGTGGTCACCGTCAATCCGCAGACCAAGACCACCACGATGGTGTCGGTGCCGCGTGACACGATGAGTCAGATGATCGGCTACGACGGCGTCAACATTCAAAAAATCAATGCTGCCTACAACATCGGCGGCTCCGACATGGCGGTCAACACCGTTTCCGCACTGCTGAACCTGCCGATCCAGCACTACGCCTTGGTCAACATGGGCGGCATGGAGAAGGTGGTCGATGCCGTGGGGGGCGTCGACGTCGACGTCCCGTTCGATTTTGACAACGCCGGCTACGCCTTCAAGAAGGGCGCGATGCACCTGGACGGCAAAAAGGCGCTGGCTTACGTGCGGATGCGCTACGACGATCCCAAGGGCGACTACGGCCGCACCGCGCGGCAGCGCCAGGTGATCACCGGCATCTTGAAGGCGGCGCCGAGCTTCAAGAGCCTGACCAACTTCAAGACGCTGTTGACCCAGGTGGAGAACAACTTCCGCTCGAGCATGACCTTCGACGACATGCTCAACCTGTTCCAGCACTACCGCTCGGCGGCCAACACCGTCAAGGAGGATTCGCTGCAAGGCGTCGGCTGCTACCTGAACGGCTCGGCCTACCAGATCATGGCGACCAAGGAGCTGCAGCGCGTCTCCGACACCTTGCGTGCCAGCATGGGGCTGAAGAAGGCGACGCTGAGCAACGAGGAAACCAAGCAAAACGCGCTGAACCCCAACTTTGACTGGACCGCGGCCAACACCAAGGGCTACGTGGTGCAAGGCGCCGACCGCGTGAACTAGTGAGACCGTCACGCGTGGTGGAGATGGCCCGAGCAATCGGGCCTTTTTGATGGCGTCAAAACGGTTGTGCGATGATTCACCAGTTTTAGTTGGTACCGCTCAACTTCTGCTATATAATGAATTCAATAACGCGTTGGAGGCGAAACAGGTGGAAAAATGGGTAGCGGGGTTGGCGAATAATCTCTTGTTGCGGGAACTCGGCGTGGTGGCCTTGATCCTTTTGACCATTGTGGTTTATTACTTCCGCTACGTGCGGCTGGCGCGAAAGCTCCACGGTCGGGCCCAGCACAACGGGCTGCAGCGGTTGATCGCCGGCACCCGCACGGTGATGGTCGGGCTGGCCTTCATTTTGCTTCTGGTGATCGGCTACGACCGGGTTTGGCCACACTTTGCCCCGCAAGCGCAGACGAAGACCCAGGTGGCCACGACCAGCGCCAAGAAGACCGAGGCGACCAGCAAGGCCAAAACGAGCACCAAGGTCGCAACGGCCAAGACCAAGGCCGACAAGACCAAAAAGGCCGCCAGCAGCACCAGCGCCAGCAGCGCCGCCTCGAGCAGTTCAGTGACCGAAACCGCGGAGACCCAGGCGGCCACGCAGCTGGTCTCTAATTACTACGCCAACAACCCCAGTGGTTTGGACACGACGGCTCAGGTCACGTACCGCTACCTAGGTGACACCACCGGCAACGCGAACCTGCCCGTGCATCGCATCGGTGGGTTTGTGACCGAAGGGGGCAAGGAGGTCCAGAAGTACGAGTTTTGGGTCTACCCGGGCAACCAGTTCGACCGCCAAACCGATTTTTAGCCACGCAGTGCAATCAAACAAGCCTCGGCCAACTTGGCCGAGGCTTGTTTGATTATCCACCTGAACGGCGCCGGCAGTTACTTGCCCGTAGACTTCGACTTGGCGCCTGCGGCCAACGCCTCATCTTCCTGGCGCAGCCGGTCGGCCAGCTTCAGGATGTAGGCGCGCAGCTCGTCTTTGACCTCCGGGTGGGTCAGGCCGTACTCGATGGTGGTCTCCACGAAGCCGAACTTGTTGCCGACGTCGTAGCGGTCGCCGGTGAACTCGTGGGCAAACACGCGCTGGGTCTGGTTCAGCGTGTCGATCGCGTCGGTCAGCTGAATCTCGTTGCCCTTGCCTGGCTTCTGGTTGTCCAAGATGTCGAAGATCTCGGGCGTCAGGAGGTAGCGGCCGATGATTGCCAGATCCGACGGTGCGTCTTCGACCGCCGGCTTCTCGACGAACTTCCGCACGTTGTACAGGCCCTTGGTGACCTCACTTTCCGGGTCGATCACCCCGTAGGCCGAGACCTCGTTGTGCGGGACCTTTTTGACCGCTAGAATCGAGGCGTGGGTGCGTTCGTACTCGTCGATCAGCTGCTTAGTCAGTGGCACCTGGTCTTGCATCAGGTCGTCGCCCAGCATCACGACGAAGGGTTCGCCGGCGATGAAGGACTTGGCCAGCCGCACCGCGTCGCCCAGGCCGTTGGGGTAGGGCTGCCGCACGAAGAAGATATTGACGCCGATGTCCGTGGTGTCCTTGACCATCTGCAGCAGCGCGGTTTTGCCCTTAGCCTCGAGGTTTTGCTCGAGCTCGGGGGCGGAGTCGAAGTGGTCTTCAATCGAGCGCTTCTGCTTGCCCTCGACGATTAAGATGTCCTCGATGCCCGAGGCCTTGGCTTCCTCGACGATGAACTGGATGGTCGGCTTGTCGACGATCGGCAGCATCTCCTTGGCCAGCGCCTTGGTGGCCGGCAAAAAGCGGGTGCCAAGCCCCGCGGCCGGAATCACGGCCTTGCGAACTTTCATGTGAAATCCCTCCATGTCTGTGATAACCCCACCATACCTTAATCGGCCCGCAATTGGTAGGAAAAGCGCGACGATGCGGCGCCTAGCGGATACCGCGGCGGCTGTCAAGGGGGCGGCCGCGAGCGGGTTGCACAAGTCTGAGGAAAAACTTATCAAAACACAGTAAAACAAATTTAAATTTTGAAACTAAGCCAAAAAGGCCGGTTCAACTCGTGCGGCGCAGTTGTTATACATTTTGCGGGAAACGGCCGATAAATAACGACGACCCGTTGTCTGCTCAGCCAGGGCGACAGGTTGTGTCGTGAGTAAACGGTTCGTCATCTCAGTTATTCAAACCGTTTGCATAAATGCAAAGGTACATTCTCCGAATTCCTGTGTTTTTGTTTTGAATACTGATATTGTTCAATTATAAAAATGACATCGTCTAATTAGAATTGTTTTGACGAAGGTGGCGATGAGCATTATAATCTGGGTTAGTGACGTGGCTCGTCTGGGCTGCCGTCTCACAGGTGTTTCTACTATTATATTCCACTTAGGGGGAGAATAAGCACATGAGCAATCGTAATGGTGCAAAGAAACTTTATAAGGCGCACAAAACCTGGATCGCTGCAGGGGTTGCCGCCTGAACGCTGCTGAGCGTTCAGGCACTTGGCGGGCAACAAGTATCTGCTACTACCGGTACCGCAACAGCTACTGCGCAGGCTGCTGTCACCAAGGCTGACCTGCTGTCACCAAGGCTGACCTGCTGGCAACCATCCAGAAGGGCAAGCAGGCCGTTAGCCAGTACGGTGTTGGTAACCAAACCGACCCAGCCACCGGCAAGAGCTTCTACGGTGACTTCGATGCCGTTTCTGGCCAGGTTAACAGCGGGGCTATCACCACGCGTGCCGAATTGGTCGCTGCGCTGAAGCCAGCCGTTGAGAGCCTCAACAACATGTTGAAGAACACCTACAAGGCTATCCTTGGCGCCAACGGCAACCTGACCGATGCCAAGACCGGCCGGACCTTCAACGGTGACATCGACTACCTGTTCAACTCCAGCTTCAACGCTGACGGTGAACTGGCTTCCACCAAGTCTGCCGCAGATGCCTTCATCGCTGCCGCTAAGGCTGCGGCCAAGGCTGCCGACGATGCTGCCGCTGCGCTGAAGGAATCCAACGCGAAGACCGCATACCAGATCGACTACATCGAATACGGTACCGGCAAGATTCTGGCTTCCAAGACGATTTACGATCAGGCCGGCACGTACATCGACGAGTACGAATCCACCATCAAGGCTGGCGTTCCTGCAGGCTACGTGATCAGCGCTAACGGGACCAGCTACGACCCGACCTTCATCAACTACAAGGATCCGGCCGTTCAAAAAGTCACCGGTAAGTCTGCTGCAACAATCAGCAAGGCTCACATCTACGTGAACAAGAAGGCTGAATCCGCGGTTGGCACCACGACTTACCAGATCGACTACATCGACGGCGCGACTGGCAAGATTCTGAGCTCCAAGCGCGTTTACGACCAGGCTGGTGCTTCCATCAGCAAGTACGAATCCGCTATCAAGAGCGGCGTTCCGGAAGGCTACACCATCGACACCGGTCGTTCAAGCTACGATCCTTCCTTCGTTGACTACACGGGCACCGCAACGCCGAAGAAGCTGAGCAAGGCTTACATCGTGGTTAACGGCAAGGCTGCGGTTGATACCAGCTTTGGTACCGGCGATCGCACGACCCACGTTGAAGACACCGACGCGATTTACGCTGACGGCTACAAGTACGGCGAAACCGGCGCGACCCTGCCTTCTCTTGCTGGCAAGTCCGAAGCTTACAAGGCTGCCTTTGCACGCGGCTTCAACGCTGGTGCTGCCGTTCGCGGCGAAAAGCTTGCCGCTTACAAGGCTGGCTACCAGTACGGTGAAACCGGTGCGGTTCTGCCTGATCTGGCCGGCAAGTCCGACGACTACAAGACGGCCTTCTCCGGTGGCTTCACCGAAGGCGGCAAGGTATACGCCGACAAGTTGGCTGGGACCAAGGCTGGCTACCAGACCGGCGTGACCGGCGCAACCCTGCCATCTCTTGATGGCAAGTCCGACGCCTACAAGGAAGCCTTCTCCAAGGCTTACACCCAAGGCTTCGCAGGTCACCTGGCTGTTCTTGATGCCAAGGCTACCCAAGATGCAACGACCGAGGCTAACGCTGAAGCTGCCGCTGGCTACAAGGCTGGCTACCAGTACGGTGAAACCGGTGCGGTTCTGCCTGATTTGGCCGGCAAGTCCGATGCCTACAAGGAAGCCTTCTCCAAGGGCTTCACGGACGGCGGCAAGGTTTACTCCGACAAGCAGGCTGGCTACAAGGCTGGCGTTCAGTACGGTGAAACCGGTGCGGTTCTGCCTGACCTGGCTGGCAAGTCCGACGCCTACAAGGAAGCCTTCTCCGCTGGCTTCACCAAGGGTGGCGAGACCTTCGCTGACACCCTGGCCGGGACCAAGGCTGGCTACCAGACCGGCGTAACCGGCGCAACCCTGCCATCTCTTGATGGCAAGTCCGACGCTTACAAGACGGCCTTCTCCAAGGCTTACACCCAGGGCTTCGCAGCTCACCAGGCAATTCTTGAAGCTCAGGCCGCTCAAAACGCAACGACCAAGGCTAACGAAGACAACGCCTCCTTCAACGCTTACAAGGCTGAAGAAGCTGCTCAACTCGCCAAGGATGTTGCGGCTAAGAACGCTGCTGCGGCTGCCGCTGCCAAGGCCAAGGCTGACCAGGACAACGCCTCCTTCAACGAATACAAGTTGGGTGAAGCTTCCCGCCTGAGTGCCAAGACTGTTGCTGATGCCGGCTACAAGGCTGGCTACCAGTACGGTGAAACTGGTGCGGTTCTGCCTTCTCTTGATGGCAAGTCCGATGCCTACAAGGAAGCCTTCTCCAAGGGCTTCACGGATGGCGGCAAGGTTTACGCCGACAAGTTGGCTGGGACCAAGGCTGGCTACCAGACCGGCGTGACCGGCGCGACCCTGCCTGATCTGGCTGGCAAGTCCGACGCTTACAAGGAAGCTTTCTCCAAGGCTTACACCCAAGGTTACGCAGGGCACCTGGCTGTTCTTGATGCCAAGGATACCCAAGACGCAACGACGCAGGCTAACGCTGACAAGGCTGCCGGCTACAAGGCTGGCTACCAGTACGGCGAAACCGGTGCGGTTCTGCCTTCTCTTGATGGCAAGTCCGACGCCTACAAGAACGCCTTCTCCGAAGGCTTCACTGCTGGCTCCGAAGTTCACTTCGACAAGCTGGCTGGCTACAAGGCCGGCTACCAGTACGGTGAAACCGGTGCGGTTCTGCCTTCTCTTGATGGCAAGTCCGACGCTTACAAGGATGCCTTCTCCGCTGGCTTCACGAAGGGCGTAATCGCGCACTTCGACGCCATGGCTGCTGCTAAGGCCAAGGCTAAGCAGGACCAAGACAACGCCTCCTTCAACGAATTCAAGTTGGACGAAGCTTCCCGTCTGTCCGCTAAGTTTGCCAACAAGGGCACCGCGACGACGCCGGCTACCAAGCCTGCCACCACGCCTGCCACTAAGACACCTGCAACCACGGCTGCTGTGAAGACGACCGCTGCTAAGACCAACGATCAGACCACGGCTACCAAGAAGGACCTCCCACAGACCGGTGACGACGTGAACGTTGTTGCTTCCTCCCTGGGTGTTGTCGCAGTTGTCGGCGCATTGTTCGGCCTGGCCGGCACTTCCCTCAAGAAGCGTGCCTAATGGCTTAACCTGAACAATTAGAAGAAGGGCGCTACGATATTTGGAGTTGATAGGCTACTTGCCTGCCAACTCCTTTTTCTATACCATTTAGTTTCCAGCACAAAAACAGGACACCACAAGGTTTCCTGTTCATCGTCCCGACCAAAG
>NZ_JANQBA010000021.1 GCF_025490915.1 Lacticaseibacillus parakribbianus | reverse complement strand
GGTGTTAAGCTACCTTCAGATGATTATCTTAGTGCGGGGCGACGACTCAAAGCCACGGTCGCCGGAGTAGCCACCGCACGGGAACGGTCCGGAGCGCAAGCGCCTCCAGTACCATACCCATGCCAAGTCGCAGTGTATCGTCCACGCGACTTTAAACTCGAGAGCTTTAGTGCAACTCCTGATCCTAGGAGAAACCAGGGGGAAGGACTTCCGCCCAGCCGTTGCAGTCCTGCGACCGCCACCCACAGTGTGGGGTAGCCGTGTGGCCACAGGGACGACTGGTGTACCACGAATCGGTAAGACGAGGTTAGAACCTAACAGAATCAGGCCAAGGCCACCGGGCAGTGTGAGTCCGGTGGCTTCGGCGCGGCCGCCGCAACGATTGAGTTGCGGCGGTTTTTGATTGTCACGGAGAATGCACTGGTGACCCTGCCGCATTGACCTTGAGCGGCCAAGGTCAATGCGGCAGGGCCGCCTGGCTTGGGCTCACCCGAAACGGTGCGGGGAGGCGTGCAATCACAAAAGGCCGCTGACGACGCGCAACACCAGCATCAGCACGAAGGCGGCCGGCGTGTTCCAGCCGTTGTCTGGCAGCAGGTGCGGCGCGAGGCCGAGTGTGGTGGTCACCGTCAACGCGATGGCGCCGCCGATGGTCAAGGTGCCGATTGCGGCGGCCAGCGCCAGATTGACGGCAAGCAGGCAGGTCAGACACTGCGCCAGCTGAGCGGCCAACAGCCGCCGGTACGTGCGAGCCCCGCCTCGCACCGCAATCAAGGAATAGGCCGGCGTGAAGGTCTGCACCCACCAGCCACCCAGCCAGGCGGCCAGGGCGATGAGGCCGACTTGCATCAGGACGAACATCGCGCGACCCGGCGCGAACGTCAGCAGTAAGGCGTGACTCTGCGTTGGGCCCAGCCCTAGGCCATAGCAGAAACACGCATTGATGCCCAGCCAGCTCAGCGCAGTGAGCGTCAGGCGTCGGCTTGGCGTGAGAGAATGCCGCCTTCCAGTTGGTAATGGGCTGAGTAGGCGATTGGGGTCGCCTGGTCGTGTGAGGCGACGATGAGCGTTTTACCCTCGTCGGCCAGCCCCGCAATCAGTGTGACCAAGGCGGCCACGGCGTCGGCGTCGAGGCCGCGGGTCGGCTCGTCCAGCAGAATCAGCGATTGGTCCTCCATCACGGCCTGGATGATGCCGGCCTTCTCCCGCATGCCGACCGAATACTTCTTCATCGGCGCCCGGTTGGCGAGGGCGAGGTCAAAAGCGGTGAGCAACGGCACCACGTGGTCCAGCGTCACGCGGTGCTGAATACTGAGTAGAAACTTGAGGTTGGCGCGAAGCGTCTCGGTTTCCACGAAGCCGGGGTTTTCAATCAACGCGCCGATGCGTTCCTTCGGCGCCAAAGTGACCGTGCCGTGATCGGGCTTGGTCAGTCCCGCGATGATTTTGAGCAGCGTCGACTTGCCCGAACCGTTGTGTCCGGAAATATGAACCACCTCACCGGGGCCGACACTTAAATTCACATGGGACAGCACGTGTTGCCCCATGAACTGCTTGGAGACATCTTGAATTTCCATTAGGGTAATCCTCCATTCTCAAAAAACAACGTGCTCAATCCATGGTCGCACAATGAAGAAATGGGCCGCAATTTCCAGCGCGATGGTCACAACGGCTGCGATGTAGACGTGATGGTGATAAAAAGACGAGAACATGATGAGCGCGATTATGGCCAACATGAAGAAGTTACCTGTGCAGAAGACCACGAATACGACGGGCATCACCTTGGTTGCGGAGAATAAAGCAAACTCGAGACCGTACTGGATTATCGCGTAAAGGACAGCGTCTACCATCAGAACAGCCAGTCCAGCTAGTTGAAAATCACTCAAGTTGACTCGTGGCACCGCCAGACCTTCTAGGTGAAGCAGAAAGGTGACGTGGTACGTCAAAAGAACAACAAACAAGATATTCGCCGTATAAGATATATTGTTAGTCACAAATCCATACATCAGTTCGTAACCCGCCGGCTGCTTTGACGTCAATGAAAGTAAGGGACTGATCATACCCGCAACGATAAGAATCAGGTAGGCGCCAGGTGTGTAGCTAATTCGAACGATAGGCTTCATTTTTCCGCCTCGTGATGTTGCCAGGACATGGTCAGCAGGCACGTTAGACCTAGGTAGATAATAATGGACAGACCCTGTAATAAGATTGGTGAGATGTGAAGAAGGTAAGGACCGAAATCCGCTACTGTCGTCGGTGCAATTAGGTTAGGTAGAAACAACGCTGCGCCAACCATGCGCAACCAGCTGACATCGCCCATCGTGGCCACACCAAGATACATCGTCAATGAGATAATTAGACCACTGAGACGGTACAATCCGAGGCGTGGAATCCATAAGCCAACTGCAAATGCGAACATTGTGAAGACCGAAATCCCCCAAGCTCTAGAGAAGATAATCCATACCAGACTCGCCCACGAGTAACCAAACTGCAGTTCCTCGACCAGCTGTTTATTGTTAAATACCATTGGAAATCGCAGAAGATGAATGGCAAGACCAACCAAGACGAAGGTGCTGAGCATGAGTATGAACGTCGTTAAGAAGATGGTGACATAAGCCTTAAGGGTCGCGCAACGGCGTGTTTGGCTACGAATAATGAGTAGATTACTTGTCCCACTGAGTTGAATTTGCTTAAAATAATCACCAATGATCAGCGTCGTGCCGCTAAAGATGACGAGTGCCGAGAGAAAACTGGTTCCCGGGTCGGTGAGCCACGCCAAGGCCTCTATCCCGTTGACCGGACCTACAGCGTAACCGAGATAATCCGAGCTAATGAGTGCAATCGATAAAATGATGAGGAAAAAGAGGAATAGTCTGAGGCGCAGGCCTCTGTAGTGATAAATGCCAACGTACATCGCATCCACCTCCGCTGCTATAAATGACGAATCATGTTGTGTAACGTCGATCAACATAAAAAGCGGCGATCGGCGGATTGAAATGAAGAATTGAAACAATGAATCCCTCGATTTCCTGATTATTTCCGCCATCCAGGGAAAGTCTACAAGCGCTTGCTTTATTTATCAAGCACTATATTCCCCCCCCGATATTTTTGTCCGCTGTAACACGTTCAGTCGTGGATGAATTTGCTGAAACAGGCGTCCCGATGAGGCTGTCTGTGATTTATTCGCGGTATACCACAGTGGACTCTGGATTCGTATTAATTTATTGTTTTGTTCGGCATGCCTTATCCATTAAGGGCTCTCAGAAAGCATGTTCCTTGGAACATTCACCGAGTTAAATAGCGTGGCGACTATTAGCTGAGCGTGTGGGGCGGGGACACACGGTTCCGCCGGCTCAAAAGTGTGCTGGCAGGCGCAGCGTCTCGCGCTTGGGTCAACGTGACTGGCCGCCGGGGTACCACCCACGAGCCTACGCGACTTTCGGGCATACCAAAACGGCGCCTGTCTGGCAGAACAGGCGCCGCTTGTTTGGGGTTTGTGTCGGGCAACGACGCGTGGCGAGGCGGCGCTGCCCGGGTTAGGGTAGGAGAAACGATGGATAAATACGCTTACTTATCGGCCTTGTACTCCTTGATGACGTCCTTGCGCATCTTGTTCTTGGCCTTGGCGTTCTTCATGTCGTACTTGTTGACGTCCTTGTAGCCCAGGCCGTTGACCGTCTTTTGCATGTTGGCCAGCAGGCTGTTGTACTCGGTGTCGGTCTTGGCCATGATCATCTTCCAGGTGGTGTTGGTGACCTGCTGTCCGATGGTGCTGCGCTGCGTGGCGATGACGGATGGGTCTTCCGGTGCGGTATAGGCCACGCCGGCGGCAATTTCAAGCTGGTTCTTTTTCTCCAAGTAGTCCATGGTCGACGTCGCGCCGTCCATGTGCTTGGACCAATCCTTGCTCAGCTTGGTCTCGGAGGCCTTGATCACGGAAGGCCACATGTTGTAGTTGTAGGCCTGGCCGGTGGTTGGGTCCTTGTCGTACTGCAGCACGGTCTTGAAGTTCAGCGGGTTCAGGCCGTCTTGGAACGAGGTACCGCCGTACTTCTTCGGCATCTTGGTGTTCTGGTCGTCGTTGAGGATCTTGTCGCCGAGCTTAGTCAAAACGGGCTGGCCGTCTTGCATCTTCCACATCACGCCCTTGATGCCGGCGCAGGCGATGTTACCGGCCTGGCTGACCTGAACGCCTTCTGGGGAGTACAGCCAGTTGATGAACTTAACCAGCCGCGCCTTGTTCTTGGCCTTGCTGCCGACGCCAATCATCGTGACGCCGCCGGCCGGGGAGGCGCCGTTAGAGGTGACGTTCAGATCCTGGACCGGCGCCAGCGCGAAGCCCTTGCCCTGCGCGGTGTTGGCCGAGGTGTTGTAGCCGGAGATGCCCAGGAAGTTCCACCAGGAGAACAGAACTTTGCCGGAGCGAACCTTGGTGTCGATCTGCGTCCAGGTCTGCGTCGAGGAGTCCGGATCGAGGATGCCGGCCTGCTTGCACAGGTTCAGGAACTTGATGCCCTTGACGTACTGGCTGTCGCTGGCCACGATGCTCTGGTAGGCCTTGCCGTTGCCCTTGCTCAAAACGGTCCCTTGGTTGATTTCCCAACCGTAGAAGGACAGGTTTTGCGCGGCGTTTTGCATGTTCGTGCCGTCCCAGTCCTTGAACAGGGAGACGGCCCAGATGTCCTTGTCGCCGGTGTCCTTACGCGCCTGGTCCTGCATCTTCTTGAGGACCGGCACCAGGTCGTTCATGGTCTTGATCTTCGGGTAGCCGATTTCCTTGTACAGGTCCCAACGGATGTACGGGGCGGCCGCCGGGTCCTGGCCTTCGGAAGGCTTGGTCGGTGACATCGAGGAGACGCCGGTGGTCAGGCCCCACAGGCCTTTTTTGCCGGCGATGCTGGCGAGTTCGTCGGAGCTGGCCTTGTATTTCTTGATGTAGGTCATGCCATCGGCGTAAGGCGTCATGTCCGCCAGCAGGCCGGCCTTGACCAGCTTCTTGGTGTGGGTGGTGCCGGTGATGATCAGGTCGCCGAGGTTCCCCGCCGCCGTGCGGGTGTCAAAAAGCGTGGAACCACCGCCGGCCACGTTAGGCGAGACCATTTTCAGCTTGATGTTGAACTTGTCCTTGATGTAGTTGGCATACCAACCCTTGGCGATGCCGGCGTAGTTCGCCAGGTCATCGTAAACGGTGACCGTCAGCTCCTTGCCGTCATCCTTGGCGGCCTTCTTGTCGGTGTCGGCCTTGTTACCAGTGCTGCACCCCGCCAGCGCCAGAATGGTCGCGGCGGCTGTCGCTAAGATCGCTACTTTTCTATGCATCACAAAAACCTCCCAGTTTTTCCCGTGCCCCCGCACGGCGTTCGAGCTGCGGCAGACGGTGCCGCAACACACAACTGAGTATAGTCAACAATACCAAGTTGGGCAAGCGCTTACAGCGGCGATTTAATGGGAATGTATGGGACCAACCGGGCCGAATGTCGACGAATTGGTTCGACGATAGTTTGGAAAACTAACTAATATAACTGGCCGGCAAGCGCTTCCAAGCCGCGTTTCACCGCCGGCCTATGCCACCGCCGATGGGACGAGTCGTGCGAATAAATATTAGAGGGCGGCGCCACGCGGGTTTAGCGGGACGGGATGCCTAGCCGTGGCGATTGGGGCGTGGGTTTCGCCCCAAACGCCGCGGCGTAGCAGGCCGCACCCGCGTTGCGCGGCGGAGCCCGTTTGGAAGAGAGGGCGGAGTGGGGCGGTTAGCCGGACGGGTAGCGCTGGGCGGGGCAGTGAGCCTGGGCCTGGCTCAGTGACCAGACCGAGCTAGCCGCCCCGGCGATGCCCCACGGAGCCCGTTTAGAGGGCGGCGCCACGCGGGTTTAGCGGGACGGGATGCCTAGCCGTGGCGATTGGGGCGTGGGTTTTGCCCCAAACGCCGCGGCGTAGCAGGCCGCACCCGCGTTGCGCGGCGGAGCCCGTTTGGAAGAGAGGGCGGAGCGGGGCGGGGCGGTTAGCCGGACGGGTAGCGCCGGGCGGGGCAGTGAGCCTGGGCCTGGCCCCCGGATTGTTGACTGCGGAGTCAGTGCTATGGGGATACGGGATATCAGGCAATTTTTTAGATGACGCATGCATTCGGGAATCACCGGTAATCTAGGGTTGGGGTCGCCCGGGATCGTGCTGCGGTGCGTAGTTTCAAACTGGGTGTTATACTATAACCCTGTTTGAAACTACACGGGGAGGTAACCGACGTGGAACCGCTAATTCAAGATATTTTGCAACGAAACAATGGCCAAATTACCAGCCAAGATTTGCGGGATGTGGCCTTGAATCCGCGTATATTATTTAGTCTGGCTCAACGTGGTGAGCTGGAGCGAATTGATCGCGGTGTTTATATTGACCCGGCGGTTTTTGAGGATGACATGTCCATCCTTCAGTATCGCTTCAGCCGTGGCGTTTACTTCAAAGATACGGCGCTTTTTTTGCACCACATGTTGGATCGAACGCCTGAGCGTTACCAGATGAATTTTCCGGCCGGTTATCATGCGACCAGAATAACCGCGTATCCGGTTGATGTCTTTACGCAAAAGCCCGACTTGTACGAGTTGGGTATTGAGGAGGTGATGACACCCGGCCAACACTTAGTTCGGGTCTACAATGTCGAGCGAACGCTTTGCGATATTTTGCGGACGCGCGATCAGTCAGACTCGGAGACAATCCGCCAAGCGATGCGCGAATACGCCCGCATGAAGCAGCGCAACATTGGCCGATTGATTGAGTATGCCAACCTGTTCAACGTCCGAAGTCGAATTGATAACTATTTGGAGGTCTTGTTATAAACCTGGGCTTCACGAGTGGTCAGCAGTTCAAGGCCAAGGTCAGGAATCTGGCCAAGCAAAAGCGGGTCGATCCGCAGATTCTCATGCAGGAAGTGGTGCTGGACGAACTAGCAGATCGGATTTCCCACTCGCCGTACCGCACCAATTTAATCCTAAAGGGTGGCTTCCTGATTGCCTCCATGCTGGGTGTCGATACGCGGTCGACGCGAGATATGGACACTGCAATCAAGGGACTGCCGGTGACGGTTGCGAAAATAAGTGAGGTTTTCAGTGATATTGTGAACATGAATACGCCAGAAAACGATATCCAGTTGACCATGATGCACGTCGAGTCAATCAGAGAAGATGCAGAGTACACGGGCTATCGCGTTCACATGCAGGCCCGTGTTTTTGGCAGCGTCATTGACACTAAGGTTGATGTTTCAACGGGGGACGTCATCACGCCGCGGGAAATTTCGTGGCATCACCGGACAATTTTTAATCAGCAGGATATCCTGGTGATGGCTTACAACATGGAGACCATTTTGGCCGAGAAACTCGAGACGATTGTGGCCCGGCAGGAGGCCAACACACGCATGAAGGATTTCTATGATGTGTACCTGTTCGACAAAGTACGGGGTGATGAACTCAGCTTCAAAACGCTATGGGCCGCGATCAGAGCAACGGCCGCACGACGCGCGGCCGTGCCGACGCTGACCGAATACGCGAACATCGCGACAGCATTAGGGCAATCACGGACGCTGAACGAACGCTGGCTGCGCTACCAAAAGGCATTCGCGTATAGTCGCGGCATCACGTTCGCTGCCGCTTGTGACGCCGCCGCCGAGTTAATTCGCCGCAGTGAACGCGCGGATGGATGAGCGGGGGATGGGCGACGCGCCAACGGGCTCGGACCGTTAATGCGGTTCAAAAGTAAACGGTCTGCCAATCCGAGAGGTTCGGATTTGGCAGACCGTTTTGCATCCACAATAACAACTGCCGGGACAAAAACCCGGTCTCTCACGCCTTGCGGTCGGTTCGCCGCAGCAGCTTGGGTTCCGTGACGCGCAGCACAATCAGGTTGATCAACAGCAGAAGCGCCGTGGAGATGAACACCACGTTGTAATCGAATAGGCCGGCCAGCGTCCCGCCGAGGAAGGCGCCGAACATGTTGCCCAGGGCCTGGAAGCTCTGGTTCCATGAGAAAATCGCGCTGGTGGTCTCCGGCGGCGTGTTTTTGGTCAGCAAGGTCTGGATGGTCGGGAAGAGTCCCGCGTCGGAGATGCCGACGAACAGGCGCAATACGCCCAGGCCGACGACGCTGCCGATGATGCCCTGCGGAAAGTAGACCAGTACCGCGAACAGGTAGCAGCCGATCAGCACCCGTCCGGAGCCGTGCTTGTCGCCGTAGCGGCCGAGCCGCGGCGCCGCCAAAATATTCGAGATGCCGGGCAAAGCCGCGATGATGCCGGCGACCACGGTGATGGCGCCTTGATTGTGCATCAGTTCCTTAATGTACAGCGAGATGATCGGCGAAATCGACGCGTTGCCGGTTTGCACAATCATGGTCGAGACCAACAGAATCACGATCAGCTTCGGGTCGGCGACCTTGTGCAGCAGCGATTCGTGCGGGGCCCCCTTGACGCGCTTGACCGGCACGAAGGACTCCTCGACCATGAACGCCGACATCAGGCAGACCACGGTGAGCAGCGCCGCGGTGATGAAGAAGGTGTTGCGAATCGAGAAAATCTGGGCCAAAATCCCGCCGACGATCGGGCCAAAAAGCGTCCCGGACACCGAGCCGGTGACTAGGGTACCCAGCGCGACGCCGGCCTTGGCGCGAGGCGTCTGCGAGGCCACCAGGGCCTGGGCGTTGGGGATGTAGCCGGAGAAGAAGCCCTGAAAGAAGCGGCAGGCGAACAGCGCCCAGACGTTGGTGCAAAGGCCCATCAAGGCCATCGACACCGCGATGCCCAGGCTCGCCCGAATCAGCATCACCTTGCGGCCGGTGCGGTCGGCCAGGCTGCCCCACAACGGCGAGACGATCGCCGTGATCAGGAAGGTGACGGCGTAGATCAACCCGCTCCAAAAGGTCAGCTCCTGCTTGGAAAAATCGCCCATCTGGCTGACATACAGCGACAGGAACGGCATGATTT
Organism: Lacticaseibacillus parakribbianus; assembly: GCF_025490915.1. Taxonomy (GTDB): domain Bacteria; phylum Bacillota; class Bacilli; order Lactobacillales; family Lactobacillaceae; genus Lacticaseibacillus; species Lacticaseibacillus parakribbianus. The sequence goes on along the minus strand of NZ_JANQBA010000021.1, from coordinate 11,136 downwards.
CGCTGAACGCGATGCCGGCGACGAAGGTGCAAAACCACAGCACGTAGAGATTTTTCTTCCATGGGCCACGTTCGCGTTGTGCATCATCCATGGGAGTGGCGCCTCCTTTCGGCCGGTGCGAAGGCATCGGCACGGTTAATAATTTCTGAAAATCATAACTCCTAGTATCGCACTTTTTGCAAGCGGCGGCACCGGCGAGTGACCGCGTGTCACATCGGTTGTCACATCGCGAAGCGGCGAATGGCCACCGCCGCCCCGGCCGCCGTGTTGGCCGGGACCACGTGGTCGGCGATGGCTAGCAGGCCGGCGCTGGCGTTGTGCAAGGCGACGCCGACGCCGGCCGCCTCGAGCATCGGAATGTCATTGTCGCCGTCGCCCAGCGCCATGGTCTGCGCCAGGCTCAGCCCGTAATGTCCGGCCAAAAAACGCAGCGCCTGGGCCTTGGACACGGCGGGGTGGGTGAGCTCCAGGTAGGTCGGCTTGGACCGCGCCGCCGTCAGCGGCAGGCCTTGCACGGCGTCGCGCAACGCGTCAACCGCCGCCGGCTCGCCCATGCACAGCAGCTTATGCACCGGCCGCCCGGTGGCTAAGAAGCCGGCGACGTCGCCGGCGGTCGGGGCCGTGCCGGTGATCGCCGCCTCCTGGGCGACCCAGGGGCTCGGCGCCGCGATCCAGTCGGGGCCGGCGAACACGTTGACGCTGATGGCCAGGCCGCGAGCGGTCACGCGATCCAGCACCGCCTGGGCGACGCCGGTGGCCAGCGGTTGTGAAAACAGCGGCGTGGTGGTGCCGTCGGGGTGGTGCGTGGCGATCAGCGCCCCGTTCAAGGCGACCAGGGGCAGCGTCACCGCCAGCGTCGTGGCAATCGCCGCCATGGCCTGCGGCGGCCGCGCCGAGGCCAGGCAAAAGCGACCGCCTGCCGCGGTGTAGTCTCGCACCGCCCGAATCACGGCCGGCCGCAGCCGGTGTTGCGCATCGAGCAGGGTGCCGTCAATATCGCTGAACACCAGTGGAATTGTCATTGTCGCGCCTCCCGTTTCACGTGGAACAATCAGCTTCCTACACTGTCAGTGTAGCCGGCCGGTCCAGGCGAGGCAAGGAAAGCGGCGGGGCAGGGGCGTTCCCGGGTGGGACGGCGGAGGGCCCGGGCTGGCAACCGGCGCGGTGCCGGCGGGTGGTCGGGACGCCAGAAACCGCGGGACCGCGAGGCGGTGGGGTGTGGCGGTGAGGCCGCCATTGGGCTGCAGGGGCGCCAGCGGCCGTCCGGCGGCCAGTTTGCGCGAGCCGTGAGCGATGGTCGCGAGCCCAGTGAGACGGTCGGGTCACGCGCGACCTCGCGCCGGCGACCGTGGGGTACGGACCAGGTATTAGCCGGCCAAGTATGCAAAGAGGGCGCCCGATCGCTCGGACGCCTTTGTCGTGGGATGTTTTCATTGCTGGTTCGAGGTTTACACATCCCCAGCCTTTAAGGCTCCACAGCCCGTGCATGCCAGCACACCAACTGCTTCGACACCTGACAGACGCTCACGTCGCCTGTTCCACTCATATTATACGATAGGCGCATTTTGCTGGCAACTTCTGCGGCTCAGTCGCGCTGCCACGGGTTGGGCAGCCGCGCCATCAGCTGCTTCAGCTCGGGCAGCCTGGCCGCCACCGGGGCCGGCAGGTGCCAGGCCGGCGGCTCGAGGCTGGCCCACAGCGCCGCAATCAAGGCGGTCACGGCCCGGCGCCAGTTGGCGTGGGTGGCCGCGTCGGTGTCGCGCAGCCCGGTCAAAATCGCCTTGGCGCTTTGCGGCAGCTGGCCGCGCAGCTCGGCGAAGGTGCGGGTGTCGGTTCGCAGCACCAGCGCGTAGGCCGCGTCCAGGCAGGCGCGTTTGGTGGCGGCGTCCAGCTCCGCGACCCACGCGGCGATGCTGCGCTGGGCGTATTGCGACAGCCCGTCCGTCGTGGCCAACGGCACGAAGGCGTGGTCTTGCACCGGCCAGCTGAACGGGTCGTGCTGGCCCAGTGCGTGAGCGGTGCTTTGGATCACTTGGTACTCCTGATCCGGGTCAAAAAGTGTCCCGATCAGGCTGCTCTGCGGCACCAGCTTGTGAATGCGCGACCGCAGCGCCGGGACGACGGCCGTCCCGATGCCGGGACCGTCGGCGTTGTACACCGCGGTCACGCGATTTTGCAGCGCGAGTGGGGCCTTCACGAAGGCGTAGGTCGCAAGCGTCCCGCCCTTGGAGTGGCCGACCAAGGTCAGCGGCCCGGGGAACCGCGCCGCGATGCCTTCGAGGTAGGCCAAGGCGGCGCGTTGCGACGGAATCGTCTTCAGGTAGGCCATGTTGAAGTCCTCCTTCCAGTCGACGAAGGCCGCCCGGGTGCCGCGAAAGGCCAGCACGTGCTGGCCACCGGGTAGGGAAAAGGTGACGGCGGAGAACTGTTTTTCAAGCGCCGCGTCGAGCTGATCCACCGCGTCGTGAACGCGGATGTCGCAAAAGCGCGGCTGATGGGCCAAGACGGCCAGCAGCGCCGCGTTGGGGCCGGGCTTCCAGGTGTCTTGGGTCAGGGCGGTGAAGGCGGCCGGCGGCAGGTCGCCCAGCCGGTTGAGGCTCGGGGCAATTAGGTTGAAGGGAAAATAGGCCAGCTGGGCCAAAATCACCCCGTCGACCGCGGTCAGCGGCAGCTGGGCGAAGCTAAGGGAGCCGACTTGCTTGGCGTAACCGGTCAAGTTAAGCATGTTTTTCACCTCACGAAGTCCTTTTCTCTAGTATGCCACAAATTGCCACTAACTTTTTGTCAGAACTTGACGCGCGTCAAGTTCTTTCCGCCGCGCCGCCCCTATACTTGAGTCATCAAACCTGATAGGGGAGCGGATCATGAAATTTCAAAAATGGTTGCAAGATCACAGTCAACACATCACCTGGCTGTCAGCGGCGCTGATCGTGCTGGGTTACGCCGGCAAGTTCACGCATGTCGGGTGGCTTTACGCCTGGGTGTTGGCGATCGCCTCGCTGATCGCCGTGGTGCCGATCGCGGTTCACGCCTTCCAGGCGCTGAAAGTGAAGGTGGTTTCAATTGAGCTTCTGGTCACCATCGCCGTCATCGGCGCGTTCGTGATCGGCGAGTACAACGAAAGCGCCATCGTCACCTTCTTGTTCCTGTTCGGGAACTTCCTGGAGCAAAAAACGCTGAGTAAGACGCGCGAATCCATCCGCAGCCTGACCGACATGGCGCCGACCACGGCGCAGGTCCTGCAGGCCGATGGCACCACCGAGGACACCGACGTCGATGACGTCGAGGTCGGCGACGTGGTGGTGGTCAAAACCGGCGCCGCCATCCCGGTCGACGGGGTGGTCGTCGCGGGTTCCGGCTACGCAGACGAGGCCGCTGTCACCGGCGAGTCCCGGGCCGTTCGCAAGACCGATGGCGAGCAGGTCTTCTCCGGGACGATTTTGAGCGACGGGGCGTTGAACGTCCGGGCCACCAAGGTCGGCGACGACACCACCTTCGCCAAAATCGTCGAGCTGGTCGAGGACGCGCAAGACACCAAGTCCCACGCCGAGAAGTTCATCGACCGCTTCGCGCAGTACTACACCCCGGCGGTGCTTCTAATCGCGCTGTTGGTCGGGCTGATCAGCCAGGACTTCAAGTTGGCGATTACCGTGCTGGTGCTCGGCTGCCCCGGCGCCTTGGTCATCGGGGCCCCGGTGTCCAACGTCGCCGGCATCGGCAACGGCGCCAAGCGCGGCATCTTAGTCAAGGGTGGCGAGGCGATGGACCAGTTCGCCAAGATTGACACCTTTGTTTTCGACAAAACCGGCACCCTGACCAAGGGCGAAACCGCCGTCTCCGACGTGGTGGTTTTCACCGGTTCAAAAGACGACCTGCTGGCGCAGACCGCGGCGCTTGAAAGCCTGTCGGACCACCCGCTGGGCCGCGCCGTCATCGAAGCGGCGACCCGCCGCAAGCTGAACCTCAACCTGGAATTGACCGATCACCAGACCATCCGCGGCCAAGGCGTCACGGCCAAGGTCGCAGGCGTCGACGTCTGCGCCGGCAACGAGAAGCTGCTGGCGGCCCATCACGTTGCGCTCACGCCTGAGCAACAAGCCGCCGTGTCCAAGTTGCAACAAACCGGCAGCTCCCTGATCATCGTCGCAGTCGCAGGCCAGGTCGCTGGGCTGATCGGCGTCTCCGACATCGTGCGGCCGGAAGCCAAGGCCGCCCTGGCCGCCCTGAAGAAGGCCGGCGCCAAGCACCTGGTGATGCTGACCGGCGATAACCAAACCACCGCCGATTACGTCGCCCGGACCCTCGGCGTCGATGAGGTTCACGCCGAGCTGATGCCGGATCAGAAGGTTGAGTTCGTCAAGCAGTTCCAGGCGGCCGGCCAGCGCGTCGCGTTCGTCGGCGACGGCATCAACGACTCGCCGTCCCTGGCCACCGCCGACATCGGCATCGCGATGGGCTCCGGCACCGATGTCGCGATCGAAACCTCCGACGTCGTCTTGATGCAGTCGAGCTTCAAGGCCCTGGTTCACGCCTACCGTTTGGCCAAAAAGACGGTGCTGAACACCCGCGAGAACGTGACGATTGCGATTCTGGTCGTGGCCTTCCTGCTACTGGGCTTGGTCGCCGGCTTCATCTACATGGCCTCCGGCATGTTCGTTCACGAGGCCTCGATTCTGGTCGTGATTTTCAACGCGATGCGGTTGATCAACTTCGGCGGTCGCGCCGAAAAACTTGACTAAACTTGACCGGCGTCAATTATTTTTCCGCCGGCCCCACCTACAATAGACTTATCAACAAAGAGGAGGAACCGATTATGAACAAGAAAATCATTATGCAGCTGGATGAACTGACCTGCCCGTCTTGCCTGACCAAGATCGAAGGCGCCGTCAAGAACACCAAGGGCGTCGGCGCCGTCAAGGTCCTGTTCAACGCCGGCAAGGTGAAGGCCGAGTTCGACGACAGCCAGGTTTCCGCCGATGACCTGAGCCAGGTCGTCACCAAGCTGGGCTACGAGGTCCAGGGCGTCAAGGTCAAGGACCTGTAGTTGCCAGCGCCTGCTTCACCCCCAAAAACCAAACCAAACCAAACCAAACCAAACCAAACCAAACCAAACCAAACCAAACCAAACCAAACCAAACCTTGCTGCTCTTAGTCGATCAAAACTGCACATTCACTCAGGAGGAATCTCACATGCCAAGCAAAGAAGCCATTGAAGCCAAGTACCAAGCCGAAGTCGAACAGGCCGATCGCGACCACCACAAGCCGACCGCCGGCGCCATGACCGGCCACATTCTGGCCAACCTGTGGGTCCTGGACGTCAAGTTCCACCAGGCCCTCTGGTTCGTTCACGGGCCGCAGAGCTACCAGCTCCAGCAGGTCTACACCGACCTGATCGCCGCCAATCGCAAGCAGATTGACGAGCTCGGCGGGGTGCTGCTGGACGAAAACGAGTTCCCGCCGGCCACCGTCGCGGAGTACATGCGCTACGCCAAAATCGAAGAGGAGCCGCGGCTGAAGTATGAGGACGCCGCGCAGGTTGTCGACCAGACGGCGCATGACTTCACCACCGCCAACCTGTTCATCGATCGCGCGATCAAGCTCGCCGAACGCGAGAGCCGCCCGGCGATGGCCGCCTTCCTGACCGGCCTGCGCGGCTACAACAACCAACAGGTTCGCAGGCTTCAGGCCTTCCTCGGCAAGACCGCCTGGGAGGGATTGGTCGAAGTCGACGACGACGAGGACTAGCCCCGGAAGTAAAAAACGATGCTCAGATTATTCTGGACATCGTTTTTTATTGTCCGTAAGTCTATTTCCGGGAGTTTGCTCACGTATGGTCGTGATGCTGATGACTGGCGGCATTTTCCGCAATCCCCCTCGAACCGCTCGCTGACATCGGTTACAATGGGGCAGAGGTGAGCGTATGCAATTTCCGGAGTTGGCCGATGGGTCGCTTTATTATCCCAGTGGTCAGGCGATGCTTGAGGCCCAGCTGGCCTGCCAAGACCGCCTGGCGCAAGTCAACGCGCTGTCGCCGACCGCGCCGAACCGCCAGGCGGCCTACGCGGCGCTATTCGCGGCGGCCGGCCCGGGCTGCCACGTGGCCGGCGCCTTAACCGCCAATTGGGGCGGGGCCCATGTGCGGCTCGGCGCCGGCGTCACGATCGGTTGCGGCGTGATGCTGGTGGATGACGGTCCGATTGCCATCGGGGCCCGGACCGTTTTGGCCGCCCGGGTGACCGTCGCCACCGGGGCCCATCCGGTGTGGCCGGCGCTTAGAGCGGCCGGCTACGTCCACAACCAGGCGGTGCGAATCGGCGCCGATTGTGTACTGGGCGTCGGTGCCACGGTGCTGCCGGGCGTGACCATCGGCGATGGGGCCTGGGTGGCGCCGGGCAGCGTGGTCGACCGTGACGTGCCGGCCGCAAGCCACGTTGGCGGCGTTCCCGCCAAATTATTGAAGAAAGAAGCGGATTTCACAATGAAAATGGAACAACTGAGCAATGGCGACCTGTACCTGCCCAACGACGCGGCCCTGATGAAGGAGCAGATGCACTGGCAGGACCTGCAGGCCAAGTACAACCAGACGCTGCCTTCCGAGCAAAGTAAGCGAGCCGCGCTGCTGACAGAGATGTTCGGCCAGATTGGGGAGGGCTGTTACATCGAGGCGCCGCTGCATGCCAACTGGGGCGGTCACCACTGCACGTTTGGCAAGGCGATTTACGCCAACTACGGCCTGACGATGGTCGACGACGGCCCGATCACCGTGGGGGATAACACGATGTTTGGCCCCAACGTCGTCCTGGCGACGGCCGGCCACCCGGTCGAGGCCAGCCTGCGAGCCCAGGGCTACCAGTACAACCTACCGATTGTGATCGGCAAAAACTGCTGGTTTGGCGCCGGCGCCATCGTGCTGCCCGGCGTGACTATCGGCGACAACGTGGTGGTTGGCGCCGGCGCGGTGGTCACCCACGACCTGCCGAGCAACGTGGTGGCGGTCGGCAGCCCCGCCAAGGTGCTGCGCCAGGTCAACGCGTATGACCACGCGTTCTACTACAAAGACCGCCGCATCGACTGGGACGCAATCGGGGAAGACGCCAAATGAGCACCGGATTCATTGGCGCAACCCCGGCGTGACGGCATGTAACAGCCTTGTTGCTGGGCAAGCCGGCCGCGGCGGCGGATACTTCCTCTTGGAGGTGGGAGACATGACTTTAGGTGCGAACCTGCAGGCGGCGCGAGTGGCCGCGAACATGAGCCAGGAAACGGTGGCGCAGGCCTTGTACATCACGCGGCAGACCGTGTCGCGCTGGGAGCAGGGCCACACGCTGCCCAACATCTACGCACTCAGCGACTTGTGCCAGCTGTACGGCTGCAGCTTGGACGCCTTGGTCGGCCCTTCCGCCGCGAAAAAGGAGGAAGTCAAAATGCACAAAATCAATTGGCTGGCGCTGTTTGGCCTGATCTGGTTTGACATCATCGTCGCCCTGGCGGTCGTCAGCGTGATCGGCAGCCTGCTACTGACGGCCTGGGCCATCGAGGTCAGCTTCGTCGTGTCGCCGCTTCTGGTGGTCGGCGCCAACCTGCTGGGCTACGCGGTGCCGTGGCATCAGCTGGCGTTCGCCGCGGTGCTGGCCGGCGTCGGTATCGCGCTGTACCAGCCGGTGCTGCGGGTGACCCTGTACGTGTGGCAGATGCTGCGCCACTACCTGCGCTACAGCCGGCAGGCCGTCTTTTCCCGGTAATATTTCCCGGGAACAATGACACATCTCGTGCTTGCCCCGCGGTATCAACGTTTCTAGCACCACCGATTTTACGGCGGCACAATTTTGACCCTTTTCAAATTATTTTGGCTCATCGGGCGCCTCCTCAGAGAAGATCCCGTTGAGCTTTTTTGCGACTTCAAAGTTACTGTTGGGGTAGAGATGACCGTAAGTGCCGAGCGTCGTTTCGATGTCCTCATGTCCCAGACGTTCTTTAATCTGGAGTGGATTCTCACCGAGACTGATCAACAGTGACACATGCGAGTGGCGGAGGCCGTGCACGGTAATCCGCTCAACTTCTGCGAGTGTGCTATAGGCACTCACGATGCCCAAGAAACGTCGGTCAGCGCAGGGAATCCCATTAAGCGAGAACACCCACTCAGATTTCACCATCGCCGCTTGTGCGACCTGCCACGCGCTTAGACACGCAACTGTGGCATCATCAAGCGCAACGGTTCGGCGACTAGCCGCAGTCTTTGGCTCTGGTGTCTCAAACCAGTTGCGGTTGTGATAGTCCATGGTCTTATTGATGTTCACCGTCTTGCCAACGAGCTCAACGTCTGTCCACTTTAATGCCCGCGCTTCACCGCTTCGTAATCCTGACATGAACATAAACCACAACATCGTGCGTTCAAAGTGTTTCTCGTAGGTGTCAGTGCCAGTTTTGGCAATCACCTTTTGGAAGTCTTCGCGTGTCCAGAACTTGATTTTCGCTTTCTTCTTAGGAATCAGACCGACGATGCGAACTGCATTTTCGGAGATGATGCCTAAGGTTTTGGCACGCTCTAACACTTGGCCAATTAGAATATTGACGGTTCGCGCATAAGATTGTTCGCAGACTTTTAGTATCTGTACCTGCCACCTTTGAATATCGATCGGTCGAATTTGGTCAATCGCGATCTCGGTAAACATCTTGAGATGCTGGCCGCCCATCATGGTTACGCGTTGCCGGTAAGTCCGTGGTTTCACTTGGGTTTTGTACCAAGGTTTGAACACGTCTTCCATGAATGGCCCAAAGCGGGTCTGCTTAATGTCTTGGTCATCAGTAACGCCGGTCGCCAACATGGCTAGTCTTGCTTTTTTCGCCTCCGTTTTCGTTTTGAAGCCGCTGGCACGTTTTTGAATTCGCTTGCCAGTCCGTTTGTCAGTTCCTAAGCTTACGCGGAAGCTAAAAGTGCCGTCCGCTTGTTTGGTAATATGGTCTTTCGTAGTCAAGATAGTTCCTCCTTAACTGCGGAAAGGCCACTTGGTGCACCCTCAAGTCGGCTTAGTTTCAAGCCTAATACTGCGTCTACTGCTTCCACTGGAACACGGTCTACGCCTTTCTTACCGTACCATCCAAAGCCTTGTTTGAGCAACTGTTCTTTGGTTAACTTAACGATGCGGCTTGCTTGCGATGGACTGTATCCTAGTTTGATAAGATCAGCTCTAGTCATCGTCAGGAAGACTGGCTGTTCTGGTACGTTAATATTCAATCAAATCACTTCCTAAAGTTTGGTGGGAGTGAGATAATCAAGTCAGATAGAACCCATATTTTATCTGTGAAGGGTGACTACTTGCTTTGGTCGGCGTAGTCGCTCTTTTTTGATTTCTCACGTTGCTTTGAATCGGTCATAACACCGTTGCGTTGGTGTTGAAAATGGTGGATCACGTCCCAGTGGCGTTGCGTCAACTTGCCACTGTCGATGATGGCCTTGAGTTCGCTCGTATTGTTGTACTGGTCGATCAACTGCAACATCTTGAGCGAGGGTGCGACTTGCTTTCTTAGCCATCGCGTAATGTGGTCATAGTTTAACGGCTCTGGATTAGTGGACAGGCGCAACTTATCCCGATTGTTACCGATGAACGCCGCCCAACGGGGATCTAACGCCCACTCACTTCTAGGCTTATGACTTGGCGTCAAGAAACGCAGATACTGATTGATGATGCCGAACACGACTTGCTCGGGATCATGTGTCGCTAATAGATGTTCAACCGCTGTGGCGGCACGCTCGCGGCGTAGGCGCACTTCAAAGCGAGTACGGATTGGTTGATCTTCAATGGCGATTTCTGGGTGTTTTTGATGTTGCTCAAATGCCTTGTCATAGATGCAGAAATTGACTTCGCTTTGTGGTGAACCAAGGTACAAGGTGCGTCCGGAAGCGTGCCACTGTTTGGTGCGGTTGTCCCTGAACCCGCGAAAGCGTGAGCTGAATTCATCATGGTCACACTTCTCAATTAGTGTTGGCACGTCTAGTAAACCGTTGCGGTCGTTGATGGCTAAATCCAGTCGAGTGAAGTGGCAATCCAGTTTGAGACAAGTTTCCAGAAAATCGTACCAAGTTCGATGTTGTGATTGCAGATACGATTCGACGTAGCGACAGCCTTGACCTTTCAGCTCAATCATTGTGCCACTGTCGTCTTTCGGCTTGTAATCTTCGGCATCCACGTCTTGGTAAGGTGATAACATCATCTTGATCTCACCGCATGTTAAGGTTGCTGAATAGCCGTAGTGGGCGCCTTCGTGAAGATTGAAATGGGTCGGGCTGATTTGGAACAGTTTGTTAATCAACTCTTCGTAGTCGTGTGTCTTGAAGGTGACGCTGAGATAGTCGATACAGACGTCCAGATTATTCTGACCGGTCAACGCACGCAACGCCAACGTCAGTTCTAGTCGGGCTTTATCGTTGAGTGGCTTCTTACGACCCAGCAGTTGATTCAGGTGTGACCGACTGTAATTTGCCGTATCAGCAAGCTGACCTTGTGTAATTCCATTGTCGCGCATCTCGTCATGGACTTGATCAAGCCAATCTTTGTTGGTCATGCCGCCAATTAAGTTTAAGTCTTTGAGCATGTTAGCTCCTTTCCAAGCGTCCTAACAGCAATTTGGCGTTCTACCTATGCGGTAAGGCCGTGCCACAGGCGCTTTATGCCTACCGTCGGATTTCTTGTTACTTGTATTTGCCCCCCTATTAGACACTGGGGGCTGATGACGGCCGGCTAACGCCGACCGCCGCCGCTCGCGCTAGCGGCTTTCGCGCTGCACGCCGCGCACGGCGGCGATGCGTTGCAAGACCCCTCCGGAAGGTCTGTGAGAACTTTCGCTCTCAACATATACAGACTGTTTGTAGGACGTATTTTGAAACTGAAAGTTGAACTGTAACAGGATCTTAACATGAAGACTTCTCCCATTGCTTGAACATGATTACCCTGCGACCACTGCTGCATTCGCGTTGCCTCCATATTTTTGGACGACTATGCAACAATTTGATTTGTAAGCACCCAATAATCGACCGTCTTGCAAACTGAGAAGGGCCGCAATCCTATTTTTGGATTGCGACCCTTCATTGCTTACGCGGTTTCGCTAGTTGCTGGCTTTAGATGCTGATTCCAAGGT
>NZ_JANQBA010000020.1 GCF_025490915.1 Lacticaseibacillus parakribbianus | reverse complement strand
CAACGCGCTGGACGCCTTCACTGCCGCCATCAAGCAGGCGACGCCGGTTGCCATCGGCAACGCGACGGATGCCGCGACGGGCCGCAGCTACTACGGCGACCTCGACAACGCGAAAGCGGCCGGTCAAAAGGCCACGACGCTTGCCGACAAGCTGGCGCAGTTCGACGCACTGGTTGGCTTCAAGGCCGACATCGCAGCAGCCAAGGCCGGCACCACGGCTCCGGCCGCAACGACCGACACCAAGACCACCACGACTAAGGTCGGCGCTAAGTTCGCCGCCTTCGCCAAGGCTGTCAAGGCAGCCTTCCAGAACCTGACCAAGTAAGCTCCACTAACCAAAAGCACGACCATCGCAGCGATGCGGTGGTCGTGCTTTTTTAGTAAAAAAACTGACCTCGGCGCGATGAGGTCAGGATGAGCAGGCGTCACCAAAACGGCACGTGAGAGGCGGGGAAGACGCGGGTTGCCAGCTACCCCGCGGCCAGCGCCACCAGCCGCGCCAGGCACTCGGCGGCGGCCTGCGGGTTGGCGTACTCGACGGCGTAGACGAAGCCGTCCCAGGCGCTGTACAGGGCCCGGTAAACGGTATCGCGCGTGGTGGCCGCGGCGTCTGGCGCCGGGCGGCGGCCGTAGCCTTCGTAGAACTCGGCCGGGGTGGTTGGCGAAATCGCGAAGTCCAGCGCCGGGTCGCCGAACAGGCCGCGGTCGCAGTCGATGATGGCGACCAGCCGGCGGTGGTCCAGGCTGACCAGCACGTTGCCCTCCCAGAGGTCGGCGTGAACCAGGTGCGGCGTGGTGATCGCGTCAAGCGCCGGCCGTGTCGCAGCCACCCAGGCCTGCACGTGAGCGGCCTGGGCCGGCGTGAGCAGCGCGTGGTGAACCAGCAGCGCCAGGGTGGTCGCGAACTCGGCCTCGACCCAGCCGCTCCAGGTGGCGAAGCGGCGGTCGGGCTCCGCCAGGCGACCGAAGCGCGGCGCGGTGATCGCGTGAAAAGCGGCCATCGTGGCGCCGAGCTGGCGGTACAGCGCCAGCCGCTCGCTTGGCGTCACCGCCGGGTCGTTGAGCGTCACGCCGGGCAGGCAGCGCGTCAGCATGTAGGCGCGATCCAGCGCCGCGTCGCGCGGCGACCAGGCGACGACCTGGCTGCCGGGGACGCCGTGTTGGGCCAGCAAGTCCGCGACCTGCGCGTCGGCCGCCATCAGCCCGTGTTCGAAGGGCAAAAGCAGCTCGCGGTGAACCGGCCCGATGCGCAAGATGTAGGCGGCCCCGGTCGCCAGGGTGAGGCGGTAGGTGGTGTTGAACAGGCCGCCGTGAGCGACGGCGACGCGGTAGCCGGTGGCGCCGGGGAAGTGGCGGCGAATCAGCGCCGTCAGCTGCGGCGGCGTCAGTTCTTGGTAGATGCGAGATGGCATGGCAACCTCCAAGGGTTTTGCCTTCAGTATACCCGCTGTTCCACGTGAAACAAGGGGTGAAAACAAGTCGCGCGGGGCCCAAAAAATAATTTTTGTTATCGAGTGTCAGTTTACCTGACCGGCGAGCTTGAGCCCCGCGTGAATCTCGGGTATGCTTCAGTAAGTAATGCACAACACATGGAGGCTATCACGTGACTGTTAATCTTGATTGGGAAAACCTGGGCTTCGACTACATGGAACTGCCGTACCGCTACGACGCGCATTGGAAGGACGGCGCCTGGGACGAGGGCGGCCTGGTTCAAGGCGGCAGCCTGACGCTGAACATCAGCAGCCCGGCCCTGCACTACGGCCAAAGCGCCTTCGAGGGGCTGAAGGCCTACCGCACCAAGTCCGGTGCGATCCAGCTCTTTCGCCCGGATCAAAACGCGGCGCGGCTGAACCGCTCGGCCAGCCAGCTGCTGATGCCGGCGGTGCCGACCGACCAGTTTCTGGCCGCCGTCAAGCAGGTCGTCGCGGCCAACGCCGAGTACGTGCCGCCGTACGGCACCGGCGCCACCCTGTACCTGCGGCCACTTCTGATCGGCGTCGGGGAGAACATCGGCGTCGCCCCGGCCAAGGAGTACCTGTTCACCGTGTTTGCGATGCCGGTCGGCGCCTACTACAAGGGCGGCATGGTGCCGACCAAGTTCATGGTCGCGGAGACCTACGACCGGGCGGCCCATTTTGGCACCGGGCAAAGCAAGGTCGGTGGTAATTACGCGGCGAGCTTGCAGGCGGGTAAGTACGCCCATGAGCATGGCTTCGGCGACGCCATCTACCTCGACCCAATCGAGCACCGCTACATCGAGGAGGTCGGCTCGGCCAACTTCTTCGCCATCACCAAGGACGGTCGCAAGTTCGTGACGCCCAAGTCGCCGTCCATTCTTCAAAGCATCACGCGCCGCTCGCTGATGGACCTGGCGACCAGCGTCTGCGGCCTGGCCGCCGAAGAGACCCGCATTCCGATCGACGGCCTGAATGATTTGGCCGAGGCCGGCGCTTGCGGCACCGCGGCGGTGATCACCCCGATTCAAAGCATCACGTACCGCGACCACGTGCATCAGTTCGGCGACGGCGGCGTCGGCCCAATCACGCAAAAGCTCTACGACACGCTGGTCGGCATCCAAAACGGCGACGTCGAGGGCCCGGCCGGCTGGGTCGTGACGGTGGAGGCCTAACCGGCGGTGATTCGGAGGCCGGGTCGCGCCAACCGTGACGGCGGCGGTCCGGGCGACGGCGGTCGCAGCCACTTGCCGCGGATTGCGTCTCGTCGACTCAGTGCGTCGTGTCACCACCTTGCCCGGTGGTGACGGGCACAATCTATCGAAGTTCAACCACGCAAAAGCAGGTGCCTCACCTCACAAGTTGTGAAGTGAAGCACCTGCTTTTTAATGGTCTGTTGGATTAGTCTGGGAAGCGCAGTACTGGTTCAACCGCGTTGGTCTGGGAAGCGCAGCACTGGTTCGACGGCGTTAGTCCACGCAGCACAGCACTGGTTCGACCGCGTTAGTCTGCGAAGTGCAGCACTTGGTCGACCGGGTAACGGGCGGACTTCATCTCGTCCTTGCCGTTCTTGGCCGGCTTGCCGATGGCAATCGCCATGACCGGCACGTAGCGGGTCGGGTCGAGGCCGAAGAGCTTGGCGGCCTTGGTCGTGTCGTAGCCGCCGATCGGGTTGGTCTCGTAGCCGTGAGCCCGGGCGACCAGCATCAGCTGGGTGGCGGCGATGGCGGAGTCGACCGAGGAGTCGGCGACTAGCATCGACTGCGGCGCCTTTTCGTACAGCGGCAGGAAGGTCCGCAGTACCTCGTCGCGTTTTTCGGGCGTGATGCGGCCGTCCGCTGCCGCCTTGTTCCACAGGTCGCGGTAGGACTTGAAGGCCTGAGTGTCGCCGAAAATCTGAACGACGGCGCTGGCGGATTCCAGCTGCGGCAGGTTGAACTTCATGAAGTACTGGCGCAGCAAGTCCTTGCCGGCGGCGTTGTCGACGACCTCGAAGTGCCAAGCCTGCAGGTTGCAGGCGGAAGGTGCCGTGATCGTCTCTTGAATCATGGCGGTCAGCTCTTCGCGGGGAATCGTGACGCTTGGGTCAAAGTCCCGCACCGAGGAACGGTGCAGCAGCACATCACCGAAATCATTGTTCACAAAAGTCATCAGGTAAGACTCCCTTCAATTAAGTAGCGGGTTGAGCTGGACGCGCCAACGTTGCGCTTGAAAACCCGGATTCGACTTCAGTATAGCGCTTTCTCTATCTTTTGGTAAGCGCCACCTGGGCATTTATCGTCAAGTGACCACAAGCGCTTACAATGTGTTGCCGGTGAGCCATTGTAAAAACGGTCACGGACTCGTAATCAAACTGTCACGTCGCCGGCCGGGCCAACATGCTACGATGGAATTATTAAGAAAAGGTAACGATAGGAGGATGCTGATGACAATGAATCGGGTTCAGTTAGGGAAGGCGACACTGGGGGTCACCGCGGCCGCACTGGCGGCGCTTGGGGCGCAGGGCCGCGGCCACGTCACCCAGGCGGCCGGCAGCGCCAAAACCGCCACCGCCGCGGTGGCAAAGGCGCAGACGAGTCGGGCCAAGACCACGGTTTTGGCCAGCTCGGTCACGAAAGTCAGCCCGTTAACCAGCGGCATTCAGGCGCTGCAGGCGACTAACTCAAGCCGCTACCCCAAGGCCGTCGCCGGCTTTTTGAACCAGATTATCTCAGGTGCCATCACCGGCTGGACGTCGCACCGCATTTTGCCGTCTCTGACCGCCGCCCAGGCGATTTTGGAAAGCGGCTGGGGCGGCTCCAGCATGGCCACCAGGTACCACAACCTTTTTGGCATGAAGGGCAGCTACAACGGCGCAACCGTGCGGGTGGCGACGCGCGAGTACTACGGCGGCGCCTACCACACCATCTACGATAACTTCCGCGTCTACCCGAACGACGCCGCCAGCATCGCCGATCACGCCACGGTGCTGGCGACCAGCGCTCGCTACGCCAACCTGATCGGCGTCACCAACGCGACCACCGCCACCAACCGCATCAAGGCCGACGGTTACGCGACGGCGCCGGATTACCCGGCCAAGCTGCGCCAGCTGATTGCGACCTACCGCCTGACCGCCTGGGACCAGCTGGCGTTCCAAAACGCCGGCGGGGCCGGCACCGGCGCCGGTGCGACCACCAGCAGCACGGCCGGTGTGACCTACACCGTGCGGCGCGGCGACACCCTGACCGCGATCGCGCGGCGCTACGGGACCACCGTCAGCGCCTTGGCCGCCCTGAACGGCCTCAAGAACCCGAACGTCCTGATGGTCGGCCAGAAGCTGGTTGTGAAAAAAGCGACGACAACGACCACAAGTTCAGCAACGACCAAACCGGCGACCAAGCCGACCACGACGACTAAGCCGGCGACCAGCACCAGCAAGCCGGCCGCGAAACCGACGACGGCAACCGCGACGAAGCCGGCTGCCAAGCCGACCGTGACCAGCCCGGCGGTGACCTACACGGTGCGAGCCGGCGACACGCTTTACGCGATCGCTCGCAGCCACCAGACCACGGTGGCCAAGCTGGTGAGCCTGAACAAGCTGGCCAACCCCAACCGCATCGGCGTTGGCCAGCGGCTGGTGATTCGTGCCGCAACCACGGCGGTGAAGGCGACCGCGACGCAGGCGACGACCGCGAAGGCCACGCCGACCAAGGCGGCAGCGAAGACGACCGCGAAGGCCGCGGCGGCCAAGACCTACGTGGTGCGAGCCGGCGACACGCTTTGGGGCATCGCGACGCGCAACCACACCACTGTGGCGAAGCTGACGGCGAAGAACCACCTGACCAACGCGAACTACCTGCGCATCGGCCAGCGGTTGGTGCTGGCGTGAGGCTGGCAACAATGGTAAGGTGAGATTGTTCATCTCGACACGTGACGGCGGGTTGATTCCGGCCGTTTTTGTGTGTCAACTCACTTGCAAAGGAAGATTCTCATGGACCTGATCGGCATCGACTTAGACGGTACCTTGCTGGACCGCGACCAGCACATTTCGGCCGGCAACGCCGCGGCGCTGCGGCTGGCACAAAAAACGGCGGTACCGTTCATCTGCTCCGGCCGTGACCCCGAAGACATTCAGCGGTTGCTGGCGGCGGCCGCGGTGGCCGTGCCGGTGGTCGGACTCAACGGCGCGGTTGGCGTGGTCAACGGCCGCCAGCTGTTCGCCACGACCTTCACAGCAGATACCGCAAGCGCTGTCATTACTGTTTTGGCCGCCATTCCGTACAAAGTTTACTCGCCAACCGCGCGATTCGAGACGCCGGAGTACGAGTCCAAGCTGCGGGCGCTTTTTGCCGCCGGGGATGCCGATCAAAAGGGTCAGCTGCCGTACCAGCTGGCGTATGATGCTAGCGTCCCGGCGCAACCGCTTTCATCATCCGACCGCAACGACCTGACCAAGTTCAACGTGACCATTCCCGATCGCCGGCTCAAGGCCCGGGTGATCGCCAGCCTGGCCGCGGTGCCGGGCGTCGTCACCACCGGCTCCGGCCCCGCCAACCTCGAGGTGATTCCAACCGGGGTCGGCAAGGGCCTCGCGTTTGGCAAGCTGCGCCAGGCCCTGGCGCTTGAGACCGGGCGCAACGTGGCAATAGGTGATTCCGAAAACGACCGCTCGATGTTCGCCGCGGCGGATCTGACCTTTGCGATGGGCAACGCGACGCCGGCGATTCAGGCGGCCGCAACCGCGGTGGTAGCCGACCACGACCGCGACGGCGTGGCCGAGGCGCTGCGGCTTTGGGCGCTGCGCTAGTTGCACGTCACGCAAAGCGCGCGGCTCACGCCGCAGTGGCTTTACCACTCCGAACCGGCCATGTTATACTGGAGCCAGCAAAAACGGCACCCCTGCCAGGGTGCCGCCTTGCAGACTACCGCGTTAAGAGCGGTGGCCCAAGTGTTATGGAAGCTAAGAAGCCGCCACTACTTCGGTCAAAAAGTTATGTGGGCGGCTTTTAGCTTGCTCATTTTTTGATGATGGTCCTCAGTGCCTGAATCGCAACGATTAGGCGGCCGATGGCTGCGATCGATTGCTCGATTTCCGCAATCAGCCGGGTCAGGCTTGCGACCTGTTTGCGTAACGCGTAGGTCGCAAGCGTCGAACCACTGAGGAACACCACGATCGCCGTCCAAGACGGGATCACGAGTTTGCCGTGTCCTCCTTTCTACCAGAATCCGACCACCAATCCGCCTCAGCGTCATTGGCATCACCCTCTTTCAGAAATGGGGACCACCGCTCATATCACTTTGTCTGCGGATGCATTGTATCAAGACGTGACGCCGTTTGCCTAGGTGAGGGGCATGAGAAGTTGGTGTGACACGGGTTGAAGGAGGGGACGCCGGCGCATAAATGGATTTGCCAAGCGGCGGATTGCGACAGAAGGGACGGATGAACATGGCAATTCAACTGGTGGCCATCGACTTGGATGGCACGTTGCTCAACGATAATCACGATTTGGATCAGGTGACTATTGATGCGGTGAAGGCGGCCGCGGCCCAGGGGGTGCGGGTGGTGCTGTGCTCCGGGCGACCGCTGTCCGGCATCGCGCCGCTTTTTGCGCCGCTTGGGCTGGGGCGGCCCGACGATTACGTCATCGCCTACAACGGGGCGTTGGTGCAAAATGCCGCCAGCGGGGCGGTGATCGATGCCCACACCCTGAGCCTGGCCGACTTCAAACGATTGGCAGCGTTTGCATCGACGCAGCACGTTCACATCCAGGCGCTGGACCGCGAGCATCTTTACACGCCCAACGCCGACGTGTCCCGCTTCACCGTACGGGAGTCGTACCTGCTGCACGTCCCGCTGTTTTACCGGCCGCTGGCGGCGTTTGCGCCGGAAAAACGCTTCGTCAAGGTGATGTTGATCGACGAGCCGGAGCTGTTGGCTGGTGCTAAACAAGCGCTTCCAAGCGACTATTTCGATGTTTACTACATCGTTAACTCCGAGCCCTTCTTCCTGGAGGTGCTGCCACCGGCCGTCAGCAAGGGCAACGCGGTGGCGACGTTGGCCGCTCACCTCGGTATTCCGATGGCCGATGTGATGGCGATTGGCGACCAGGCCAACGACGTGCCGATGATCGCGGCGGCCGGCCTCGGCGTGGCGATGGGCAACGGGATTGAGGCCGCCAAGGCGGCCGCGGATGCGGTGACCGGCACCAACGCGGCCGGCGGCGTCGCCCAGGCGCTGCGGCGCTTCGTGCTGAAGTAGGCAAAGACGGCCGGCCGGTCGGCGAGTCGCTAGCACTGCGGCAGTTTGCGCTGAGTTAGGCGGCACCACTGGCCGGCCGCCAAGCCGCCAAGCCGCCAAGCCGCCGAACCGCCAAGCCGCCGAACCGCCGAGCCGCCGGCCGGCGCCGCGGTCACCGGCTACGCGAGGGAGCGCGATGGCGGCCCGGGGCGGCCGGGCCACCTTGGCAGACAGATTGCGACAAGGTGCGGGCGAGGGCCCGGGCCTTTTTTGTGGTGCTTTCTGAAAAATATTTGGCAACCAAGGGCAACTCGTGTAAACTGTTATTCGTAACCGTTACTGTTAACGACTTTTGGGGGAGACGCATGACGCCATTGATCACCGTATCACACATGAGCTTCGGCTTTCGCGACCGCAAGCTGTACTCGGACATGAGCTTCGCGCTCGCTCGCGGCTCGATGACCAGCCTGATCGGGGCCAACGGCGTGGGGAAAACCACGCTGATTCGCCTGCTCATGGGCCAGCTGACCCCGACGGCCGGCACCATCACCCGGGCCGCCGACCTGAGCCTGGGCTACGTGCCGCAGTTTCGCAACATCGACCCCGAGTACCCGCTGACGATTCGCCAGTTCGTGCAGCTCAACCAGCTCAAGCACCGTGTCCCGTGGCACACCCGCGCCGAAAAAGCGGCGGTCGACCAGGTGATCGCCCAGTGCGACCTGAGCGAGCGGCAAAACCTGCGGCTCGGGGCGGCCAGCGGCGGCGAAAAGCAAAAGGCCTACCTGGCCCAGGCGCTGTTGACCCAGCCGAACTTCTTGATTCTGGACGAGGCGACCGCAAGCCTCGACGTCAACACCAAGACCGAGCTGATGAGCCTGGTGCGGCGGCTGAACCGCGAGCTCGGGCTGACCGTGCTGTTCGTCACCCACGACCTCGAGCTTGCCCGGGAGTTCACGAGTCAGTACCTGCTGCTGACGGCGACCGGCCACGAGCTGGCGCCGACGCAGACGATGGATTTGGCCAAAATGCCGCGCGAGCTGACGCCGGTGGCGGAGGTGCATTAATGTTTCAGTATGATTTTATGCAAAATGCTTTTCTCGCCAGCACCTTCATCGCGCTGACGACCGGCATCGTCGGCGTGTTCGTCACCGCCCGGGGGATGAGTTTTCTCGCCCACACGCTGTCGGAAATCGGCTTCGCCGGGGCCGCCCTTGCGGTGTTCGTCGGCATCCGGCCGCTCGACGGGATGCTTGTGACCACCATCTCAAGTGCCGTCGCGGTCGGCAAGCTGTCGGTCAAGGCTAGCCGGCGCGAGGCCTCGATCAGCGCGGTGTCCAGCCTGTTCACCGGCTTGGGCATCCTGTTTTTGGCGCTGTCGGCCAAGAGCTCGAGCTACGCCACCACGATTTTGTTCGGCAGCATCATCGGCATCTCCCGCGCCGACGTGTGGCAGCTGGTCGGCCTGGCCGCGGTGGTGCTGGTGACGATGGCTTGGGCCTACCGCAGCCTGGCCTTCGACTCCTTCGACCCGGTCGGCGCCCAGGCGCAAGGGGTGCGGCGCAACCTGATCGGCATCTACTTTCTCTTGATCCTCGCGGTGTCGGTGTCGATCGGCGCCCAGATCGTCGGCAGCCTGCTGGTGTTCATCCTCCTGACGCTGCCGCCGGCCGTGGCCAAGTACCTCGGCCACACGCTGCCGCAGATGCTGGCGATTTCGGTGGCGACGGCGCTGATCGGCGTCTGGGCGGGGCTTTTGCTGGGCTATTACACCAACTGGCCGGTGACGTTCTTCATCGCCGCCATCGAGTGCGTGTTCTACTTCGCGGCGCTGCAAGTGCGGCGGCGCCAGGGGTAGCAGGCAAGCTGAAAAGGCGTGGTCGAGGAACCACGCCTTTTTGGGCCAATCTGGCTCGGATTCTGAAAACGAGCAGGCGGTGTTGAAAGCACCGCGCTTTCATGCCTCAGGCCAGCGCCGGCCGCGGCCGCCTCAAAACAGGTCTTCCAGATCCGCTCGCACCGGGGTGTTGGCCGCGCCGCTCCGCGACACGCAAAGGACACCGCGGGTTGCCCCACAGTGTCCCCGGTTGATATTAACTTGATGAACCGCCCCAACTGCAGGGCAGACTGCCCCCGCTAGCTGGTGAAACCGATTCGGTTGGTGGTACGCACTGTGGTGGACCCGGCAGTCGCAGCTCCCTGGAATCAAACCAGTTAAGCTGTTTTCATTTACGCGAATTTCTTCGTCGCTAGACACTCACGCCGCGGACGTGGTCGACATAGGTCGACGTTCATCAGATGAGGATGATAGTCACTGCGAGCTGCCTTAAGCTGCACTTCGGCCGTGCGACCGAGAGGCGCTGCGGAATTCTACCCTGATAGAATAACACCAGCTCGCACGTTTTAGCAAGCGCTTACGCCACGGATAATGTAAATTTTGTGTAAATGTTTGGTAAATAAATATAACAGAATACGGGACTCTTTTCGGGAATGTTCAGGCCAAAAAACGCCAAAGCCCTGACTAGGTGCTTTGACGGTTTTGGGTAATCTATGCAGGCCCGGCGACGGGCGCGGTGTTTCGGGCACTCGCGCCTACTTGCCCCAGCTCGGGTAGCTTTGAATCAGCGCCTGGGTGCCCAGATCGCCTTGGCCGGCGTCGACCATCGCCCGGTACAGCCGCCGCGCCGTCGCCGTCGCCGGCAGGTCCAGGCCCATGGCGGCCGCCGAGTCCAGCGCGATGCCCAGGTCCTTGACGAAGTGCTTGATGAAAAAGCCCGGGGTGTAATCACCGGCCAGGATGCGCGGCCCGTAGTTGCTCATGCTCCAGTTGGCGCCGGAACCGCCGCTGACGGTGGCCAGCACCTGCGCCAGGTCGAGCCCGGCCGCCTTGGCGTAAACCAGCATCTCGGTCAGACCGGTCATCGTGCCGGCAATCATGATCTGGTTGGCCATTTTGGCGTGCTGGCCGCGCCCCGGACCGCCGAAGTGGTTGATGGCGTGGCCGACCGCCTCAAAAATCGGCCGCAGCTGCGCGACGGCCGCCGCGTCGCCGCCGATCATGATCGTCAACGTGCCGTTCTTGGCGCCGACGTCGCCGCCGGACACCGGGGCGTCCAGCGCCGTCACGCCTTGCGCCGCGGCGGCCTTGGCGATGCGCTCGGCGAGGCTCGGGGTGCTGGTGGTCATGTCGACCACGGTGCTGCCCTTTTGAGCGCCGGCCAAAATGCCGTCGTCGCCAAAGTACACCTGCTCGACGTCCTGCGGAAATCCGACCATCGACAGGGTGACGGCGCTTTGCGCGGCCACCTCGCGCGGCGTGGCCGCCCAGGTCGCGCCGGCGTCCAGCACGGCCTGCGCGTGGGCCTTGGTGCGGTTGAACACGACGACCGGGTAGCCGGCCTTCAAAAGGTTATGGATGATGCCGGTACCCATGACACCGGTGCCGATGAAACCGAGCTGCAGAAGACTCATGATGTCTGCTCCTTTCGCAATGCGACGCAACGCCAACTCAGTGCCACCCCGCGAATTTTGCGGGGCTTGCGGGGCGGGGTGCCGCCCCAAGCGCCAGCGCTAGGCTACCCGTCCCGCTATGTTTGCTCGGGGTCACGCGCTAAACGCGTTCCCCCCGGCAACGCGGGAGCGGTTAGCTTGCACCGTCGCTCGAAGCACAACCCGCTTCAAGCGCCGGCGCCACGCTACCCGTCCCGCTAAACCCGCCGTGGGTCACGCTCTGATCAGTTTTTCGAACTCGTTGAGCCGCTGCTCGAACACCGCGAAGGCGTCCTCGAGGTAGGCGGCCTGGGTCATGTCGACGCCGGCGGTTTTCATCGTGTCGATGGCGAACTGCGACGAGCCGGACTTCAGGAAGCCCAGGTAGCGGTCGACGGCGCCGGGCTGACCGGCGCTGATGTGGGAAGCCAGCGTCGATGCGGCGGCGAAGCCCGTCGCGTACTGGTAGACGTAATAGTTCATGTAGAAGTGCGGGATGCGAGCCCACTCCAGCGCGATCTCGGGGTCACGCGCGACGTCCGGCCCGTAGTAACGCGCGTTCAGGTCGCCGTAGAAGGCCGACATCGCGTCGGCGGTCAGCGGCTGGCCGGCGGCGTCTTGCGTGTGGATCCAGTGCTCGAACTCGGCGAATTGGGTCTGGCGGAAAACGGTCCCTTTGAAGCCGTCCAGGTAGAAGTTCAGGATGTAGGCGCGGATTTTCGGGTCGGTCTGGGTCTTGAGGAAGTAGTCCGTCAACAGGTTCTCGTTGCTGGTCGAGGCGATTTCCGCAACAAAAATCGGGTAGTCGCCGTAGACGTAAGGCTGGTTGTGGCGGGTGTACCAGGAGTGAACGCTGTGGCCGGTTTCGTGAACCAGCGTGTACAAGGCGTCCAGGCTGTCCTGCCAGTTGAGCAGCTCGTAAGGCGCGGTGTCGTAGGAGCCGCCGGAGTATGCGCCGGAGCGCTTGCCCTGGTTCTCCACGACGTCGATGTCGCGGCCGTCAAAAATGGCCTGGACGTGGCTCAGGTAATCCGGACCGAGCGGTGCCAGGGCCTTTTTGGCCTCGGCCTTGGCCTGCTCGAAGGTGTAAGACAGCGGCGCGTCGCCGGTCAGCGGGGTGTACATGTCGTACATGTGCAGGTCGTCAAGCCCCAGCAGCTCCTTGCGCAGCGCGACGTAGCGGTGCAAAAGCGGCAGGTGGGCGTTGACCTGTTCAACCAGCGTGTCGAACACGGCGGCCGGGATGTGGTTATGCGCCATCGCGGCCGAGCGAGCGTCCGGGTAGTGATGCGCTTGGGCCTGGAAGTTGTGGCGCTTGGTCTCGCCGGCCAAGGTCGCCGCGAACGTGTTTTTGAAGTCGCCGTAAGACTGGAAAAGCGTCTGGAAGGCCTGCTTGCGAACCGGGCGCTGAAGCGAGCGAATCAGCTGGCCGTACAGCCCGTTGGAGAGCTGGCGCTGGTTGCCGGCGTCGTCCTTGACGCTTGCGAACTTCAGATCGGAGTTGTTCAGCACGTTGAAGGCGGCGCGGCTGGCCCCCATGGCGTCGCCGGCCGCGGCGAGCAGGGATTCCTGGGCGCTCGGCAGCACATGGGCGCGGCCTGCGGTGATGCCGTCGATAAAGTGGCGGTAAGGCGCAAGCACCGATTTTTCGGCCTGCCAATCGGCCAGGGTCGCGGCCGGAATCGCCAGAATCTCGGGCTCGAGGAAGGCGGTTTGGGCCTCGATCTTGGCGGCCAGTGCCTCGGCCCGGGCGTTGAAGCCCTGGTAATGGGCGTTGCCGGTGTCTTGGTCCGAGGACATCGACGCGTAGACGTAGACCTTCTCCAGGTTGCGCAGCACGTCAAGCACCTGCGTGATGCCGGCGGCCAGCGCCTCGGCGCTGGCGCCGAGGGTGCCTTCCAGCTTCGCAGCCGCGGTCCCTTGCGCGGTGACGGCAGCCGCCGCCTGCTCCCAGTCGGCGTCGGTGGCAAAAATCTTGGTCAGGTCCCAAGTCAGTTCGGTTGGGACTTCTTCTCGTTTCGGTAATTGTTCCACGCGATTCATCTCCATCTTCTCATTGTGGCTTAATTTTACCACAGTGGCGGCGCGTTGGCCCGACTGCGGCTCGCATGCCGGAAAAGCGCGGTGCCAGCCGCCGCTCGTCGCCAGAAAAGCGCGGTGTCGGTCGCCATGCACATCTCAAAATGGTGCAGTGCCGGCCGCCGTTCGCATCTCAAAAGAACGCGATGCCAGCCGCCGCTCGTCGCCAAAAAAGCGCGGTGCCGGCCGCCATGTACATCTCAAAAAGGCGCGGCACCGGCAGTCGCTTGCATGCCAAAATGGCGCGGGACCGGCGCCTGGTCGCCGCCGGGAACGCGAGGCTTGTGGCCGGCCATCAATCGCGTGATAGCGGCTGGCCATTATCAATCAAGTGATGGTGGCACCGGGCGTGGTGGCCATCAGTGAATCATTAGATGAGAATTCGGCAATTGATGCCGGCCAGTGATGATTGAAATTTTAATCTGGCCACCGCCGGCATGGTGTGGTAACCTTGGCCACAAGGTAATTCTTCTGCCGCCGGGCAGGCACCGCGTCGACATCCTCAGGCCAATGGGATGTCGGCGCGGTGTGTTTTTTTAGGAGCGTGTTGAACATGGCGTGGTTTTATCTGCTGTTGGCGGGGGTGTTTGAGGTGGTGTGGGCGACGTGCCTGAAGCTCTCCGCCGGTTTCACCCGGCTGGGGTTTGCCGCCTTGACGGTTGTGGGGATGCTGATCAGCTTCTGGGGGCTGGCGGAGGCGACGCGGCGGCTGCCGATGAGCCTCGCCTACCCGGTCTGGACCGGCATCGGCGCGGTCGGCAGCGTGGTGGTCGGTGTGATTTTTCTGGGCGATCGGCTCAGCCCGGCGACCTGGGGCTTCGTCGTGCTTTTGGTGGTGGCCATCATCGGCATTAAGGTGACAAGCTGAACAAAAACGGTCCGGCACGGGTTGCCGTCCGGTTTTGACCGTGCTAAGTTAGGCTTATCACCGATTGGGAGGTTGTTATGGATAGAATTGCCCTGAATCACCGCAGCATCCGGCGCTTCAAGCCGGAGCCGATCGCCTACCAGGCGCTGGAGGACGTGGCCCGGGCCACCGCCTCCAGCGAGTTTCTACAGTCCTTCACGCTGATTCGCGTCACCGATGTCGCGCTGCGCGAGCAGATTGCGGCCGTTTCCGGCAGCGCCGTTTTGCACGAGCGCGGCGGCGAGCTCTTCATCTTCGTGGTCGACTGCGCCAGAGACATCGCGCTGGTCCCGGCCGGAAGCGATGTGCATCACTTCACCAACTGGAACGCTTTTTTGGCCGGGTGCTTCGACGCGACCCTGGCGGCGCAAAACGTGCTGGCCGCGGCCGAGCGGTCGGGGCTGGGCGGCGTGTTTCTCGGCAGCATTCTGAACGACCCCAGGCGCATGATCGACTTGTTGCACCTGCCGCGCTACACCTTCCCGCTGCTGGGCCTGATGGTCGGAGTGCCGGCGGAGGATCCGGAGCCTAAGCCGCGCTTGCCGCGGCAGCTGACGGTGGGTGAAAACGGCTACCCGGCCTTCGATGCGGCCGCCGCGGCGGATTACGACGCCACGGTGGCGAACTACTACGCCAACCGCAGCGCCGGGGCCAGGCAGGAAAGCTTCACCGGCCTGGTGCGGCGCCACCTGACCGCGGCGCTTCAGCACCGCGACGAGATCGGCGCCATTCTGGCGGCGCAGGGCTTCACCCTGCCGCAAGCATAAGGAGATTGATGACATGAAAATTCTGGTAATTGGCGCCACCGGCCGCGTCGGCCAGGCGCTGTGCGAGCAGCTGATTGGCCGCGGGGATGACGTGGTGGCCGCGGCGCGGCACCCGGAGCGGCTGGCGGTCGGCGGGGCGTCGGCCGGCGCTGGCGCTGCGAGTTCGCCGGCTCAGGCCG
Source organism: Lacticaseibacillus parakribbianus (assembly GCF_025490915.1). GTDB lineage: Bacteria > Bacillota > Bacilli > Lactobacillales > Lactobacillaceae > Lacticaseibacillus > Lacticaseibacillus parakribbianus. The sequence goes on along the minus strand of NZ_JANQBA010000020.1, from coordinate 11,183 downwards.
CCCCTGCGGAAGGCCTGGCCGCCGCGGAAGGCTCGGCCGCAGCGGATCGCGGGACCCTGACGCCGCTTGCGCTGGACTTGCACGCGCCGGTGGCGACGTTGGCCCAGGCGATGGCTGGCGTCGACGCCGTGATTTTCACCGCCGGGTCCCGCGGCGCCGACCTGATCGGCACGGACCTGGACGGCGCGATTCAGACCATGCAGGCCGCCGAACGGGCCGGGGTGGCGCGGTACGTGATGCTCAGCACGATTTTTTCGCTGGACCGGACCCGCTGGGCGGCGCCCGGCATCCAAAGCCTGCGCGATTACTACATCGCCAAGCACTACGCCGACCTGTTTTTGACCCGCAGCGGTCTGGCCTACACCATTTTGCAGGCCGGCGGGTTGACCGACGGCGCGGCCACCGGGCGCGTCGCCTTCGCGGATGAGGCGGGGGTCAACGCGGTGGCCGACGTGGCGGCGGTGCTGGCGGCGCTGGTTCATGCCAACATCGCCAGCGGCCGCGTGATCCCGATGCATGCCGGCACGACGCCGATCGCCGCGGCGATTGCCAACTTGTGATTAATTGAACGGCCGGCTCCGTCTGCGTGACGGGGCCGGCCGTTTTGGGGATGATCGTTGCCGCCGGTGAGCTGTTTGTGGCGGCGCGGCGTTTCGGCACTGAAAAAGCGCAAACGAATAGCCGCGCGACCTGTCTTTGGCAGGATGCTTGCGCGACTATGACGGTCGTTCGAATCAGTGCCCCGGCCATCGCCGGGGTCAGAAGTGTGGGGAACCGGTGCGGTTGCAATCGCGCCGGTTTTGGGCTGGCCGCAGCCCATTCTGTTTTTATGGTGGCCGGCTAGCCCGGCAGCTGCCCCGCGGCCTTGGCCCGGGCGGCGATGTCCTCGGTCAGCTGGGCCAGGGTGATGCCGGCCATCGCGGTTTCCGCCGCGTTTTGAACCGTCTGGTAGGCCGCGTCCAGGGTGGCCTGAATGTTGCCGCCGACCGGGCAGCGCGGATTGGTTTTGGCGTCGACGTGCAGCAGGCGGCGGTCGCCTTCCAAGGCCCGGTAGATGGCCAAAAGCGTGATCTCGCTGGCGGGGCGGCCGAGCGTCGGCTTGGCGGTGCCGGGCTGGCTTTGAAGCAGGCCGGCCTGCACCAGGGCGGCCATCAGGCGCCGCACCAGGCTGGGGTTGCTTTCGATGCTGGCGGCGATGGCGGCGCTGGACAAATCGCCGCCTTCAAAAAGCGTGATGTAGGCCAGGATGTGAACGCCATCGCTGAGTTTGTGTGAGAATTTCATAATCGCTCCTTGGGTTGCTCAGTCCATCATAACGCAGCCGGTCGCCGGGAACCAGGGTGGGGCCGCGGCACCGGTGCGATCCGGCGTTGACGGGCGACGGGGCTGGATCAGCGGTCGCCGGGCGTCACGCCCGGCCGCGGCAGTGTGGCCGGCGCCGGCGATGGACTACTTACCCAAAACGGTTTGCACCGCGGCGGCCAGCGGCGCCAGCGACCGGCCCAGTACCGTCGGCAGGTCAGTGGTGGTTTCGGCCAGCTGGTTGTCGCGAATCAGCGCCTGCAGCATGCCCATCACGGCGACGTTGGCGTCACTCATGCCGGCCTGGCGCAGCCCGGCCGCGTATTCGTCGGCGGTCAAAGACGAGACTTGGAAGTCGCCCGGCACGGCCGCCGCCAGCTCGGCGTAGGTGTGAGGCGCCCCGGCGAACTCGTAGATGGCGCGTGGTGCCGGGTCAACCAGGACCCGGGCCGCGGCCTCGGCGTAGTCGCTTTCGAGGGCCCAGCCGACCAGGCCGTCACCGCCGGCGTAGACGAACGGCTTGCCGGCCGCGGCCGCCTGCAGCTGGTGCGATTCGTTTTCCAAGTACCAGTTGTTGCGCAAAAAGGCGTGGGCGAGGCCGGCCTCCACAATCGCCTGCTCGGTCCCGGCGTGGTCTGCGGCCAGCGGCGTCGTGGCGGTGTCGGCGTGGGGGAAGCTGGTGTAGGCGATGAAGCCGACGCCGGCGGCCTTCGCGGCGGCCACGAGGTTCTCGTGCTGCGTCAGCCGCGGCACGGCGGCGCCGGGCTGGCTGGAGATGAACAGCAGCCGGTCGACGCCTTGGAGGCTGGCGGTGAGTTGGGCCCGGTCGGTGTAGTCGCCGGGTCGAACGGTAACCCCGGCCGGCAGCAGGGACGTGGCCCGTTCGACGTTGCGAGCCAGCGCCACCACGTGATCGGCGCCGACTAAGTGTACCAGAGTTTGCGCGGCGGTCTGGCCGAAGCGGCCGGTGGCGCCGGTTAATGCGTAAGTTGTCATAAGCGGATCTCCTTTTTGGTGTTACTTTAAAAGTAACTTGCAACACTTATTGTAACAGCAAGCTGGTCGGTGTCAACCCCCGAACGCCTCGGGTCACCGCGGCCGAACGGCGCCTGCGGCCGCAATCGCACCATTATTTCCCGGGAAATCCCGGGTCCTCAGCGCGGTGAGTCCGGTGAGGCGTCGGGGCAGCGCCGTTGTTGTCGCGGAGTCCCGCGTTGGGGCAGCGCCGCGGCCACCACGCAACTAGGAATTCACCCACCGCCGCGGTCGCCCCGCGAACCCCGGCGCTTGCGCGGCCTCGGTACCGACTTTAGCGCCGAACCTATCATCGATCTGCGCCCTCTTTTTTAGCTTCCTTGCTTGACAAGTTAGTCGTCCCGCCTTATCCTTGCAGTGCAAGATAGTGAGGTGAGAACATGCGCAGACTGCCGACGCAACTGTTGAAGGGGACGCTGGAAGGCGCGTTGCTGCAGGTGATTGCGACGCGCGAAACCTACGCCTACGAGATTCACCAAGCGCTGGTTGAGGCGGGGTTCGGCGAGGTGGCCGATGGGACCATCTACCCGCTGCTGCTCAAGCTCGAGCATGCCAAGCAGATCGAGGGTGAACGCCGCGCCTCGCCGACCGGGGGACCGCCGCGCAAGTACTACCACCTGCTGCCGGCCGGGGCGCAGGCGCTTGCGGCGTTCACGGCGGATTGGGCGCAGCTGGCCGCGGCGATGGCCAGGCTGAAGGAGGAGAACCATGAGTGAGACGGAGATTTTGCTGCCGCGCAACCAGGACTACTACGACCGGCTGGCGGCCTACGTGACCGACGCGATCGGGGTCGACGGCGTGGCGGCCGATTCGACGCTGGCGGAGATTCACCAGGACCTGCTGCAGGCCCAGCACGACGGCATCGGTGCCGCGGATTACTTCGGCCGTGACCCGCAGGCCATCGGCGACGAAATCGTCGCCAACCTGCCGCACCGCAGCCGGCGCGGTTGGGTGGTGCTGGGAATTGTGGCCTGGGCCGTGTGCTTCGCCCTGGCTGGGTGGCGTGCCATCATCCTGGATCCGGCCCGGGTGCCGCTGGGGTCGCTGGCGGTGCTGGCGCTGCTGCTGCCGCTGGCGATTCTGGTGGTCACGGCCTTTCACCGGCGCCGCACCTTCACGCGCAAAAAGGTCCGGTCCTCGTTCCTGACGATTCTGCTGGCCGTTCAGCTGGTGTTGCTGCCGCTGACGGATGCCTTCCCACGCTTCGGCGTGGTCGCCGTGCCGGCCTGGTTCAGCGTCGCTGCCGGCTTTGGGTTTGCGGCGCTCTTGTGCGGTTTTGCCATCTGGCTGGGGCTGCACTCTTGGGTGTTTGCGGTGATTGTCGCGGTGCTGGCCACGCTGTTCGCCTATCCCGCGGCGGATGCGCTGGGGACCCTACCCGGCTGGTGGGGGCGGCTCCTGATTCCGCTGCTAGTGGTCGGGTTGACCCTGCTGATTCGCGGCGGCGACTGGCTTTTGCCGGCCAAGTGGCAGGCCAAGGACCGGTCGTGAGGCGGTGTGGTTCAAAAACGCGCAACATTTTCGGCGACGCCACGCGCCCAAACCGCGTCGGATTGGCGTTTCCAGCGCTGGCTTGCGGCCGCGAGTCAGAAACGTTGACGGGAAATTGGTCTGGTGTTAAGATGACTGCGATGATTATCAAGTGCGGGGATGGCGCTGCGGCCGCAGCGCCAGCACCTCTACTGCGCGGAGAACGATCCGGCGGTTCGCGCCGCTAGTACCTAGCCCATGCCAAGTCGCAGTGTATTGCCACACGACTTTAAACTCGAGAGTTTTAGTGCAACCCCGGAACCAAACGAGGGGAAACCAGGGACCCGGATCTCCACCCACTGGTCGCACCAGATCGGCGCCTACTCGCAATGCGAGGCAGCTGCGGCCCCGATCCAGACCGGCGGGGTACCACCGCACCACGAATCGATAAGACGAAGCCAGAATCCTAACCGAATTGGGCCAAGGCCACCGGGCAGTGTGAGTCCGGTGGCTTCGGCGCGGCCGCCGCAATCTTTTGGGTTGCGCCGGCTTTTTTGCGTTGATTTGCCAAAATGTGTTTACAAAATCCGTAAACACGTGTAACCTGACCGGAGGAGGTGCGACATGACCACGGCTTACACAATTGAAGACTGGCGGCGCGGCTACCACCGCACCGGCCGTCAGTTGACCTGCAACGCCTGCGAGCAGACGGCGCCTTGGACCACAACCGGGGAACGCGTGATGGCCGCGCATGTCGCGGCGGCTCACGGTGGTGCCGTGCAGGCCGTGTTGGCGACACCGGCTCGCGCCAACGCGCTGACGGCGACCCAGCAGGCGCTTTTGCTCGCGTTTGCCGGCGGCACCAGCGACAAGGCGGTGGCCGCGCAACTGGGACTGGCGGCAGGCACGGTGCGGCACCAGAAGTTCACGTTCCGCCAAAAAGCGGCCCAGGCGCGGCTGTACCTCGCACAGTTTGAAGCGGTGTTCGGGGTGCCGGCGGCCGCAGACCCGCTGGTGCCGGTACCCGAACCCGCCGCGGCGCTTGGCATCACCGAAGCCGACCTGGACCAGACGCTGGCCAAGTACGCACGGTTCGGCGCCGGGCTGGCGGTGACCTGGCCGCGAGCGGAAAAGGCGCGAGTCTGCCTGTGCCTGCGGGTGAGCGAGGAATTCACCTTTGCTCGCCACTACGACGGTCAGGCGGTGCGAGCCATTTTGCAGGCAATCAATCCCGATTACCTGAGCCTGACGCGTTACCTGGTCGACTACGGCTTCCTGGCGCGAACGCCGGACGGCCGCGATTACTGGAGGATTAACTGAATGAACACGGAAGCGAAAAAGGCGCTGCGCCAGGCCTACAAACTGGCGCCGGTCGAGTACGGCGTGATTCAGATTGAAAACACCGTCAACCACCGCCGCTTCATCGCGGCGGTGCCGAACATCAAGAATCGCTGGACCTACTACAAGCTGAACCTGAACCGCGGCGCCTACCACGACACGCAGCTGCAGGCCGATTGGGACGCGCTGGGCGAGTCCGCCTTCGCCTACGCGGTGCTGTGGCACGCCAAAACCGATGACGTCGTGAACATGAAGGCGACGCTCAAGGACCTGACCGCCGAATGGACGGCCAAAATCCAGCCGGAGTACCACCGCTAGGGTCGACCGAAAGCCGGTTCGGTCGCCCGCTGCGGGATCGCGCCGCGGCCCGATCGCCCGAGCTGCGGCGACCCGATGCCCGACCACACCGGGACCCGGTCGCACGGGCTTTGGCGCCCGAATCCCGGCACCTCGATTCCCGGCACCCCGATTCCCGGCACCCGATTCTCGGTACCCCGATTTCCGGCGGCCCGAATCCCGGCACTCGATTCTCAGCAGCCCGGGCCTGACCGGGCCGCATGGCCGTGGTCGGCACCGTTTGAGCGTCACCACCCGCAGCAGAAAGGACTCACCATGACCTTCACCCCGATTGACCCGGCCACCTGGCCGCGGCGCGATTACTACTATTACTTCACCAAGATGGCGCCGATGCGCTTCACCCTGACGGCCACGCTGGACGTGGCGGCCGCCCATGCCCGAACCAAGGCGTTGGGACTGCGCTTTTTCCCTGTCTACCTTTACGTCGTGGCCAAAGCGGTCGCCGCTCACCCCGAGTTTTGCGTCGCGCAGGTTGACGGTCGGCTCGGCCGCTACGACGCGCTGGCACCGAGCTATACGCTGCTCGACACAGCACAGCGCATGGTTGGCGGTTGGACCGCCTACCAGCCGGACTTTGCCGCGTTTTACCGCCAGTTTCTGGCCGACGAGGGCCAAGCACTGGCCGCCGGGGGACCACAGGGGCGGCCGAACCGCCCGGCCAACGCCTTTGACGTCGGGATGATCCCGTGGCTGCACTTTGACAGCTACGTGCCGCAACCCGCGAGCTTTGCAGGCACGTTCCCGGTGGTGCAGGCCGGTGGCTACGACGCAACGGGCCGCATGCCGCTCAGCGTCTGCGCGGATCACGCCGTGGCCGACGGCTACCACGTCGCCGCCTTGTTCAAGACGGTGCAGGACCTGCTGACGACACCCAGTTTTTTGTAAAAAACTGGCCACCCCCTCTAGCGCTTTTGGTCAAAATTGTTGTCTTACCTGTATAAGGGAGATGAGCGAATGACCAAGACACAACTGATATTTCTGGCTACCAACGCCGCCGGCACCGGCCACGTGTTCGAGGGGGCGGCGATGACCGCCGCGCAGGTGATGGCGCAGGTTCACGCGCTGTGTGCGATTCCCGTGTTTGCGGACGAACCCGCGGCCGTGGCCGCCGGTGCGACCTGGCCGGTGGCGGTGGTCGCCATGCGCGGACCGGCTGGCGCGGAGGCGGTGTCAGTGGGCTTACCGGTGGCGACCGGGGCGCAAGGCAGTGGCGGTGATGTGGCGGCACGATGCGGTAGTTGTGGCGGTGCGGCCGGACCGGCGACCGCGGCCGCCTCGCAAGCCCTGACGGCCGCCGGCTGGCAGGTCGTCTACGCCAGACACCTCACCTGGCGATTGCCGCGAATCGCCGCCCCGCGCTGATGCCGCTGTGTCGTGGCATCGCCGGCACTGAGACCCCGGGACCCCGCCGGCACTGAGACCCCGGGACCCCGCCGGCACGACAAAGCCCCGAACCGCGGTTTGCGGTTCGGGGCTTTGCAATGCATGGATGCAATTGATTTACAGGATGGTGACAACCGCGCTGAGGACGCCGGCCGAAGGAATCTGACTGTTCGGCATGGCGACGTCGATTTGGTGCGGGTTGCCGGCGGCGAAACCACCGGTGTCGTTGACGGTGCGGTACAGCGTCTGCCCGTTGGACATCTGGATCTTGACGCGGGTGCCGCGGGGCAGCACGGAGAGGTTGGCGGCGATGCCGCCGTAACCCATGCTGGAGCCGAGGACGGCCGGATCGTAGAAGGTCACGCGGAACGTGCCTGCGGAGCGGCCGGTGCTGGCGGTGGTGTAGCTGGTCTGCGTCGCGGTGACGGTGCTGGCGGCGCGGCGAGCCGCGGCGGCCTTAGCGGCAGCGGCCTTTTTGGCGGCGGCGACCAGTGCGGCCTTCTTCGCGGCAGCGGCCTTAGCAGCCGCGGCTTTCTTGGCGGCGTCCGCCTTCTTCTTAGCGGCGGCTTCTTCGGCCTTCTTCTTGGCTGCGGCCTTGGCCGCGGCCTCGCGCTTTTCTTCGGCGACCGCGTACGGGTTGACGCCGACCTTGAAGGTGATGGCGTGTGGCTTGGCCGCGATGGTCTGAACGGTGACGAGCTTTTCTGCCGTCTGGGAGGCGGCTGGTGTGTTGTTAGAGGCTTCGAGTTTGTACGCCGTGGCGGTCGGCTGTTCGATCGCTTCGACGGGCTGAATCCCGGCGTAAACGGCGAAGGCCGCGCCGAATGCCATCGTGATCACGATGGCGATTATATTGGCTTTTGAGGTTTTGATAGAAATCACTCCTATTTTTGTTAAGGTTCCCCCTGTAACTGACTGCAGTATATCGAGGTGGTGTGTCACCACAATGCCAGTGTGTTTACAAAATTTAGAATTTTTGACATAATGTTACGTCTTCGTAATATAACGGGCCTGAAATTTTTCTGTAAGCGGGAACAGCCGGATTTTCATGAAAAATGGGCCGGAATTTGTAATTTGCGCCGATTTTTGCAGAGCTCGCCCCACCGGCCGGGAAAAAGAAGCCGAATTTAGGGCGGATTAACCCGGCCGGGGGCGGCCACACGGCGCGTTCGCCGGCGGTTCGGGCCCAAAATCGTGTATAATGAAAAGGAATTATTGGCGGGAGGGATTCAAGTTGACCATGTACCGAGAGAAGCGTTTTTCCGAGATAAAGCGGTTGCTCGCTGAGCGCAAGGAGCTGAGCATCGAGGACGTGATGGCGGCCGTCGGGGTGTCGCGCGACACCGCCCGGCGCGACATTGTGGCGCTGGCCGCGGCCGGTGCCGGGCGCCGCACCCGCGGGGGCATCGTCTCCTTGACGTTCGGTCACACGGTGCCGAGCTACTCCGAGCGGCTGAAGCTTTTTTCCGAGGCCAAAACGGCAATGGCCGCCCGGGCCGCGGCGCTGATCAAGCCCGGCGGCGTCTACTTCATCGACGACTCGACCACCTTGCTCAAGCTGTCGCAAAGCCTGACCGACAGCGTCACCGTCTACACCCACTCGCTGGACAACGCAATCGCGCTGTCGGTCAAAAGCGACGTGACGCTGCGCATTCTCGGCGGCAAGCTCAACCACCACGGGCGCTTCTTCTTCGAGCCGCGCAGCCTCGACCTGCTGTCGCGCATCGCCTTTGACGCCGCGTTCATTGGCGCCACCGCGATCGCCCAGGACGGCGTCTACTTCCCTTACGCCGACGACGCCGAGGTCAAGGCGACCCTGGCCGCTTCCGCCAGGCAGGTGGTCGTGGTCTCCGAGACCCAAAAGTTCCAGATTCAGGCGCCGTACCGCGGCTTCCCGCTGACCGCCATCGACACCCTGATCACCGACCGCGCCTTGACCCCGGCCGAAAGCCGCTGGTTCGCCCCAAAGACGCAGCTGCTGAACGCAGAGGGCGAAGCCACGCGGGGTTAGCCGGGCGGCAAGCGTGAGGTCGGTCGTTGGGCCAGCACTTGGCCCGGCGACTGACCTGAGCATGCCGTGCCGGCGTTGCGAGGCGTAGCCCGTTTAGATAGAGGGCGAAGCCACGCGGGGTTAGCGGTCCGGCTAGCGTGAGGTCGGTCGTTGGGCCAGCACTTGGCCCGGCGACTGACCTGAGCATGCCATGCCGGCGTTGCGAGGCGTAGCCCGTTTAGATAGAGGGCGAAGCCACGCGGGGTTAGCGGTCCGGCTAGCGTGAGGTCGGTCGTTGGGCCAGCACTTGGCCCGGCGACTGACCTGAGCATGCCATGCCGGCGTTGCGAGGCGTAGCCCGTTTAGATAGAGGGCGAAGCCACGCGGGGTTAGCGGTCCGGCTAACGCGGCGCCGGTGCTTGGGGCGGGTTGTGCCCCGAGGGCCGGTGCTTGCGAGCGGCTCATGCGACATCGCCTCGGTTCCTGGGCCCGGCGGTTGTGCCGACCACGGGCGGCTGTTATAGTGAACCTAATAGGAAGAAAGTGGGTGGCGATGTGCAGCCTAAGGTGTCGGTGATTGTGCCGATTTATAATCTCGAGCCCTACCTGGACCGCTGCCTGAGCAGCTTGGTCGCGCAGGATTACCAAGCGCTTGAGCTGATTTTGGTCGACGACTGCTCGACCGACGGCTCGCGTGACGTCATCGCGCGATACGCGGCGCGGGATGCGCGGATTCACGCGCTGTACCAGCCGGTCAACGGCGGCGTGTCGGCGGCTCGCAACGCTGCCTTGGCCGTGGCGACCGGCACCTACGTCGGCTTTGCCGATGGCGACGACTGGCTGGCGCCGCATGCGGTGGCCGCGCTGGTGGCCGCGCTTGAGGCCGGGCCCTACGACCTGGTGACCAGCCCGTTTTACCTCGACGACGGCAAAAAGAGCCAGCTTGCGCCGCGGCACCTGCAGGACCGGCCGCTGACGCGCAAACAGTTCATCAACGGCATGCTGGCGCCGGCCGGGCAGGTTCGCGGCTACCTGTGGAACAAAATTTTTCGGCGCAGCGTGATCGAGGCGGCTCACCTGAGGTTCGACGAGTCGCTCGCGTTAATGGAAGACGAGCTGTTTTGCGTCGAATACGCCGTGCAAACCGACCGCTTTTTCTACCGCGGGAAGCCCGGCTACCACCACGTGATTCGCGCGGATTCGGCGACCCGGACTTATGGGCTGGTCGGGTCGTTGCCCCAGCAGCTGACGGTGCTGCACCGCATCAACCAGACGCTTCGCGCGGCCAAGGGCCAGGCGCCGGCGCAGCAACAGGATTAAAGGAGAGACAATGGCAGTGACAATTCTTTCGCGGCGCGAGATTAAGCGCCGGGCGCATCGGCAACTTCACGACGGCACGGTGTTTCGCGACCTGGCCGTGGCTAACCTGATTCCGTGGCTGATCACGGTGGTGTTCGCCATTTTGGCCTACTGGACCCTGTTTGAAAGCGTGACGAAGTTCGGCGTGGCCAACATCGCCTACAACCCGCAGAATTTCGCGGATTACTACGCGGCCAACTCCGGCAACACGGTGGCCGAGAACCTCTTTGAGGGGCTGGTGTCCCTGTGGTTCACCCAGGCCCTGGCCTTCACGGCGCTTGACGTGACCCGCGGCCAAAAAGGCTTCGCCGCCGGCCGCGCGGTGTTTCGCACCTTCAACAGCCGTTACTTCTTCGGCGTTTTGGCGGTGTGGATCACGGCGTTGCTGGTGATCGGCCTTGGGCTCTCGCTGCTGGTGATTCCCGGCCTCGTGCTGGCTTACGGGCTGCGCATGGCCTTCTTCACCCTGTACGACGGGCGTGAGAAAAACGACCACTATAGCTTCCTGGCCGCGCTGGGCGACTCCTGGCTGCTGATGCGGGGCCACAAGTTCGACTACTTCGTGCTGGAGCTCACGCTGATCGGCTGGCAGATTCTGGAGACCGTGACCTTTCACCTCTTCGACCTGTTGATCGACCCGTACCTGCAGCTGGTCAAGGCCGGCTACTACGACAACCTGACGGTGCTGCGCGACCAGCAGCAGGCACCGCAAGACTAGCGGCAGACCAGGCCCAGAACTGGCGCGACGCAACCGGAATACAACAAAAATGCTCGCCCCGCACAAACTAGTGGGAGCGAGCATTTTTATTGTATTCGGGATTAATAAGGCTCTTCGTCAAGTGGAGTTGATACAGATTTATGAGAGTGCCTGGACCTTAATTGGTCTGGGTGCTCTTTTATTAGTGCCATTTGGTTTGAACCAGACGCGTTCCAAGAAAATGCGGTTGAT